>CAYPXI010000005.1:0-157760 GCA_964414655.1 uncultured Flavobacterium sp. | reverse complement strand
TCGGGATTACGAAATTGTTGTTAAAACCTTGATTCGTAATAGGGTTGCCCACAACTAGTAAATATCACCAAATATATATAACTTTTTTTTTGTTTTTTTATTCTTCAATGTTTTTGGTTTTGTTTAGATCTACTAATCGGTCTAATGGACTTTGGATTTTGTCTACGGCGGTTTTGGTTAAATGGGTGTAAATGGTTGTAGTTTTTATGTTGGAATGTCCTAAAAATTGCTGTATGTAACGAATATCTGTTCCGTTTTCTAATAAATGTGTCGCAAAACTGTGGCGTAAGGTGTGAACTGAGGCTTTTTTTACTAATCCTGATTTCTTTAATGCATCTCGCATGACTTGTTGAACACTGGTTGTACTGTAGGGTTCGCCGGCAAATTGCCCTTCAAAAACATAATGTTTGCCATTGTATAATTGTCTGTAAATCTCAAGTGATTGAACAATCGAAAAAGGCAACATGACCATTCTATCTTTCTTTCCTTTGGCGTTTTTAATGTGTATTTTATATTCAGAAAACAAAATATCAGTCCATTTTAGTTGCACGATTTCACTTACTCGCAATCCTGCACCATAACCAATTAATAATAGTAATTTGTGTTTCGGATTGTCAACTGCTTTAAAAATACTTAAGCACTCTTCCATTGTAAGTACGCTTGGTAATTTTTTCTCTTTTTTTGGACGTAGTATCCGAATTTCAAAGTCTTTGTGAGCCAAAACTTGTCTATAATAAAACAATATTGCATTTACTAAGCTGTGACCTGTATTGGCAGAAAGTCCGCGTTCCATTAATGATGCTAAATAACGCTTTATTTCTTTATTGGTAATTTCTTCTGGATTTTTGTATTCAAAATGTTGCAAAAAACGAGAAAATGAACTGCAATACGTTCGCAAAGTAGACGAGCTGTAATTCAAAGCTAAAAGTGTATCTACCATTTCAACCATATATACTTGTGCTGCTTCTGGAATCTGACTCAAAATCGAATTTTTGGTTCGAGTTAACTCGATTTGCTTTCGATTAGGTAAATACTTTTTTTGCAAGTAATCTTTGGGCAAATGATTCTCAATGAGTACTTCTAACGACTCCATATGCAGTTGTAAATTTTCAAAAACCAACGGAGCAGCAGGCAATAAATAGCAGTCATTAATTTTGCTGTAGCGCGACATCGAAAAACGTTTTATTTTTTCATGCACAGCAACTACTTTCGGGACATAAACTTGCATCCAAGCGACATCTTCTTTATGAGGAAGCACCATTATTTTTGAGCCGCGAAAGGTTTCGTCTTTGCTAATAAAATCATCACTAAAGAAATTTGGTATTTGCAAAATAGCTTCAACTTGTTCTTTTACTTTTGGAACTCGCATGGCCATAAAACACTTGTAATTACTATTCCAATGAACACCTTTAACAGCAAATAGTTTTTTGGTGATTTCATTAGTGTAATCCAATCGGAAAACCCAATATTTTCCAATATTATTTTCTAACTGAGGTTGCAATTTTGGTACAAACGGTAGTTCGTCCGTTTTATGTTCAGGGTTGCCCAAAGTTGTGCCTAACTGAATATCGCTTTTGGCTATGGATGGAAGGTCACGACGTAATGATTTGTCGGCCATCTTTTGCAATTCAACAGGTTCTAAAATAACTTGATTTTCAACGATAATATTTGAAAATCGATTTTTAAGTTTTTGATAGGATTGACTATTGTAATCAATATACCAACATTTATTCGAAACACTAAATTTCGCACCTATTTCTTTCAATATTGAAATTATCTCAGTATTGTATTTAAAGAAAATGCCTATATAATAAGCGTCTCTGTGCCATAATTTCCTGATAATAATAGACATAGGCGTATAAATGAATGGGCTAATTTAGTAAAAAAAATAGATTTTGTCAATTAAAATCAATAAAAAAGCCGAATAAATTGAATTACTCGACTTTGTTTTTTTAAGAGAAATAAAAATTAATATAAATTAGGATATTTTAATGGATTTACCTCAGTCATTATAGTATACACTTTTTCAAAAATATCTTCAACTGACGGTTTTGAAAAATAATCACCATCGGTTCCGTAGGCTGGTCGATGAGGTTGAGATGCCAATGTTTCAGGCTTGCTGTCTAAAAATTGATACCCATTTTGGTCATCGATAATTTGTTGTAAAATAAACGCACTTGCTCCTCCAGGAACATCTTCGTCAATCACTAATAATCGATTGGTTTTGGCTATGCTTTTCGCGATATCGTGATGAATATCAAAAGGTAATAGCGATTGTACGTCGATGATTTCGCAATCAATTCCAACTTCAAGTAATTCTTTTGCTGCTTGTTCTACCAAGCGTAAAGTTGATCCATAGGAAACTAATGTGATGTCATTTCCGTCTTTAATAGTTTCTACAACACCAATTGGCGTTTTGAATTCACCTAAATTACTAGGCATTTTTTCTTTCAAACGATAACCATTCAAGCATTCTACAATTAGCGCAGGCTCGTCTGAAGCTAACAATGTGTTGTAAAAACCAGCGGCTTTAGTCATGTTTCTTGGCACCAAAACGTGAATGCCACGCACCGCATTGATAATCATTCCCATTGGAGAACCAGAGTGCCAAACACCTTCCAAACGGTGACCACGAGTTCTGATAATCAATGGTGCTTTCTGACGACCATGCGTGCGGTATTGTAAGGTAGCCAAATCGTCGCTCATGATTTGAATAGCATACAATAGATAATCTAAATATTGAATTTCGGCAATTGGGCGTAAACCACGCATCGCCATTCCAATTCCTTGACCAAGGATAGTTGCTTCACGAATTCCGGCATCAGCTACACGCAATTCGCCGTATTTTTCTTGCATTCCTTCCAAACCTTGATTCACATCACCAATGTTCCCAGAATCTTCACCAAAAATCAATGTTTCAGGGTATTTTGAGAAAATAGCATCAAAGTTATCGCGTAATACCAAACGTGCGTCAACCATTTCTGAATTATCGCTATAAATTGGAGTTACTTCTTTAATGTTTAGTACATTTTTATCCGATTGCGAAAACAGATGTGAACTAAATTTGGGTTGAATTCTAGCAGTATAATTGGTAATCCATTGGCTGATTTGTGTCTTACAAGATTCGTTTATAACCAAGCGTAAGACTTTACGAGCCGTAGTTATAATATCTTTGCGAATAGGCTCTTTAATCGATTCTAATTCGGCTATGTATTTGTCAATAAAGACTTTATTTACACTAGAAGCCGTAGCGTTTTTCAACAATGCAACAAGTTCTGTTTGTTCTTCTTTTAAAGGTTTAACAAAAGCGTTCCAAGCATTTTTCTTGCCTTCAAGAACTTCTTTTTTCGACTCGTTTTCAATTTCATCTAATTCTTCTGGAGTAGCCAAATTATTAGCAATCAACCAATGGCGCATTTGAGCAATACAATCAAATTCAGATTCCCATGCCAAACGTTCTGCATTTTTGTAACGTTCGTGCGAACCCGAAGTGGAATGTCCTTGTGGTTGCGTTAATTCTTGCACGTGAATTAAAACAGGAACGTGTTGTTCGCGAGCAATTTCGGCCGCTTTTTGGTAGGTTTCCACTAATGCTGGGTAATCCCAACCTTTGACACGCAGAATTTCGTAACCTTTATTTTCTTCATCACGTTGAAATCCTTTTAAGATTTCGGAGATATTTTCTTTGGTAGTTTGATAGCGAGCATGCACTGAAATTCCGTATTCGTCATCCCAAACACTCATAACCATTGGCACTTGTAAAACACCAGCAGCATTAATCGTTTCAAAAAATAATCCTTCAGAAGTAGAAGCGTTTCCAATGGTTCCCCAAGCAATTTCGTTTCCGTTTTCAGAGAAATTGGTTTGGTTGATACCCGAAACATTTCGGTAAATTTTTGATGCTTGAGCCAAACCTAATAAACGTGGCATTTGACCTGCAGTAGGAGAGATGTCGGCACTCGAATTTTTCTGTTGGGTAAGATTGTTCCAATTTCCGTTTTCGTCAAGCGAATGCGTTGCGAAATGGCCGCCCATTTGACGACCAGCACTCATTGGATCGAAATTCAAGTCGGTATGACCGTACAAACCTGCGAAAAATTGTTCAATAGACATCGCTCCAATCGCCATCATAAACGTCTGGTCGCGGTAATAACCCGAACGGAAATCACCGTTTTTAAACGCTTTGGCTAAAGCTAGTTGAGGAACTTCTTTTCCGTCACCAAAAATTCCAAATTTGGCTTTACCAGTCAGCACTTCGCGTCTTCCAAGCAAACTGCATTCACGACTAACACTGGCTATTTTATAATCATTTAAGACTTCTTTTTTGAAATCATCAAAGGTAATTTCTACTTTATTTACTGATTCTATCATACTACAATCGGAATTTCTTAAACAACAAATTTAAGGAAAAAGTTATTCGGTTTTACTTTTTTAGAAAAAAATATAATTCAATTTTCAACAAAAAAACATTAATATAACATGCTTAAATTATGAAATATTAAATTTTGAAAGACAAAAACAGATAATAATTCAATAATAATTAACTTATTTTTGATGTTAGAACCATTTTCTGGTGAATAAACTCGTCACGGTATTAAGGCTTACAGTAGCGATAAATCGAATTTTTTCGGAGTAATTGGGTTGCGAAATTTCCCAGCCATTGTTGGAATAAACTGGTAAATACAATTCAAAGTAATCAGTTACTAGGTTCAAACGAATTCCTGAGTCGTATACAAAACGTTCTTTAGTGCTTTTGTCTTTGATAAAACCAAGATCTCCATAAGCTTCAATCCAATTCCAAAGTGTGTAACTAATGTTGGTTGTTGCAATCCAATCGCCCGCAAAGGGATTTGTAATTTTCGATTTAAAACCACCTTCTGCAATAATGTATTGTTGACTGAATAAACCAGTACTTTCAGAACGTCCCAAATAATTGTAGTCAAACATATAGTCAGTAGGTCGGTCAAGTGCAAAATCGAAATAATCGGAATCGGAATTATTGTACAGGAATTTTCCAGCAAAAGCGCGAATACTAAAAAGTCGGTTGTCGTCAAATAGGCGTCTGAAACTTATTTCGCCTGAAATTTTACCAAATTTACTCGCTAATTGAACATCACCACCAAAAGCAAAATGTTTGGTAATTTCGGTTTTTACATCTACATAGCGCACATTAAAAACCGAATATTTTCCTTCATAATCGGAGTTGACTAACTCACTTTTTTCGCGGTTGACGTAAATGTTTCTAAAATTAATCGACTGCTTGTGGTTGTCACGGTAATCGTATTCGCGGAGACGCAAATTGATGGAAGTATTCACACGATGGTAACTCGCATCAGGCGCATAATGGAAGTAATCAGTACTAATTCCGTAACGAATATTGTACAAATTACTATTGCGTCGAAATTGATTCACGGCAAAAGCAAAACTTCCCGTAAACGACCTAGATTTGGTAGAATACGACGGATTAATATCGAAATTGATTGGTCGATCAAGTATCGTTTTATTGAAAAATCGCATTCCAGGAATCAAGCCATCATAGTAATTGTATTCGATACTGGGAACGTAAATAATTTGATTGTAAAACGGATCTTCTAAGTCTTTGAGGAAGATAAATTTAATTGGTTTGTTGGTCAACGAAAAAGGCTTTAGCGACTTCCAATTGTTGCGTTGGTTGAACTCTGGAACTTCATTTTTGTAGTTAATTACGATTTTATCAGCGTCTTTTCGGTCAAAAGTGTAAGTGCTATCTTCCTTAACTTCATTTACCCATTCTTTAAAAACGACTTGCTTCTTTTTAACACCATAAATCGGAATCGGAACAAAAGTGTCAGTTCTATTTTTGAGTTTGAACGAAACTTTATCATTGGTTTTGGTCACGTCATCAAACTTATAATCGATGATTTCTCTCGAATCGATTATGATGTTAAAAAACCAATTAATGTCTTTGTTTGTGTTCTTTTTGAGTATTTCTTGTAATTGTAAATCGTTGGTTTGTCGTTGGTTGGCAAGTTCAATAAATTCGTTGATGGCTTTATCTAAATTGTCACTTCCCATAAATTCAGACAAATATTTGAAACTCAATCCAGCTCGGTATTTGGAAGCGATTTTTTCGTTGAAACGGATTAAAGTGTTTTTTGGATCACCCAAAGGCTGGTCAAGGTTTTTACGTGCCATCAACATGTAAAAATAACTGTATTGGCCATTAAAATCGAGCGAAACGAGGTTGTAACCACGCAATATTTTCCATTTTGAAATATTACCCATCATTTTGGCTTCGGGATAATTTTCGTCAATGTATTGCATCATGTAGTAAATCTGTATAGCATCAAAAACCCAATTGTCTTTGCGTTGATCGAGGTACAATGAGTTTTTGAGATAATTGTTCAAATACGTTTTCAAAAATTTCAATTCAAAGATAAAATCATCGGGAAACGGACTAATAAAAGCAGGCAATTGGTTCAACCCGTAAAACGGATTTTGTTCGTAATCGACTTGCGAAACCGTAATGTTTTGAACGGAAGGTTTGCCCAATTTCTCGGTCACATAATTCACGATTTTGTCAATGATAATGGCTTTTTTAATGTCGTTGAGCTTGTAATCTTGTAAGTTGGATGCAACCGAAATAATATCGTTTTTATAAACCGCAAACGTTGTTTTCTTCTCCAAATAGAAAGCGTATTGCAAAATGTTTTTTCCCGAATAAACATAACCCGAATCGACTTTGTTTTGCAACACTAAATCCGAAGTCAACTCAAAACCCTTTGGAATATTGATTTCAATATCAAGGTTTGTCTTTCCGTTGGCAATATCATCAATATTTAGGTTTTCGTATTGTACAAATTTGCTGTTTTCATAACGAGCTGGTGTTAAAAAACAATTCTTCAAAACCATTTCATTATCCGAATTATAACCGTATCGAGTAAAACGATCGCTCGGAATTTTCAACACATAGGTTAATGTAAAAGTTGCCTTTTCGCCTGGTGCAATTTTGTCTTTCAAATGCAGTTCAATTATATCTGGATGTTCGTCAAATCGGCACCAATTCAACATGAATTTTTTGGCATCTAAAATGGTGACGTTATTGGTGGAACCGCGTTCTTTTTCGGAAGCCAAATGAAAACTGCGCACAAATTCGTCGGAAAAACGTTTGCCCAAAGGTGTGTTTTTATTCGAATAGGCATTGTTCCAATCGTTGAGAATAATGTTTCGAATGGTGTCAGAAGTTTGGTTGTAAAATGTCAACTCTTGGTAGACATTCAAGACTTTATTTTCAGCATCAACATTCACAGTCAATTTCGAATGATGTTGTGCTTGGATTGTCCATTGGCAGATTAAAAACAGTACTATAGCAATTTTTTTCAAGGCGTTGATTTGGGTTTAAAAAAGGCATTATACACAATTCTTGAGAACTCTTCGGCACCAGCTTTGTTCATGTGGCCACACGTTGAAAAGTACTTATCGTCGGTTACGGCATCTTCAAAGTTATGAATTTCTGGATAAATCGACTGTAATTGTTTGAAATAATTACGATTAATAGTGCTTTTACACATTGGTGTTGACATCGCGATTAGGTTGATGTTGTGCATTTTGCAAATCGCTTTAATTTCTTCATAAGCTGCATTTTTCTTCGGTGAATACTTCGATAAGTCAGCAGAAATCATTGGTCGCTCGTTTTTTACTAATGGATAAAATCCATCATTATCCAGCTGATTGGTTCGTTTGCGAATGGCACTTTGGTAAAATTCCCTAAAACCAATGCGAGCATCGTAGTGCATGTAACGATAAAACGGAATGTAAAGCAATTGGTTGTACTCGTCGATGTTTTTGTAATGATTACGAATCGTTGCTGAGGAATGCAAATAAGGCATAAACAACGATCGAATTGCTTCCGAATGATCATTAGTATTGATGTTTAAATCGACTTGTAAAATGAGGTTTTTGATTTTGTAATTACGTTCTACCATCAATTTGAGCATCAAAGCCGATTCTTGTAAACGCGAACGAGTGAGTCCAAAATTGTAGGTTTTTAAACCTTGATCGTTGAAAATTTTAGGTACAAAATGATTGTTCACTCGCGATGAACCTAAAAAAACAACATCATAGTTTAAGCCTTTCGAATTGTACAAATAATCAATTTTATTCCTTGAGTTTGATCGATGATACACCAAAGTATAAATAGCATCCAAAGCAATAGCAGTGATAATCAAAATCACAACTAGTTTTCCGATAAGCACTAAAAACTGCTTCATTAGAATTGGAAATAGATAAATTCTTTGTAATCCGAATAGACGCCTAATGCCAATAGCGCAGCAATGCACAAACTCAATTTCAAATAATTGTAATTACCTGAAATAGGTTCAATTTTGGTACGATTGTTCCATTCTACAACGATGAAAAATAATAGCAAATAAATCAGTTCGTAATTGTAACGTTCAATTTTGAAATATTGCTCACTAAAGTTCAGGTTGGTCAACATTCGACTAATATAGAAATACGCATCTTGTATGGTTTTGGACCTGAAAAATATCCAAGCCAAGCATGTGATGGTAAATGTGATTACGATATTCAACATGATTTTCATCGAAGAAATATCGAACTTCAAATAAAACTGATCGACGTTTTTACGATTTCTTTTCAACAACAATAACGGTAAAAAATACAACGCGTTAATCAATCCCCAAGCAATAAACGTCCAATTCGCGCCGTGCCAAAAGCCGCTGACCAAAAAGATGATGAACGTATTTCTCACACGAAACCAAGTATTGCCATTACTTCCACCCAACGGAATGTACAAATAATCGCGAAACCACGACGATAATGAAATGTGCCATTTGCGCCAAAATTCGGCTATATCACGCGAAAAATAAGGATAGTTGAAGTTCTTGAGTAAATCGATGCCAAACAATTTTGACGTTCCCAAAGCAATGTCGGAATAACCCGAAAAGTCGCCATAAATCTGAAAGGCGAAATAAATCGCACCCAAAATCAATGAAAGTGAATTCATCGTTTCATAATGGTCAAAAATTGCATTAGCATAAACTGCGCAGGAATCGGCAATCACAATCTTTTTCACCAAACCCCAAACGATTTGATATAGGCCTTCTTTGGCTTTTTCAAAATTGAATTCGCGCTTGATTTTCAGTTGTGGCAATAGGTGAGTGGCGCGCTCGATTGGACCCGCAACCAAAAGCGGAAAGTAACTCACAAATAGCGAATAATCGATAAAATTGCGCTCCGATTGAATGCGTTTGTAATAAATATCAATGATGTACGACAATCCGTGAAAGGTGTAAAACGAAATACCAACGGGCAAAATCAGTTTTAATAACATCGGATGTGCTTCAAAACCAAAAGAACGAACCAAATCGGCAAACGAACTTGCAAAAAAATTGTAGTATTTAAAAACGCCAAGAAACCCTAAATTGATGGTAATACAAAGCCAAAGCCACATTTTCCGCTCTCGAGAAGTGCTGCTTTTTTCAATTTGAATGGCCGAAAAATAATCTAAAAGTGTCGAGAAAACCAGCAAAAACAAAAACCGCCAATCCCAACACGAATAAAAATAATAACTCGCTACAATCAATAACGCGTTTTGAGTCGACTTTGACTTGTTCAACACAAACCAATACAACACAAAAACTATAGGAAGAAATACCGCGAAATGAAACGAGTTGAAGAACATTTTATGCCTAATTAGCTGTCAGCTATTAGCTTTTAGCAGTTGGTGAATTTAACAAAACTGCTAAAAGCTAACCGCTAAAAGCTAACTGCTATAATTTTAGAAATTCGGACTCAAATTGTATTTTTTGTAGAAATTATCTAACGCTTCCACAACTTCGTCTTCGGTATCTACTAGTTTGATGAGGTTCATGTCTTCTGGACTTGCGTTTTTCTGTTTGTCGATCATCACGTTTTTAATCCAATCGAGTAAACCGCTCCAGTATTCGGTTCCGACCAAAATAATCGGGAATTTTCCAATTTTCTTCGTTTGAATCAACGTAATCGCTTCAAATAATTCGTCTAAAGTTCCGAATCCTCCTGGCATTACCACGAATCCTTGTGAGTACTTCACAAACATTACTTTACGTACAAAAAAGTAGTCGAAATTGAGGTTTTTATCCTTATCAATATACGGATTAAAATGCTGCTCAAACGGCAATTCAATGTTCAAACCTACCGACGTTCCTTCGCCGCGGTGAGCACCTTTATTTCCGGCTTCCATAATTCCAGGTCCGCCGCCTGTAATCACGCCATAACCCGCTTTACTGATTTTGTAGGCAATGCTTTCAGCCAACAAATAGTATTTATCGTCAGGTTTCGTTCTTGCCGAGCCAAAAATGGACACACAAGGTCCAATTCGCGCCATGCTTTCGTAACCATTTACAAACTCCGACATGATTTTAAAAATCGCCCACGAGTCGTTCGTACGGATTTCATTCCACGTTTTTTGCTTCAATTTATCCTGAATTCTGTGGTCTTCGTTTTCGTAATCTTCAAATGCCATAATCGTTTATTTTTTTAGTAGCTAATCCAGCTATTCATTCCAAGTTTATTCAATTCAATCTATTTTTTTAAGCTATAAAACAGCTTCCGCTGGTCGCTTTTTTCTAGCAAAAAAATTAGCTTTCATTTTCACAAAGCTTTCCATTATTATCTGGGCTAGAAAAAGCGTGCTAAAGTACTACTTTTTTTAAAAAGTTCATTTACTCAAAAAAGGTAACTTTTGTAATTTTACCGTTTTCCACTTCGTAAATCGCTACGCCACCAAATTTGCTGTCGTTGTATTGAATATCTTCTTCGTCAATGACAATGTTCTTGGTTACAATTCGTTTAGTAATCGTACAGTTCAATACTTTTGCATTCTTAAAAAATGAAGTATAACCTTCGCGCATCGCCGCTTTTCCATCTGAATACAGTTTATTCGGATAAGTATACAATTTCACATCTTCCGAATAAAAGCTCAAAAACGCTTCAATGTCTCGACTGTTGTACGCTTCCACTTGTTCTTGAACAATTTGCTCTGGTTTTTTTTCTTGCGACCAACCATAAAAGTGGATTAAAAAGGAAGTAATTAAAAGTATTTTTTTCATAAATATAATTTTGTGTAACTCTGAGATTCTTAGTGTTTCTCTGTGAAATAACTCAGCTGTCACACAGAGTTTCACAAAGTAAACACAAAAGTCACAAAGTATTAGTTTAACTCTTTTTTCAAAAACTGCGCCGTATAACTCTGTTTGTTTTTAACGATTTCTTCTGGCGTTCCGGTGCATAAAATTTGTCCGCCGCCTTTTCCACCTTCCAAACCTACATCAATAATGTAATCGGCCAACTTAATCACGTCCATATTGTGCTCGATAATCACAATTGTGTTGCCTTTATCAACCAATTTATGAATCACATCCATTAACACGCGAATGTCTTCAAAATGCAAACCAGTCGTCGGTTCGTCCATGATGTAAAACGTATTTCCCGTATCTTTTTTGGATAATTCGGTTGCCAATTTAATGCGTTGTGCTTCGCCACCTGAAAGTGTTGTACTTTGTTGTCCGAGTGTAATATAACCCAAACCAACGTCTTGTATTGTTTTGACTTTTCTGTAAATCTTCGGAATGTTTTCAAAGAAATCCACGGCTTCATCAACGGTCATGTTCAATACATCGGAAATTGATTTGCCCTTGTAACGAATTTCCAAAGTTTCACGGTTAAAACGCTTGCCTTGGCAGGTTTCGCATTCTACGTAAACATCCGGTAAAAAACTCATTTCTATCGTGCGCACACCCGAACCTTCGCAGGTTTCGCATCGTCCGCCAGCCACATTAAAACTAAATCGTCCAGCTTTGTAACCGCGAATCATGGCTTCTGGTGTTTGGGTAAATAACGTTCTGATTTCACTAAAAACATCAGTATACGTCGCTGGATTACTGCGTGGCGTTCGACCAATCGGACTTTGATCTATATCAATCACTTTGTCAATGTGTTCCAAACCTTCAATTTTTTTGAACGGTTGTGGTTTTTTGACCGCATTAAAGAAATGTTCGTTCAAAATAGGGTAGAGCGTTTCATTGATCAACGTTGATTTTCCACTACCTGAAACTCCAGTTACACAAATCAGTTTTCCCAATGGAAATTCCACCGAAACATTTTTTAAATTATTTCCAGTCGCACCAGTCAATTTTAAGGTTTTTCCATTGCCTTTTCTACGCGTTTTCGGAACTTCAATTTCCTTTTCTCCGTTGATGTATTGTGCGGTTAGCGTATGTTCTGACAATAATTGCTTTGGTGTTCCTTCGCTGATGATTTTTCCACCAAATCGTCCGGCTTTCGGACCAATATCAATTACCCAATCGGCGCGTTCAATCATGTCTTTGTCGTGTTCTACGACCAAAACGGAATTCCCAATATCGCGTAAATTTTCCAATGAATTAATCAATCGTTCGTTGTCTCTTTGGTGCAAACCAATACTCGGTTCGTCCAAAATATACAACACGCCGACCAATTGCGAACCAATTTGCGTGGCCAAACGAATGCGTTGTGCTTCGCCACCCGAAAGTGATTTGGAGCTTCTGCTTAACGCTAAATAATTTAAACCAACGTCCATTAAAAATTGCAAACGCGCTCTGATTTCTTTCAACACTTCAGAAGCGATGGCTTTTTGTTTATCAGTCAATTGGTTTTCCAAATCATTGAACCAAATCGTCAATTCGGAAACATCCATAGCTGATAAATCAGCAATGTTTTTATCTAAAATTTTAAAATACAACGATTCTTTTTTCAAACGTGAACCGTGGCATTCTGGGCATTCGATTTCGTCCATAAACTCTTTCGCCCAACGTTTAATTGAAGACGAACCACTTTCGTCGTGTTGGTTTTTGATGAAGCTCGAAATCCCTTCAAAATCAATTTTGTATTCTTTGGTTACGCCTGCCGCTTTCGAATTTACTGAAAACTTCTCGTTACCACCATTCAAAATCATTTCCATAGCTTCAGCAGGAATCGTTTCGATAGCATCCGATAAGGTAAATCCAAATTTTTCACCAATGATTTCGAGTTGCTTGAACATCCACGAACTTTTGAATTCGCCCAACGGCGCCAATCCACCGGCTTTTATCGATAATTTGGGATTCGGAATAATCTTCTTTTCGTTGATTTGATTGACTGTTCCCAAACCATTGCAATGGTCGCACGCACCTTTGGGCGAGTTGAAGGAAAATAAATTCGGTTCTGGATTTTGATACGAAATACCAGTTGTTGGACACATCAACGTTCGACTGAAATAGCGCACTTCGTTACTTTCATGTTCAATCACCATCATAATATCGTCGCCATGATGCATCGCTGTTTTGATGCTTTCGGATAAACGTTTATCAGTGTCATCATTTTGCTCAATCTGCATTCGATCAATCACAATTTCGATATCGTGCGTTTTGTAGCGATCGAGTTTCATTCCGACTACAATGTCTTGAATTTCGCCATTCACTCGCACTTTTACAAAACCTTGTTTGGCAATTTGTTGGAATAATTCGGCATAATGGCCTTTACGAGCGCGAATTACTGGAGCAAGAATATTAATGCGTTTTCCTGCAAAATGGGTTATGATTAATTCCTTGATTTGCTCATCCGAATACGAAACCATTTTTTCGCCTGTGTTATAGCTGTAAGCATCCGCGGCGCGAGCGAATAGAAGTCGTAAAAAATCATAAATTTCAGTAATCGTTCCCACTGTAGATCGCGGCGATTTACTCGTAGTTTTTTGTTCAATAGCAATTACAGGTGAAAGTCCGTCGATTTTATCTACATCGGGTCGCTCCAATCCGCCAAGGAATTGACGTGCGTAAGCCGAAAAGGTTTCAATGTAACGACGTTGTCCTTCGGCGTAAATCGTATCAAAAGCCAAAGAGGATTTTCCTGAGCCTGAAAGACCAGTGATTACCACTAGTTTTTCCCTCGGAATCGAGACGTCTATATTTTTTAAATTATGAACGCGAGCGCCAATAACTTCAAGTGTTTCTTCTGAGTGTTGCATAACAATTTTACATCCGAAAAGTCGGAATCGCAAAAGTACAATTTTAGACTTAAATTTTATACAGACCAGCGTGAAGTTTTTTGTTAAAGATTTCTATATTTGAAAAATTTAAAATTGAAATAGCACATGAATATTTTAGGCATTGGCTCGCGTATTAAACATCTGGAACACGGATTAGGAGTTGTAACCAACGTAACATCCAAACATTATTGGGTAACATTTATCGAAAGCGGATTAGAAACCATCGATGTTGACGCTACTTTTGAAATAATTGAAGCCGTTGAAGATGAGGTTGATACAGTAAGTTTTTATGAAGTAGAACGAACGCTGAAAAACATCCTTCAAAGATGGTCGGATATTACACAAATAGTACCAATTGCAGACAAATGGAAAGGTGGAAAATTAATTATGGAACCTGGAACTGCTACGCAAAATAAAGAAGTTCCAATCGATGTTTTTTTCAATAAAATCATTATGGTTAGAGACAGACTTCGTGTGATGGAGCAAAAAATCAATTCAAGTAATTTAGATAATTCCGAAAAAGTGGAGTTGCAACAATATATTACAAGATGTTACGGAAGCTTAACTACTTTCAATGTGTTATTCAAAAGTACGAATGACTATTTTGTAGGCGAAAAGAGCAAGTAGATTAATATATTAACCCTTCAAGAGTTTTAAACTCTTGAAGGGTTAATATATTAATCTATCACCATTTCTTTCAGCTTTTCTCTATACGCTTCAAGAACATCCATTTTTGAGAGTAAACCGAAGAATTTCCCCGATTTTATTACAGGAAGTAGTGTTTCACCAAACGATTCAAATTTGTCTATAATAACTTCCATTCCGTCATCATGGTTAATGATTTCCTTTGGTTGCGAAAGTACTTCTTCTACAGTTGTAAATTTGATTCGATACGGATTAAAAACAATCGAGCGAATTTCTTCAAAATCAATTACTCCCAACAATTTCTGTTTTTCGTCCAAAACGGGAATCAAATTTTGTTTGGAATTCGATAAATGTTCCACCACATTTTCTAATGATTTATCTAAAGAAATAGTTTGAACATCGGTTTGCACTAACTTCAAAAAATCAATACTTTGTAGTATGTTTTTGTCTTTATCGCTTGTAAATACTTCGCCTTTGTCGGCCAATGTTTTCACATCCATTGAGTGTTTTTCAAACTGTCGTGAAACAGCATAACTAATTGAAGATACAATCATTAACGGAACCATCAAATCATAACCGCCAGTAATTTCGCCAATTAAGAATATTCCGGTTAATGGTGCATGAAACAATCCACTCAAAATTCCAGCCATTCCGACAATCGTAAAATTGGTAATGGGTAAATTTGTATTGATACCTGTTAAATGCATCAATTTTGATACAAAAAAACCAAGATAAGAACCTACAAATAGAGAAGGAGCGAAGTTACCTCCATTACCACCAGAACCCAACGTTAATCCTGTTGCAAAGGATTTTAATAGCGTTGTCAATCCGATGAAAATCAATAATAACCACTCGTTGCTTTTGTGACTTTCTAATAAAGTATTTTCCAATAAACTTTCAGGATGCGCAGTTGACAATGTTTTGATGCTTTCGTATCCTTCGCCAAAAAGTGTCGGGAATAAGAAAATCAAAACTGCTAATAGTGTCGCGCCAAACAGTGCTTTTTTATAAGTGTTGTTTTTAAAACGACTGAAAAAATGTTCTACTTTTCGGAAATTTCGCGCATGCAAAACCGAAACAAAGCCTGCTAAAATTCCTAGTAAAATGTAGTAAGGCATATTGTGAAAGTCAAAATTTTGTTCTTGTTCAAAACTCAATAAAATATCTTGGCTTAAAAGAATTTTTGAGACTAAAGCACCAGTTGCAGCCGCAATTATAATAGGAATAAATGCCGAAATAGTAATATCAGTTAAAACAACCTCAATGGCAAACAACACACCTGCAATCGGAGCATTGAAAGCCGCGCCAATTCCAGCCGAAACTCCGCACGCCAATAGCAAAATTCGGTCTTTTTGTGAAAGCTTGTACTTTTGCGCATAGTTAGAGCCAAATGCTGCTCCAGTAATTGTAATTGGACTTTCTAATCCAGCTGAACCGCCTAAACCAACGGTTAGTGAGCTGGTTATAATTTGAGCATACATTTGTTTTTTAGGAAGAATTCCGCCTTTTTTCGCTACTGCGTACAAGATACGTGAACTTCCTTTTTCGATGCTTCCGTCAAGGAATTTTCGAATCACAAAAACCGTTAACAGAATTCCTATAATTGGAAAAATACTATTGGCATAAGGTAATTTTAAATATTGATTGGCATAATTAGCAAAGATGAAAACATAATGCGCAAAACTTTTTAAAGCAATAACCGCAAAAGCACAAGAAATTGCAACAGCAACACTCGACAAATAGATGAAATTGCGTTCTGACAACAATGTTTTTGCCAAAAAGAAAACCGATTCCAATCGTCGGAAGAGTTTTCGGAAAACTAAAGCAATTTTTGCACTAATTCGATTTGGCATTTTGAAGAAATTCTTAAGAAACGCAAATATAGTTTATTTTAAATTGCGTAAGGCTTCACGCTGGCTTAATGGTTTTAATTGGGTTGAATTTACATATTCTCTCACACCATTTGGATTGAATCTACTGTAATCGCGCAATGCCCAACCAATGGCTTTTTGAATGAAAAACTCATTGGAATGTTTGTGTTTTTCGCATTCGGATTTTAGTAATTCAAAATCGGTGTTGGCTTTGTAATCCAATTGAAAAATAATGCCACTTCGATTCAACCACATATTATTTGAATTTGAAAACGACTCGATTACCTCGTATTTTTTTTCCGGAAATTGAAGTAGATAATGACCTAATACGTATTTTGCAAGTGCGTCAACAGAATCCCACCAAGAATTTGTAATCAATAGTTTTTCAATGAGTTGGATGTCATTTAAAATGTATTTTTTCTTGATTTCTTGACAAATTAAATCAATTCCACATTGATGAAATTCGCGTTCTTTTTTGTTGAATAATTCCCAGGTAATGGTTCTAAAATTGGATTTGATTTCTTCTTTGTGTTTGTCACAATTGGACTTAAAAATAGCTCTTCGTTCTTCGGTTTTGATTCCTAAAAATGAAAAATTATTTTTCATGTAATTCTCCATCGGAATGGCAGTTTCTCGATTGGCTTTTTGACGTAAATCGGCTTCTAAATTGGTAATAAAATCCATTTCTATGATTGATTCAATTCTAGTAATTTATCTTTGCAATGTGCTATTAACTCTTCAAAAAACAAAGTAAATTCTTCTTCAAATTCGGTATAATATTGCTGGATTTCAACGATGGATTCATGCATGTTGACTCGGTTTTTGGTGCGATGATCCATTTGAAATAAAATCATCTCCAAACCCGCAATTGAAGCATAACTTACCAACCAATTCCGTGCTATCATATACGGGATCATTCCTTTGGTTTTTTCGGTTAAAACAATATAATTTTCACGAAGTAAGTTGTAGAAATTTTCGGCATAATCTTCTAATTTTTCATCCGAATATTTAGACCAATTTTTAGCTAAAAAATGATCGTAGACAATATCCATAATCACACCTGAATAATGGCCGTATTTGTCATGCAATCGGTGTTTACTTTTTCTATAAATAGGATGTGCATCGGTAAATGTATCAATATAACGATGCAACAAAATACCTTTCCGAAGTTCGTCAGGATAATCTAAATAACTGTTGCCACGCACACTGTCGGCCATAAAGTTGCCTATTTTGAGCAAATCATTATTACCTGACAAATAAATGTGCGCAAGAAAGTTCAAAATAGTTAGTATTACAAATTAGTTCGCAATATCACGAATGGCTAAAATACAAAAAAGTGGACAATTAAACTATTGTCCACTTTTGGAATCAAATTAACGAATCTATCAGAACTTAAAGTTTACTCCAAGATTTAACTTGGGTAAATCATCATCTTTCAATGTTTTAAAACTTTGATCGAGTTCAAGATTGACACCAATATTTTTTGTAAACCAATAACGAGCACCAATTTTGCCTCCAAGTATAAATTCGTCTTGATCCATTTTAGCTGATTTAGTAACAGTAACACCTTCATTTGTGTATTCGTAGAAGTTTGTGTAAAATATTCTTGACCTACCTAGTGATACACCAGTGTACAAGTCAAACTTTGTGGTATCAAGTCCTATCATTCTACTCCAATCATAATTGAGTGATACGCTGATTCCGATTGACTTGTCATTTGTTCTAGGATTAAATGAATAGTTATAGGGTAAATAGTAAGTATAATCTTTACTCTGAAAATAATTGAAATTGAGTCCAATTGAAACTTCACTGTTTAACCATCTTTCGTAACCAAATGTTGCGTTTATTTTTGGAGTTTCATCTAAACTATTGTAGCCATTTTGTAGGTTGAATTGATTTTTTTGAAACTTTGGTTGTTCTTGAGCATTAGCTGATACTAAACCCAAAATTAAGACTAAGATTGTAAGTGTTTTTTTCATAATAAGGTTTGTTTTTGTTTCCACAAATGAAATCAAATGTTATCTTAAAAATTTCCTAATTGGGCTACTTTAACAATTGCTAACAAAGCCTTAACAAATTGAGAATAGGATTGTTAAATAAAAGCAAAAAAAGTTTTTTGTCTCGGCTGCTTAGTTCGTCCACAACTTTATATATTTGTAGTTCAATCTTTAATATCTTGCAATGACTCTAATAAAATCAATTTCAGGAATTCGAGGCACCATTGGTGGTAAAGTAGGCGATAACCTCACGCCAGTTGATGCCGTGAAATTTGCTTCTGCTTACGGAACTTTTTTGAAAAACAATATCAATGTCAATATCAATGTCAATGTCAATGGTAAATTGAAAGTTGTCATCGGTCGTGATGCTCGTATTTCTGGGCCAATGATTCATAATTTGGTCGTTAATACATTAGTAGGTCTAGGAATCGATGTAATAGATTTAGGCTTGTCAACAACTCCAACTGTTGAGGTTGCTGTTCCTTTAGAAAAAGCTGATGGTGGAATCATTTTAACGGCTTCTCACAATCCGAAACAATGGAATGCTTTGAAATTGTTGAACGAAAAAGGCGAATTTTTAAGCGGAGCCGATGGTGCTAAAATATTAGAAATTGCCGAAGCCGAAGCTTTTGATTTTGTTGATGTGGATTCGTTAGGTGAAATTACAATGAATAGTGCTTACATGGATATTCATATCGATGAAGTGTTGGAATTACCTTTGGTTGATGCCGAAGCCGTTGCCAAAAGAAAGTTTAAAGTTGTAGTTGACGGCGTAAACTCGTCGGGTGGAATTGTGATTCCAAATTTATTAGAACAAATGGGTGTGGAAGTGGTCAAATTGTATTGCGAACCTAATGGTCATTTTCCGCATAATCCCGAACCTTTAAAAGAACATTTGGGTGATATTTGTAAGTTGGTGGTGGAAGAAAAAGCCGATTTCGGAATTGTTGTCGACCCTGATGTTGATCGTTTGGCATTTATTTCGAACGATGGCGAAATGTTTGGTGAAGAATATACATTGGTCGCCGTAGCCGATTATGTGTTGAGCAAAACCCCAGGAAATACAGTTTCTAATATGAGTTCGTCAAGAGCTTTGCGTGATATTACAAACAAACACAACGGAAGCTACCAAGCGAGTGCTGTAGGCGAAGTAAATGTAGTAGAATTAATGAAAGCGACCAACGCTATTATTGGTGGAGAAGGAAACGGCGGTATTATCTATCCAGAATTGCATTATGGTCGCGATAGTTTAGTTGGTGTTGCCCTCTTTTTGACGCATCTAGCTAATTTGGATATGACCGTTGCCGAATTGCGCGCTAGTTATCCACAGTATTATATGAGTAAAAATAAAATTGAGCTAACACCACAAATTGACGTTGACGCGATTTTATCAGCAATGACCGAAAAATACAAGAGCGAAGATATTTCTACTATCGATGGTGTCAAAATTGATTTCCCAACCGAATGGGTTCACCTTAGAAAATCGAATACTGAACCCATAATTCGTATTTATACTGAAGCACCAACGCAATCAGCTGCTGACGCTTTGGCTTTAAGGATAATCGATGAGATTAAGATTATTGCACGAATTTAAACCAAGTTTTCAATACATTAATGCCTGACGGTTTCAAAAAACTAGTCAGGTTTTTTATAAATACAATTTTATGCCAAATACATTAAAAAGATTTTTATTATTATTAGTTGTTAGTTTTTTAACAATAAATTGTGGCTCTGTTGAAAAATTCAATAAGCAATTAGCTGAACCTATTCCTGTTAAAAAACTCCAAAAAGACATCGATTTTACGCAAAAAAAACTCCAAAAATACTATCCCAATTTGTATGGCTATATTCCTAAAAAAGAGTTGGATGCCAAATTTGATAGTATCCGAAAAGTAGTGTCTAAACCAATGACTAGCAAAGAGTTTTATTTTGTAATTAGTCCACTTATAGCTTCGGTTCGACAAGGACATATGACGATGTCACCAGTATTGAAACGTTTGCCGAAAAATGAAGCCAAACGTATTAAGAAAGCAGGTGATGGTCCGTTATCACAATTTGACTATGAATGGCAAAAAGATAAGCTTTTTATCGTTAAGAATAAATCTAAAAACAAAAACATCAAAATCGGAACTGAAGTAGTTTCGGTTAACGCAATTACACCACAATCTATTTATAGTAAATACCGAAAATCGTTTACATCGGATGGTTTTAACACGACCTTTTTGCGCAAGTTTTTTAGCAAAAGATACACAACATATATGTTAAATGAAATCGGCATCAACGACAGTTTAACGTTTCAATTTAAGCATAAAGATTCATTGTTTACTCAAGTAATTGGCCGATTCAAGTCGAATGATAAAAAAGCTAAAACTTCACTACCTAATGATACTACAAAAGTTGTGATTGACAGTTCTAAAGCTCTAGTTAAAACACCAGTTAGCAAAGTCAATTTAAAAGCTGAAAGAAAGAAAAAACGCATTTATGGTTATGACGAAACTACAAAAGAGTTTGCCAAAACGTTTCGAATTGTTGAAGAGCATCCCGAAGTTGCGGTTTTACGAATTAGAAATTTTTCAAAAGGGAATTACAATCGAATTTATGAAGAAGTTTTTGATACCATTGCTAGTAAAAAAATAGAAACATTAATCATAGATATTCGAGATAATCCGGGCGGAAGAGTAGCTGATGTTGTTGATTTGTATTCGTATTTAACCGACAAACCTTATACAATTTTGCAACCCGCAATTGTAACTTCTAAAACAAGCTTGTGGAAAACGGGCGTATTCAAACAATTGCCTAAATGGTCTTATCCAATAGTTGGTTCTGTTTATCCAATTTACATGGGATTTTCATACTTGCGAACCACCAAAAATGATGATGGAACTTTTCAGTATAAATTAACAGGTTCCAAACAAAGAACAAATGATCCACAACATTTTACTGGCAAAATTTATGTGTTAATCAATGGTGGTAGCTTCTCGGCTTCTTGTATTCTTTCCTCTTCTTTGAAAAGTCATCCAAATGTCACTTTTGTTGGAGAAGAAACGGGCGGCGCTTATAATGGAACAGTGGCAGGATTAATGCCTTTGGTAAATTTACCCAATTCCAAAATTCCATTACGATTGGGCTTAATGGATATAAGAACAATCAATCAAACGGATTTAGAAGGAAGGGGAATTTTTCCAGATAAGGAAATTATTCCATCAATAGAAGATAAAGTAAGCGGAAAAGATCCTGAAATGGATTGGATATTAGAGCAAATTAAAAGTACAAAGTAAGAAGTACAAAGTACAAAGTGTAAAGTACAAAGTGTAAAGTACAAAGTGTAAAGTACAAAGTGAAGCCACGAATAAATTCAATTTTACTCGTGGCTTTTTGTTTTTATTTAGGTTCATCAAAATTGACCATCCAATTGATGCCAAATTTATCGGTAAACATTCCGAAATAAGCACCCCAAAATGTATTTGTCATTGGCATCATTACGTTTCCTCCTGCTGAGAGTCCGTTAAACAACTTATCAGCTTCAGCTTTACTTTCGGTATTGATTGAAACTGAAACATTAGTCCCAACAATTACATCGCCACTTTGACTTGTGCTGTCGCTTCCCATCAAAATAGTTTCTTTGCTTATGGGTAATGAAACGTGCATGATTCGATTGGCTTCATCTGCTGGTGGAGGTGGACAATTCGGGTCGTCTGAAGGTGGCATTTCGCCAAATCTTCCCATGTATGGAAATTCGCCTCCAAAAACCGATTGATAAAACAGAAACGCTGCTTCGCAATTTCCATTAAAAATTAAATAAGGATTAACTGTTGCCATTTTATTGATATTAATTGATTTCTGATAATTCTTTTACACGTTCTAACGCTTTAGGGAAAGTGGTTTCAAAGTACTCGATGTACTTTTCTGAGGTATCCATTAACACTTTTAAAGTAACCAATGATTGGTTTGGAATTAGCTCATAGATTTCCATTGCTCCAGTCCATTCTGAAGTCGCTTCGTCTACAGGTTGAGGTTCAAAATTTTCCAACTCGCTAATGTGTTTAAAGGCAATGTATTGATAATCTACTTTTTTTTCAATAATACTATTCATTCCTTTTCCGTCTGGAGTCAAAAAATGAACACTATCACCTTCATTCCAATTGGTTTTTACATACGTTCCTTCGCAAAAAACGGAAACCCAATCGCGGTAAGAAGCATCTTCCCAAAGAGATTTCCAAATTTTTTCTTTAGAAGCATTAATTTCGATTGTAAATTCTAATCTTTTCATATTGTTTATTATTAACTGTGACTGAAAACTATCAATGAGGCATTTTTGAAAAATCCATATGCAACACATTCCAACGGTGACCGTCTAAATCGCAAAATCCGCAACCGTACATCCAGCCTTGGTTTTCTGCAGGTTCGCCAAATAGTAATCCACCTGCTTCTTTGGCTTTTCGAGCTAGTTCATCGACTTCTTCACGACTTTCTGCATCAATTGAAACCAATACTTCACTTGATTTACTAGTATCAGTAATTTCGTGTTGAATGAAGTTTTGAAACATTTCTTCAGCAAATAGCATGACTACAAAATTGGTTGATCCCAATAGCATACAAGCTGAATGTTCGGTAGTTCGTTCTTCCAAAAAGGTGAATCCCAAATGTGTAAAAAAATCTTTTGATTTTAAGGCGTTCTTCACCGGAAGATTAAGCCATACTTGTTGTGTTGCCATATTAATTGTTTTCGGTATACATTTTAAAATTGTTCAAAATGGCTTGCCAGCCTTGTTGTTGGAATTCTTCTGGATGAATATTTTCAGGGTCAAACGATTCTGTAATTTGAGTTCCTTCGGCTGTTTTTTGAAATTGAACAATCACTTTTCTGCCGTCAATAATATGATATTCAATAAGTGAGGAATCTTCCACTTTTGTATACTCGCCTTCAAAGTCAAAACTCATGCTTCCGTCTTTTGCAGCCATAGTATAATTGAATTTTCCTCCAACTTTCAAATCGTTACTTGCTTTTGGACAATGCCAATCGTCTGAAGCATTATTCCATTGCATTACATGTTCGGGTTGTGTCCAAAATTGCCATGCTTTTTCTAGTGAAGCATTGACTGTAGTCTGTACTGTTATCATTTCTTTTTCTTTTTTTGTAAGTTTTGTTGAACGCGAAAAGTAGTTATTTTAGCAATTAAATCATAAGGAATAGGTTCGTTTAATTGAAATTGTATCGTTCCTTTAGATGTTTTATACGATTTGATTTCACTAGTAAAAGCTTCAACTCCAGTAGCTCCAGGATAAAAACCAATATGATTTTTGTAACCTGCAATATGTACCAAATTTCCATTTAATTTAAATGTAGGAATTCCGTATCCAATAGTTTCTTCAGCCTCTGGAGCAACTTTCCGAATAGTAGTTCTTACTTTTTCCAAAATCGTTGCAACATCAGTGGGCTGTGTGGCAATGTATTGGTCAATCGTTTTTATTTCAGTATTCATCTAACAACTGTTTAATGTTACTAAAATAATAAAAAAATTAAGAACTACATGACAACATTGAGCAACCTACTTTTTCGCGTGCCCAATCGGGTCGTTTGGCAAACCATTTTTCGTTTTCAGGTTGCTCATCATAAGGTTTTTGTAGCATTTGAAACAATTCATTTATAACTGAATAATCATCGGTATTAGCCGCATCAATAGCCAATTGTGCCATATAATTTCGTAAAACATATTTTGGATTTACGTTGTTCATAGCTATTTTTTTTTCCTCATCTGAAAGTATTTCTTTTTGCAAACGATGCAAATACAACTTAAACCACTTTTCCCAATCTTTAGCGAATTTTTTATTGACCTCATCAGGATGGTAAAAAGCATTGGAAATTGTTGCAAAAGCACTACCAACAGAAGACTCTTTTTTTACATTACTCAATTCTCTATAAAAAATGGTCATATCAGTTTCTGATAATTGCAGTGTTTCTTCTAATTCGGAAATTAATTTGTTGTCATCTTTTAATCGTAAATGTAATCCTAATTTTGATCGCATCATGTCATCATATTTTGCTTGATAATCAGCTGCGTATGTGCTTAAAATTGTTTCCAAACCAACCGTATCTTCGATCAAAGGATACAAAGCGTTAGCTAGTTGGTATAAATTCCACAGCGCAATTTCAGGCTGATTACCAAAAGCATAGCGTTTGTGTTGATTGTCAGTTGTGTTGGGTGTCCAATTCAAATTGTAATCTTCAAGCCAACCATACGGACCATAATCAATTGTAATTCCGTGAATTGACATGTTATCGGTATTCATCACACCATGAACAAAACCTACACGTTGCCAATTCAAAATCATTTCACAGGTCTTTTGAGCTACAGATTGAAAAAAATGCAAGTATATTTCCTTTCCAGTTTTGGTTATTTCTGGAAAATAATGTTTAATGGTGAAATCGGCCAATAGTTTCAAATTCTCGATATCATTTTGTGCTGCCAAAAGCTCAAAACTGCCAAAACGAATAAACGTCGGTGCTACGCGACAAACGACAGCTCCTTTCTCATATTCAGCATTACCATCGTATAATATATCGCGTAAAACTTCATCGCCAGTCAGTACAAGTGAAAGCGAACGCGAGGTTGGTATTCTCAAATAATGCATGGCTTCGCTACACAAATGTTCTCGTATAGACGAACGCAAAACTGCCAATCCATCACCACGACGTGAATACGGAGTTTTGCCAGCGCCTTTAAGTTGTAAAGTAAAATGTTGATTGTTATGGTCAATTTCAAATAAATTAATGGCTCTACCATCGCCCAATTGGCCAGCCCAATGACCAAATTGATGTCCGGCATAATTCATGGCAAATGGTTTTGTTTGTGGTTGGATTTTCTTCCCCGAAAAAACGGATAAAAAATCGTCTGATTGCGCTATTTCTTCATTCAAACCAATCAACTGTAAAACATCTGGTGAAACGTGAATCAATTTTGGATTTTTAGGAATAATAGGCGAAACATAACTAAAACACGATTTCATCACTCCACGAACAAAATTTTTTTCTTCAGGATCAGCAGGTAATTCTGCTGTAAATCGGTTATTTAGGTTGAAATTCATTGCGTTTGCTTCTTTTTTTCAAAGTTACTAATAAAATATGAACTCTTTGTCGATTAGTGATTTTCAAATTGGTAAAAAAATGTATCTTTGACAACTAATTTTTCAATTATGTTTTCAACCGAAGTTACAACTGAATTGGAGCAGTATTTTCAACAGTTTCGAAAAAATATCATTGGTATAGACCAAGAATTTGACTCGCCTTTTGGAAAGCAAAAAATAATTTACACCGATTGGACAGCAAGCGGACGTTTGTACCGACCCATTGAAGAAAAATTAATGAACGAATTCGGGCCATTCGTAGCCAACACACATACCGAAACAACCATTTCGGGAACGGCAATGACAATGGCTTATCACGAAGCCAAACACATTATCAAAAAACACGTCAATGCCAACGAAAACGATGTGTTAATCAACACAGGAACCGGAATGACTGGTGTTGTGAATAAATTCCAACGTATTTTAGGTTTGAAAATTCCTGAAAATATAAAAGAATATGTTGATCTTCCCAAAGAGTTAAAACCAATTGTCTTGATTTCTCATATGGAACATCATTCCAATCAAACGTCATGGCTCGAAACAATTGCCGATGTTGAGGTAATTCCGTGCGACGAAGAAGGTTTGTTTTGCTTAGAAGAATTCAAAAAAACACTCAATAAATACAAAGATAGAAGCTTTAAAATTGCTTCAATTACATCTTGTTCTAATGTAACAGGAATTCAAACGCCTTATCACGAAGTAGCCAAAATTATGCACGAAAACAACGGCGTTTGCTTTGTAGATTTTGCCTGTTCTGGACCTTATGTAACTATCGATATGCATCCCGATGATGAACGTTATTTGGATGCTATTTTCTTTTCTCCACATAAGTTTTTAGGCGGACCAGGCACTTCAGGGGTGTTGGTTTTTAATCAAAATTTATATAAAAATAATGTGCCTGATTGTCCGGGCGGAGGAACAGTGAGTTGGACGAATCCTTGGGGCGAACACAAATACATCGATAATATTGAAGATAGAGAAGATGGCGGAACCCCGGGCTTTCTTCAAGTAATCAAAACGGCCTTGGCCATTCAGTTGAAAGACCAAATGGGTGTTGATAATATTTTGAAACGCGAACACGAAATCGTAGATTACGTTTTTGAAGAACTCAATAACATTGAAAACATCAACATTTTAGCTGGTCAACATCAAAATAGGTTGGGTGTTATATCGTTTTACATCAATGATTTACATTATAATCTAGGGGTGAAAATTTTAAATGATAAATTCGGAATCCAAACACGTGGAGGTTGTAGTTGTGCAGGAACTTATGGTCATTTTTTATTGCATGTAGATCAAGAAACTTCGCATGATTTAGTCTGTCAAATTACATCAGGAGATTTAATCAAAAAACCAGGTTGGATTCGAATGTCAATTCACCCAACAACCACTTCAGAGGAGATAAAATACGTTTGTGATAGTATCAAAAACTTAGCCCAAAATCACAAAGAATGGGCAAACGATTATATTTACAACGGAAAAACCAACGAGTTTAATCATAAAAATGCTCAACATTCTGAAAAAGAAATGGTCAGAAATTGGTTCAGAAAATAATTCAAAATTCAAAATTTATAATTCAAAATAACAGAAAATGTCAGACGATAAAAAAGTGATTTTCTCGATGCAACGCTTGAGCAAATCGTACCAAGGAAGTGATAAACAAGTTTTAAAAAATATTTATTTAAGTTTTTTCTACGGCGCCAAAATCGGTATTCTCGGTTTAAATGGTTCGGGAAAATCAACTTTGTTAAAAATCATTGCTGGAGTTGATAAAAATTACCAAGGCGATGTGGTGTTTCAGCCAGGTTACACCGTTGGTTATTTGGAACAAGAACCACAACTAGACGAAACCAAAACCGTAATCGAAGTGGTGCGTGAAGGTGTAGCCGAAACGGTTGCTGTTTTGGATGAATTCAACAAAATCAACGATATGTTTGGTTTGCCTGAAGTCTACGAAGATGCCGATAAGATGCAAAAATTAATGGATCGTCAGGCGGAATTGCAAGATAAAATTGATGCATCAAATGCGTGGGAATTGGATACCAAATTGGAAATCGCAATGGACGCATTACGCACTCCAGAGGGCGATATGCCAATCAATGTACTTTCAGGTGGAGAAAAACGACGTGTAGCATTATGTCGCTTATTATTGCAACAACCTGATGTATTATTGTTAGATGAGCCAACCAACCACTTGGATGCCGAAAGCGTTCTTTGGTTAGAACAACATTTAGCGCAATACGCAGGAACTGTTATCGCTGTAACGCACGATAGATACTTTTTAGATAATGTAGCAGGATGGATTTTGGAATTGGATAGAGGAGAAGGCATTCCATGGAAAGGCAACTATTCATCATGGTTGGATCAAAAATCAAAACGTATGGAGCAAGAAGAAAAAGTGGCTTCCAAACGTAGAAAAACTTTAGAACGCGAGTTGGATTGGGTGCGTCAAGGTGCCAAAGGACGTCAAACCAAACAAAAAGCGCGTCTTCAAAATTATGACAAACTCTTAAATGAAGACCAAAAAGAACTAGACGAAAAACTGGAAATCTACATTCCAAATGGTCCGCGTTTGGGAACAAATGTAATTGAAGCCAAAAATGTTGCGAAAGCTTTTGGTGATAAATTGTTATACGATAATTTGAATTTTACGCTGCCTCAAGCTGGAATAGTTGGAATTATTGGTCCGAATGGTGCTGGTAAATCAACTATTTTTAGAATGATTATGAAGGAAGAGCAACCAGACGGTGGTGAGTTTTCAATTGGAGATACGGTAAAAATTGCTTATGTAGATCAATCACACTCTAATATCGATCCGAATAAATCCATTTGGGAGAACTTTTGTGATGGTCAAGAATTGATTATGATGGGCGGACGACAAGTCAACTCGAGAGCGTATTTATCGCGTTTTAACTTTGGCGGAAGTGATCAAAACAAAAAAGTAGCTACACTTTCAGGTGGTGAACGCAACCGTTTGCATTTGGCGATGACCTTAAAAGAAGAAGGTAACGTATTGCTTTTGGATGAGCCAACCAACGATTTGGATGTGAATACATTGCGTGCTTTGGAAGAAGGTTTGGAAAACTTTGCGGGTTGTGCCGTAGTAATTTCCCATGACAGATGGTTTTTGGACAGAATTTGTACACACATTTTAGCTTTTGAAGGCGAATCACAAGTGTATTTCTTTGAAGGAAGTTTCTCTGAATACGAAGAAAATAAGAAGAAACGATTAGGTGATGTGAATCCAACTCGAATCAAATACAAAAAATTGATCCGAAACTAATAGTCTTTTTTTAGCGTTATAAACTTAATGTTGGATAAAATAAGATAGATTGAAATCATTTTCATATCAAATAATTGCACTTTTTTTGTTTTCTACTTTTGTGGCTTTTGCTCAAAGTAATGAAAAGCAAGTAAAGCAAGTTGAAACTCTTTTGTCAGAAGCTGGCCACGCTTTTGTTGATTTGGAGGTCGATAAGTCGTTGAATTTATCCAAAAAAGCACTCAACATTGCGCATCAAATTAATGATGATGTTTTGATGGCAAAAGCCTATAATCTGATTGGGCTAAATTTTGAAGAGTTTTATGATATTAAAAAAGGAGTTGAGTATTACGAAAAAGCACTTCATCATGCCAATTTATCGACCAATGACAGTATAAAATGTTGGGTGTACAACAATTTAGGGAATGTTTATTCTTATCGTAAGAACAACCTTAAAAAATGTATCGCTTACTACAAAGAAGGTTTAAAACACGCTCAAAAAATCAATGATTCTACTGAAATTATGTTCACCAATTTGAACATTTGCGGTGCTTATTTTGGTGCAAAAGACTTTAAAAACGGTTTGCCTTATTTAGAATCTACTAAAAAATTTATCGAGAAAAGCGGTTTGACTGAGGCCAAAATCACACAATCAACCTTATATGGTTCCTATTATAGTCATTTGAATCAAGATGAAAAAGCGGAACAATTTTACCTAAAAGCCATTCAATACGGGACCTTAAATAAAGATAATTTATACGAATCGTATTTGGGTGATGTTTACAAAGATGTTTCTGATTTTTATAAAAAGAGAAAAAACTTCGAAAAAGCCTTGTATTACTTTGATTTACACGACAAAATAGTGGAGAAAATCTACAATGATGATCGTGCAAAAAAAGCAAAATTATCGGGAAATTCAATTGAATTTGATGAATACGAGCGCAAAATCAACAAGATTGAAGAAGAGAAAGATATTCAATACAATAATCTCAGAAAATCCAAAGTTATCGTAGGGTTGTTTTTGATTATTTTGTTGACACTCGGATTGTTAACCTACAATTACTACCGAAATTATCTCTTGCGTGGAAAACTTAACAAAAAACTCCTGCAAGCCAATGAAGAGCTCAAAATAGCCAAAGAAAAAGCTGAGGAAGCCTCACAATTGAAATCGCAGTTTGTTTCTACGATTAGCCACGAACTTCGAACGCCTTTGTATGGAGTAGTCGGAATTACAAATATAATTATTGACGAACATAAAGAGCTTGAGAAAAGTCCGCACCTCAATTCATTGAAGTTTTCAGCACGTTATTTATTGTCATTAGTAAACGATTTACTACAAATTAATAAAATTGAAGAAAATCGGGTTAATCTCGAAAACTTAATTTTTAATATAAGTGATGAAGTCAATACAATTGCAGATTCACTTGAGTTTATTGCGTTAAAAAACAACAATAAAATTAGCACTGAAATCGATACTGATATTCCCGAATATCTGATTGGCGATAAATTGCGTTTGTCACAAGTCGTCTTGAATTTGATGAGTAATGCGTTGAAATTTACTAAAGATGGTGAAGTTAAAGTTATTGTAAGTCAAGAGCGAATCGAAGGCAATAAACATTTCATCAATTTCCAAATTAAAGATAATGGCGTTGGAATTGCCAAAGAAGATCAAGACAAAATCTTTGAAAAATTTGTGCAAATTGAGCGTAAAGAAGGTGATTATCAAGGTACAGGTTTGGGATTGTCTATAGTCAAAAAATTAGTAGAGGTTTTTGATAGTAAAATCCATTTAGAAAGCGAGTTAGGAAAAGGAACTACGTTTTCTTTCACGATTGGTTTTGTGGTAGATGAAAGCACTCGCAACGAAATTATTAACAATATTGAAGTCGATTTATCTACCAATGAAATGTACCGAATCTTGGTAGTGGAAGACAATAAAATCAATCAAGTAGTAACTAAGAAAATTTTAGAAAACAATAACTTCAAATGCAAAGTGGTCGATGATGGTTATGCCGCAATTGATATTTTAGAAAAAGAACATTATGACCTTATTTTAATGGACATCAATATGCCAATCATCAATGGATTTGATACCACTAAATTGATTCGTAAGAAAGGTTATTTATTGCCAATTGTGGCGCTAACTGCATTTGATAAGCAAGAAATCTCAGAGCAAGCTTTGTCCTGTGGAATGAACGATGTTATCATCAAACCTTTCGATTCTTCCAAACTAATTCAAATTATCAACAATAGCATACAAAAAGAAAACGCTGATTAATACCAGCGTTTTTTGTTTTTCTTTGAAGCATCCGATTTTCTCGAATTGTTTGACTTATTAGGTTCTTTCTTTTTGTTACGTAAATCAGGTTTGGCATCTGGATTCGGAACTTCATCTGTATAAGGATATGGATGATTTTCGACTACTTTCACCTTTATACGAATGAGTTTTTCGATGTCTTTCCAATACGTTAATTCGTCTTTTCCACAAAATGAAATCGCTAAACCTGAGTTTCCTGCTCTTCCGGTTCGACCAATTCGGTGTACATACGTTTCTGAAATATTAGGAATATCAAAGTTGATGACAAATGGTAAACTCTCAATATCAATGCCACGCGCCGCAATATCGGTGGCGACTAAAACCGAAATTTCTTTGTTTTTAAACGCATCCAAAACACGCTGACGCGCCGATTGTGATTTGTCGCCGTGAATGGCTTCTGCTGAAACACCATTTTTCTTCAAGGCTTTTACCACATTATCAGCACCGTGTTTGGTTCGTGTAAAAACCAATACATTCTCAATTTTATCATTGCGAATAATGTGATACAACAACTTGCGTTTGTCTTCTTTACCAACAAAATACACTTTTTGATTCACCGTTTCCGCTGTGGAAGAAACAGGAGTAACTGAAACGTATTTTGGCGTAGTTAAAAATGTATCCGCCAATTCGCGAATTGCCATAGGCATAGTTGCCGAAAACAATAGCGTTTGACGATTATCTGGTGTGAGTTTGACTATTTTTTTTACATCGTTGATAAAACCCATGTCGAGCATTTGGTCGGCTTCGTCTAACACCAAAAAATGCAAGTGATCCAAATCGATAAAGCCTTGTTTGTGTAAATCTAATAATCTTCCGGGCGTAGCAATTAAAATGTCTGTCCCTTTTTTGAGTTGATCTACTTGTGGCACTTGACTTACACCGCCAAAAATAACCATCGAGCGAATGTTGGTGTATTTTCCGTAGGTATTGAAGCTTTCATCTATTTGAATAGCTAACTCGCGTGTTGGAGTTACAACTAATGTTCGGATGACTTTTCTTTTGTTATTGGAACCTACAATACGATGAAGGTAATTGATAATTGGAATGGCAAAAGCCGCTGTTTTTCCCGTTCCAGTTTGTGCGCAACCTACCAAATCAGTTCCTTCCAGTATGATTGGAATGGCTTGTTGTTGAATAGGCGTTGGCGTTTCGTAACCTTCTTCTGCTAATGCTTGTTGTATGTTGCGGATTAAATTTAAATCGTTGAATGTCATATGTGTAATTAAACTTGAACTGTTTCAAGTGAGTGCAAAGATAGGTTAATTGTTTGTGTTATGGCACAGAGTTACACAGAGAATGCTCAGAGCAAGTCAAAACCTCGGTGAAACTCTGTGCTATAACTAAATGAGTAAAAGTTCTAATTAAAGATTAATTTCTTAGCAGTTATGCCTTAACAAAAGACGATCACAATCTAGCCCTGATTGCAGGAAATGCCATGCATGACGGAAAGCAGGAACATGGATTACAAGAAAGCCCGAGCCTTTCGCTCCAAAAAAAATTACACACTATCGCGTTTGGCTTTGATAAAATCGGTTATTAAATAGCCGATGAGTTTGCCTACTAAATGGTTGTTTTTGTCGTTATCCAAACTTGGCGCGCCTTCGCAAATGTGCAAATAAGCCGCGTTTGGGTGTTTGCCAAAAAAGTAAATAAAACGACGCAGTTCTTCGACTGAAAATCCGCTCAAAGTCATAGCACTCGTTGGAATATTGGGCACAGCATCAAGGTCGATTTCAACGCCATAATGCGTTTCTTTGATAAAATTATGCGCCAAATTCATTTGCTCGTTGAAGTATTTTTCGTGGCGAATGTTGATTTCGTCGTAGGTATTAAATTGCACACGATCTTCTAAATCGCGCAATTTTTTGAGTACACTTTTGGATGTATAACTTTCATGTAAGCCAAAAATGAAATAATTTTTAAGGAAACCTTCTTCAAAAGCATACGAAAAACCGTTGCCACTATGACGGCCTTCGAGAATTCGGAAATCAGAATGCGCGTCGAAATTGATTGCGTTGATTGGTTTCCCTTTGGCCAATGCTGTTCCTTTGATATTTCCGTACGCATTGTTGTGTCCGCCGCCAATTACAATCGGAATTTTACCTGCTTTTACAATGATACTTATGATATGTGCGACTTCTTTGTCGATTTGGACTACCAATTCGCTCATGCGCTTGCGTTGGTTGGTATCGTTGAAGTTAAGCGTTTGAATTTCCTTCATTTCTTCGGTCACATCCAATTGACCCAAAACCAAAATAGCATACCCTTTAGAAAAACGATTGTGCTGGATATTGGCAATACTTTTGATGGCGCTTTCCCAAGCAGAATCGGCGCCTGGCCGACCAAAATTGGCTCTAACTCCAATGTCTTCTGGGATTCCGAAAAGTACAAATTGAGGTTCACAGTTATTGAGAAAAGTAGGAATGTCCGCATTTTTAGGAACTGTAAGCATTTGTTCGCCAAATTTTACTTCACCACTACGGTGGTTAGTAATCTTAGATAAATCGGAAGAAGTGAAAGGAATTAGCTTTTCCATCAAAAAAATGTTTTATCAAAAATACTATAATTATGCAAAAATGCGTTATAGAGTCCAAATAATAATATTAAATTTGTGTAAAATTAAAATACATGGAAAATCAAAAAAACAATAACGGATTAAAAGTAGTTATTTTACTATTGACTTTGGCTTTGATTGGTAGTTTGTACTTCAATTTCAAGTTGAGCAATGAAACCAATAAGTTGGAAGCCGATGTGAAAAATGTTTCTACTGAAAAAGAAAATATTTTGAAAGATTTGGAAGAATTGAAGAATAGTTATGATGCTGCTTTGGCTGAAAACACAACAATGTCTGACGAATTGATTGCCGAAAGAGAAAAAGTGGTGCAATTGATGGAAGAAATAAAGCGCACAAAAGCCGACGTTGGTTCGTTGTCAAAATACAAACAAATGTATTTGAATTTAGAGTCTAAAAACAAAGCTTTGATGCAAGAAATTGAAGTGTTAAAAAAACAAAACCAAGATTTGACTACCAATTTGGATAGTACAAAAGTGGTTTTAGAAGAGTCTAAAAACTACAATCAGGTTTTAGTTGGGCAAAACGAAGAGTTAGCCAAAACAGTTGAAAAAGGTTCTAAACTTACAGTGTTGAACTTGCAAACAGCTGCCTACAAAAAAAGAAGTTCAGGTAAAGAAATTGAAACGGAGAAAGCACGTAGAGCTGATTTATTGAAGGTAAGTTTTACTATTGCTGAAAACAATATTGCTAAATCGGGTGACAAAACGTATTATGTGCAAGTAATTGATGCTAAAAACAATGTGTTAGGTGATAAAACGACAATTAATTTTGGAGATAAATCGCTTACATATAGCTTTTTAACCACGGTGCAATACGAAAACAAAACAGTAAAAGTAACCGAAAATTTGCCAGGAAAAGATTTCGAAAAAGGAACCTATTTTGTGAATATTTTTGACAAAGGTGAATTGGTTTCAAAATCGAGTTTTACTTTAAAATAAAAGGCGTGTAGCCCAATATGGAAGGTGCATAAAATGCACCTTTTTTTGTTTATAACTTATCGAAGAACGTTTTTGAATCGCCTTTTGATTTAGTATTTTTGTTTGAATTGATAGTTTGCCATGGAAAACAATAAAAAAACGTCGTATTTACTACTCATTATTGGAATTTTAGTTTTGGCTTTGGCTGGCGCTATTGGCTATATTGTGGGCGATTTGAATTCGAGTGAAAAGAAAGAAAACGTCATTTCCAACAATGATGAAGTGATGAAGGAAATCGAAGAGTTGAAAACCATGTACGACTCAAAAATCGCAGAGAAAACAAACTCTTTCCGCGAATTAAAAGACCAAAAAAGCAAGATTGAATCGTTGATGTACGAGTTGGAAAAAAGCAAAAACGATGCTCAAGCAATGCAAAAATACAAAACACAATACCAACAGTTGGAATCAAAAATGCGTGTTTTGGTGAATGAAATAGTTGCGTTAAAATCGGGTAAAACCAATGCAGTTGCGAAAGTAAAATCGACCAAATTGCCTGATAATACAACTACTGTTAAAACTCCGGCTTTGACAAAAAAAGAAGCTACAGTTGCCAAAACCAACTCCAATATAGTTCGAAAAGAAGAAGTTAAAACCAATCTTCCATTGAATGTTACACCAACAGAAACTAAAGTTGTCATAGAAGAAAAACCACAACCCAAAGTAGTAGAAAAGAAAGTAGAAGAATATCGAGTAGCGAATTTGAAGGTAGCAACTTTTAATATCAGAGGTTCAGGGAAACAAGAAGAAACTGAGTCGGCGAACAAAACCAAAGTGATGAAAATTAATTTTACTGTTTCTGGAACCAAAGACGACAGTAAAACCTACTATATTCAAATCATTAATAGTAAAAATAATGTTATGGGAAGAAAAATCACCGAGTTTTTTGGCGACAAATCATTGACTTATAGTTTTGCTAAAACGGTCGATTTGACTGATGGTGTAGTAAATGTAACTCAGGAAGTTATCAACACCGAATTTGAAAAAGGAACTTATTTCATCAATGTTTTTGACCAATCAAAGTTGGTGGCTAATTCGAGTATTACTTTGAAATAATTTAGAATTTAGAATTTAGAATTTAGAATTTAGAATTTTTTAAATTAATTGTCCGTTTATTATTACGTTTTCTATCAAATTGCTTCCGAAAGAGTAGGGAAGTTCGTAATATGAATTTAGTGGTTTGGTAATTATTAGATTTGCTTTTTTCCCTTTTGTAATACTTCCGTGTGTAGTTGAAATTCCCATGGCGTAAGCGCCGTTTATTGTGGCAGCGTTGATGGCTTCTTCAGGTGTCATTTTCATTTTGATGCAAGCTGTAGCTACTACAAAATTCATATTTCCTGATGGCGTTGAACCCGGATTAAAATCGGTTGCCAAAGCCAATGGAAGTCCAGCGTTGAGCATTTGTCTTGCAGGTGTGTACGGAATACTCAAAAAATACGAGCAACTTGGCAAAGCAACGGGCATAGTATTAGTGTTTTTGAGCACTTCGATATCGTCTTCTGTAACGACTTCCAAATGATCGACACTCAAGGCGTTGTGCTTGACACAAGCTGCAATTCCGCCAATTGCATTGAATTGGTTGACGTGAATTTTTGGAATTAAACCTAAGGCTTTACCAGCTTCCATAATGCTTTCGGTTTCGGCTACCGAAAAATAACCAGTTTCACAAAAAACATCAATGTAGTCAGCTAAATTTTCAGCTGCAATTTTGGGTAACATTTCATTGATAATCAATTTAATATAACTAGAGTGGTTTTCTTTATATTCGATAGGAAAAGCGTGTGCACCTAGAAAAGTAGCTTTGATTTTCACAGGATAATTCTCTCCTAATTTTTTGATGACGCGCAACATTTTCAATTCGCCTTCGACTGTTAAACCGTAACCCGATTTGATTTCGACTGCGCCAGTGCCAAGCTGCATCACTTCTTCCAAACGCTTTTTTGATTGGTTGTAAATTTCTTCTTCGGAAGTTGCGTTGAGTTTTTTAGCCGAATTCAGAATTCCACCACCACGATTCGCAATTTCTTCATACGTCATTCCGTTGATACGATCTACAAATTCTTGCTCGCGATTGCCTGCATAAACAATATGCGTGTGACTATCACACCAAGTTGGCAATACAATTTTTCCAGTTGCGTCAATGGTTGTGTCAGCATTGATTTTCGGACAGTTTTCCATCACGCCAAAATCGATAATTACATCATTTTCAATCAATAGAAAAGCATTTTTAAGCGACGGTAAAATTGCCATTTCTTTGCCTGAAACCTTATCAATATTGGTTTCTCTGACTTGCAATAGTTCTTTGATGTTTTGAATGAGTGTAATCATGAAATTGTTTTTGGTAAAAATACTTTGAAAAAAAGAAATATTAGTAATTTTAGAAAAATTTTCATTCGGTGCGAAAACTTATATTTAAAAAAGAACGAAAGGTAAAACCTACTCATTTGGATTACACAGGCATCCATAAACAAATCAAAACAGAAATGCAGTTGTTTGTGTATGATACGCATGAATTGACAGAATGTGAGGAAATTAAAGTTGATGACATCAAGCAACAGGTTGATTTATCTAAGAACAATTGGTTGAATGTGCATGGTTTGAATGATGTTGATATCATAACATCGATTGGTGATTATTTAAAAGTCGATCATTTTATGTTGGGCGATATTTTGAATACCAGCAAGCGAACAAAACTCGACGAATACCATGATGTTCTTTTTTTTAATATAAAATCGATTTTACCTGAAGAAAATTCCAATAACATTAGAGTGGAACAAATTAGTTTTTTGCTCAAAAACAATATATTGGTTTCTTTTCAAGAAAAACGAAGCGACCATTTTACGTTCATACGCGAACGCATGCGAACACATTCGGGAATAGTTCGCGATAAAAATGTGGATTATTTGATGTATTTGCTGTTGGATGCTGTGATGGAAAATTTCTTCATTACTATTGAAGCCGAAGAAGGTAAAGTAGAAGAATTAATTAATTTGTCGAAAACCAATGACAATCCTAAAATTTTGGAGCAAATAGAATTACACCGCGATAATTTTAATTTTTTGAAACGTTCCATCATTCCGTTGCGCGATTCTTTGTATTCAATTAAAAGTATCAAACACGATGATATTTTTAACGTAATTGAAACCGATAATTATTCGTTTTTTGACCGATTGCACCAAGAAAGTTTAGAATTATTAGAGCAAATTGAATACGATGTTTCGTCGTTGGATAGTGCTGCGAGTTTCTTTTTTTCGTCACAAAACCATAAAATGAACGAGGTAATGAAGACACTCACAGTAGTTTCTGTGTTTTTTATGCCATTGACTTTTATTGTGGGTGTTTACGGAATGAACTTTGACAATATGCCCGAACTACACTGGAAATATGGCTATTTTATCATTTTAGGGTTTATGTTTTTGTTGTTGTTGGGAATGATTATTTATTTCAAAAAACGAAAATGGTATTAATGTTTATAAAGTGGTTAATATTTATTTAAGAAATTTTGCTTACAATAAATTTATCAATTACCTTTGACAAGAATTCACAAATAATTCCGGAAAACATGTTTGAATTTCAACAGTATTTAGGTTTCTTAGCTTTCTTAACCATTTTAACAATGGGATTTTGGTTAATGATTTTTTTAATACACTTAATTCCGTATTGGATTTTTGGTGCAACTAAAGAATTATTGCAAGAAAGAAAAGCAAAAAGAGAAGCTGAGCAAGCTTAATTTTTTAGGTTTGTTTTGATAAAAAAAGTTCCACTTTAGTGGAACTTTTTTTATGGTTTTGTCTTAGAAATCGCCTCCGCCTCCGTCGTTGTCTTGCATTGTACGTTTTGGTTTTTCTTTTTCGTTTTTAGCTTTGTTGAAGCGATACGTAAACGATAAAGTAAATTGTCTTTCTCTCCATTGCATTTCAGCATGCGAGTAGATGCCTCGATCAGGAAACTCAGTATCCATAATTCTCTTTCTTGAATTAAAAACGTCGCTCACGTTGAAGGCAATTGTTCCTTTATCTTTTAATACATCTTTACTGAAAGCAAGGTTCATCGCAAAAACACCAATTCGCTTTCCTTGCGCATTTTTTTGATCACCATCATAATTCATGTTGGTTTGCCAATCAATTTTGGCTGGTAAAGTAATTTTTGAGGTTAAACGTGTAGTCCAAGTAGTAGTTACATTATTAAAATCTTGAAAATTAACTTGATTGTTAGAACCTAAATAAGTGTAGTCGCCTTGGGTATCAATTCTGAAAAAATTAAAATTACTGTTCAATTTCCACCATTTGTAAGGTGAATAGTTTAAGGTAAATTCAAATCCAATTCGTTCTTCCTTGGCTAAGTTAATTGGAGTGCTCAAAATGATTGGAGTGATACCATCAGCAGCACCATTTTGAGTTATAATTTCACCATTTTCAATAAAATCAGCTCCATCATTTACGGTGATATAGTATTCTCCTGATTCTATTCTGATGAATTGGAAAACATCATCAGTAGCATTGTAATATAATGAAGTACTCAAAGTTACTTTATCCCACGATTTTAAAAACCCAAGATCAAAAGCATTGGTCATTGCAGGATTTAGGTCGGGATTTCCTCTAAAAATATTAATGTTACTCGAATAGTTGCTAAAAGGATTTAATTGTCTTCCTCGTGGGCGATTGATTCTTTTGGAATAACTCAACGAAATATTTGTTTTTTCACCAATTTCATAAGTCACAAAGGCGCTTGGGAAAAAATTGTTGTATCTTTTGTTGTTGTAACTTCCATTGGCTAGTTGATTTACATCAATGTTAGAATCTTCCCAACGCATACCAAAAAGAAACGAAAATTTATCTGCTTTTACACCATATTGTGTATAAAGTGCGTTTACTTTCTCTTTGTATTCTAAATCATTGCTCAAAAATCGATTAAAAGTACCATCATTTAAAACAACTACATCTGTGTTTTGTTCCATAAAATCGCCGCGATAACCCGCTTCTAATTGGCTGCTTTTTCCAAAAGGTAACACATAGTCCATTTGCAACAAGCTTCTGTTTTGGCTTTGAATATTGCTAGTTTTGTCATTTCCGTCAACAGAATCAAAAATATCGGCAATATTATCGTCGTCATTCAATGAAAATTGAAGATCAACTGTCAATTTGTGACCGTCTTTTTTGAAACGCTTTGCCAAATTAGAATTGAACTCAATGTTTTCACTTTTGCTATCTTCAAAGTTAATTCGGGTACGCGTATAATTTAAAGTTGGATTGCTGTAGTAATTATCGAAAGTTACATTGTCTTGATTGTCTCCAGACGACTTTCTGTAATTCACTGAGTTAGACCAACTGGTTGAATCGTCCAAATTCCAATCCAAACCATAACTGCCATTATAACCTTTGTTGATGCGATCGTTATCTCTGGTTTCTCCAATGTAACGTGGCGAAGATGCATTAGCAAATAAATAATCGGTATTTACTATAGCATTTCCAGGATTGCTTCTGTAATTGTAACCTTGTGTGGTGTAAAAGTTAAAATCAGTGCCTTTATAGTTGATTGTAGCATTTATTCCGTGGTTGTCAGGATAACCCGTGGTAGCCAAAAAAGTACCATTTAATCCGTTAGTTTTTCCTTTTTTAAGAATGATATTCAATAATCCGCCTCCGCCTTCTGCGTCATAACGTGCTGATGGATTGGTGATTACTTCGACTTTTTCAATTGCATCGGCAGGAATTAATTTTAAGGCTTCAGCAATATTAATAGCATTGGATGGTTTTCCGTCAATAAGTACTCTTACATTTTCATTACCACGCAAACTTACATTACCTTCTACATCAACAGAAACGGAAGGAATGTTGTCTAAAACATCACTTACAGTTCCACCTTTTACCATCAAATCTTTACCAACATTGTAAACTTTTTTGTCTAATTTGATATCAACAGTTGTTTTTTCATTACGAATGACAACTTCACTTAATTGTTGCGAGTTGTCTTCCAAAGCGATAGTTCCTAAATTGGTGTTATCAGTAATTGTTTTGGCTTTTATTTCATAAAGTTTAAAGGAAATGAATTCAATTTTGATATCGTAAGTACCAGGATTGGCTTCGATTTTGAATTCGCCTTTGGCATCTGAAATTCCACCACCAGTAATTTTGTTGGCTTTGGTGTTGAATAACGTTATTGTTGTGTATTCTAAGGGTTGATTGGTGTTTTTTTCAACAATTTTCCCAGTTAAAAATACTTTTTTTGATTCGGGTTTTCCGCCGGGATTTTGAGAAAAAACAATGTTAGAAAAGAGAAACAAATTGACTAGTAGAAAGGAATAAAAATACTTCATTGTAATAAATTTGGACTTAAATTGTAAAGTGCAAATTTAAATTTTCAATTTTCGTTCTCTTCCCAAAGGTTTGTTAAATAACAAAAATTAAAGGATTTCTTTTATTTTTTCTAGCGGACGAGCAACAATAGCTTTGTTTCCTTTTACCGCAATAGGTCGCTCCATTAAAACAGGAAAATCTATCATAGCCTGAATTATTTGAGTATCAGAGAGCGATTGATTTTTGAATTTTTCAATCCAAATGGATTCTTTGGTACGAACCAATTCGATGGGTTTTATTTTCAAAAGGCTAATTATTTTGCTAAGTTTTTCAAAAGACAATGGCGTTTCTAAATACTTAATTACTTCAAATTGTTCGTTCGAATTTTCGATAAAGACCAAACACTCTCTTGATTTTCCGCATCTTGGATTATGGTAAATAGTTATCATTGTATAATTTTTTGCGAAGTAATGAATTTTTGAATAAAATGAGTTAAATTAGGCAAGTATTTTAAAAATTACAACATGTTTATTGAACAAGCATTCAAAGGCAAAAACGATTGGTGGAGAGTATTTGTAACTACTATCATCACTTGTGGCGTGTTTATTTTGAATTTTATAATGTATTTTTTTCTTTCAAAAGAAGATATTGACCAAACGTATGAATTAATGAAAGCTTTTCCTAATTGGCTTTCATTGATAATGAACTTGGTTCCCTTTGCGTTTTTACTCGGATTATTATTTTTAATGGTTCGCGGATTACACGAAAGAAGTATTTTGTCACTGACCACTGCTCGAAATAAAATTGATTTTAAGCGATTTTTCTTTTCTCTTGGACTGATTGTTTTTTTGACTCTTTTAACATTTGGCATATCATATTACTATGATAACTCAATGATTTTATGGAATTTTAATCCAATGAAGTTTGCAGTGTTGCTTACAATTAGTTTGCTATTATTTCCCTTTCAAATTGGTTTGGAAGAATACTTATTTAGAGGTTATTTTATGCAACAAATAGGTATTGTAGCCCATAATAAATGGATGCCTTTGCTCATTACTTCTGTTATGTTTGGATTACTTCATAGTGCAAATCCAGAGGTAGCCGAAATGGGTTTTGGGGTTATGGTTTTTTACATTGGTACGGGTTTGTTATTAGGCATAATGACACTAATGGATGACGGAATGGAATTAGCTCTCGGATTTCATTTGGGTAACAACCTTATGGCTGCGTTATTAATTACCTCTGATTTTTCGGCTTTGCAAACGGATGCAGTTTTCAAATATTCAAACAAAGTGAATTCTTCTGATGCGCTAATTGAAATGATTGTTTCGATAGTAATTTTGTATCCCCTGATTCTGTTTGTTTTGGCAAAAAAATACAAATGGACCAATTGGAAAGAGAAATTAATGGGAAAAGTAATTGATATAAAACCTACAGAAACCCTAGATAATACAGTAAACAATGAGTAATTTTATTCCAACTTACGAAAACGTACACAATCAATTTAAGTTGAATGGATTTCACTTGAATCGCGAAGATTTGTGTCGTGTAGCCTACAGTTTTATCAAAGAAGGTGAAGATTTTGAAAAACCAGTAGGCGATTTTATCCTCGATTGGTTCGATAGCAAATCGTATTTAGAAGTAAAAACTTCAGGCACAACTGGAGCTCCAAAAGTAATTCAAATTTCAAAACAAGCCATGGTCAATTCTGCCTTGGCGACAGGTGATTTCTTTGATCTTCATCCAGGTGATAAAGTTTTGCATTGTTTGCCAGTGAAATATATAGCAGGAAAGATGATGCTTATTCGTGCTATGATTTTGGGTTTAGATGTCGATTTTGTAGCGCCAAGTTCACATCCATTAGAACACAATGATGCTCCAAAATATGACTTTGTTGCGATGGTTCCTCTACAAGCCAAACATTCGTTAAAGCAATTAAAAAAAGTAAAAAAACTCATCGTTGGTGGTGCTAAAATGGAGAAAACTTTAGAAACTTCATTGCTAAAATTGCCAACTATAGTATATGAAACCTACGGAATGACTGAAACGATTACACATATTGCTGCCCGAAAAATAGGAGAGAATGCATTTTCTGTTTTACCCAACGTTACGATTTCATATGATGACCGTAATTGTTTGGTAATTCACGCTACCAGTATTTCAGATGACATAATTGTGACTAATGATTTGGTCGAATTAATCAACGAGAACCAGTTTGTATTTTTAGGTCGTATTGACAATGTGATCAACAGTGGTGGGATTAAATTTATTCCTGAAAGTATCGAAGAAAAATTGTCAGGCAAAATAGAGCCACGTTATTTTATTTCGAGTAAACCTGATAAGGAATTGGGGGAAAAAGTTGTTTTAATTGTTGAAGGCGAGCCAATTGCTATTGATAATGGTGTTTTCGAGGCTTTAGATAAATACGAAAAACCAAAGGAAATCATTTTCATTTCCAAGTTTAAAGAAACCGAAAATGGTAAAGTGTTACGAAAAGAAACTTTGAAGGCGCATTAGCGAATTTAAACTCTTTCTACTTCTATAAAAAACACTTGATTTTTGATTTGAAGATCGTCCCATTTTTTCATTTTTTCAGGAAGTTTTTGCCATTGTTCGGTTGGGAAAATACGCAATTCTTTTCCTTTGATTTTGGTGTCTATTGGCATTGAAAAGTTCGTTTCTTCTGCTTGCCATCGGTAGAAAATTTTGCTTCCTTTTTTCTTGATTTGTAACTTTGGAATCGAAGTGTGTTGCAAATATTGGTTAAAAATAGAAGTCAAGTTTATTCCGCTTTCAGTATTAAAAAATGTGATAACAGTTGGTGTATCAATTATTTTATGACGATAAGTTTCAGCGTATTTTAAAATCATTTTCCACCATTTTTCATCATCATTGATTACATGACGAAGTGTGTTGACAAGCAAAGCACCTTTTGGGTACATATCGCCACTTCCTTCATTATTCACACAACAATGACCAATAATTGGACGGTCGTTTTGCACGTTTTTACGCAAACCATACGCGTATTCCATGGCTTTTTCGTAGCCTAACAAACATTCTACATACACAATTTCACTGTATTGGGTAAATCCTTCATGAATCCACATGTCGGCAATATCGGATGAAGTGATGCTGTTGCCAAACCATTCGTGTCCACTTTCGTGAATGATGATAAAGTCAAAACTCAATCCGACGCCAGTTCCCGATAAATCAGTACCTAAATATCCTTTCAAATATTTATTTCCATAAGCGACAGCACTTTGGTGTTCCATTCCTAAATACGAACTTTCAACCAATTTGTAACCATCTTCCACAAACGGATAGGTTCCAAATTTACTTTGAAAACAATCCATCATGGTTTTTACTTCTTCGAAATGGGTTTTAGCAATAGTTTCATTTTCACGCAGAACATAATAGTTCAAATCCAATCCTTTGTAAGTGTCGTGAATATGCGCATAATCAGCAATATTTATGGTGATGTTGTACGTATTTATTGGATTTTTAACTTCCCAATCCCAACGTGTATAACCATTTTTCAAATCTTCAGACCCAATTAATCTTCCGTTAGAAACATTCATCAAGCCATTAGGAACAGCCACTTTGATTGTAACACCGTTATCAGGTTCGTCGGTTTGTGTGTCTTTTACAGGATACCACAAACTCGCACCAGTTCCTTGAACCGCAACACCTACAAAATGGTTGTTGTTACGGTCTTTTTTGAACACAAATCCTCCGTCCCATGGCGCTCTTTTGGCCACTTTGGGTTTTCCAGAATAATAAAAACGAATATTTTCAGTAGTATTTTGAACTAAATTATTCGGGAAATCAATAAAAACAGCGTTGAATTCTCTGGTATAATTCAGTTTTTTTGAATCATAAATAACACTGTCTATCTGCATATTATCGAATAAATCAAGTTGAATTTTAGAAGTTGATTCAATAACTTTAAAAGAAATATCATTATAGCCAACTATCGATTTTTCATCAGGATTGATTTTGAGATTCAAATCGTAACGCATCACATCAAAACACGTACGTTCAAACCGCATACCGCCTTGGAGCGAGTCTTTACGAGTAAATTCTTGTCCGAAACTAGATTGTAAAATCAATAACAAACAACTATATAAAAACCATTTTTTCATTATCATTTATATTTTAAAGTCGGCTTCAACCGAAATTGTCAACATTTCTTTTGAAATTGGATGTTGAAAGGTAATACTTTCGGCATGTAAATACAAACGATTGGCTTTGGTTCCGTATAAATCATCTCCAACAATTGGCGTATTTAGACCTAATGAATGAGCAGCGTGAACACGAAGTTGGTGTGTTCTTCCTGTGATGGGATAAAAATACACTAAAGTTTGATTGTTAATCCGCGAAACAACTTCCCAATGAGTTTCAGCATTTTTTCCGTATTCATAGCAAACAATTTGATTCGGGCGATTGTCTAAATCAACGCGTAGTGGTAAGTTGATAATTCCGTTATCTTCGTTTAAAATACCGTCCAATAAGGCCACATAGCGTTTTTTGATTTGTCTTTTGATGAATTGTGATTGCAGTTTTTTGTGTATTTCACTCGATTTGGCAATCAATAACAAACCTGAAGTCGACATATCCAAACGATGTACAACAAGTGGACCTGTAGCCTCTGGAAATTGGTTTTTCATTCTAGTGTACACTGAATCTGTAACTTGCTTTCCAGGAACCGATAAAAATTCGGCTGGTTTATTGACAATTACCAAATAGTCATCTTCAAAAACAATATCTAATTTTTTTCCCTCGGCTGAATTAACTACAAAAGGATTGTCTTCCAATTCAATACCAGCAAGCATATGCGATAAAATAGGTTCACATTTGCCTGTACAAGCTGGATAGAATTGTTGGTGTTTTCTCACTTCGGATTTAGGCGATTGTCCCCACCAAAACTCGGCCATTGCAATGGGTTTGAGTTGATTTTGAAAAGCGTAATGTAGCAGTTTTGGCGCAGCACATTCTCCGGCTCCAGCTGGAGGATTTCCGTTGAAAATTTGGTGCAAACTTTTTAGTTCACCATATTGATTTAGAAAAGAATAGTTTTCAAACAGTTGTTGTTGCAATTCGGCCGATTTAACCCGACGATTTTCTTTTATAGCATTGATTTTATGACTAAAAAATTCGACTTCTTTTTTGGCATCACTAATTTTATAATTCCAATATTGCTTTATTTTTTTGAGTAAAATACTCTCTTTCTGACTGATCTCTTCTAAGTGTTTCATTTCTTCCAAACTGCAATTCATTCGCCTTAATGCACGGTATTTTTTCCCCGATTTAATAGTTTCTTTTTGCGTTTGTATTTCTAATTCGGCTTGGTTTTGAGTTGTAGTTAAAAGCTGTATTGCTTCTAAATAATCACTTGAATTTTCAAGTTGTTCAATTTCTTTGTTGTACTTATTGAGAATTTGTTCTTCTTTTTTAAAAAAACCATCTTCTTTCAGCATATCAAAAACCGTTGGAACAAAATGGGGAAGGTGATTGCTGTCGGCTAATTTGCCTGAAAAAGCAGCTAAATAACCCAATTCGTTGTTTTGATTTTGAACGACCAAAACACCAAACATTTTTCCGATTATCAACCCGCTTTGCGATTCATCAAAACCAAAATTATGTTCAAAATCGGTTTGGGTTTGGAGGTAATTTTGAAGCTCAATTGCGGCAATTTTGCAAAGCTCGTGTGGTTCGTAGAAAAAGGGAAAGGTGAATTTTTTCGGGAGTTGAATAGCCGAAATATCGTTTTGAAAACTATGGAGCAAATGTAACGACATTAGTTGTTTTTACAGTTTATTGCGCCCCGACCTTAGTGGAGCTCTTTTTGAGAGGAGGAACGACGAACAAAAAAGCGGGAACGGGGGCGGATAAGGCGCCCAAATAAAAAAATTAAACTTGAATCACGCCCAAATTAAATTTTTTCTCGATAGGCGAGTGATTAGCTGCTTCAATTCCCATTGAAATCCATGTTCGAGTTTCTAAAGGATCAATTATTGCGTCAGTCCATAGTCGTGAAGCCGCGTAATACGGTGAAACTTGAGCGTCGTAACGTGCTTTGATTTTATCGAATAATTCTTGTTCTACTTTTTCATCCACGGTTTCGCCTTTGGCTTTGAGTGATGAAGCTTCAATTTGTGCGAGTACTTTTGCAGCTTGTGTTCCGCCCATAACAGCGAGCTCGGCACTTGGCCAAGCAAAAATCAAACGAGGATCGTAGGCTTTTCCGCACATGGCGTAATTTCCAGCGCCGTACGAATTTCCAACTACCACCGTGAATTTTGGAACCACTGAATTCGAAACTGCATTTACCATTTTGGCTCCATCTTTGATGATGCCGCCGTGTTCTGATTTGCTTCCCACCATAAATCCGGTTACATCTTGCAAAAACACCAGTGGAATTTTCTTTTGGTTGCAATTCGCAATAAAACGAGTCGCTTTATCAGCTGAATCCGAATAAATTACACCACCGAATTGAATTTCTCCTTTTTTGGTTTTAGAAACCGTTCTTTGATTGGCTACAATTCCAACTGCCCAACCATCAATGCGAGCGTAACACGTGATGATGGATTGCCCGTAATCAGGTTTATACATATCCATTTCGGAGTTATCCACTAATCGTTTGATGATTTCCATCATATCGTATTGATCCGAGCGTGATTTCGGAATGATTCCGTAAATATCTTCTTCGTTTAAGGCTGGTTTTTCTGCTTTTTCTCTGTTGAAACCTGCTTTTTCGTAGTCGCCAATTTTCCCAAAGATACTTTTAATTCTATCCAAAGCATCTTTATCATCTTTGGCTTTGTAATCGGTCACACCCGAAATTTCACAATGTGTTGTTGCGCCACCAAGCGTTTCATTGTCAATGTTTTCGCCAATAGCGGCTTTTACCAAATAACTTCCCGCAAGGAAAATACTTCCTGTTTTATCAACTATCATCGCTTCATCACTCATGATGGGTAAATATGCGCCGCCAGCCACACAACTTCCCATCACAGCAGCAATTTGAGTTATTCCCATGCTACTCATAACAGCGTTATTGCGAAAAATACGACCAAAATGCTCTTTGTCAGGGAAAATTTCGTCTTGCATCGGAAGATATACACCAGCCGAATCAACCAAATAAATGATTGGCAATCGATTTTCAATAGCAATTTCTTGCGCCCGAAGGTTCTTTTTTCCCGTAATCGGAAACCATGCGCCTGCTTTTACAGTAGCATCATTGGCTACAACGATACATTGTTTTCCTTTGATATAGCCCATTTTTACGACTACTCCGCCAGACGGACAACCGCCGTGTTCTGCATACATTCCTTCGCCAGCAAAAGCGCCAATTTCGATACTTTTAGCTTTGTCATCTAACAAGTAATCAATGCGTTCGCGGGCTGTCATTTTGCCTTCAGCGTGTAATTTTTCGATGCGTTTTTCGCCGCCACCAAGTTTTACTTTGGCAAAACGTTGCTTTAAATCAGATAATAAAAGTTTGTTGTGATCTTCGTTTTTATTGAAGTTGATGTCCATAAAATGATGCTATTTTTAGAGTCGCTAATGTACGAAACGTTTTCAAAATGAAATATACCTTTTTTATATTACTAAATTGTAAAATAAATGTTAACTACATCATATTATTCAGCTAACAATTTCTTAACACAAGCACGATACCTTTGCCGCAATTAAAAAAAGAAAAAAGATGTCATTAAACAGTATTTTCCAGTTTTTGGTTCCGAAAGATAAAAAATTCTTTCCTTTATTTGAACAAGCATCAACCAATTTGATTTCATTAGCGGAAACGTTACACGAAGCAGTAAATGCTCCGAAAACAGAACGTGAAAATTATTTCAAAAAGATAGAAGAGTTAGAGGCTACTATTGAAGAAATTACACACAAAACGCACTTAGAATTAAGTAGAAATTTCATCACACCATTTGATAGAGAAGACATTCACTCGTTGATAAAAGCTATTGATAATGTGGCCGATTTTATGCACGGAGCTGCTAGTAAAATGCGTTTGTATCAAGTGGAAAAAATTACAAAATCGATTCGTAAATTAACTGAAATCAACTTAGAAGCATGTCAATTAATTGGTGTTGGAATCAAGGAATTGAAAGATATGAACAATCACAAGGCTATAAAAGATACTTGTAAAAAAATCAATAAGTTGGAAAGTAAAGCGGATTCAGTTTTTGATAAAGCTGTAGCTGATATTTTCGAAAATGAGAATGACGCTAAAAACATTATTAAGTATAAAGAAGTACTTTCTGCATTAGAATCGGCTTCTGATAAATGTAAGAGCGTGGCTAACGTAATGGAGCAAATTTCAGTTAAACATTCCTAATTAATTAACAATTAACAATTGATAATTAACAATTATTCATTATAAATTAGCCATTATCTATTATCAATTACTTATGGATTTTACTTTACTCATAATAATTATTGTACTTGCCCTGATATTTGATTATATCAACGGGTTTCACGATGCAGCCAATTCAATTGCGACAATTGTTGCTACCAAAGTATTAACACCATTTCAAGCTGTTTTGTGGGCAGCGTTATTTAACTTTTTGGCGTATTGGGTTTTTGGATTTGGTGTTGCCGATACCGTAGCCAAAACTGCTCATACAAGTAGTATTGATTTAGTTGTAATTTTAGCCGGTGTCGTAGCTGCAATTGTTTGGAATTTATTCACATGGTGGAAAGGAATTCCGTCTTCATCTTCACACACTTTAATTGGTGGATTTGCGGGAGCTGCTATTGCTCATGGATTTTATGGCGTGACCGATCCTGAACACGCTGGATTTAAAATTGTTAACTGGTTAAAAGCAGCCAAGGAAGGCGAATTATTGCCTTCGGGTGTATTTATAGTGATTTTATTCATTGTTTTTGCACCACTTTTGGGAATGATAATATCGTATTTCATTTCGCTTTGGTTGATGTATTCTTCCAAAAAAGAGAATTGGCCAAAAGTGTTGACAGTTGTATTGATGATTTTGGTAGCATGGTTTTTATCAACGGTTTTGTCGTCATACGAAGATATCAAAAAACCTCGTTTTGAGAGTCATTTTTGGAGTGTCATAACAGAGCCTTCCAACATCAAGTGGTTCTTGGTTGCATTTATCTTCTATAGTTTGGCTGTATTTAACTTAGTGTTTAGTAGTTTTTCAACTGCAAAAGCGGAAAAAGTATTAAAAAAAATGCAGTTGTTGTCATCGGCAGCATTTAGTTTAGGTCATGGTGGAAATGACTCTCAAAAAGTAATGGGAATCATTGCTGCTGCGGTTGCAGTGTATTTGAGATTAAATCCTAATATTGATATGTCAGCTGGTTGGTTGGATTTAAATGTAGTGCTACCAGACGAAGACAAAGGAATTAAAGCCAATATGCCAGGTTGGATTCCATTAACATGTTATACTGTAATCGCTTTAGGAACTTTGAGTGGTGGATGGAAGATTGTAAAAACAATGGGTTCTAAAATTACTAAAGTAACTGCTTTCGAAGGAGTAGTTGCTGAATCAGCAGGAGCTTTAACATTGTTTACTACAGAACACTTTAAAATTCCGGTATCAACCACGCATACTATTACTGGTTCAATCATCGGTGTAGGAGTAACCAAAAGAGTTTCTGCCGTACGTTGGGGTGTAACTGTAAAACTATTGTGGGCTTGGATTTTAACCATTCCAGTTTCCGCTGTCTTAGCCGCTTTAGTATATTATTTCTTGAAGTTATTCATCTAAAATAAATATCTCATAAAAAAAACTGTCTCTTGTAGGCAGTTTTTTTTAAACCTTTTTTGAAAATGTTAAGTAATTGTTATTGATTTAAAGAAAAATAATCAAATCGTAATTATAGCTTAATTATTTCTAAACCATATAAAAACACAACACATAACTAAACTTTACAAACAACACAACAATGAAAAAATTAGCATTATTATTAATCCTTTCATTGGCTTTTTCTAGCCAAGCGCAGGTTACTATTGAACAAACCAAACACGATAATGATATCAAATTATCCACTTTGCCTTATTATAGTTTTGGTAAAGGAATCGGAATTACTTCTCCTGATAGTTTGTTTCAAATGAACATTCGTTTTCGTATGCAAAATCGGGTTACTTATTTAGAAAATGATGGTGAAAGCGGTGCGTATGACGGACAAATTCGCCGTTTAAGATTGCGTTTGGACGGCTACGTGGGAAATCCTAAGTTCTTGTACGCGATTCAGTTATCATTTGCACCAGGCGATGTAGGTGAAATTAAAGAAGGTGAAAACATTAATATCATTCGTGATGCTGTGGTATTTTATCGTCCCAATAAACATTGGAACATTAGTTTTGGTCAAACCAAATTACCAGGCAATCGCCAGCGTGTAAATTCTTCTGGAGGTTTGCAATTGACAGATAGAACCATTAATAATGCAAAATTCACTATCGACCGTGATTTTGGATTTCAAGTCCATAACATGAATGAATTTAAAGATAAATTCTCATATAACTTAAAAGCAGCAATTTCTACAGGAGAAGGTCGAAATGTAACTGGAAAAGCTGATGATGGAATCGCTGTTACAGGAAAAGTAGAAGTACTTCCTTTTGGTGCTTTTGCTAAAGATGGAACCTATTTTGAAGGCGATGTTATCCGCGAGAAAAAGCCAAAATTGATGCTCTCCGGTGCTTTTCAACAAAATAATCACGCGCGTCGAACGCAAGGTCAGTTAGGGAATGATTTATTTGAAAAAAGAACCATGCGCTCCGTTTTATTAGATGGAATGTTTAAATATAAAGGTTGGGCTGCTATGGCGAGCTATATGTCGCGTTCTACAACCGAAAATGCAATTACGTTTAATCCTGATGATTTAACAGAATCTAATTATGCTTTTGTGGGTAACGGTTTTGATTATCAAGTGAGTTACAATACAAAGAAAAATTATGAATTCATTGGACGTTATTCCATTCAAAAAGTTGGGAATGATATTGAAACAAAAACGCCTAATACAAAAGAGTATAGTATTGGTGTTACCAAGTACATCTGGGAACATGCCTTCAAATTGCAAGGCGAAATCAACTATGACACTCTAGAATATTTCAACGGAACAACCAAAAACAATTGGTACGTTCGTTTCCAAGTTGAAATCGGAATATAAATTTTTTCCAATTCAATTAATTCAAAGCGTTTCCAAAAGAGACGCTTTTTTATTACCACCTAACAGCTTTTTTTAAAACAAATCTTTATATTTACAATAAAAAGATGAAAGCAAAGACAACACTATTTGCACTACTGATTTGTATACTGACAATGAATGCACAGCTAAAAGACATTTCGTATTCTGATGCGAGCCAAAAACTTAATGGTTTAGCAGGAATCCCGAAAACAACTTTAAAAGACAAACCTGGAATACTAATTCTTCCTGCTTGGATGGGAATAGACGATCATGCCAAAAGTAGTGCAACGCAATTATCCAGCCTAGGTTATTACACCTTTGTAGCTGATATTTACGGAGAAGGAAACAAACCCAACAATCCAAAAGAAGCAGGGCAACAGGCTGGTTTTTACAAAAAAAATACTAACGATTACCAGCGACGTATTCTGTTAGCGTTGAACGAATTAGTGAAACAAGGCGCCAATCCTGATAAAATAGTAGTTATTGGGTATTGTTTTGGAGGAACAGGAGCAATCGAAGTCGCCAGAGCCAACATGAAAGTAAATGGCGTAGTGTCGTTCCACGGTGGTTTGGGCAAAGATGCAACCCGACCTAATGGTCCAATAACTCCTCGTGTTTTAGTGCTTCACGGTGCCGATGATCCTTTTGTTTCTCAAGAAGAGATCGAACAGTTTCAAAACGAAATGCGTGTTGCTAATGCTGATTGGGAAATGGTGTATTATGCTAATGCGGTGCATTCATTTACCAATATCAACTCAGGAAATGATAACAGCAAAGGAGCAGCTTACAACGAAAAAGCAGCCAAACGCTCTTGGATTGCTATGTTAGAATTTTTAAAACAAGTGCTTTAGTAGTAGACCGCTTTGCTACAAGAACAATGATATTCTGTCTTTCTTATTGCAGCAAAGCGTTCTTTCTTCTTTCTTCTATTCCATAAAAATACAAAAGCCGACCTGGAGCGATCGACTATTGTGGTGAGGTGTAACTTCTTTTCAGAATCCTCATTGCAAAGATATGTTTTTATTTACGAAATATGATGTTTGAAGTAAGATTTTTTTACTTCGTACTTCTAACTTCTAACTTTCCTCTTTCTGTCCCATCATCATCAAATAGGCTTTCAAAAACAAATCAATTTCGCCATTCATTACACCATCTACATCGCTGGTTTCTTTGCCTGTGCGAACGTCTTTAACTAATTTATAAGGTTGCATCACGTAGTTTCGGATTTGAGAACCCCATTCGATTTTCATTTTTCCGGCTTCAATGTCGTTGCGTTGTTCTTGTTGTTTTTTCAATTCAATTTCGTACAACTGTGATTTTAACATTTGCATAGCACGTTGACGGTTGTCGTGTTGCGAACGCGTTTCCGAACACTGAATCTGTATTCCAGTAGGTTTGTGTACCAATTGTACTTTGGTTTCAACTTTATTTACGTTTTGTCCACCTGCGCCACTCGAACGAGCCGTTGTGATTTCAATATCAGCAGGATTAATTTCAATTTCAATCGTATCATCTACCAAAGGATAAACATAGACTGAGACAAATGAGGTATGACGTTTGGCATTACTATCAAAGGGCGAAATACGCACCAATCGATGCACTCCGTTTTCACCTTTTAAATAACCAAATGCAAAATCGCCTTCAATTTCCAACGTAACAGTTTTGATTCCAGCTACATCGCCTTCTTGAAAGTTCAATTCTTTGATTTTATAGCCTTGGCGTTCGGCCCACATCAAATACATACGCATGAGCATCGACGCCCAATCGCAACTTTCGGTTCCGCCAGCACCAGCTGTAATTTGCAACACTGCGCTCAAATTGTCACCTTCGTCCGAGAGCATATTTCGGAACTCCATATTTTCAATGTGTTCGTTAGCTAAATCGTACTGATGATCGAGTTCTTCTTCGGTAGCATCGCCGTCGCGGAAGAATTCGTAAGTGATTTGTAATTCTTCAGTAAGCGAATTGGCTTTTTCAAAATCTTCCACCCATTTTTTCTTCGAACGCAGGTTTCGAACAATGATTTCGGCTTCTTTGGGTTTATTCCAAAAGTCGGGAGCAAACGTTTTTTCTTCCTCGTTGGTAATCTCGATTAGTTTGGCATCAATGTCAAAGATACCTCCTCAACGCACCAAGACGTTCTACTATACCTTTAATTTGTTCGGTATTTGTCATAAATTAATGTAGTTTTGTTGTCGCAAATGTATATAATTATTCCGTAGTGACAAGTCGCGACTTGTCACTACAACAAAATTAAATATGGAAATAAATTTAATCAGCGATACGGTTACCAAACCCTCACACGATATGTTGCAGTTCATGTTCAACGCCAAAGTAGGCGACGACGTGTTCAAGCAAGACCCAACAGTAAACGAATTTGAAGCCATTGTAGCCGATTTATTCGGAATGGAAGCCGCGTTGTTTTTTCCAACCGGAACAATGACAAACCAAACGGCAATTAAATTGCATACACAACCTGGTGACCAAATAATTTGTGATAAATGGTCGCACATTCATTTGTATGAAGCGGGTGGAGCCTCGGCCAATAGTGGTGTGAATTTTAATTTGTTAGATGGAAATCGAGGCATGATTACAGCAGAACAGGTGAGGGCAGGAATCAATGACCCAGAATTTTATCACGCACCTTTATCAAAATTAGTCTCGGTAGAAAATACGACTAATAAAGGTGGCGGCGCTTGTTATGATATAGAAGAATTAAAGAAAATAAAACAGGTTTGTGTTGAAAATAATTTAAAATTTCACTTAGACGGCGCGCGTTTGTGGAATGCTTTGGTGGCCAAAGGTGAACATCCAAAACAATATGGCGAGTTGTTTGATACGATTTCGGTCTGTTTTTCTAAAGGATTGGGCGCACCAATTGGTTCGGTTTTGGTTGGTAATGCGGAAACAATTAAGCGAGCCATTCGCATTCGGAAGATATTTGGTGGAAATATGCGTCAATCGGGTTATTTGGCTGCAGCTGGAATTTTCGCACTAAAAAATAATATCAGTCGCTTGGTAGAGGATCACCGCAGGGCTAAAGAATTAGGAGCTATTTTACAGCAATTACCGTGGATTGAAAAAGTGGAACCTGTAGAAACTAACATCTTGATTTTCAATTTAAAACCCAATCTTGATGAGAAAGCAACAATCGAAAAACTAAAGCAAAAAGGCATTCACATCAGTTCGATGGGACAAGGCAAATTGCGCATCGTCACGCATTTGGACTATAAAGAAGTCATGCATGATTATGTGAAAGAGGCGCTTCAAAAAATGGTATTATAAATTTTGAATTATAAATTATAAATGATCTACTAAGTCATTCAAAATTTATAATTCAAAATTTAAAATAATTTATCCATCCCCGGAATATTCGGCATTCCGTCTTTAGCAACGGCTCCGAGTTCGGCTTCATTGACGTTGGTGGCTTTTTCTATGGCTTTGTTAAGTACCAAAATCAGGTAATCTTCCAATTGTTCTTTGTCTTCCAAAAGGCTTTGATCGATGTCAATTGACTTGATTTTGCGATTGGCAGTAAGTGTTACCTTAAGCAAACCGTCTGAACTTTGTTCGTCTACTAAAACCGAGTCGAGACGTCTTTTTGTTTCTTCAATTTTTTGTTGGGTTTCTTTGAGTTTTCCCATCATTCCCATTAAGTCTCCAAACATATTTTTTTAATTTTTTGTATTGACAAAAGTAAAAAAATAGCTGTTAATTTCTACTTGATAACTTAATTTTTCAAATAGAAAATGTGTGGTGCATTATTCTAATTTTGTTGAGTAAATCAAATCCAATATGATAGAAAATAATACGCCACCGATTGCACGAAAGAAACCACATCAACTTGAAAAGCACGGGCATATCCGCCTAGACGATTATTATTGGTTGAATGAACGAGAAAACCCTGAAGTAATCGATTATTTGAATCAAGAAAACGCGTATTATCAAGCTGAAACGGATCATACAAAAGCGTTTCAAAAAGATTTGTTTGATGAAATGAAAGCCCGAATTAAGGAAGATGACGAGTCGGTTCCGTATTTCTACAATGGTTATTATTACATTACACGTTTTGAAAAAGGCAAAGATTATCCGATTCATTCGCGTAAAAAAGGTTCGCTAGATGCTCCCGAAGAAATTATGTTCGATTGCAACGAAATGGCACAAGGTCATGCTTATTTTCAGTTAGTTGGATTGAGTATTAGTGAGGATAATAAATGGATTTCATTTGGTGTAGACACAGTTTCACGAAGACAATATACCATTCAATTCAAAAATTTGGAAACCAATGAAATTTTGCCCATGAAAATAGAAAACACAACTGGTGGTGCGACTTGGGCGAGTGATAACCAAACGCTTTTTTATTCTCGTAAAGATGATGTGACGCTACGACCTGACAAAATTTATAAGCATAAATTAGGTTCGAATCCAGCAGAAGATGTGTTGGTGTTTCATGAAAAAGACGAAACATTTGATGTGTCGGTGTACAAATCCAAATCGAAGAAATACATTTTAATCAATTCCAATAGTACGCTTACCACCGAGTACCAATTGTTGTTGTCATCAACTCCTGATGGCGAATTTAAAGTGTTTCAAAAGCGAACACGTGAATTGGAATATTCGGTTTCGCATTACAACGACAAATTTTATATTGTTACCAATAAAGATGGTGCTACCAATTTCAAATTGATGGTAACACCTGAAAACGCTACTACTAAGGGAAATTGGACTGATTTGATTCCGCATAGAAAAGAGGTTTTATTGGAAGATATTGATATTTTTTCGAAGTATTTGGTGGTTTCTGAACGATCGAATGGTTTGAATCAAATTAAAATAATGCCTTGGGAAGGCGAAGCGTATTATTTGCCTTTTACGAGCGAAACCTACACGGCTTACACCACAACAAACATCGACTTTGATACCGAAATATTGCGTTACAGTTATCAATCGATGACAACTCCGTCGTCGGTGATTGACTTCAATATGCGTACAAAAGAAAAAACAGTTCTTAAAGAGCAAGAAGTCTTAGGAGGCACATTTGATAAAAATAATTATGTAGAAGAGAGAGTTTGGGCAACCGCTACTGATGGAACCAAAATTCCGATTTCGATGGTGTATCAAAAAGGAGTAGAGAAGAACGGAAAAAATCCGCTGTTGTTGTATGCTTATGGTTCTTATGGTGTAACGATGGACGCTTACTTTTCAACCACACGATTGAGTTTGTTGGATCGCGGATTTATTTATGCCATTGCTCATGTACGCGGAGGAGAAGATTTGGGTAGAGAATGGTATGAAGAAGGAAAATTGTTAAAAAAGAAAAACACATTTACCGATTTTATCGATTGCTCGAAGTTTGTTATTTCTGAGCGTTATACTTCAGAAGAATTTTTATTTGCTGAAGGAGGCTCGGCTGGCGGATTACTAATGGGAGCAATAATTAATATGGCGCCGCAATTATACAAAGGAGTAATTGCTCAGGTGCCTTTTGTAGATGTTGTAACCACGATGTTGGACGAAACTATTCCACTTACAACAGGAGAATATGATGAATGGGGCAATCCAAATGAAAAAAAATATTACGACTATATGTTGTCATATTCGCCTTATGATAATGTTACAGCACAAGATTATCCAAACCTTTACATTTCGACTGGATTGCACGATTCTCAGGTACAATATTGGGAACCAGCAAAGTGGGTGGCCAAATTAAGAGATGTAAAAACCAATAATAATCAACTTTTTCTTGACACGAATATGGAAACGGGACACGGTGGAGCATCGGGCAGGTTTGAAGCATTAAAAGAATTAGCTAAAGAATTCACTTTTTTGTTAGATTTAGTTGGAATACGAAAATAGTTTAAAAAATTTTATTAAATTTGCAAGGTTTTGAGGTAGCCTTTTTTTATATTTACCTTGACTAATTTTTTTTTTATGAAAGAAGAAATAAAAGCCTTTAATAGTGTGTTGGAATTAATAGGAAATACTCCACTTATTAAGCTCAATACAATAACTGACGGATTAGAAGGAAATTTTTACGCTAAAGTAGAAGCTTTCAATCCCGGCCACTCAACCAAAGATCGAATAGCACTTTACATCATTGAGGAAGCTGAAAGGAAAGGGATTTTAACTCCAGGTGATACCATTATTGAAACTACTTCAGGAAATACTGGATTTAGTTTGGCTATGGTTAGCATAATTAAAGGATACAATTGCATCTTAGCTGTTAGTTCAAAATCATCAAAAGATAAAATTGATATGCTCAGAAGCATGGGAGCAAAAGTATATGTTTGCCCAGCACATGTCTCGGCTGATGATGAGCGTTCGTATTACAATGTTGCTAAAAGGCTTCACGAAGAAACCAAAGGTTCGGTATACATCAATCAATATTTTAATGAATTAAATGTTGATGCACATTACAAAACTACTGGCCCAGAAATTTGGGAACAAACACAAGGAAAAATAACGCATTTGGTTGCTTGTAGTGGAACAGGAGGAACGATTTCGGGTACTGCAAAATATTTAAAAGAACAAAATCCAAATATTAGAATTTTAGGTGTGGATGCTTTTGGTTCGGTTTTGAAAAAATACCACGAAACCAAAGAGTTTGATGCTTCTGAAATTTATCCATACCGAATTGAAGGTTTGGGTAAAAACTTGATTCCTACTGCAACTGATTTTGATATTATTGATAAATTCATCAAAGTTTCCGATGAAGAAAGCGCGCATACCACAAGAGAAATAGCTAAAAAAGAAGGTTTATTTGTAGGATATACTTCTGGAGCTGTAATGCAAGCCATCAAACAATTTGCTGATGAAGGCGAATTTGATGAAAACAGTAATGTAGTTGCCATTTTCCCAGATCATGGATCACGTTACATGAGTAAAGTATTCAGTGATGAATGGATGAATGAACAAGGTTTCTTTGATAGTATCAATGCAGAGGAAGCTCAAAAGATAGAATTTATCAAATAGATTTTAAGATTGTAAGACTATAAGACTTTAAGATTATAATATAAAAAACTCCGATTGTTTGCTCGGAGTTTTTTTTGTAGTCTATTGAACTTATTTTTTCTTAGGTTCAGGATTGTCGTTTTTGGCATCCATCATTTCCATTAATTTCATTCCGAGTAAACCACTGATTCCACCTTCAGAACCATTTGCACCCGAAATTAATACATCTGGAATCACTTTGATATTGCCTTTACCAATTTCTTCAGTGATTTTGTATTTTGTAAAGTTATCGCCGCCCATAGCCGAAACTTGCAATTGATACGCTTCAGCAGTCGATTTACCAATTGCCATGATTTTTTCCGCTTCAGCCAAACCTGTTTTCGAGATTTTTTCCGCTTCAGCGCTTGCATTCAAACGAGTTGCTTCTGCTTGCGCGCCAGCTCTTGCTTTAGTAGCTTCAGCTTCAGCTTGTGCACGCATTTTGGTTGCTTCAGCTTCGGCATTCACATTCAATTTCAAACTAGTTGCATCACCTTCTGCTTTTTTAACGGTTGCATCGGCTGTACGTTGTGCGATTTCCACACTTTGAGAGGCACGAACAATCTCTTTTTGCATATCTGCAATTGCGGTCTCTTTTTCTACACCTTGACGTTGTTCTTGCGCTAATTTTTGAGTTTGATAGGTTTTTTGCTCTTCTTCGGCAATTTTTCTATCGGTTAAGGTTTTCATCAATGATTCGGGTGGTGTAATGTCACCAATCAAAGTATCAACAGCGTTTACGTTGTATTCATCTAAAACGGTTTTAATGTGATTTTTAGCTGATTCTTGGCGTTCTTTACGAGTACTTAAAAACGAAATCACATCGCTGTCTTGCGCCGAGTTACGGAAATAGTTTCCAATTGTGGGTTCTAACACTTGCGAAACCAAGTTGGTCATACTTCCAAAACGAGCAATTACTTTTGGTGCTTCATTGGCTGGAACATGAATAATTTGGGAAACGTCTAAATTGAATGGGAAACCATCTTTTGAACGCACGGTTATAGTAGATAAATTTTTATCTAAATCGTGTGATTCACTGCGTGCATTAGCCCAATTCAAAACCAAATTGGTTGTTGGAACGAGTTCTAATTTGGTTGTATATTTATTCAAAGCATATTTACCTGGTCCGAATGGTTCCATCCAAACACCGCGTTGTCCTTTGGAAACTATATTTCCGTGTTTGAACGTTTCGCCTGTTACATCTTGTCCGTCTTCACCTATGTACGAAATCACAACTCCAACATGACCAATTGGCACATCAGTCATTGGGTTTTGTTCAATTTGAATCGCCCAAGTATTGATGTAATATGAACCAGCCAACATCACTTGTGGTTGTAATCCACGGTTTCCACCATTTTCTAAGAAGCTATCAAAATCTTGGAAATTATTGTGTTTTTCAACGTATTTACCCGCAATCTGACCAATTGGAATAGGTTCACCATCTAATGCCGTTACAATACCAATCATGTTCTCGTAAATTTTGACTTGATCGATAATAATAATCTCAAACAAATAGGTATTGATACGGTACGAACCGCTGGTGATAAAGGCGGTTTGACGACCTTTTTGCCCGCCATTGTTCAAAAAGGCTGTAGCGTCTTGAAAATTATCGCTTTCCACTTTACGAGCTAAAATTCGTCCAGTTGGAATTTCTTTACCGTCTTTACTCAATACCAAACCGATTTTTCCTTCAGGGATTATGGTAAACGGAGTCATGTCAATCGTATATTGCCAAATCCATTTGTTCCAATACAATCCTGGAGCTAAGGTTTGGGCTTGGAAACCAGCTTCGCCTTTGGTGGCGATAATGCGTCCGTCGGGCAATGATTTGTCGGCTCCAAAAAGAACGAATTTCTTCGTCACTAAACCAATTTTATCTTCGGGAACGATGACCATTCCGAAGAAAACACGCAAAACAAATTTGTAAAACACAATAGATAATAAGATGGGAATTAACCACCAAAGCGTAAAAATTGTTGTCATTGTACTACTATTTAAATTGTTAGGTTTGATTTTCTGGATAGAATAGGATAGAAAAATGGAAAGTATTTTCTTTTTAATTGATATAATGAATTCAACCGAGAAAAGGGTAATTGGAATTCAGCATTGAAGATACAACACATTGGTGTCATTTTTAGCATTCGATCTATTTGAAAATCTCTAATTATACGGACGACTATTTTAAATGTTACAAGAAAAAGTTAAAATATTTTTCAACTACAAACTATTCTTCTGATTATCAATAAAATAAAAATCCGCTTTGCTTTTACAAAACGGATTTAATTTGTATTTAAAATCTAAGAGATCTAAAATTCTAACAATCTAAAAAGACTAAATGTACATCTTAAAAGAACAAAACATCTTGACTAGCCCCGATTGTAGCGGCACGAAGTAAAGCGAAAAGCGGGACAAAACGTGAACTAAGTACGATATAACTGCTCCAAAAGATAAAAAATCTAAACTTTTAAAGCAGTCTAAGCTGTTTATTCCTGCATCGTATGATACACGTTCATCACGTCATCGTCTTCTTCGATTTTTTCGAGTAATTTTTCTACGTCAGCCACTTGTTCTGGTGTTAACTCTTTGGTGATTTGTGGAATACGTTCAAACCCAGAAGAAAGAATTTCTAAACCTCTGTTTTCTAGCTCTTTTTGAATCGCACCAAAACTTTCGAAAGGCGCGTACATTAGTATTCCGTCTTCGTCAGCAAAGATTTCTTCAACACCAAAATCGATCATTTCCAATTCGAGTTCTTCCACGTCTTGACCTTCAGCTGGAATTCGGAAATTACACGTATGGTCAAACATAAATTCAACTGAACCTTGCGTTCCCATAGTGCCGTTACATTTGTTGAAGTAACTTCTAATGTTGGCAACTGTTCTGTTGTTATTATCTGTAGCGGTTTCAATTAAAATAGCAATTCCGTGTGGCGCATAACCTTCGAACAATACTTCTTTGAAATTGGCTGTATCTTTGTCGGATGCTTTTTTAATGGCACGCTCCACATTATCTTTGGGCATATTGGCTGCTTTTGCATTTTGAATAACAGCTCTCAAACGTGAATTGGTTTCTGCGTTTGGTCCGCCTTCTTTGACAGCCATTACAATGTCTTTTCCGATACGAGTAAACGTTTTGGCCATGGCTGACCAACGTTTCATTTTTCGTGCTTTTCTAAATTCAAATGCTCTTCCCATTTCTAATAAAAATTCAATTATTTGGTTGCAAAAATATAACTATTAAACTGTTTTACAAATACTATTTTAATCTTGTGGTACATGGCGCGCAATAAATTCATCTCCAAAAGCATTCCAATCATTCAGTACCTTTGTTTTTTCTTGGTAATTTTCGTTTGATAGCTTGTTGAAAATAGCAATTTCTTTATTGACTTGTTTGACCATTGCGTTGTAATTTTCAACTTCAGCTTCTGATCGGTCGCTTTCCGACTTTGATTCTAGTGTTTTCTTTGCGTTTTCAAATTTATCGTAGAGCATTAGATACGAAACTACTTTTGGACTGAATTCTTCTGCTGTTTTTTTGTAGAACAGCAAGGCTCTTTCGGTTTCGTTTATCAATGAAGTATCATTTTTATAACTGCTGATGGATTTGATTTTTTCCAAACCTTCATAAGAATATTTAAGTAAAGAAGAAGCATACTGTTCTATTGCTACTAAGTCCTTTTTCTCAATTGCGTTGGACAAATTTACATCGGTAATATTCACTTTAAAAAATACTAAAAACAACACTGTATGATAGTCAAAAACCTCATTGGAAAGTTTGATTTTTTTTCCCAATTCACTTTCTTCGGAAGATAAATTGACATGGTATTTCTCTGCAAATTCGTGTTGCGCTAATTTGACTTTTTCGTATTCTTCATCCAACTTTTTGTTCACTAAGTCGCGCGTCATGATATACGATTCCATGTAATCGTAGGATTGTTGCACAACATCTTGTAAATCAATGATTTTCCCATATTCTTCGTTGATGTTTTTTTCTGCAAAATACAAGTAGGTCAATAATTTATCTCTAAATTCTAAATCGCCTTTGTAACCATTTTTTATGGCTTCAATCTTTTTACTCGAATTTTTAATACTATTGACCAACTGTTTACGAGTAGTTTCTATACGACGAGCATTGGTAGAGTGTGCAACAGCCGAAGTATATCTCCAAGTACTTCGCGCAATAGATTGTTGTTCTTTTCCTAAATAATTCAAGTAATCGACAGGGTTTCTAAAATCTTGACCGAATGCAATAAAAGACATTAACAATATAAGGTAAGTAATTTTTCTCATCTGAAATTATTTTTTTAGATCATTGATGATATTCAAAGCTTCAACAATATGAATATTTTGCTTAATGGCTTTGATTCTTTCAGTAGTTGCACCTTTTAAGTACTCATCAAATTGCATATACTCTTGATTTATGGTACTGTTTTTAATGTCAATTGGATATTCTGTTTTAGAAAAATCAGTAATTTCTTTCCACAATAGATTCACTTTATTGACTTCGTCGAACACATTTTTAAATTGTAGTAAAATTGGTGATAAGTCATTGTCGTATAGCGAATTAATTTTGTTGTTTAATTCCGTAATTGCTTTAACAGAACTATTTTCTTTAATACGATTAATGCTTTTTTCGATAGCAGTTGCATAATCATTGGCTTCAATTTGGTATTTTAACTTAGCTTCGATAGTTTCACTGTCAAGCGTATTGTAGTTATCTTCTTCACGGGGCATTTGTTTGTCAAATAAAGTAGGAATTTCAACATTGGGTTTTATTCCCACAGTTTGATTCGTTTGACCAGTAATTCGGTAAAATTTTTCAATCGTAATTTTAAGGTATTCAGTCGGATTTTTATCATCACCAATTGGATAAATACGTTGCATTGAAGCCTTTCCATGTGATTGGTTACCGATGACAATTCCTCTGTTGTAATCTTGAATTGCATTGGTAAAAAATTCGCTAGCTGAAGCCGAATTACCGTTGATCATTACGACTAGCGGACCCGAAAATGCGGTGCCACGATTGTAATCTTTTATCACTTCTTTTTTTCCTAAACTATTGTGAATTATGGCTATTGGTCCAATATCAATAAATAAACCTGTCAACCGAACCGCTTCGTCCATTGAGCCACCGCCGTTGTCTTCTAAATCTAAAATTAATCCATCAATTTTGTCTTCTTTGAGCTTGTATAGTTCTTTAACAACATCATCGCTCACGTTGGTCGTTCCATTTTCATAATTGGAATAAAAACTTGGAATTTTGATGTACCCAATTTTGGAATTATTCTTTTCTAACAAATAGCTGTACACGTTGTTTTGGTAATCTTTCATTACCTTTTTAATCAACTTCACGGTTACAATTTCACCCGTTTTTTTTCGAATGGTAAAATCGGCTTTTTTGCATTTGTCCGAAGTGAAAATTTCCTCAATTTTCTTTAATGACGAACAAGCCACACGATAGTCATTTCCGTTATAGCTCACTTTGGTGATGATGTCGCCTGAATTGATTTTGTTAGTACTATAGGCTGAACTTCCCGGAATTACACTTTCAATTACAATTTCGTTATTCTCATTTAAAGAAACATAAAAGCCAAAGGTTAAGTTATCCGCACTAACACCTGACAAAAACGAAGAGCGATCACTTTGTGAAAAATAGTTGGTATGTGGATCAAAATAACTACAAAATGAATTGTAAAAAACCGAATAAAATTCTTGCTTCGTTAATCGATAGGATTCGGTTTTGCATTGGTACGATTCTAAAATTTTGTCTTTAGAAATGGGCGCAATTTTATCGAAATTTTGCAACAAAGAATCTTTGTTTTTACTCACTTCAGCAATGTCTTTTAATACATTGAATAGAATACTTTTTTGGTATAATTTTACTAATTCGGTTTCATCATTGGCATATGGAAAACTCTTTCTTGAAAACTGTATGGTGTCGTTGCGCTTGTATTCAAATGGAGATTGAACGATGTTATTGATAATTCTGTCGTAACGATTGATTGCATTGGTGTAAATGGTATAAAAATCGTCTAAGAAGGAACAATTTTTAGTTGACAAATAATTGTCAATTTGGTACTTGTGTTTTTCAAGTTTATTGATGTCGGGAGCCAAAAATAAGCGCGAATCTTCGTCGAGTTTACTTATAAAGTTATCAAAAGTATAAACCGATAAACTGTCGTCTATCGGTTTGGTTTTGTAATGTTGGTATTGGATGAGTTTTTGAATTTTATCTAAGGTTTCACAAGGATTTTTGTCACTTTGTGAAAAAGCGACCATGGACGTAAACAATAGCAAAAATCGAGCAAACTTCACTTGAATTATTTTTTATAAAAAGGCATTTTAACCACTTTAGCTGCTACTTTGTTGTTTCTGATTTGGATAAAAATTTCGCTATCCACTGCAGCAAATTCAGTTTTTACATAACCCATTCCAATTCCTTTTCCTAATGAGGGCGCCATAGTTCCCGAAGTCACAATTCCTATGCCATTTCCATCAGCATCTACAATTTCGTAATCGTGACGCGGAATGCCTCGTTCAATTAATTCAAAACCAACTAACTTACGACTTACACCTGCTTCTTTTTGTTTTTTCAAATTTTCTGAATTCACAAAATCTTTAGTAAACTTTGTAATCCAACCCAAACCAGCTTCCAATGGTGAAGTGGTGTCATTGATATCGTTTCCATACAAACAGAATCCCATTTCTAAACGCAATGTATCGCGTGCCGCCAATCCGATAGGTTTAATGCCAAATGCAGCTCCAGCTTCAAAAACGCGGTTCCACACTTGTTCAACTTCACTGTTTTTACAATAAATTTCAAACCCACCCGAACCAGTGTAACCTGTTGCAGAAATAATAACGTGTTCAATTCCAGCAAAATCAGCTACTTCAAAATGATAGTATTTGATAGCTGATAAATCAATTGATGTCAATGATTGCATTGCTTCAACTGCTTTTGGTCCTTGGATAGCTAACAATGAATAATCGTCTGATAAGTTGCGCATTTCAACACCCAAATCATTGTGTGACGAAATCCAATCCCAATCTTTATCAATATTGGAAGCATTTACAACCAATAAATATTGTTCTTCTTTTACTCTGTAAACTATTAAATCGTCTACTATTCCGCCATCATTATTTGGTAAACACGAATATTGTGCTTTTCCTATTTCTAAAACTGAAGCATCGTTGGAAGTTACTTTTTGTATTAATGCCAGCGCATTTTCACCCGTTAACAAAAATTCGCCCATATGAGAAACGTCAAAAACACCTACACCATTTCGAACGGTTTCGTGCTCGGCGTTAACTCCTTCGTATTGTACTGGCATGTTGTACCCGGCAAATGGAACCATTTTTGCTCCTAAACTTTCGTGAATGTGCGATAAAGCTGTATTTTTCATTTGGATTTGAAATAAAATTAAAGGTGCTAATTTATTTAAAAATTCCCGATAGCGTATGACTTTTGCCTAAAATTTTATTCTTTATTTTAGATGCATTTCAGTCACTCATTTTTGATTAATTCTGTACCTTTGCTAAAAAGAACGTATGCCTCGAATAGTCGCTATTGATTATGGAATTAAACGAACAGGAATCGCCGTTACCGACGAATTGCAAATCATTGCTTCGGGTTTGACTACAGTGCCTTCTGAAACAATCATTGCTTTCTTAAAAGATTATTTTTCAAAAGAAAATGTGGCTAAAGTACTTATTGGAGAACCCAAGCAAATGAATGGTCAACCTTCAGAAAGTGCTTTGATAATTGAACAATTTGTAGAAAAATTCACCAAAGAATTTCCCGAAATGAAAGTGGAACGAGTGGACGAACGTTTTACTTCCAAAATGGCGTTTCAAACCATGATTGACAGCGGTTTAAAAAAGAAACAGCGTCAAAATAAAGCCTTGATTGACGAAATTGCCGCTACCATAATGTTGCAAGATTATTTAAGCCGAAAAATGTTTTAAGATGAAACAACCAAAAGAAAATGTAGATGTAGTTTTGATTGGCGCCGGAATCATGAGCGCTACTTTGGGCGTTTTGCTTAAAGAACTCAATCCGCAACTTACAATTGAAATTTACGAGCGACTCAATCAACCTGCAGAAGAAAGTTCATCGGCTTGGAATAACGCAGGAACTGGGCATTCGGCGTTTTGTGAACTCAATTACACACCTGAAAACCCAGACGGAACCATCAATACTAAAAAAGCCATTAAAATTGCTGAAAGTTTTGAAGTTTCAAGACAGTTTTGGAGTTATTTGGTTGCTAATGATAAACTGCCAAATCCAGAAACATTCATTCATCGAATTCCGCATTTGAGTGCAGTTTTTGGTGATGAAAATGTTATTTTTTTGAAGAAACGATTTGAAGCCTTGCAATCCAATTTATTGTTCAACGAATTGCAATTTTCTGCAGATACTAATCAATTGAACAATTGGATGCCATTGGTAATGCAAAATAGGAGTAAAGCAATTCCTGTTGCCGCAACTTACATGGAAGATGGAACAGATGTTGATTTTGGAGCGCTGACTAAAAGTTTACTCAATTATCTTTCTAGGCAAGAAGGAGTTTCAATTTTTTACAATCATGAAGTTCGAAAACTAAAACAAAAAAAAGATCAAATTTGGCGATTGAAAGTGAAAGATTTAGCCTCTAAAGTAAAAATTAAAACTAGAGCTAAATTTGTTTTTATTGGTGCTGGTGGTGCTTCTTTATTATTGTTGGACAAAGCCGAAATCAAAGAGGGCGAAGGTTACGGCGGATTTCCAGTAAGTGGTCAATGGTTAAAATGTACCAACGAAGCCATCATCTCACAACACCAAGCAAAAGTATACGGAAAAGCAAGTGTTGGTTCGCCACCAATGTCAGTTCCGCACCTTGATACACGCATTATTAATGGTAAAAAAGAGTTGCTTTTTGGTCCTTTTGCTGGATTCTCAACCAAGTTTTTAAAGAATGGTTCGTATTTAGATTTGATTAAATCAATTGAATTAGACAATATAAAACCCATGTTGTATGCGGGTTGGAACAATATTCCGCTTACCAAATATTTGATTGAACAAGTGATGCAATCGCAAGAAGAGCGAATGGAAGCGTTGAAAGAATATTTCCCAAATGCAAATTCTGAAGATTGGATTTTGTTGGAAGCAGGTCAACGCGTGCAAGTCATCAAGAAAGACGAAGAAGAAGGCGGAATTTTGGAATTTGGTACCGAAATAATTCACTCTGAAGATGGAAGTTTGGCTTGTTTGCTTGGTGCTTCGCCTGGAGCTTCAACCGCAGTTTCCATTATGTTGGAAATTCTGTCAAGTTGTTTTTCTTCACAAATGTTGGCCGATGATTGGCAAGAAAAATTGAAAACCATGATTCCTTCTTACGGACAATCGTTGAACGATAATCCTGAATTGAATACCAAAGTAAAACAAATGATTCGTCAAACGCTACAATTATCAACATAATACGATACTAAAATCAATTAACAATCGTTTTCAAACTCGAAACTATTTCTTTTTTTGATTACTTTTGCCCATAATTTCAGAATTACACAAAATGATATTACCTATTTACGGTTACGGTGAAGCCGTTTTACGAAAAGTAGCCGAAGACATTACGCCAGATTATCCTAATTTGAAGGAATTAATTGCGAATATGTACGATACGATGTACAACGCTTATGGTTTAGGATTGGCCGCTCCACAAATTGGTTTGCCGATTCGGTTGTTTATTCTTGATACTGAACCGTTGAGTGATAGCGACGATTTGACGCCAGCCGAAGCTGAACAATTGAAGAACTTTAAAGAAGTTTTTATCAATGCCAAAATGTTGAAAGAGGAGGGCGAAGAATGGGCGTTCAATGAAGGATGTTTGAGTATTCCAGAAGTTCGGGAAGATGTGTACCGTCACGAGCAAATCACCATTGAATATTATGATGCTAATTTCAACAAGAAAACTGCCACATATAACGGTTTGATTGCGCGTGTAATTCAACACGAATACGATCATATCGAAGGCATTTTGTTTACCGATAAGATTGCTCTTTTGAAAAAAACATTAATCAAAAAGAAACTTCAAAATATTATGGAAGGTAAATTTCGTCCTGATTATAGAATGAAGTTAGCGAATTTGAAAAAATAACAATAACAATGACAATATCAATTGCAATAACAATGACAATAGCAAAGTAGATTTTGAATTTGAAGTTTGACATTGATTTTTGATTTTTGAAATTGCTTTTTGGAATTTAAAATCTATATATTTGCCACCGCTTAAAAACAATTTTTTAAAATGAATGTAGAAAAAATATTAGCCATTTCTGGGAAACCAGGTTTATACGAATTGAAATTACAAACGCGATCAGGATTTGTAGCTGAATCGTTACTAGATGGAAAAAAGATTACGGTTGGAATGCGAAGTAATGTAAGTTTACTTTCAGAAATTTCAATGTATACCTACAACGAAGAAAAACCTTTAGCCGACATTATGCGTGCTATCGCTGTAAAAGAAAACGAAGGTCAAGCTATTTCTCACAAAGAAGATAATGACAAATTAATTGCTTATTTTGCTAGTGTTGTTCCTGATTATGACCAAGAAAGAGTATATCCTTCTGACATCAAAAAAGTGATCAATTGGTACAATATTTTGCAAGCTAAAGGTTTGGTTTCTAAAGAGGAGCCAAAAGTTGCCAACGCCGAAGCTATTAAAGAAGAAGTTGTTGAAGAAGTGAAGAAAGAAGCTAAGAAAGAAGCCAAAAAAGAAACCAAAGAAAAAAGTACTAAGACTAAAAAATAGTTAATTACTTTTTTATAACTATACATCCTGTTGCTGCTTTGAAGTGACAGGATTTTTTATTTTTACGAGTCTAAATTCCAAAAAAGCAAATAAAAACCAAATCCAAACACTTAAATTCTAAACAAAGTAGTTTTTAGAATTTATATATTGATTATTTGATTTTATTTGTAGTTTGATTTTTGTGATTTGTTATTTAATTCAAAATTTAAAATTCTTCATTCAAAATAATAATATGAATCCCCGTCAAGACCAACTCAATGCTTTCAATCGCTTACTCGATATTATGGACGACTTGCGTGCTAAATGTCCGTGGGACAAAAAACAAACGCTCGAAAGTTTACGTCATTTAACTATTGAAGAAACCTACGAATTGGGCGATGCAATTCTAAATAATGATTTGCAGGAAATCAAAAAAGAGTTGGGCGATTTGCTGTTGCATATTGTTTTTTATGCCAAAATTGGAAGCGAAACCAATGACTTCGACATCGCTGATGTAGCCAATGAAATTTGCGATAAACTTATTCATCGTCATCCGCACATTTATGGTGATGTTATGGTTGCTGACGAAGAAGAAGTCAAACAAAACTGGGAAAAGCTCAAGTTAAAAGAAGGAAAAAAATCAGTTTTAGAAGGTGTTCCAAATGGTTTACCAGCATTGGTCAAAGCCAGTCGCATTCAAGACAAAGTAAAAGGTGTCGGATTTGATTGGGAAGAACCGCACCAAGTTTGGGAAAAAGTGCAAGAGGAATTAGGCGAACTCCAAACTGAAGTCAGCGCAGGTAATCAAGACAAAATTGAAGCCGAATTTGGCGATGTGTTGTTTTCGATGATTAATTACGCTCGGTTTTTGAAAGTCAACCCCGAAGATGCTTTAGAACGTACTAATAAAAAATTCATTAAACGTTTTCAATACTTAGAAAGCAAAGCTAACGAACTGGGAAAACCATTGGCTGACATGACGTTAGCTGAGATGGATGTTTTTTGGGAAGAAGCGAAGCGATTGTAGTCGTAATTTTTAGTTTGTTATCCTATCAAAAATATTTAAAATTTAATAGGATAACAAATAAATAGAAGCTTTATTGACCCAAATCATAAATCTCCATGATGTCTTTTAGCACTTTTGGGAAATCAATGTTTAAGTCAATGAGTCTGCCCGAATGAATATCAAAAACCCAACCATGAACTTGTAAACCACGTTCTTTATATGCTTCTTGAATCGCTGCGGTTTTAATTAAATTGACACATTGTTCTTGTACATTCAATTCGACCAAACGATTGTAGCGTTGATTTTCGTCTTCAATGGCGTTCAATTCTTCTTTGTGCAAACGATAAACATCGCGAATATTGCGCAACCACGGATTCAAGATTCCCATATCTTGTGCAGTCATAGCGGCTTTCACACCTCCACAAAAATAATGACCACAAACAACCACATGATTGACTTTTAAATGGCGAACAGCATAATTCAACACTGACATCACATTCAAATCGATGCTAATGACCATATTAGCAATATTGCGGTGTACAAACACTTCGCCAGGTTCAACGCCCATCAAGTCTTCGGCGGTTACGCGACTATCCGAACAACCAATATACAGAATATCAGGACTTTGCCCTTTGGATAAATTTTCGAAATAATTGCTATCTACAGAAAGCTTTTGAGCAATCCATTTTTCGTTGTTTTTGAATACTTTTTCTATGTCCATATCAATTTTAATTTTACATAAATTTATAAATTATAATTATTAGATTTTAATATTATTTTTTTGCCACGAATTCACAAATTGAAATAAATTCTGATGCTAAAATTGGTTCATCTTCGATGAAAATTCAAATAAAATCTAATATTATTTAAAATAAAATTCGATAATTCGTGGCAAAATAAATCTTTATACAAAACTAATATTACATTACTATATTATTTTTTGGTGTTATTGGTTTAGGTAAATCAACTTCGTCTAACATATCGCGCATGTCGATTTCGATGGTACGACTGATTTGCGATATTGGTACATCATTGGCATTACCTTCAAACGGATTGACTGAACTTTCTCCAACCAAATCAAGCGAAACAAAAACCCAAGTTAGCATTGTAGCAAAAGGAATGTTGAGCCAAATCGTACAACCTTCTAAAAATGTTCCTTTTCCCATCGCATCAAATTCTTTCAACAATCCATACGGAACCAAAATCACAAAGGCATATAATAAAATAGTTGTTATAGAAGAAAAATTTCTCGGATAAGGAAAGTTTTTGATGCGCTCGGCTTTGCCTTGATGCTCGTAAAAAACCGATAAATTGGTTTGCAATTGCATTTGCTGAAAATCAGTTAACTTACCTTTTTTATATAAATTATTTATTGCTTCAGATTGCAAAGCTAAGGCTTGAGTGGCTCTGTTTTTTTTACTTAATAAATAGGAATGTTCACTATCTGAAATGTATTTTTTCAATTCATCTTCGAGTGGTGTTTCCCTTTCGGGGATGGAAAAATAGCTGTTCAAATATTCGATATTGTTCTTTTGATCCATATTTTCCCAAACACGCGATTCTCGTAATTGATAACGTAAAGCGGTCAACCAAGCAAAATGACGGTAGAAAATAGACTTTACTTCAGGATCATTTTTTCCGCCTAAAAAATCGCGCACTTTGACACCAAAACTTCTACTATCGTTGATGATGGCACCATAAATTTGTCGCGCTTCCCACAAACGACCATAACTGGCGTTGTTTTTAAATCCAACAATGAAAGCAACAGCTGTACCTAACATGGCTACTGGAACCCAAGTAATCGACAAGAATTTCCATCCCAAAAAGTACAAAACAGTTGGAATAGCCGATAAAATCAGTAGTTTATAAATATGTCTTCGTGTCCAATAAATGAATTCTGATAAAGTGTATTTTTTTCCTGCATTCATAGGTTGTAATTCTTAACGTTTCATTTTCTATAAAAATAAAAAAAAACTGCTCAAATGAAGCAGTTTTGTATGTAGAATTATTATGTTAAAATTAATCGGCCAATCGTCTTAATTTATTGCGGTCTAAAAGAGTGATTTTCTTTCCAGTTAAATCAACGTAACCGCTTTTATTGAATTCCGACAATAATCGAATACAACTTTCGGTTGCTGTACCAATCATTCCGGCTAATTCTTCACGTGATAATTGAATATGTAACGAACCATCAGCACTTTTGCCAAAGGTTTCTTCTAAATAGAGTAGCGTTTCGGCCAAACGTTCTTTGACACTTTTTTGCGCCATCGAAACCATGTGATCATCGGCTTCTTTCAAATCGCCACAAATGGTTTTCATCACATTCATCGAAAACTGATTGTTCTGCGTAAAAAATGCCATCACTTCACTTTTCGGAATGAAACATACTTCCATGTCTTCTAAGGCAACGGCACTCAAATTAGCAGGTTCGTCACTAATCATCGAACGTTGACCCAACAATTCGCCTGATTTGACCAACTTTACAATTTGATCTTTACCATTAGCGCTCAATTTGGTCATTTTGCAAACACCATCTTTTACACAATAAATTCCATTGGTTACTTCGCCTTCTTCAAAAATGGGTTCGCCTTTTTTAATGGTATACGACGTTTTACACTCGGCCATGCGCACCAATTCGTCTTTGGTTAATGCTTTTAAAGAGCTAAACTGCCTTACAATGCACTGTTCACACTTACTCATACCTAATTTTTAGTTTAAGTTCTACAAAGATATTAAAACCATGACAAATATCATATTTTAATTTTGTATCTTGTGTAACCTTTGTGACAGGTAAAATGAGCAAATTATGGATACAGAAAATTGTTTCCATTGTGGTAATGAAATCATAAAAAAAGACGAGGTTGTATTTGATGAAAAAAAGTTTTGTTGTACAGGTTGTAAAACCGTTTACGAAATTTTTAGTCAAAATGATTTAACGTGTTATTACGATTTTCAAGCTTCGCCTGGAGCAACGCCACTGGACATACAAGGCAAATATGATTTTTTGGACAATGACGAAATTGTTGCAAAACTTCTCGACTTTCAAGAGGATGCAACTAATATTGTTTCGCTCTACATTCCACACATACATTGTAGTTCGTGCATTTGGATTTTAGAGAATCTGCAAAAATTGCAATCAGGAATAAGTGCCTCTCAGGTGAATTTCCCAGAGAAAAAAGTACGTGTAACGTATAATCCCGAAAAAACAACACTTAAAAAGATAGTTGAATTACTTAGTTCGATTGGTTATGAACCTTACATTAGTTTAGAAAACTACGATGAAGGCAAAAAGAAGGTCGATCGCTCTTTAATCTATAAAATAGGAGTAGCGTTTTTCTGTTTCGGAAACATCATGTTGCTTTCCTTTCCTGAATATTTTGAAGTAGAAGAATTTTGGATCAATCAATACCGCGGATTTTTTCGTTGGCTGATTTTTGGATTATCACTTCCAACCTTTATTTACTCGGCTTCGGGTTATTATGTTTCGGCTTGGAAAAGCATCAAATCGGGTTTATTAAATATTGATATTCCTATTGCTTTGGGAATTGTTGTGATGTTTATTAGAAGTACAGTTGATATCGTTTTTGATTACGGCCAAGGCTTTTTTGATAGCATGTGTGGATTGATTTTCTTTATGCTTTTAGGGAAATTGTTTCAAACCAAAACCTATGACTTCTTATCGTTTGAACGCGATTACAAATCGTATTTTCCTATTGCAATAACCAAAGTTTTGCCTAATGGTAAAGAAGAAGCTATTCAAGTGTATGCTATTGAAAAAGGCGATAGATTACTCATTCGCAATCAAGAACTGATTCCTGTAGACGGAATTTTAATTTCAGAAAAAGCGTCTATCGATTACAGTTTTGTTACGGGAGAAGCAGTTCCAATCGAAAAAAAATCGGGTGATAAAGTCTTTGCTGGAGGAAAACAATTGGGCAAAGTCATCGAAATGGAAGTGTTGTTTTCGGTTTCTCAAAGTTACCTAACACAATTGTGGAGTAATGATGTGTTTCAGAAACGAGTAGAACAAAAACACAAAACCATCACGGACAAAATTAGCCGCTTTTTTACGCCAGCGTTGTTAGGATTGGCAGTTGTTTCCTTTATTTATTGGTTATTTTTTGATACTACAACAGCCTTTAATGTATTTACGGCGATTTTAATTGTGGCTTGTCCTTGTGCATTGGCGTTGACAGCGCCATTTACATTAGGTAATGTGTTACGCATTTTAGGAAACAGAAAGTTTTATTTAAAAAATGCTTTAGTAATTGAGCAACTGGCAAAAGTCGATACAATAGTTTTTGATAAAACAGGAACCATTACTACTAATAAAAAAACGGCCATTACTTATGAAGGAACGCCGCTGAATGATGCTGAATTGAAGTTGTTAAAGAATGTACTTCGTGGTTCTAATCATCCATTAAGTCGACGTTTGTACGAGTTTATTCCGCATTTTGATAAAATGGAAGTGACTCATTTTGAAGAAGTAATTGGAAAGGGAATTTTAGCTTCTATCCAAAACGATACGATCAAATTAGGTTCGTCTCAGTATTTGCAACACATGAGCGAAAATACGCATAAGAAAACCAAAGTGCATGTCGAAATTAACGGTGTTTACAAAGGAAGTTATGTGTTCAATAATCAATACCGAAATGGCTTGGAACAATTGTTTGAGCGATTAGCAAAAAAGTACAATATAGTTGTGCTTTCAGGTGATAATGATGGTGAACGAAAAATACTCGAAAAAATGCTACCAAGCAACACCACTTTAGTTTTCAATCAAAAACCAGAAGAAAAACTTGCTTATATAGAAAGTCTACAATCACAAGGCAAAAACGTAATGATGGTAGGCGATGGTTTGAATGACTCAGGTGCTTTAGCACAAAGTAATGTTGGGATTTCTATTTCAGAAAATGTAAACGTTTTTTCTCCTGCTTGCGACGGAATTTTAGATGCATCTCAGTTTGATAAGATCGCGTTTTTTATGAATTATTCTAAAAACGCCATGAAAACCATTTACATGAGTTTTACCATTTCGTTGCTCTATAACATTGTAGGTTTGAGTTTTGCGATTACAGGAAATCTCTCGCCAATTGTAGCCGCTATAATTATGCCTTTGAGTACCATAACAATTGTAAGTTTTGTAACAATTGTAACCAACTTGTATTCGAGAAGCAAATAATTTTAACAAAAAATTTAGATATGACAAATGTCATATTTTATGAAAATAAGCCAAAGTAACTTTGTTAACACAAATTAGAGGTATGAGTGTCATTTATTTATTAATATCCATCAGTATAGTAGTTGCCATTGCATTTTTATATGCATTTATCCGTGCGGTTAAATCTGGACAGTACGACGACGATTATACTCCGTCCGTCAGAATGTTATTTGACGACGAACTGCTTAAAGAAACAAATAAAAATCAAATTAAAATAACCGAAGAAAAACAATTATAATTATGGAAATGCAACAATTTTATTACGACAACAAAATTGTAAAGAAATTCGTCTACGCGAGCATCCTGTTTGGAGTTGTGGGAATGTTAGTGGGTTTGATACTCGCTATCTTTTTCCTTTTCCCAAATCTTACGGATGGAATTTCGTTTTTAAGTTTTGGACGATTACGACCTTTACACACGAATGCGGTGATTTTTGCTTTTGTGGGTAACGCTATGTTTGCCGGAGTTTATTACTCCATGCAGCGTTTACTCAAAACCCGAATGTTGAGCGACTTTTTAAGCAACTTACATTTTTGGGGATGGCAATTAATCATTGTAGCTGCAGCGATTACTTTACCTTTAGGTTATTCTACATCTAAAGAATACGCTGAGTTAGAATGGCCAATTGATATTGCAATCGCCTTAATTTGGGTGGTTTTTGGTATCAACATGATTGGAACCATTATCAAAAGAAGAGAACGTCACATTTATGTAGCCATTTGGTTTTACATAGCTACATTCGTAACGGTTGCCGTACTTCATATTTTCAATAGTTTAGAATTACCTGTTTCAGGTTTAAAATCTTACTCTGTATATGCTGGAGTTCAAGATGCTCTAGTACAATGGTGGTACGGACACAATGCAGTTGCCTTCTTCCTTACAACTCCTTTCTTAGGAATGATGTATTACTTTGTTCCTAAAGCGGCAAATCGACCAGTATATTCTTACCGACTTTCAATTATTCACTTCTGGTCGTTAATTTTCATTTACATTTGGGCTGGACCTCACCACTTATTGTATTCAGCTCTTCCAGACTGGGCACAAAATTTAGGTGTGGTTTTCTCAGTTATGTTAATTGCTCCATCTTGGGGTGGTATGATTAATGGTTTGTTAACACTTCGTGGTGTTTGGGATAAAGTGCGTACAGATGCTGTTTTGAAATTCTTCGTAGTTGCTATTACAGGTTATGGTATGGCAACATTTGAAGGTCCAATGCTTTCCTTGAAAAACGTGAATGCGATTGCACACTTTACCGATTGGATTATTGCTCACGTTCACGTTGGTGCTTTGGCTTGGAACGGTTTCTTATCATTTGGTATGATCTATTGGTTAATACCTCGTATGACTAAAACCAAATTGTTCTCAGAGAAATTGGCTAATTTCCACTTCTGGATTGGTACTTTAGGTATTATTTTATACGCACTTCCAATGTATGTGGCTGGATTTACTCAGGCTTCTATGTGGAAACAATTCAACCCAGATGGAACTTTGGTTTACGGTAACTTTCTTGAAACGGTAACGCAAATTATGCCAATGTATTGGATGCGTGCTATCGGTGGTACATTGTACTTTGTGGGTGTTATTGTATTGGTTTATAACATCGCAAAAACAGTTATGGCTGGATCACCAGTTGAAGATGAATTAGCAGAAGCTCCTGCATTAACAACAATTAGTGGAAGCCGATTGAAAGGTGAAAAATGGCATGCTTGGTTAGAACGTAAACCAGTTCAATTTACTTTATTAACTACTGTAGCAATCTTAATTGGAGGTATTATTCAAATTATACCAACCATTATGGTGAAATCAAATATACCAACAATTGCTGCTGTAAAACCATATACTCCACTTGAATTAGAAGGTAGAGATTTATACATCCGTGAAGGTTGTGTGGGTTGTCACTCTCAAATGATTCGTCCGTTCCGTTCAGAAGTAGAACGTTATGGTGAATACTCAAAAGCAGGTGAATATGTGTACCAACATCCATTCCTTTGGGGTTCTAAACGTACGGGTCCAGATTTACACAGATTAGGTGGAAAATACAACGACAACTGGCATTTCAACCATATGTGGAATCCACAAAGTACTTCTCCAAACTCAATTATGCCTGGTTACAAATGGTTGTTTGACAACAGCCCGATGGATTATTCAATGACTGAGAAAAAAATGGAAGCAATGGTTACTTTAGGTGTTCCTTATACCAAAGAAGATATTGCTAACGCAAAAACTAGCATTGCAACGCAATCTGAAGCTATTGAGAAAAACTTGTATAACGATCCTGATTTTGTGAAATCCTACGAGGATAGTAAGAAAAAAGCGGCAGCAAAAGGTGAAAAATTTGTTCCTATGAAAGACAGAGAAATTGTAGCACTTATTGCTTATTTGCAACGATTAGGTACTGATATTAAAGTTAAAAAATAGAAGTTATGCTAAAATTCATCAAACATAATATGGAAACGATTGACGGTGTGTCTATCTATCCGATCATTTCGCTAACAATATTCTTTACTGTATTTGTAGCCTTCTTTATTTGGGCGATGACATACAAAAAAGAAACGATAAAAGAATTAAGTAATCTTCCTTTGAAAGACTAATCAAAAATTATAAAAGTTATATAATGAAAAAATTATTTCCATCATACGTTAGAGTTCCAGTGATATTTGCAACCGTGTTTGCAGCAATGGAATATTTTATTGATTCTGGTGATCATCCTGCTTTTATTAAGTATCCAATGGTAATGCTGTTTTTAGGCGTATTCTTGTTCTTATTAATCGCAATTGAAATTGTAACCAGTGCTGTTGACAAAGTGACTTATCACATGCTAACAGAAGAACAAAAACAAAAATTGGCCGAAGCGCAATCCGTATCTTTTTCTGAAAGTCCTTTCATGAAAAACTTGATGAAAAAACTAACACGCTCTAGAGAAATCGATCACGATGCCGACCTAATGTTAAATCATGATTACGACGGTATCAAAGAGTTAGACAACGTTTTACCTCCTTGGTGGGTGTATCTTTTTTACGCGACAATTATTTTCGCTTTGGTTTATTTATTGCGTTTCCACGTATTTGGCGATTACAATCAAGCGCAAGAATATGCTGCTGAGGTTGAGTTGGCTCAAGCTGAAATCGAAAAAAATAAATCAACTGCTCCAGACGAAATGAATGTTGATAAAGTAACATTATTAACGGATGCAGAAAGCTTAGCTAAAGGAAAAGAGATCTTTACTAATGCCTGCGTTGCCTGTCATAAAGCGGATGGAGGCGGACAAATCGGACCAAACTTAACAGACGAATATTGGATTAATGGTGGCGGAATCAAAAATGTATTCAAAACCATTTCTGAAGGTGGCCGTGAAGGAAAAGGTATGGTGCCTTGGAAATCGAACATCAAACCATCGGATATCCAAAAAGTGGCTAGTTATGTGCTTTCTTTACAAGGAAGTAAACCAGCTGGAGCAAAACCAGTTGAAGCTGAAGCAAAATTATGGGTAGAAGAAGTTGCTGCTGCGCCTGCTGATACCAAAGCAACTGCTACTGACAGTACCAAAGTGGCAGCAAAAAAATAAGATTATAATCATCACGCGGATTGCTACAATTCGCGTGATTCATTTCAAATACCATGTCAAATATTCAAGAAGATAGTTTTAGAGATACAATTGCTACTATCGATAGCAAAGGTAAAAGAGCATGGATTTTTCCTAAAATTCCATCAGGAAAATTCTACGACAAAAGAAAGCTATTAAGTTATTTTTTATTACTCTTTTTATTTGGTGCTCCATTTGTTAAAATCAATGGAAATCAGTTTCTAATGTTCAATGTTCTCGAAAGACGTTTCAACATTTTTAGCTTTCCATTTTGGCCACAAGATTTTCATTTGTTTGTTATATCAATGATAATTGGTGTTGTCGGACTAGCACTCTTCACAGTGGCTTTTGGTAGAATATTTTGTGGTTGGTTTTGTCCGCAAACTATTTTTATGGAAATGCTTTTCAGACGAATCGAATTCTGGATTGAAGGTGATCGAGCAGCTCAAATGCGTTTAGCAAAACAAGATTGGGATGCTGAAAAAATCCGTAAAAAAGTAACTAAAACAATTCTCTTTTTCTTGATTTCGTTCATCATTGCGAATGTATTTCTTGCGTATTTGATCAGTAGCGACGAGCTGATTCGATTCATCAAAGAAGGTCCAACCAAAAATGCGGGAACGCTTATTGCTTTGTTGATTTTTACAGGTGTTTTCTATTTTATTTATGCTTGGTTCAGAGAGCAAGTATGCATCATTGCTTGTCCTTACGGAAGAATGCAAGGTGTTCTTTTGGATAACAAAACCATCAATGTAGCTTATGATCATGTGCGTGGCGAAGGCGAAACAGGAAGAGCCAAATTCAATAAAAATGAAGATCGAACTGCCTTAGGAAAAGGTGATTGTATCGATTGTAAAGTATGTGTTCACGTTTGCCCAACGGGAATTGATATTCGCAACGGAACGCAACTAGAATGTATCAATTGTACGGCTTGTATCGATGAGTGTGATTCTATCATGGAAAAAGTCGGATTGCCTAAGGGATTAATCCGTTATGCGAGTGAAGATGAGATCGTTAAGAAAGAAAAGTTCAAACTCACCACGCGTATGAAAGGCTACATTGCTGTTTTAGCCATTCTAACTGGTGTTTTCATCGGAATGTTATTCTTGCGAAATGATGTGGAAGCTACTGTTTTGCATCTTCCAGGACAATTGTTCCAGCACAAAGGCGACAATCTTAGCAACATTTATACCTACAAAATTGTAAACAAAACTGAAGCTGATTTCAAAGATGTAACGATGAAATTAATTGGAATCAAAGGCGATGTAAAAGTGGTTGGAAATGCTAAAATTAATGTGCCACGACAAGGTTTAGCCAAAGGAACCATGTTTATCGAAATCAATCAAGCGCTCATAGAATCTGATAAAACAGAAATTAAAATTGGCGTTTATGAAGGCAATAAAGAAATAGAAACAACTTCAACCAATTTTATTGGTCCGAGAAGTTTCGACTAAAAAATAGAAATCATGAAAATAAATTGGGGAACAGGAATTGTAATTGCATTTGGATTATTTATGAGTTTTATATTGTTCTTTGTTTTCAAAGTGCAATCGAACAGTAAATACGATAATGAATTGGTAGTCGAAAAATACTATCAAAAAGAACAAGGTTTTGAAAAAGAATTGGAAAAAGAGCAAAATGCCTACGATCGAAATTCAGCCATCAAATTTACCGTTGAAGCCGACGGAATTGTAGTGCTTTTTCCAAAAGATATTGATTATACAAAAGTAACAGGCAAAGTGTCCTTATATCGACCGTCAAACAAAAAACTTGATTTCGAGAGTCCTATTTCGTTGTCAAGTCCTCGTTTGCTCATACCTAAAAAAAACTTGGTTGGCGGTCGTTGGGACATTGCTTTAGACTGGAGTTATGAAGGTAAAGACTATTTAGATAAAGAGAAATTTAATTTATAACACTTTAAAAATGTTATTCACTGCTTTGTTTTTTGGGTTGATTAGTAGCTTGCATTGTATTGGTATGTGCGGACCAATTGCAATGATGTTGCCTGTTGATCAAAAAAATCCAACAAAAAAAGCAGTACAAATCCTAACGTATCAATTGGGTCGAATTACTGCTTATGGTATGTTAGGATTGTTTTTTGGATTGCTCGGAAAAGGGTTATTCTTGGCCGGCTTCCAACAGCGATTGTCTATTGTAGTTGGTGTTTTGATGATTGTAATTGCTTTAGTGCCAGATCGAGTTTTTGCGCAATACAATTTTTCTAAACCCATTTACAAAGTAATCGCTACAATCAAAAGTAAATTAGGCGCACAGTTCAAACGAAAATCTCCAGATGCTTTGTTCACCATCGGATTATTAAATGGTTTGTTGCCTTGCGGAATGGTATACGCCGCTTTATTTGGCGCCATTGCAATGCAAAATACTATGTTGAGTGTTTCATACATGTTATTGTACGGTTTGGGAACTATTCCGTTGATGAGTGGAGTAGTGTATGCGTCAAACTTTATTACACAACCATTTAGAAACAAAGTTCAAAAAATCATTCCGTTGGTAACTATCATCATTGGAACACTATTTATTCTGAGAGGATTAGGTTTAAATATTGATTACGTTTCTCCTAGTAATCTCGATTTATTCGTTCAAGCTAACGCCAATTGTCATAATTAATTAACCAAAATTTTTGAGTCATGGAAAGACACGATTTATTACACGAGTTTCCTGAATACCAGGAAAAAATTCACCAACTTAAAGTTGAAAATCACCATTTCAGAAAGTTATTCGATGACTATCACGAGTTGGAACACCGAATTCACCGCATCAATACGGATGAAGAAATTGTAATTGATGAGTACGCACACGAATTAAAATCACAATTACTGCATTTAAAAGATGAAATCTATAACTATTTAAAATAATCAAATTAAGTAAGTTATTAACTAAAAAAACACCTCATTACAGTAGGTGTTTTTTTATATCGTCATCGAAAATAATTCGGTGTGTGGTGCTTTTCGTTTCAATCGTAAATCAAAAGCCATACAAATATTTCGTACAAAAGGCTTTCCTTTTTCATTGACTGTAACCGAATTGGAAGTGATAGTAACCAAACCGTCTTTTTCCATTTCTTTTAATTGAAATAAAACATCGGGTAATTCTGCAAAACTGAAATCAGTAGTACTCCAAGAAGTGTGAAACTGACACATTAAGTTCAATATGTGTTGACGAATGATCAAGTCTTCCTCAGTCAATAAATGGCCTCTAAAAACTGGCAATTCGTTGCGTTTTAATTTGTCGTAATATTCTTCAATGGTTTTAACATTTTGAGCAAAACTATACCAACTATCGCTAATCGATGAAACTCCCAAACCAATCATTAATTGGGTTTTTGATGAAGTATAGCCCATAAAATTGCGGTGTAATTTACCTTCTTTAAACGATTGAAACATACTGTCGTTTTCTAAAGCAAAATGATCCATTCCAATTTCGTGGTAATGATTGTTTGCTAATCGTTTTTTTCCTTCTTCGTACAACCTGCGTTTTTCTTCATCTTTAGGTAAATCCTCATCATTAAATCCGCGTTGGCCATTGCCTTTTATCCACGGAACATGAGCATAACTGTAAAATGCTAATCGATCAGGTTGCAACGAATTGGTTTTATCAATCGTATCCAAAACATCTTCCAAAGTCTGGAATGGCAATCCGTAAATCAAGTCATGACTCACCGATGTATACCCAATTTCTCGAGCCCAAAAAGTCACTTTGGCAACATTATGAAAAGGTTGATTACGATGAATAGCTTCTTGTACTTTAGGCGAATAATCTTGAACACCAAAACTCACGCGTCTAAAACCTAAATCGTATAATTTTTGTAGATGCAAACGTGTTGTATTATTGGGATGTCCTTCAAAACTAAACTCATGATTATCAGCTTTCCTTGCTCGTTCAAATAATCCGTTAATGAGATGCTCTAAGTTTTCAGGCGAAAAAAAAGTAGGTGTTCCGCCACCCAAATGGATTTCTTTAATCAAAGGTTGTTCGGGTAGAACATCACAATATAAATTCCATTCTTTCAAAACGGCTTCAATGTAAGGATGTTCCACATCATGACGTTTGGTAATTCGTTTGTTGCATCCACAAAACGTGCACATGCTTTCGCAAAATGGTAAGTGAATGTACAAACTAATGCCTTCTTTACTATTGCTCTCTGTAAACGATCGCACCAAGTCATTTTTCCACTTTTCAGCGGTAAAATCAGCTTCTTCCCAATACGGAACCGTCGGATAACTCGTGTATCTCGGACCAGGAACATTGTATTTTTGGATTAATGAAAACGACATAGCAACACTTTTTGCAATTACAAAGCTAAACTATGGACTTGTTTATTTATATGACAATTATCATATCAACTGAAATTAGTTTGTGATGGCTCAAAAATAAGCTGCTAATTCAACATTTTTAGTTACTTTAGCCTCACAATTTTAAGGTTATGATTTCAGAAGAACAATTCCAAAACGAACTCCAACTCATTATCCAAAATGCCATTCGCGAAGACGTTGGCGATGGCGATCACAGTTCGTTAGCTTGTATTCCTGCAACTGCTCAAGGCAAAGCCAAGTTATTAGTCAAAGACGAAGGCATCATCGCTGGTGTAGAATTTGCCAAAATGGTTTTCCATTATGTGGATCCCAAAATGCAAGTAGAAACGTTCATTAATGATGGCGAAAAAGTAAACTACGGCGATGTTGTTTTTCACGTAAGTGGCGCTTCTCAATCCATTCTAAAAGCGGAACGATTGGTACTCAATTCAATGCAACGCATGAGCGCTATTGCTACTAAAACCCGAAAATACGTCGATTTACTCGAAGGAACGAATACTAAAGTACTTGACACTCGCAAAACCACACCTGGTTTCCGCGCTTGTGAAAAATGGGCTGTCAAAATTGGCGGTGGCGAAAACCATCGTTTTGCTTTGTACGATATGATTATGCTTAAAGACAACCACAACGATTTTGCAGGCGGTATCACCAATGCCATCAACAAAACCAAAGAATATTTAAAAACCAACAATAAAGACCTTAAAATCATCGTTGAAGCAAGAAACCTTGACGAAATCAAAGAAATTTTGCAAAACGAAGGAGTTTACCGCATTTTAATTGATAATTTTAACTTTGACGACACCAAAAAAGCAGTGGAATTAATCGGAAACCAATGTTTGACGGAATCTTCGGGCAATATCAACGAAAAAACCATTCGTCAATACGCTGAATGTGGAGTAAATTACATTTCATCAGGAGCATTAACGCATTCAGTGTATAATATGGATTTAAGTCTAAAAGCGATTTAGAAAGTGTAAAGTAAAAAGTACAAAGTGTAAAGTACAAAGTACAAAGTTATATATATTCTAAAAGTCAAATAATCTTACAGTCCTAAAGTCTTACAATCCAACAATCTAAATAGTCAACAATGACCCTCGAACAACGCATCAAAAATCTACCCATAATCAAGCAACTGATTGCGCTTTTAAGCAGTATCAAATTGCCTTGGTTACACGGTTTGTCGTTGTACGAATTGCTCAATTTGTATATAACAGGAATCATCGAAGGCGCGCTATCGTATCGAGCAGCAGCCATTGCGTTTAGTTTTTTTATGGCCTTGTTTCCGTTTGCGCTGTTCATCCTAAACCTTATTCCATATATTCCAATTCCAGGGTTTCAAGAAGATTTTCTCTCGTTTGTGCAAGATGGCGTACCTCCAACAACCTACGAAGCCATCTCCAAAATCATCAATGATATTCTTCACAACAGTCACTCAGGCTTGATTTCTACAGGTTTCTTTATGGCAATTTTACTGATGACCAACGGTGTAAATGCCATCATGGGCGGATTTGAAACCTCGGCTCACATAACACTCAAACGCAAATTCCTTCGACAATATTTGGTAGCACTCGGTATGTCAATTCTACTTTCATTAGTCTTAATTATCACGGTCGCGGCTATCGTAATTTCAGAAGTACTAATCCAAATGAGCAAAATCCAAGACGTTCTTTCTGAAGATATTCCTATTATTGAAATGAGTCGCTACATCTTCTTGATTCTCATGATTTTAATCACGACTTCTTTTTTGTTTAAATACGGTATCAAACGCGATGGCAAACGCGCTTTTATATCCATTGGCTCAGTTTTTACTACCATTTTAATCATTTTATCGTCGTATTTTTTTGGCATTTGGGTAGTCAAATTTTCCAAATACAACGAACTTTACGGCTCTATCGGAACGCTACTCATCGTCATGTTCTACATCTGGATTAACTGCATGATTCTCCTTTTAGGATTCGAACTCAACGCGTTAATCCAAAAGCTAAAACGCGAAAAATTAAAAGAATTAGAAACACAAGTTTAGCGCTTTTCCGACTACTCGTCCTGCTTTCCGTTCCTCCCGAAGAAATCGGGATCCTCTGCAATCAGGGTTAGGTTAGCAATTGTACAAGTTATCAACACGTTTTGATTTGTGTAAAAAAAAACTATATTTGTACTTCAACAACAATCTGATTTTCAGTAGAATTATGTTAAAAAAAGCTGTTTTCCCCATTGTTTTCGTGCTACTGACACTTTCCTCGTCAGCACAATCCATACTCGGAAAATGGAAAACCATCGACGATATTACAGGCAAAGAAAAAGGAGTTGTTGAAATCTACGAACGCGACGGAAAATACTTTGCTCGAATTACCGAAATTTTTGATCCTAATCATCGGTACAAAAAATGCTCACTTTGCTGTTGCGAAGAAAAAGACAAACCATTAATGGGTTTGGTTATCATCAAAGACATGAAAAAAGACGATGATGAATACAACGGTGGCGAAGTACTTGATCCCAAAAATGGTAAATATTACGATTGCTTTATCAAACTGGAAGGCAACGACAAACTCAAAATTAGAGGCTACATTGGTGTTCCTGTCTTAGGAAGAACACAATATTGGTACCGTGTAAAAAAATAACATTTTCATTTACTTTTCTCACTTTTTACTTCGTTATTTGTAATTCCTAATTCGTAATTTTGGGTATGTTTTTTATCGAAGCCATTTTACCGTTATCCTTGCCCAAAACTTTCACTTACAAAGTTTCCGAAGCCGAATTCGATTTCATCCAAGTCGGAATGCGGGTCATGGTTCCTTTCGGGAAAAACAAAATGTACACGGCTTTGGTTGCCGATTTGCATCAAATTCCACCGACACTCTACGAAGCCAAAGAAATATACCAAATTCTGGACGAAAAACCAATAGTCAATTTATTTCAAATTCAGCATTGGCAGTGGATTGCAAACTATTACATGTGTAACATTGGCGATGTATATCGTGGCGCTATGCCAAGCGCATTGATTTTAGAAAGCGAAACGCTGTTGAGTCAACGCAACGACCAATTTGTAGACGAATCACAATTGTCTGACGACGAGTTTCTCATTTACGAAGCATTGCAACACCAAAGTTCGCTCAAAGTCAACGATGTAGTGGCAATTCTCAACAAAAAGAAAGTTGTTCCCGTTATTCAACAACTCATTAGCAAAAATATTATTCATCTTCAAGAAGAAATTCAAGAAGAATACAAACCCAAATTGGTCAAATACGTTCGTTTGCATGAGAATTTCTCATCTGAACAAAAACTAATTCAACTACTTGACGAACTCAAAGGTGCCAAACAAAAAGAACTTTTGATGCATTATTTTCAACTCAATGCGCAAGAGAAAAAGCCAATTCCAGTTAAACAATTGCTTACCACATCGCAATCATCTTCAGCAATTTTCAAGGCATTAGTTGATAAATCTATTTTTGAAGAATTTCATATTCAAGAAGATCGAGTAAATTTTGAAACCAATCTAAAAGAGCAAAATTTGGTTTTAAGTGAGCCTCAACAAATGGCTTTTAATCAGATTAGTACTGTTTTTGAATCGAAAGACGTTTGTTTGTTACATGGCGTTACTTCTTCGGGCAAAACCGAAATTTACATCAAACAAATCGAAGAATACCTCAAAACTGATAAACAAATTCTGTATTTATTGCCTGAAATTGCGCTTACTACTCAATTGGTTTCGCGGTTAACGGCTTATTTTGGTAATCAAGTAGCTGTTTTTCACTCCAAATATTCCAATAATGAGCGAGTAGAAGTATGGTATCAAGTTTTGTCGAATTCAGAGAAAGCCAAAATAGTAATAGGAGCGAGGTCAGCGTTATTTTTGCCATTTTCAAATTTGGGTTTGATTATCATTGATGAAGAGCACGAAGCGACTTTCAAACAGCAAGATCCAGCACCACGTTATCATGCTCGTGATGCTGCGATTGTGTTAGCTAATAGTCACAAGGCTAAAGTCTTATTGGGTTCAGCAACACCAAGTATAGAAACCTATTACAACGCACAAACTCAAAAATACGGTTTAGTTGAAATTACGGAACGTTTCGGAAAAGCACCGTTGCCCGAAATTGAATTGGTCGATTTGAAAGACAGTTATTTCCGCAAAAAAATGAAAGGTCATTTCAGTTTAACGCTAATTGACGCGATTACAGAAGCACTTTCGCTGGGCGAGCAAATCATTTTGTTTCAAAATCGCCGCGGTTTTTCGCCTGTTTTAGAATGTTTAACTTGTGGTCATGTGCCGCAGTGTCCGAATTGCGATGTGAGTTTGACGTATCATAAATTCAAAAACCAATTGCGTTGCCATTATTGCGGTCATTCGATTGCTAAGCCTACTAATTGCCATACTTGTTCGAGCGTTGATTTAACCACTAAAGGTTTCGGAACCGAGCAAATCGAACTTGAATTAGCTGAGTTGTTCCCTTCCAAAAACATCAAACGAATGGATCAAGATACAACGCGAGGCAAATACAGTTTTGAACGCATCATAGATTCGTTTAAAAATAGAGAAATCGATATTTTAGTCGGCACCCAAATGTTGGCCAAAGGATTGGATTTTGATAATGTGTCACTCGTCGGAATCATGAACGCTGACACGATGTTGTACTATCCTGATTTCAGAGCTTTTGAACGCAGTTTTCAGATGATGACACAAGTAGCTGGAAGAGCTGGGCGTTCTGATAAAAAAGGAAAAGTGATTATTCAAACTTACAATCCGTTGCATTCGATTGTTCAGCAAGTCACGTTGAATCGTTTTGATGAAATGTACAAAGAGCAGTTGTACGAACGTAAAATTTACCATTATCCACCTTTTTATAAATTGATTCGTTTGACTTTAAAGCATCGCGATTTCGACAAGTTAAAAGAAGGATCGATGTGGTTGTATCAAGTATTAGTGCAAAATTTGGATATTCCTGTTTTAGGTCCAGAAGAACCCGCGATTAATCGTATTCGAAATGAATACATTCGCACAATAATGGTTAAAATTCCACATGAAAAACCATTAGGTACAACAAAAAAAACTATCCAGAAAATACTGAATAGTTTTGATGTTATTGCGCAATACAGAACTATAAAAGTGACTGTAAACGTTGATTTTTATTAAGCAATTGCCAAGGCTTTTACTAAATCTTCTTTTTTGTTTCGGCTGAGAGGAATTTTCGTCACACCAATTTCGGCAAACTTGCTATTAAATCGCTCTACCTTGTCAATGTTGATGATGTAGGATTTGTGAACGCGAATGAATTTTTCTTTGGAAAGATCTTTTTCAAATGATTTCATAGTAGAAAGTACCAAATTAGTGTCTTCTTCGGTAACTACTTTTACATAATCACCATAAGCTTCAATCCATTTAATCTTATTAGTGTATACTTTTAATTTTTTCAAGTTACTCTTAATAAAGATATGGTCGCCTTCCATGTCATGATTGTCTTGACGAAGCATATGTAGGTCTAATGCTCGTTTTACAGAAGCGTTGAAGCGCTCCAAAACAATCGGTTTTTGTAAGTAATCGGTAGCGTCATAATCAAACGCTTTTAACGCATAATCCGCTTTAGAAGTAATGAATATAATTTGAGGTTTAACTTGTAAGCCGTCAATAAAATCAAAACCACTAATGATTGGCATCTCTACATCTAGGAAGATTAAATCTACCGTATGCACAGTCATGCAATTTTTAGCTTCAATTGCGTTAGAAAAATCACCTACCAAATGTAAATTTGGGTGATTATTTACTAACTTTGTAATGACCATTCGCTGAAGCGTACTGTCATCTACAACTACACAATTTAGTTTCATACTGTTTTTATTTTAAGATTTGGTGCGGTAAAGATACTACAATTTTTCACAAAAACTAATTTTTATCGATTTTTTTTGCCTTTAAGCAGTATTTTTATGCATTTCGGCGATTTTTACCTTTTGATAGTTGGATATTGATTTAATATAATTACTTTTGCACCCAATTTTATTTAATTAATACATATTATTATGAATCATTATGAAACTGTTTTCATCTTAAATCCCGTTTTATCTGATGTTCAGGTAAAGGAAACAGTAAGCAAATTTGAAGATTTTCTTACTTCGCGCGGTGCTAAGATGGTATCAAAAGAGGATTGGGGCTTAAAAAAATTAGCTTACGAAATCCAAAACAAAAAAAGTGGTTTTTACCATTTGTTTGAGTTCCAAGTAGCTCCAGAAGTATTGTTAGCGTTCGAAACTGAATTCAGACGTGACGAAAGAGTAATGCGTTTCTTAACAGTAAGTTTAGACAAACACGCAGTAGCTTGGGCAGAGAGAAGAAGAGAAAAATTAAAAATTAAAGCGTAAATAACATGTCTACAATAGAGCAATCAGCAAAAGGAAAAAAAGACGGAGATATCAGATATTTAACGCCTTTGAACATCGAAACAAACAAAACTAAAAAGTATTGTCGTTTCAAAAAATCAGGAATCAAATACATCGATTATAAAGATGCAGATTTCTTATTAAAGTTCGTTAACGAGCAAGGTAAAATTTTACCACGTCGTTTAACAGGAACTTCTTTAAAGTACCAAAGAAAAGTGTCTGTAGCTGTTAAAAGAGCACGTCACTTAGCATTAATGCCATATGTGGCTGATTTACTAAAATAATAAAGAGGCAAGATTATGGAAATTATATTAAAACAAGACGTTCAAAATTTAGGATTCAAAGACGATGTAGTATCTGTTAAACCAGGTTACGGTCGTAATTTCTTAATACCACAAGGTTTTGCTACTTTAGCAACACCTTCAGCTAAAAAAGTTTTAGCAGAAAATTTAAAACAAAAAGCGCACAAAGAAGCTAAAATCGTAGACGATGCGAAAAAATTAGCTGAAGCGTTGAAAGCTTTAGATATCAAAATTACTTCAAAAGCAGGTGGCGAAAAATTATTTGGTTCTGTTACCAATATCGACATCGCACAAGCTTTAGAAAATGCAGGTCAAGCTATCGATAGAAAATTCATCACTAGCGGAACTGTAAAACGTACAGGTAAATATACTGCATCAATCCGTTTGCACAGAGATGTTGTGGTTGAATTGCCTTACGAAATCATTGCTGAGCAATAGTCAAAAAATACTATAGATTAAAAGTCCCGATTTGCGTCGGGATTTTTTTTTGAAGCTATTTCCCGCTATTCTTTCCTCCCGATAAATCGGGATCCGCTACTATCGGGGCTAGGATTTTAGTGCAATTAATAACTAAATTAGTAACTCAGACTTTCTGTTTACAAATAAATAATGAAATACAAAAGACTTACCAAAGAACAATTTGAAGCCTTGCATCAAGAATTTGCCAATTTCTTAGCTTCACAATCTATTGATAAAAAAGAATGGGATGAAATTAAAACATCCAAACCCGAAGTAGCCGAACAAGAACTCGATGTTTTTTCGGATTTGATTTGGGAAGGTGTTTTAACGAATGCCAAATTCCTAGAACATTTTTCTAAAAATCATGTTTTTCTTTTCCATTGTCAAGAAAGTTTCATCCAATCCATAGTGTTAAAATCATTAGATACTTCAGTCGATTTTTTAACCAAAGATGGCTTGCAATGGTTGAGCGACAATATGTTTACCGAAACGGTAGAAATTCATCTCGGAAAAAAAGAATATGACGGTCAACGAAATACTTCTATTTTTGATCTCATCACTCAAGGAGCTATATTGAGCGACGGTCAATTGTATATTCAAATCAATGGTATTATTGAAAAGTAATTTTTTTGGTTCTGATTAATTCGTTATTTTAGTAAACTGAATATAGTAGTTTAAATTTCTCTATGGAAGTCGAAAAAATCATTCACGAATTACGCAACGAACTCAACCAACACAACCACAACTATTATGTGTTGGACAAACCCACAATTAGTGATTTTGAGTTTGATCAAAAATTAAAGCAACTACAAGAGTTAGAGGCCAAACATCCCCAGTTTTTTGATGAAAATTCGCCAACACAGCGAGTAGGAGGAACCATTACCAAAAATTTTCAAACAGTAGTTCACGAAAACCGAATGTACTCGCTTGATAATTCGTATTCGAAAGAAGACTTACTCGATTGGGAAACCAAAATTCAAAAAATGCTTGGCGATGTTGATTTGCAGTATACTTGCGAGTTAAAATATGACGGCGCTTCCATTTCGATTACATACGAAAATGGAAAATTATTGCGTGCAGTAACACGTGGTGACGGCATTCAGGGCGACGATGTTACCAACAATATCAAAACCATTCGTTCGATTCCGTTAGAGTTAAAAGGTAATTTTCCACCTAAATTTGATATTAGAGGCGAAATTATTCTTCCGCTTGACGGTTTTGAAAAAATGAACCAAGAGTTGATAGAAGTTGGTGAAACACCGTATTCCAACCCAAGAAACACGGCATCTGGAAGTTTGAAATTGCAAGATAGCGCTGAAGTAGCCAAGCGTCCATTAGATTGTTTGTTGTATTTTATCACTGGACAAAATTTACCGTTCAATTCGCAATACGACGGATTGGAAACCGCTCGTAATTGGGGTTTTAAAGTACCTTCACAATCAAAACTCGCACACAATTTGGAAGAAGTTTTTGAATTCATTTCCTATTGGGATGTTCACCGTCATGATTTGCCTTATGAAACGGATGGCGTAGTTATTAAAGTGAATAGTTTTGATCACCAACAAGAATTAGGTTATACGGCCAAATCACCACGTTGGGCCATTGCATACAAATTCAAATCAGAGCAAGTGACCACACGACTCAATTCGATTTCGTACCAAGTGGGAAGAACTGGAGCCATTACACCAGTAGCCAATTTAGAACCAGTGCAATTGGCAGGAACTATTGTTAAACGTGCTTCACTACACAATGCTGACCAAATTGAAAAACTCGATATTCGAATAGGAGATGATGTTTATGTTGAAAAAGGTGGAGAAATCATACCTAAAATCATTGGTGTAGCACAACGTGGAAGTGAAGCAGAAGCTACAAAATACATCACACATTGTCCGGAATGTCAAACCGAATTGATTCGAAAAGAAGGTGAAGCGCAACATTATTGTCCTAATTTTTACGGTTGTCCGCCACAAATTATTGGTCGAATTCAGCATTATATTTCGCGTAAAGCGATGGATATAGAAGGTTTGGGAGGCGAAACTGTTGCTTTGTTGTTCAACAATAATTTGGTTAAAGATTATGCTGATTTATACGAATTAACTGTTGAACAAGTCATTCCGCTAGAACGAATGGCACAAAAAAGTGCGGAGAATTTGGTCAATGGCATTCAAAAATCGAAAGAAGTTCCTTTTGAACGCGTTTTGTTTGCACTCGGAATTCGGTATGTAGGCGAAACTGTTGCCAAAAAACTAGCCAAACATTACAAAACAATTGATGCATTGCGACAAGCTTCGTTGATGGATTTGATTTTGGTGGATGAAATTGGCGAACGAATTGCGCAAAGTGTGATTGAGTTTTTTGAAAATGAAAACAATACAATCATAATCGAACGACTCCGAAATTTTGGAGTTCAATTAGAAATTGTTGAAACTTTTAATCCCAATGCTACTGATAAATTAGCAGGCAAAACCTTCGTGGTTTCAGGAGTTTTTGAACAATTTTCACGCGATGATTTGAAAAAGGCTATCGAAGATAACGGCGGAAAAGTAGGCAGTTCCATTTCGGCCAAAACCGATTTTGTAGTTGCTGGTGATAATATGGGTCCAGCCAAATTGGAAAAAGCCAATCAACTGAAAATTCCAATTATTTCAGAAACGGATTTTATAGCTATGATTCAATGAAAAAAGAACAATTAGTTTTATGGTTTGCTGTAGTAGTGGGATTAGTTTCTACAATTGCTAATTCATTGCAATTCAAAGAAGTTGTAATTGTAACTCGATTGTTGTTTTTGCCTTTAATATATTTATATTATTGTTTCAAAGCCAATAAAATTTCTATTTTTCCAACTTTGATTTTAGGTATTTTTTACCTAACCGATTTTTTTAATTTCTGTGTAAAAGATTCACTTATGATGTTGATTTACCTTGGAATTATCAATTATTTAATTTTTTTATCATTTGGTATCAAAGACATGACGCGTTTTAAATTGACTTTTACCAATATTATTTCTTTTTTTATAATAGTTTCATTCATCGTTTTCCTATACGTGAATGTTTTGGAAATCGCTTTGATTGAATTGAATGCCTTTAAAATTTGGATAAGTATTTATGGAGTCACTTTGGCATTAAATGCTATTATTGCAGCTTACAATCTGAATTACAGAAACCGTTTGATTGATTTAATATACTTTTTTAGTGTAGCCACTTTTGTGTTTACCGACGTAGCGTATTTAATCAGTGAATACTATTATAAGTTTCCCGTTTTGATATTAATCAATTATATACTTCAATTGCTGAGCTACTTTTTTATTGTTCGTTATTTCTTGCTTAAAGAGCGTTACAACTTCAAGAAAAAAGCGTTAAACTACAATTGATTTTCCTTGTGAAGCAATATTTTTATCGGTAGTAATGTAAAAATCAATTCGTCCTAAATTCAATCCATAACAGCCTACTTGGTTAATCAACACTTCTTTTCCTTCGCTATTTTTTTCAATAACTGGTTTGTCTAAAAAAGTGTGCGTGTGGCCGCCAATAATCAAATCGATGTCTTTTGTTTTTTGCGCTAAAATAACATCACACACTTTATTTGGGTCTTCTTTGTATTTGAAACCAATATGCGACAAACAAATAACTAAATCACACTTGTGTTCGTGTTTTAACTTTTGCGACATATCAGTGGCAATCTCAATCGGATCATTGTATACGGTTTCTTTACAATTCTTCTTGTCAACCAATCCCTCCAATTCGACACCAAGTCCAAAAACCCCAATTTTTACGCCGTCAATAGTCATTATTTTGTAGGGTTTGATATAACCATCTAAAATCGTGTTTTTAAAGTCATAATTTGATGAAACAAAGTCAAATTGAGCGTGAGGCAATTGCGCCAACAAACCTTCCAATCCATTGTCGTAATCGTGATTTCCGATAGTTGCTACATCGTATTTCATCATGCTCATCAATTTGAATTCGAGTTCGCCGCCATAATAGTTAAAATACGGAGTTCCTTGAAAAATATCGCCTGCATCCAATAAAAGCACGTTTTTATTTTCTTGGCGAATGCTTTCAATTAAGGCAGCTCTTCGGGCAACACCGCCCATATTTGGATTTCTCGGATGGTCTTTCGGAAAAGGATCGATATAACTGTGTACGTCGTTGGTGTGAAGAATAGTAATTTTCTTTACATCAGATGTGGTAAAACTACTCAAAGATAATCCGCCAAGGGTTAAAAATGCTGAGGATGCTGCTGTATTTTTTAGAAAGGTTCTTCTTTTCATGGATGTTAATTTTAACTATTCTTTGGTGATTCGAACGGAATTATCGTAGCTAATTGTGTCGACTTCTTTAAAATAATCAATCATAATATTACGTAGTTTATAATCGACATCAAAACGCTGAATTCCTTGTTTGAAAAAAGTCATATTATCACCACCATTAGCCAAATAATCGGATGTTACAACATAATATATAGTGTTAGTATCAACGGCTCTATTTTGTACTAAAATGTTTTTTGCGGAGTTGTTCGTGTCTATAGTAAAAGCTAAACCTTTTAATGGATGTGGTTTTTTCTCAGCGATAATATAATTGGCCATTTCAACGATTTGACTTCCTTTTAATGCTACAACTACTGCTGCGTTTTCAAACGGCATTACTTCAAAAGCATTTCGAGCGGTTACATTGCCTTTCGGAATCATTGTACGAATTCCACCGTGGTTCAATATGCAAATGTCAATCGATTTATTTTCTCTGCTTTGAAAAATCTTGTTACTTTTGTTTAAAGTAATATCAGCCAAAAAATTTCCAATATTGGTTTGCCATTCACCTTTGGATTTCTCTAAATTCTCAGGATTGTAAGCCAAAACTTGGTTCAAATCTTTGTCGATATTTTCGCGGTAAGGTTGGATAAACTTTTCAATCTCAGGGTTTTCGGCTTGGGTTTGTGTAATGCCAATTTTTTTACCTTCAATTTTAGTCACAAAGTTTTTCTGTTGACTACAAGAAATCAGAATAAAAAATGTTAATAATAAACCAAAACATTTTAAAACAAGAGCAGAGTTTTTTAGTTTTACCATCGTTTATGCAACTAAATTTAATTAAATTTGTAATCAGGTAAAAGTAATATGTTTTCAAACAAAATCAAGGATTTTATCATTAAAAATAATGTTAAAAAAAGGTTGTTAAATGTGAAACATCTTGCTTCGAATGACGTTATAAAAACAATCGGAATTATTTTTGACGAAAGTGAATCCAACGACAAAGATGGTGTAATTAAGGAGATTCAAAAGTTTGGTTTTCAACCGAGTCAAATTAATTTTATAGTCTTCAGAGAAAAAATTAAAAAGACAGAGGTTTTCAACTATCCTGTTTTTTCTATGAAAGACATTAATTGGAATGCTTCATTTGGAAAAAACGAAATCAAGCAATTTGTCGATAAAAATTTTGATTTGTTGATTAGTTATTATGATGTTGAAAAACCAGCTTTAGTTCTTTTAACACACAACTCGAAGGCTAATTTTAAAGTTGGTTTTGCAAATGTAGATAATCGATTGCATCATTTTATGATTCAAAGCGACACCAAAAATAAAGTTGTTTTTACGGAAGAATTATTCAAATATTTAAAGATACTAAAAAAAATATAGCATGCAATCACTTATTGGCACTGGAGTAGCGCTAGTTACACCATTTAAAAAAGATTTTTCAGTTGATGTTGAAGCTTTAAAACGAATTGTAAACTTTGTAATTGATGGAGGAGTTGAATACCTTGTTGTTTTGGGAACTACAGCAGAAACAGCAACATTGTCAACAGAAGAACAAGAACTTGTTATTACTACAATAATTGAAGCCAACAACGATAGATTGCCTTTGGTTTTGGGTGTTGGAGGAAATAACACGTACAAAGTAGTTGAAGAGCTAAAAACCAGAGATTTTTCTAAATTTTCGGCAATTTTATCCGTTTCTCCTTATTACAATAAACCTACGCAAGAAGGAATTTATCAACATTTTAAAGCCATAGCCGAAGTTTCACCAATTCCAGTTATTTTGTATAATGTTCCTGGTCGAACAGCAAGTAACATGTTGCCATCTACAGTGATTCGTTTGGCTAATGATTTTAAAAATATTATTGGAATTAAAGAAGCTGCGGGTGATATAGTTCAGGCTATGAAGTTGATTCAAAACGCACCCAAAGAATTTTTAGTGATTTCTGGCGATGATATGATTACGCTGCCAATGGTTTTAGCTGGTGGAAGCGGAGTGATTTCGGTAATTGGAGAAGGTTTTCCAAAACAATTTTCTGAAATGGTACGCTTAGGTTTGCAACGAAAAGTTGATGAAGCTTATCAATTACATTATTTATTAGCCGATAGCATTGATATGATTTTTGAACAAGGAAATCCGGCAGGAATTAAAGAAGTGTTTAAATCATTAGGTTTGTCTGAAAACGTAGTTCGATTACCATTAGTAAATGTAAACCAAGATTTGGCCAAAAGACTGGATGATTTTACCAAAAAACTAAGCTAAAAAAATATTTTTATTCTAATTATTAATTAACTAATTTTGCGGTTGCTTTTTTACGGACTTTAATCCCAATAAAATAAGCAAAGAGATATACATAAATGAAGAAATACATTCACATTGCAGCGATACTTATATTGTTTACATCATGTAGTCAATACCAAAAAGCATTGAATTCGACTGATGTTGCTTTAAAAATGAAACAAGGCACAATAAAGTATGATGAAAAAAAGTATGCAAAAGCAATCCGTCTTTTTGAGCAAATAGCACCAAGTTACAAGGGAAAACCGCAAGCCGAAAACTTGTTTTACATGTTCTCATATTCTTATTACAACACAAAGCAATATTATTTAGCGGCGTACCAATTTGAGAGTTTTGCTTCAAGTTATCCTAAAAGTGAAAAAAGAGAAGAAGCTGCATTTTTATCGGCCAAATGTTTTTCTCTATTGTCTCCAGTTTCTAGTTTGGATCAAGTAGATACGAATAAAGCGTTAAATAAATTACAAGAATTTATAGATACTTATCCTGATTCAAAATACATGCAAGATGCCAATGCATTGGTTTTTGAGTTGAAAAATAAATTAGAGAAGAAAGCATTTGATATAGCTAAACAATACAATACTATTTCAGATTACAAAGCAGCAATTGCCTCATTTGATAATTTTTTGTCTGATTTTCCAGGAACGCCTTATAAAGAAGAAGCCTTATTTTACAAATTAGACTCTTGTTACAATTTAGCCATAAACAGTGTGGCTCAAAAAATGGAGGAACGTCTTCAAAATGCAAAAGGAGCTTATACTGCTTTATTGAAATTCAAAGCTGACACTAAGTACAAGGAAAAAGCGGATCAGATGTTAGCCAAAATTGAAAAAGATTTACAACAATATTCTAAATAAAATGTCATGGATTTAAAAAAGACGAATGCACCAGTAAACACAATTACGTACAATAAAAATGTAATTGAAGAGCCAACTGGAAATGTTTATGAGGCAATCACAATTATTGCTAAAAGAGCCAATCAAATCAATGCTGAAATCAAAAAAGAATTGATTGATAAATTGGATGAATTTGCAACTTACAATGATAGCTTGGAAGAAGTCTTTGAAAACAAAGAGCAAATTGAAGTTTCAAAATTCTATGAAAAATTACCTAAATCTCACGCTCTTGCAGTACAAGAATGGTTTGATGGTAAAATTTATCACAGAAATACTGAACAATAATAACTGAACTATGTCGGTTTTAAGCGGAAAAAAAATAGTGCTGGGCGTTTCTGGCGGAATTGCCGCTTATAAAACAGCATCATTAGTAAGACTTTTCATAAAAGCAGGTGCTCAAGTACAAGTGGTTATGACACCTGCTTCTAAAGATTTTGTAACCCCGCTTACATTATCAACACTATCTAAAAATCCAGTTCACTCTACTTTTTACAACGAAGACGAACCCAACGCGCAATGGAATAACCATGTTGAAATAGCGCTTTGGGCCGATTTGATGATTATTGCTCCCGCAACAGCCAATACTTTGTCTAAAATGGCTAATGGGAACTGTGATAATTTGCTGATTGCAACCTATTTGTCAGCTAAATGTCCAGTGTATTTTGCTCCAGCGATGGACTTGGATATGTACAAACATCCTTCAACAATTGCAAGTTTTAATTTGCTAAAACAATTTGGCAATACCATTATTCCTGCCGAATCTGGTGAGTTAGCTAGCGGTTTGTCTGGTGAAGGTAGAATGGCCGAACCTGAAAATATAATTGCCTTTTTGGAAAAAGATTTAGAAAGTAAATTACCTCTAAGAAATAAGACTTTTTTAATTACGGCTGGCCCAACCTATGAAGCAATCGATCCGGTTCGATTCATAGGAAATCATTCTACTGGAAAAATGGGTTTTGATATTGCTAATTGTGCCGCTAGTTTAGGTGCAAAAGTGATTCTGATTACAGGACCAACACATCTTAAAAATGTTAATTCCAATGTTGAGCTAATTCGTGTAACTTCGGCAGAGGAAATGTATGAGGCTAGTCATAACTATTTTTCATCAGTTGATGTGGCTATTTGTGCAGCTGCAGTAGCCGATTATAAACCTAAAAATGTAGCTGATCAGAAAATAAAAAAGACAGAATCAACGTTTACTATTGAATTAGAAAAGACAAAAGATATTCTGGCTTCATTAGGAAAACAGAAGACAAAGCAATATTTAGTTGGTTTTGCCTTAGAAACTGAAAATGAAATTGAGAATGCAAAGTTGAAAATTCAGAAAAAAAACTTAGATTTGATTGTTTTAAATTCGCTAAACGATAAAGGCGCTGGTTTTGGTAAATCCACCAACAAAGTTACTTTTATAGATAGTAATTTTAACATCAATCCGATGGATTTGAAATCAAAAGAAGCAGTTGCACTCGATATTATTAATAAAGTAATACAAAAAATTCATGCGTAAATTTATATTGTTTTCATTCGTGTTGTTGTTTGGTTTTACCCAAGCTCAAGAGTTAAATTGTACGGTATCAGTAAATTATGATAAGGTTGGAGCTACTAATACACAAATTTTTAAGAGCTTAGAGCGTTCGCTAAATGAGTTTGTAAATAATACAGCTTGGACCGATCAATCGTATAAATCCAATGAAAAAATCAATTGTTCCATGTTTATTACCATCAATTCGTATGATGGAAGTACAGGTTTTGAAGCATCTATTCAGGTGCAATCTTCACGCACTATTTTCAATTCTACTTATTCTTCGCCTTTGGTAAATATTAATGATAAAGATTTTAATTTCTCATACGTAGAATTTCAAAATTTGTCTTATAATCCCAATTCATTTGATTCGAACTTATTATCAGTAATCGCATTTTATTGTTACTATATAATTGGTACTGATGCTGAAACTTTTGAACCTAATGGTGGTGAAACCTATTACCAACAAGCGGTGAACATTGTAAGTATGGCGGCTCCATTAGCTATCAAAGGTTGGTTACAAACAGAGAAAAAGCAAAATCGTTATTACTTAATTAATGATTTATTATCACCTACTTTTAAAGGATATCGTGATGCCATGTATGCTTATCATTTTGAAGGTTTAGACACAATGGTCGATGATGCCAAAAACGCAAAAACTAAAATTAAAGAGTCGATAGCTCTTCTTAACGAAATCAATATTACCCGTCCTAATGCTTACTTAACTCGGACATTCTTTGATGCTAAATCAGAAGAAATAATATCAATTTTTACTGGTGGACCAACAATTCCAACAACGGATTTGGTTGATTTATTGGGTAAGTTATCGCCAACTAATTCCAGCAAGTGGTCAAAAATTAGATAATAATCTTCCTCAATAATACTAAATTTATCATTCAATGATTACATCACTTTCAATTGAAAATTTTGCATTGATTGAAAAATTATCAATCGAATTTTCAAGTGGATTTTCAACTATAACAGGTGAAACTGGTGCTGGAAAATCAATTCTTTTGGGAGCATTAGGTTTAGTTTTAGGAAAAAGAGCCGATTTAACTTCACTCAAAAACAAAGAAGAAAAGTGTATTATTGAAGCTACTTTTCAAGTAAAAAACTACAATTTACAATCTTTTTTTACTGAAAATGACTTAGATTACGAAGATGAAACTATCATAAGAAGAGAGATTTTGCCTTCTGGAAAATCACGTGCATTTATCAATGATACTCCAGTAAATCTGCAAGAGTTACAAGATTTGAGTAATTTTTTGGTCGATATTCACTCGCAAAATCAAACGCAAGAACTTTCTGACGACACCTATCAATTTCAAATTCTAGATGCTGTTGCTGATAATTCTGATGTTATTAGCACTTATCAAGCGACGTTAAAAAAATACAAGGCTATACTAACTGAAAAAGAAAGTAAAAAAGAGCAATTAGCTTTAGTTTTAAAAGAACAAGACTATAATTCTTTTTTATTGGATGAATTAGTAAATGCTAAACTTCAAAATATAGATCAAACCGAACTCGAAGTTGAATACGATCAGTTGAACAATGTCGAATTGATCAAAGAAAATCTTCATAAAATAACAGCAATTGCTGAAGATGAACAATTTGGTGTTGCACAAAATTTAAAAGAAATTAGAGTCGTTTTACAAAAGATAGCTGGTTTTTCGAAAGATTATGAATCATGGGCTGAACGATTGCAAAGTATACTAATTGAATTTGATGACATTGAGAAAGAAATAGTACAACATGCCGAAATTCTATTGTCTGATCCAACTCGTTTAGAATTGATAAACCAGCAATTGCAATCCATTTATACTTTGCAAAAAAAACATCAAGTTGTTTCAATCGCTGAATTATTAAATATTCAAAGGGAACTTGAAGTAAAAGTGGTTTCTGTGACCAATTTGGAAAATGAAATTACAGCGTTAGAAAGTCAAACTTCAATTTATAAAAATACTTTAACTGATTTGGCTCATAAAATTAGTCAGAATAGAAGGAAAGCTACCCCGATTTTAATTGAAAAAGTGGTATTTATTTTAACACAATTAGGGATGCCTAACGCACAATTAAAAATTGATTTGAATTCGGTAGATAAATTTTATTCTTCAGGTTCAGACGAAATTCAATTCTTGTTTTCTGCCAATAAAGGTTCTGATTTTGGGTTATTAAAAAAAGTAGCTTCTGGCGGAGAATTATCGCGAATTATGTTAGCGGTTAAGTCTATTTTGGCACAATATTCAAAATTACCAACCATCATATTTGACGAAATTGATACTGGTGTTTCGGGCGAAATTGCTGATAAAATGGCTACTATTATGAAACAAATGAGTAGCAATATGCAGGTTTTTAGCATTACACATCTTCCGCAAATTGCCGCTAAAGGTATCGAGCATTTTAAAGTTTTTAAGCACGATAATGGTCAACAAACTTCAACTCAAATAGTTAAATTGGATTTTCAAGAACGGATTAATGAAATTGCACAAATGCTATCAGGAGCAGTGGTAACAGAATCTGCTTTTAATAACGCAAAAGAGTTGTTGAAGTAAAAAAAGATTTATATTTGTTAAAAAATAAAGCAACGACTAACTACTTATTTTATTATGATTATTGAACCAAGAATGAGAGGTTTTATCTGTTTGACAGCACATCCAAAAGGTTGTGAACAGAATGTGAAAAATCAAATAGCATATGTTAAATCCAAAGGAGCAATTGAAGGAGCCAAGAGAGTTTTGGTTATAGGATCTTCAACAGGTTTTGGTTTAGCTTCTCGAATTACAAGTGCATTTGGTTGTAATGCATCAACAATTGGTGTGTTTTTTGAAAAACCTGCTTCTGAAGGCAAAACAGCTTCTCCTGGTTGGTATAATTCTGCTGCTTTTGAACAAGAAGCAAACAAAGCAGGACTTTATGCCAAAAGTATCAATGGAGACGCGTTTTCAAACGAAGTAAAAAAACAAGCGATTGATATGATTAAAGCCGATTTAGGTCAAGTTGACTTAGTAATTTACAGTTTGGCTTCACCAGTTCGTATGCATCCTGTTACGGGTGTTTTACATCGCTCAGTTTTAAAACCAATTGGAGCTACTTTTTCAAATAAAACAGTTGATTTTCACACAGGCAATGTTTCTCAAGTTACCATTGAACCAGCTACTCAAGATGATATTGACAATACAGTAGTAGTTATGGGTGGAGAAGATTGGTCAATGTGGATGGATGAAATGAAAAAGGCTAACGTTCTAGCAGAAGGAGCAATGACAGTAGCTTATTCGTATATTGGACCAGAAGTAACAGAAGCCGTATACCGAAAAGGAACTATTGGAAGAGCAAAAGATCACTTGGAAGCAACAGCATTTGAAATAACAGATGCCTTAAAAGACATCAACGGAAAAGCCTATGTGTCTGTCAATAAGGCACTTGTAACCCAGGCTAGTTCGGCAATTCCTGTAATACCATTGTACATTTCGTTGTTGTACAAAATAATGAAAGAAAAAGGGTTACATGAAGGTTGTATTGAGCAAATGCAACGATTGTATTCAGAACGATTGTATTCAGCTACCACACCATTAGACGAAAAAGGTAGAATACGAATTGACGACTGGGAAATGCGAGAAGATGTTCAAGCTAAAGTTTCCGAATTATGGTCGCAATCAAACACTGAAACCTTGGTTCAAATAGGTGATTTAGCAGGATATAAGCATGATTTTTTAAATTTGTTCGGTTTTGCCTTTGAAGGTATAGATTATTTAGCTGACACGAATGAACTAGTAAATGTTCTAAGTATTAAAGAATAACAACTAGAAGTTATCAACAATAATTATAAAAAGCTCGCCATAATTAGCGAGCTTTTATTTTTTTATTAATTTTACATAAATAAACACAAATCAAATTAATTATGAAAAAAATTTACTTTTTGTTGACTGCCTTTCTTTTGATTTGGCAAGTAAACGCTCAAGTACTGAACCAAAATGCAGGTTGGCCCAATGCAGCTTGGACGGTCACAGGTACTTACAACACCGATCCATTAGCTTTTGAAGCTAATCCAACCACAACTGCAAATTTTGCATTTGATGATGATGATGCAGGTCAAACTAGTGTTGACAACATTGCTGCTGAGTCGCCAGTTATTGATTTGACAGCAGCAGATGCAGCGGGCGAGTCTAAAGTTAGAGTAAGTGCAATGTACACGTATCGCTTTTTAGCGGGTTATTTACGTCTAGAATATTGGGACGCTGATGCAGCGGCTTGGACTCCATGGGGAGCTGATATTACTGGTAACAATACTACGGTGAATAACAACTTTTGTACACCAGCTAAAACAATGTATACTAGTTCTGATTTAGACATTTCAGCATTTACTGCGACTCAATTATCGGGTTTTAGATACAGAATAGCTTTTGATGATCTCAATTGGGAATGGGGCTTTTGCTTTGATTCACCAACTATTATTTCTGTGCCTACTCCTTGTCTATCAGGTGTTTTATTCCCTTCCACAACTGTTACTCCTGCCACTTGTAATGGTGTAACGGTAAATCAAGTTTCGCAATTTTCATGGGCTGGTGATTATTTTAATGTAAATGTTACTTCGGGTCAAACGTATAAATTCACTAGTTCTGTAGCTACTGATTTTTTTACTATTAGTACTGATGGCGATTTGACTTCGGCAGCTTCAGGAACACAACCACTAACTTGGGTTTCTACAGTTACAGGAGTTATTCGAGTTCATATTAATACCAATATTACTTGTGGAACGCAAGATGTGGATAGAACTACTGGTATTATATGTGGTGTTCCTTGTTTGAATGGTGGATTATATCCAACTGCTACCTATACACCGGCAACATGTGATGGAACAACTGTAAATGTTGTCGCTGTTGATTCATACGCAGGTGAATATTCTAATATTCAAATGTTTACGACTAACAGTTACACTATTTCAAGTTCAATTGCTACCGATTATATTACAGTTGCAAATGCTGCAGGAACAACTGCTCTTGCGGTAGGAACAGGAAGTTTAAATTTTACACCAACTGCAGACGGAGTTTACAGGGTTTATTTCCATGTTGATAATGCTTGTGGTACTGCTAATGTTAATAGAGAAAAAAGAATCGTTTGTACGTCTACAGGTGTTGTCCCTGGTTGTGCTGGTAATGTATCTCCAGTTGATGGAAGTACTACTGTTGATCCGTTCTCTCCAATAATTTTAACTTGGAGTGCACCTACAACTGGTGACCCTGTGGTTTCTTATCAAGTATGGGGAGGAACTAATGCATCAGCATTAAATTTATTCGGAACTGTTTCAGGTTCTACTTTTACTTATGATGCTGGAACTATTGGTGCGTATGATTTTGTGGGTTATTGGCAAATAATTGCTATTAATGGTGCCGGACAGTCAACTGGATGTCCTGTTTGGATGTTTACAACAGCTTCTCAACCAACAGATACTCCTGATTGGGCTAACTTACAATGGCCTCCAACAATTACAATTAATGAAGGTGGTAGCGATACGGTTTATGGAAGAGTATATGAGCCAGGTGTCACAGATGCTGCTGGTGCTGGTGCTGGAATCTTGGCTTGGGTTGGTATCAGTGGTGCTGGTGATAATTCAGATCCGAGTGGTTGGACCAATTGGATTCCTGCAACTTACAATGTTGACTCAGGAAACAATGACGAATATATGGCAAGTATTGGTGCAACTTTAGCTCCAGGTACTTACTACTATGCAACTCGTTATACTTTGAATGGCGGTCCTTATGTTTATGGTGGTTTGAATGATGGTTTTTGGGATTCAGTTGCTCACCCAAGTGGAGTGTTGACAGTTAATCCTGCTCCAGCTCCAAATAATGATGAGTGTGGTGGTGCTATTGCTTTGACTCCTGGGAATAATTTTTCAGTTAATCCTTTAACAACTTCAAATGTTGGAGCAACTGCTACTGCAGCTGCTACTCCTTCTTGTCAAGCAAATAATGCCGCAGATGTTTGGTATACTGTTGTTGTTCCAGCTTCAGGAAATATTACTATTGAAACTCAAGCTAATGGTGGTATGACTGATTCAGTTGTAGCAGCGTTCTCAGGAACTTGTGGTGGAACACTTACTCAAGTTGGTTGTGATGATGACGGTGGTCCTGCTGGTGCTAATAATCTAATGTCTATTTTGTCATTAACTGGTCAAACTCCAGGTAGTACATTATATATTGGTGTATGGAGATATAGTTTAGGAACTGGCGTAAACGGAAGTTTTGTAATTTCTGCTTATGATGCTTCTTTAGCAACTTCTACTTTTGATAATGCTTCTTTCGTAGCTTATCCAAATCCAGTGAAAGATGTATTGAATTTATCATACACTCAAAACATTGATAAAGTGCAAGTAGTTAACTTATTAGGTCAAGAAGTAATTACTAAATCAATCAACGCTACTCAAAGCCAAATTGATATGTCAAACCTTCCAATTGGTACTTATCTTGTAAGAGTTACGGCTAATGATGAAGTAAAAACAATCAAAGTAATTAAAGAATAATTCTTTCAAATAATTCTTAAAAATGCCACTCAATTTCGAGTGGCATTTTTTTTTTAAAGTGTATCTTTGTTAAAATTTTTGAAGGATGAATTTTTCAATCATAATTCCTGTTTATAATCGACCTGAAGAAATAAAGGAATTGTTAGATAGTTTGGTGTTATCAACCTATTCTAAACCTTTTGAAGTAGTAATAGTTGAAGATGGTTCAACAATAAACTCTAAAGATATTGTTGCGCAATTTGCTAATAAATTGTCTCTCTCATATTACTTCAAAGAAAATTCTGGTCCAGGCGATTCACGTAATTTTGGAATGAAAAAAGCCAAAGGTGATTACTTCATTATTTTTGATTCCGATTGTATAATTCCTTCCGAATATTTAACTGAAGTAGAGAAGGAGTTGGATCGCGAATTTGTGGATTGCTTTGGTGGCCAAGACAAAGCTTTGCCTTCTTTTTCAAATGTACAAAAAGCCATCAATTTTGCTATGACATCTTTTCTAACAACTGGTGGAATTCGTGGTGGCTCAGAAAAACTCAATAAATTCCAACCGCGGAGTTTCAATATGGGAATTTCCAAAAAAGCATTTGAAGTATCGCAAGGGTTTGGCGTAATTCATCCAGGTGAAGATCCTGATTTGTCTATTCGATTGTGGAAATTAGGATTTAAAACGCGATTGTTTTCTAATGCTTTTGTATATCACAAACGTAGAATTAATTGGGAAAAATTTAGTATTCAAGTTTCCAAGTTTGGAAAAGCACGACCAATTTTAAACCAATGGCATCCGCAATACAGCAAACCCACTTTTTGGTTGCCTTCGTTGTTTGTAGTGGGTTTGTTTGCGTCCTTTTTATCCTTGTTATTGTTATTTGATTGGCCATTAAAAATCTATTTCATCTATTTTGTAATTGTTTTTGTGGTTTCTTCTATTCAAAATAAAAATCCATTGATTGGTTTTTACTCAATGATTGCAGTATGGAAACAATTTACAGGTTACGGAATAGGTTTCTTAGAGTCGTATTTCAAAATCAATATTTTGCGTAAAAAACCAGAAGTAGCTTTCCCAGAACTTTTTTTCAAAAAACCAGTCAGTTCAGAAGCTTTTGAATCCATGACTTCTGTTAAAAATGTTATAACTGAATCACCCAAAACAACTGAGCCAATTGTAAATACTAAGGTTGAAGTTTCTACTACTGCTGCCCAAAAAACAAATGTAAAAACTAAGATTATAGGTTTGACAGGCGGAATTGGTAGCGGAAAAACAACGATAGTCAACTACATTCAATCCAAAGGTATTCCCGTTTACATTTCGGATGTTGAAGCCAAAAAAGTGATGGAGCAACCCGAAATTATTGCTAAAATCAACGCCACTTTCAATGATGATATTACCACGAATAATCTGCTCGATCGTCAAAAATTAGCCAATATCGTTTTTAATAATCCTGAAAAGTTAAAACAACTCAACGCAATTGTACATCCGGCTGTAAAAATTCACTTTGATAATTGGGTTAAACACAATCAAAATCATCCTATTATTGTAAAAGAAGCTGCCATTTTATTTGAAAGTGGGAGTTATAAAGATTGTGATGCGGTAATTTCTGTAATCACTCCTTTAGAAACTCGAATTGAAAGAGTTATCCAACGCGACAAAACCACAAGAGAAAAAGTACTCCAACGCATTAATAATCAGCTCACTGACGAACAGCGCATCGAAAAAAGCGATTATATCATTAAAAATGAGTCGCTTGAAGATGCCAAAAAGCAAACCGATCAAATTCTTAATTTATTATAAAATCACTAATTTATTGGCGCAATGTTAATGTTTGGTTAATGCTTCGACAAACTAAATGTTAAAATCCTAATTTTGTTGTGATGAATAAGTTTGTTTTTAGGTTATTGGTTTTCCTGATGAGTTTGTCACTAATTGGTATCATTTTAGTGCAAGTGTATTGGTTCAATACTTCGCTAGAAAACAATGAGGAACAATTTCGTTTTCATGTCAAACAAGTTTTAGGTAATGTGGCTGAAAAGTTGCAAAAAAAAGAAGAATATTCCTTTTACGAAAAATACCATAAACTCAAAGACAGTATAGGAAAAGAACCACTTCGAAACGATTTAATCGAATATGGTTATTACCAACGAAATTCAAAAACCAACGAAACCATCATCTATTCCAACAGTATAATTGCTTTGGATTATGGCGTTTTATCATCGTTCTTTGAAAAAAAATCCGACAGTTCATCAATTAAATCTTTTTCTGCCAATAGAAAAACGCAAGTTTACAATGACAGTCCATTTGATAATATGGGCATGCAAAAAGATAAAAAACCGAACTTAACAATTGATAAGTCAGGTACACTCGCCATTCTTAAAGATGCCCAGTTTGAAATTGCTTACAAAGACATAGCGGCAGCAATGCCAATTTACAGTCGTGTAACAAAAGAGATGATTAACGACTTATTGTTGAGTGAACTTAAAGAATACGGAGTTACAACTCCATACGAGTTCAGTGTGTATAGTAATGGTTTAGCTACTAAAATCAAATCTGAAAATTTCAAGTTTGATAAATACGCAACTTATACAATACCTATTTTTTTGGACAACGAAAACAATACCAAATACCAGTTATTGCTCACGTTTCCACAAAAAAAGAAGTTCTTATTTAAAGAAATTGTCGGAATTACATTATTGTCGATCATTTTTACTTTGATAATTATTATTGCCTACACCAGCGCATTGAATCAGTTAATCAAACAACGTCAGATATCCGAAATCAAAACCGATTTCATCAACAATATGACGCACGAATTCAAAACGCCAATTGCAACGATAAATTTAGCTCTAGATGCAATCAAAAACCCAAAAGTAATTGACGATAAGGAAAAAATACACCGTTATCTACAAATGATTCGTGATGAAAATAAACGAATGCACGCTCAAGTAGAAAACGTATTGCGAATATCAAAACTCGAGAAAAAAGAGCTCGATATTTCTAAAGAATCACAGAATATTGAAGATATTATTCGAGATGCTGTTGATCATGTAAATTTAATTATTGAAGACAAAAATGGTTCTATAGATACTAATTTTCAGGCAACTAGAACAACAGTTTTGTTAAATGACGTTCATTTTACTAATGTTTTTGTTAATATTTTAGACAATGCGATAAAATATTCTGTTAATTCACCCGTTATCCATATAACAACCGAAAATATTAAGGATTTTATCATTATTAAAATAGCCGACCAAGGTATCGGAATGAGTAAAGCGGCGCAAAAACGAATTTTTGAAAAATTCTACCGCGAACATACAGGCGATATTCACAATGTAAAAGGTCACGGACTTGGTTTGGCCTACGTAAAAAGAATTATTGAGGATCACAATGGTCAGGTTTTTGTAGAAAGTGAAAAAGGAAAAGGAAGCACTTTCACCATTAAACTACCATTGATAAATTAAAAGTTATGGAAAAAGAAAACAAAAAAATTCTTCTTGTTGAAGACGATCAAAATTTCGGAGCTATTTTGAAAGACTATTTAATCCTAAACGACTTTGAGGTCACTTTGGCCAAAAATGGTATGGAAGGTTTCGAAAAATTTAAAAAAGACAATTACGACCTTTGTATCCTTGATGTCATGATGCCTTACAAAGACGGTTATACTTTAGCCAAGGAAATCCGTGAGAAAAATAAGGAAATTCCAATTATCTTCCTTACGGCCAAAACCATGAAAGAAGATGTACTCAAAGGCTATAAAGTGGGTGCCGACGATTACTTAAACAAACCTTTCGATTCAGAAGTTTTGTTGATGAAAATCAAAGCCATCATCCAACGCAAGTCATCTGAAACCAAGCCTGAGAACGTAAAATTCGAATTCCAAATTGGCCAATTTCACTTGAACTCTAAGTTGCGTTTCTTAACGTTTCCTGGTCAAGAACCTATCAAATTGTCGCCTAAAGAAAACGAATTATTAAAAATGTTAGCGCTTTACGAAGACGATTTAATGCCACGCGAATTGGCATTGACAAAAATTTGGAGAGACGATAACTACTTCACTTCCAGAAGTATGGATGTGTACATCGCGAAATTAAGAAAGTACTTAAAAGAAGATCCAAAGGTAGAAATCCTCAACATCCACGGTGAAGGTTTCCGACTAGTGGTTCACAAATAACAGCAAAGCTCCAAGAAATTGGGGCTTTTTTTGTGTTTTTTTAGAAGCTATTTCCAGCTTCTTGTCCCGTTTGCAGAACGGGATTTGGGCTAGGGCAGTTGTTTTCATTAGACATTTTTCTTAAAGATCAAGTTCTAATGCAAAACAGATTTTATCATTTTTAGTAACATAGTAAACTTGAATATCACTTGAGTTACTTTTTTCAATTGTAATCGCATCGTGTAGCGAAACTTCTTTTAAAAAATTCATTTCAAAAGCTTTTAATTTTCCGCTCAAAAGTAGTTTTGTATCAACATCATCCAAACACCATTCCAAATACTTGACATTATTGGCATGATTCACAATGTCCAAATCCGATAATTGTACTTTTCTTTTAGCAACAGTCAATCGTTCTTCTCCAATTTCAATTTTAGAAAAAGGCTTTGATGTTGCTCTATTGTTTGGGTATTTTTCAAAATGCTCGTGTGGTAACGCCAAAGCTTCGGGTCGACGTGTTTGTGTATTCAAAACCGCCCAAAACGTTTCGCAACCAACAACTTTCTCATCGCCAATATACAATTCCAAACAGCGAATCGAACGCGAATTCTCCAACGACTGAATCCATGTTTTTACTGTAACAATTTCTTTCCATTTGGGCATTCTATGTATTTCAACACGCATTCTACTCAACACCCAAGCCTGATGAAACGCTTGCATATCACTAAAACTAATTCCACCAACTTCTGAATGGCGAGCCGCTGTCAATTGCAAAATATTACACAATTCGGTGTATTTTAAGCGCATGTTTGGGTAGCATTGCAGAAAGTTAATTTCCCAATTTTGGGTTAGAATAGAGGTAAAGTTTTTTGATATTGGCATTTTTAGTTATGAGTCGTAAGTTGTAAGTTTTATGTTATGAGTTGTATGTTGTATTTCGAGAGTTATGAGTTGTCAGTGGTGTTTTTTTAATACTAATTAGAATGTAATATTTATTCCAATTGGAAAACCAATTTTATTAACCTACAACCTACAACCTACAACTTTCTCTATCAGTTCTATTATTCCATCTCTACTTGCCAAATAATCAAACCACACCACATTTTCCGTTCGCTTAAACCAAGTCAGTTGTCGTTTGGCAAATCGACGTGTATTTTTCTTGATTTCTTCTATTGCAAAATCTAAACTAGTCGAGCCATCAAAATAATCAAATAATTCTCGGTAACCAACGGTTTGTAAGGCATTCAGATGTTTATTTGGATATAGATTTTTAGCTTCTTCCAGCAAACCTTCATCAATCATAATGTCAACACGTTGGTTGATGCGATTGTACATAACATCACGTTCGGCTTCTAAACCAATGAGAATAGGAGTGAAGTTGCGCGTGTTTCTCTTCTGATTTAAAAATGATGAATACGGTTTTCCAGTTCCCAAGCAGACTTCTACAAAACGTTTCATTCGCTGAGGGTTTTGCAGCGTTTGCGGATTTTCAAGTGAAATTTTTTTAAAATACACTTTGTCTAACTCTTGTAATTGTTTTTGTAAATAGTCAATTCCGTATTGGTCGTAATCCAAATTGATTTGTTCTCTAACCTTTGCATCAATATCAGGAAAATCATCAAAACCTTTCAATACGGCATCAACGTACAAACCTGAACCGCCCACCATAATTTGAATGTTACTTTTTTCAAACAATTCGTTGAGTTTAGCAATCGCTTCTTGCTCAAAATCGCCCACCGAATACGATTCAAAAATGGATTTATTTTGTATAAAATGATGAGTCGCAGCTGCTAATTCGTCGTTATTTGGAACCGCCGTACCAATTTTCATTTCTTTGAAAAACTGTCGACTATCACACGAAATAATCTCACAACCAAAATGCTGCGCCAACACAATACTTAAGGAAGTTTTTCCTATGGCAGTTGGACCGATTATGGTGATTAGGAAGTTCACAGTTTATGGTTAATAGTTTTTTGTTTATAGTTTAATTCAATATTGAATTTTGAAGTGATTGCCCTAGCCCAGATCCCGTTTTGAAAACGGGACAAGGAGCTGGAAATAGCTTCTAAAAATGCAACACTTTCATCACTTTATTTTTCCGTAAATAACTTTGTATAATCGAACGTGTATCTCTATTGTTTTGCATCGGAATGAGAATATTCTTTAGGATTTCGATGTTGTTGATTTGGTAATTCAAATCGTAGAAGCAATAGCCTTTGTAAATGCCATTTTCAATCAAAACTGCGCTGCGTTCGTCGACTTTTCGACCACGATCAATAATCACCATATTGTTGTTGTCAAATGCCATTTCGTTGATGAAATCTTCCACGCGTTGGTTGTATTCATCTGGAGATTCTTTCTGAATACACGCGCCTTTGCATTCTTTGATTTTGTATTGAAAACACGAGTTTTTACTTTCGTATAAACCATTGATTTTCTGACACAAATTGTACTTTTCGGTGATTTTGAACAATGCATTTTTGCCCTCTTGAATCGAAGTAAAAGCGGTGATTTCTTTTTTTCTACCGTCGGCTTTTTGCAATTGCAAGCTCAGGTAACCTTCGTCGTTCAACACTTCGTAAAGCGCCCATTGAAAAATACTTTTGCGTTGTGCTCGGTTGTAAATCGGTTTGTTGATTTTGATTTCTTCGCTTTCTTTCAACAAAGCAATCAGTTCGCTTCCCGTTTCTTCATAAGTTACCGCAAAAACTTCCAATTGAATCTTTTTGCATTTGTTGGTTTTGCCTGTAAAATGCTGATTGACGCGTTTTTTGATGTTTTTGCTTTTGCCAATGTAAATCAGATTTCCTTTTTCGTTGTGGATGTAATAAATACCCGTTTTATTAGGCAAACTTTCAACAATATCAAGCAATTTTGGAGTTAAACCACTTTTGATCTCGGCTTTGATTGAACTGATGAGAATTTCTTTTTCAACATCTTTAGATAATAGCAATTTGAACAATTTTACGGTAGCAATTGCATCGCCACTCGCACGATGACGATCGGTGACAGGAATGCCTAAAGCACGAACCAATTTTCCCAAACTATACGATTCCATTCCGGGAATTAGTTTTTTGGAAAGTTCTACTGTACAAAGTGTTGGGCGAATAAAATCGTAACCCAAACGCGTAAATTCAGTTCGTAAAATGCGGTAGTCAAACGACGTATTGTGAGCCACTAAAATGCAATCTTGTGTGATTTCTATGATGCGTTTGGCTACTTCATAAAATTTGGGAGCCGAGCGCAACATGGCGTTGTTGATTCCCGTTAATTTAACTACAAAAGGTTGAATTTCTTTCTCAGGATTGACTAAACTGATGAATTGGTCCACGACTTCGCGACCGTCAAATTTGTAGATGGCGATTTCTGTAATTCCTTCTTCGTTGAATTGTCCTCCAGTGGTTTCTATGTCGAGTATTGCGTACATTTTCAATGTCAATATCAAAAATCAATATCAAAAATCAATATCAAAAATCAAATTCAATAACAATTTCAAAAATCAATTTCAAAAATCAATTTCAATAGGTTAAAGATTGATTTTTTGATTGTTATTGCAATTGCTATTGAAATTGAATTACTTTTTGTTGATTATCATTTTTGAAGCGATTGCTATCAGTTCGTCTACTTCTTTTAAAAGTAATGCCCTTATAATTTCATCACCTTCTTTTATATAGTTAAATATTTTCAAAGAGTTTCTAGATTCTTTTAACTCTTTTACAGCTAAACTAACTTTGAAAACAAAATCTTTGTCACTAATGGTTCCTTGTGCTTCACCAAAATTTAAAGATGAACTTCCAGAAGATCGTATTAATTGATTTTTGTAATATTCATTTTCATATGTTCTTTCTAATTTTCTTGTAAAGAAAATACATTCACCTGCGAATCTGACTAATCTGTCTTCAAAGTTGAAAATTTTGTCACTAAAAATACTATTATTTTCCATTTTTTCGGCTTATAAATTTAATTTAGGCTTTTACTTTCTAATTGCTATTTTTATTGATATTGATATTGTTATTGATATTTTTATTGATATTGATATTGTTATTGTTATTGTTATTGTTATTGAATCTTTATCTTCCTCCAAAGATACTACTTCCAATTCGAACCATCGTGCTTCCACATTCTATGGCGAGTTGATAATCGCCTGACATTCCCATGGAAAGAGTATTCAGTTGGCAGTTTTCAGTTTTCAGTTGGCTGTATTGATCAAAAATCGATTTCAAATGCAAGAATTCGCGTTTGATTTGTTCTTTATTATCAGTAAAAGTAGCCATTCCCATGAGTCCAACAATTCGAATATTTTCAAAGGTTTTGAGTTCATCTGAATGAAGAATCTCTTCTAATTCTTTTTCATCCAAACCAAATTTAGTATCTTCTTCTGCAATGTGAATTTGCAACAAACAATCTACTTTTTTGCGCCATTTTGCTGCTAGACGATTGATTTCTTGTAGTAATTTCATGCTGTCAACTCCGTGAATCAACTTTACATACGGAATCATGTATTTCACCTTATTTGACTGCACATGACCAATCATATGCCATTGAATATCTTTTGGCATTTGTTGCCATTTTTCGGTCATTTCTTGGATTTTATTTTCACCAAATATGCGTTGACCTGCGTTATAAGCTTCCATCAAATCGGCAACAGGCTTGGTTTTAGAAACAGCAACTAAAGTCACGTGTTCAGGAAGTTGAGTTCGTATTTGAAGAAGATTTTCTTTTATAGACATTGTAAACTATACATTTTCAAATTGACTTATTGTCGAATTGTCATATTGACAAATTGCCACATTATTATAATTCATACACCACCAAACCACTTCGAAACTTCGGTTCAATATACGTACTTTTCGGAGGCATAATCAAATTGTTATCGGCCAAGGCTTTAATTTCAGAAATATCACTAGGATACAACATAAATCCGACTTCAAATTCGCCTTCATCAACCAATTCTTTGATGGTTAAAATCGATTGTTTACCTGGGATGTATTCAATGCGTTCGTCGTTACGTAAATCTTCAATTCCGAGTAAAGGTTGTAGTACTTTGTCGTATAGGATTTGAGCATCCAAATTGTCCAATATTGAATTTTGATTTTTATTATTGTCATTGACTTTGTAAAAAAGAGCATAAAATTCGCCATCTAAATACATTCCAAACTCAAATTTACTCTGTGGTTTCCACAATTCTTGCTCTTTGCTTTTGATGATGAAATAATCCGATAATTTCAAGATGAACTCGTCTTTTGATAGACCGTTTAAATCACGTACAATTCGGTTGTACTCGTAAATTTTGACATTACTTTCTGCAATTAAAAAACTCATAAAATAATTGAGATTTTCATTTCCCAAATGATGGTCTTGATCAAACAATAATTCGGCCGATGCCGAGCGATGGTGGCCATCGGCAATATACAATTCAGGAATAGTATAAAATTGATTTTGAAGCCATTTGATTTCCTCATCTGAATCGATTTTCCAAACAGTATGTTGTTCTTTATTGGTAGTGGAATAATTGTAAATGGGTTGAGTTTTTTTCTTTTCTACAATCCAATTATTAATATCTGAATTATCTGGATAAGTTATCAAAACTGGTTCCGTATTGAAGCCTGTTTGGTGTAAATAATCTTTGAACAATTCCACACGATACTGCAATGTGTCTTCGTGTTTTTTGATGACATTGTTTTTGTAATCTTCAATAGAAGTTCCAGCAATAATACCAGTAAACGATTGTGTTTTATTCTGAATTTGATAGAGAAAAAATACAGGTTTCTCTTCTTCCATGAAAGTACCATCGTTTTTGAAATCTTGGTATTTATGAGCAACACCTTTAAAACGCTTATCTAATGTTATTTTCTGTGCATGAATATAAGCTGGATTGATCACATGCAAAAACGAATACGGATTAAAATTCAGCCAAGCAGCCAATTCAGCCGGACTGTAATCATCGTAATTTCTGCACGTTACCAAAGCCACTTTATCGGGTGTAGGACGAACCGCTTTGAATGGGATTATTTTTGACATTATTTTCGTTGTAAGTTCTAGGTTGTATGTTGTGAGTTAAATGTTTATTACTAAGAACCTACAACTTACAACCTAAAACGTTTAAACAAACTGTTTCGAAACTTTCTCAGCTTTTTTACTTTCACTGTAATCGTAAAAACCTTCTCCCGATTTTACTCCGAGTTTTCCTGCCATCACCATGTTGACTAAAAGTGGGCAAGGAGCGTATTTTGGGTTTTTGAAACCGTCATACATTACATTTAAAATAGAAAGACATACGTCTAAGCCAATAAAATCAGCTAGTTGTAATGGTCCCATTGGATGCGCCATTCCGAGTTTCATTACTGTATCGATTTCTTCTACACCAGCCACACCATTGTAGAGAGTTTCAATACTTTCGTTGATCATCGGCATTAAAATACGGTTGGCTACAAAACCAGGATAATCATTAACTTCAGTTGGAGTTTTGCCTAATTTTACAGATAAATCCATTATTATTTTGGTAACTTCATCAGAAGTATTATATCCTCGAATAATTTCAACCAATTTCATAATTGGCACAGGATTCATAAAGTGCATTCCAATTACGCGTTCTGGGTGCACCACTTGTGCTGCAATTTGGGTAATAGAAATAGAAGAAGTGTTGGTGGCTAAAATCACATTATGATCGCAAACTTCACTTAATTGTTTGAAGATGTTGAGTTTTAAAGTAACGTTTTCAGTAGCCGCTTCAACTACTAAATCAGTTCCAACAACTCCGTCTTTGATATCAGTATAAGTAATAATGTTACTTATGGTTTTGTGTTTGTCGTCTTCAGTAATTGTGCCTTTAGAAACCATTCGGTCAAGGTTAGCGGCGATAGTTGCCATTCCTTTTTCTAATGATTTTTCAGAAATATCGATTAATTTTACGGTAAAACCGCTTTGTGCAAAAGTATGAGCAATTCCGTTGCCCATCGTTCCTGCGCCTATTACAGCTATTGTTTTCATTCTATTTGTTTAGATTTGTTTCAAGTTTCAGGTTGAGAAATTCAGTTATTTTTCGTTCATCGAATCGATTATCATGTAGGCCACACGTAAAGCTTCAGTTCCATCTTCTAAAGTTACAACTGGAATTGTATTGTTATTGATGGCATCGGCAAACGTTTCCAATTCGTCTAAAATGGCATTATTTGGAGCTACTTCGGGATTATTAAAATAAATTTGTTTTTTTTCGCCTTCGGCATTTTGTAAAATCATATCAAAATCGCCAGGCACTTCTGGAGCGTCTTTCATTTTCACTACTTCACAAATTTTATCCAAATAATCAACCGATATGTAAGCGTCTTTTTGGAAGAAACGCGACTTACGCATGTTTTTCATCGATATGCGACTAGAAGTAATATTAGCCACACAACCGTTTTCAAATTCCAAACGTGCATTAGCAATATCAGGCGATTGACTTAAAACCGAAACTCCGCTGGCATGAACTGCTTTTACTTTTGATTTTACCACACTCAAAATGGCGTCGATATCGTGAATCATCAAATCCAAAACCACAGGAACATCTGTGCCTCGTGGATTGAACTCAGCCAATCGGTGCGTTTCTATAAACATTGGGTTCTCAATTTGATCTTTGACAGCAGTAAAAGCAGGATTAAAACGCTCAACGTGACCCACTTGTCCTTTTACATTGTACTCTTTAGACAAAGCAATGATTTCTTCCGCTTCTTCAACGGTTGTAGCAATTGGTTTTTCAATAAAAACGTGTTTCCCCGATTTTATCGAAACTTTGGCACATTTGTAATGAGAAAGAGTAGGAGTTACGATGTCAATTACATCTACGGCGTGAATTAATTTGGCAATAGTATCAAAACGCTGGTAACCGAACTCTGCTGCTATTTTTTCAGCATATTCGGCATTTTCATCGTAAAAGCCAACGAGCTCATATTTTTCAGATTGTTGTAATAAACGCAAGTGTATTTTTCCGAGGTGACCCGCACCCAAAACGCCAACTTTTAGCATAAAAATAATTTTTATCAAATGTAATAATAATATGATAAATTACAATATTGAAATTCCAAATCACAAAGCATATTTTGTAACTGTTTTATTTGGAATTTGGAATTTGTTTTTTGAAATTTTTACTTCTATTTTTACGAAAATAAATTATTACCCCAATTGAAAGATACTAACAAACACCAAGGACTTCGAAATCAACTAGCTAAGGTATTGGAAGATAAAGGAATCACCGATAAAAATGTATTGGAAGCCATTAAAAAGATTCCAAGACATTTGTTTTTGAACTCTAGTTTTGAGGATTTTGCCTACCAAGATAAAGCGTTTCCGATTGCTGCTGGACAAACGATATCTCAACCTTATACTGTTGCATTTCAGAGTCAGTTGTTAGAAGTGAAAAAAGACCAAAAAATACTTGAAATAGGAACAGGAAGTGGATATCAAACGGCAGTTTTATGTTTGCTTGGCGCGAAAGTATATTCAGTTGAACGTCAAAATGAGTTGTTTAAAACCACTTCATTATTGTTGCCCAAATTAGGTATTCGACCAAAACATTTATCGTTTGGTGATGGTTATAAAGGATTACCTAATTACGCTCCTTTTGACAGTATTATTGTAACTGCAGGCGCACCGATAATACCTCAACCATTGATGGCACAACTTAAAATAGGAGGAAGGCTTGTTATTCCTTTAGGTGAAAATGAACAAGTGATGACGTTGCTCATCCGCAAAAATGAAACCCAATTTGAGAAACACGAATTTGGCGATTTTAAATTTGTTCCTTTACTAGAAAATAAAAACTAAAACAGGAAACCTACTTTTACTTCTTTGGTTTTCCATGTTTTTATTTGGTATTTTTTAAAGTTTGTTTTTTATGAATTTTACTTATGTTATTAACAGTTTCAATGTTAATAAGTATGTTTTTGTGGTAAATTATTGAATAAAATTTAGTTTAAATTTGATTAACAAATTTTAAACAAATTAATCATGAAAAAAATTATTTTATCATCTATTTTAGTTTTTGGCCTTACAATGTATGGTCAAACAGAAAAAGGCTCCAAAATGATTGGAGTAGGTTTTGGGTCGTTAAGTTTTACAGACTCTAACAGCAATACCACTTATTCTAACACTCCAACAGAGTACGATTCTGATGGGAAAAGCTTTAGTATTAGTATTAATCCCAATGTTGCTTGGTTTATTATTGACAATTTAGCTATTGGTGGTGGGATTTCGCTATCCTACTATACTTCAAAAAGCGATTCAAGCAACACTTCTTCGTTAACAACTTCTGAAAGCAAATCGACACAACCGTCTTTTTACATCGGACCATTGGCTAGATACTATTTTGGTAAGAGTACTAGCGGAAAACCATTTGCACAATTAAATGCTCAGTATGGTGTTTATGGTGGAAAAAGTGAAAGTTCAACTTCTTCGGGTTCTAGTAGTCAAACTACAACTAAACCAAAAGGAGATTATAACGTTGGAGCCACATTTGGATACGAATACTTTGTTAGCAAATATGTAGGTTTATATGCCAGTGTTGGTGTAAATTATGGTGTTTCTAAAACATCATATGATTATGAACCATCAACTGGAACTGGTTATTCATATACAAGTACCTATTCAAGAGTTTATGTTCCTGTAAATGTGGGTTTACAAGTTCATTTACCAAGTAAAAAATCGAAAGAATAAATTTCTAAATAAACTACTGAAAAAGGTTGATTCTAAAAAGATCAACCTTTTTTGTTATATATTCTTATGAATTGTCATTCGTTTTTTTAATAAAATTGAACTACTTATAAATTAGTCAACTTATTTTTCAAATTATCTATTTCAGCTAAAATGGCCGCCATTTTATTTTCTTTGGCATCATCTTGCGCAATTTGAATTCCTTTTTCTGACAATATTTCGGTTATAGCTTGAATGGAATTTGGGTTAAAATCAACATGATTTAACAATTTTTGCTTGTACCATGCCACTAATAACTCGTTTAAGTCAATTTTTAAAACTTCTGCTAAAATCTTGATTTGTTTTTCGGTCGGAATGCGGTTACCATTTTCAAATTTGCTAATCAACGCTTGATCAATTTGCGTACGTTCAGCCAATTCACGAGTCTTGATGTTTTTACTTTCCCTCGCATTTTTCAATAGCTCTCTCATAATTGAAATTTAGAAGGACTTCTTAATTCGATCTAAGTCGCGTTTGGTGTCTTGTTCTTTCAGCGTTTCGCGTTTGTCGTAAGTTTTCTTTCCTCGGCAAAGTCCGATTTCAAGTTTAGCCAAACCTTTTTCATTAGTAAATAAACGCAAAGGAATAATAGTGAGTCCTTTAGTTTCAACGCTTCTGGCTAATGATTTTAATTCACGTTTATTAAGCAGCAATTTTCGTTCACTGCGTGACCTATGATTGAATTGATTTCCAAAAGCGTATTCCTCTATATACGTATTAATGGCAAAAAGTTCACCGTTATTGAATTCGCAAAAACTCTCTGCTATTTGTGCTTTACCCAAACGAATGGATTTGATTTCTGTTCCAGTTAAAACAATTCCAGCAGAATAGGTTTCAATTATTTCATAATCAAATTTGGCTCGTTTGTTAAGTATGTTGGCTGTTTTTATCATCGTTAGCAAATGTAGTGACAAATTTATGAAACTAAAAAAAACGAATTTATTTAGGATGAAAAAAAAAATCAAACAATGACTTATGTCAGTTTTTATGCTAAATCTTGACAATAAATTTGTCCTATAATTTTAAAACTAAAACAAAATGAAAAAATTATTTTTATTAGCAGGAATAGCTTTATTATCTTTAAATGGTAATGCACAAGAAAAAACTAAAAGTGGATTACAAGGTACATGGTGGGTTGCTGGTCAAGTTTCTTTCTCAAATGAAAAAACAGGTGATGCTAAAACGGATTCGAGTATGATTTTACCGATTGTTGGATATTTTGTTGGTCCAGCAACTACAATTGGTATTGGTGTGGGAAATATTGCCTCAAAAACAACAAATAGTGCAGGAGTTACTACTAGCGATGGAAGTACTTTTGTAGTAAAACCTCTAGTAAGAAAATATTGGAATATCAAAGGAGGTTTCTTTTTCTACGGACAAGCAGCTGTTCCTATAATGACAGGAAAAACAGACTATTTTGATCCAATTACTTTGATAGCTTCTGATTCAAAAACTACATCAGTTGCATTAGAGGTTTCTCCGGGCTTTGATTATGTTGTCAACAAATGGATGACAGTTGAAACTTCATTTACAATTTTGAATGTAGGCTCAACTACTACTACTCCTAATGTTGGTGACAAAACAACTACATTTGGATTTAAAGCCAATCCTATGAACTCAGTTGCTGACAGAGCATTAGGAAACTTACAAGTTGGGGTGAAATTTTTGTTTTAATATTCATAAATTTATTGGTTAGGGCCGAGTAAAATCGGTTTGAAAAGTTCGTCTTATTTGTTAATAAATAAGGCGAATTTTTTATTTATTCAGATTAAAAATTCATAAAATAATTCTATATTCGTAAAACCAACCAATAATTTCTATAATTATGTTAAAAAAATCACTCCAACTAGTTGCAGTTCTTTTTGTAGTTGTATCCTGTACTAAGGACGATCAAAATTCAATTGAAATTGATCCAACTCAAAAAAATCCCCTTTCGCCTACTGAAATTAATTCAAGAATTGATGAGTCTTTCAATAATTCAGGTTCGTTCAATTGGAATCAGGCTTCTAATCATTTGCTTTGGAGCGCCATCTATCAAGGCAATAAAATGGCTTCAATTGGTTTTGGAACTTCTGTTGAAGATTTTGACCGTAGTAAATCACCTGAAAATGCTAGAATGCAAAACGAAATTCTAGCCGTTATTCAACAGCACGAAGACAAACCATTGAGTGATATTTTAATCGCTTCGGACGCATTTTTAAATCAAATTGATGTGGTTATTCAGAAGCAAGAAACGGTTATTGCTTTGAGAAATTTGCCAACACTTCGTTATTTTGAACCAGCCGATTATAAGTATTTTGCCAATCAATCGACAGCACAAAAAGGCGGCGGAAATGCAATGCAATCGGACTCAGGTTGTGGTTTCGAATCGTCTACTTTAAGCGCTTCCGATTATACTACCGTAACTCCCAATGCTAAAGTGCCTTGGGCTTTTTATCAACACAATATTCCAACGGCTTGGAATACAAGTACTGGAGCTGGTGTAACGATTGGAATTATTGATACAGGAGTTTCTCCAAACCAAACATTATTGGGTTCTAGTTTTAATAACGGTTTATCGTCAGGAAGAACGATTAGCAAGTTCGGAGTTTATGTAGATTCAATTTGGCCTTGGAGCACAGGAACTGATGGTCCGAACGATCAATGTGGACACGGAACGAGTATGTCATCTGCAGCAGCGGCTCCAAGAAATAATGTTGGTTTGCCAGTAGGAGTAGCGTATAATTCAAATTTAATTGTATATCGCGCCGCTTCCAATGTGGTTTTAGATGGTTATCATGAACAAAATGGCGTGAAAAATGCTTTTACAGCGTTAGGAAATAATGCAAGTGTAAAAATAATTTCCATGTCAATGGGGCACATTTTTTCTGTTGGAAAAATTTCTGATGGTGTAAAATATGCGTACAACAAAGGAAAACTTATTTTCTGTGCTGGCGGAACTTCAACTAGTTTTACCAATTTTGTGGGTGTAATATTCCCAGCTTGGATGCCAGAAACACAAGCTATAACTGGAGTTATTGAAGGAACATCCAACCAAAAATGCGACGTTTGTCACTCAGGCTCTGAAATCGATTTTACAGTGCAAATGCAGCGTTCGGGTTCTGGAAATACGATTCCTGTTGTGAGTTATTACAACGGACAAACCGATTATGTTGGTGGTTCATCAGTAGCAACTGCAACAACTGCTGGAATAGCAGCTCTAGTTTGGTCTAAAAATCCAACTTGGACGCGCGATCAAGTCATCAATAAAATGCGCCAATCAGCAACGTATTATCCAACACCTAATTCAAGTTATGGTTACGGAAATGTGAATGCTGCTTTGGCTGTACAATAATCAAAACCTATTTCAATACAAAACCACCAAATTTCTGGTGGTTTTTTTATGCTTATCGGTTTGGTTTCAATACTTTTGTGCTATGGAAAACAAGCCTTCAAAAGATCCACTTCACGGTGTAACACTTCAAAAAATAGTAGAGCAATTGGTCGATTATTACAAGTTTGACACATTAGGTGAATTGATAAAAATTCGTTGCTTTAACGAAAACCCAAGCGTCAAATCGAGCTTAACATTTCTGCGAAAAACTCCTTGGGCTCGCAAGAAAGTTGAAGAACTTTACATTCGTACGTTACCAAAATTCGATAAAAATTAACGACGATTTCGTTCTAAAAGTGAATAAACAACACTGTCTATAAAACGACCATCAAAATATTCGTTTTCTATAAAATGCGCTTCTTTTACAAATCCATTTTTTTCTAAAACTCTCGCTGAAGCATCATTTCCAGGCTCAATCACAGCTTCTAACGAATGCATTTTCATTTCATCAAAGCCATAATTTACAAGTAACCCAATCATTTCAGTAGCAATGCCTTTTCCCTGACATTCAGGCAACAACATATAGCCAATTTCCGAACGAAAATGTTCCCACTGAATTCGGTAATGACCCGCAATACCAAGCAATTTATCATTTCCTTTCATCGTAATCGCCCAATTGATTCCTTCGTTAGAGTCAATTTTATCATTAATCATTTTGATGTGCGCCAACGCTTCGTCATAATTCGTCAACAATGGACGAGGAATAAACTTCATCGTCTCAGGATTACTTCGCAACTCAAACACTTCCTTTACATCATCATTGGTCAATCGACGCAACAACAATCGCTCGGATTCTAAGTTTTGAAAAGGCAAAAATGAAATGGTGGGTTGCATAGCTCAATTTTTTAAACAAAGCTAGTATAAATTAATTAATTTTCAGAAGCTAATCCAGCTATCCGTTCCAAGTCCTCATGAAAACCACAGTTTTTTAAGGGTCTAAAACAGCTTCTTCCAGTCGCTTTTTTAGTCCAAAAAAAACAAGTGCTTTTCATTCCGGGCTTTCCACTGCTATCTGGGCTAGGGATTTACGGTTCTAAGAAATTCAGTATTGAATCAAATCACTTTTTCTAAAGTAGCAATCTTCTTATCCACACTTCCCAATTCTGAAAGGCGAATGATTTTAAAAAGTGAACTAGCTACAAATCCAGGATTGGTCACTAATTTTGCCGTTTCTGTAATCTTGATATCTCTATTTCGTAAAGCTATTGCCAACTCATTCAGTTGTAACGGAGCAATTTCTGTAGCAAATTTCCACGCACCATCACGTGCCATTTGCATACTAAAATCCACTAAAAAGGTATCCACTTTATTTGTTTTCTTTAAAATCCATTTCAAGGTTGGCCAAATGTCAGACAACGCTTTTTCAACATTACCCACTAAACTCGACAAAATCGTATTGATCTTGTTGAAATCATTTTTCAAGCCATGAATCGCATTGCCTGGACAAACTTCGGCAGCAGCAATGCCCAAATCATAATTGATGTGTGCATTCATTCCCAAAAGCAAATGTTGCATCATAATCAACCAAAAATCATCCGATTTTTTAAACGCAATTTCCCAACATTGTGACGGTTTTTGTTTGTTTTTGTACTCGTAATAAGCTTTAATGTATCGATTGGCAAAAACCACATCCAAACGTTCCATACGCGGACCATCTTCAAAATCGCCATTGGCAATTCCTTCTTTTACTTTTTGGGTTACTTTGCAATACAAAACCGCAAAATAGCCCAATGTCGATTTCTCCTTTTTGCATTCCGCAATAATTGTATTCAGAATTTGAATGACTTCGTTGATGGTTTTGGCTTGTGGAATCATAGTAGAACTATTGTTTTAAAAACTCTTTTAACTGCTCATAATTTTGAATTGGTGTGCGCACTTTCTCTTTTCCCAAGACACTTTCTATTTGAGCTGGAATAGGCAAAGTTATATTTAAAACAGGTTCAACCACATCCAAAAACTTAATCGGATGCGCAGTTTCTAAGAAAACTCCAATACAATCAGGTTGGTTTAGCATTTCTTTTTTCAAACCCAAATAACCAACGGCTCCATGAGGCTCAGCAATATAACCCGAATTAACATAAATATTTTTCATCGCAAAACGCGTTTCTTCATCTGTATACGAATACGAAGTGAAGTCTTTTTTGAATTCATTTAAATCGTGGTGATACATTTCTTGAATACGCACAAAATTACTCGGATTTCCAACATCCATTGCATTTGAAATCGTTGGAATCGAAGGTTTTGCTTCGTATATTCCATTGGTCAAAAACTGCGGAACAGTGTCATTCGCATTGGTTGAAGCTACAAAATGTTGGATGGGTAAACCTAATTTTTTAGCTAAAATTCCGGCGCAAATGTTACCAAAATTCCCACTCGGACACGATATAATTAGAGGTTTGTTGCACTTTTTCAGTTGTTTGTAAGCAAAGAAAAAATAAAACATTTGAGGCAACCAACGCGCAATATTTATCGAATTGGCCGAAGTTAGATTTTTGTATTTTAAACTTTCATCCAAAAAGGCTTTTTTTACCATGTCTTGGCAGTCGTCAAAAACGCCGTCTACTTCCAATGCTTTAATATTTTGACCTAAAGTTGTCAACTGACGTTCCTGAATATCACTCACTTTTCCAGAAGGATACAAGATTACGACTTCTACACCTTTTACACCTAAAAATCCACTAGCAACGGCGCCGCCAGTATCACCAGAAGTGGCAACTAAAACGGTATTCTTTTGGTCTTTTTCTCGATTAAAATAACCCAAACAACGCGACATGAATCGGGCTCCAACGTCTTTAAAAGCCATTGTTGGGCCGTGGTACAACTCAAGTGAATAAATATTTTCTTCCACTTTAACGCAGGGAAAATCAAAGCAAAGTGTTTCTGCAATTATTTGTTTGAGTTCCGTTTTCGGAATTTCATCACCCACAAAAGGTTGTATGACTTGAAACGCAATTTCTTCGTTGGATAAATCTTCAATTGAATCAAAAAAAGACTTTGGTAGAGTAGGAATGGTTTCAGGAAAATACAAACCTCTATCAGGCGCTAATCCTTGAATAACGGCTTCTTCAAAAGAAACTTTACTGTTTTTATTGTTTAAACTGAAATACCTCATTTTTATGTTTTTGGAACACAGATTTGAGAAATTAAAGAAATTATTAAATTTATTATCTGTGTAAATTTCTCTAATTTCTCAAATCTGTGTTGTTAAATTTTAAAGTTGTTTTACACCATTTGGATTGATTTTTGACACATGCAAATCAAAGGCAATTCCAGTATTGGTGTAACTTTCTTTAATTGCAAACGCCACTTTTTCAGCCGATTCTTTTCCTTTACACAGAGCAAAAATTGACGGACCAGCTCCAGAAATACCTGAACCTAAAGCACCATTTTTCAAAGCTGTGTTTTTAACAGCGTCAAAATTAGGAATTAAATGTTTGCGTAACGGTTCGATAATTACATCTTGCAACGAGCGACCTATTAATTCATAATCATTGGTGTACAAACCAGCGATCAATCCACCCAAATTTCCAGTTTGTGTTATGGCGCTTTTTAGCGGAATCATTGGTTGCAAAACCGCGCGTGCATCCGAAGTTTTCACTTCAATGTGCGGATGTAAAACCACTGCAAATAAATCATTCGGACTTTCAATACGAATCACATCCAATGGATTGTAGCCACGCACCAATGTAAATCCTCCAAGTAGGCAAGGAGCCACATTATCAGCGTGTTCGCTTCCGCTCGCTACTACTTCGCCTTTCATGGCAAATTCAACCAATTGAGTTTTGGTAAATGGTCGACCAAGTAATTCGTTAATACCAAAAACAACTCCGGCAGCACTTGCCGAAGAACTTCCAATTCCGCTGCCAAGTTTGAGAATTTTATTGATCTCGATTTCAAAACCAAAATCAGTATCAACAGCATTTAGTATGGCCAAACCTGCTACTCCAGCTACATTTTTCTCGGTTTCAAAAGGCAAGTTAGCGCCTTCAATTTTGGTAATTCGAATGCCTTTTTCAGTTGATTTTCGAATAGTCATTTCATCGCCAATAGCATCCAAACACAAACCCATCACATCGAATCCGCAATTGAGATTGGCTATTGTCGCTGGGCAGAATACTTTTATACTAGTCATAAAGTCTAAAGTCTAAAGTCTAAAGTCAAAAATCGAAGTCCTTAAAACATTCTTTGGACTTTCAAACTTTCAACTTTTGACTAATTATACATTTCCAATTCGAATTACATCAGCAAAAATTCCTGAAGCTGTTACAGCTGCTCCAGCTCCAGCACCTTTTATAATAAGTGGTTGGTCAATATATCGATCGGTATAAAATTCTACAATATTGTCTTTTCCTTCTAAATTATAAAATGGACTTTCCTTTGGAATTTGCTGTAAGCCAACACTCGCTTTTCCGTTGTCAAACGAAGCTACGAATTTTAATCGACATTCATTGGCTTTGGCATCGGCTAAAAGTTGTTCAAAGTGGGCAGAATGTTTAATTAAGGAGGCGAAGAAATCGTCGTTGTTTGTCGTGCTCATACATTCGTCTGGCAAGAAGCAATTATTGACAATATCTTCCATTTCCATAGCATTTCCACTTTCTCGAATCAGAATTAATATTTTGCGAGCTACGTCAACACCACTTAAATCAATTTTTGGATCAGGCTCGGTAAAACCTTGTACACCAGCTTCTTTTACTACATCGTGAAAGCTGTATGTTTCGCTAAAATTATTAAAAATAAAGTTCAAACTTCCCGATAAAACGGCGTTGATTCGATTGACTTTATCGCCTGAGGCAATTAAGTTTTTGAGTGTATCAATGATAGGCAAACCAGCGCCAACATTCGTTTCGAATAGGAAAGGAGCGTTGTATTTTCGGGAAAGGCTTTTTAAATTTTTGTAATTGTCGAATTGTGATGAACAAGCAATTTTGTTGCAAGTTACCACAGCAATACTTTGTTTTAAAAACTGTTCGTAAATTGAAGCCACATCGTAATTGGCAGTGATATCTACAAAAATGCTGTTGCGTAAGTTGAGTTCTTTGGTACGTGAAATGAATTCGTTGACATTAGTGGTTTCGCCGCTTTCAATTGCATTTTTCCAATCTTTTAAATCAATTCCTTCTTCATAAAACACCATTTTTCTGGAATTGGATAAGGCAATTACACGAACATTTATCTTCAAATTTTCTTTCAAGAATTTCTTTTGCTGATGAATTTGATCGATGAATTTTTCGCCCACATTTCCAACGCCCATCACAAACAAATTCAATTGCTTGGTATTGTCTTCAAAAAAACGTTCGTGTAAAGTGTTCAGTGCTTTTTTTACATCTTTTTCATTAATAACAACCGAAATATTGCGCTCAGAAGCACCTTGAGCAATCGCACGAATATTCACATTATTCTTCCCTAAAGTACTGAACATTTTTCCGCTCAAACCTTGGTGGTTTTTCATGCTTTCGCCCACTAAAGCCACAATGCACAAGTCTTTTTCAACACTACAAGGATCAATTTTGCCTTGAGCGATTTCAATTTCAAATGCTGAATCAATTGCAGATTTTGCTTTTTCGGCATCATTGTTTAAAATTCCGACACAAATTGAATGTTCGGATGATGCTTGTGTGATAAAAATTACGTTGATGTTATTTTGCGAAAGCACCTCAAACAAACGTTTCGACGAACCAGCAACACCAATCATTCCAGAGCCTTCAAGCGTTATTAATGCAATGTTATCGATGTGAGAAATTCCTTTGATTGGATTTAAACCTACTTCATTTTGATTCGAAATTAGCGTTCCAAAAGCATTAGGTTCGAATGTGTTTTTAATCCAAATCGGAATGCTGGCTTTCAAAACTGGTTGAATAGTAGGCGGATAAAGTACTTTAGCGCCAAAATGCGACAATTCCATCGCTTCTTGGTACGAAATACTCTCAATTGGCTGCGCTTGTTTTACAATTTTCGGATTGGCGGTGAACATTCCGTTTACATCTGTCCAGATTTCAAGTGATTCAGCGCTAATTCCATTAGCTATTATCGCCGCAGTATAATCAGAACCACCTCGGCCTAAGGTAGTTGTATTTCCGTTTTCGTCAGTTGCTATAAATCCGGGCAATACAACTACTTGCGATTTATTAGCACTAAAATAATCACCAATTAGTTTATTGGTTAATTCAAAATCAACCGCTGCTTTTCCGAAGTTGGAGTTGGTTTTGATGATTTCGCGACTGTCTTTAAAATTACTATTCGGAATCGTTTGTTGCAATGCTGTAGCAATAATTTGAGAAGATAAAAGCTCACCAAAACCAGCAATTGCATCGGCAGTTCTTGGTGATAATTCACCCAACAAAAAACAACCATCCAACAACGTTTGCAATTGATTGATTTGACTATTGATACGAATTAATAGTTGATTTTGATTGGCGCTTTCCACCAAATCACCGATAGCATCAAAATGTTTTTGCTTGATTTCTTCGATGCTATTTTTGTACGATTCGTCTTTGTTAGCGGCTTTTTTTGAAGCATTGATTAACATATCGGTTACACCACTCAATGCGGAAACCACTACAGCCAGTTTATCATTTTTGGCTTTTTGATTAACAATATCAATTACTAATTTAATATTTTGGGCATTGGCGACCGATGTTCCTCCAAATTTTAATGCAATCATAATTTTTATTTTATTTCAATTTGCAGTACAAATTTCTTTTCAGAAATGTTTTTGCAAATTAAGGGTTCGAGTTGATTTAATTGATGTTGTACATGTGTTTTTTGCTCTCGTACGAAAGCCCTAAAAACGGATTATATGTGAAAATTATACCCCAAATGGGGTTGTGGTTGTGGTTGATGTAGTGCCAACAAAACCTACAACCGAAGAGTTGGTTGTTGATAAGGTAGTTTGCGTGTTATTGTTGTACATCATAATTTCAAAAGTAGTATTTTTTGGTTACGAAAAAAATTATGATGGTATTTTTGTGAATATCACAATTTTATATCATTCTACATTTTAAATAATTTTATATAAATGCGTCACGGCTATGATTTTTGTTAAATTCTCAATAAAATAGACGTTAAAATAGTTGGATTTTAACAATCGTTTACGGAATTTTGAGGACAAATTTCAACTATTCCATGGAAAATATACATTACATCAGTTCTGAATTATTGCATTTAGAGACTTTACAAGAGATTATAGCTGAGCATAAATTACTGTCGCTATCAGAAGAAGCTAAGCTTAATATTCAGAAATGTAGAGAATATCTGGATAAAAAAATGGCCAATAGTGACGAGCCAATTTACGGAATTAATACGGGTTTTGGTTCGCTATGTAATGTGAAAATTTCGAATGAAAACTTATCGCAATTGCAAGAAAACCTAGTAAAATCGCATGCTTGCGGAACAGGAGATGAAGTGCCGCAAGAGATTGTGAAAATTATGTTGTTGTTGAAAATTCAATCGTTGAGTTATGGACATTCTGGTGTGCAATTGCAAACTGTAGAACGTTTAGTTGACTATTTTAACAACGATGTTTTTCCAGTAGTTTACACGCAAGGTTCATTAGGAGCGAGTGGTGATTTGGCTCCATTGGCGCACTTGTCTCTTCCGTTATTAGGAGAAGGTGAAGTTTACCACGATGGATTTCGTCAACCAGCTCGAAAAGTCATGGAAAAAATGGGTTGGCAGCCGATTGTTTTGCAATCCAAAGAAGGTTTGGCTCTGTTGAATGGTACACAATTCATGAGCGCTTACGGTTGTTTTACCTTGTTGAAAGCAATGAAATATTCGTATTTAGCCGATGTGATTGCAGCAATTTCATTAGAAGGTTTTGATGGACGAATTGAGCCTTTTAACGAATTGATTCATTTTGTTCGTCCTCACAAAGGGCAAATAGTAACTGCACAACGAATGAAAGATTTGTTGGAAGACAGTCAGATTATAGCGCAACCGAAAGCGCATGTTCAAGATCCTTACTCGTTTCGTTGTATTCCGCAAGTGCATGGCGCATCGAAAGATACGATTGATTATGTAAAAAAAGTATTTAAGACAGAAATCAACTCAGTTACAGATAATCCAAATATATTTATAGATAGCGATGTGATTATTTCAGGCGGAAATTTCCACGGACAACCGTTGGCCTTGGCGTTGGATTTCCTCGGAATTGCTTTAGCAGAATTAGGCAATATTTCTGAAAGAAGAACCTATCAATTAATATCAGGTTTGCGAGGTTTGCCAGCCTTTTTAGTCGATAATCCAGGGTTAAATTCAGGTTTTATGATTCCGCAATATACAGCGGCTAGTATTGCAAGTCAGAACAAGCAATTAGCAACTCCAGCAAGTGTAGACAGCATTGTTTCGAGCAATGGACAAGAAGATCATGTATCGATGGGCGCCAATGCAGCCACCAAATGTTTGAAAATCATGGAAAATTTGGAACGCATTTTAGCAATCGAGTTGATGAACGCTTCTCAAGCCATTGAATACCGTCGACCTTTGAAAACTAGTGAGTTCTTAGAATCGTTTTTGAAATCGTACAGAGATGAAGTGACTTTAGTAAAAGAAGACAGAATATTACATTACGACATTCAAAATTCAGTAGCCTTTTTGGATAGTTTTATGATTGATTTGGAGGAATAACTAAACTATCAAACTCAACAATCCAATAGTTGCAGGGACTGCTTGTACAAACAATATTCGTTTGGAAGCTGTTATAGCGCCGTAAATGCCAGCAATTAGAACACATCCTAAAAAGAAAATAGCGACATTTTTACTCCAAGAAGTATCTGAAATTAATAACGACCAAATCAATCCAGCAGCCAAAAAACCATTGTACAAACCTTGATTGGCAGCCAATACTTTAGTTTTCGGAAATAAATCAGCAGGAATGGTTTTGAATACTTTTGGTCCGCGAGTAAGCCACGCAAACATTTCTAACCATAAAATGTATAAGTGTACAATTGCGATAAAGCCGACGATTATTTGTGAGAGTAAGTTCATGGTTTTAGGTTTCAGGTTTGAATTGTGAAGTTAACTTTTATTTTTCTTCTTCTAAAATTTTCTCAATTCGTTTATCAGGAATCAACCATAGAATAGCTACTATTATGTATAAAATACCTGAAATTAGCGTGTAATATTTGGTTGCTAGTACTGCAATCAGATACAAAACTAGCGAAATTTTGCCTTTAACATCACTGCCAACAGCTTTTGAAAGGATTGAATCTTTACCATGACTTGCAATAATGGCATTTTGAAGAATAAAATAGGCTATAGCATTCATCAACAAAATAATTCCATAAAGCATCATTGGAAAAGGAGCAAAGTGATGTTCGCCAATCCAAGCAGTTGCAAAAGGAATGAGCGACAACCAAAACAGTAAATGCAAGTTTGCCCACAAAATTTTTCCATTTACATGTTTGACTGTGTGCATCATGTGATGGTGATTGTTCCAATAAATGCCAACATAAATAAAGCTCAAAATATAACTCAAAAATTTATGAGATAATTTCACAACTGATTCAAAAGAGGTGTCGTTTGGAACTTTAAACTCCAAAACCATGATGGTGATGATAATGGCTAAAACGCCATCACTAAAGGCTTCTAGACGATTTTTGTTCATGAATTAATTATTAATATTACCTAATGTTTTGTGTGTTTTTCTCTTGTGATTGGTTTGTTTTAGTGTGTCATTTCCTATAATAACACTGATGTTTCCATCGATTTCAAACATGGCTAATTTTACATCTTTGAAGTGTTCAACCCCATGTTCGCGCATGGCTTCTTGTAGTTCGTCGGAAGTAATTCCCAATCTCGAAAGTGTTTTAAATTCAATTTTTCCATTGTGAACCAAGATTTCAGGTTTGTCTTGAACGATTTCTTTGATGAATTTTGATTTTAGCATTATTCGTTTGAAAACAAAATTTATCACAAATAGCGCTAAAGCAGCAACAATTCCGCCCCAAAGCGAATCATTTGAACCTACCATAGCATTTTGAACCGAATTACTAATCAATAGAATAAGAATTACATCGGCAGTATTTAATTGTGATAGTTCTTTTTTACCAAATATCCGCAAGGCAATTACCATAAAAAGATATACCGAAATACTGCGAACTACAATGTCAACATACGGATTCATTGGCTAGTTTTCATTTTAAAATTCTTTTCAATTGCTTTGATCATTTCTCCTGCAATATCTTTGTTGGTTGCACCTTCAATTCCTTCCAAACCTGGAGAAGAGTTGACTTCCAAAAGTAATGGTCCTTTTGAAGAACGAATGATATCTACACCAGCAACGCGCAAATCCATTGCTTTGGCTGCTTTCACAGCAATTTTCTTTTCTTCAGCTGTAGGTTTGATTATAGATGCCGTTCCGCCCATGTGAATATTTGCTCTGAATTCGCCTGGTGCTGCTTCACGCTGAATCGCCGCAACTACTTTGCCATCAACCACAAACAAACGCAAATCTTTTCCATCGGCTTCTTTAATAAATTCTTGAACTAAAATATTAGCATTCAGACTTTTAAAAGCATTGATTACCGATTCAGCGGCTTTTTTGGTTTCAGCTAAAACAACACCTTTTCCTTGCGTTCCTTCCAATAATTTGACAATTAAAGGAGAGCCACCAACCATTTTGATTAAGTCGTCAGTGTCTAAAGGAGAATTAGCAAAACCAGTTGTAGGAATGTCAATTCCATTTCGAAGTAGAAGTTGAAGAGAAAACAATTTGTCACGCGATTGAGTAATGGCTGCAGCCGAATTCAGACAATACACTTTCATGGCTTCAAATTGGCGTGTTAAGGCGCAACCATAAAAAGTGATACTCGGACGAATTCTCGGAATTACGGCATCAAAATTGTCCAATACTTTTCCGCCACGATAGTGAATTTCGGGTTGGTCTGCATCGAGTTTCATGTAGCATTCTTTGATGTTTAAGAAATGCATTTCGTGTCCGCGCATTTCGCCAGCTTCCATGATCCGTTTGTTGCTGTATAATTCGGGATTACTTGCCAATAAACCAATTCGTAGCCCAGATTTGTTTGTGATGGAGTCAACGTACAAATCTTTTAAATTTTCGCTAGTCGTTTGTCCTAGTAAATATTTTTGTTCGGGATCAACTAAAATCCGACCACTCATAGCTTCTCTTCCCAAAAGCATTCTAAATCCCATAGAATCGCGATTAGTCAATGTCATCTGAATCATCCAAGTTTCATTTCCAAGTGAAATTTTGGTCTGAATTACATAACGTTGTTCGCGAAAGCCACTTGAACTTTTTACAATTCGTTTATCAATAAGTTGGGCTTCACAGTGAATGACTGTTTTGAGGTTATTTTGTATGGGATTGATATCGAATTTGACCCATTTTTCATTGTCTTTGAGGAAAGGAACAATATTGATAGCGTGTAAAGCAGAAGTTTTGGCTCCCGAATCAACACGAGCTTTTATAGCTGGAATTCGAAGTTCGGGAAACGAGCACCATTCTTCTGATCCTAATATGATTTTGCTTTGAAACATGATGTAAATAAAAACCACGAATTCTCGAATTTATTGCAATAAAGTATTCGTGAATTCGTGGCTTAATGTATAATTAAACGATTATTTTGTAGGCTTTTCTGTTTTTTTAACTTTAACAGTTAACTCTTCAGTACCATCTTCAATATCCATAAAAATTTCGTCTCCAGTAGCAATTTTAGAAGTAATAATTTCTTCTGCTAAAGCATCTTCAACATACTTTTGAATCGCTCTTTTTAGCGGACGCGCACCAAATTGTTTGTCAAAACCTTTGTCTGCTATAAACGCTTTTGCTTTATCGGATAATGTTAAATTGTAACCTAAATCAGCAATACGAGCATATAATTTTTTCAACTCAATCTCGATGATTTTATCGATATCGTGTTTTTCAAGAGCGTTGAATACAATTACATCGTCAATTCGGTTCAAAAATTCAGGAGCAAATGTTTTCTTTAATGCATTTTCAATGATGCTTTTCGAATTGTCATCTGCTTGCGCCGCTTTGGCCGCCGTTCCGAAACCAACACCTTGACCAAAATCTTTTAATTGACGTGCGCCAACATTGGATGTCATGATGATGATAGTGTTTTTAAAATCGATTTTTCTACCCAAACTATCTGTTAAGTAACCATCATCTAATACTTGCAACATCATATTGAAAACATCGGGATGCGCTTTTTCAATCTCATCCAAAAGCACAACACAATACGGTTTTCTGCGTACTTTTTCGGTCAATTGTCCGCCTTCTTCATAACCAACATAACCTGGAGGAGCGCCAATCAAACGAGAAATGGCAAATTTCTCCATATATTCACTCATGTCGATACGAATCAAGGCATCTTCTGAATCAAATAATTCTTTGGCTAATACTTTGGCTAATTGTGTTTTTCCAACACCAGTTTGTCCTAAGAAAATGAACGAACCAATTGGTCGATTAGGATCTTTCAATCCAGCGCGATTTCTTTGAATAGAACGTGCAATTTTTAATACTGCATCGTTTTGTCCAATTACTTTATTTTGAAGTAGTTCGGGTAAATTAGCCAACTTGTTGCTTTCAGTTTGAGCAATGCGATTTACTGGAATTCCAGTCATCATTGAAACTACATCAGCAACATTATCTTCCGTTACTTGAATGCGATTGTTTTTCGAATCTTCTTCCCATTGTTCTTGAGCAATAGCAAGGTCTTTTTCAAGGCGTTTTTCATCGTCACGCAATTTGGCTGCTTCTTCGTATTTTTGTCTTTTAACTACCGTATTTTTCAGCTCGCGGACTTCTTCCAATTGACGTTCTAAATCAAGAATTTGTTTAGGAACATCAATATTGGTAATGTGTACACGAGAACCAGCTTCGTCTAAAGCATCAATAGCTTTGTCTGGTAAAAATCGCTCCGACATGTAACGATCTGTTAATTTCACACACGCTTCAATCGCTTCATCTGTGAAGGTAACATTGTGATGGTCTTCGTATTTGTTTTTGATGTTGTTCAAAATTGTAATCGTTTCTGTAACAGAAGTTGGTTCAACAATTACTTTTTGGAAACGACGTTCTAAAGCACCATCTTTTTCGATGTATTGTCTGTATTCATCAAGCGTTGTTGCACCAATACATTGAATTTCACCACGTGCTAAAGCGGGTTTGAACATGTTGGAAGCATCTAATGAACCAGTTGCTCCACCAGCGCCAACAATAGTGTGAATTTCATCAATAAATAAAATGATGTCGTCGTTTTTCTCCAACTCGTTCATTACGGCTTTCATTCGTTCTTCAAATTGCCCACGGTATTTCGTTCCAGCGACCAAAGAAGCTAAATCTAAAGTCACAACTCTTTTATTGAAAAGGATACGAGATACTTTCTTTTGAATGATGCGTAAAGCCAAACCTTCAGCAATTGCAGATTTTCCAACTCCAGGCTCACCAATTAACAATGGATTGTTTTTTTTTCTACGACTCAAAATTTGAGAAACGCGCTCAATTTCCTTTTCGCGTCCTACTACTGGATCCAATTTTCCTTCTTCAGCCATTTCGGTCAAATCGCGACCAAAATTATCCAAAACAGGTGTTTTAGATTTTTTATTGGATTTGTTAGTCGGATTATTAAAGCTGCCTTCTTTTAAACTGTCATCTTGTCCTGAATCTTCGTTAAATTCGTTTTTCGGCAAGTTATCCATGAAATCGTCTTCTTGTGGTGTCATATTTAGGTATTGTTCTTTAGCTACTTCGTAATCAATTTTAAGTTTATTGAGTAACTTGGTTGTGGGATCATTTTCGTTTCGCAAGATGCACAATAGCAAGTGAGCTGTGCTTATCGATGAGCTTTGAAATACTTTAGCTTCTAAAAAAGTAGTCTTAAGTGCTCTTTCCGCTTGCCTAGTTAAGTGTAAATTCTTTTTGTCGTTACTTATGTCAGCATTTGGATTGGGTGGACTCAGTATCTCTACTTTTTTTCTCAAATGTTCTAAGTCAATCGACAAATTATTGAGGATTGTAATAGCCTTACCATTTCCGTCTCTTAAAATCCCAAGCATTAGATGTTCAGTACCAATAAAATCGTGGCCTAAACGTAAAGCTTCTTCTTTGCTGTATGTAATAACATCTTTGACTCTTGGAGAAAAATTATCATCCATATATAAATCTATTATAAGGGTAAAATTAGTGAATTACTGATGAAATACCAAAAACCATTCCGCAGTAAAAGTGTTGTCAGTAAAATGACAAAAAATTACTAATAAATAAAAGCAGTGAAAACTTAATTTATTAACCAAATTTTGGGTTGAAATTGTTAATAAATAGTAGAAATTTCGACTGTGAAATACTTTTAAAAAAGGCAAAATGATGTATATTGCACGTTTGAATTTTAAACTAATTTTTAAATAAATATAAGTATATGTCTGACGGAGAAAAGTTAATTCCTATTAACATAGAAGACGAAATGAAATCAGCTTACATCGATTATTCGATGTCGGTTATTGTATCAAGAGCATTACCTGATGTACGTGATGGTTTAAAACCAGTTCACCGAAGAGTACTTTACGGAATGTATGATTTAGGAGTATTTTCAAACAGAGCACACAAAAAATCTGCAAGAATTGTTGGAGAAGTTTTAGGTAAGTACCATCCACACGGTGATACTTCAGTTTATGATGCCATGGTTCGTATGGCTCAAGAATGGAGTTTACGTTATTTATTGATTGATGGTCAAGGTAACTTTGGGTCGATTGATGGAGACAGTCCAGCGGCAATGCGTTACACCGAAGCTAGAATGAAAAAAATGTCGGAAGACATTATGGCAGATATTGACAAAGAAACTGTTGATTTCAAACTCAACTTCGACGATACTTTGTATGAACCAACAGTAATGCCAACCAAGGTTCCTAATTTATTGATTAATGGAGCTTCTGGAATCGCTGTTGGTATGGCAACTAACATGCCACCACATAATTTGACCGAAGTAGTTGATGGAACGTTGGCTTATATAGACAATAATGAAATTGAGATTGACGAATTAATGCAACACGTAAAAGCACCCGATTTTCCAACAGGTGGTGTGATTTACGGTTATGAAGGTGTTCGTGAAGCTTTCAAAACTGGAAGAGGTAGAATTGTCATTCGCGCTAAAGTTAATTTTGAAGAAGTGGACGGAAGAGAATCGATTATTGTTACCGAAATTCCGTACCAAGTGAATAAGGCTGAAATGATTAAGAAAACAGCCGATTTAATCAATGAAAAACGCATTGAAGGCATTTCCAATATTCGTGATGAATCGGATCGAAATGGAATGCGAATTGTATACATCTTAAAACGAGATGCGGTTCCTAATGTGGTTTTAAATACGTTATACAAATACACTCAATTGCAATCTTCATTCAGTGTGAATAACATTGCATTAGTCAATGGTCGTCCGCAAATGTTGAATCTGAAAGAATTGATTCATTATTTTGTTGAGCACCGTCATGATGTTGTGGTTAGAAGAACACAATTTGAATTGCGTAAAGCAGAAGAAAGAGCGCACATCTTAGAAGGTTTAATTATTGCTTCAGATAATATTGATGAAGTAATTGCTTTGATTAGAGCATCGAAAGATGGTGATGAAGCTAGAGCGAAATTGATTGAACGATTCACTCTTTCTGAGATTCAAGCCAGAGCTATTGTTGAAATGCGTTTGAGACAATTAACTGGTTTAGAACAAGACAAATTAAGAGCAGAGTACGAAGAAATCATGAAATTAATTCAACACTTGAAAGACTTATTAGCAAGTAAAGAGTTGAGAATGAATTTAATCAAAGAAGAATTAATTGAAATTAGAGAAAAATACGGTGATGAGCGTCGTTCTACTATAGAATATTCAGGCGGAGACGTTAGTATTGAAGATTTAATTGCCGACGAAAATGTAGTAATTACCATTTCTCACGCTGGTTATGTAAAACGTACGTCATTATCTGAATACAAAACTCAAAATAGAGGCGGAGTAGGACAAAAGGGTTCAGCAACTCGCGATCAAGATTTCTTGGAACATTTATTCGTAGCAACCAATCACCAATATTTGTTATTCTTTACTCAAAAAGGAAAATGCTATTGGATGCGCGTTTACGAAATCCCAGAAGGTAACAAAACTAGCAAAGGTCGAGCTATCCAAAACTTAATCAACATCGAAAGTGATGATAAAGTGAAAGCATTCATTTGTACACAAGACTTAAAAGACGAAGAATACATCAACAGTCATTATGTAATCATGGCGACTAAAAAAGGTCAAGTGAAAAAAACACCTTTAGAGCAATATTCTCGTCCACGTCAAAATGGTATCAACGCAATAACCATTAGAGAAGATGATGAACTATTAGAAGCAAAATTAACTAATGGAGACAGCCAAGTTTTAGTCGCTGTTAAATCAGGAAAATTAGTTCGTTTTGAAGAAGAAAAAACCCGTCCTATGGGAAGAACAGCTTCAGGTGTACGCGGAATTACATTAGCCGATGATAACGACGAAGTGATTGGCATGGTTTCTGTAAATAAAGACGACATCAATGAAACACAATTGTTGGTGGTTACTGAAAAAGGATATGGAAAACGAACCAAGTTGGTAGATGAAGATGGAGAAGATGTTTACCGTATAACTAACCGAGGTGGAAAAGGTGTTAAAACGCTTAATATTACTGAAAAAACGGGTGCTTTAATTTCTATCAATAATGTGACAGATGCAGATGATTTAATGATTATTAATAAGTCGGGGTTAACTATCCGAATGGAAGTATCTGATTTACGTGTAATGGGAAGAGCTACTCAAGGAGTTCGTTTGATTAATATTAAAGAAAATGACTCAATTGCTGCTGTAACCAAAGTAATGAAAGAGGAGGAAGAGGAAATCGATACAGATGCTTTAGAAAATGAAGAAGGCGGAGAAGGAAATAGTAGCGACGATACTGTTGATACAGCCGATTCAAATTCTAATTCAGAAGAATAATATAAATTATATAAAATGAAAATTAAAAATGTATTGTTGGCTGGAATTTTGTTTGTTTCAGTAACAACTTTTGCTCAAAAGGATGAGTTAAAAGCGCTAAAGAAAATCTATAGTAAAGATACTCCAACAGCTAATGATGTTGCTGATTTCAAAACTAACATAACAAAGTTAGAACCACTAGCAACTGAAGAAGCTGATAAGGTATATTTGAATTTTTACAAAGCTGTACTTCCACAACTTCAAATGGCTAGTTTGGGAGCGCAACCCACTCCATCTCAATTGCAAGGTTTGTTTACGCCAAAAGCAATTACTGAATTAGTATCAGGCTATACAGCAATGTTAGAATATGAGAAGAAAACAGGTAAAAAAGTTTTTACGGATGATATCAATCAAGATATTACTGTGGTTAAACCAATTATTGTTAATGCCGCTGTAGCTTTAGCTGACCTTAAAAAATTTAGTGAGTCTTCAGATGTTTTATTTTCAGCCTATCAGTTGGATAAAGCAGATCAAGAAAATTTGTACTATGCTGCAAGTTATGCCGTAAACGCAAAAGAGTATGATAAAGCTTTAAAACATTATTACGAACTAAAATCGTTGAACTATTCTGGTGAAGGAACAATGTATTATGCTACCAGCAAGGATTCTAAAAAAGAAGAATATTTTGGGACTAATCCAACACAACGCGATTTAATGGTCAAAACTGGTCAATATGAAAAACCGCGCCAAGAAAAAATTCCTTCTAAAAAAGGTGAAATTTATAAAAATATTGCACTAATTTTAGTTGAACAAGGCAAAAATACTGAGGCTAAAGCTGCTATTGTTGAAGCCAGAAAAGCAAATCCAGATGATATTACATTGTTAATCACCGAAGCCGATTTTTATTTGAAAGAAAAAGATTTTGCTAGTTATACAAGATTAGTTAACGAAGCTCTTGAAAAAGAACCAAATAACAAGCAATTGGTGTTTAATTTAGGTGTAATTAGTGCTGATTCAAACAAACTAGAAGAGGCAGAAAAACATTACAAAAGAGCTATTGAAATAGATCCAACATACTTTGATGCTTATTTAAATCTATCGGAATTAAAACTAAGGTCAGAAAAATCTTTAGTTGAGCAGATGAATAAACTTGGAACTTCAGCCGCAGATAACAAAAAATTTGATGAGTTAAGAGCCAAACAAATTGCCAATTACAAAGATGTTTTACCTTATCTTGAAAAAGCTCATGAACTTAAACCAGATGATGATGCCGCCAAAAGAACCTTAATGGGAGTTTATCAAGCTTTAGAAATGACTGATAAGTATAAAGCGCTAAAAGCAAAAGGATAATTAATTATTCAAAAAATAAAAAAGCCTCACTAGTTGAGGTTTTTTTATATATCTAAATCAAATGTTTTTTTGAGTAACTCAATATTCGGATTGATTTCGTTCAAACGATTGTATTTATCTTGACTTGTGAAAGCTATTTTACTTTTGATGCTTTCATTAACATTCACTTCTATTGTAATTTCATGGTTGTGTAAATGACCACGTAAATATCCCAATAGTTCTGGTTTTTCTTTTTCAAAATCAATTTTGGAGCCTTCATTAGGTAATTCGTATTGAATAGTAAAACCTTCTAGTTTAGGTTCATTCATTCGCAACAACGATTCCATGATTTTGTGACCTTTATCACCTAATTTGTCGGCGTATTTAAACCAAAATTCCAACATTTGTGTTTCAGAAAACGATTCTGTAGGTAATTGAATTTCTTGTTTAATTTGACCTTTTTGCTGTTCCAATAGTTCTTTCTTGGCTCTAATACTTGATAATGATAAAGCAGAAACTTTGGGTTGGTCAGCATTTGAAAGTTTAACTTCAGGAAGAGAAGGTTCAGTAATGGTTGCTTCTTCTACAGAAGTTGTTTCTTTTTCTTTTAGTAAGTTGTTTTCACTCTGAGGAATTGAATTTTCAATTGGTGTTGCAACTGTACTGCTTTGAGTAGACGGAGTAGCAACTTCTTTTATTGAATAATCAGTCCGACGAAAATAAGTTGGTGGAATTATGAAATCAACTTTTTTTTTTCTCCATCAAAGTTGATAGAGCACAGTTGCATTAAAGTCAGTTCAACTAACAATCGCTGATTTTGCGATACTTTGTACTTCAAATCACAGTCATTAGCAATTTCAATAGCTTTCAATAAAAATTCTTGATGGCATTTTTGGGCTTGTTGTCCGTACATCTGCTGTGCTTGTTCGCCTGCTTCCAATAAAGTCAATGTTGCCGGATTTTTACACACTAGTAAATCTCTAAAATGCGAAGCCAAACCAGAAATAAAGTGGTGTCCATCAAAACCTTTCGACAAAATTTCATTGTAGGCAACCAATATCTCAGGAATATTGTTGTCTAAAATCAAATCGGTTACTTTCACATACGTTTCATAATCCAACACATTCAAATTCTCAGTAACTGCTTGTCGAGTCAAATTGGTTCCACAATACGAAACCACACGATCAAAAATGGACAAAGCGTCACGCATCGCACCATCAGCCTTTTGAGCAATAATATGCAAAGCATCATCTTCAAATTGAACGCCTTGACTTTGTGCAACTTCCGCTAAATGTTCTTTGGCGTCTTTAACAGTAATTCGTTTAAAATCAAATATCTGACAACGCGATAATATGGTTGGAATGATTTTGTGCTTTTCGGTCGTAGCCAAAATAAAAATGGCGTGCTTTGGCGGTTCTTCTAAGGTTTTCAAAAAAGCATTAAAAGCCGCCGATGACAACATATGAACCTCGTCAATAATGTACACTTTATATTGTCCTGTTTGCGGTGGAATGCGTACTTGATCAATCAAATTTCGAATGTCATCCACGGAGTTATTCGAAGCCGCATCCAATTCAAATACATTAAAAGTAAAATCCTCATTCGGATCGTCGTAACCAGGTTGATTGATTTTTCGTGCCAAAATACGCGCACAAGTGGTTTTTCCAACGCCACGCGGCCCTGTAAATAGTAGGGCAGAGGCCAAATGATTTGTTTCTATGGCATTAAGTAAAGTACTAGTTATAGCTTGTTGCCCAACAACGTCTTTAAACGTTTGCGGACGATACTTACGCGCTGATACTACAAATTGTTCCATTGAAATTAATTGACTACAAATATATAATTTTCAATCTCAATTTCAATGGCAATGTCAATAACAAATTGAAAAAATATTTCCAAAATATGACTTACATTAAATTAAAAATTTAGTCATTAGTACTCTTGCCTTAACCCTTGATCCTGTCTTTACCATTGATATTGATATTGTCATTGTCATTGTCATTGTCATTGTCATTGCTTACCTTTGCACCGCAGACCGCCTTATCGCCGTTCCGATTCATCGGAAGGGAGGAAAGTCCGGACACCACAGAGTAGCATATTGGGTAACGCCCAACTCTCGTCTTTTGGGACGAGAAGGACAAGTGCAACAGAAAGCAAGTACAGTTCGGCTGTAGTGAAACCAGGTAAACTCTATGCGGTGAAATTTCAAGTATATCGACATTTAAGGGTTGCTCGTCCGTTGTCGAAGGGTAGAAAGATGGATTCCGAGAGTAATTTCGGAACTAGATAAATGATAAGGTCTCGTCCCAAAAGACGAGAACAGAATCCGGCTTATAGGTCTGCTTTTTTTAAAGATTATAAGATTTTAGGACTGTAAGATCATATGACTAAATTTTTTATATTTTACAGTCCTACAGTCCTACTATCAATCCACATTCTCAATATCTTCATCACTTTCCAATTCATAAAAAGTAAAAACCGAACCACCATAATTTTTTTCAAATGAAAAATACTCTTTATGGTCAAGTTTAGTGTGTTTTGAATGTTCAACAATTAACATTCCTTCAGCATCCAATAATTCGTTTTGAAATACTAAATCAATTAGTTTTTCAAAGTCTTTTTGTTCCATTCCGTAAGGAGGATCGGCAAAAATAATGTCGTAACTGGCGTTGTGTTTTTCTAAAAATGAAAAGACATCGCTTTTAATGGCTGTAATGTCAAAATCAAATTCGGCTGCCGTTTGTTTGATGAATTTTATACAACCAAAATCGCCATCAATACAAACAATTGGCGATGCACCACGTGAGGCAAATTCGTAACTTATATTGCCAGTTCCTGAGAATAAATCCAATACTTTGAGTTCGGAAAAATTAAAATGATTGTTTAAAATATTGAATAAGGCTTCTTTACTCATGTCGGTCGTTGGCCGAACAGGAAGGTTTTTGGGCGGATTGATGCGACGACCTTTGTATTTGCCAGAAATGATTCTCACGAGTGGAGTAGAATAAAATGTTCACGATTTTCAGCAGCAGAAAATTCATTTTGAATATTTGAAACCTCAAACAATTGAACGTTTCGAATGTATTTATAAGCCATCGAATAGTAACTGTCATTTTCAGAGCAATTTCCCAAAATTTCCAACTTAAAAACCTCAGGATTCAATTGCAATTGCTCGGCTGTAAACAAAATGTAGTAAATAAAATCTTCAGGCGTTTTATAATCAAATGAGTTGAAAAAATGTAATTTTTGGTTTTGAATCACCACAATTTCAAAATGACTTTCACTTAGGTGAACAAACATTTTTCGTTCGTCATTATTTTTTGAAACATCCAACAATTTTGAAACTAAAGTTGAATTGGCATGTTTGTATTCAAATGAACCAAATTTGTCAATAAAGAAATTGTTCATATTCACATACGGAATGTACACATTGTTCATTTCGTATTTTTCGAGTTTGTCAAACGTAAAAAAATCAGTATCAAAAACCTTGGTATTGTATTGCAAATAGCTACCCAAATAATCCTCGTCAAACAAAGCAACAGGAACAAATGTGGAAAGATTGTTGCTATGAACAATCATGATTTCGTCGTACTTCTCAACTAATTCAGGATTTTCATTAAAAACACTCGAATACAAATCACTGATGTTGGCGCTGCGTTGAAAAGCATCAAAATGAATATTTTTTAGCGTTTTTGGACGATCCGACAAAGTATCTATAATACAAAAGCTAAAGCCATTCAAAGCCACTTGAATGACTAGCTTTTTATAGGTTTTCTCTGTGATAATCGTGTTCAAATGAATTGCTTTTATCGTAAGCTTGCGCCTAATTCGTTTTCTAAATTTTGTTTGATTTTACCAATCGTTTTGTCAATTTGAGCATCGGTTAAGGTTTTGGTAGCATCTTGTATAATAAAACTCACCGCATAAGATTTCTTTCCTTCGGGTAAATTTTTTCCTTGGTACACATCAAATAAATTGACTTCTTTTAATAAAGATTTTTCCGTTTGTGTGGCAATATTGAAAATAGATTCAAAACTCACTTTTTCATCCACCAACAAAGCCAAATCGCGACGAACTTCGGGATATTTTGGAATATCTTGGAATTTGATTTTTAAAGAGATGAGTTTCAATACTAAATCCCAATTAAAATCAGCGTACAAAACTTCTTGCTTGATGTCAAATTCTTTTAAAATTGATTTTTTGATGACACCAAATTCAACCAAAGTGTCATTTCCAGAAGCAATTGCAATTCCTTCAGCAAAAACATCCGATTCAACTGGTTTGGTCACTGTTTTTGTTAATCCTAAACGAGTTAAAATGGCATTAATGTATCCTTTGAAAAGGAAGAAATCAGTTGGTTTAACAGGATTTGTCCACGACTCATTATTGCGGTTGCCCGAAAGGTAAAGAGTCAAATGTTTTTTCTCGGTGTTGCCCGATAATAATTTGTGGTAGGTTTTTCCAAATTCGAATAATTTTATATCGGAATTTTTACGGTTGATGTTATACGAAATAGCTTCTAAACCTGAAAACAATAACGATTGACGCATTACTGATAAATCATTGCTCAACGGATTCAAAATGTTAACGTTGTAATCTTCTTTCAGCATCGCAGACAACTTGATGTAATCGGGCGTTGTCAAGGAGTTGGCCATCATTTCATGGAAACCATTTGAATTCAGTTGACTGGCCACAATATTTTGAATTTTGTAATCTTCGTTTCTTGGAGAATTGGCAACGGTAGCGTTCAATTTTTTAGAATAAACGATATTGTTGTAACCGTAAACACGAAGAATTTCTTCAATCACGTCGATTTCGCGTTGTACATCAACACGGTACGACGGAATAATCAATCCCAAACCTGCATCGGTTACGCTGTTTACTTTGATGTCCAATGAAGCTAAAATTTTCTTGATAGTTTCTTTTGGTAATTCTTGTCCAATGATTTTCTTCGCATTTTCAAAATTTAAAAACACAGTAAAATCTTCAATTTTCTTTGGATAAAAATCAATAGGATCACTAGTAATTTCGCCACCAGCCACTTCTTGAATCATCATTGCAGCTCTTTTCAAAGCATAATCAGTTAAGTTGATGTCAATTCCACGCTCAAAGCGGAATGAAGCATCCGTGCTCAAACCATGACGTTTGGCTGTTTTACGAATACTAATTGGGTTGAAATAAGCACTTTCCAAAAAGATATTAGTAGTAGCATCTGAAACACCCGAATTTTTTCCACCAAAAACACCAGCGATGCACATGGGTCCGTTTTCATCGCAAATCATTAAATCGTCCTCGTGTAATGTTCGTTCAACATCATCTAAAGTTGTAAATTTTGTTCCCGAAGCAACGGTTTTTACAATTACTTTTCCGTTGATTTTAGCCGCGTCAAAAGCGTGTAAAGGTTGACCGAATGCATGTAAAACATAATTGGTCACATCCACAATATTGTTTTTCGGAGTTAATCCAATCGATTTTAAACGGTTTTGTAACCAATCTGGGGAAGGTTTTACTTTTACACCCGAAATGGTAACGCCACAATAACGAGGAGCCAATTTTGAATCGATTACATCTACGTCAATTTTTAGCGTTCTTTTATCTACTCTAAAAGCGGAAACGGAAGGTGTAATTAACTCAATGTTTTTGTTTTTTAATAGCAAACTAGCTCTTAAATCGCGTGCTACACCATAATGCGACATAGCGTCGGCACGATTCGGTGTTAAACCAATTTCAAAAATTTCGTCGTTTTCAATTTTAAGAACTTCAGCTAAAGTGGTTCCGGGTTTTATTTTTTTATCCAAAACCATAATTCCGTCATGACTGTTGCCTAAACCCAATTCGTCTTCAGCACAAATCATTCCGTGGCTTTCTTGTCCGCGAATTTTGCCTTTTTTGATTTCAAATTCGTTACCGTCTTTATCGTATAATTTGGTTCCGATAGTGGCAACTGGTACTTTTTGTCCAACAGCAACATTTGGAGCACCACATACGATTTGAACAGGATTTCCATCGCCTAAATTTACAGTTGTCACTTTCAAACGATCGGCGTCTGGATGTTTTTCACACGTCATTACTTCACCCACAACAATACCAATTAAGCCGCCTTTAACGGATTGAAAAGGTTCAACAACTTCCACTTCCAAACCTAAATCGGTTAAGATTGCTGAAGTGTCTTCTGAAGGTAAATCGATTTTAATGAATTGCTTTAACCAGTTGTATGAAATGCGCATAAATTGTTATTTTTTTTGAGAGTGCAAAGATAACGATAATTCGCTAATGCACAATTGTGATTCTGTATATAATAAGCCTAATAGTTGATAAATCGATAGCCTATTTCGGTTGAAAGTATTTTAATAACTCTGGATTGTTGGTCGTCATCGCATAAACCACCAATAAAATAGTGATACCAAAAATTACTACAACGTAAAAAGTAGCAAACATACCAATGGCAGCGAGCGATCGGAAAACGATACTTTTTAAAGATTTGTCAGGATAATAGCCTTTAAAAAACCATATTAAAATAAACGGAACTATTAAAAATGATATTTGCGAAATTGTAAAGAAACTATCGGGAGTGCCTTTTAAAAAAAACATTATTGGATAAACAAGAATCATACAGACCAACGTATACGCTGAGAGAATGTAACAATTCATAACAATATGTTCGTAATAATTGTTGCCCCACTTTTTAAATGCTAGTTTTGTTGTAATAGCAAATATTGGCAAGAGTAACAACATAAAAATGGCATTGTAATTTGATAATGCAGACATTATATCAGCCATGACTTTAGAATTTCCATACTTTTGATTGTTAAGGCTTTTTATAACTTCAGCAAAACCAAGCAATTTGTAGGAAATAAAGGCAGAAATACCACTTAGAAGAAAAATAAGTAAAATAGGTTTGTAGTGATTTACACGATTACCTTCAATGTATTCTCGGGCAGTTTTCCCCGGACTTTTTAATATCTTTTTGATCGAATAAAATAGTCCTTTGTTGGTATGAAGAAGCGTATATTGTATTTCATCTAAGACGTATTTTTTATCAATACGCTTAAACTTTTTTTGTCCACAATTGGCGCAAAAATTTTCAGTAATAGTATGATTGCAGTTTTGACAGGTGTTTTCCATTTAGAATTAATTTTAAAAGGCTTAAATGAGTATAATTAACTTACGGTTTTAAAATAGTACTAATGAGGTAAAATCATAAAAGAATTGTTGTCAGTATTAAAAATGTGAAAATAGCCAGTGTTATTTGGGTTGGATATTAAAACACCATCTAAAGGGAAACTAGTATTTTCAGCATTAACAACAATAGAAGTATTCTTTTTTATGTTTTTGATGGAAAGCAGATTTTCGTATGTTTTTTTCAACATCAAGTTGTATAAGTTCTTCTCAGGGTTAAAGAAGAAAATCAATACAGCCGAACGATTCAATTCGACATTGTCCAATAAAACTGAAAAATCAGGATGTGAGTCGTTGTTATAATCGCCAAAAACAATCGCTTTATTATAACGTTTGAAGTCGTCAGACATTTTAAAACCATCGTCATTTAAAATATAACTTTCTTCAATAGTAGCCATTACACCCGAATCGTATTCAATTTTTTCTGGTTTGATGGGTTCAGGTTTAAAATCTTTGAACTTGTCTTTTCTAACAAACTCATCTTTGGCCATATAGCCAACAGGCATATCTGAAAACATTACGGGTTTGGTAGCATAAACCGCTACATAATCGTTTCGAATTTCTCTAGCAACTAATGCTGGATCAATTTCAATGTTACTAGTTGAGTCGACTTCTTTGGTGTAAATTTTGGTTCCGAAGCGCAATTTGTGAATAGTGTTGTAAGCAGCAAAATTAGGTGTTCTACGTACTTCGCCGACTTCTTTTATTACATAATTTTCAACTGCGTGAAAGCCATATTTTTCTAAAGTATCCGTTTTAGTGCTTCCGTCAGAATAGCTAAAAGTGTCTTCTGGTTTAGAAGAAAATGTTTCTAAAATGGTTTCTTTTTTGATGAACTTGAAAACAATAAAAAATGCAACCAAAACGAGTGCAATGATGATAATGTATTTTTTATACTTGTTTACTAATTCCATTTTATAACAATAAATTTCTTATTCAAAAATAGGATATAGATTGGAATTACCAAAATGAATCCTGACTTATATTTTGGCTACAAAATTTCTTCGATATGTTTTTTGATGTTGCTCGAAATTTTTCCAGTAGGCAAATCATTAGCATCGCCTCCAAACGGGTCTTCAATTTCCTCCGCTATCAACTCCAAACTTGCTAAAACATAAAAGATAAAAATTACTACAGGAATAGTGTAATAGCCCAAACTAAAAACATAACCAAAAGGCAAAGTCATGACGTAAAAGAAAATAAATTTTTTGATAAAAGCACTGTATGAATAAGGAATTGGCGTGTTTTTAATTCGTTCACAAGCGCCACAAACATCAGTAAATGATTGCAATTCGGCATTCAAAATAATCAACTGTTCGCCTGAAATTTTTCCTTGTGAGTGCAAGTCGTTTACTTTTTGGAATATCATTTTAGCTACTTGATTGGGTCGGTGTTTGTGATGGTCAATTTCCAAATCCAATCCTTCAAAAAGCATTTTACTTGTATCGTCGTTGCTCAAATGTTTGGCCAAAACTGAGGCATAACCCGGAATCATTCTTTTAAAATAATTTCGGTCGCTTTCCTCATTTAAAATGGCCGCCAATTTGATTGCTAAATTTCTACTATTGTTGACTAACGAACCCCAAAGTTTTCGTCCTTCCCACCAACGATCATAAGCTGTATTGGTGCGATAGGCAAGCAATAAGGAAATCACAAATCCCAACATTCCATGCATAATAGTGATGTTTTTTACGTGACTGTCATCGGATAATTTCCAGTATTCTATTTCCAGATAACCTATTCCAGCCGAATATAAGCCAATAAAAATCATCATAGGAAACAGTTGACGAAAGGTATCTGATTTATGAAATCTAAATATAAATGTAATCCAATCTTTTGGGTTGTATTGTACCATATTGTTTGCAAAAATTAGTGGCAAAGATACTTATTCTGAATTTTTAAGAGAAATAATATTTTAAAGCGTTAAGGATTGTCAATATCTGTAAAAATTATGTCGATTTTTTTGATATATGTAATTAATGTGATTGATTTTTTTCAACTTAACAATTTTGTGCTATAAATTGAACTATTTGTGCTATTTCTGTTTTAGTAATGAAAGTACATTTGATACAGTAAAAAAATATAAAATTTAAAAATATGAGTAATTTAGTTCAACGTCCACAATTAAAAGACAAGTATGATAATTACATCAACGGAAAATGGACAGCGCCTTCCACTGGGCAATATTTTGAAGTGGTTTCTCCAGTTGACGGTAAACCAATGGCCAAAGCGGCACATTCGGCCAAATTAGATATTGAAATGGCAGTTGATGCTGCGAATGAAGCATTCCAATCGTGGAGCCAAACCTCGGCTACCGAAAGAAGTATTATGCTCAATAAAATCGCTGATCGAATTGAAGCTAACTTGGCTTACATCGCTGCAGTAGAAACTTTAGATAACGGAAAAGCAATCAGAGAAACAATGGCTGCTGATATTCCGTTGGCAATTGATCACTTCCGTTATTTTGCTAGTGTCATTCGAGCTGAAGAAGGTTCAATAACAGAATTAGATAAAGATACAGTTTCAATAATTGTAAACGAACCACTTGGTGTAATTGCGCAAATTATTCCATGGAATTTCCCGATTTTAATGGCAACATGGAAATTAGCTCCAGCTTTAGCAGCAGGAAATTGTGTGGTATTAAAACCAGCAGAAAGTACGCCAATTTCTATCATGGTATTAATGGAATTGATTGAAGATTTGATTCCGGCTGGAGTTGTGAATATTGTGAATGGTTTCGGAGCAGAATTAGGAAGAACTTTAGTAACCAATCCTAAAGTAGCAAAAGCAGCTTTTACTGGTTCAACCGCTACGGGAAGAATGGTAATGCAATATGCTACAGAAAATATTATTCCAGTAACGTTAGAGTTAGGAGGAAAGTCGCCTAACATTTTCTTTCCATCGGTTATGGAAGCCGACGACGAATTTTTGGATAAAGCACTAGAAGGCGTTGTTTTGTTCGCTCTAAATCAAGGTGAAGTGTGTACTTGTCCATCAAGATTACTAATTCATGAGTCAATTTACGATAAATTCATCGAACGCGTTTTGCAACGTGTGAAAGCTATAAAAGTAGGTCATCCGCTTGATCCAACTGTGATGATGGGAGCACAAGCCTCTCAAATTCAGAAAGATAAAATTCTTTCCTATATTAAATTAGGTAGAGAAGAAGGAGCTGAGTTATTATGCGGTGGAGACGTGAATCATTTGGGCGAAGAACTTGGAGGTGGTTATTACATCCAACCAACATTGTTCAAAGGCCATAACAAAATGCGTATTTTCCAAGAAGAGATTTTCGGACCAGTTTTGGCGGTTACAACATTCAAAACAACGGAAGAAGCCATCGAAATTGCCAACGATACATTGTATGGTTTAGGAGCAGGAGTTTGGACTCGCGATGCACACGAGTTATACCAAGTGCCAAGAGCGATCAAAGCTGGTCGAGTTTGGGTAAATCAATATCATGCTTATCCTGCTGGAGCGCCATTTGGAGGTTACAAACAATCGGGAATTGGTAGAGAAAATCACAAAATGATGCTTGATCATTACCGTCAAACCAAAAATATGTTGATATCGTACAACAAAAACAAATTAGGTTTCTTTTAATCGATACTTTTTTGCCTCTAACCTTAAAAGTCCACGAGTTTTGCATTCATTTGAATTCATATTCGTGGATTTTTTACTAATTTTAAAATATGGAAAAAATAAAACGACTTGATGCTACAGAAAAGGCAGTAGCATTAATTGATTTGCTCAGCGAAAAGTTTGGCGATTTAATGTTTTACCAAGCAGGCGGTTGTTGTGAAGGAACACAACCTCAATGTTTTGAAAAAGGTGGATTTTACCTACGATTGGGCGACGTTTGTATCGGAAGCATCAAGGGTTTTGAGTTTTGGTTGGACAAAGATTTATTCGAATATTGGAAACATGCTCATTTTACTTTGGATGTTACTGACGGAATAGGAGCAGGCGGATTTTCGTTGGAAACTCCTTACGGGAAAACATTTATTATTCAGTACAGGATTTTCTCAGAAGAAGAAAGTTGTAATTTAGAAGAAGTTCGTTTGAACTTGTAAATTAATTAGAAAAGTTCATCAATTGGTATTGTTTCGGAGTCACGCCTTCGTGTTTTTTAAACAATCGAATAAAATAATTGGCATCTTCAAAACCTGACAAATAACAGACTTCGTTAATTTGAATTGATGGGTTTTTAAGTAATTTTTTGGCGTGTTTTATCTTTTCACTTAGCACAAATTCAATCGGACTCATTCCTAATTCGCGTTTGAAAAAACGATAAAAAGAAGTCGTGCTCATGCATGCTTTATCACTCAAATGTTTCAAATTAATGTCTTCTTTTAGGTTTTTTCTAATGTATTCAATTACTTGTGCAATGGCGTTGTTCTGATTGCTAAAAGTATTGTCATCAATCGATTTTACGGTTTGCGTTTGGATAATTCGAATAAGTAATTCTTGTAAAGTCAAATCAGCCAACGCGTCTTTGGTAATCGATGTACTCATGCATTCTTTAATGAGTTTGTTGATGGTGGAAGCTAAGTCAACGTTGTTATAAAAGAAATAATTTTGGTAATTCAATTGCCAGAAATTGTCATTTCCTTCTTTCGGATAACGCTCATTTAGGAAGTTAAGTGTTTCCGAAATCTTAGTTTGATCGATAGCTAAAGCCAAACACTGCGTTGGATTGTTATTGGAAGCTTCTGGAAAATCAATTTTCATTTCTACATTCGACGGAATTACTACAGTCTCTCCAGGCAAATAATCAAAAGCTGGATCGTCAAATAGATGCATTATTTTTTTACCACGCAACATACTCGTTACCACCAAATCATTAAATTTTAGAGGAACCAAAGCTGATTCTTGATAGGTTTCAAAAATATTTAACTCACAATTGTTTAGTGAAAAAATCGTGCGATTTTCAACTAAAGTTTTAAGCGATTTCTCTTGTGTGAGAGCAGGTGTATGGAGTAATGATTTAATTGACATCAGAAATAATTTGCTGTTACTAAAGTAGGTAAAATATGTTAAACGTACTCTTTATGATGTGTAAAGTTTGCTAATTTGATATAGTAAATCAACTAATGTAATTCCAGATGTTTTTCTTTTTACTCAATTCTAAAAATACATTTCGAAGCGTAAGATGTTCGGGTTTGCTCATTGACGAATCGTCTTTGAGTAACCGTAATGCGTAATTTCGAGCGAGTTGTAAAATGTCTCTATCTTTAACTAAATCAGCGATTTGTAGGTTTAAAACGCCGCTTTGTTGTGTTCCCATGATATCGCCTGGACCGCGTAATTTTAAATCGACTTCTGCAATCTCGAAGCCATCGTTAGTGCGAACCATCGTATCCAGACGAGTTTTAGTGTCGTTATTGAGTTTGAAACTCGTCATCAAAATACAATAACTTTGTTCGGCGCCACGACCCACTCTGCCTCTTAACTGATGCAATTGAGATAAGCCAAATCGTTCGGCACTTTCAATGACCATGACACTGGCGTTGGGAACGTTTACACCGACTTCAATAACCGTTGTTGCTACCATGATATTGGTTTTGCCTTCCGAAAAACGTTTCATTTCGGCTTCTTTTTCGGCAGGTTTCATTTTCCCGTGAACGATAGAAATGCTGTACTGTGGCAATGGAAAATCGCGTGAAATACTTTCGTAACCGTCCATCAAATCTTTGAAATCCATTTTTTCACTTTCTTGAATCAATGGATAAACAATGTAAATTTGTCTTCCTTTGGCGATTTCGTCTTTAAGAAATTTCCAGACTTTCAAGCGATTGCTATCATAACGATGCACTGTTTGAATTGGTTTTCTTCCAGGAGGCAATTCATCAATAACTGAAATATCCAAATCGCCATATAAACTCATGGCTAAAGTTCTTGGAATTGGAGTCGCAGTCATCACCAAAACATGCGGTGGAATTTCGTTTTTCTTCCATAATTTAGAGCGTTGTTCTACACCAAAACGATGTTGCTCGTCAATCACAGCCAAACCTAAATTTTGAAATTGTACTTTATCTTCTAGCAAGGCATGTGTTCCAATTAAAATATCCAAAGTACCATTTTCTAATGCTTCGTGAATGATTTTTCGATCTGCAGTTTTAGTTGAACCAGTGAGTAGTTTTATATTGATATTTAAGTCATTAGCTAACTCTGTTAAACCATTGAAATGTTGTATCGCTAATATCTCTGTTGGCGCCATTAAGCAACTTTGAAAACCGTTGTCTTTGGCCAAAAGCATACACATTAAGGCTACAATTGTTTTTCCCGATCCAACATCACCTTGTAATAATCGATTCATTTGGGCGTTGCTTCCCAAGTCGTTTCGTATTTCTTTTAAAACACGTTTTTGTGCATTGGTCAAATCAAAAGGCAAATGGTTTTGATAGAAATTATTGAAATTTTCACCTACTTTTTCAAACGGATGACCTTTGATTTTGTGTTTACGAACCAAGTTTTTGGTAATCAATTGCAGTTGAATAAAGAACAATTCTTCAAATTTTAAGCGAAATTGTGCTTTGGCTAATAAATCAGCGCTTTTTGGAAAATGAATATTGAATAATGCAGCGTTTTTGGGGATCAATTTTAATTCGTCTAGCAAATAATTAGGCAATGTTTCCGAAAAATTAGCTTGTGTTTCAACGAATAATTGTTGCATCATTTTGTTGATGACTTTATTGGAAATTCCTTTGTTAGCTAACTTTTCCGTGCTCGGATAAACCGGTTGCATTGCGCTTCGAAGACTTGTTTTGTGTTCGTCGAGCAATTCCATTTCGGGATGAGCCATATTGAATGTTGAGCCAAATTGACCTACTTTTCCAAATACAACATACGGAACATTGATTTTCAAACTCTCACGAATCCATTTGTGACCTTGAAACCACACCAACTCCATTTCGCCAGTTTCATCAACAAATGTTGCTACCAAACGCGTTTTGGCTTTTCCTTGGTCAACAGTTTTTAGATGAATTATTTTACCAATAACCTGAACTTCAGCGTTATTATTGACCAATTGATTGATCTTGTAATAACGTGTTCGGTCAATGTAACGATTCGGATAAAGATTAATTAAATCGCTGTATTTGTGAATGTTGAGTTCTTTGCGCAACAAATCACCACGCTGCGGACCAACGCCTTTTAAGTATTCAATTGGAGTGTCGAGTAAGATTTTCATTTTGGCTTGTAATAGTAAATGGAATTACGAAGGTAATAAATATCATTTACTTAATTTTTCAATCATTTCATTGGCAGTAGCAGTATTCATCAATTTGAGTTGTTCAATGACTAGTTTCTTGGTTTTTTCATCCATTTCGGGAATTGGTTTTTGAAACTGGTTTTCGGTATGATTTTCAAAGAAAAGTTGATCGCTCCATTCATTGCGAATGCCATCGATTACAAGGTGAATTCGGTTTTCAGCTCCATTATTGGCAACCGAATGAGTGAAATTAGCATTGATGTACCAACATTCACCTTCATTCATCACTAAGCGTTCATCATCCAAAATAAAAATAACATCAGGATTGGTGATTATCGGAATGTGCAATCTAAAATAACCGTCTTCATAACCTAAACAATGGTCGCTGTGTGGTTTAATTTGCGCTCCAGCAGCTAAATTGAGCAATCGCACTGCGGCTTTTTCGAAATGAAAAGAACTCAAAATCTCTTTAAAATGTTCGCACGATTCTAGCGCTTCTGTGGCCACAATTTCTTTGGAGTCAAAATTAAAAGCATAGATGTTATCTGACTTTCCGGTGGCCGACATCAAAGCAATCGAAGTCCATTTTCCTTCATAATCATTTTGATTGTAATGATCGATCCAATTGGTGTTCATGACTTTTTGAACATCTTCTTTGAGTCGTTGGCTATCAAAATGAAGCGGAAATTTAATATATCGAACTAATTCACTCATAATTACTCTTTTTCACGAACCCATCTTACCATTTCTGGAAAAGTTGGAACATTCATTTCTAGTGCTTTTTCCTTTCCGAAGGCCATTTGAGTCCACTCGAAAAAAGGTAAACCAATGTAATTTCCCGAACTGAAATTGTCCATCAACCAATTCGAACTACCTTTGTAGCCGCCAGCATGAAACACATAATCCAAAGGTAATTCTAAATGTTTGCAAGCTGCAAATGACCACAACATTGTTGCAATTTCTTCGCCCTGATCAGGCCAATCTTTTGACTGATTTTCAGTTGCAACTATTACTCGGTTTGTGGGAGAAGTCACGGCTAAATGTCCAGCTTCATGCAAAATATCGCCTGGATAC
>CAYPXI010000004.1:0-202562 GCA_964414655.1 uncultured Flavobacterium sp. | reverse complement strand
AAGCTCCGCTTTGAGAAAAGTCTTTAAACGAAAAAACGCTCAAGCGAGCTTGGCGTAATCTGTAATAATTAGGGATTGGCTACGCCCATCCCTCAAAGCTCCGCTTTGAGAAAAGTCTTTAAACGAAAAAACGCTCAAGCGAGCTTGGCGCAATCTGTAATAATTAGGGATTGGCTACGCCCATCCCTCAAAGCTCCGCTTTGAGAAAAGTCTTTAAACGAAAAAACGCTCAAGCGAGCTTGGCGCAATCTGTAATAATTAGGGATTGGCTACGCCCATCCCTCAAAGCTCCGCTTTGAGAAAAGTCTTTAAACGAAAAAACGCTCAAGCGAGCTTGGCGTTTTTTCGTTTAAAGACTTTTCATTCGTGACCGCGAAGGGATTCGAACCCCCAACCCTCAGAGCCGAAATCTGATATTCTATCCAGTTGAACTACGCAGCCATTTTGAAGTACAAAGTACAAAGTACGAAGTTAAAAGGGACTTTTTGTACTTCTTACTTTGTACTTTGCACTTTTCAATTATGCTAATAATTTTTTAACGATAGTCGAAATTGTTTTACCATCGGTTTTGCCTGCTAATTCTTTGGAAGCAATTCCCATTACTTGACCCATTGCAGCCATGCCTGAGAAACCGTTATCGGCGATGATTTTGGCTACTGCTGCTTCTACATCGGCTTCTGATAGTTGAGCAGGAAGGAATTTTTCGATTACGGCAACTTGAGCTAATTCGGGTTCGGCTAAGTCAGCTCTTCCTTGTTCGGTGTAAATAGAAGCGCTGTCTTTGCGTTGCTTCACCAAACGTTGCAATAATTTGATTTCATCATCGGCTGATAATGTATCGGAAGCACCGGCTTCTGTTTTGGCTAAAATAATACCGGATTTGATGGCTCTTAAAGCTTCTAAAGCAACGGTATCTTTGGCTCTCATGGCGTTTTTCATTTCGTCCATGATTTGTGTTTCTAAGCTCATTGTTCTTTTGTGTTATGATTTGTACTCAAATGGTTTCTTGACTAGCCCTGATGTAAGGGAAAAACCTTTTTGTTTTTGACTTCTTTGTTAATTTTAGAAACGAATTTTTCTAAAAACAAAAAGTTTTGGAAAGGCAGCAGGAACATGGATTACAAAAAAGCCCAAGCCTTTCGCTACTAAAACCTTGCAAATTTAGTCAAATTTTTTCGTTTTTTTGAGTCGCAACTATAAAAAAATAACCCGAAAACGCTACTCCATTTTCGGGCTAAAAACAACTTAATTAACTACAATTAATCTACATTATCGTGTAAAAAAGAATTGTTTGAGCGCAACTGAACGTCGTCGTTGCTGTCAGTACCCAAAGACATTCTTGAGGTATTGGATGTGTTTGTATTTTCAGAAATATCGATACCTAAGCGTTTGTAAGCGGGTTCTTTTTCATACTCATCCACACGTGAATTGTTGTTGTGGAATTTGTAATTGAACTCTTTTAACTTACGTCTTCTTTCGTCGGCGCGGAATTTCAAGGTTTCTTCAATGGTCATTTCGACTGGAGTTACGTCTTCGAAATGCGTTGCGAATTTAGGCTCATTGGTTTCAGCAACTGGCTTCAATTTGAAATCCAATTCAGAATCGATTGGTTCGCTTACAGTTGTTGCTGCAGGTTTTGAACTCAACAATTCGTTCTCCATTTCCATGTATTCTTCCAACGAATATTTGATCACACCGTCTTTGTTTAATTCAGTTACTGGAACGAATTCGACGTGTTCGTTTACTTTGATATCGCGTGTTTCATCCGTTAAATCAAATAAAATACGGTTGTCGTTTACTTCGGTTTCTGCTTTTGGAGCTGGCATATCAAAAGTGAACGTAATTTGCTCTTCTTTGGAAACAAATTCCGTATCAATTACCTTGATTTCGTTAATTTCTTTAACCTCATTCACCACTGGTGATTGAATTTCGAACGTCATTTCGGTCATAGGTGAAACGATTTCGAAAGTTACGTCAAGGTTGCGAATGAAATCGTTCATCGCTACCAAATCATTTTCGTTGATTTTGGCTACGATTGGTGCTTCAATTTCTTCGTCGATCAATTCAAAAACGATTTTTTCTTCCACGACTTCTGCTTTTACTTCAGGAGCTACTTCTACCACTTCTTCTTCGATTGGAGTTGTGAAGGAAGCTACCGTTTTTTGCGTTAGGTCGTGAACAATTTTTTGTTCGTCTTCCAATGAGTGAATAATTTTCTTTGGTTCCGTATTTACGATGCCGTTTTGTTGTTCAACGTTGAAACCTGTAGCGATAATAGTTACTGCAACGGCTTCACCTAACGATTCGTCTTCACCAACTCCCATGATAATATTAGCGTTGAAACCAGCTTCGGTTTGAATGTGATCGTTGATTTCACCAATTTCATCAATTGTGATTTCGCTGGTTCCAGAAACGATAAGCAACAATACGTTTTTGGCACCAGTAATTTTATTATCGTTCAATAATGGTGAATCGAGTGCAGAGATAATAGCGTCTTTGGCGCGATTGTCACCACTAGCGGTAGCCGATCCCATAATGGCTGTTCCGCTGTTGGCCAATACCGTTTTTGCATCTTTTAAATCGATGTTTTGCGTGTAGTGGTGTGTAATTACTTCAGCTATTCCGCGAGAAGCAGTTGCCAACACTTCGTCGGCTTTAGAGAATCCGGCTTTGAAACCCAAATTTCCGTATACTTCTCTTAATTTATTATTATTGATAACGATAAGCGAATCGACTTGTTTTCTTAATCTTTCAACACCATTCAAAGCTTGATCTGAACGTACTTTCCCTTCAAATTGGAACGGAATAGTTACGATACCAACGGTAAGAATATCTCTTTCCTTGGCCAATTGCGCGATTACTGGAGCTGCACCTGTACCGGTTCCGCCGCCCATACCGGCTGTAATGAAAACCATTTTGGTGTTGCTATCGAGCATTTTTTCGATATCGGCGATGCTTTCGATGGCCGATTGTTGGCCTACATCTGGATTTGCACCAGCACCGAGACCTTCAGTTAGGCTAACACCTAATTGAATTTTGTTGGGAACTGGACTGTTTTGTAACGCCTGAGAATCGGTATTACAAACCACGAAATCCACGCCTTTGATTCCTTGTTTAAACATGTGGTTGATGGCATTGCTTCCGCCGCCACCTACTCCGATGACTTTAATTACATTCGATTGATTTTTGGGTAAATCAAAAGAGATGTTTCCAAATTCTGAGTTGCTTATCATACTATTTTGGGTTTTGCTTGAAATTTTTGTATTCTATTTATTTACTCTGCATTATCTAAGAAATCCTTGATTTTATCGACGTATTTATCAAAGAAGGAACGTTTGATTTTTTCTCCTGTCGATTCGATGTCTTTGGCTTTCTTTTCCTCTACATGATGTTCTACTACTGGTTCTTGAACTTCAACAATAGGTTGTTGTGCTACTGGTTTTACTTCTTTGAACGTATCTCTAAGTTCTAATTTGTAGGCACTTTGTGTGTTATTGGCAATGCTATTCATCACTAAACCAACAGCGGTGGCGTACAAAGGACTTGAAATTACTTCGCTCGAATTTCCAGCTAAATGTTCGTTTGGATAACCAATTCGAGTATCCATTCCGGTGATGTATTCTACTAACTGTTTGATATGATTCAATTGCGAACCACCACCAGTTAATACAATTCCTGCGATTAGTTTCTTTTTTGATTCTTCGTGTCCGTACGATTTAATTTCGGCGTATACTTGCTCGATGATTTCCACCACACGAGCGTGAATGATTTTGGATAAATTCTTTAATGAAATTTCTTTTGGTTCTCTTCCGCGTAAGCCTGGAATGGAAACGATTTCGTTGTCTTTATTTTCGCCTGGCCAAGCCGAACCGAATTTTGTTTTGAGCAATTCTGCTTGTTTTTCTATTATCGAACAGCCTTCTTTGATGTCGTCGGTGATTACGTTTCCACCAAAAGGAATAACTGCTGTGTGGCGAATGATTCCGTCTTTGAAGATGGCCAAATCTGTAGTTCCACCACCGATATCGATTAAAGCTACTCCAGCTTCTTTTTCTTCTTGGCTTAAAACCGCATCTGAAGAAGCTAAGGGTTCAAGAGTCAAACCAGACAACTCGATTCCCGAACTTTGGATACAACGACCCACATTTCGAATGGAAGAAGCTTGTCCGACAACCACGTGAAAACTCGCTTCTAATCGTCCGCCGTACATACCGATTGGTTCTTTGATTTCGGATTGTCCGTCGATTTTGAATTCTTGTGGCAACACGTGAATGATTTCTTCACCTGGAAGCATGGCCAATTTATTCACTTGATCGATTAACAACTGGATATCTTTACCGCTGATTACTTCTTCAGGATTACTTCTGCTGATGTAATCGGTGTGTTGAATACTGCGAATGTGTTGACCAGCAATTCCTACTACCACATCATTGATTTTGTAACCCGAATTTTCTTCGGCTTCAATGATAGCTTGTTGGATTGACTGAATGGTTTGGGTAATGTTGTTCACTACACCACGTGCAACGCCAAGGCTTTTAGACTTACCAACGCCTAAAATCTCTAACTTACCATACTCGTTTTTCTTACCAATCATGGCCACGATTTTGGTTGTTCCGATGTCTAAACCTACTGCAATATTCTCTTTTTCCATCCTCTAATTATTTTATACAAACCACTTGTTGTGTAAACTTCAAATTGATTTTTTTGTATTTGTTCAAGATGCTGTCGTTTACTTCTTTTTGAAAAAAGGCTTTATAATTGTTAAATTTCTTTTCAACGTTAATTGGTTTCCCAAATAAAATATCAAAATTGTAATTTCTGTTCTTCATCAAAAGCTCTTCTTTGGGCAAAATCTGAACACCGATGATGTTTTTTTTCAAAAACTCGTCATCGTAAATCATCTTTAAAATTTCAGATAATTTTTTCTTGTTTTTGTCAGTTATTTCCCCCCAAACAAGCGGAACTCTTGCCGAATTTAATTCGGAAAGCGGCATTGTACTTCCTTCATAATCAATATAAAAAGAACCACTGTTGTCAAACACTCTAGCAATTGGCGTTTTTTGCTTCACCTTTGCTCTCAACATGCCATCTATCGTCACATAAACCTCTGATTTTTCGACCATTTGATTTTTGTTGATAGACTTCTCCAATTTGTTCAAATCTACTTCAACTTTTGCAATGGTTTTTACGTCACTTTTATTTTCTATTAACAATTTATTAACCGTCTCTGGACTCACAAAAAGAACCTCATTATTTTCGAAAATCACCTCTGCTTTTTGGAGTTTTCTATGCAAATTCCTGTTGGCTGTAAAGGAATACAGAAATAATACTAACGCAAACATTAGCACTAAACGTATCGTCGACCAATTGAAAAATTTCTTCATTTTTGTTTATAATTATTGTCTTTTTTCGAGCAATTCATTTTTGATACTTGGCACCATTTCTCCGATGTCGCCAGCACCAATTGTAACGATGATTTTAGCCTTATTTTTAACAATTGTTGAAAGCAGATTTTCCTTCGTCACTAAACACTTATTTGGGTTCGTCATTTTGCTCATCAACCAAGTCGATGTAACTCCTTCCATTGGCAATTCACGAGCTGGATAAATATCTAGTAAAATCACTTCATCGAAAGCAGAAAGACTCTTGGCAAAATCATCAGCAAAATCGTTTGTACGACTGAATAAATGCGGTTGAAATATAGCCAACACTTTTTCGCTAGGATACAACTCACGCACTGCTTGATGCACCGCATTGATTTCAGTTGGATGGTGCGCATAATCATCAATATAAACCAAATTCTCCGTTTTAATTTGGTACGAAAATCGGCGTTGCACTCCTTGAAATGACGCCAGCGCTTTAACAATGGCGTCGGTTGGGGTACCATTTGTTTTCGCCATTGCTAAAGCGGTCAGCGCATTCATTAAATTGTGTCTTCCGGGCAAACCGAAAGCGATATTTTGTATGGTTTCTGTTGGCGTTTGCACATCAAAAACATAAGCACTATTTTCTACACGAATATTGTAAGCTTTGAATGTCGCGTCTTCATTTATTGCAATCGTCAAACCTTCTATCGGCAACCCTTTTGGAACAAATAATTTAGACTTATCTTCTACTTTATCGGCAAATTCGCGAAATGAGTCTTCAATCGCCGAACTATCGCCATAAATATCCAAATGGTCAGCGTCCATTGAAGTTACGCAGGCAATATCGGGATGCAGATGTAAAAACGAACGATCGAATTCGTCTGCTTCAACCACCGTGATTGTTTTACCACTTCCGATTAAATTGGAATGGTAATTTTCGACAATTCCGCCTAAAAAAGCCGTAACATCAGCGCCACTTTCGTATAAAATATGTCCAAGAATACTTGACGTTGTTGTTTTTCCGTGCGTTCCTGCTACTGCGAAACAAAACGTGTCTTTGGTAATGATTCCGAGTACTTCGGCACGTTTTTTTACCGTATAATTTCTTTCTAGGAAATAATTCCATTCTGAATGCGAATTAGGAACAGCTGGAGTAATAATTACCAATGTATTTTCGACGTAATAATCATTTGGAATCAAATCGATATCATCTTCAAAATGAATGTTCATTCCGTCGGCAATCAACTCATTAGTGAGCATGGTTGGCGTTTTATCGTAGCCTGAAACGTTCTTTCCAATATTTTGAAAATAACGCGCAAGAGCACTCATTCCGATGCCTCCGATTCCGATGAAATAGACGTTATGTATTTGGTTTAAGTTCATTTTTCAACTTCAAAATTCAATGGCAATGTCAATTTCAAAATTCAATGGCAAAATTCAATCTTAATCTCAAAATTTAACATTGATTTTTTGTTTTTGTCATTGCAATTGTCATTGTTATTTGATTAACTTTATTATTTCTTCAACTATATCTTTTGTAGCGTTGGGTTTGGCTAAATTTTTTATGTTTTGGCTCAACTCTTTTTGCTTGTTTTCATTAGAAATCAAATCAGAAAATGTGGTTTCAAATGTGGTTTCCAATTCTGTTTCTTTTAGTAAAATAGCGCCTTTTTTATCGACTATTGCTTTGGCGTTTTTGGTTTGATGATCTTCGGCTACGTTAGGCGATGGAATGAAAATAGTTGGCTTACCTACCAAACATAATTCTGAAACCGATGATGCTCCAGCACGCGAAATCACAAAGTCAGCTGCTGCATAAATCAAATCCATTCGGTCGATAAAAGCTACAACTTGTACGTTTTCTTTATCGTTGTATTTTTTATAATCTTCGTAATATAATTTTCCGCACTGCCAATAAATTTGAATTCCATTTGCTAACAAAAAATCCAATTCTTTTTCAATTAATTGGTTGATGCGACGAGCGCCTAAACTTCCACCTAAAACCAGCAACGTCTTTTCATTTGCATTCAATTTGAAATACGAAACACCTTCGCTTCTTTTAATCTCAACATCCAATAAATCTTGACGTACTGGATTTCCTGTGAACACAATTTTGTCTTTTGGAAAAAAGCGATCTAAATTTTCGTACGCTACACAAATCGCATTGGCTTTTTTGCTCAACATTTTATTGGTAATTCCAGGATACGAATTTTGTTCTTGTATTACCGTTGGAATGTTCATACTATTAGCCACTTGCAATAACGGTCCACTTGCAAAACCTCCAGTTCCAATGACTGCATCGGGTTGAAATCGTTTAATGATTTTGCGTGATTTCCACAAACTGTTAATTAATTTTAATGGAAATAGCATGTTTTGTAATGTCAATTTACGTTGAATTCCCGCAATCCAAAGGCCTTCGATAGCGTAACCCGCTTGAGGCACTTTTTGCATTTCCATTTTGTCTTGCGCTCCAACAAATAGAAATTCAGCATCAGGAAAACGTGATTTTAGCTCGTTAGCAATGGCAATCGCAGGATAGATATGACCACCTGTTCCGCCTCCGCTTAATATGAATTTGTGCTTTTTCATTTTTTTAAAACCGCATTCATTGGATTATCTTCAATTGAGAAATTTTCCTCTTCGTTTTCGGCTTCTTCCTCTTCTTTTAATTGTTTGTCGATAAGACGCTGCAACGCTTCTTCTCGTTTTTGTTTTTCTTGTAATTCTTCGGCGATTTCTTCTTCTTTTTTAGTCACACTCAGGATGATTCCGACAGCAATACACGTCATCCAAACCGAACTTCCTCCCGAACTGATTAACGGTAATGTTTGACCTGTTACTGGTAATAATTCGACTGCAACAGCCATATTTATTAAAGCTTGAAAAATAATAGGAAAACCAAGTCCAATTACAACTAACTTACCGAACATTGAGTTGGCTTTGTGGGCAGCTACAACAAATCGGAAGAGCAACAACATATACATTCCCATAACCGTTAATGCGCCTAACAATCCGTATTCTTCGACAATAATGGCGTAAATAAAATCGGAAGAGGATTGCGGTAAGAAATTCTTTTGCACACTTTTTCCCGGACCCAAACCGTAAACACCACCTGAAGCAATGGCGATTTTAGCCTTCTCGATTTGGTAATCGTCTTCGTTGGGTTTGTCGCTGGTGAAGCTATCGATTCGGCTCATCCAAGTATCGACACGATTGGGGAAAGCATCTGGAAAAGCTTTGGCTACTAAAATGAACATTGTGAGCACCACAACTCCTGAACCAATTATTATTCCGATGTATTTTAAAGGATATTTTCCAATAAAAGCCAGCATTGTTACCATAGCAAAAATGAGTGCTGCTGTGGAAAAGTTAGCTGGAAGAATAAACATTAAAGTTATAAAAACTGGAATCCATAAATCGATGAACGACTCTTTGAAATTGGGTTCTTTCTCACGTTTTTTAGACAAATAACGCGCCACATAAATGTATAAAATTATGGCGGCTAAGGTTGACGTTTGGAACGATATTCCGATGAAAGGCACTTGAATCCAGCGGCTGGCGTTGGCGCCATCGATAACTGTTCCTTTGACCAAAGTATAAATGAGCAACACCCAAACTATTGGCAGTGCGATACGGGAAATGCCACGGAAATAGTGGTACGGAATTTTATGCACTTGGTAAATGATAAAAAACCCGATGAAGATGTGCGCTAAGTGTTTGATTAAATACGTTACAGCATTTCCTGAACCATGACGCATGTAGGCCAAATTACTACTTGCGCTAAAAACAGGCATAAACGAAAACAATGCCAAAAGCGCCACGAAGGCCCAAATGACTTTATCTCCTTTTAAACTGTTTATTATTTTTAGCATGGAAATTTAGAGTTTAGATTTTAGATCTTAGATTTTAGATTCCGTGTTATGTTTACTTTGATTTATTAATTTTATTATTTACAGTTTTTAATGAACTAACAAAAATTGCAGTTAATTCGTTTGCTTATTTTATCAAAATTTCAATATCTTTTAATTCAAACCATCCTTTTTCTAAAATGATTTCTAACCAAAAAAGGGTTTCATCAAATTCTTCTAGAACAATATTCATTTTAGAAACAAATTCCCTATCACTTCTTGCTCTACAAACTGCTCTGTAATTTGCTCCAACCGAAGTTCCACTTTTAACAAGCTGATTAGTTATTATTCTACTTGCAATTGTATTTGGTAATTTTTCAGCTAAATCGATAATCAACAATGAAAATTTCTTTGTCCTATTCTTTAATTCATTTGTTGTCATAATCTAAAATCTGAACTCTAAAATCTAAAATTATAAATTACAAATTCCGAACTTCACTTTTAAACTGATTTCCTCTGTCTTCGTAATTTTGGAACAAGTCGAAACTCGCGCAAGCTGGTGAAAGCAAAACTGTGTCGCCTTTTTCGGCAATGTGTTTGGCTGTGTGCACTGCATCGCGCATATTATCAACCTCAACCATCATATCAACGATATTAGCGAAGGCTTCGATGATTTTTTTATTATCAATTCCGAGGCAAATAATGGCTTTTACTTTTTCGTGAACGAGCGACATCAACTCCGAGTAATCGTTTCCTTTATCGACACCGCCGACAATCCAAACCGTTGGAGTCGTCATGCTATCTAAAGCAAAAAAAGTGGCGTTTACATTAGTTGCTTTACTGTCGTTGATGTACTGTACGTTTTGTATTTTGAGTACTTTTTCCAAACGATGTTCGACACCTTGGAAATTGGACAAACTTTCGCGAATGGTTTGCTTACGAATGCGCATTAATTGAGCTACCGAAGTTGCTGCCATAGCGTTTTTCATATTGTGTTTGCCTTCCAATGCAATGTTAGCTGTTTCCATTAAAAACTCTTCTTGATTGATGTTGATTTCCATAATTTGTTTGTTTAGGTATGCGCCATTTTCAACTGGTTTTGAAACCGAAAATGGTATTAGTTGTGCTTTTACTTTATTATTTTGTAACCAGTTGGCGATGGCTTCATCATCGGCGTCGTAGATGAGATAATCGTCTTCGGTTTGATTCATTGTTATTCTAAATTTGGATGCGATGTAATTTTCATACTTGTAATCGTATCGATCCAAATGGTCGGGACTAATATTGGTAATGATGGCAATGTGTGGCTTATAATCAACAATTCCATCCAACTGAAAACTGCTTAATTCCAACACGTACGAATCGTAGTTTTCTTCGGCTACTTGCCAAGCAAAACTCTTTCCGATGTTTCCACCTAAACCCACGTTCAATCCGCCTTCTTTTAGTAAATGATACGTTAGCATTGTGGTCGTTGTTTTACCATTGCTTCCTGTAATTCCTATGGTGAGCGCTTTGTTGAATGGATTGGCAAACTCGATTTCGGAGATGACTGGAATACCTTTTTCGACCAACTTTTTTACAATTGGCGCTTTATCAGGAATTCCGGGGCTTTTCATTACCACAGTAGCATTCAGAATTAATTCTTCTGTGTGCTGCTCGTCTTCCCATTTAATTTCATATTGATTAAGAACGTCTTTGTAATTGTCTTTTATTTTTCCGAAGTCAGACACAAACACTTCGTAGCCTTCTTTTTTTCCTAAAATGGCTGTACCTACGCCACTTTCGCCACCACCTAACACAACCAATCGTTTCATTATCTCAGTTTTAATGTTACTATAGAAACAATCGCGAGTAAGATGGTTACAATCCAGAATCGGGTTACAATTTTACTTTCGTGGTAGCCTTTTTTCTGGTAATGGTGATGCAATGGCGACATGAGGAATACGCGTCGGCCTTCGCCAAATCGCTTTTTGGTGTATTTGAAGTACGTTACTTGAATAATTACAGAAGCACTTTCGGCAAAGAAAATCGCACACAATACAGGCAACAACATTTCTTTGCGAACTGAAATTGCCAAAACTGCAATGATTCCGCCAATGGTTAAACTTCCTGTATCGCCCATAAATACTGAGGCTGGATAGGAATTGTACCATAAAAATCCGATGAGTGCTCCAACGAACGAAGCGATAAACACCGTCATTTCGCCCGAATTTGGGATGTACATGATATTGAGGTAACTCGAGAAAATGATGTTTCCTGAAACAAAAGTGAAAATCCCGAGTGCGAGCACCGAAATGGCCGAGGTTCCTGCTGCTAGTCCGTCGATTCCGTCTGTGAGATTCGCTCCGTTGGAAACCGCTGTGATGATAAAAATCACAATTGGAATGAAGATCAACCAAGCCCAATTGTGGTAATTATCGCCTGTCCAAGCAATAAGTTCAGCGTAATCAAACTCGTTGTTTTTTACAAATGGGATTGTGGTAGCTGTTGATTTGTATTCGTTGGGAATACTTGTAATTACATTTTGCTTTTGATTGAACGTAATAGGCGTTGATGATTTTTCGCGGATCGTTACACTTGGATGAAAATACAATACTGAACCTACAATTAAACCTAAACCTACTTGACCAATAACTTTGAAAATGCCTTTTAAGCCTTGTTTGTCTTTTTTGAATATTTTGATATAATCGTCAATAAACCCGATAGTTCCCATCCACAAAGTTGTTACTATCAATAAAATAATGTAGATGTTATTCAATTTTGTAAGTAACAAAACAGGAATTAATGTTGCAATAATGATGATCAATCCGCCCATTGTTGGCGTTCCTGCCTTTTGAGTTTGACCTTCTAAACCTAATTCTCGCACGGTTTCACCTACTTGTTGATTGCGAAGGAAATTGATGATTTTTTTACCATAAATAGTAGAAATCATCAACGACAAAATAATCGCCAACGCCGAACGGAAAGTAATGTATTGGAACACTCCAGTTCCAGGAATGTCTAAAGTTTTGTCGAGGTATTCAAATAAGTAGTATAACATATATCTTATTTTAAATTCCAATTTTAAAATCCCAAACTCCAATTATTGGGTTTTGGAATTTTAATTTTTGGAGTTTTTTATTTGTTCATTTGTTCTAAAAATTCTTTTACAATTTTCATATCGTCAAAATCGTGGCGCACGCCTTGAATTTCTTGATAGGTTTCGTGACCTTTTCCTGCAATCAAAATGATGTCATTCGGATTTGCTAGTTGACAGGCTGTTTTTATGGCTTGTTTTCTATCTACAATTGATAAAGATTTTTTAAAATTTTGAGGTTCAACACCTGCTTCCATTTCAGCTATAATCGTTTCTGGATTTTCTGAACGTGGATTATCCGAAGTCAGAATTACTTTATCGCTCATAGTCGTGGCAATGTTGGCCATGATTGGACGTTTCGTTTTATCGCGATCGCCACCACAACCTACAACTGTAATCAATTGTTCGTTTTTGGTTCGGATATCAGTAATCGTATTCAAAACATTCTCTAAGGCATCTGGCGTATGTGCATAGTCGACAATAGCAGTGATTTTGCTTGTTGAAATGATGAATTGGAATCGTCCCGAAACACTTTCTAATTCGGATAATAGTCTTAAAACTTCCAATGGTTCCAAGCCAAGTTCAACTGCCGTTCCGTAAATCGCCAATAAATTGTAGGCGTTAAAAGTCCCGATTAACCGCACCCAAACTTCATTTTCATTGATTTTGAGCAATAAACCACCTAACTGATTTTCGAGAATAACGGCTTTGTATTCGGCATACGATTTTAAAGCATACGTTAACTTTTTGGCCATCGTGTTTTGCAACATTACCAAACCGTTTTTGTCGTCAATGTTGGTTAATGCGAAAGCTGTTTTTGGCAAATGATCGAAAAACGATTTTTTGACATCACGGTATTCAGCAAAAGAAGCATGATAATCCAAATGATCGTGTGATAAATTGGTGAAAACGCCGCCAGCAAATTCCAAACCTTCCGTACGTTTTTGATGTACACCGTGCGAACTCACTTCCATAAAACAATAATCGCATCCCATTTCAATCATTTCATTTAGATAATAATTGATTGTGAGTGAATCAGGTGTTGTATGAGTGGCCTTAAATTCGGCATCATCCACCATGATTTTGACGGTTGACAACAATCCAACTTTATAACCTGCTTTTTTGAACAACTGGTACAATAAAGAAGCGATGGTTGTTTTGCCATTGGTTCCCGTTATTCCTACCAATTTTAATTTAGTCGAAGGATTATCGTAATAATTGGTAGCCATAAAAGCCAAAGCTGCGTTGGTATCTTTGACTTGTATATAAGTGATTCCCGAAACAACTACTGAAGGCATTTCATCGCAAACAATAGCTATAGCTCCTAAGTTAATTGCTTTTTCAATAAAATCATGACCGTTTGAAACCGTTCCGCGAATGGCCACAAAAACGTCGTTTTCTACAATTTTTCTCGAATCAAATTCGATCTTGTTAATGGACATTTCTGTTGAACCTTTTACGACTTCAATAGCTACTTTGTATAATATGTCTTTTAGAATAATCACGATAATTCTAGTATGATAGTTTTGTTTTTTTGAATGGATTCGCCTGGTTTAAGCGACTGCGATTTTACTTTTCCAACGCCAATTACTTTTACTTTCAATTTCAAACTTTCTAATAGTGTAACAGCATCCATACCTGACATTCCTTTTAGATTGGGAATGAATTTGGGTTTGTCATTTACCTTAGTGTAATAGCTATTGAAATTAGCTTCTTGCTTGCTTACTTTTTTGTTTAAATTTTTAACTTCATTGGTGGTTGGAGCGTCCGTAAAAATCTTTTGAGCAATTCTTTTAAAAACGGGTCCAGCCACATCGGCACCATAATATCCTGCTAAAGCATTAGGCCTGTGAACCACCACTATACAAGAATATTTGGGTTCTTCGGCAGGGAAAAAGCCTACAAACGATGAAGCGTAATACATACTTCCGTCTTTTTTGTGGTAATCTACTTGAGCCGTTCCTGTTTTTCCAGCCATTGAAAAATCTTTTGAATACAACTTAGAACCTGTTCCGCGTTTGACCACATTTTTCAAAACCGCTTTCAATTTGTTGATGGTTTCTTGGTCGCATATACTTTTGTTAATGACTTGTTTATCGTATTTTTTGATGGTTTTGTTCCATTCCTTGATTTCAGATACAAATTGTGGCTTTACCATTTCACCATTATTGGCCACAGCATTGTATAAGGTCAGTGTTTGCAATGGTGTAATCGCTACACTATATCCAAAAGCCATCCAAGGCAAAGTATTTCTATCCCAACCTTTTTCGCCCGGCTGATGAACAACTGGAATTCCTTCTCCTTTAAATGGTAATCCGAGTGGTTTGTTTAAACCCATTCGGTTGATGTGATTTACAAATTCTTGGGGATTGTTTTTGTAATTTTCGTACACCGCTTGAACCAAAACCGTATTGGAAGACACCTCAAATCCTCGCGCTAACGAAATCTTACCATATCCTCCTGTATGTGAGTCACGTACTTTTCTACCATTGTAAGTAATTACGCCTCCACGACTGTCGTACACTTTACTCGTATCTACCTTTTTATCATCCAACAAGGCAATCATATCGACCAACTTGAACGTTGAGCCAGGTTCGTGTGATTCGGCTACCGCATAATTAATGGTTTCGTAGTACGAACCATCTTCGGCTCTTCCTAAATTGGAAATGGCTTTGACATAACCTGTTTTGGTTTCCATCACAACCACACAACCGTGATCGGCTTGGTAAAATTCAAGTTGTTTCAGCAAGGCATGATGTGCAATATCTTGAATGTAAACATCGATAGTTGAAATAACATCGTAGCCATCTTGAGGCTCTACTTCGTTGACATCGCGAATCGGTTTCCATTGACCTTTAGCGATTTTTTGTTTTTGAACACGACCATCTTTTCCGTTTAAATACTTACCAAAAGCGCCTTCGATTCCTACTCTTTTTAAAATGCCACCTTCGTCAACTCTTTCGTAACCAATAGTTCGTTCAGCGATTTTACCTATCGGATGCTCGCGAACGGTTTCTTGCTCGACGATGATTCCGCCTTTGTACGCACCTTTGTTAAAAAGTGGTAAATTTTTTACATCAACATATTGCGTGTAAGTCAATCCTTTTGCGATTAACAAATACCGATTTTGATTGGTTCTGGCTTTACGCAATTCTGATTCAATCATCGATTTTGGTTTTCCCAGTAATTTTGAAAGTCCGAGTGCTAATGAATCGACGTGTACATCAAAATCTTCTTTTTTAGGAGCCACTGCATCAAAACGAATGGTGTAATTTGGAATTGAAGTTGCCAACAAACTTCCATCTGCCGAGTATATATTGCCTTTATTGGCTGGAATTACAAATGATTTTACCGTGCGCTCTTTGGCTAATTTTCGGTAATAATCGCCTTCTACCCATTGAATATTGGTTAACTTCACGGTAACAGCAATCGCCATCAAAAACAAGATGAATGCGACGAGATAAATACGATACGATATTTGTTTATCTTCTATTGCCATAACTTTTGGAAGAAACTTTTCTCTGCTGGTTTTTTGACTTTAATTTTTACTGGAGGAACTTGCGAAGGCACAATTCCACGCGCTTCCATTTTTTTTGAAATGGTGGATTCCATTTTGAGTTGCATTAATTCCGAACGTCTGTCCACAAATTCTGAGCGCAACTCTTTTACTTCATTGGACAAATCCGCTATTTTGAATACTTTTTGTTCAAATCGATGTGTATTTGCAATCATAATAATGGCCAACAAAATCAAGAAGACAATGAAACGCCAGTTTTTAGTAGCGTCTTCATTGACTAAGAATCGAGCTTTTACTATGTTGTAAATTCCACCTTTCATTTTATAGTGTTCAGTATTCGGTATTCAGTGATCCGTTTAAAAACTACTTCAGTTAATTTATTTTTTCTCCGCTATTCTGAGTTTGGCACTTCGGGCGCGATTGTTGATTTTTATTTCGGCTTCTGAAGGAACTATCAGTTTTCCAATCAAATGAAATGGAACCGAAAAATTTCCAAAAAAATCGCGTTCGGGTTCACCTTCAAACATGCCGTTTTTCATGAATCGTTTCACCAATCGATCTTCCAAAGAGTGATACGAAATCACGCTCAATCTTCCTTCAGGTTTCAGTATTTCAAGTGTTTGCTGTAAAAATTCCTTCAACACATCCATTTCTTCATTGACTTCAATTCGGATGGCTTGGTATATTTGAGCTAGCACTTTATTTTTTACTTTTTCTGGCAAATATTTTCCGAGCACTACTTTCAACTCTTCTGTGGTGTTGATTACCTTCTTTTCACGCGCTTCAATGATAGTTCTGGCCAATGCTGGCGCATTTTTCAATTCACCATAATCATAAAACACACGTCTCAAATTGGTATCGTCGTATTCGTTGATGACTTTAAATGCATTCAATTCGTTTTTCTGGCTCATTCGCATATCCAAATCGGCATCAAAACGAGTTGAAAAGCCGCGTTCTGGAACATCAAACTGATGCGATGAAACACCTAAATCAGCTAGAATTCCGTCCACCTGTTTCACACCATAAAACCTCAAAAAACGTTTGATATATCTGAAATTTTCACCTATTAATGTAAATCGCTCATCAGGTAATGCGTTAGCCAAAGCATCCTCGTCTTGATCAAAACCAAACAATTTTCCGCTGGGTCCGAGTCGACTCAAAATTTCTTTGGAATGACCGCCGCCGCCAAACGTAACATCTACATAAACTCCGTCAGGTTTGATATTGAGACCGTCAACTGTTTCTTTTAAAAGAACCGGATTATGATATTCCATTGTCATCGTCATTAACATTTCCCATCACATCTTCAGCTAAGTCTGCAAAGTCGACAACCGAATCATCAATGGCTTTTTCATACAATTCTTTATCCCAAATTTCAACAATGTTTACTGCCGAATTCACCACAATATCTTTGGTAATCTTCGCAAAAACCGTCAAGTCTTTTGGAATCAGCAAACGACCTAAATTGTCAATTTCAACCACTTTTACACCTGCCGAAAAACGACGAATAAAATCATTGTTCTTTTTTACAAATCGGTTGAGTTTGTTGATTTTTTGCATCATCAAATTCCATTCACTCATCGGATACAATTCTAAACAAGGCTGAAAAACCGAACGCTTCAAGACAAAACCATCTTGAAGAGAAGCCGCCAATTGCTTTTTCAAAGGCGCAGGCAAAAGCAACCTTCCTTTAGCATCAACTTTACACTCGTATGTTCCAATTATTGAGTTCAATCCTCTGAATTTGTGATAATGAGCAAAAATATAAAATAAATTACCACATTTTACCACAAAAACCCACTTTGTTAATAAGTTTTACCACTTTTGGAATTTTTAAATCCAAACTGATTTTGTTGCATTTTAGATTTTAAACAGTAAAACCGACAAAAAGAGTCAATTTGAAGAACAATTATTAATAAAAAGTTAATTTTATAGATTATTTTTTAAAAAAACTTGTGATTTTAACATCTTGAAAAACTTCAATTTTTGTTGATAAAACGCAACCTGTCAAAATGTTAACTTTTGAATCGAGCCGATGTTTTTTAAATTGAATGTAAAACTGTATATTAGCCATCTTAGATAAAAGCCTATATTTGCAACTTCAAATCGGAAACGAGACGATAAAAAATGGAAAACCAGTTAAAAACAGAAGGAAAATATACTTATTACGAGATTGGAGAAGGAACACCAATTGTAGTTTTACATGGACTAATGGGAGGATTAAGCAACTTCAATGCTGTTGCCGATTATTTTTCACAAGTTGGTTACAAAGTAGTCATTCCCGAACTACCATTGTACACCCAAAACATACTTAAAACTAACGTCAAAGCTTTTGCTAAATTTGTAAAAGACTTCATTACTTTTAAGGGTTTTGATCGTGTAATTTTGCTAGGAAATTCATTAGGCGGACATATCGGCTTGTACCATTCCAAAATGTATCCTGAAAAAGTGGCTGGCTTGGTTTTGACCGGAAGTTCTGGTTTGTACGAAAGCGCGATGGGCGACAGTTACCCTAAACGTGGTGATTACGAATACATTAAAACCAAAACGGAAGGTGTTTTTTACGATCCAAAAACGGCTACAAAGGAAATGATTGATGAAGTTTTTGCTATTGTAAACGACCGAATTAAAGTTATAAAAACATTGACGATTGCCAAAAGTGCTATTCGTCATAATATGGCTAAGGATTTACCTAAAATGCATGTGCAAACTTGCTTAATTTGGGGAAAAAATGACAAAGTTACACCTCCAGATGTTGCTGAAGAATTCCACAAACTAATGCCTAATTCATCTTTGTATTGGATTGACAAATGTGGTCACGCAGCCATGATGGAACATCCGGATGAGTTCAACAAATTGCTACACGAGTGGTTGCAAAAAGTACATTTATAACATAGTAAAGAAGTCCGGTTTGGGCTTTTTTATTTTACTTTAATTCCAATGAAAATAAATACTGCCGAGTTTGTAATAAGTAATTCTGACGTTAGCAAATGTCCGTTAGAGCGCATTCCTGAATATGCTTTTATTGGACGTTCGAACGTTGGAAAGTCGTCGTTGATTAATATGTTGACTGGACGAAACAGCTTGGCTAAAACTTCTTCTCGCCCTGGGAAAACGCAATTAATTAATCATTTTAAAATCAACAACAATTGGTTTTTGGTCGATTTGCCTGGTTATGGTTATGCCAAAGTATCAAAGAAAACCAAAGACGTTTTTCAGAAGTTCATCATGGATTATTTTGAAAAGAGAGAGCAATTGATTTGTGCTTTTGTGTTGATTGACATTCGATTAGAAGCACAAAAAATTGATTTGGAATTCATTACTTATCTTGGTGAAACTGAAGTTCCATTTTGCATTATTTTTACCAAAGCCGATAAAATTGGAAAAACCAAAGTCGATTCGCACATTGCTGCTTACAAAAAGCAAATTTTAGCCAATAACTGGGAAGAAATGCCTCCGTATTTTGTGACTTCATCGGTGGATTCGACGGGAAAAGAGCAACTGTTGAGTTACATTGAACAAATCAACGAAGACATCTTCAAAAACAACCAAGGTTTTTAACCTTTCAACTCCAATTTTTCGGCAAAATACTCACAGAAATCACGCATAGTGTCGGCCATTTTTTCATCATTGGTTGCGCGTTGGTAGGTGTCGGCCATGGCAACTAAAGTTTGGTGAAAAAACTGTTTCATTTCATCTACAGGCATGTCTTTGGTCCACAAGTCAATTCGCAACGTTTCTTTGGCATTATTATCCCAAATGGAAAGCATGATAGCTTTGGTTTCTTCCTGGTTTACACCGCCATCTTCGGCAGTCCAAGTTAAAGATTCTGGGACGCGATTTTCATCGAGTTGGACGTTAAATTTTATTTCGGAGTTGAAGGATTTACTCATTGCGTTTGGGTTTGTATTTGGATTGTTCGAAGATTTGTTTAGCGTCCATTTTGAGCATGTCTTGCAAGCTTACTTTTTCGTTGTTTTCCATAAAAGAGCGTACCATTTGCCAACCTACCCAACGACCGATTCGTCCAGGTGATTCGTTGTCGATTTCGAGGTAAAATTTCGAGAAAGGCGCTAAATTGATGAATTGATTGGGCAATTTAGAATTGGTTGAATACAACATTTCTTTGGAAACAAAATATTCCCAAATGAATCCTTCGTTTTCTTGACTCCATTTAATTTGCTCTGGCGTGTAGCCTATTTTTTCAGCATCCGTGTAACTGTCAGCTAACAAAGCATCTTTAAGGTACAACTCTTTTCCGTAATAAATCATTTGCGACAATAAAGTGGCATCATTGGGTTGTGGAATGATTCCAAGTGCAAAGCTTGATGCGATTTCAGGGAGAATTTGGCGTTCTTCAAAGTTTTGGCGAATGTATTCAGGAAATTCGGAGTAAAAACGATGGTCTTTGCCAATGAAAAGTTCGAGCGCTATGATCAATTTATCGTTGGAGTAAATGGTTTTGTTGTTGTAATCCATTTCGCCAATTGCGGTGTAAATTTCGGGGGTTTTTACCGTTGGAAAATAGTACTTGATATGTTTAAACAACTCTTCAATTTCAGTTTGTTTGGCATTGAAATTTCTGTATTTTTTTTCCACTTCGGTGTACAATTCGCGCCATTGTGGATGTTGCATTTTTTCAATCCACACTTCGTCTGGTGTTCCTTCGGGGAAAAAATCGGGATATTCAGCTTTGACTAATGACAATTCAGTTGGTTTGGCGTCAAAAAAAGCCTGTTCGAAACGGTGCAGTTTCATTTCCATTGGAATTTCTTCGACGGCTTTTTCGACTTTACTTTTTTGATCACACGAAATAATGATGAAAACTAAAAGAAGTACTAAAATGATTTTTTTCATTTGGAACGCGGTGTTTTTTAGCCCAGATAGCAGCGAAAATCCTTTTGTGATTGGGAATTTGTTTTTTCTTGCTGAAAAAGAGCGACTGTAAGAAGCTCCTTTTTTGGCTTAGAAAAACCATTTCCAATGCAAAAGATTGTAGCGAATAGCTGGAATTAGCTTTTAATAAAAAACGCAATACCGTTTAAATTATTATTTTTGCAAATATACATTACGAAACTCAAAATTGATTGTTAAAAATGGCGGAAAAAAGTACGATTCAGGTAGAAAAAGTGAACGAACACATTGTGAATTGGTTGAAAAACTATGCTACAAATGCGAAGATGAATGGTTTTGTTGTGGGAATTTCGGGCGGCGTAGATTCGGCTGTGACTTCAACTTTGTGTGCCCAAACCGGAATGACGACACTTTGTGTTGAAATGCCGATACACCAACATCCGAGTCAGGTGAATCGTGGAAGAGAACATATTGATCAATTGCAAAAACGTTTTCCGAACGTACAACGCGTTGAAGCCAATTTGACGTCGGTTTTTGAAGAATTCGTGCAGCAGGTTCCGAATACTGAGAACGAGCACAAATTGTACTTGTCGTTGGCTAATACACGAGCGCGATTGCGCATGACAACATTGTATTATTTTGCTGGTATTCACGGCTTATTGGTAGCTGGAACGGGCAATAAAGTAGAAGATTTTGGAGTTGGTTTTTTTACCAAATACGGTGATGGTGGCGTTGATTTGAGTCCGATTGCTGATTTGATGAAAAGCGACGTGTATGCTTTGGGAAAATTTCTTGAAATTCCCGAATCGATTCAGGTTGCCGCGCCGACAGATGGTTTGTTTGGCGATTCGAGAACCGATGAAGATCAGTTAGGCGCGAGTTATGACGAATTGGAATGGGCGATGTTAGAAGATGAAAAAGGAAGTGTTGTTGAAGCATTCTCAGGTCGTGAGCGAGAAGTTTTTGAAATCTACAAAAAATTGAACAAAATTAACCAACATAAAATGGAATCGATACCGGTTTGCTTGATTCCGATGCATATTAAATAATTTTTTAACATTTTTTCTGATTGTTTTAATTTTTTTAGTACTTTTACCTACCAATTTTTTTTTGATTTTAAAACCAGAATTATGATAAATGTTTGTTTAGCTGATAATTTCCCCGTAGTTCACTTTGGTGTTAAATCCTACTTTAAAGAACATCCCGAAATTAGTGTCGTCTCCAACGTTGGTAGCTTTTTTATGGTTCCCGACGCTTTAAGAAACAAAGAAATCAACGTACTCGTGATTGACTTGGAATTGGATGGATTGAAGAGTATTTATGAATTAAAAGCGATTATTAAAAATTTCCCGAAAACCAAAGTTTTGGTATTTACGAATTTGAATGAGCAAATTTACGCACCCAACGCGATTAAAGCTGGTGTTGCAGGATTTGTTCACAAATCGGCCAAATTAGAAACTTTAGGAACAACTATTATTAGAGTTCATCAAGGATTAGTAATGTTGAGCGAAAGTTTGAAGAAGAACTTGGCTTTGATTGCCAAACAAAATAAATCCGAGCGTTTGTACCGTAAATTATCCAACAGAGAAATTGAAGTATTGCGCTTTTTGTGTGACGGAAAGAAAAATAATGAGATTTCGAAAACACTCGGTTTGAATGAAAAAACCATTAGTACTTACAAATTACGTTTGTTGCAAAAACTAAATGTAACCAATTTGGTAGATTTGGTCAACAAAGCAAAAACGTTGGATATCGTTTAAAAAATATCTTTTCAACAAACAACAAATAAGAAAGTATAAAATCCTGGTTCGATTGAATCGGGATTTTTTTTAGGAATGACGTGAAATAACGCGACCTAGTTTTTTGGAAAACATATTGGTAAGTCCTAAATAATCTACAACCATTGATAACGTTTCGGAATTATCGGTTTCGGGTTCAGAAGTGATGGAACCTTTTAACTCTTCTACAATTTTGTTGACCAAAAACCAACGTAATGTGAGAATAGTTTCAGAAACATATTGGCTTATCGTTTGGTCTTTTCCTTTTACATAAATGTGTTTGGTTTCCCAATTGTGCAATACCTCGCGTTCGTCGTTCATTAAAATAGAAGTTACTTCATTGGCGATTTCCTCGGGCAATTGTTGTAAGTAGCGCTCCATTTCAAACGATTCATTTTGGTTGAAAAAGTTAATCAAATCGTTGTAAATCGACTTGAAAACAGGATTAGCCAATTCGACTTCATCTTCTTGCAAACTCAAGTAAATGCGTTGGTAGACTTTGTAAGTGTTACTTTCTTTGACCTCAACCATATCGCCGTTTTCGTCGGCTTTTAAAAGCACATCTTCAAACTCTTCTTCTTTATTTCCGTATAAAAGCAGTATTTCGATGATTTTATGTTCGAGTTCGTATTGAATGTCAACATTAGCCGAAACTGAAACTGCTTCATTTTTGTGAACTTCGAATGCTTTTTGGTCTTCTTTTTGTTTTTTACCTAACTCTTGGATGTCTTTTTTGGCAATTTGCGCCAACGTATTGAACAACACATCTTCGGAAATATCCATGATGCGCGAGGTTTCTTGGATGTAGATTTCGCGTTTGATGCGATCGGGAATTTTAGAAATACTCGTCACCATGTCGCGGATGAGTTCGGCTTTTTTGATGGGATCATTCTTGGCTTCTTTCATCAAAAGTGACGCTTTGAATTGGATAAAATCCATAGCCGTTTCCTCTAAGTATTTTACTAAATCATCGTGTGGTGTTTTTTTGGCAAAACTATCCGGATCTTCTCCATCAAGAAACGAACAAACCTTGACGTTCATTCCTTCTTCGAGAATCAAATCGATTCCACGAATAGAAGCGCGAAGTCCGGCTGCATCACCATCAAATAATACAGTAACATTTCGCGTCAGACGATTAATTAAGCGGATTTGATCGGGCGTCAAAGCCGTTCCCGACGAAGCTACTACATTTTCTATTCCCGCTTGATGCATTTGAATCACATCGGTGTAACCTTCCACCAAATAACAATTATTTTGTTTGGCTATGGCTTGTTTGGCATGAAAAATTCCGTAAAGCACTTTGCTTTTGTGGTACAAGTCGCTTTCGGGCGAATTGAGGTATTTGGCTGCTTTTTTGTCTTGTGTTAAGATGCGACCACCAAAACCCAAAACTCTCCCGCTCATGCTTTGAATAGGAAACATCACGCGACCTTTGAAACGATCGAACTGTTTGCCTTCGCCTACAATTGTTAAACCCGTTTTTTCAAGGTATTCGAGTTTGTAGCCTTTTCCGAGTGCTTCTTTGGTCAACGCATCCCATTGATTGGGCGAATAACCTAAGTTGAATTTTTTGATGGTTTCGTTGGTAAATCCGCGTTCCTTAAAATACGTGAAACCAATGGCTTTTCCTTCTTCATGATTCATCAACACGTCATGAAAATATTTGGCAGCAAATTCTGACACCAAATACATACTTTCTTTTTCGTTGGCTTCGGCTTTTTGGTCTTCAGATTGTTCGGTTTCTTCAATCTCAATATTGTATTTCTGAGCCAAATAGCGAATCGCTTCAGGATACGTGAACTGCGAATGTTCCATCAGGAAAGTGACCGCGCTCCCACCTTTTCCAGTACTAAAATCTTTCCAAATTTGTTTGACTGGCGACACCATAAACGAAGGCGTTCGTTCGTCGGAAAACGGACTCAATCCTTTGAAATTGCTACCCGCGCGCTTGAGCTGAACGAAATCACCGATGACTTCTTCCACACGAGCCGTTTCAAATACTTTATCTATGGTTTCTTTGGTTATCATTGTAAGCGACTGAGTAACTGAGATGCTGAGTAACTGAGTGTTCAAAGTTACAATAAAAAAAAGCGTTTCCAAACAGAAACGCCTTTTCGAAGTATAAAACTAACTTAAACAAAAATTAATTCCAGTCGAAACGAACACCCAAAGAAATGTTGTTTTGATCTATAGTGTTGTTTTCGAAAATAGGATTGATGTCGTATTTCAAATACAAACTCGTTTGTCGGTAACCAACATAGGCGCTAACTCCGTAAGTCCAATCGTTTACATTCCAATCTCCCTTTTGTCTTTCGTTGATTCGGTAATCGTCAACTTCGTAAGACAAGAATTGTTTTGAATTGGTGTTATAACCTACAAAACCACCAAATCCCATGCGGAAACCTCTGTGACTTCTGAAGATTTTGTTTCCTTCATTATCCGTTTTGTTTTTAGTGAAATCAAATTCCAAATGCAGTGGAATAGTCACGTATACATTTTTAAAATAGGTATCTTTTCTTCTTAAATGCGTTGGGAAAGTTGCTAAAACTGTTTCGTCGCCATTATCTACAAAATAGCGATTATCTGTAGCATGCAAATGATTGTACATCCAAGAGAAACCGTATTTAAAATGCAGTAAATTACTTTGCTTAGTCAAACGGTAATTCCATGTAATTCCCCATTCAAAAAAAGATGATCTGCCGTATGAAAAATCAGAATTTGCCACAGCTCCATCGGTTACTACGTTGTTCCAACCTGCTGCAAAAACACCTTGAGTAGTTGTTCGCGACTCACTTTTTACTTGTAAAGAATCGTTTTTAGAATTCCAATTGATGCGGAACATGTTTTTTGAACTATCACTTGATTCTCTTAACTTGCCATCTACTTTTTCTTGTACTAATGCATTGAGTTCGTCTTTGGCGGCATTCACTTTATTTTCGATACTAACGGCTCTTGCTTCGGCTAATTCTTTTTTCTTTTTTTCCGCTTGTTCTTTGGTTAACGTACCATTTTCGAGTTGTTTGTTAACTTGTTCAACTTCTACTTTTAAAGCTTCTTTTTCTTCTTTGGTAATTTTTTCAATTTTATCTCCAATGGCTTTGGCTTTGTCCGAAAAGGTTTCTTGAGCAACTGTTTTTCCTACAACTAGGCACAAAGCAAGGGTTAAATAAAGCACTAAATTTCTCATGTCTTTTGATTTTAATTTTGTTTTTAAATTTTTATTTCAAGTTATTTCTGTTGGCTACGGCAACTTTGACTTCCTTGTAATTTTTACTGACCTTTTTAAAGACTTTTTCTCTAAAAGTCAAATCCAATTCGCCATCGACTTGCGAGAGTAAACTGTTTGCGCTGACAGTTACTTTGGAAGAAGTTGCGGCTTTGGTTTCGTTTTGATCAACTACTTCTTTGTTTACGATTGGAATTGTTTTTTCGATTACTGGTAAATCGTTATTCAAGTTACTTTGACCTTGTTTTTCGGCGATTACTTCTTCTTTTTGGCTTTGAGTTACGGATTGATTGTTTTGGATTGTTGTTGATTGATGAGCAATAGATTGATTGGATTTGATGATTGAAACTTTATTTTTGGTTGATGATTTTGGGTTGATGGTTGTCGGTTGTCGGTTGTCGGTTGTCAGCCTTTTATTATTGTTTGATGGTTGAACATCATTTTCCGAAACTTGAACTAAGGGTTGGATTTTTTCAATTGGAGCTACATTTTCGTGAATTTTTGGTTGTGATTTTAACGTAGAATCTTTTACTACTTCTTGATTTACAATAGTAGTATTAGGTGTAATTTCGGTATTTTTTTGCGTAAAGAAAAACGTACCAGCAGTTAGCAAAACCAAAATGCTTGCAGCAATATACAACCAGCCAAAAGAACGCTTTGTTTTTTTTTCTTCGGCTACAGAAAGCATGGCATCTAGGCGATCCCAAGCCATTTCGCTAGGCTTGATTTCGCGCGATTGCAATTTTTCTTTGATTTGATTTTCTATGTTATTCAGTGCCATTACTGTAATTTTTTAACTTGTTAATTTGTTCTTGCAACATTTTTCGAGCGTGCGACAATTGTGATTTGGATGTTCCTTCATTGATGCCAAGCATTGTAGCAATCTCGTGGTGTTTGTAACCTTCAATCACATATAAATTGAACACCATTTTGTAACCATCGGGCAAACTGTCGATTAAGGATTGAATATCTTCTAAAGACAATTGACTTTCAATATTGTTGTAGGTTTCTTCGAAATACGTTTCATCTTCAATGAACTTTACTTTTTTATGTACTCTTATAAATGAAATGCATTCATTAATCATTATGCGTCGAATCCAACCTTCAAAACTGCCTTTGTGTTCGAAATTTTTCAAACTAGTAAACACTTTCATAAACGATGTAATCATAACATCTTCCGCTTGATGCACATCTTTTATATATTGACGGCAAACGCTTAACATTTTAGGAGCGTATTTTGAATAAATCTTTTGTTGCGCATGACGATTGTTATCGACAGCTAACTCGATTAATTCTTTTTCCTCTTGATGTAAGTTGATGACCTTCATTTTGAATTTAGAATTCAGAATTTAGAATTTAGAAATTTGAATAACTATTATTGACTTCTATTAGCATAGACGAATCTCGATTGAAAATAGTTGCATGATGATGTGAAAAGTTATTTAATTTTTTCATTTGTTTGCTTCCCAAATAAATCATGCGGTTTTTGATGAAAATTGGCGTCAAAAAATTTGGCTATTGCGAGTAAAAATGAAATAAAAATCAATACAATTGCGATTTGAACAGTTGATGTTTTTTGAATTTCGGATTTTGTTTCTACATTACAAATCTCACCCGGGCAATATTGTGCTTTTTCTTTGTAAAAAAGTCCGTACAACTTACATCCAATACAAATTCCGAAGGCCGTTTCAAAAAACATGAATACCAAACAAATTAAACAAACTAAACCAGTTATTATGCTGTAAGCATTGACTACTACAAGTAAAACAAACATTGTTGCCGAAAGAACAAGTCCAATCATCCAAGCTACTTTTTTTTGTTGCGCACCGACGTATTCTGGATTTTGATTCCTAACAATTAATCTTCCCACAATTAACGTAGGTGAAAATTTTGGGCTAATAAAAATTCGAATAATAAAATCAGTTAAAAAAGCCGTTAAAACATATTTTACTGGCACAAAGTTACCTTCAAAAAGAATAAACATAAGTGATAAAAAAACGGCAAAAAATAATATTCCAGCAGCGGCTCTTATTTCTCTTTCGTTTAAAACTTTAATATTGTAACCTTCAACTTCCTCTCCAAACTGTAATGCTTTTTTCATTTTTGCTATAGATTAAACGGTTAGTCTATTAGCATAGACGAATCTCGCTTGCAAATAGTTGCATGGATAATGTGTCAATTTGCCAATTAGACAATTTGAAAACAGTAAAGCGTTAAATATCAATTAAATATAAAAAATATTTTTTTATATTTTTCATTGACTAATTGCCGAATTGACAAATTGATCAATTACTTCTTGCGTTCAATAACGTAATTCACCATTAAAGTAAGGCTGTCTTTGTATTCCGATGAGGGAAAATTGTGTAGTAATTGCAGTGCTTCCTGTTGGAATTCGACCATTTTTTGTTCGGCGTATGCCAATCCTTTTTTATCTTTTACAAATTGAATGACTTCTTTGACGCGTTTTTTGTCTTTGTTGTGGTTTTTGATCGAATTGATGCACCAGCTTTTTTCCGAACTCGAACAATTATTTAACGCATAAATCAAAGGCAAGGTCATTTTTTGCTCTTTGATATCGATTCCTGTTGGTTTGCCGATGGCTTCGTCGGTGTAATCAAATAAATCATCTTTGATTTGAAAAGCCATTCCGATAAGTTCACCAAATTTGCGCATGCGCTCTACCAATTCTTCATCTTCTGAAACCGATTTGGCTCCAAGAGCACAACAAGCCGCAATTAAAGTCGCTGTTTTTTGACGGATGATTTCGTAATAAATAGCTTCATCAATGTCTAAACGACGTGCTTTTTCAATTTGAAGTAATTCGCCTTCACTCATTTCGCGCACGGCAACTGAAATGATTCGAAGCAAATCGAAATCGCCATTATCGATAGAAAGTAATAACCCTTTTGACAATAAATAATCGCCAACTAAAACCGCAATTTTATTTTTCCATAAAGCATTGATCGAGAAAAAACCGCGTCTGCGATTACTATCATCTACAACATCATCATGAACCAAAGTGGCTGTGTGAATTAATTCGATGACCGAAGCACCGCGATAGGTTCGTTCGTTTACAGTTCCATCAGCGATCATTTTGGCCGTTAAAAAAACAAACATTGGACGCATTTGTTTTCCTTTGCGGTTGACAATATAATACGTGATTCGGTTGAGTAGCGCGACTTTAGACGACATCGATTCAAAGAACTTCTTTTCAAAAAGTTCCATTTCTTTGACAATCGGCTGTTTTATTTGTGCGGTAATATTCATTCGTGTTCAAAGATACAATAATGTGGTAAGTTGAAAAAATTTTATGATTTGATTAAACCTTTTATTTTTATCGAAGTCTTATCACAATAAAAAACAAATAATCGCGATTATTATTAACTATTAATAACCAAATTAATACTATTATGAGAAATGCAACCCAATTTATCTTAGGATTAGGATTAGCTGTAATGCTTTTCAGCTGTAGCAAAGACGAAGAAGAAAAAAATATTACTTCTGACGAGGCAACCATTAATGCCAGAATTGACATGGCCAACGACGATGTTACGGATGTTGTTGAAGAGCAAGAAGCCAACACGTATTCCAATTCGGTTAACGGAAGAAATGAAGATCCGTCATTTTCTACTTTGAGTAATTGCGCTACAGTTTCTAGAGTTCCAGCCTTTGGAACACCAATTACACCTGGAACACTTGTAACAAAAACCATTGACTTTGGCACTGTTGGATGTACTTTAAACAACGGGAATGTTGTAAAAGGTAAAATCATCATTTCGTTTACTTACCAACCTGACGCCACTTCGCACACGATTACGTATACCTTTGATAATTTTTACCACAACTTAATTAAGTTTGACGGAACCAAGACATTCACAAGAGTAATGAGTGTTGAAACACCAAATTCGCCAAGTCATCCAATTGTAACTATGGATATGGATTTGACGGCTACTTTCCCAAACCAAAACGTATACACTAGAGTTGGACAAAGAGTGAGAGAAATCATTGAAGGTTATGATACACCTGGCAACTTTTTAGACAATGTTTATAAAGTAACTGGAAGTTGGACCACAACGTACCCAAACACTAGCAACTTAGTAAGTACAATTACCACACCTTTACATGTTAAAATGAGCTGTATTGTACCTCAAAAACCACTACTGGTTCACGGAATTATCACTTTCCAAAGAAATGGTAATACTGCGACATTGGATTATGGCGATGGCACTTGCGACAATCTTGCTGTATACACAGTAAATGGAAATTCATACAATATTGTGATTGGAAATTAAATCTTGATTTTGCATTAAATATAAAAGCGAAAAACTCCCGTAATTGGGAGTTTTTTATTGTTTATTGGCCAATTGTCCACAAGCTGCATCAATATCTTTTCCTCGACTTCGACGTACTTTGGCAACGATATCATTCTTTGATAATTCTTTGATATACAAATCAATAGCAATATCTGAAGCTTGTTGAAACTCGCCATCATCAATTGGATTGTATTCGATTAAATTCACTTTGCAAGGAACGTATTTACAGAATTTTACCAACGCGTCAACCGCTTCTTTGGTGTCGTTAATTCCTTTCCAAACTACATATTCGTAAGTCACTTTGCTTTTGGTTTTTCGGTACCAATATTCAAGAGCTTCTTTTAAATCTTTTAGTGGGAAATTGGTTGAAAAAGGCATAATCTTGGCGCGAACCTCATCAATGGCGGAATGCAATGAAACAGCCAATTTGAATTTCACTTCGTCGTCAGCCATTTTTTTTATCATTTTGGGAATTCCAGATGTTGAAACCGTAATTCGTTTAGGCGACATTCCCAAACCTTCGTCTGAAGTAATTAAATCAATGGCTTTGATAACGTTATTGTAATTCATCAATGGCTCGCCCATTCCCATAAAAACAATGTTGGAAAGCGGATGATTGTAATACAAACGACTTTCTCTGTCGATGGCCACCACTTGGTCGTAAATTTCGCCTGGTTCTAAATTACGCATGCGTTTAAGTCGAGCGGTAGCGCAAAAATTACAATCCAAACTACAACCTACTTGCGAGGAAACACAAGCTGTTGTTCTTGTTTCGGTTGGAATTAAAACACTTTCCACCACCAAACCATCGTGCAAACGAACCGCGTTTTTTACCGTTCCGTCTTCGCTGCGTTGCATTTGATCGACTTTGATGTGATTGATGACAAAATTGGCTTCGAGCATGGCGCGTGTTTCTTTGGACACGTTAGTCATGTCATCAAATCCGTGCGAACCTTTGCTCCACAACCATTCGTATACTTGATTGCCACGAAAGGCTTTATCGCCATTGGCTACAAAAAAATCACGTAATTGTTGCTTGGATAAACTGCGAATGTCTTTTTTCTCCATCATGTGGCAAAGATAAAACAATTGACGGATTACACTCGCTTTTCTAAAACAGTATCTTCGATTACCAAAACATCCAAAGCGGTTTCTTTGAATAATTGAAAAGCTTGCGTTGGAGTTTCTACAATTGGCATTCCTTTTCGGTTCAAACTCGTATTGAGAACAACAGCAATACCAGAGACTTTTTCAAAAGCTTCTACTAATTTATAAAATTTCGGATTCCAAGATTTTTCAATCGTTTGAACGCGTGCCGAACCGTCTTGATGAGTAACATTTTTCAATTGCTCTACAAATTCTCCTCTGGTTTTATCTACTAAAATCATGTAAGGACTATTTCTTCCCATTTCAAAATAGTCGCTGACCTTTTCTTTCAAAACGGCTGGTGCAAACGGACGAAAATCTTCTCTGAATTTGATGTTTCGATTGATGTGATCTTTCATACCTGAAATTCCAGGATGCGCCAAAATACTGCGTCTACCAAGTGCACGCGGACCAAATTCAGAACCCGATTGAAACCATGCAACTGTTTTACCATCATTGAGTTTTTTGGCGCAATAGTTTAGTAATTCATCTTCGTTATCAAATTCAGTTTTAGAAAATTCATCATAAGAAACAACAGCTTCATTTACTTCATCTTTAGTATAATTTTTCCCAAAACACGTGCTTCCATCGTGCTCAACTTTGGGCATTTTGAGGTATTCCAACCAACCGTAAAAAGCGCAACCCAAGGCCAAACCGTTATCGGCAGCTGCGGGTTCGATGTAGAGATTTTCAATCAAATTCAAATCTTCGAGTTTAGCATTCGCGACAGCGTTCAAAGCCACACCACCCGAATAACACAAGTTTTCATTTGGAAATTGTTTTACTCTATTTTTGATACAATTGAAGACTGCTTTTTCTACTTGTTCTTGCGCCCATTTGGCCACATTAGCGTAATAATCAAAGTGTTCTTTGAAGTAGTCATAACCTTGTGACGGATTCGTAAAATGGTGTTTCCAATCGTCTTTCACAAATATTCTTCCCGATTGGAATTCAAAAGCATCAAAGTTGTAAATTCCAGTTTTCCCGAAAGGCGCCAAACCCATTAATTTGCCTACATCATCCATATCGCCAAAGACATAATTACTGATGGAAGCGTAAAATCCGCCAATGGAATGTTGTGTCGTTGGTAATTGAAATTTATTTGAAGTTTGCTCAGCCATTACACTAAAATCTTTGATTAATGGCGTTAGTTTTTGTCCGTCAAAATGGTAAAAACTGTCTTTTTCGCATTGCATTTGATTGATTTGAAAAAAGGAAGCATCAATACTATTTTTTTGCTCAGGATGTAGTTCGATGAATTGATCGAGTGGACTTCCGCAGCCGTCAATTACCATCACATTACAGTCAGAAAAAGGCGACGTTCCAATTGCGCTGTACGCATGCGCCAAATGATGAGAAATATCAATTATCTTGGGTTGATTTGAATCTGCAAACAGTCTTTTTCCTTTAAAAAAGTCACGTTTCGGAAGTGTAAAATTTTCACATTGAACTACAACAGTAACGTCTTCCAACGAAATTCCTTCGGCTTCCAAACAATACTGAATTGCTTCTGAATCGTTTCCGCCATCGTGTTTGATTCGGGTGATACGTTCTTTTTCGATGGCAACACATACTTTTCCATCTTTCAACAAAACAGCTGAACCATTGTGCGACAATCCTGTTCCGAGTACGTAAATGGGTTTTGACATTACTAAATTCTTTGTGCTAAAAATAGTGTTTAAATTGCAATTGACAAGAATTTTACACTGTATAAAATCGGTTTATTTAGTACCTTTGGCGCGAATTAAAACTGTATTCATCATGCATTTTCTATCCGAAGATTTAGAGATTTACATTGAAAACCACTCTCAAAAAGAACCCGAATTGTTGGCGCAACTCAACAAAGAAACGTACCAAAAAGTATTGCTTCCGCGCATGTTAAGTGGTCATTTTCAAGGTCGTGTTTTGAGTATGTTATCCAAATTAATTCGTCCCACGAATATCTTAGAAATTGGAACGTACACAGGTTATTCGGCCTTGTGTTTGTGTGAAGGAATGCAGGAAAATGGCGTTTTACATACCATTGACATCAAAGAAGAATTGATTGATTTGCAACGAAAATACTTTGATAAATCGCCTTGGGGAAATCAAATAATTCAGCATTTAGGAGAAGCGTTGGCTATTATCCCGAATTTGGATTTAAAATTCGATTTGGTGTTTATTGATGCTGATAAGGAAAATTACATTCACTATTTCAACATGATTGTTCCGAAGATGAAAAAAGGCGGCATCATTTTATCAGACAATGTATTGTGGAGCGGAAAAGTGGTGGAGGAAGTCCATCCGAATGATATTTCAACCCAAGTTTTATTGGAGTACAACCAAATTTTAAACACCGATACGCGAGTAGAAAGTGTGTTACTCCCTATTCGCGATGGTTTGACCGTGAGTCGTGTGCTTTAATCTTTTACACCTAATTTAGTCAAAATATCTTCCATTAAACACCATTTGGTGATGGACGATTGTAGTAAATTGGCTCCTACAAAAGCGGTAAACCACAACCAATTTATATTGACATAAATGGCCAAAAGTAGACTGATTAGGATGAATGTTCCTGCTACAGCGCGGATGATTCTGTTTTTCATGTTAATTCGTTTTTTCAATATTTAAAACTGCAATATGAATATGCGAAAGTGTTTCTTGCTTGGCATTGAACTCTTTCACTGAATCGCAAACAATATCAACATTTTCTTTCGCCACAAAAGCGTAAAATAGTATCGATTCATTTTCGTTCATTTCGGTTCCGAACCAATTGCTTTCGATAGCATCTTCTGAAGCATCACGAAAACCTATAACTTCTTTGTAGGAATAGGTTTTTACATGTGCTTTTTTCAGAATACTTTTGACTTCTTTTTCAAATTCAGCTACAGCTGTGATTAATAATAGTTTCATTTCTATAGTTATGAGTTGTGAGTTTCTGTCTCCTCTTTGACAACTGGTTTCTCCCATTTTTTTCTTTCAGTGATGTAGTAAATCAACGGAACAACAATCAAGGTTAGTAAAGTGGAAACTATCGCGCCGAATACTAACGATATGGCTAATCCTTGGAAAATAGGATCAAAAAGAATAATTGACGCTCCAATAACCACCGCGCCAGTTGTCAATAAAATTGGTGTTGTTCGCACTGCTCCCGCTTCAATTATGGCTTGCTTTAATGGAATCCCATCGTTCAAACGAATTTCGATAAAGTCGATGAGCAAAACCGAATTTCGTACCATTACTCCAGCCAAAGCAATCATTCCGATGAACGAAGTCGCGGTAAAAAACGCGCCTAACAACCAATGTCCTAACACAATTCCGACTAACGAAAGTGGAATCGCCATCATCATTACCATTGGGGTTTTAAAGTTTTGGAACCAACCGACGATCAACATATAAATAATCACGATTACCACTAAAAACGCTGCTCCTAAATCGCGGAACACTTCTAAGGTAATTTGCCATTCGCCGTCCCATTTTACGGTAAAATCACTTTCATCGGTGGGTTGTTCCATGTACAATTCGTTGACTTTGTAGCCTTTGGGCAATTTCATTTTTTGCAATTTTTCGTTCATTCCCAAAATCGCATATACCGGACTTTCCAATGCTCCAGCCATATCAGCCGTTACGTACACTACCCTTTTTTGATCTTTTCTGAAAATGGTTTTCTGCAACGTATCGGTTACTACTTTCACTAAATCGGAAACGGGAACCACATTGCCCTGGCTGCCTTTGATTTTTAAGTTTTGGATGTCTTGTAACGAGGTTTTGTCTTTGTCATCCAACGAAAGAACAATACCTACATTGTCGTTTGAACGCTCATCGTATAAATTGGAAACTGGATATTCTTTTAATAAATACGTCAAATTTCCAACTACTTGTTGTGGTGCGATTCCGTTGAGCATGGCTTTTTCTTTGTCGACTTCCAATTTATATTCGGTTTGGTTGTCTTCCACCATCCAATCAATATCCACGATATCCGAAGTATTTTGCAGAATGTCTTTCACTTGATTCGCGACCGCAATTTGTTCCTTGTAATCAGGTCCGTAAATTTCTGCCACCAAAGTAGATAAAACGGGCGGTCCAGGTGGAACTTCAATAATTTTGACATTAGCGCCATATTTTTTGGCAATCTTTTGTACTTCGGGACGAACAATTTTGGCGATGTCATGACTTTGCAAATCGCGGTCTTCTTTGTGCAATAAATTCACTTGAATATCGGCCATATTACTTCCACCTCGTAAATCGTAGTGACGTACCAAACCGTTGAAAGTGATTGGCGCTGAAGTTCCGATGTAATTTTGATAATTCACCACTTCCGGAATCGTAGACAAATACTGAGCAATTTCTTGAGTAACAGCAGCAGTGCGCTCTAATGTAGTTCCTTCAGGCATATCAATCACCACTTGAAATTCGTTTTTATTATCGAAAGGCAACATTTTTACAGCCACCGATTTGGTAAAAAACATCATCACCGAACCCAATAAAAGTAACACGGTAATTCCCAACATTAAGCGGCGTTTTTTCGAACTATCTAAAAACGGACGTTCCCATTTATTGTAAATTTTGTAGATCCATGAAGTTTCTAATCCTTGTTCGGCTTTATGCTCCTGTTCTTCTTTTTCGTGTAATAAATGATAACCTAAATATGGTGTTACTGTCAATGCAACAAACAGCGACAACAGCATCGCAATCGAAGCACCAATTGGCATCGGACTCATATACGGTCCCATCATTCCCGATACAAAAGCCATGGGTAAAATAGCCGCAATAACGGTGAAGGTTGCCAGAATAGTAGGATTTCCGACTTCGTTAATCGCATATATTGCGGCTTGTTTGAATGGCAATCGCTTCATTTTGAAATGGCGGTGCATGTTTTCGGCGATGATAATACTATCGTCGACTACAATTCCGACTACAAAAACTAAAGCAAAAAGCGTAATTCTATTTAATGTATATCCTAATAAATAATACGAAAATAAAGTCAAAGCAAAGGTTAATGGAACGGAGAAAAACACCACCAATCCGCCACGCCAGCCCATCGCCAACATCACCAAAATCGTCACAGCGATAATTGCAATTCCTAAGTGCATCAATAATTCGCCCACCTTATGCGAAGCGGTTTCACCGTAATTTCTTGAGACTTCAACATGAACATCATCTGTAATTATGGTTCGTTTCAAATGCTCCACTTTTTCCAAAATCTTTTCCGAAATTTTCATTGCATCAGCACCTTTTACTTTTCCGATGGAAATGGTAACCGCAGGATATTCCGATTTATTGGATGCGTAATTTACATTTGTTTTTCCGTAACCAAAAGACACGTAACTTCTAGGAGTTGACGGACCATCTTGCACCGAAGCCACTTGTTTTAAATAGACAGGCAGGTTGGCATTTACGCCAACTACCAAATTTTCAATATCTTCAGAAGTCGATAAAAACTGACCTGTAGTTACTAAAAACTCTTGATCGTTGGAAACAAAACTTCCCGATTGTGAACTGCCGTTATTGGCTTGAATCATTTGCATAATTCCTAAGGCATCCACACCATTTTCGGCCATTTTATCTTTATCGAGTACTACTTTTACCTCACGGTTTCGACCGCCGATTTCTTTGGTAATCGCAACATCTTTTACTTTTTCTATTTCCGATGTGACTTCTTCGGCGATTTGTCGGATTTCAAAATCGTTTAACTTTTCACTCCACAACGTCAATCCCAACATAGGAACATCATCTATGGAACGGGTTTTTACCATTGGTTTATAAACACCTTGTGGAAAAATAGTTTCGTATTTGGCTAATTCATCGTACAATTTCACATACGAGCGTTCTACATCTTGGCCCACAAAAAACTGAACAATAATCATGGCTTGACCGTTCATCGCCATACTGTGAACATGTTCTACTCCTTTGATATTGGAGATAATTTTTTCTAAGGGTTTTACTACTCTGCTTTCGACTTCGGCTGGACTTGCGCCTGGATAACCGACCATAACATCCGCCATCGGAACGTTAATTTGTGGTTCTTCTTCGCGTGGAATTAAAAACGAACTGTATACTCCAATAATCATCAAAGCAACCATCAATAATATGGTCAATTTTGAGTTGATGAAAAAATGAGCTATTTTACCTGATATACCTTCTTGCATGTTTCTTTGTTTAAATGTTTAAGATTTAAATTTGTTAACCAACTAAAAATTAAAACCGTAAATGATTACTGAACACTGATTTTAGCTCCATTATACAATTTACCTTCTGCTGAAACTATATAGTTTTCTTTGGATGACAAACCTGACAGCACTTCGAATTGATTGCCAAACGATTTCCCAATGCGTATCCATCGCAAAATGGCTGTATTTCCGTTGCCGATTGTATAAATTCCGGTAAGTTGCCCTTGTTTTACTAAAGCACTTTCGGGAACCATTACTTTATCTGAAACCACAGTTGAGTTTTCATTTTTATTCGCTACAGGAAATTGAACATTGACAAACATTCCCGATAAAATCGATTTATCGACTTGCGTTAATGTTACTTTTACCAAGTATTGTCCGCCTGTATTTTTAGCCGAACCACTTACTTCGGAAACTTTTCCAGCAACCTCTTTGTTAAGTGATTTTACCATTACTTTTACTGACATTCCGTTGGTAATCGAATTAATATCGCTTTCTGAAACCATAGCAGTCACTTGCAAACGAGATGCGCCTTCGATGCTTACCAAAGGCATTCCTGGATTGGCCATATCGCCTTCTTTGACAAAAGTGTTCGTGATTTCTCCTGAAAATGGAGCAGTAATGTTCGAATAACTGAATTGTGCCATGACTTCATTTCGCATTTGACGAGTTCCTTCTAAAGTTGCTTTTGCCATTTCGTAGCGCGCAGTCATATCGTCTAATTCTTTTTGCGATGCACTTTGTTGCGCAAACAAATTCACAAAACGATCATAGTCTTTTTTTGCATTATTATAGGCTGCAGTAGCTTGCAGAATGGAAGCGTCAACTTGGGCTTTTTTTGCGTGTAAATCAGTGTTGTTGATACTGACTAATAATTGCCCAGCGCCGACTTTTTGCCCTACTTTTACATGCACTTTGGTAACGTAACCCATCATTCTGGTGCTAAGATTCGCGCTGTTTTCTGCTTCAATTTTTCCGCTTGCGGTTACAAACGGACTGTTGTTATCGTTTGAAATTCTGCTTACTTGAACTGGAATTGCTGGTTCGTTGTTGGCCGTTTCTTTTTTGTCATTTCCACACGAGATGAAGAGGAACGTTAGTGATAGAATAGTTATTACTTTTTTCATATTGTTGTTATTTTTTGGAACACAGATTGGAGAAATTTTTATAATTTTTATAATTTGTGAAATCTGTGTTTCTGAAATTGAATTGTGTTTATTTAGTTAAAAACTGTAAATAATGTTTGGTAAAATTGTATTCAAAAATAGCTTGCAGATGTTCCAATTCTTTTTGAATCATTTGGGTTTCTGAAGTCAATAAATCGGTAGTTTTTTCCAAACCTTGCGCATATCGATTTTGACGAATGCGAAAAGCTTCTTGCGATTGTTCAAACGCCAATTGTGAAAGATTTACTTTATTTTCGGCGTCTTTCAGTTGGCGATTGGTTTTGTTTACTTCGAGTTGACTTTGTTTTTTGTATTGGTCTTTTTCGGTTTCTGATTTTTGAAATTCGGCTTTGGCTTTATCGTATTTTCCGATGGATTTGTAACCGTCGAAAACATTCCATGATAATTGCGCACCAACTAAATAACCTTTCGCAGAAGTTCCAAAAGGGTTTCTGTCGTATAGTTCATAACTTCCGAACGCATTCAATCGAGGTAAAAATGTAGATTTGGCTGATTGCAGCATTTTGCCATACGCTTCTGTTGATTTGCTCATTGCCTGTATGTCTTTTCTACTGTCGGAAAGAATTGGATTAATGGTTTCAATAGTGATGGTGTTTTCTAGCTCTTCTGTTGGTTTGTACAGCTTATCTTTAGCGTCTTCATTCAACAAAAAAGCTAGATAGTCAGAAGCATTTTGGACATTACTTTTGGCGTAGTGCAATTGGTTTTCGATTTCATTTACTCGAACCTGAACATTCAACACGTCCGTTTTTTGCAACATTCCGTTTTTGAAATAATTCTGCACCAGTTTCAAATTTTCTTTAGCTGTTGTGTTGGCTTTTTCTAATACTTTAACCGCTTTATAAGTCAACTGCAATTGCATATAGGCTTTAGAAACTTCCAATTCCAAGTACTCTTTAGTTCGTTCGGTTTGCAATTGATAGGCTTCCATTTTGGATTTGGCTGCTTTGCGTTCGAACAAACCATCTACGTTGATTAATGGTTGTTGGATTTCGAATTTGGTGGCAAAATTTTGAGTCGTTTCTGGATTGTTCAATAAATCGGGATTGAAATCAGCAGGCGTTAGAATTTCCTGATTCAACTTGGAGCCGAAAGCCATTAATGGATTGGTAGTTGAAATTCCGGTATGCGAAACATTCACATTGGGTAAGAATAATGCTCGTGACTGTCTGTAATCTGCTTTAGCAGAAGCATAGGATTGTTCGGCTATTTTTATCTGTAGATTTTTTTCGGAAATCTTTTGGAGTAACTCATTTTTGGAAATGGCTAAAGTATCTTGACCAAATCCGAAGAACGAACTCAAAAGTGTTCCTGAAAAAAGGATGTAACTAATTTTCTTCATACTATTTATCTGAATTATGAAGCAAAAATAGAACGGTAAAAACGCGCTGACAGTTACAAATGTTACTGTGTAACTTAGGTTACAAAAAAAAGTGCCCAATTGCTTGAACACTTTTTAAATTATCGAAGTTTTGAACTATTGTATCACCACTTTTTGAGAAACATAAAATTTGTTATCAAAAACAAACGTAATGATAACCGTTTGATTATAAGTGTTTTCCAAATCGAAATCCATCGTGTTTTCTCCTTGTACTGTATCTTCGATTTCACCATCGGCAATAATTTTACCATCGATTGTAGAAACAAAATAATCAATAGTCGTTGCATAAGGCATGGTAAAATTAATTTTCACGACATTACTTGAAGTAGGATTAGGTGAAACAGTCATTGAAAACGGATTTTTACCATCCACTTGATGGATATTCAATGGCTCATTTCGAATTAATTTTACTTCATAAATAGTTGCGCTTGCACTAGTTGTATTAGTTTGATTTACACTAAACGGATTTTGCGTTGGACTACTCAAACCGCCAACAATGTGACCAATTACAAATTCATCGGCTATGATTTCATCTAATTTTATGACTTCATTTTCAAAATGTGGAAGTAATTTATTGGGAATGAATTCGGCACTCGCACCTTTCAAACTAGGCATGGTTTCAGGCATTTGATATTCTTGCAACGAACCGTCGGCAAAACGAGTCGTTCTACTTATTGTGTTTACAAAAGGCACATTATTATCTTGTACTAAAGTCGTTCCGTTGTAGTAATACTGACTTATTCCACCGAAAAACAAATTATGCATTCGGTTGTTCACCGCATCATACAAACACGATTTCGCACTATGGTAATTGCTCAAATATTGGTTAAAAGTCGTTTGTGGAACATAACCCGATTCGTTGACATCAACAGGATAGAGAAAAGGCAAATCGACATTGATTTGAAAAACGCCCGACGAAATGGTGTAACCGTGCGAACCATCGGGAAAAATTTGTGGCAGCAAATTGTAATCTCGTCGGTGCAAATGAACCGCATCGGTAATGACTTGGTAATTGGAAATACTCAATTGCGAACCCGAATTGTCAATTTGAAATTTCTTGATACTATTAGTGTACGTTTGTGTAAACGTTGGATTATTCATTGGGTTGTATCGTCCATCAAAACGATGTCCGCCCACCAAATAAAACGTATTGCCAATTTTTCCTAATTGACCGCCATTGACTGCTAAATTTTCGTCGGTCATTTGTTTGAAATAACTTGTAATTGAAGTTCCATTTACTATTGCATTAATCAAATTCGGAACATCAACCGAAGTTAATTTGTTAAAGGTAATATGATCATTGGCTGTAGCCGAAAAAGCGTAACCACCAATAATGTAGAGTGTTTCGCCATCTTGATAAAAATTAAAATTTGTCGCTTGCAACTGTTCTTTTAACGGAGTTGACAACGAATTGACCGAAGCCGACCAAAATTGATTCGTAGTGATATCGACCACAAAAATAGAAGTATTATTACTTGAAGCTGGAAACGCGTTAAAGGGTTGACGCGCGTGAATACCGTCAACTCGTCCGCCAATGATGAGCCATTTGCCGTTGTGTTGTGCAAAGGCATACGAGTGAATTCCGGGGAAATTCGGAATAGTGATTGGATTTAATTGTATTTGATAATCGAAAGTAGATTGTGAAAATATCGTATTTGCGATTAGAAAAAATACAATGCTAAAGATTGTTTTCATCTTTTTAGATTTAGACAATAGCAGTACAGTGCCTATGAAAATAGACACTATACTTTACTATTACATTATAATTTATGATTTTTTCTCTTCTGTTTTTTTAGAAGAACAGCATCCGCCTTTTTTATCGGTTCCACATGATTTTTTTTCATCAGCAGAACATGATTTTTCAGTTTTTGCTTTTTGTTTTTTCTGTTTTGGACCTTGTTGAGCGTTAGCATTCACTGAAAGGAACAAAGCCATAATTGCGATTATTGAAACTATTTTTTTCATTTTTATTTATTTAAAATTTAATACTAATTGTAATTTATTTAAGCAGTAAAAAATGATTCGGGCGGTTGCCAAATAGTTACGTTGTAGTGTGAAATAAAATTTTTGTGGTATTCTATATTTTCTTTTTGAGGAACAAAAACGAAGTTGCTTTTCAACTCGAAGTTATTGGCAAACAAAACATAAGTATAGTTAGTAAAGCTAAAGTTGAGTAAGCATTTTTCTTTTGGACAAGCTCCAGTTTCGTCTGATGAATTGCTTTTTTGACAGGAAGATTCGCAATTTTCGGTAAAATGCATTTTAATCACTTTCACTGCTGGCAACACAGTCAAAGCGCTAAAATAGAAGAATAAGAAAAGTGCAAAGTATTTCATTTTGTAAAGTTACAACCCAATTTTATAGTTTTTTGTAACTTATGTTACTCAACTTTAAACCCTGTTTTGGCATGGTATTTTTCATACAATTTGTAAAAAAGATAACCTAAAATTGCTCCAAAAGTATAACCTGTAATAATATCCGTTGGGAAGTGAACGCCAAGGTAAATTCGACTGTAAGCAAAAATTAGTGGATAGAGAAAAATGAGGAAAGTGTATTTATAATAGCGTTTCAGAATCAAATAAATAAACGTCATTGTTGCCATTGAATTAGCTGCGTGTCCTGAAAAGAAACTAAACGTATCCGATTGGTGAACAATGCGAATGACGTCTTTAATTTCGGGATCATTACAAGGTCGAAGTCGTTGAAAAGTTACTTTACAGAACTCGACGGTTTCATTGCCAATTAACAAAACAATTGCAATAAAAAGAATCACGATTCCGAGGTTTTTCCAACCGATTTTTTTTTGTAAAAGATACGCTAAAAACAGAAAAAATGGTGTCCAATGTAATTGCTTGGTGATGAATAACCAAAGCGTATCAAAAGTTGGAGAACCCAATCCGTTAAGGAAAATGAAGACTTGTTTATCGAGATCGACTAACTTTTCCAACATTACATTTGGCGTTTGATTGGTCCTGACAATTCATCTAAATCGTCTTTCATTGCATCAATTGGATTAGATAAATTGGTGTTTAAACTTTCTTTTACACTATCTACTTCTTTGGTAAATGAAGTGGTCAATTCGTTAATCGAAGTATCCAAACCATTAGCTTCAGCACTTTTTTTGATTTCCGATTTGATTTCGTTAGTAGCGTTTTTGAGTTGCGCCATTCCTTTCCCAAGATTACGTGCAATCACTGGAATTTTATCTGTACCGAAAAGCATCAAGGCAATAAAAATGATGAATATTAATTCGCCGCCACCGATTCCAAACATAGTTTTAAATTTTATTGCACAAAGTTACAAACTAAATTAATCAAATTTGGATTTTACCACTTCTTTTGGCCACGAATTATTTGTAGTATCAACATCAGCCGTTTCTTCTTTTGGATCGACTTTTATTTTTACTATTGCTTTATCCGTTGCAAAAGTTCGATTCGCTTCTTTATCATTCATGCGCCAAATTTGCGCAGGAAAATGATGCATTTCAGTTGTTCCATCTTCAAAAGTCAATTCAACAATAATAGGCATCACCAATCCGCCTGGCTTATCAAAAGTAACTTGATAAAAATATTTTGGTGTTTTTAACTTGGCTTGTTCTTCTTTGGTAAATGTTTTTTCAACGTATTCTTGAAGCGTTTTACAGTCTTTAATTTCGAATGGCTTGTTCATTTCGGGTTTGTAACTTTCACTTCCATCGGCAATCATATAAACCATCGGGCCTTCAATTCTATTTCTTCTGCGGCGCGTTTTTAAAAAATTTTGTACTTCCTTTGAAGGCTCATTGCTTACAAAATATTTATTTACTTCTTTGATTCCAATGTCGTTGTAATCAGTTGTATAGAACCAACCTCTCCAAAACCAATCCAAGTCGAATGCCGAAGCATCTTCCATAGTTCTAAAAAAATCTTCAGGAGTTGGATGTTTGAATTTCCATCGATTGGCGTACGTTTTGAAAGCGTAATCAAACAATTCTCTTCCCATAATAGTTTCACGAAGAATGTTGAGTCCAGCTGCTGGTTTTCCGTAGGCATTATTTCCAAATTGACGGATGCTTTCCGAATTACTCATAATGGGTTCCAAACCTCTTTGATCACCGCTCATATAAGGTACAATTTTATTGGCTGGACCACGATCAGCAGGGAAATTTGGATCCCATTCGATCAATGCCATATATTCCATAAATGAGTTTAATCCTTCGTCCATCCAAGTCCATTGACGCTCATCCGAATTGACAATCATGGGGAAAAAGTTATGACCCACTTCGTGAACAATTACACTCATCATACCGTGTTTTACTCGATCGGAATATTTGCCGTCAGCATCAGGTCGACCCCAATTCCAACAAATCATTGGGTATTCCATTCCTTGATCTTCAGCATTGATTGAGATTGCTTTTGGATACGGATAATCAAAAGTGTGACTTGAGTAGCTTTTTAAAGTATGTGCAACAATTCGAGTAGAATATTCTTCCCAAAGTGGATTTCCCTCTTTTGGATACAATGAAATTGCCATTGTTGTTCGGGTAGCTAATTTGACCGCCATGGCATCGTAAATGAATTTTCTTGAGGTTGAAATTCCAAAATCACGCACATTGGTTGCTTTGAATTTCCATGTTTTTTTTTGGGTTGAAAAGCCTTTTTCTGCTGCTTCAGCCTCAGCTTGAGTTACAATGATTACTGGTTTATCAAACGATTTTTCTGCTTGCGCATAGCGTGCTAATTGTGCTGGTGTAAATACTTCATTTCTGTTGAGTAATTCACCTGTAGCTTCCAAAATATGATCGGCTGGAACTGTAATATTAACCTCAAAATTTCCGAAAGGAAGCGCGAATTCACCCGAGCCCCAAAATTGTTGATTTTGCCAGCCTTCAACATCATTATAAACCGCCATTCTTGGGTAAAATTGAGCTAGAACGTACAAACGATTCCCATCTTCAAACTGTTCGTAACCTGATCTTCCACCATCCAAACGGTAATTGTTGATATTGTACCACCATTTAATCGAAAACGAAATTTTTTCTCCGTGTTTTAATGGAGTAGCCAATTCGATACGCATCATAGTTTGATTGATGGTGTAATTCATTGGTTTGCCTGTAGCATCTTTTACGTATTCGATATTGAAACCACCATCAAAATCTTCTTCTAAATACTTGCGTGAAAAGCCTTTCGGACTCATTACTGGATCAGTCACATTGCTTTCCACCAAAGGTGTTAGCGATTTGCGTGATTGTTGGTTTTGATCAAGTTGCATCCACAAATAGTCCAAACTCTCCTTTGCATTATTGGTGTAAATTACCGTTTCTTGACCGAATAACTTAGCGTTTTTATCGTCCAATTCAATATCGATTTTGTAATCGGCTTGTTGCTGATAATATTCAGGTCCAGGAGCACCAGAAGCTGTACGATACATGTTGGGAGTTGCCATCAAATCGTACATTTGCATGAATTTATCTGGATTTCGTTCACTTGATTTTTCTTGAGCAAGAACCAATAATGGAAAAGCGATAAAAATGAAAAGTATTTTTCTCATAATGAATAAATAAGGCAATAAAAATAGTTATTTATTGATGAGTTTAAATCAAAGCGATTTTATTTTAACATTCCTTTAAAACTTTCAGAAGTAAGTAGTAAGTTTCGTTTGTTGCCATTAAAATTGGTCTGAATGATGTTTTGTTGTTCAGCGTGATTTTCTATAATCATAGAATTTTCCACTTCTAGTGAACTTATTTTAACGATGTCTTTGATTCTGAGGTAGCAAATAATGACGTTGTCTTCGGTTTCTTTACTGAGAAATTCCATTGATTTGACTTGCCCGTTGACTTTGACCACGAACTTTTCAGCAAAGTATTTTTTTAGTAACTCTATGTGTTCAGGTGTTTCTTTTTCAGAAGCCAGATAACATTTTTGTTTGTACTTTTTTTCTAGTGCTTCATTAATATCATCTATAAAAATGCGACTTGTAATTTGTAACATTTTCTTTTCTTTTACATGATTAATTTGATGAATCGCCACATAAAATTTGTGCATATTCATCGACGACAACGAAAACAAAAGCAAACAAGCGAATAGGGTTTTTAAAAAAAAGTGCTGCTTCATTTTTACAATTTTATAAACTCATTGTGTTTTAGCATTAAAAAATCCATCATTTCTAAATTGGTTTTTTTTGCCATTGACTTTGCATTAGGATCGCTTTCACAAAAAGACAGAAAAAGTCCGATTTGATAATCTTTCAAATTTAATGTTTGGGTAAAAAAATTAAACTTCACTTTTTTGATGACTTCCTGGGTAAAATTAGTTTCGCTGACTTCTTCACGACCAATATCTTTCTTTCGAAATAATTTTCGAACCTCTTTGTACATCCTTACAAAGTCCATCCCGTTTTCAATAGAACCATCATAAACACCAACAACTTTTGGAGATGTTTTATAATCAGGAGCGTATTGTTTGTCGACTATTCTTTGACTGTTTTTAATTATTGATTGGTTGCTTTTTTTGTCAATTATAACTTCTTTCAACAAATTAACAATGGCTTCCAAACCTACAACAAAAGAATCGTTGTTAATATCGTCGTTGGTAAGTACCACTTTTTTTAATTTGAATGACATACTCGAAAAAATCAGCGTGTCCTTTTCGCGAGCAATGATTTCAAAAGCACCGTTGTTTTTTACTGTAGTTCCACTGTTGGAATTGACATTAAAAACAACAACATCTTCCACACTTATACTATCATTGATTACCAATCCATGCATCGTTTTTCTGGGACCGTTTTGAGCCCAAGTGAATTGCATCAGCATGCAAAATACTAAAAAAAACAATGTTATTTTTCATTGATAATTTTCAAATACTCGCTAGACAATTCTCCAATTATGAAAATAGCTAACGTTTTGTTTTTATTTTTCACAGCAGTAACAAATTTAGTGTTTTCTGCTAGGTAATACTGAAAACCTTTCACATATTCTACCGGAATTTTGAATTTATCAGTGTAGAAATTATCCTCAAACCATTCGTTAAGGCGTTTAATTGTATGCTCTTTTTTCTCCACTTCTACTTCTTTTTGAAGCATAGCTGTTCGACCTGTTATTGAATTCAAAATGGCATCAAAAGAAACCGAAGTATTCAAACCATAGGTGTTACTTCCAGCACCAGTTGCTGTGTACAATCTTCTTTCTGCTGGAGTATAAGCTTTGGCTGGTTTAGATAAAATCCCTAAATCAACTGCATTGATATTTTTGTACTGTTTGATTTCAACTTCTTTCAAATTGTAATTGGCCAATTCCATGTCGGCAAAAAACAAAGGTGATTTTAAGTTTGAAAAAGTCAATACTGTTTTTTTGCTCTTGAGATGAACGGCAGAAAATTGCAACGTATCGTTTTCTTGGGCGTGAATAGTGAAATAACCTCCTCGTTCTGTGGTTGTTGACAAATTGGTGTTGAGATTGATTATGTAAATACCCTCTAAATCATCTGAATAAGCCCTTACTTTTCCTCTTAACTCAATTCTTTGGGCAAACAGAGTACATGAAAGTATCATTAAAAAGAAAGAAAAAAAATAATTTTTAGACATATAGCGACTTAATGTTCGGTAAAAGTAGTTGAATCACTTCCAAAAATTAAGCCAAGTAAAATGTAATTAAATGTTAATTTGTAATTGAAATTAGTTTGTAGCTTTGTAAAAATCAATACATGAAATGAAAAATTTAATCATTGCCAGTACATCAACCGTATATAATGGCGCATATTTGGATTATTTGCTTGAGGATTTAAAGGAGTTGTTTGTAAATTGTAAAAGCATTGTCTTTATTCCTTATGCTCGTCCTGGCGGATTGAGTCATGATGATTATACAGCCAAAGTGAAAAGTGTTTTCAATCAACTTGATATTGACGTTAGAGGCTTACACGAATTTAACAATCCTATTGAAGCTATTGAAAAAGCAGAAGGAATTTTTACAGGCGGTGGCAATACCTTTTTGTTGGTAACACAATTGTATGAAAACAATGTCATGAGTACTTTATCTGAAGTGATTGCAAAAGGAACTTCTTATCTCGGCACTAGTGCAGGAAGCAATATTACAGGCGTTTCGATGCAAACTACCAATGATATGCCGATTATTTATCCGCCAAGTTTCAAAACGATTGGAGCGATTCCGTTCAATTTAAATCCGCATTATTTGGATCCTGACACCAATAGTCAACACATGGGCGAAACACGTGAAACCCGAATCAAAGAGTTTCACGCGTTCAATTCAACACCTGTTTTAGGTTTACGGGAAGGAAGTTGGTTGAGTGTTAAAGGTAATGAAATACTATTGAAAGGCGATTTGACTGCACGATTATTTCAGCAAAATGAAAGTCCGATTGAAATTGAGCCAGGAACAGATTTGAGTTTTTTAAAATAAACTTATTGCTGTATAGAAGTAATTTTTTTACTTTTAATCATAAAAAAATCCCGAACTAAAGTTCGGGGGAATTTATTTTCAGAGCGGAAGACGAGGCTCCCCGATAGTTATCAGGATAAACTTCTCGCCTTATACAAATAAAAAAAACTCTAACTTGAATTAGAGGCTTTTATTTTCAGAGCGGAAGACGAGGCTTCCCGATAGTTATCGGGATAAACTTCTCGCCTTATGCAAATAAAAAAACCTCTAAATTGAATAGAGGTTTTAATTTTCAGAGCGGAAGACGAGGCTCGAACTCGCGACAACCAGCTTGGAAGGCTGGAGCTCTACCAACTGAGCTACTTCCGCATTTGTTTTGTGAGTGCAAATATATAGTATTTGTTTTATTTGATGCAAATTTTTTTCAGCAAAAATTTAATGTAGAAAATCTTTGACAACATTTTATTCACAAAAACAAGCAGTAATTCATTCGTTATCACTTATTTTACACTCGATATGACGACCATAAAAAAAATTGATTACAAAGACACTTTTATTGTAAGACATCCTGTTTTGAGAGCTGGCAAGTCAATTGAAAGCTGTTTTTTTGATGGTGATGACCTCGAAACGACTACTCATTTTGGCTTTTTTGTTGTTGATAAATTAATAGGCGTAATTTCTGTTTATCAAAATAAAAATGCTACTTTTAATGCTGATAATCAGCGCCAAATTCGAGGAATGGCTGTTCTTAAAGAAGAGCAAGTTCACGGTTACGGAAAACAGCTTCTAGAAAGAGCTGAATCAGATTGTATTGAAAAGAATGTAGAGATAATTTGGTTCAATGCTCGTGAAAAAGCCGTTGGTTTTTATCAAAAATCGGGATACCAAATTGCTGGAAATTCATTTGAAATAGATGGAATTGGGACACATTATGTGATGTTTAAAAAATTCAGGCAATAGCCTATGGAAAAAAAATACGTTTTAATTTTATTTATCGTTTTTGCATCTTGTCAGGAACATTCTAAGTTAAATTTTACTGAAAATGCTTCCTTCGAGAGTTTATTTTCATTTTTTAAAGACGATAAAATAAAAATTGATTCTACTTTAATCAATTCCTACAACGACACTATTTTAAAAGCTATCTACAAAAAAAACAATTTTGAAGTGCTTTGGGAAGCTCAGGAAAATCGAAGTTCGGCGTTGGCTGCATTAGTAAAATCTTATGAAGACGGACTCGTTCCATCGGATTATTATATTGATTATTTGTCAAAATTGGAAACCAAATTCGACAGTCTTTCTGAACCTCAAAAAATAAAGTACGACATCGAACTGACCCGAAGCTTTCAAAAATACCTGTGCCATATTAATGTTGGAAAAGTAAATCCTTATGAATTATATGATGATTGGGATTTGGGTAAAAAAAAGATTGACGTGAATCAATTGCTTTCGGAATGTATTGTAGAAAAAAGCTTTGAAGAAAAAATTGAAAAATCGAGACCTCAAATCAAGCTTTACCAACAGCTCAAAGAAACTTTAAAAAAACTCAATGAGTATCCAGATAAAAACATTGAGCAAGTAGATCCAAAAGAGAAATTCACGCTCAAAACTTCTTCAAAATCAATGATCAATATTAAACGAAAATTGATTTATTGGGGCGATTTGAAACGCAAAGATTCGGCGCTTACAAAAGTGTACGACAAAGAAACCCAAGCGGCTGTCAAACATTTTCAAAAACGTCACGGATTACGTGCTGATGGTGTCATTGGCAAAAGCACAATTGAAGCACTCAATTACTCTCGAAACCAACGAATAGAGCAAGTTATTGTAAATTTAGAACGCCTGCGTTGGTTGCCCAATTATTTGGGAAATCATTATATTTTGGTGAATCTACCCAACTATTATTTGACGGTTTACAAAGACAATGACAGCATTTTGTCACACAAGGTTGTGGTGGGAAAAGACACTCGCAAAACCCCACTTCTCTCTTCCAAATTGACCAATATTGTCTTAAATCCGAATTGGACGGTTCCGCCCACTATTTTAAAGGAAGATGTTTTCCCAGAAGCGATGAGAAGTCGTAGTGCTTTTGGACGAAGAGGCTTGCATATTTTTGATTCAAAAAACCGAGAAGTTAGTCCGTGGAAATGGAAAATGGAAGATGCTAAAAGGTATAAATACGTTCAAAATCCGAGTAAAAACAACTCACTTGGCTACATGAAAATCAACTTTAACAACAAATACGCAGTATATTTACACGACACCAATCACCGCAACTATTTCAAATACGATTACCGAGCTTTAAGTTCGGGTTGTGTTCGGGTTGAAAATCCGCTTGAATTGGGGAAATACTTATTGAATGATGAGGAAAATTGGAGTATGGAAAAAATTGAAGAAGCAACCAAAAACGCCAAAAAACTCAAAACTACTAGCATTGATTTAGAAGAAGAAATTTTTGTTCATTTCCTTTATAACACTGCTTGGATCGAAGATGATGTGCTTCAATTTAGGGAAGATATTTACTGTTTGGATGCCGATTTGTATTCTAAATTGCGATATTAATTGAAGAGTTTGATCGATGATGAATGTACAAACACGACTTGTTTTTGATAGTATTGACAATTTTCTGAGTCAACTCTAAAGGTAAAGCAGGGCAACCAAAACTCCTTCCTAATCGTTGGTGTGTTTTTATAAAACTAGTCGAAACATAATCAGCACCATGTATTACAATTGCCCTATTCCGAGCATTGTCATTTTTATTTTTCTCTAAACCATCCAAACGCAATGACAATCCGTGAGTTCCTATATACGTTTCATTTGTGACATAAAATCCTAGACTACTTTTGTACGACTCATTTTCGTTTGAAAAATCAGCAGCATTCAAATCGCCCGAATTTTTCCCGTGAGCAACTAATGAATGGAAAAGTATTTCGTTTTCAGTCATGTCAATTACCCATAGTCTTTTTTGGGTAGAAGGCAAATCAAAATCAACAATCGTCAAAATTGGATTTTGGATGATACCTTTTTCTTTCAAAATAAAAAAACCATCAATTGCTTTTGAAAATGAAGCATAATTAGGCAAGGAAAACCCGTTTTTTTGAATGGATTCGTACAATTCTAATTTCTCATCCTCAACGGAATGATTAACAAGAATTACTTTATGACTTGAATAGCTCTGTTTCGCAATAGTTTGACTTTCTTCCCTAAAAACAAAAGAACTCAAACCAATTATTGCGGTCATCAATAATCGATTGAACATAAAAAGTAGGTTATGTTTATACTAAATTTGGGATTACAAACATAAAAAAACGAAATGGTTAAAAAAAACAAAAAGCAGTATTTATATCGATTAATTACATTTTTAATCGATAAAATACATATTTTATTTTTTTATATAATTTTTTTCTTACTTTTGCGTTTTTAATTTTTGAATGTTAAAATAAATATCATTTCAATTTTATATCTATATTTGTTAAACCAAGTTTGAACTACATGAGCCAAAAAAATGTTGTTGTAATCGTTTTATTCACTTTGATGAATCTTTTCAGTTATTCTCAAAACCCAAAGAAAACGTTACACACACAATTCACTTCTGAAAAAATAAATATTGACGGAAAACTCACTGAAGAAATATGGAAAAGTGCTGCAGTTGCAACCAATTTCGTCATGATTGAGCCTGATAATGGCAAAGAAGAATCGCCAAATAGAAAAACGGAAGTTAAGCTGGTTTATGACAATGATGCTATTTATGTTGCCGCTACTTTACATGATAGCGAACCCAACAAAATTCCCAAAGAGTTAACCCTGCGCGACGATTTTGCTACAGCCGATCATTTTGGTGTTTTTATTAATGGTTTCAATGACGGTCAACAAGAATTTCGCTTTTTTGTTAGCGCAGCTGGTGTGCAGTGCGACGCCTTATATACCGAAGAAAACGATGAAGATGCTTCATGGAATGCTATTTGGGACAGTCACGTTCACATTACTGATACAGGCTGGGTGGTTGAGATGAAAATTCCATATGCTGCCTTGCGTTTTTCATCTGAAAAAAAACAAACTTGGGGCATCAACTTTTACCGTGAAGTGCGCAACCTAAGACAAAAATATACTTGGAATTTGTGGGATAATAAAATCAATTCAGAAGCCAATCAAGCTGGGATTTTAGAAGGTATCGAAAACATCAAAACACCAACACGTCTTTTCTTAATTCCGTATTCTTCTTTTTATTTAAACACCAACGATCAGCAAAAAGCCAAAGGAGAATTAAAAGGCGGATTAGACATCAAATACGGGATTAGTGATGCTTTTACGCTAGATGCCATTTTGGTTCCCGATTTCGGGCAAGCCGCATTTGACAAAGTAGAGTTAAATCTTGGTCCGTTTGAACAGCAATTCAACGAAAATCGTCCCTTTTTTACAGAAGGAACCGAGCTTTTTAGCAAAGGTTATTTGTTGTATTCCAGAAGAATTGGTGGCAATGCAACCTACAATCTTGCTGCCGATGAAGAATATGTAGAAAATCCTGGAAAAGTGAACTTACTTAATGCGTTAAAAGTATCGGGAAGGACAAAATTTGGCTTAGGAGTTGGTGTTTTAAATGCGATAACTGAAAGAACTACAGCCGATATCCGAAACAACACAACCAATGAAGTACGTTCGGAAGTTATTGAACCTTTGGCCAATTATAATGTATTTGTTTTAGATCAGCGGTTTAGAAAAAATTCATCTGTTTCACTTGTAAATACTAATGTAACTCGTAATGGTGAATTTCGAGATGCTAATGTTACAGCTGTAGTATTCGACTTAAACACCAAAAAAAACACCTTTAATTTATCTGGCGATTACAAATACAGTTACATCAACGAATATAAAAACGAACCCAATCGAACTGGCTACAACACATCGTTGAATTTTGCAGAAACCAGCGGAAAATACCGGTTTGGTTTAGGTAGTCAATATGTTTCAACCAATTGGGATAATAATGATTTAGGCATCAATTTCCAAACGCATTACCATACTTTGTATTTTAACCACAGTTACCGAATTTTAAAACCTACCAAAAGACTAAACACTTTTAATGTAAATAATAATTATTACGCCGAATTCGACAATAGAACAGGCCGTTTACAAGGTTTCAACAGCAATTTGAACTTTAATATCAACTCCAAAAAGAACGATTATTATGGTTTTGGTGTGAATGGTAGTTTTTTTGAAATTTATGATTTTTACGAACCTCGATCAGATAACGAACAAATGTTTTTAACGGTACCCAAAAGAGTCAACCCGTGGATTTATATCTCAACAAATTACAACCGTAAATTTGCAATAGACGTAAACCTTTTCGCTTCGTTTTTTGAAAATGACAATCGTCATAATAGAGGTTTTTATCTAAGTCCGAGGTATCGTTTCACCAATAAATTTTCTTTGATATACGAGTTAAATTACGATTTTTTGAACAACAATTTGGGTTATGTTGACCAAGATGACACAATCAACGAAATTTACATCGGAAAACGCGACCGCACTATAATTACCAATTCACTAACGGGAAAATATTCTATTAATAATGTAATGAATTTCAATTTGTCGATCCGTCATTATTGGTCTTATGCGCTTTATGATAGTTTCTTCACGTTACAAAACGACGGAAGTTTATTGCTTAATCCGAGTTACACAACCAACAACGACGAAAATTTCAACACTTGGAATTTGGATTTATCCTATTCTTGGTGGTTTGCTCCTGGAAGTCAAATTTCCATTTTGTACCGCAACAATGCTTTGACAGATGACTCAGGAACTATCATAGACCGAAGTTTTGGATCAAACATCAACAACTTGGTTAACAACAAAAATTTAGATCATATTTTTTCCATTAGTATTCGCTACTTTATTGACTACAATTCCTTGAAAAGATAACGATTTCGCTACTGTTTTATTAAATTTAACTTGCCATTACGCTAGTTAAAAAAGGAAAAAAGCTACCTTTGCTCTCTTCTTTTCAACAGATTAAGTAGAGTTATGATGAACAAAAAAGTAATTTTGATGATTTTGGATGGTTGGGGAAAATCGCCTGACCCTAAAGTTTCAGCTATTGACAATGCAAATGTTCCTTTTATAAATAGTCTTTACACTCAATATGCTAATGCGCAATTGCGCACGGATGGTTTGAATGTAGGTTTACCCGAAGGTCAAATGGGCAACTCAGAAGTGGGACATATGAACCTTGGCGCTGGCCGAATTGTATACCAAGATTTAGCTAAAATTAATTTGGCGGTTCAAAACAAAACCATGAACCAAGAAAAACCATTATTAGACGCTTTTCAATATGCGAAAGACAACCACAAAAAAGTACATTTTTTAGGATTGGTTTCTAATGGAGGCGTACATTCGCACACTTCTCATTTGTATGGTTTGTTGGATGCTGCAAACGATTTTGGTTTGGAGAAAATCTTCATTCACGCCTTTACTGACGGACGCGACGTGGATCCAAAATCAGCCATTGCCGACATTAAAAATTTGGAAAATTACACCCAAAATTCCAATGCCAAAATTGCGAGTTTAATTGGTCGTTATTATGCTATGGATCGAGACAAACGTTGGGAAAGAGTTAAATTGGCCTACGATTTAGTCGTTAACGCGCAAGGTGAACATTCGACAAATATTATTGAAAGTATTCAAAAGAGTTATGACAATGAAGTAACTGACGAATTCATTCAACCCATTGTTATGGTTGATTCAAACAACAATCCACTTGCAACCATCGAAGAAAACGACGTAGTAATTTTCTTTAATTTTAGAACTGATCGAGGCCGCGAATTAACAGAAGCTTTGTCACAAAAAGACTTCCACGAATTCAATATGCACAAAATGAATTTGTATTATGTAACCATGACCAACTACGATGACACATATCAAAACGTTCATGTGATTTATGACAAAGACAACATTACAGAAACTTTAGGAGAAGTGTTAGAAAAGCATCAAAAAAAGCAAATTAGAATTGCCGAAACCGAAAAATACCCGCACGTAACGTTCTTTTTTTCGGGCGGAAGAGAGATCCCATTTAAAGGTGAAACCCGAATTTTACGCAATTCACCAAAAGTAGCTACTTACGATTTACAACCCGAAATGAGTGCATTTGAACTCAAAGACGCTTTAGTTCCTGAACTCAATAAAGGCGAAGTTGATTTTGTTTGTTTGAATTTTGCCAATGGCGATATGGTGGGTCACACTGGCGTAATGGAAGCCGCAATCAAAGCATGTGAAGCCGTTGATATTTGCGTAAAAGAAGTAATTGAGGCCGCATTAGCCAACAATTACACTACACTAATCATCGCTGACCACGGAAATTGTGAAACGATGATTAATCCTGATGGATCGCCCAACACAGCCCACACCACTAATCCAGTTCCTTTAATTTTGGTAGATCCAGAACTAAAAAGCATCAAAAGCGGTGTACTGGGTGATATTGCTCCCACCATTTTGGAACTAATGGGAATTGAAAAACCAATAGCAATGACTGGAAAATCTTTAGTATCTTAGGCAAGGATTTATAATCTTTTAAAAATGGTTCGTTTTAAGAATAGCTTAGTTCTATTAATTTTAATATTTGCATCTAATTTCTCTTTCTCACAAGGTGGAGCAGCTAGTTGTGCAGAACTTGAGGCGAATCCTTCACTGTATCAATCCTGTGCAACAAATATTCCTTTTCAAAATCAAACCACAAACAATGCCGAAGGAATACAGCCTAGTTGCTTCAACGAACCCATAAAAGCTCCGACTTGGTTTTTTATGAAAATAAAAACTTCTGGCGATATTGTATTAGAAATCAGCCAGGTAAACAATAATGGCGTTGGTATTGATGTAGATTTTACCATTTGGGGACCTTTTCAAAATTTAACGAATATTTGCTCGCAACTAACTCCTACCAATCAAGTAGACTGTAGTTGGTTACCGCTGTCGGTAGAAACTGCTACTATTGCCAATGCGATTCAAGGTGAACTCTATATTTTAATGGTGGATAATTATGTGCAAGATGCTGGCGAAATTTCCATTACCCAAACAGGAGGCTCAGGTAGCTCTGACTGTGGATTTTTATCTTCGGTAAATATAAAAGACAACACCGACAATGAAATCATACAATTGGATTATTGTAAACCTAACACCAAGGAACTCAAAGCTATCGTTGACGTTACCGATTTTAATTCTGATCCAGCTAACCTCAGATTCAATTACCGATGGAGCAGAGATGGCGTAGTTATTAGCACTTTAAACAATTCTTTATCAAACAATAATTCGATTATAGCAGACCAAACCGGAAATTATAAAGTAGAAATTGCCGCCTATGACGTCACTGATCCAAATGTAGACATCACCAATGTTCCCTTTTTGGATGAACAATCAGATGAAATTAGTTTGAATTTTTATGACACTCCAATTCTCAACGCCACACCAATAGTTATCAATCAATGCGATTTTATTGCACCTAATAACGATGGATTTGCTACAATAGACCTCAACCAGTTCAGTGAGATTATCACTAATTCGAACCCAAACATTGTTTTAAAATATTATTTGGACTTAGCGTTAACACAAGAAATAAGCAACCCAAGTAGTTTTGCAAACACTATTGCTTTTAATCAGCCTATTTATGTTGTTGGTAGTTATAGTGGAGCAACGGTTGTATGTAATTCGGCTACAATTAGTATTAATTTGGTTATAAATCCAACTAGTTTGGCATCGTACCCAAATCCACCATCAAAATGTGCCGAATTAAGTCAAAACTTTGGATACATCGATTTTTATAATCAAAGAGCTATTATTAAAAACACTTATTTTCCCACAACAACCGTAGATATCAATTTCTACTTCTCAACATCCGATGCATCACTAGGGATCAATCCACTAACAAACAGCACACCAATTCCAACAGGAATAACTACAATATATGTTAGAGTTACATCCAATAACAATTGCGTTGGTATAGGCAATTTTACAGTTGAAATTTACAATAACCCAAGTCTTAACAATCCAATAACAACTATAAACGCCTGTCTTTCAGACCAAATTATTTTAGCCATAAAAGACACGGAGATTTTACAAAACCAAAACAGTAGCATTCAAACCAGTTATTTCTACTCTAATAATGATGCGATAGCCAATACAAATCCAATAGACAAAAACATTCCTTTGAACTTGGTATCTCTGGGTAGTCAACAAATTTTTGTTCGCCTTTTTAATAGTATTACGCAATGTTTCTCAATATATAATTTTTCAATAAATAAATTTGTTGAACCAACATCAATAGTAATAAATCCAACCGAAATCATTTCATTTGCCGACGAAAATAGAATTACAATAACTGCCTTACCACCATCAAATGAATACATCTACAGACTTGACAACGGCATTTGGCAAACAAGTAATGTATTTACTAACTTAAGTGTTGGTTACCATACTGTTGCGGTAAAAAACAGCAATGGTTGTAACCCAATTGAAGGAAATGTATTAGTTGCAGATTACATCCGTTTTTTCACTCCAAACAACGATGGATATAATGATACATGGAGAATTAGTGGCTTGGATGCGTTGAGTAATGCCATCATTTATATTTATGATCGCTATGGCAAATTGATAAAAAAGATTGACCCATCAACATTGGGTTGGGATGGCACTTTTGAAAACCAACAACTTCCTTCAGACGATTATTGGTTTAAAATTATTTTTGTGAAAGATGGTGTAGAAAAAGAATTTAGGAGTCATTTTTCAATGAAAAGGTAAATTTAATTCTTTCATTCTCTAGCTTCGCGTCTGCTGCTGCGAAGACTAACCAAAACAAGACTACGAAATTTTTAAGAAAGATAGCATATTTTTCAAGGAAACTAGATAGCAAGCGCAAACCCAGCAATAGCGGGAAAACAGTGTTAACTGTAGTTTTATTCTTCAATTCTGTTTTTCAAATCCATTCTTGAATGTAGAATTCTTGTAATCTCAATTTTACTTTCACTCAGTTTTCTGAAAAATATTATGTGTTGTCCAGATTTGTAGCCGAAAATTTCTTTACTAATTTCATTATAGTATTTGCCAAAGTTTTGATTTTCAGCCAATAGTTGGCAATCTTCAAGAAGTTCAAAATAGTATTTATCAGCTTGGTTTTCAGACCAAACTTCGTAAGTATAATCCCAAATCTTAGTTAAATCTTCAACGGCTTTTTTGGTAACTATATAACTAGCCATTTCTCTTTTTTGCTTTTAAAGATTCAAGATGTTTTTTTGGATCAAAATCTTTTGCAATTCCACTTTCAATTCCTTCGTTGATAGCATTTTTAAGAGCAATAATTTTATTTTCTTCTTCTTCCAACAATCTTAATCCAGCTCGAATAACTTCACTAGCATTTTTAAATCTACCTTCAGAAACTCTGCTATCAACAAAATTCTCAAAATAATTTCCTAAAGAAACAGATGTATTTCGTCCCATAAATTCATTAAATTTTTGTAAAGTTACCAAGATTTGGTAATTATGAAAGGAAAAAGTTATTTTTTTTCGCGGATGAAAAATTACAGTTAACTATATAATACTTACTACAAGTTTTTCCTGTACCCTTCCTTCATCCTAACAATTTATTTTGTTCTCTAATTTTTCTTTCAAAATTCTTAGATACAGTTAACAAATAATATATCATTTACTTTGATGTTTGCAATTGTATTTTTATTTAGCCCTATAATTACTTCATTAGTTTTTCTAGCAAATTAGCTTTACTCAAAGATATTTTTTCATAAATATTCTATAAAATAAATCTAATTATTAACTGCAAATCATCGCTCAAAGATTTTTCATCAATTATTTTAAAAATAATAAATAAAAGTTAAAATTTCATTTTTAATAGTATTACTATTATCTTTGCGCTAATTATTATTATTTAATAAATATAATTATGAAAGCAATCTATCTTATTCTTGTCTTTTTACAGTTGTTAGGCTATGAATCAGTTGTAGCGCAAACCATCAGAAACAAATCAGTTGAAATTAAAGAATTCAACACTTTGTCTGAAGCTTTAAAAAACCCAAATCAAGTTATTCGATTAAATCTCAGCAACACCAATCAAGAATTTCCTTCAGACATTTGGGCCAAGTTTGTAAATCTCGAATACTTGAGCTTAAAAAACGATCATTTGAAAATCATTCCATCAGAAATTAGTACACTAAAAAAATTAAAAGTGCTTGACTTGAGTGGCAATGATTTTACTGAATTACCCAAAGAAATGATTCAACTTGAAAATTTAGAAGAGTTGTATCTCAACGATGAAATCAATATGAACTTACCTAAAACCATAGAAATCATGAGCAAATTGCCGAAACTAAAATCGTTGCACTTGGAAAATGACAAGCTAGAAAATCTGCCCGATAACATTAAAAAATTAGAGCATTTAGAGTTTTTGTATTTAAGTCAAAATAGGTTGAAAGAAATTCCAAAACAAATTGAAAGCTTACCACATCTTCAATTTCTTGATGTTAAAGACAATAAAATCAAGCCTGAAATTCGCGATATGAAAAACTTAAATTTTGGTTTTAAAATAAATTTTTAAATCATGACAGAAGCAATTATTCCATTACTATCACTCATCGCATTGGAAGTTATACTGGGAATTGATAATATAATTTTCATTTCAATTCTGGCTGACAAATTACCCGAAAGCCAACGGAACAAACTGCGTTATTGGGGAATTGGATTGGCTATGCTTATGCGATTGGCATTACTGGCTCTAATTTCGTGGATTTTGAAACTTGACTCTACTTTATTCACGTTTTCCAATATTGATTTTTCAGGAAAAGGAATCATTTTGATTGTTGGAGGATTATTTTTAATCTACAAAAGCACCAAAGAAATCTATCACAAAACCGAAACTCTACAAAATCCAGCGGAAACCGCAATCAAAAAAGGAAGTTTTGGTCAACTTTTAGGTGAAGTGATTCTACTCGATTTGGTTTTTTCTATCGACTCCATCATCACCGCTGTCGGAATGGTACAAGAACTTTGGGTGATGTATACTGCCGTAATTGTAACAGTAATCATCATGCTTTTTGCCTCAAAACCAATTAGTGCTTTCATCACTAAACATCCTTCTTTTAAAATTTTAGCGTTGTGTTTTTTAATGATGATAGGCGTTTCACTTATCGCCGAAGGTTTTCAATTCGAAATCCCAAAAGGATACATCTATTTCTCCATGGCTTTTGCTTTTTTAGTTGATGTCATTCAAATGAAAACGATTCCAAATCCAACTACTCAAAAATAATATATCATGCAACAAATACTTTCCAACATTATTATTTCAGTCAACGATAAATTGTACGTTAAAAACCCAGAAACTTCAGAGTTAGGCAAAAAAATCATTGAACAAAGCATTATTTTGATTGATGAAATTGGTTTTGAAAATTTTACGTTCAAAAAACTAGGCGAACGAATTGGCTCTAATGAAAGTTCCATTTACCGCTACTTTGAAAGCAAACACAAATTGATGTTGTACCTTTCATCATGGTATTGGGGCTGGATTGAATACAAATTGGTTTTTGCAACTAACAATATTTATAATCCTTTTGAAAAACTGCGAAAAGGTATTCAAATTGTAACTGAAAAAGTGCAAGACGATTCGGCTACTCTACACATCGACGAAGCTATTTTGAACAAAATAATCATAGCTGAATTCACCAAAACGATCTTAACCAAAGAAGTTGACGAGGAAAACAAAGAAGGTTTCTTTTTGGTGTACAAACGTGTTATCAATCGATTGGTTGAGATGATTAGCGAAGTCAATCCGAAATATGCATTTGCAAAAAGTTTGGCTTCTTCTATTGTGGAAGGCGCTTTACACCAACATTTTCTTCGTGATCATCTTAAAACAATCACCAATTGCAACGAAACTATTTCGCCAACTGATTTTTATTTGAACTTAGTAGAAAACACTTTAAAATAAAACCATGACACTAACTCCTTTACAACGATTTTACAACCTCTTAAAACTCGATCGTAGAGACATTTCACAAATCTTCTTTTACGCCATTTTTGCCGGTTTGGTTAGTTTGTCATTGCCACTGGGCATTCAAGCCATCATCAATCTCATCCAATCAGGAAGAGTAAGCGTTTCCTGGATTGTTCTTGTTTTTATTGTGGTGATTGGAGTCGCTTTAGTGGGCATTTTATCACTCATGCAACTGCGCATTACCGAAAATTTACAACAAAAAATATTTGTCCGCTCTTCGTTCGAATTCAGCTATCGATTACCCAAAATTAAATTCGAGGAATTGTACAACCAATATCCGCCCGAATTAGCCAATCGTTTTTTTGATACGTTAACCATTCAAAAAGGAACCTCAAAATTGCTGATTGACTTTTCTTCGGCTCTATTGCAAATTGTATTCGGAATAATTCTTTTGTCATTGTACCATCCGTTTTTTATTGTTTTCGGATTATTATTGTTGCTTTTACTCTATTCGATATTCAAATTTTCATACAACTCCGGACTTTCCAGTAGTTTAAAAGAATCCAAATACAAGTATAAAGTGGTGAGTTGGTTACAAGAAATTGCTCGAAACAATTTTAGCTTTCGCAAAAAAGACAACTTTGAGTTTGCTTTACAAAAAAACAACCATTTAGTTGAAGAATACCTTAACTACCGCGAAAAGCATTTTGGTGTAATTAAGCGCCAATTCACGCAACTTATTGTTTTCAAAATCATTATTACAGCGAGTTTACTCTTAATTGGAGGCTATTTAGTACTGAATCAGAAAATGAATATTGGGCAATTTGTGGCTGCTGAAATCATTATCTTGTTGGTTATTAATTCGGTTGAAAAAATCATCATTGGATTGGAAAGTTTGTACGATGTTATCACTTCTATCGAAAAAATTGGGCAAATTGTTGATTTACAAACAGAAGAACCCAACAGCAAATCGATTGATTATTGTTTTACCAACATCAGCCTCGAAGCAGAAAACTTGCGCTTTAAATTTCCCGATTCGAACGATTATGTCATCGACAAAATCAACCTAAAAATAGAGCCTTCCGAAAAAATTTACCTCGAAGGAAATAATGGCTCGGGCAAAACCACGCTCATCCGCATTTTATCAGGATTATTGCAACCTTCTACTGGTTCGTTTTACATTAACGACGACACTTACCGAAAAATTAATTTAACACAATACCGTTCTCAAATTGGCTCTATCATTACGGGCGAAACTCCGTTTGAAGGAACCATTCTTGAAAATCTTACATTCAACAATCCGAATGTTCCTTACGAAAACATCAAATGGGCGATTGATAGTGTAAAATTAGGCGATTTCATCAAATCATTACCCAATGGTTTAGACAGCAAAATATATCCCGAAGGCAAGCAATTGTCATCGTCAAATGCACAAAAAATTCTATTAGCTCGTAGCATAATCAACAAACCTAAAATTTTATTCTACGAAGATCCTTTGGATAAAATGGACGAGGAAGCAGCCAAAGAAATCATCGATTTTATTACCGATTCTAAACACCAATGGACTGTAATTGTTTCCTCTAAAAATGAATATTGGAAACAAAAATGCAACCGAAATATTATTATGACCGAAGGAAAAATTAGCTACGATTCAAAAGTAAATTAACCATGCTGAACATTTCTAAAAAAAATCCGATTACAGAAAATATCGACCAATTCAGTTCGGTACGTAATTTGTCATATCGTCCGCATTACAAAATCTTAAACCGAATTATTGTAGGCGTTACTATTTTGGTCTTCATTATTTTCTTTTTACCCTGGACACAAAACATCTCAGGATCTGGCGCTGTAACCACTTTAAAACCAGACCAACGCCCACAAACCATTCATACGGCTATTGCTGGACGAATTGAAAAATGGTACGTCAAAGAAGGTGATTATGTTAAAAAAGGCGACACCATTTTGTTCATCTCTGAAATTAAAGAAGACTATTTCGATCCGAATTTAGTGAACAACACCAAAAGCCAGGTCGACGCCAAAAAAATGGCAGTACAATCCTACGGAAGTAAGGTCAACACGCTATCAACTCAAATTGCAGCTATCGAAAACGAAAAGGAATTGAAACTACAACAAGCCAAAAATAAAATCCGCCAATCGCTACTCAAAGTCAAAAGCGACAGTATGGATTTGGAAGCGGTAAAAACGCAAATCAAAATTGCCACAACCCAATTCAATCGCTCGGTAACGCTCAACAAAGAAGGCTTAAAACCATTGACTGATGTAGAAGAAAAACGCCTAAAACTACAAGAAGTAGAAGCCAAAATCATCACGCAAGAAAACAAATTATTGGCTAGTCGAAACGAACTAATCAACGCCAAAGTCGAAGTCAATCGCATCTCGGCCGAATATACCGAAAAAGCATCCAAAGCCAAAAGCGACCAATACACAGCACTCAGTAGCCAATACGATACCGAAGCGCAAGTCAACAAATTGCAAAATCAATACGTCAATTACCAAATTCGCAACGGAATGTATTACATCAAAGCGCCACAAGATGGTTACGTCAATCGTGCTTTGCAATCAGGTATTGGCGAAACTGTCAAAGAAGGCACTCAAATTGTGAGCATTATGCCTTCCAAATACGATATTGCCGTTGAAACCTACGTTTCACCTACTGATTTACCTTTAATTCACAAGGGTGAAAAAGTCCGCGTTTGGTTTGATGGTTGGCCAACGGTAGTATTTTCGGGTTGGCCTAATATGAGTTACGGAACCTTTGGCGGAAAAATTGTTGCAGTCGAAAATTTCATCAGCCCAAATGGTAAGTTTAGAGTGTTGATTGCGCCCGACGAAAGTGAAGCACCGTGGCCAAAGCAAGTCAGTATTGGTTCAGGAGCGCAAACATTGGCTTTGCTCGACAACGTTCCGGTTTGGTTTGAACTGTGGCGAACACTCAACGGTTTTCCACCTAATTATTACCAACCTCAAAACAAAGCTATTTCTGAAAAAAAGTAATTTTTTTAGAAGCGATCTCGTCTTTTGGGACGAGAGGGCATTTTAGGTAATCCATTTTCCTGCTCTCGTCAGTCGCTTTAACTTATTTGGCCAATAAGTTAAGAGCTCCAATCTCGTCCCAAAAGACGAGAACGAGATCAGGGCTAGAAAACAAACAAAAGGCATCAAAAAATGAATTTGAAAACACTCTTTTTTATACTATTCACCACTTGGGTTTCAGCACAAACTCCCAATGTGCTCACCTACAATGAGTATTTGGGTTATGTGAAAAAATTTCATCCTATGGTCAAAAGCGCCAATTTGCAAGTCACCAGTGCGCAAGCCAATTTGATGATGGCGCGTGGTGGTTTTGACCCAAAAATTGAAGTCGACTTTGATCAAAAACAATTCAAAGACAAAGAATATTACTCGCTCCTCAACAGCAGTTTCAAAATTCCAACGTGGTACGGAATCGAAATCAAAGCTGGTTTTGACAACAGCGAAGGGATTTATGTCAATCCGCAAAACACGCTTCCTAATCAAGGTTTAACTTCATTAGGCATCAACGTGCCAATTGGTCAAGGCTTATTGATTAACCAACGCATGGCCGATTTGCGCAAAGCCAAAATTCAAGTGCAACTGAGTGAAGCCGAACGAAAATTACAAGCCATCGAAGTATTGTATGACGCCTCTGTTGCCTATTTTAATTGGAAACGAAATCATAGCGAAGTAGAACTGTACAAAAACTATTTGAAAAATGCTGAAATACGATTCGACGGAATTCACCAATTAATTAAAAACGGCGATAAACCAGCAATAGATAGCGTTGAAGCAGGCATTATTGTTCGCAATCGCCAGCTTAGTTTAGAAGAAGCACAATTGAAATTGGTAAAAGCCAAACTAGAATTGGCCAATTTTTTATGGTTAGAAAACAATGTCCCATTGGAATTACAGGACACTATGATTCCCGAAGAAAATTTAGAGCAAACCATCAAGGAAACCTTGCGAACAAACGATTTAATGCTCGTTAATCCATCCATTGAGAGTCATCCCAAAATTAATGCTTTGGAAAATAAAATCGGCATTTTAGAAATCGACCGCAAGCTCAAAGCCAACCAACTATTGCCCAAAATTGATTTGGGTTACCACTATTTGTCTGAGCCCGATGCTTATACAAATACCAATTTTAACAATTACAAAGTGGGTGTGAATTTTAGCTTTCCCATTTTCTTGCGCAAAGAACGAGGAAGTTTGAAAATAACCGAGTTTAAATTGCAAGACACGCAGTATGAACTCAACTTACAAAGAGTGCAATTAACCAATAAAATCAATGCGCAACAAACCGAAATCAGCGCATTGGAACGGCAACGAAAATTAATTACTAATTTGGTTGATGACTACACCACAATGTTAAATTCAGAAGAACGTTTGTTTTCATTTGGCGAAAGTTCCATTTTTTTAGTTAATTCGCGTGAAAATAATTTGGTAAGTGCTCAATTATCTCAATTGAGCCTCGAAAATCGCTTTTTTACTTCGAATGCAACATTGTTTAAAATCATGGCGAATCCAGATTAAAAAAAAATAGTTATATTTGCTTTTAGAACTGACTTATTTTTATCTATGTGGCTTATTCGTTTAAAATTCCATTTAAGCGATTGGCCGCTATTATGAATGCATTTTAAAAACAACATTAGTAATGAATACTCTTAAAATTTATCCTGGCGAAGAGTTCAAAGAAATTGAGCTCGAAGACAAATTAATCTTTCGTTACGCTATATCCAATCGAGGTCGTCTTATTAGTTTTTCTGACGACATGAAACAAGGAAGATTATTAAAAGGAAGCACTGCAGATGGTTATCGATTATTTCGCTACAAATTTGTGCGCGATGGAAAAACCATCAACAAAAATTATTTTTTATACAAATTAGTGGCCAAGTATTTTCTTCCACCTCCGACTGAAAATCAGGTTCAAGTACTCCATTTGGATCGTGTAAGAGACAACGACGATTACCGTAATTTACGTTGGGCAACCAAAGATGAGGCAATGGAATTTTACCGCAACAGTCCTTTTGTAATTCAGGCCAAGAAAAATTTGATTGAACACAATATTAAATCGGATGGCAAAAAACTTACGGTAACTAAAGTAATGCTAATCAAAAAATTACTCGCCAAACCGAATCAAAAAACCCGTTTAAAAATGATTGCCAAACAATTCGGCGTAAGCGAAATGCAAATACGTCGTATAAAAAGTGGCGAAAATTGGGGTCATATTAAGATTTAATTTTTAGAACTTTTATTTTCACAAAAGATGTTTCTTCCCTAGCCCTGATGGTAGCGGAAATAAAAAATGCTTTCCTTATAGAAAGCATTTTTTATTGTAACGGACAGCAGGAATACGGATGGCAAGAAAGCCCTCTCGTCCCAAAAGACGAGATCGCTCCTAAAATTTATTCAGCATTTCATAATACTGTTTATCAATTGTTTCTTGATGGCTTGGGTGCGCAATTTTAACCAATTCGGCAACGCGTTGTTTCAGCGTTTTTCCATACAAATCGGCAATGCCATTTTCAGTAATAATATAATGAACATGAGCGCGCGTACTTACTACTCCAGCGCCTTGTTTTAGATACGGAACGATGCGACTTTCACCTCTCTTAGTTATGGATGGTAAAGCGATTATTGCTTTTCCGCCTTGACTTAGTGAAGCACCACGAATAAAATCCATTTGACCGCCAACACCCGAAAACATATTGGGTCCAATAGAATCGGCACAAACTTGTCCAGTAACATCTACTTCGATAGCGGAATTGATTGCTACCATTTTTGGATTTTTGCGAATACGAGCCGTGTCGTTGACCATAGAGGATTCTTTCATTTCAAAGAACGGATTGTCATCCACATAGTCGTACAATCGTTTGGAACCCATTAAAAAAGTAGCGAGTACACGTCCGCGCAACGTTCCTTTGTAATTGCAATTGATAACGTCTTTTTCTATTAAATCAATTACACCATCAGAAAACATTTCGGTATGCAAACCCAAATCCTTGTGATTAGTCAATTTGCTCAAAGCTGCATTGGGTATAGAACCAATTCCCATTTGTAAGGTACTTTGATCGTCGATTAAAGAGGCAATAAAACCGCCAATTTTTTCTTCTTCGGCTGTAAATGGAACTGGTTCATGTCCATAAATTGGAACATCAACCTCAACCAAATAATCGATTTCAGAAAAATGCAGAATTCCGTCACCAAAAGTGCGTGGCATATTCGGATTGACTTGAGCTACGACAATTTTGGCGTTTTCGATGGCAGCAATTGTGGCTTCAACTGAAACTCCAAGCGAGCAATACCCATGAATATCGGGTGGCGAAACATGGATAAAAGCCACATCTAACGGCAATACATTTTTACGGAACAAATGCGGCAGTTCGCTCAAAAATACTGGCGTATAAGAACCATTTCCTGCTTTTAGCGTGTGACGCACATTGGCGCCAATAAAAAAAGAATTTACATGGAAACTTGCGGCAAGATCTGGATTAGCATAACGTGCCTCACCTTCGACATGCAAGTGACAAATTTCTACATCGCGCAATTCGGCAGCGCGTTCTGTTAGTGCATTGGCCAAAATAGTTGGCGCGGCTGCAGCGGCTTGAAGATAGACTCTATCGCCTGATTTTACGACTTTTACAGCTTCTGCTGCGGTAACATATTTACTCATACCTTTGAAATTTTACACAAAGTTAAAACGAGAATTGGGCTCAAAATATGACAAAACTCATATCGTATAAAATTACAAAACTCAAATAACAAATTACAAATTACGGTAGTGAAATACTGAACACTTTTCACTATTTTTGCGGTCTGAATTTAGCACCATGATTATCCCAAAAACACGAGAAGAAATTGAGTTGATGCGCGAAAGTGCATTATTGGTTTCGAAAACATTAGGCGAAATAGCCAAAGTCATTCGCCCTGGAGTTACCACACTGCAATTGGACAAAATTGCCGAAGAATTTATTAGAGACAATGGTGGAATACCAGGTTTTTTAGGACTTTATGGTTTTCCAAATACGTTGTGCATGAGTCCGAATGCTCAAGTTGTACACGGTATCCCTAACGCAAAACCTTTGGAAGAAGGCGATGTAATCTCGGTAGATTGTGGTGTTTTGAAAAACGGATTTTACGGTGATCATGCTTATAGTTTTGAAATTGGAGAAGTTGCTCCTGATGTCAAAAAACTACTAAAAGTAACAAAAGAAAGTTTATATATAGGTATTCGCGAATTTCGAATTGGCAATCGTGTGGAAGATGTTGGGAATGCCATTCAAAAATACTGCGAAAGTCACGGCTATGGTGTAGTTAGAGAATTAGTAGGTCATGGGCTAGGTACAAAAATGCACGAAGATCCAGAAATGCCTAATTATGGAAAAAAAGGAAGAGGAAAACTATTTGTTGAAGGTATGGTAGTTGCTATCGAGCCTATGATTAATATGGGTACAAAGAACATCAAGCAATTAAAAGACGGCTGGACAATTTTAACTGCCGACGGAAAACCAAGTGCTCATTTTGAACACGACGTGGCTTTGATTGATGGAAAACCTGAAATTTTATCAACCTTCCAATACATTTATGATGCTTTGGGTATTGTGAGTAATGAGGAAGATGAGTTCAGAAAACAACCTTTGGTCATTAAGTAAAAAATGTAATTTAAATTTTCTTTTGTGCCTTATTAGGGTAAATTAAAAAATGAAAAAAATATTCAAATTTATACTCAACACCATTCCTCGACCCATATTAATTCGGTTGAGTATAGTGGCGCGCCCTATTTTGGCCTTCGTATTGAGGGGAAATCGCTTTACCGACCCTATTGACGGGAAAAGTTTCCGAATGTTTTTGCCTTATGGCTACGGAAATCAACGTAATAATGTACTTTCTCCTAGTACACTTTCGTTGGAAAGGCACCGATTATTATGGTTGTATTTAAAAAATGAAACTGATTTTTTTACTGCAAAAGAAAAAAAGAAAGTGCTGCATTTTGCTCCAGAGCAAGAATTTTACAAACGCTTTAAAAAGCAAACCAACATTGATTATACCACAACAGATTTGTTATCGCCTTTGGCCGACGTAAAAGCTGATATTTGCAATTTACCGTTTGAAGACAATATGTATGACGTAATCTTTTGTAATCACGTTTTAGAGCATATTCCTGATGACACCAAAGCGATGCAAGAGTTGTATCGTGTGTTAAAACCAGGCGGAATGGGTGTTTTTCAAATTCCGCAAGACTTAACGAGAGCTACAACATTTTCAGACGATAGCATCACTGACCAAAAAGAACGTGCTGCAATTTTTGGTCAATACGACCATGTTCGTATCTATGGTCGCGATTACTTCGACAAACTTAGAAGTATTGGTTTTAAAGTTGTAGAAGAAGATTATACGACTAAAATCTCAACAGAATTGGTAGAGAAATATTGTTTAGCTAAAGGCGAAATCATTCCGATTTGTTTTAAATAAGACCATCCTTCCTTTTATAAGCAATCCATCGCACTGTTTTGGCAGTACGGTGGTTTTTTTATGATTTTTCCGAACTATTTTTCACTAAGAAAAAAAAGGCATTATCCTTAGTTAATGACCGTGTTTTTCCCCTGTAAAAATGGAGGTTTTAACTCTGTTCTACCATTTAATTAGCAACTAAATTTGCTAAGCAACTAAATGATATTTAGATGATTTTTGAAATCATAACAATACTAGCCGAACAGGTAAATAATTACCTAGAAGAAGTAGATTTAGGAAAACCAGTAACTCCTGAAAATATCGCTATGCTTGATTCTCAGAGCGCTAATGCAGAGGACTTTAGTGACATTGTAGCACTAACATTATTGAATATAAACGAAGAAACGACTTTAAAAAATTTCCCGAATCACACCGTTGAAAACTCAAAAATCACCTACCGCAATTCAATAATAAATTTAAATCTCTACCTACTTTTTAGTGCTCACAGACAAACCTATGTTAATTCCTTGAACACCATTTCAAAAATTATTGAATTTTTTCAAGGCAAGAAACTCTTTACACAAGCCAATACTCCTTTTACCGCTAGTAGTGCTTTGAGTAATATTGACGAATTTCGCTTTACAATTGAATTATATACACCCACATTTGAAGAACTCAACTATATATGGGGAACACTAGGTGGCAAACAACTTCCTTCGGCTCTCTATAAAGTGAGTTTAATTAAAATTGAAAGAAACATTGCTTCTGGTGAGGGAGCAACTGTTGGAGGTTACGAAACTAATTTACACAAAAACTAATGGCTTCGAACAGCGTCATATTTAAAACTCTTTTTGAACTTTCCATTTTGCATGGCTACTTTCTCAATTCGGGAGAAACCCAATATGATGATTTGGACGCAGATAAGCAAAAAAAAATAGTAAAAAACTATTCATTTGAGAGCTTTATTGAGATAGTGCCTTCGCATGAAACAACTCAATTTTTAAAAAACCGACGCTCCATCTTTTCAAAAAAAAGCGACAAGATATTAGTTGGTGTTCCTATTTCAAACAGCAACCCAACACTTCCTTTTATCGATATCGCTTTAGATGCAGAATTAGTTTTCTTAATCAAACTAAAAGATATTTTTTTTGAAAATTATACAGATATAAGCTTTACATCCAATAGAATTTTTTATTTCTCTAATGTAAAACCGGCAACTGAACCTGCCTCGTTTAAAACCATATCACTTCTAGAAGACAGCATTTTTGTTAGTGAAGATTACAAAGCTACTGAAGCAACAACAACCGATTTACTTGAAACATTAACCGAAAAAGAAAAATTGGGTGTCATCGGAATGATTTCCTTGAAAATGACCGGCGATACAATTGATTTGAATGTGTTAGACGGTAGCAAAAAATTTATCTTTCCCACCCCAAAATTCAAAATCCATTTCAATAATCGTAAAACTTATTGGAAATACTTCTTAACAAACGCTAACATAAGTGTTGAAACCTTAGCGGAAAAACCATTAGCAAAAAACGGCTTTGTTGAAATTCTGCCATCCGATTTCGATCTTTTCCTATTTACTCCCGACGAAATAACAACAGTCTCTACTTATAAATATCCTAATCCTTCGATTCGTTCGATAAAAAAAGTAGTTAGTAAAATATATTCAGAAATATTCATTTAACAAATTAAAAACAATTAAATTATGGCAACAACTTACAGAACGCCTGGTGTTTATATTGAGGAAATCACAAAGTTCCCTCCCGCTATAGCTCAGGTACAAACTGCTATTCCAGCATTTATTGGATATACTCAAATAGCAACAAAAAAAGTGGAAGGTGATTTGCACTTAAAACCCAAACGCATTACTTCGCTACTCGATTACGAAACCTATTATGGAAAACCACAAAATGAAACAGCTATAACGGTTTCAGTCGTAGACTCCACAATAGTAGCAACGGCTCCCAGCGACACAGCAAAATCTCCTTTTTTAATGTATTATTCAATGCAACTCTATTTTGCAAATGGTGGCGGACCTTGTTATATTGTTTCTGTTGGGCAATATGGCGCTTCTTCAGGGGCAGCCACAATGGTTGAATTTACACCACTAGACAACGGTTTGACAGAAATTGCAAAAGAAAACGAGCCGACTTTATTAGTATTTCCTGATGCAACCTCGCTTGCAGACCATATGGATTTTTATTCACTGTATGTTAATGCACTAGATCAATGCCATGATTTGCAGGATCGCTTTACCATCATTGACACTTACCGAGATGAAGAGTATGAACAAGGAGGTAATTCATTTAATCCGATTGATGCATTGAGAAGCAACATAGGCTCTGACAAAGACTATTTAAAATACGGAGCCGTGTATTACCCTTATTTGGAAACTATTTTAGACTATGCTTATGATACAAGTGACGTAGATGTTACCTCAACTTCTACAACAGCAGAAAGTGATCAAGTAAGGGCACAAAATTTTGCAGATGCCATAGACACAACAGCTTTAACAGCTTTATTTACCGATTTAGACACATTACAAGCAAACGTTGATGGTGCTGCAAATGACGGTTTAGCTGTAGCTATGATTCCAGATATACAAAGCAAAATTGAAGAAATTATTGACTACATCGAAGAAGTAAAAACAAATGCCGATGCAGCATTGGCTATTGCGAGAGAAGATGGCTCGATTAACACTGAAGCCAATGCCCTAGACACGTGGATTACTAATGAATTGGAAAATACAGTAGTACTTTTAAATGCTACAATAGACCGATTGAATGATGACACATCTATTGTAACTATTCATAACGAAATGGCTTCAGATACAACCAATGACCCTTCTTTAAGACGTGTGCTTGGAATTCATGACGACAATGCAGCAGGTGATTCACTAGTGGAAAAAATAGATGCCATTTTAGTTGCTGGTGGTGAATTGGCCGACATGATAGCTTTGCTAACAACTTCAGCCCCACCTGTTTCTCCTGTTACTTTAGACACTTTAGAAACAACCGACAACACTACTTTCAATAAAATCAAAGCCGAAATCGGAATGTTACCTGTCACACTTCCACCAAGCGCAGCTATGGCAGGTGTTTATGCCAGAGTAGATAACGATAGAGGTGTGTGGAAAGCGCCAGCCAATGTAAGTTTGAATTATGTAGTTCAACCAACAGTAAAAATAACCAACGTTATTCAAGACACACTGAACATTGATGATATGCAAGGAAAATCAATCAATGCCATTCGAAACTTTACTGGAAAAGGCAATATAGTTTGGGGTGCTCGAACTTTGGCAGGTAACGATAACGAATGGCGTTATGTATCTGTTCGACGTTTCTTCAATATGGTGGAAGAATCCGTGAAAAATGCAACTGATCAATTCGTTTTTGAACCCAATGACGCCAATACTTGGATCCGTGTTAGAGCAATGATTGAAAATTTCTTAACACTGCAATGGCGCGCTGGGGCATTAACAGGAGCTAAAACCGACGAAGCTTTTTATGTAAAAATTGGTCTAGGTCAAACGATGTCTGCCGATGATATTTTGAATGGTTACATGATTATCGAAATCGGAATGGCAGTGGTACGTCCAGCAGAATTTATCGTGCTTAAATTTTCTCATAAAATGCAAGAAGCTTAATTAATTATCAACATAAAAAAATATAAATCATGAGTTATCCATTAGCAAAGTTCCATTTCTCGGTAGATTGGGGAGGAACTAAAATAGGGTTCACCGAAGTATCTGGTCTTGACGTTGAAACCGAAGTTATCGAATACCGTCAAGGCGCCAGCCCGGAGTTTAGTAAAACCAAAATGCCTGGAATGCAAAAATTTTCAAATATTACTTTAAAAAGAGGCACTTTTAAAAGTGATAATGAATACTATAATTGGTGGAATACGGTAAAACTAAATACGATTGAGCGAAGAGATATTACCATTAAACTACTCAACGAAGAACACGAACCCGTAATTACTTGGAAAGTAAAAAATGCTTGGCCAACCAAAGTGCAATCGACCGATTTAAAAGCCGATGGCAATGAAGTGGCTATTGAATCAATGGAATTAGTACATGAAGGTTTAACCATTCAAAATGACTAATTGTGGTAGATTTTTATCCTCCTGTTGGCTTTCATTTTTTGGTTGAATTTTCAGATTTAGACTCGCAATCTATTGACCATCAATTTCAATCGGTGTCAGGTTTATCTGTAGATATCGAAACTGAGGAAGTGGCGGAAGGAGGAGAAAATAGATTCAAACACAAATTCCCAGTTAAAACAAAATATCCAAATTTAGTTCTAAAACGAGGTTTAGTCATTGATTCTAAGGTGATTGATTGGTGTAGAGATGCTATCGAAAATTTCAACTTTAAACCAATAAATATTACTGTCAAACTGCTTAACGATGAACACCAGCCTTTAATTTCATGGAATATTGTTCATGCTTATCCCGTAAAATGGGTCGTTGAAGATCTAAATGCTGAAGAAAGCAAACTCGCAGTTGAATCTATCGAATTGACGTACAATTATTTCACCATAATCAAAACATAATGCCAATAGAAATAAAAGAACTTCACATCAAAATAAATGTAAACGAAAGCACTAAATCAACTCCTACATCAAATCAAAAACCCAATGACACTGATGTAGTGGCTGATTGTGTCGAACAAGTAATGCAAATATTAGAACGTCAAAAAGAGCGATAATCATGAGTTCGGGTCAATTAGAAAAACTAAAAATAGTAGCGTATAGTGATCCTGAGTTTAATAACGAAGTGGATGATGGCGAATTTTCCACGTTATTAAATCCAGAAAAATACACTTTTCACTACAAAATTGAACAAAATGATGATCAAGCTGCGGGCACTAGCACAGTTTCTCCTCGTTTTAACAAACAACTTCCTGAAACACTTGAACTCGATTTTGTTTTTGACAGAAGCGGCGTTATTAGTGGTTACGAAAGCACCGATGATGGAATTATTGATGACATTGAAAAATTCAAAAAAGTAATTCTCAATTACGATGGAGAAAACCACAAACCCAATTACTTGATCATTTCTTGGGGAAGTCTATTATTCAAAGGTTCATTGACCGAAATGGACATTGAGTTCAAAATTTTCAAACCCGATGGCACGCCAATTAGAGCTCTCGCTAAAGGAAAATTTCAAGGTTTTGTGGAAGACAATTTGCGCGTTGCAAAAGAAAACAACCAATCGCCTGATTTAACACACCAACGCATCGTAAAAGCCGGCGACACGTTGCCTCTGATGTCTTATAAAATTTACGGAGATTCCAAATACTACATTGATGTAGCGCGAATTAACAACATAACCAACTTCAGAAAATTAAAAATTGGTCAGAAAATTTTCTTTCCTCCATTAAAAAAGTAATTTCAAAATGAGCAACAGCGAAGTCATACAAACTAGCCAAAGTGCCGATTTGGTCACGCACAAAATTCTGATTGAAGGTGAGGAATTATCCAAAACCTATCAAGTAAAGAATATTGTTGTTCAAAATGAAGTAAACCGAATACCAATAGCGCAAATTATTTTGATTGATGGCGATCCAGCAGCAAGAGATTTTAAACTAAGTAATGAGGAATTACTCATTCCTGGGAAAAAAATCCAAATCAATGCTGGCTATCACAATGATGAAGAAGTGCTTTACAAAGGTATTGTTATTAAGCATTCGATAAAAATAAAAGACAAATCGTCACTCTTGATTATTGAATGTAAAGATGAAGCTGTAAAACTCACAATTGGAAGAAAAAACAACTATTTCTACGATGTGAAAGACAGTGAAGTTTTTGAAGAAATTATCGGTAATTATGGTTTGGAAAACGACATTGAAGCTACCAATTTCACTCACAAAGAGTTGGTCCAATTTGCGGCTTCTGATTGGGACTTTATCGTTACCCGAGCTCAAGCTTGCGGCAAACTTTGTTTTGTTGAAAACGGTAAAATTACCATCAAAAAACCCGACACTACAGCCGAACCTGTTGAAACCGTAACTTTTGGTTCTACTCTACTCGACTTTGATGCTGAAATTGATGCGCGAAACCAATTCTCAAAAATTTCTTCGTACAGTTGGGATTATGCCAACCAAGAAATTGTAGAAATTGAAGCCAACAAATCCAATATGGATTTAAATGGAAATTTAAGTTCTTCTGATTTAGCCGAAATCATTCAATTGGAAAACTTTGAACTCCGACACGGCGGCAACTTAACCGAAACCGAACTCCAAGATTGGGCCGATGCTACAATGCTTTTCCAAGAGCTTTCCAAAATTCGTGGTCGAGCTAAATTTCAAGGCGTTCCAACAGTAAAACCCAATACCATCATTACACTCGAAGGCGTTGGCGAACGATTCAATGGAAAAGCTTACATCACAGGAGTATCGCATCAAATAACTGAGGGAAACTGGACCATCGATGCACAATTTGGTTTGAATCCCGAATGGTTTTCTGAAACGTATGATGTAAGCGCTCCAGAAGCTTCAGGAATCATCCCTGCTATAAAAGGATTACACATCGGAGTTGTTTCTCAATTGGAAGAAGACCCTAATGGGGAAGACCGAATACTCGTGAAAATTCCAATTATAAACAACGAACAACAAGGAATTTGGTGCAGAGTAGCCTCAATAGATGCCGGTGAAAATCGCGGTGTTTTTTTTAGACCCGAAATTGAAGATGAAGTTGTAATTGGTTTTATTAATGAAGATCCCAATAACGCTATCGTATTAGGCACTCTTCATAGTAGCAGCAAACCCGCTCCAATTGTTGCGTCAGATGACAACCATCAAAAAGGAATTGTGACCCGAAGTGAAATGAAGTTTCTATTTGATGATGAAAAAAAATCCATCGGAATTGAAACACCAGCAGGCAAAAAAATAACCATAGATGAAGACCAAGGCGTAATTGCAATTGAAGATGAAAACTCTAATGTAATTACCATCGATAGCGCCGGCATAAAAATGGAAAGCGCTGGAAACATTGAATTAATTGCATCTGGCGATGTATCAATTGAAGGCACCAATGTCTACATAAAAGCCAATGCGCAGTTTAAAGCAGAAGGTAGTGGCGGAGCAGAAGTTTCTTCTAGTGGTACAGCTGTATTAAAAGGAAGTATTGTACAAATAAATTAAATTATGGGAGCACCCGCTGCACGAATTACAGATATGCACGTATGCCCAATGATGAATGGCAACGTTCCTCATGTTGGAGGTCCGATTATGCCTGCTGGAGAACCTACTGTTTTGATAGGTGGACAACCTGCAGCTAGAATGGGCGATATGGCAACTTGTACGGGTCCGCCTGACACCATCACAGCTGGTTCATCAACTGTTTTAATTGGTGGAAAACCTGCAGCTCGTATGGGCGATTCAACAGCTCATGGTGGTTCAATAGCCGCCGGATTGGCAACAGTTTTAATAGGTTAATTATGGAAAATAATGATTCTTTTTTAGGTATTGGATGGAGCTTCCCTCCCGAATTCAAAGAAAATACCAAAACGGTAACGATGTTAATGGATGAAGAAGACATTAAAAGTAGTTTAGAAATTTTACTTACTACCAAAGTTGGCGAACGTATTATGCAACCCAAATTTGGTTGTAAAATGGAAGAACTTTTGTTTAATCCGTTGAATCGAACTCTAAAAACATTTGTTGCTGAGATGATTAAAACAGCTATTCTTTACCATGAACCTCGCATTGATGTTGAAAAAATCGACATCAATCAAGGCGACGATTTAACAGGCGAGTTACTAGTAATAATTGATTTCAAAATACGCGCTACCAACTCTCGAATCAATATGGTTTTCCCTTATTACAAAGAAGAAGGCACTAACATAGTATAAAACATGAGCAATTGTAACGAAATAGTGAGCACTTTAACCAAAAACGGCAGCGACCAAAGCAGTCGTTTTATCGCTGCTCTACAACCTAAAAACCTCAGCCTCAATCATTTTGAAACCGATGACTGGATTCTCTTTGCTTATAATTTTGCACAATACATCAATTATTACAACAGTACTAATTCAAGTATTCCAACAAACAATTGGGTTCCGTTCCTTGAATTTTTCAAATTAGAAGGCAAAGAAGTTACCTACAAAAAACCTGAAGCGCTATTTAAAATTAAAAAAGAAATAAAAGAAATTATATCCGAAACCTCAAAAGACGCTTCATTAACCCCGCATTTGACCCTATTTATAACTTTTTTACTGCTATTAGATCAAAGCACCAAAAGACTCAATAAACTCACCAAAAAACACCTTGATTTTTACTATTCGGAGGTTTTAAAAATACAAAAAACACCCGCAACACCCGATAAAGTATACTTGCTCTTTGAACTGGCTAAAAATTTTTCAGAACAAAAAATAGAAACAAAAACAGCATTTGATGGCGGCAAAGACCCTGATGGAAAAACAAAAAACTATTTGGCTGTCGACGAAGCTATTATCAACAAAACTTCGGTTAATGCTCAAAAAAACGTGTACAATACTGGCGCTAAAATTGTTGGGGCTCCTATTGCCAATTCATATGATGGATTAGGAAAAGCATTTCCTGAAGGAAGTTCACACTGGTGGCCTTTTGGATATACCAATGATCCGAAAAACACCAACGAATTACCCAATGCAACTATTGGTTTCGCAATTGCTTCGCCAACTTTAGCCTTAAACGAAGGTTTACGCAATGTACAGCTGACTTTTACTTTTGAAAATGATTTGACTGTTCTTACCACTACAGAAATCATCGAAGCGCTCACTGTAGTTGTATCTTCAAGCAAAAAATGGATAGAAACCGAACCATCATCAACCGATATAACTACAAAATCAGGCGCTTTATTTTCAACAAAAACGGAAGCCAAAACTCTTAAAATAGCATTTCAACTGGACGAAAATACGGATGGACTAACCAATTACAGCACCAAGGTATTGGGCGATGAATTTGAAACTACACTACCAATAGCCAAATTTACAATTGATACCTCGTTGGCTAGTGGCTATAAATTGTACCAAGCAATAGCCAGCAATACATTGATGGAATTACATATTGAAGTTGACGTACAAAACATCAAAAATGTTACCATTGAAAACGACAACAGTATCTTAAACGCTACAAAACCCTTTTATCCTTTTACAACACAACCTATTGTTGGATCAAATTTTTATATTCAATATACCGAAGCTCTTTCTAAAAATTGGGACAACATTCAAATTGATTTGGATTGGAAAAATACCCCAGAAAGTTTTGTGGAACATTATAAAGCCTATAAAAACTCTGCTAAAGATTCTATTAGTTTAAAGGAATTTATAGATTCACTAATTAATACCTCAGATGCATATGTAGGAACCGATAAAATAGTAGACACTAATAATTACTTTAAATATGGAGTTGATGTACTGACAGAAAACACTTGGTTTAAAGAAGCAACAAATCAGACATTATTTGACACTACTACAAGTTTAGTAAAGTCTAAAATAATAATTCCAAATACTAGTCATACGCTAAATACTTTAAACAACGGAAAGTTAAAATTGATTTTAGAAAGTTCGTTTTACCATCACTTATATCCCAAAATTTATGCCTTAGCTTTAACCGCGACCACTACTGAACCAAATATCATATTGCCTAATGAACCTTACACTCCATTAGTGGAACAATTGAAATTTCATTATTCAGCTAGCGAAACAATTCCGTTTAATTCAGCTACTGAAGAGTCGTATAATGACAATGCCTCAAAGTTACTTCATCTTCATCCTTATGGGTATTCTGAAGAACATTTGTACCTGAAATCGCAATTTGGTTTTTTGTCAAATGATGAAAAACAAAAATTGTATTTAGTACCCTCTTATTGCATTGGCGGATCATTATTTATTGGACTAGAAAATGCCGAGCAACTCCAACAAATTACACTGTTATTTCAAGTTTTAGAAGGAAGTGAAGATCCAACTACGCCTTCATTTGTAGGAAAACAAAAAATTGAATGGTCTTTTTTGTGCCAAAATGAATGGAAAAAACTCAGCGATAGCGATATTATTTTAAATGAAACAGACAACCTATTGCAATCGGGTAGGTTTATTTTTAATGTTCCCGAAGAAGCTAGCAATCAAAATACAGTTTTACCCAAAAACAGTTTTTGGTTGAAAGCCAAAATGCACAAAGAATACAATGCTGTTTGCAAGGTAATCGGAATTCATGCACAAGTTGTATTGGCCAAATTCAAAGACAATGACAACAACTTAGCTCATCTGAGCACAGGATTAGAAGCCAAAACGATTTCGAAACTTTCGCAACGCATCAGCGCCGTTAAATCGGTAACGCAACCTTATAACAGCTTCGGGTTCAAAGCTGAAGAATCTGATGAAGATTATTACCGACGAATAAGCGAAAGATTGCGTCACAAAAACAGAGCTATAACCATGTGGGATTATGAACATATCGTTTTACAAAAATTCCCAGAGTTGTATAAAGTGAAATGTTTAAATCACACCTGCGATTGCTCATTCCAATCGCCAGGCAATGTTACTTTGGTTTTGATTCCAGACACAACCAACAAAAATGTATTTGATATGTATCAACCTCGTGTGAGCACTGCCACATTAAACAAAGTCAAAAAACACATTTCAAAACTCAATTCACTTCATGTAAATACACATGTGATTAATCCTATTTATGAGGAAGTAAGCATCAGTTTGAAAGCCAAGTTTAGAGAGGGTTTAGACTTTAATTATTACGCCAATCAATTGAACACCGACATCACCCAATTTTTATCGCCTTGGGCATTTGAAAAAAACAAAAAAATACAATTTGGCGAAAGCATTCATATTAGCAAGTTGATTCTTTATATAGAAGAACTCAAATATGTCGATTTTGTTGAAGATATAAAAATGTATAAAGACTCTGTGTTGACCGAAAAAGTGGTCGCCCCATCAAGTCCAAAAGCTATATTAGTTTCAGCCAAAACGCATGCAATTAGCTCAGATGTAACCAACTGTAAATCACCAATAATTGAATCAGAAGAAGCATGTCAACTTTAAGCAAATCTATTGTCATCGCCAAAAACAATTCATCCGAAGATGATTTGAATTTTGATTTCCTTAGAAAAAAAGGAATCGAATACATTGAAGCATTGGGAAGTAAATACTGGACCGATTACAATACACACGACCCAGGAATCACAATGCTTGAAGTGTTATCGTATGCTATTACCGATTTGGGAATGCGCATCAACTTGCCTATCGAAGATATTTTGAGTGATACTTCTAATTCGCTAGAAGGCCAGTTTTTCAAAGCTTCTGAAATTTTACCTAACAACCCCGTTACACAAAACGATTACCGAAAATTGTTTATCGACACTAAACCTGAAATCATAAAAAACTGTTGGTTAAAAAAATACCCTAAAAAAATGTTCGTCAATTGTAAAGACGGAAAACTGGCTTACGAAATTGATCGTTTGGGTTTAGTTCCTGCTGAATACGAACAATATGCTAAAGAAATTGAAATCAAAGGATTTTATACTGTTTTGGTCGACGTTTACGACGCGGTAGAATGCGATGCCGAGGAAACCGAAGTCTCTTCATTTATCACAAACAATATTGAATCGCTAATTTTTGAAAAATACCATCAGTACCGCAATCTATGCGAAGATTTGGTTGAAGTGATTGAAGTTGAAACTCAAAAAATTGCGGTTTGTGCCGAAATTGATATCGAAGCTGAAGCAGATGAAGAACTCATTTATGCAAAAATCCAATTTGAATTGGATCAGTATTTATCGCCTTCACCTCACTTTTTTTCACTCAAACAAATGTTTGACAAAGGATATACTAGCGATGAAATTTTTGAAGGACCTCTTTTAGAACACGGATTCATCCCTGAAGCGGAATTGAACCAATCTACGCTAAGAACTGAGGTTCGCCTATCCGACATCATTGCCATAATTATGAAAATCGAGGGTGTAAAAGTAATCAAAGACATTACGCTAAATAATTGTACCGAAGACGGTTCTGCACCCGAAAACGTATGGAATATCTGCGTAGATGAAAATAAAAAACCGGTGATGTGCTGCAAAAGCACCTTCAATTTTACCAAAGGTTTACTTCCGTTGACTATCAACCAAGAAAAAGCCGAAGAATATTTAACTATTTTAAAAGAAAATGACCTCAATCAATTAGAAGAATCTTCGGCGAATAAAGAAATCGAAATGCCGAGCGGAAATTACACCGATACAAGTGCTTACACTAGTGTTACCAACAACTTTCCCGAAAATTACGGAATTGGAGAAGTGGGATTATCTGAAGCAGCAGGAACAGAGCGCAAAGCAAAAGCCAAACAACTCAAAGGGTATTTGTTGTTTTTTGACCAAATCATGGCGAGTTATTTCAAACAACTGAACAATGTTAAAAATCTACTTTCCATCAATAGCGATTTAACGCAAACCTATTTCACACAAGCTATAGCTGATATGGATGGTTTTGACGAAATTGTAACTTCCAACTATAGCAATGCAGTAAATGAATTGCACGATGATAGTCTGTTCAACAACTTAGACGATAAAATCAAAAGACAAAATCAAATCAAAGATCATCTAATTGCGCGGTTTGCGGAACGTTTTAGTGAATATGCTTTTTTGATGAAATCAATTTATGGCTCGGCGGCAGACGAAATTGTTTTGCAAAACAAACGCGATTTTTTGGCGAATTACAATTTAACTAGCAGTCAACGTGGCAGTGCTTTTAATTACTACAACCAACCCATGAGCAACCTTTGGGATACTTTTAATGTAACTGGTTTAGAAAACAGAATTGCCAGTCTTTTGGGAATCAAAACTGAAACCAATCCAGCAACTGGCAAGAAAGGAATGCAACGCAAAAATATTTCAGACTTATTTGTAGAAATATACGATGCATTACCCGCAATGCCTGAAACAAAATTCAAATGGCGAGTGAACAATGCTGGAACAACAGTCCTTGAAGCGGTTAACGACTCTGATTCTGAAAACGCCGCTGCTAACAAAATGTATTACACCATTGTTAAAATTCTGGAACCTAATAATTACGACCCAGATGAAATGCTGGCAAGCGCAAGTTTAGCATACAAAACGTATAAAATTATTGAACCATCCAGTAATCAATTTACTTTTCAAATCATTGACGACGCTGATCCCACACAACTATTAGCGCAACATCCAACAACCTACGCTACTACAGAAGAAGTAATAGTCGCCATTGAAGAAGTCATTTCGTTTTTTAAAAATGATTTTAATGATGAAGGCATTTTTGTGGTCGAACACATACTATTAACGCCCGAAGATGGCACTGTTGATGAAAACTATTTTTTTCCAATTGAAGATTGTGAATGTAGTCCTGAATGCTGTATTCCCGATCCTTATTCCTTCAAAATTAGCGTAGTGCTTCCGGGTTATACGTATCGATTTTCAGATGTTGATTTCCGCAACTTTGCCGAAGACTTAATCCGTCAAGAAATTCCCGCTCACATTTTAGGTAAAATATGCTGGATTGGTTACAGAGAAGGCTTTTTGGGCGATGCTGATAACGACCTTACTCGCTTTGAAATTGATTTTAAAAACTTTTTAAGCGACAAATCTCAAGGATTACAAACCATCAACTTGACCAACTTTATACTAACGTTACGCGAATTGAATTCGATTTATCCAACAGGTCGATTGTTTGATTGTAGCACTGAAGAAGAAGAAAGCGGCAGCAAAATATTTTTAGGCAGAACCAATTTAGGAACATTATAAAATTGTAGAAAATGGCAACAAAACTCAACCATATCACAGGACAATACCATAGTTATGTTAATGATCAATTGTTAACACACCTTCAACTCAATGAAACGATTGACTTTTTTGAAGACCAAAATCGAATGCACAATGTGTACTTGCACGGAACAGGCATTGCTTGTGGTTTTGAAACGTCTTTTACAGAAAATGCTGGTATTGTTGATAGTATAACGATCAAACAAGGAAACGGAATTACTACCGATGGCGACTTAATTAAACTCAAAATCAATTACGATAACGATGATTTAACTACCGAACTTATCGAAACCAAACAAAAACTTTGCCGTGTTAATTTCGATGAAATCACATACAAATCATTTAAAAAATTTGATGTTGACAAAGGAAATTACGCCCGATTTATTGATGCTTCCGACCCAACTAAACTGATTCCGATATGGGAAATTTTTCCAGAAAAAACAACGGCATTAGAAAGTGGAGAACAACTTTTAACGGACTTTTCTGGAAACCTAAAAGATTACGTAATTGTTTTATATTTAGAAAATTACACCAAACCCAAAGCACTTTGTAGCGCAACAGATTGTTCAAATTTAGGTGGCGAAGAAGTCTTCAATCTCAGAGTATTAGTAGTAGACAAAACCAATGCAGACATTGTTAAAGCAGCCGACACTATTTTTAACAAGTACGACTATTATGAAAGTTATGCTGCATTACCCGAATTGAATGTAAAAAAAGTTCCATTAACATCGGCTAACTCGGCTACAAGAGCCAAACTAAAAGAGACTTTTTTTACCCATGTTGATGATACAACTTTTAAAACCGAACTAACCAATGGAATTACAACAATACTAAACACCTTTGATTATTCGAGCCAACTTACCACAATTACCAATGGTTTTACTTCCTTGTTTTCAGTTGATCCTGCAACGATTGGCGACGATATTTTTTACCGCTACGACGCTTTAAAAGACGTTACAGCTACTTACATGGAATTGAAAGAGCTATTTATTCAATTGTGTTGTGAATGCAATCCGGATATTGAAGCTTTTCCGAAACACCTTTTCTTGGGATTAGTGGAAGATACGAATCAGTATAAATCCTACCGCCATAAATTTTACAAAGCCTCCTATTTAGACAATCATAATGAAACCTACAATCGATTTGATAGTTTAGTGCAACGTTTGGTTTCGATTTTTAACACTTACTTGGCTGATTATTTTGAGATGAAAATCACTCCTTCTCAATTCTATGGAAAGTTAGGAGCAAAATCAATTCCTTTTTATTATGAAGTGGATGAAAATTTACTGAACTATTGGGATTTTGACAAAACAGTGCTTTACAATCAAAAAGCGAATTTCAGTTACCATACAAGCGAATTAAAATCTGACGATTACATCCAAAACACCTTATCGTATTGCTTAACCGATAAGAATTTTTTCAGAATTGAAGGCTATACAAAATCAGCTTCTTCTGACATTGAAACCTTTCTAAAATCAAAAAAAGATACGTACGGACTTGACTTTGATTACTTAATTCTAGATGTCACTTCCGACCGCGAACAACTTGATTATTTGATCGAACAAAACCCTTCTTTCGAACATTTATGTGGTGTAAAAAAAGGCGGAACTCTACTTATTTTAAAAGAAGGCAACGCCATCATAACCGATTTTTGTATCGAAAACCGAACCGTTCTTTTAGAAGAAATCATCGAAGAACCTTGTGATTGTTCGATTGCTGATTGCTTTAGCTTTATGAAACCTTCATTTTTAGGCCGCAAAACACCAACAAAAGGAGCTTCAACCAACATCAAGAAACCAAAGACCAACTACAATTGCCTGTTCGTTCGTTGGGTTACAATCATGTTATTGTGGTTAACACTTGCCATGCTATTATGCTGTAAAAAATGCAGTTGTAGCAATAAAGATAAAGGATACAATAAAACAACCATAACCACAGTCGTAAAAAAAGAACCTTTATTATGATGCAAAATAAACATAGAATACAAAAAGTAATGATAGAAGTGGAAACCAATTCGATTGGAAAAGCCAATGCTATCAAGAACAATATTCATATGTTTATTGAAACCGAACTTGTTCCTATTATTGAAGAGGAATTTAACGCACTTGGTCTAAATGACTACTCATTTTTCCAATTGGATAAGATGAATTTAACCATCGCATCCCTAGAAAAAAACCAATTTGATTCCTCGCAAATTAGAAAACAATTACAACAACAACTAGCAGAATTTAGTTCGAAAACAGTGAACAAAACAATTTTCAGCGAAGGCGAAAGAATCATTTCTAGCGATGAAAAAAAAGTAGAAGCATTCAACTATTTTCTAACGAATGGAAGTTTGCCTTGGTGGTTTTCAAATAACAACGAAGTCTTTAACCACGACCATTTATCGGCTGTTGCAGTAAATGAGCATTTTGTGAAAAACTTTAAAAATTTAATTGCCGAAAATGCCGTTCAAAACCGATTGATTCGCCAATTCACATCCAACGAAATTATAACATTGACTACCAAAGTATTCGGAAATAATTTCATCTCAAAAAAGAATTCAAACAACACCGTTATTCATCTGATAAATGAAGGCTTATTTGACATTAAAGCATCGTTTTGGAACGCTATTTTTACCTATTACAAAACCGCAAATCAGAATGCGCTAATTCAATTTTACTTGAAAAACAAAAGTGCATTTCAGTCATCCAAAATTGCATTTGAAACCTTTATCACCGTTGTTTCTGAGATTTTAAATATTGATGTTAAAAAAGCTAAAAACGACTACAAAGCAATAATTTCTGAAGAAAATTCAGTAACAACTGCAGCTACAATTCTGGAAAACAAAAACGATAAAGAAAACAACGCTCAAGAGGAAATAACCACATACGATACTGAAAATTCAAGTGCTTTTTATGTTGAAAATGCGGGTTTAATTCTACTGCATCCTTTTATCAAAGAATTATTTAAAAAGTGTGATGTACTTAATGATAATAATCAAATAACAAACAAAGAGTTGGCCGCCCATATTTTGCATTATGCAGCAACCAAAAAAGAGAATGACTTTGAACATGCCATGCTTTTTGAAAAGTTTTTGTGCAACCTACCTTTACACTATCCGATACGAAGAGAAATTGTTATTTCCGATTTTCAAAAACAACAAGTAGAAGAAGTGATACAAACCGTTATAAACTATTGGGAAGCTTTAAAAAATACTTCTGCTGACATTGTTCGAACCGAATTTCTTCAACGACAAGGTAAGCTGGATTTGACCGATAATAATCCGAAGCTTTCTATTGAAAGAAAAACACAAGATGTGTTATTAGATAAAATCCCATGGAATATTAGCATCGTCAAAATTCCGTGGCAAGAAAAATTGATTTATACCCATTGGTAAATAAAGCATTATGAGAGCATTTGATAAAAAGAAAGGCGAAAACCCAAGTGCAAACACTTTTTTTTCACCTAAAATCCAAACCAAACTTCAAACAGGAACTCCAGGCGATCGTTATGAAGTAGAAGCCGATAAAGTGGCCGACCAAGTAGTCAACAAACCGAAAGGCAGTCTTTTGCAATCCAAATCGGATGAAATTCAGCAAAAACCTTTGGCTGAAACCATTTCAATGGTGCAAAAACAAGACATGAAAGAGGAAGAAACCGTTCAAAAGAAAACGGAAGAAAAAGACGAAACTGTTCAAAAAAAAGAGGAAGAAAAAGAAACCGTTCAAGCCAAATGCAAAAACTGTGAAGAAGAAGGAAAAGTGCAAAAAAAATCGAATGAAGAAGAAAAACCGGTGCAAACCAAATCCGATGCATCGCAACCCACAACCTCATCTTCAAGTATAGAAACCAACCTCAACCGTTCTAAAGGAAGTGGTCAAAAGATGGAAAAATCAACTCAAAACGAAATGGAATCGGGTTTTGGCACCGATTTTAGCAATGTTACCATTCACACCGACAGCAATGCCGTACAAATGAGCGAAGAACTTGGCGCGCATGCTTTCACACACGGCAACGATGTATATTTCAACAACGGAAAATACAACCCAAACACCAAAGACGGCAAACATTTATTAGCGCATGAATTGACGCATACGGTGCAGCAAACTGGAAAGATTCAAAAATCGGCAATAGAAAATCATCCTGAGAATCTTCAAAATCCTGAAAATCCATTTTTCAAAAACAACCCGCCTCTTGAAAAAGCCAATGATAATGAAATGCTAATCACAACTGGACATAAAGGAGGATATGTTGAAGAATTGCAAATTGGCTTATTAGAATGGCGTCAGGATTCATTGCCAAAATATGGAGCTGATGGCGATTTTGGGAGTGAAACCAAAAATGCTGTGCTCAACTTTCAAATCGAAAAAAATTTGAAAGGTAAAGATGGTATTGTTGGTCCAGAGACAATGGGAACACTTGATAATGTTGTTTTAGAGAAAAAAGGAGGAAAGAAAGAAAAACCAAATTGCTTTGATCCAGAATCTAATCTACCAAAAATGTTTAATCCGTTTGATATTCACGATTCTGTTCTTAGTACTGGAGAGTTTTTATCGTTAGGAAGTTTCAAAATTCGTTCAACTGCCAATTGGAAAAAGGCACATCCTGCAAAACATTATCAAATATCGGTTATCGAATTTATTCCGGGAACTATGAATTCAAATGTATTCAGAAGAAGGTTTGATATAGGGAAAAATGAAACCCAAACGTTCACTTTTCCGAAAGACAAATGCGTAAGTTTTAAAGTATTAATTAAAGTAATTAATCCAACAAAAACAAGCCCAAATTTAGTTGGGAATTTTAGCGTTTTTCATTAAAAAATCAATTTTATAATGTCTGCCTTCACCCAAAAATCTAAACCTATTCCATCAGCTTCTGCTACCAACAAAAGTGGAAAGGAATCGTTTTTTGGTGTACAAGCCAAACTCAATATCGGCAAAGCGAATGACAAATACGAAGTAGAAGCCGACAGAGTAGCTGATCAAGTCGTGTCAAAAAAACAAAACGCGTGTACTGATTCGTTTTTTAGTCCTTCAACTGTAGTTCAAAAAAAAGCGGCTACAACTCAAAAAAGTGAAGAACAAAACAAAGAAATTCAACCCAAAACAATAGCCGAATCTATAACTCCAGTCATTCAATTAAAAACAGAAGTAGCTTCTACAACTCAAAATAAAGTAAGCACATCTAAAAAAGACAAACCTGTTACCAAACCAATTTCGACTGTAAAACCCATTCTTCAAGCCAAAAAAGAAGAAGATATCCAACCAAAAAAGAAAACGGAATCGACAACACCAGTCATTCAACTAAAGGCTGAAACAACAGCAACTACCGAAAACAAAGTCAATGCTCCTAAAAAAGAAAAAGCCACTGTAAAACCTGTTCCATTCATAAAACCCGTTCTTCAAACCAAAAAAGAAGAAGATGTACAACAGAAAAAAGAAGAAGAAACACAGTCTAATGAACAAGAACAACAACTCCAAAAAAGTAGCGCCAGTGACACCAATCCGACTGACAATAACAACTTCGAAAGTAAGTTAAATAGCACAAAAGGCAGCGGAAGCGCATTACCTAAAGGAATCAAAACCGAAATGGAGTCAGGCTTTGGCGCTGATTTTAGTACTGTGAAAATACATACTGATTCAAATGCGGTACAACTGAATCAACAATTAGGTTCACAAGCCTTTGCTACAGGAAACAATATCTATTTCAACCAAGGAAAATTCAATCCTTCGTCTCAAAGTGGTAAACATCTTTTAGCGCACGAATTAACACATACTGTGCAACAAGGAGCCACTGTTCGAATGAAACCCGACACGATTCAGGCTACCGCTTTATTACAGGCATTCGGATTTGTTGATTTGATTCCAGATTGGATTAAAGACGGCGCTCGGCATATTCCGGGTTATACTTTATTTACGGTAGTGGCAGGTTATGATCCTTTGTATGATCGAGCAGTAGAACGAACACCTATAAATCTTTTAGAAGGTTTAATGGGCTTGGTTCCTTTTGGGACAACTATTTTCGACAAATTACAAGAATACGGCATTATCGATCAAGTATTCAATTGGGTGGAAAGTCGATTAGGTGAACTTGGTTTGACCATGCAAGGAATACTTGACACACTGGAGGAAGCTTGGAACGAATTGGAATTTCCCTACACCGATGCCATTGATGTGATTACACGCAAGTTTGGTGAAGTTTTAAGTCGAGTAACCTCATTTGCGAGTTCATTGGTAGATCAAGTAATCACTTGGATTAAAGAAGCATTAATTGACTTTGCCGAACCCATTTTGGCCGAAAACAAAGCTTGGTCATTAATCAAAAAAATAATAAAATATGACCCATTACGCGACGAAGCGGTTGAAGCTCCAACGGTAGAAATTTTAGAAGAATTCCTAATTCTGATTGGAAAACAAACCGAACTCGAGCAAATGCGCGAAAAAGGTACACTCCAAAAAACCGCCGATTGGTTGGATACACAAGTTGGCACGTTTACTTCGTTACTGGGCGAACTCAGAGGATTAATCACTAGTGTTTGGGATGCAATTCAACCTGCTAATCTCATCAATATTGGCGATAACTTATTGGCATTGGCATCGCAAGCAGGTGGATTTTTACAACGCGTTTGGGATTTTGCAATCACGGTGGCGGCCAAAGTTTTAGATTTAGTAAAAGAATCATTATTAGGCTGGTTATCTTCTCAAGCTAGTGGTGTAAGAGGTTATTCACTGTTAAAAGTAATTATAGGAAAAGATCCTTTTACCAATGAAGTTGTAGAACGCAATGTTCCTAATCTCATCCGAGGCTTTATGGGATTAATGGAAGGTGGTGAAGAACAATACGCTCAAATGGTCGAATCGGGCGCTATTGCTCGCATTGTAGGTCAAATTGAAGCCGCTGTTGCTACACTCAACATGACACCTGCCTCGATTGTTCAACTGTTTACCGACATCTGGAATTCGTTGACTATTGATGATTTGATTCATCCTTTAGATGCTTTTATCCGAATCATCGAAAAATTTGGCGAACCTATCGGAAGACTTGTCGCATTTGTAGCCGAAATTGTTCGAATAGTTATCGTAGCCATTCTTGAAATAATGAATTTCCCGTTTGATTTAATTGGAAATATCATCACGCGGGCAATGGGCGCTATTGAAGACATCAAACGAGATCCAATTGGTTTCTTAAAAAATATTCTACGAGCCATTAAACAAGGTTTTACTCAATTTTTTAGCAACATTGTCACGCACTTAGTAGGTGGTGTTACGGGTTGGTTGATGAGCGAATTAGGTGACGCCAATGTTCCTGTTCCGCAAGATTTCACCCTCAGAGGAATCATTTCATGGGTGTTGGAAGTACTCGGAATTTCGATGGAACGTATTTGGGAAAAACTGGCCGAACATCCTCGAATTGGACCCGCACGAGTCGCTCGAATTCGTGGTGTAATCAATACACTTGAAGGCATTTGGACGTTCATTCGTGATGTTCAAGAACGCGGAATGGCAGCCATTTGGGATAAAATTCAAGAGCAACTCAGCAACCTTTGGAATACGGTTCTCGATGCGGTGAAAAACTTTGTGATGGAACGCATCATCAGCCAAATTACGGCTCGTTTGCTATCAATGCTTGACCCAACAGGAATTATGGCGGTAATCAACGGAGCGATGGCATTGTACAGTGCGATTCAGAGTTTCATACGATACTTGCGTGAAATGCTCGAAGTGGTCAATTCGTTTGTCAACGGAGTCGCCGATATCGCCAAAGGAAATGTAGCCACAGCCGCCAATTATTTAGAACGAACCATGGGACAAGCCATGCCAGTTGTTATTGGATTCCTTGCCAATCAAGTAGGATTATCAGGCATCGGAAGAAGAATCGCTGAAATTATCGCTGCCGTTCGCGAAATGGTTGATCAGGCACTCACTTGGTTGGTCAATCGTGCTGTAGATACAGGAATGGCGTTGTTGGATAGAGCGATGGCTTTTGGGGGAAGCGTTAGAGATGCTGTTATGGGTTGGTTGGGATTGAGGAGAGAGTTTACACTAGCCAACGGAGAGAGACATACAATTTCTATTCAAGGAACCCAAAATGTTCCAACAATTATAATTGCAAGTGCTCCCAAGAGCATTGAGGTATTGGTAGCAGATCGAAGAGCTTTAGTCAATCATGCCGATACTACTAGGAGGTCGCCTTTAAGTGATGTTCAGAATCAAAAATTAACAGATGCTCTAACCAAAAAAACGCAGTTAATGGATTATATAAGAAACAATCAAACTGGAGGAACAACAAACACTTCTACAGTTGGCTTACAAGATCATATAAATTCGCAATTAGATTTAATAAAACAAGATCTAATTGCAGGAGATGCTATTTCTTCAACCACAATCCCAATGACTAATGTCACTTATTCACTAGAAGGAGGAAAAGCAAAAAAAGTTATTGCAAAACCATTGACCAATTTATCAGGAAATACAAGTGGTTCAGAACCAAGTGAAGATCCTCCTGGATGGGCACATGTTCGTTCTTTTGATTTAGGAGTAGATAGATTGGGAACTGTAAGGATTATGAATTGGGTAAGATTCCACCTTTTACACAATTTGAGCATGCATGGACCAGGAGTTGCATGGAATTTGGTCCCAGCAGATGGCACAGATAATAGCCGTTATTATAATACAATTGAAAATACTATGGTAACAGCATTAAATGGAAACCCAAATGGTATTTATTCATTTGAAGTAACTGTTAACAAATATAGAGATGAAGAAGCAAATACTAATTATATGACTGATTTTCCTGAATCGTTAACTGTAGAAGCAGAAGAACTCAATAACGACGGGAATGGTAATTATTCCACTAAAGGAAACATAATTCCTTCTACAAGATTTGATTTTAATGTCAAGCCCAAAGCATCTAGATTACCTGGTCAAGCTCCTGCAATAATTATTTCGCAAACAGGTAGAGAAAATTTAATGAACTTTACATCACTTGGAGAAAATGGCGCAAGAGTATTAGCTTCTACAACGAATACTTCTGCAGCAACTTTAACAAAAACTCTGGTAGAAGATGCTACAGATAGAACTAATTATTTAATTAGGTTAGGATATTTGACTAACATTAGGGACAGCATAGGAGATTTTACGAGAAATGGGAATGTGGAAGCAAGGGTGTTTTTATTTTCAGAAAATGATTCTTCGGCTGTGAAATCAGCTCTTACAAGAAAAATTAATGACTATCAAACCATTGCTAACAATTATGATAATTCTGTTTTAACTACAGAAATAAATAGAATAAAACCAACAAAATCTATTGGAGAAATCAAAACTCTAGTTACTTCAAGGTTTGGTATTTCAGTCAGAACATTTGAAAGATATATTAGCGGAGCAATTTCAGCAAATCCTTTAATATTAAAACAAATTGTAGAATTTTTAAATACTTTGTAAAAAACATGGAAAATAAAGATACTTTCTTCATCAAAAATAATGATCAAATAATATTGCTCTGTTTAAATCAATACTATTTTAATCATTACAATAATGCTCCTCACAAGATAATTGAATTAAATTCAAAGCTACTTGTAAATTTATATTACACAACATTGGGTCTAGATGAATTGATTTATAGTGGTTGGGAATTTTTCAAAAAAACTTCATGGAATACTTCTGATTTTTATGATGCAATTGGATTTTTTAACAAAAATTTTTTACTAGAGATAAAAAAAAGGATAGAAAACCCTATTTTATATGAAAATGAAGGAACTGATCCTATTCAAAATTACACTATCGAAAACCAAGAATTATTAAAAAATGAAATGACTCAAGCTATTAGACATCATAGAGGACATTTCGATTTTATAATAGATGACTTAATATTTCTATCAGTAGAAAACGAAAAAAAAATTTACAACCTTAAAAAAGAAAAATGGATGACGGAATTATAAACTTAAAAAATCGTAATAGTAACCAACCATTGTTTACCCTTTAAATAAATAAAAAAATGAAATATATATCTATTTTACAAAATCACTATAATGCCTGCCTAAACCAAATAATCTATATGGGTTTCTTTAGAAAAAAGCTGATTTAGTATAGTTACTAAGTTAAAGATAGATAAATTAGTTGAAACTCCAATAAAATAAAAATGAAATCACTCCTCTCCCATCTAAAAACCCAACTTCATCACCAACTTGACACACTTTTTCAAGTGGAGAATCTGGTGCAAAAACCTCTTTTGAGTCTAGCTGATTCCGACGGATTTGTAGCCGAATTTATCATTGAAAATAATCTTAATGATGAGGATTCATTACTGTTGGCATTGGCGCTGGTTCCGCACATCAAACCCGATTTTTTAAGCTCTATCATAGCCGAATACCTTCCTAATGGCGGCGAACTTCCTGAACTTGGTGGCGTGAAAGCTAAAAATCATCGTGGTATTTTACCTACTGGTGAAACAGCACAATTTTTAATCGCAGGCAACGATCTTGATGCGCGCATTGACTTTTACAACTATTTGCACAACGACTCGTTGCTGTACCAAAAAGGAATCATCAAAATAAATGAAGTACCACAAGGCGAACCCAAACTAAGTGGCGCACTTGTATTAGAAGAAGAATTTGTTGAAAAATTCATCACAGGTAAAACGTTAAAACCGCAACTCAGTAGTGTTTTTCCAGCACAATTAATCGAAACACAACTCAATTGGGATGACTTGGTATTGAATACTAAAACCATTAAAGAAATCAAAGAAATCGAAACCTGGCTCAAATTCAACGACATATTACTTCATGAGTGGAACATGAAATCTAAAATAAAACCCGGTTACCGTGTGATGTTCTACGGTGCGCCTGGAACTGGAAAAACGCTTACCGCTTCTCTTTTGGGAAAATACACTCAAAAAGACGTGTATCGTATCGACTTATCAATGATTATCTCCAAATATATTGGCGATACTGAAAAAAACCTATCCTCTCTTTTTGACAAAGCCGCTGATAAAGATTGGATTTTATTTTTTGACGAAGCCGACGCTATTTTTGGTAAAAGAACCAACGTAAGAGACGCGCACGACAAATACGCCAATCAAGAAGTTTCCTACTTACTGCAACGTATCGAAAATCATCCAGGTTTAGTAATTTTAGCTTCCAATTTCAAAAGCAATATTGATACGGCTTTTACACGAAGATTCCAATCAATAATCGAATTTGAAGTACCTTCTTTTAGCGAACGTTTGCAACTTTGGGAAAACAATTTACCAAAAGGAATCAAAATTGCCGACGATGTTAACCTTAATGAGCTTTCCAAAAAATACGACATCACTGGCGCCAACATTGTCAATATCATTCAATATGCTTGCCTAAAAACATTGGAAGACAATCATAAAACTATTCACTTGAATCATCTTATACAAGGCATAAAAAAAGAATACACCAAAGAAGGCAAAATGATGTAACGGCTTTCTATCAGACAACAATTCATCAACAACACCAAAATAATTGCCTTTTTTACATTTTTTTTACTGGCATAATTTGTGTTACATACTATTTTAGTACCTTTATCGTTTAGATAGTTTTGATATATGATGAAAAAAATATTGCTCCCAGTTTGTTTCTTTGTTTTGAGTTTTATGGGTTTTGCTCAAGAAATTAAAGAAGTTGATCCGCCTTTTCACATTAAAACCGTTTCGTTTGTTCAAGGAGGACAAAATGCCATTCCATTATTTCGTTTGGGCGATGCTATCGAATTGCAATTTGACGATTTACATGGTAATGAAGAAGATTATTACTACCGAATCACGCATTGCGATTACGATTGGCAACCTTCTCAATTATCCAAAAACGAATACTTGGTAGGTTTTGACGAACAGCGCATTATTAACTACATGAACTCGTTCAATGCTTTGCAAATTTATTCGCATTACAAAATAGGTTTCCCCAATCAATTCACTCAACTAAAAGTAAGTGGCAATTATGTGATTACGATTTTAAACGACGATCGTGATGTAGTTTTTTCAAGAAAATTTATTGTCTACGAAGACCTAGTTTCAGTACCAATGCAGATCAAAAGAGCCCGCGATGTGACTCAAATTCAATACAAACACAACATCGATTTTTCCATCAAATCAGCTACTATCAATTTCCAAAGTCCATTACAAAACGTCAAAGTTTTATTGTTTCAAAACGGAAAAATCAATCAAGGCATCCGCAACATCAAACCAATGTACACTGTTGGCAACGATTTAATTTATAAATACGACAAAGAAACCCAATTTTGGGCGGGTAATGAATATTTGTTTTTTGAAAATAAAAACATTAGAGCCGCCAACAACAGCATTGCTCGTGTTGACACCAACGGTGGTTTGTACAACTTTTATTTATACACCAATGGCCCTAGAGCCAACCAACCTTATACCTATTGGCCCGACGTAAATGGCAATTTTGTGGTGAACAACCTCAACTCGCAAAACTATGAGATTGAAGCCGATTATGCGTGGATTTACTTTTCACTTTCCGCACCAGCATTCTATGAAAATAAAGATATTTACGTGGTAGGCATGTTCAATAATTATGTTTTAAACGAAGAAAATCGTCTAGAATACAATAGTAAAAAAGGTGTTTTTGAAAAAGCAATGATGATCAAACAAGGCTTTACCAACTACCGCTATATTGTAGCCGACAAATCAGGTAAAATCGACGAAGAAAACGCCATAGACGGCAATTTCTCACAAACCGAAAACAATTATTTTGCCATCGTTTACTACCGCGAAAACAACCAACGCTACGATCGCGTCATCGGAAAAGGAACCGCAAGTTCGTTAGACATAATCAATTAGCAATAATTTATCTTCCAAATAACATTGCTTTTTTGATTAATTTTGTAACTTTACCAAAAGTTTCATCATGGTTTCTCAAATCACAAGAGGCATAAAAATTTCTGTTATTACTAGTTTTGAAGGCACTTACTTCAAAAACTACAAGATTCATTTTGCCTTTTCTTACGAGATAACTATTGAAAACCACAGTAAAGATTCGGTACAACTCAACTCGCGCCATTGGGAAATTTTCGATTCACTCAACAACATCGAAATTGTTGATGGTGAAGGCGTTATTGGCAAAAAACCCGTTTTAAAACCAGGCGAAAAACATACGTACAGCTCAGGTTGCTTGCTATCATCTCCACACGGAGCCATGCGTGGGCATTTCAATATGGTGAACTTTACCACTACCAAATCGTTCAAAGTTATCGTTCCAACATTCAAATTGAACGCTCCTTTTGCTTTGAATTAGAAGCTAATCCAGCTATCCATTCCAAGTTTTTTTTCCCGTTTGCCATTTTCTAAAAATAAAATGAGCTTCTAAACTCGCTATTTTATTGTAATAAAATGTAGCAACGGGATGCAAAAAGCTTTCCATTACTATCTGGGCTAGGGCAATCGTTTTCATCAGAAGTTTTGTAGCAACGGTTACCAAATTTTCAAAAAAACCTTTGTACTTTTGTTCAAAATTAAATAATTACTCAACTTTCAATTGCCGAATTGCCGAATTGTCTAATTGTCTAATTGTCTAATTTCCAAATTGTCTAATTTTCAAATTACTATTATGTTAAAAGGATTCTTCAACGTACCCAAAGCGGTCAACGAACCTGTAAAATCATACGCTCCTAATTCGCCCGAAAAAACAGCCGTTTTAGCAGCTTACCAAAAAATGTGGAACGAAACCATCGACGTGCCTTTGTATATTGGCAACGAAGAAATTCGTACGGGAAACACACGCACCATGTCGGCTCCACACGACCACCAACACATTGTAGGAACCTATCACTTAGCTGAAAAAGTACATGTAGAGAAAGCCATCGCCAATGCTATAGAATCACGCACTGCTTGGGCCAATTTGCCTTGGGAACAACGCGCTGGAATTTTCTTAAAAGCAGCCGAATTGATTGCCGGACCTTATCGTGCTCGCATCAATGCAGCCACTATGATTGCGCAATCTAAAACCATTCACCAAGCCGAAATTGATGCTTCGTGCGAGCTCATCGACTTTTTACGTTACAATGTAGAATTCATGACGCAAATTTACCAAGATCAACCCGCATCGGTTTCTGATGTTTGGAATCGTGTAGAATATCGTCCGTTAGAAGGATTTGTATATGCTATTACACCTTTTAACTTTACAGCAATTGCGGCTAATTTGCCTGCGAGCGCAGCATTAATGGGCAACACAGTGGTTTGGAAACCAAGTGATAGCCAAGTGTTTTCTGCCAAAATTATCATTGATGTTTTTAAAGAAGCAGGTTTACCAAACGGTGTAATCAACGTAGTTTTTGGTGATCCAATTATGATTACCGATACGGTTTTGGCTAGTCCAGATTTTGCTGGAGTTCACTACACAGGTTCGACTTTCGTTTTCAAAGAAATCTGGAAAAAAATCGGAACTAATATTCACAATTACAAAACCTATCCAAGAATTGTAGGTGAAACTGGCGGAAAAGACTTTATCATTGCGCATCCAAGTGCTAATGTAAAACAAGTCGTAACCGGAATCACGCGCGGTGCTTTCGAATTCCAAGGTCAAAAATGTTCAGCGGCTTCTCGTGTGTATATTCCACAAAGTTTATGGCCAGCGGTGAAAGAGCAACTGATTACAGATGTAAAATCGATGAAAATGGGTTCGCCTGAAGATTTTAGCAACTTTATTACAGCGGTAATTCACGAAGGTTCATTTGACAAATTGGCTTCGTTTATTGATCAAGCCAAAAAAGACGCTGATGCCGAAATTATAGTAGGCGGAAATTACGATAAATCGAAAGGATATTTTATTGAGCCAACCGTTATTGTCACTACCAATCCAAAATATGCCACTATGGAAACCGAACTTTTTGGTCCAGTAGTGACTTTATATGTATACGAAGATGCCAAATGGAGCGAAACATTAAAATTGGTTGACTCAACATCTGAATATGCTTTGACGGGAGCTGTATTCAGCCAAGATCGTTATGCGATTACAGAAGCAACAATCGCTTTACAAAACTCGGCCGGAAATTTCTATATCAACGACAAACCAACAGGCGCTGTAGTAGGAATGCAGCCTTTTGGTGGCGCAAGAGCATCGGGAACCAATGACAAAGCAGGTTCAGCACAAAACTTATTGCGTTGGGTTTCGCCAAGAACCATCAAAGAAACTTTTGTAACTCCCGAAGATTATCGTTATCCGTTTTTGGGATAAAATCTAAATTATATCATTTTGAAAAGTCCAAATTTTACGTTTGGACTTTTTTATTGGCTTGATAATTAATTTTTTGTATCTTCGAAAATCAAAATTTCGACTATGAAAACAACTACTACACTTTTACTTTTTTCATTATTCTCAACATTTGGTTTTAGTCAAGACAAAGCCTATGACTTGTTGAAAGATAAAACTACAACTAACATTTTATACGACAGAGTTTACAATCTTTCTAAAGCCAACTCACTCAATACAAAAACCATTTCGGCAACTACTTATAACCAAGTCTATCATGAAATGCAGCGTGCCGATTTTTCACAATCGCTTCCAAAATATGAGGTTTTAAAAGCTGAAGCACAACTTGGAAAAGTGACGAAACAAGTTCCGCTTTCTGTTTTAATTACCGATTTTGAAACCATCAAAAATTCGGCTATCGAAAATGGCGATGTTTATTTAAATAGCAACAAAAACTTTGCACTAAAACCTAATACTAACGCTGTTTTTGAGAAACATTCATTGAATTTGATGAGTGCATTAGTAGCTAATTCTAGTTCATCTACGTTTATTTTGAAAGAGGATTTTGTATTTAATACAACCAATAGAATCATTTCTAGCATTTCAATCAAAACCGAAAACTCAAATTGGAGAAAAATCACTTTTGGACAACCTTTTCAACTTTCACTTAATTCCTCATCTGGCAAACAAACGATTGACTACCATATAGAATTTACTAATCATAAAGCAATTGAGCAATCTTTTGAAATCGAAATCAACAACGAGCCAACTGCCGAAGTTAATAGAAACTCATACACTTTAGCTCCCAATGCTATTACACCAATTACAGCTACTGTTGGTTACCAAGGTTTTGGCGAAACACAAGCTTTTGTTGGTCAAGGAGAATACGAGTTGTTTTTAGATACTACAACTGGCGTTTTGGATAAACCTATTTTCTTAGTTGACGGTTTCGACCCAGGCGATAGCCGTAATTCAACTGCAATATACCAATCATTAAATTATGGAGCTGGTCAAAATTTAGCCGATGACTTGAGAGCGCAAGGTTTTGATGTGGTGATATTGAATTTCCCAGTTTACACAAGACCAAATACTACAACAGTTATTGATGGTGGCGCTGATTTTATTCAACGAAATGCGTTCATCTTGGTAGAATTAATCAATCAAATCAATGCACAAAAAGTCGGTTCTGAAGAAAATGTTGTCATCGGACCAAGCATGGGTGGATTGATTTCACGTTACGCACTACGTTACATGGAAATGAATAGTTTAGACCACCAAACACGTTTGTACATTTCATTTGACTCACCTCATCTCGGCGCTAATGTGCCTATTGGTTTCCAACATTTATTCAATTATATGGCCTACGGACCATTAGGAAACGCTCAAATACAGCCAATTGTTGATGGTTTGATTAAAAGTCCGGCCGCCCGCCAAATGTTAATTGATCATTATGAAGGTCATTTGCAAACAGGAAGTGCTTTCGAATTCAATACCGCTTCTGCTTCATTAGTACCAACAGGTTCACCCAACTATAGAGATGCTTTTCAAAACGAATTGAATGCAATGGGATTTCCAACAACCGTAAGAAATGTTTCTGTTTCAAACGGCGCTGGCAACGGAACTTCAAATTACACACCAGACTTTGAAGTGATGAATCACACGTTCAATATTACGGCATCCCAAAGAGCTATTATCAATTTACGTTTTACACCAGCAGCAAATCTTACTAATCAAGTGAGCCGTTTTAGAGGGCAAACTTTTATTATCGTAAATTGGTTTACTATTTTTGAAAGTTTAGCCAATTCAAAAGCGCCTACTTTTACCGATGGATTAGACACTGCACCAGGAGGACGATTTGACATGAGTGGTTTTCAAGCAGGCTTAGGCGCTGATCCTTTATTGACAGAGTTTTTCGACAATTTAAATGCCGATTATTTCTGTTTTATCCCAGCATGGAGTTCGATGGCCATTTCAAGTACAAACAATTTATACGCTCCTATTACATCGAGTTCTGTGACGCCTTTTGTTGCCTCTTCCATTCCGACTGTGAATGAAAATCACGTAACTGTTAATGCCCAAAACTTGGCTTTTATGTTAAATGAAATATTGAATCCACCTTTAAATTCGGAAGAGAATGTTGCATTAAATAGTATTTGGATCAAAAATCCAATTGCAGAAGTTGTTGAAATCAATTCGTCTTACACCATTGAAAATGCTTCCATCTCGATTACTGATGTTCTAGGAAAAACTATATTCAACAGTCACAATCAAACAATTAATGGAAGTTTACAAATTCCTGTTTCGTTACAAAATGGCGTTTACTTAATTACAATTGAAACAGCGTCAGGAAGCACAACTAAAAAAGTAATTAAAAGTTAAGTTATTGTAATAGTTTAACAAAAAACCCTGACTTATACTAAAAAGCTCAGGGTTTTTTAATTTATAAAGGTAAATGCACCACTTTTTTGGTTTCAAAGAATTCATCTGAAAAATAATCCGACAAATTATATTGTTTGGCTTTGGGAAAACCCTTTAATTCTTCCGTCAAATCGCCTCCTTTCAAATAAAGAATTCCGTTTTTTAACTCGTGTCGTGCTGTTTTTTTGATTTTTCCTTTTACCCAAGTCACAAAATCAGGCATATTGGTTACGGCTCTGCTGACTATGAAATCGAATTCGGATTTAACATTTTCGGCTCGCATTTGTTCAGCTTTCACGTTCTTTAAATCTAAAGCTGTTGCGACTTCATTCACAACTTTGATTTTTTTGGCGATAACATCTATCAAGTAAAAATCTACTTCAGGGAATAAAATCGCTAGTGGAATTCCAGGAAATCCGCCACCTGTACCAACGTCCATAATTTTTGCTCCTGGTTTGAATTCCATAATTTTAGCAATTCCTAACGAATGCAACACATGACGCGTATACAATTCGTCAATATCTTTCCGGGAAATTACATTAATTTTGGCGTTCCAATCTTCGTACAAAAATTGTAACTTTTCAAATTGTAAACGTTGATTTTCAGTTAGATTAGGAAACTGGGCTAGTATTTCATTCATAAATTGAATTTTCAACAAAAATAGTACTTTTAGTGAATAAAAAATGACGATTATCAGCTGTAAAAAAATTAGAATAGTTACCTTTGGGCGAAATAATTGAAAATACAATGAATACCACAACACCCGTCTTTTCTAAAAACGACAACCTTAAGTTTTTTAGAACGCTCAACAAAAGAGTGAACGACTATTTCAAAGAAAACAACATCGATAGAACTGGAAATTGGAAATTACATTTGAAAACCATCGTAATGTTTACCATTTTCTTGACGCCTTATTTTTTACTTTTAGCTATGGAAATGCCTTTTTGGGCTTATCTTTTGCTCAACGTAGTAATTGGAGTTGGAATGGCTGGAGTTGGAATGAATGTGATGCACGATGGCAATCATGGTGCTTATTCTAACAAATCTTGGATCAATAAGATTATGGGCGGAAGCATCTATATTTTGGCTGGGAATGTGTACAATTGGCAAGTGCAACACAATGTTTTACACCATACTTACACCAACATTTTAGGTCATGATGAAGATTTAGAAGCAGGAAGGATTTTACGTTTCACTAAAGAAGCCAAATGGTACAGCCACCATAAGTTTCAACATTATTATTCTGTTTTTCTTTACGGATTATTGACTTTCAACTGGGCAATTACGACTGATTTTCAACAAATGAGACGTTACTTAAAACGCAATTTATCGTATGGTGAATTCAAAAAACCATCCATTCGTTGGACTACATTGGTCATTACAAAAGTCATCTATTTTTCTATGTGGATTGTTATTCCAATATTGGTAGGTCATGTTTCTTGGTGGCAAGTATTAGTTGGATTTGTAGTAATGCATTATACCGCTGGACTAATCTTGAGCATAGTTTTCCAATTAGCACACGTAGTACATGAAACCGACAATCCAATTCCAAATGATGAGGGCGAAATTGAAAACACTTGGGCAATTCATCAATTGTATACAACAGCCAATTTTGCTCCAAAAAACTGGTTGGTTAACTATTACACAGGCGGATTGAACCACCAAGTAGAACACCATCTTTTCCCAAACATCAGTCACATTCATTACAATAAAATTGCTGAATTTGTCAAGCAAACAGCCAAGGAATGTAACCTTCCTTACTATGAATTTAAAACAACACGTGAGGCTATTATTTCTCATTTCACTCATCTGAGAGATTTAGGAAAAAAACCTCAAATGGCATAACTAATCTAAAGTAAAGACGCACAACAGTGCGTCTCTGCATTTAACAGAGTTTTTACAAAATTTTAAACACGCAACACAATAATCATGAGCCCATTATCGGACAGAATTAATAATTTATCTACCTCACAAACCTTGGCTATGGCAGCCTTGGCAAGAGAATTAAAAGCACAAGGAAAAGACATCATCAGTTTAAGTTTGGGCGAACCTGATTTCAATACACCCGATTTTATTAAAGAAGCGGCAAAAAAAGCGATTGATGAAAACTATAGTACTTATACTCCAGTTGACGGTTACGTTGAATTGAAAGAAGCCATTTGCCGCAAATTCAAGCGCGATAATAATTTAGAGTATAAACCTGCCAACATTGTGGTTTCTACTGGTGCTAAACAATCCCTTTATAACGTTGCCATGTGCATGATTAATGAGGGTGATGAAGTAATTCTTCCTGCACCTTATTGGGTTTCGTATTTTGAAATCATAAAAATGGCTGGAGGAATTCCTGTTGAAGTACCAACTTCGGTGGAAAGTAATTTCAAAATTACGCCTGAACAACTTGAAAAAGCTATTACACCTAAAACCAAAATGATTTGGTATAGTTCGCCATGCAACCCAAGTGGTTCAGTATACAATCGCGATGAGTTAACCGCTTTATCTAAAGTTTTAGAAAAACATCCTAACATTTATGTGGTATCCGATGAAATCTATGAACATATTAATTTTTCGGGCACTTTTTGCAGTATTGCTTCCATTCCAGGCATGTTTGAACGAACCGTAACTGTTAATGGTGTTGCCAAAGCATTTGCCATGACAGGATGGCGAATTGGTTATATTGGCGCACCCGAATTCATTGCCAAAGCTTGTACTAAAATGCAGGGTCAAGTAACATCCGGTGCTAATTCAATTGCTCAAAGAGCCACTATAACGGCTGTTGATGCCGACCCAAGTGTACTTAACGAAATGGTAGCTGCTTTCAAAAGTAGAAGAAATTTGGTGGTTGGATTAATCAATAACATTCCGGGGTTAAAACTTAATGTTCCTGAAGGTGCATTTTATGTTTTTCCTGATGTTTCGTCCTATTTTGGCAAAACATTGCGCGGTAAATTGATCAATAATGCTGACGATTTTTCCATGTATCTTTTATCAGAAGCTAATGTTGCAACGGTTACAGGAGATGCTTTCGGAAATCCAAATTGTATTCGTTTATCGTATGCAACTAGTGAAGAACTATTGACTGAAGCCTTACGAAGAGTCAAAGAATCTTTGTCATAAAAAATTAAATTAACTTTATTCATTTAAAAATTACCGTCACTATTTTTGTGGCGATAAACATTAATAAACTGTGTTAAAATATGCTATTTAACTCTTTAAACTTTGCTATATTTCTACCTATTGTTTTCTTACTTTATTGGTTTGTTACAAAAGGAAATTTAAAATGGCAAAACATGTTACTTCTTGTTTCAAGCTATTTTTTTTACGCTTGTTGGGATTGGCGATTTTTATTTTTACTTATTTTTTCAACTTTATTAGATTATTACACTGGAATTAAAATGTGTGATGCACAAAATCAAAGCCAAAAAAAGTTTTGGTTCTGGTTGAGTGTGTCGGTCAACCTAGGCTTTCTAGGTGTTTTTAAATATTATAATTTCTTTGCTAATTCTTTTGCAGATGCAGTGGCCAACTTTGGTTTTGAAGTGAACCCGTGGACACTAAAAGTAATTTTACCTGTTGGTATTTCTTTTTATACATTTCACGGTTTATCCTATGTAATTGACATTTACAAAGAGAGAATTAAAGCCGAAAAAGACTTTATTGAATACTCCGTTTTTGTTAGTTTCTTTCCGCTATTAGTGGCAGGTCCGATTGAGCGCGCAACTCATTTATTGCCTCAAATTCAAAAAGCACGTGTATTTAATTATACGAGAGCTGTTGATGGAATGCGCCAAATTCTTTGGGGATTATTTAAAAAAATAGTCATTGCCGACCAATGTGCCGAACACGCCAATATTATTTTTGGCAACTATACGGACTATTCAAGTTTAGGACTTGTTGCTGGGGCATTATTCTTCTCTATTCAAATTTACTGTGATTTCTCTGGTTATTCAGATATTGCTTTAGGAACTGCTCGCCTTTTTGGCATTGATTTATTACGCAATTTTGCTTACCCTTATTTCTCAAGAGATATTGCCGAATTCTGGAGACGTTGGCATATTTCTTTATCCTCATGGTTCAAAGACTATTTGTACATTCCGTTAGGAGGAAGTAAAGGCGGAACTTGGATAAAAGTTAGAAATACGTTCATTATCTTTTTAGTGAGTGGTTTTTGGCACGGCGCCAACTGGACATTTATTATTTGGGGATTGCTTAACGCATTGTACATTATGCCTTCAATAGTTTTGAACACCAACAGGAATAACTTGGAAATCGTAGCACAAGGAAAACTTTTCCCCACCTTTAAAGAGCTTTTCGCAATTGTATTGACGTTTAGTTTAGCGGTTTTTGCTTGGATCTTTTTTAGAGCTGAAAATCTTGAACATGCTGTGAGCTATATTGTAAGAATGGCAACATTCCCATCACATCTAACGGATTTGAGAGTTAGAGGCGATTTAATTATTCTTATCGTATTTTTCCTAATTATTGAATGGTTGGGAAGAGAACAACAATTTGCATTAGCCAAATTAGGATTAAATTGGAAAAAACCACTGCGATATACATTTTATTTAGTATTAGTGATTTGTTTGTTTTGGTTTGGAGGAAAGGAACAACAATTTATTTATTTCGAATTTTAAAAGATGAAAAAATTAATAATAAAAACCGCCTTATTTACGGCACCCTTTTTTATAATGTACCTTTTTTACAGCAATTTTTATTGTAAAGACAAAGGTGATTTAACACGACTTGGGTATATTCCTGATTATTATAATTATGATTTTAGAACGCTATTTGGTAAAGAAATAAATAGTAAAATAAATTTTTCATTGTTTTCTGAAATTGATTTGGAAACTGAAAATAAGTTTACCCTTTTGACCATTGGTGATTCCTTTTCTGAACAAGGTGGGATGAGTTACCAAAACTACATCGCAAGTCCAGAAATAAGCGTACTGCACTACGATCGCTTTTTACATGAAAACCCAATAGAAACAGTCAACGGACTACTGAATGGAGACGTTTTAAATAAGTTGAAAGTTGATTATATTATATTACAATCTGTAGAGCGATCATTTGTTTCAAGAGGTATGGAAGTCAATAAAAAAACGGTAACTACCAAAGACTCTCTAAAAAAATTGATCATTCAACATGAAGAAAAAGAAGCTGATAAAAAAGAAGACACAAAAGACAAATTTTTTAATCGTGATATTATCTTATTTCCATTAAATACAATTGCTAACAGCTTTAACTACAAAGCCTATGGCTCAAGAACCTACCAAGTTGATACTAAAAGTGATTTATTTATAACCCACAATAAAAAGCTTTTATTTTTAGATGACGATTACTCAATTCTACCAGTCAATAATGACATCAACAACGTTAGAACGTTAAATAATGAGCTCAATTCCTTAGCCAAAAAACTGCAAGAAAGAGGCATAAAATTAATCGTAATCCCTAGTCCTGACAAGCTTGACTTTTATTATGATGAAATTGTAAACAAAGAAGAGTTTCCCAGACCACTGTTTTTTGACCACATTCGTAGCTTAAACAAAGCCTATCTTTTTATTGATACCAAAAAGATTTTGAGCGAAAAAGCCGCTGAGGGTATAAAAGATCTTTACTTTTATGATGATACGCATTGGTCTCCTGTTTCAACCAAGTATATAGGTGCTTTCATTAAAAACGAAATCCAACGCAACAGAACTACTCAAAAACCGCTATAAGATGGCTAAAATACTCTTATTAGGTTCAGGTGAACTCGGAAAAGAATTTGTCATTGCTGCCCAACGCATTGGACAAACTATTATTGCGGTTGATAGTTATGAAAATGCTCCAGCTATGCAAGTTGCCGATGGTTGTGAAGTCATCAACATGCTGAACGGAAACGACCTTGACCGCATTGTAGCCCAACACCAACCTGATTTTATTGTTCCTGAAATTGAAGCCATTCGGACGGAGCGTTTTTACGATTACGAAATGCAAGGCATTACGGTTGTTCCTTCGGCAAAAGCGGCTAATTTTACCATGAATAGAAAAGCGATTCGCGATTTGGCTGCAAAAGAATTGGGTTTAAAAACGGCCAATTATCGTTATGCAACCTCAGCCGATGAATTACAAAAAGCAGTAACCGAAGTGGGAATTCCGTGTGTAGTAAAACCGCTGATGAGTTCGTCTGGCAAAGGGCAATCTACCATCAAGTCGGAAGCAGATATTGCCAAAGCATGGAGTTATGCTGTTGAAGGTTCTCGTGGTGATGTGGTAGAAGTAATAGTGGAAGCATTTGTTAAATTTAATTCCGAGATTACACTTTTGACCGTAACCCAAAACAACAATCCAACGCTATTTTGTGCACCTATTGGCCACCGACAAGAACGTGGTGATTACCAAGAAAGCTGGCAACCCGCACGTGTATCAGCAAAAGACATACAGGAAGCACAAGAAATGGCTCGAAAAGTAACGGAAGCCTTGGGTGGTGCTGGTCTTTTTGGCGTAGAGTTCTTCTTAACAGACGAAGGTGTTTATTTTTCAGAACTTTCGCCTCGTCCGCACGATACTGGAATGGTTACCTTGGCAGGAACGCAAAATTTCAATGAATTTGAATTGCATTTACGAGCGATTTTAAGTTTACCCATTGCCGAAATTACCTTGGACAAAGCAGGTGCAAGTGCGGTTATTTTAGCTTCTGAAAACTCCAACAACCCTACTTTTACTGGAATTGAGAACGTTGCTTCATTACCTAAAACAGATTTTAGACTCTTTGGCAAACCCACTTCGCGTCCGTACCGAAGAATGGGCGTTGTATTGAGCTATGATTCGTTAGCAACCCCAATTGAAACCATTGTAGATCGTGCCAAGAAAACCGCTAGTTTAGTAACTGTTAATTCGTAAACTGATGAGAAAACTATTCTTAAGTATTGTATTGGCTACCCCATTAACCCTTTTGGCTCAAGAAAATAAAGAGGAAAAAACACAAATTGTAGAGGTTTCTTGTGGTCAATGTCAATTTGGAATGACCGAAAAACAAGGTTGTGATTTGGCCGTTCGCATTGACGGAAAAAGTTATTTTGTAACAGGCACCACAATTGACGACCATGGTGACGCTCATGCCCACGATGGGTTTTGTGAAGCGATTCGAAAAGCCGAAGTTGAGGGTGAAATCAAAGGTACTCGATTTGTGGTACGTACGTTTAAATTACTACCTGTAGAAAAGAAATAAGCAGGATGTCGCTTGTCCTTCAAAATATCGCTAAACATGTTGCGCTAACTTCGGAAGAGCAAGCCCTTTTTTTATCGAAAACAGCCACTCATTTTTATAAATCAAAAACGATTTTGTTACATGCTGGCGAAGTTTCGAAGCACACCTATTTTGTAAATTCAGGAATACTTAGAAGCTTTAACATCAACGACAACATTATCGAACACGTATTGCATTTTGCCTGCGAAGGTTGGTGGATTGGCGATATGTATAGTTACATTTCTGAAAAACCGGGTACTCTTTTTATAGAAGTATTGGAAGATGCCGAAGTGCTTTCTATTAGTAAAGAAAAGCATCAGGAATTGTACCAAGAAATTCCGAAACTAGAGCGCTTTTTTAGGATACTAGCTGAAAACTCTTTGGTAGCGCATCAAGAGCGATTGATGGATAATTTGAGTTTATCGGCCGAGGAACGTTTTGAAAAAATGTGCAAAAAATACCCCACTTTGATTCAGAAAGTGGCGCAGAAACACTTAGCGTCTTACATTGGAGTAACCCCTGAGTTTTTTAGTAAGATGAAAGCACGGTTGTTGAAGAAATGATTTAGAAACTACTTGTTATTATTCTTTTTTATATTGCTTTTCTATTCTATATTTGTGCTGTATCAGTGCTATATCAGTGCTATATCTATTGATTTAATATAAAGAAACAACGGTTTATGGGTAAGTTAAAAGGCATTGTACAATTTACAGGTCGTATTGATGGTTTGTCTTTTTATGAGATGAATGGGACGATTATTGTTCGGAAAACGGGTGGTTTTGATGGTGAAAAGATCAAGCGAGACGCCAACTACATTCGGGTGCGCGAGAACAGTAGTGAGTTTGCGCAAAGTGCTAGAGCTGGAAAATATTTTAGAAACAGTATTGCTTTGTATTTAAACCAAATGCGGATTCCTTATGTTCACAATCGTATTGTTTCATTGTTTCAAGAGATTACAAAACAGGATGTTGTTAGTTCTCGTGGTGATCGAAAAGTGGGTATTGGAATGAATACTACAGCAGGAATGGAGGCAATTCGTCATTTTGAATTTGACAAAAAAACCTCTTTTGCTTCTGTTTTTCCGTTTCAATGCAGTGTTGATTTTGTTAACGGAAAACTTAGGATAGCGCAGTTTACTACTTCGAGAATTAAAAAACCAGAATCGGCAAGTCATGTTCGATTGCGATTTGGATTTGTTGGTTTGGATTTTGAGTTACAAGATCACTTTACACTCAATGAAAGTGCGGTTTTTAGTTTTGATTTGAAAACCGTACATCCTGAAACGTTAGATTTAGATTTCCCTTGTACTATTCCTTCAAATTCGATTGTATTGGGGTTGCTTTTTATTGAGTTTGTACAAAAAGTAAATGGTAATGATTTTGTTTTAAGGGATAGTTATTTGAAAATTGTGGATGTGGTGAAGTTATAGTGCAAAGTTTCACAAATAGCTGGAAAGACTTTGTTCTCGGATGTAAAATTATAGCACAAAGTTTCACAGAAAAACCACAAAGAGCCACAAAGATTTTGCTATCAGGTTCACTACTCAGAAACAATTTGTGCGTTGCTTGTGTGATGTTTCCTGCGTCAATAGGTCAAAAAAGGGGCTGGTTTTGTCATTCTGAGGAACGAAGAATCTCACTCGCTAAACAAATAATGTGTAAGTAACTATTGGGATGTTTCCTGCGTCAACATGACAAAGAAAGGGCCGGTTTTGTCATTCTGAGGAACGAAGAATCTCACTTGCTAAACAAATAATGTGTGCGTGACTAGTGGGATGTTTCCTGCGTCAACATGACAAAGAAAGAAACTATAGAAGAATGAGAAAAAGGGAAAGAACGTTGGGAGTAGGAGTATTTTACCAAAACGCTAGAGGTGTTTCAAATCATCTAATTCTTCAAAATTCCTTTTTTTGATTATTTCTTCCACCTTACTTATGTTTTCTTCGGTAAGTGAGAGATTCAATTCTAAACAAACCAGCATTGCTTGGTCTCTACGTGTAGAAAAAACGGTATACATTTTTTTAATCCATCTCATTTTTACTTTATTCATTTGCGAGACAAATTTGGTTTCATTTTTAAAAAAAAGCCAATTTTAGATGGGTAGTTGGCGGGTAGAATTGAAAAACTACCCGATGGGTAGTGTGTAGAAGTGTCATGAATGTTCTATTTTTGCGCGCTGTTTTTTCAACTAACAATTATAGAACCATGACCATCAAAGCCTTAGAGAAATTATTATTATTTACTTTTTTTCTTTTTTATTGCAGTGCTTTCAGCCAAAAAACACCCGATTTGATTCAGATTGAGAAAAACGTTACCAATAATAATGACGCTTTTGACTACGATTCATCGATTATTTTAATTAATAATGCGCTCGAGAGCAAAGAATTTTCGCATTATGATCGGTTCCATTTGTATCTGCTTAAAGCAACTACATTCAAACGACTCTTCAACTACGAAGAAGTTTTTTACAATTTGAAATTAGCCCAAAACGAAGGTTGGTACACCAACAAAAAAGAAGCGTGTGAAACTATAATAAAAGCAGAGCGTTCATTTGCTTATTTTGACATTCAAAATATTGCAATGGCCATGGCTTTGATCAAAGAAATACCCTCAAAAAACTACCAATACCTTTCTCCCAAAAGCAAAGTGTATATCAAAGTGCAGGAATGCGTTATTTTACTTGATAAAAACCAAATTGCTGCAGTTGAAAATAAGCTCTCCGAAGCCGAAAAAATCGCACTCCACTATTGTCCGCGAGAATTACCTATCGTATTTGCATCTAAAGCAAAATTGTATTCGAAAATTAATGATACCTCAAAAAAAGAAAAAGTACTTGAGCAAGGTTTGTACTATGCAAAAAAATACAAAGTTTTGAAATATGAAATGTATATGTACGAAGTGATGAAGTACTACAACGGCAACAATGACAAAAACCACAAACTGTATCAAAAGAAATTTGATTCCTTAAACAATATCTACAATGCCATAATACACAACGGCAAACTCACCTTGTTAGAGCGTGATTTTATTGAAAAAAAGCATCTAAAAGAAGCCGAAAAAGAACATACTATACGCATTGGTTTATCGGGCATAGTTTTGATATTACTGATTGTGTCAATTATTTTATTCTTTCTGTATCACGAAAATAAAGAGCGAAGAAAATTAGCTGAAAAAGAAATTCAACTCATTCACAAACAAATTGCTTTGATGACCAATGAAAAAAATGAAAAAGGGGAAAACAAAATCAATTTATCTGCTTACCAACTTACGGAACGTCAGTTGAACATCATTCATCTTATTGGACAGGGAAAAACCAATAAAGAAATCGGGAGGGAACTATTCATTTCTGAAAATACGGTCAAATACCATTTAAAAGTTATTTACGATATACTCAATATTGAACACCGTTCGGAACTAAAAAAAATTCTTAATGTAGATTAAGTGATTCCCTCAACCATAGGCTGTAATTTTGTATCATAATAATTACTAAATTTATGACGATATGAAAAATACAGTTGTACACAAAGCCGATTCAAGAGGTCATGCCAATCACGGTTGGCTCAATGCTTACCATAGTTTTAGTTTTGCCAATTGGTACAATCCTGACCGAATTCAGTTTGGAATGTTGCGTGTTTTGAACGACGATACTGTTGCTGCTGGAATGGGCTTCGGAACGCATCCGCACGATAATATGGAAATCATTACCATTCCGCTCGAAGGCGATTTGGCACACAAAGACAGTATGGGAAATGCGGCCACCATTAAAACGGGTGATGTTCAAGTCATGAGTGCTGGAACAGGAATTCAGCACAGTGAATTTAACCCTAATCACGACCAGCATACGAAACTGTTTCAAATATGGTTGTTCCCAAAATTTAGAAATGTAGAGCCACGTTACCAACAAATTACTTTGGATATTACCAAACAGAAGAATGATTTTGCGCAAATTCTTTCGCCAAATGCTGATGATGAAGGGGTTTGGATTTACCAAGATGCCTGGTTTTATTTGAGTGATTTTGATGCGAATGTTTCTAAAAAACTAGCGTTGAAAAAAGAAAGCAATGGTTTTTACATCATGAACATTGAAGGTGAAATTGAAGTTGATGGTCAAAAATTAGAGAAAAGAGATGCTATTGGAATTTGGAATACCAATGAAATTGAGATCAAAGCCACTACAAATGCGAAGTTTTTGGTGATGGAAATCCCTATGGAACAATAATTTACTCAAAATTCAAAATTCGTTGTTGACTATTCCATGTTCAAAATGTTGAATATTCAATTTTGATTAACGAATGTTGAAATTTTAAAAGTATCAAACTATGAACAACGAAGTACAATTAAAAGTCAATAATAAAAACGGTGTTTTTTATATTGATGTAAACGGCCAACACGAAGCGATGATGACCTTTGTTTTTGCTGGAGAGGATAAAATTATTATCGACCACACCGAAGTAAAGCCTGGTAATGAAGGCAAAGGTTTTGGTAAAAAAATGGTGACTAAATCGGTTGAATTTGCCAGAGAAAAAGGGATAAAAATCATTCCGCTTTGTCCGTTTGCCAAGAGCGTATTTGATAAAACACCTGAGTTTAGAGACGTTTTATAATCATGGCTAACTTACTCGAAAACAACATTACTGGCACGATTGGCACACAAAAATACTTGTGTACCATTTCGTGGCGCAACGGAAAACTGTTGATGGACGAACCTGAAAGTATCGGCGGAAACGATTTGGGTCCGGATCCGTATTCGACGCTGCTGGCATCGTTGGCGGGTTGTACTTTGTCGACATTGCGCATGTACATTGACCGAAAAGGTTGGGATATTCCCGAAATTAATGTTTCTTTGAATATGGCAAAAAATGATGAAAACGAGTTGGAAACCATCATTTCGCGAAACATTAGTTTTTCTACTGAAATCGATGTCGAGCAAAGAGAACGTTTGTTGTTAATAGCTGAAAAATGTCCCGTTTCTAAAATTTTAAAAAATAAAATAACCATCAATACAAACTAATCATGGATGCAAAAGATTTAACCAAAGAATACACCAATGGCGAAGTGACCATTGTGTGGAAAAACGCCTTATGCCAACACGCTGCTGAATGCGTAAAAAACAATCCCGACGTATTCAAACCAAGAGAAAAACCATGGATTCATCCAGAAAATTCAACCACCGAAAAAATTGTTGAAACGGTAAAAAAATGTCCGTCTGGAGCACTTACTTATTATATGAATTCCAAATAAATGGCTTCCTTTTCAACTAGTATTGAGGCTTCCATTGCGAAAGTCTGGGAACATTTATTGCATAAAATCGAACATCCCGAAGCCTTTGTTCCGGGTGTGAGTGAGGTTATTATTTTAGAAAAAAATGACGATTTTGTGGTGCGCCAAATGACCATTACTGTGAATGAAGTGGCGTCAAAAGTGATAGAAAAAATCACTTCATCGCCGTACAAAGTTCGATTTGAATTATTGGAACATCCCGAATTTTATGGATTTGTTGACAATGAAGCAACAGCAATTTCCAAAAATGAAACGCAACTGACTTTTACGATGAATTGGGTTAATAAACACACACAACTTGTTTTTGATAATCCTGAACTAATGAAAAATGCAGTTTTAAAAACAAAAAATCATATTGAAAATAACCTATGAAACAACCGCCTAAATGGAAGTTTGCACTAATGGTTTGGATGGCCATTTATCCTAGCATCACTTTGGTGCAATTACTGATTGGAAAACAACTAACTAATTTACCGTTACCTATACGTACGTTGATCATGACTGGAATTTTGGTGCCGCTGATGGTGTATGTATTGCTTCCTTTAGTACGAAAATTATTAGGTAATTGGCTCAACAAATAAAACTATGAAAAAAATTATCGCTTTTGGAGCTTCATCGAGTTCCACATCCATCAACAAACAATTGGCTACTTATGCTGCATCGCTGTTTGAAAATTGTTCTGTGGAAATTTTAGACCTAAATGATTACGAATTGCCTTTATTTTCGGTAGATAAAGAAAAAGCCAACGGGATTCCATCTTTGGCTCACGATTTTTACAACCAACTTGGAACGGCCGATTTGATTATCATTTCGTTTGCCGAACACAATGGCGCTTATTCGGCTGCTTTTAAAAACCTCTTTGATTGGATTTCACGCATCAATGGTAAAACTTTTCAAGAAAAACCTATGCTATTATTAGCTACATCACCTGGAGCTCGGGGCGGAAGTTCGGTATTGGAAATCGCTAAAAACAGGTTTCCGTACCAAGGTGGAATCGTAAAAGGCAGTTTTTCGTTGCCGAGTTTTAATGACAATTTTAATGACGGAAAAATTAGTAATCCCGATTTGGATTCTGAATTACGAAAACTAGTACAATCGATTGAATTCTAAGAATAAAAAAGCCCTGATGGATTAATCAGGGCTTTTTTTTATTTGAAACTTGTATTATCAAATCGAGTAACATCAATAATTTTTTCTTCATCCAAATCAAACGATATCGAAATACTATCTCCCACAATAGTTACTGGTAGCTCAGCCGAAACTTGCGATGAACCAACAAAAATGTTAGGGTAATCTTTTACGGTAAAATAGTAAAAACTATTGCCATTTTTTACATCACTTTGTATGCGAGTAACCACCGATTTTAAATCTTTTTTAGCATCCGAACTACCCGAATTAACCTTAGTTCCAGTAGAATTAAAAGCACTTTTGAAAGAAGTTAAGGCTTCTCGCATTGAATTGCCAACACCTACAATAGTATAATCATTGATAGCGACCATGGCGTACATTTTGACTAAACCACCGTCGTCTTTGAGTGTCATTACATAGGTTGGAATGGAATTAATGTTATACGGAATAGGCAACGAAGCCTTATAGCCTTTCTCTTGCACTTTTCCTTCAGCCGAACGTTGCGCTGCAAATTCTGTAGCGCCACTTTGCTTGTAAAAAGTCGTTTCTTTGGTTCGAGTATCTACCAATACAAAACCAACCGAACTTTCGTCACTTCCGACAGAAGTTAAACCTGTATACCAATACGAACGATCATTTTTACCATAAACCAATGTCAAACCTTCGGTAATTTGCAACTTATCTTGGTTGGAAAAATTCCAATATCCATTAATGTATTCACCCCAATCATTGAGCTGCTTTTCAATAAATTCTGCAGGTTGAATGCGATCAATCCATTCGGGTGAATTTTCGATGCGGTATTCCTTCATTTGTCCGGTTTGAGCATCAACCACCAAAACACCATGGGTATCTTTTCCTGAAAAACCAACTTTTTTATTGTACGTTGCAATGACCCAAAACGGATTTCCTTTTTCGTCTATTTCGAAAGTAAAATCTTCCAGTCCAGTAGTGCTGTATCCATTAAAGTATACGTGTCGGTGAATATTGCTCTGAAAAAAAGCACTGGGTTGGTATTTTATTTTTAATGGCATACCGTTTATGGTTTGAACCAATTTGACATCGCGCTCATTTGTAGCCGAGACAATGACATAACCAGGTGTACCTTCTGTATTATTTAACCATTTAAAAAAACCCGAATGCAATAAAGGAGCAACCCAATAGAGTTCGTTATTCACTTTTTGAATGGAAAACTTTCCTAATTCTATTTGACTTCCCAAAGCGGGTTGCGAACCAATGATTTTTTCACCTAATAAATACGCCAAATCTTGATCAACTACTCTGATTTTATCAACTGAAATGGGAGCTATGTGGGTTGAGATTTTTTCACCATTTTGTACGCTACCGATTAATTTTTGATAACTATTCGTATGAAAAATAGTAGCAGTTAAAACAAACGGAATGACGGTTAGGTACAAAACAAGCGCCAAAGCAAACCAAAGTAAAACTTTGTTGGGTTTTGATTCTAAAATAAACTTTTTACCCGTTTGATCAAGTCGAATTCGCAATTGCAGAATAATAAACAAAAGCAATAAACTTAATGCAATTATTCCTATTCCATAAAACCCAAAACGGAGTACTGGTAGCGTGAAATAAAAAAGTAAAAAACCGAGAACTAAAATAATAACATAGGGTAATGCTTTTTTCATAAGTGAAATTTATCTCTTATACGTAGATAAAAAGCCAAAAAGTTACAATTAATGTTGAATATTACTTTCAAATCGTACATTTAAAATTAGTATTTTTGTTGCATCAACCGTAAAACTTGAAACTAAACTATATGAAAGCATACGTATTTCCAGGTCAAGGAGCCCAATTTACTGGAATGGGTAAAGAATTATATGAAAACTCACCATTAGCCAAAGAACTTTTTGAAAGAGCCAATACTATTTTAGGTTTTCGAATAACCGACATCATGTTTGAAGGTACAGCCGACGAATTAAAAGAAACCAAAGTAACACAACCTGCGGTTTTTTTACACTCGGTAATTTTAGCCAAAACGCTAGACAATTTTAAACCCGATATGGTAGCTGGGCATTCGTTAGGCGAATTTTCGGCTTTAGTAGCGAATGGTGCTTTGAGTTTTGAAGACGGATTGAAATTGGTTTCACAACGCGCACTAGCCATGCAAAAAGCGTGTGAAATTACTCCTTCGACTATGGCAGCCGTTTTGAATTTAGACGACAAAATTGTAGAAGATATTTGTGCTTCTATTGATGGTGTTGTGGTAGCGGCGAATTACAACTGTCCCGGACAATTAGTGATTTCCGGCGAATACAAAGCTGTGGAATTGGCCTGTGAAAAAATGAAAGAAGCAGGAGCCAAACGCGCTTTAATTTTGCCTGTTGGTGGTGCTTTCCATTCGCCAATGATGGAACCCGCTCGCGAAGAATTAGCCGCAGCTATTGAAGCTACAACCTTCTCTACCCCAATTTGTCCAGTATATCAAAACGTAACAGCTAGTGCCGTTTCAGATGCTGACGAAATTAAAAAGAACCTCATCATTCAATTGACAGCTCCTGTTAAATGGACGCAATCGGTGCAACAAATGATTAAAGATGGTGCTACTAGTTTTACCGAAGTAGGTCCTGGAAAAGTGTTGGTTGGTTTGGTTGGAAAGATTGACAAAGACGTAGAGACGATTTCGGCATAATCAGAAGGCAGAAGGCAGAAAGCAGAAGGCAGAAAGCGGAACGCAGATTTCAGAATATAAATTTAATCCTCACAAACTGAACGTTTGTGAGGATTTTTAATAACTAAGGAAATGAAGAGTTTAGTTGAATTATTGCAATCATTTGAAGCTGCAAAAGTAATTGCACCCGAAATTGAGTATTCAGAATATGTTGCTTTGGATTTGTCCACTTCAAATTCAGAATTACATCATCACAACTTAAATACTGCGCGTGATTACGAAATTTTCATTCAAAATCATTTGGACAAAAACAATGCAAAAATTGCCTTTGGCGGCTATTTAGAACGTCGTAATCTTTACAAAAGAAGTTCTGTTTTTAAAAATGAAACCCCCAATGAACGTGATATTCACATTGGCTTGGATCTGTGGATCAACAAACAAGCTCCAATTTTTGCTGCTTTGGATGGAACCATCCACAGTTTTCAAAACAATGACGCGTTGGGCGATTACGGACCAACCATTATTTTGGAGCATACAATAGAGCATTTCACCTTTCACACATTGTATGGACATTTGAGTTTAGAAAGTCTTGAAAATAAAAAGATAGGCGACAAAATTCAAAAAGGTCAACAAATTGCCACATTAGGATTGCCTCCAATTAATGGTGATTACGCTCCGCATCTTCATTTTCAGATTATCATTGACATGCAGAATAAAAAAGGCGATTATCCCGGAGTTTGTAATGAAAAAGACGTTGAATTTTATACTGAAAACTGTCCTGATCCAAATTTGTTGTTGAAAATTGGCATTTAATTTGTACCTTGTTAAAAAGTAGTAACATAAACATCAACATCATGAAAAGAATAATTGTATTATTAGCATTCGCTGCAATTGGCATTTCCTGCAAAGAAGAAACCAAAGAAAAAGTAGTAGAAGCTACAGAGGCCGTGACCGCAGACGTGAAAGAATCAATTGATTCGACTACGGTAAAAGCCAAAAAAATAATTGACTCTTCTAAAGTAAAAGAGAAGGTAAAAGAAGTCGTGGCCAAAGGTGCTGAAAAGGTTGAAGAAGGCGCCAAAAAAGTACAAGAAGCCGTAAAAAAATAAATTTTATAAAGTTCTACCCAAAAAGTAGAGCTTTTTTATTTTTTGGCATTGGGTTTGTATAGCTCTTTTCAGTATTAACCTTTTAAAACTTTTTAAAATGAAAAAAACAATTTTAGCAGTAGCATTTATGGCTGTTGCAATGGTGTCTTGCGGAGACAAAACGAAAGACAAAGTAGATGATGCTACTGAAGCAGTAACAACTGAAATTGAAGCAACTACTGAAGCGACTGGTGATGCAATTGATTCAACAGCTACAGAAGTAGCCGACGAAACCAAGGAAGCGGTTGAAGCTGGAGCAGAAAAAGTAGAAGAAACTGCCAAAGAAGTAAAAGAAGCTGTAAAAAAATAAGCAGTTGATCTTTTAAAAAAACAAAACCCAAACTTTGACGAGTTTGGGTTTTTAATTTAGGATTGGTTTCTGATTTTTTGTTCCCATTTCCAGGCGCTTGCTAAACTATCTTCTAAAGTAGATTGGGCTTTCCAACCCAAAATAGTATTGGCCTTTTCTGTATTTGCATAAGCTTCGATGACATCACCTTCTCTTCTTCCAACGATTTGATAGTTTAATTTTTGTCCCGATACTTTTTCAAAAGTAGTAATCACGTCGAGTACAGAACTTCCGGTACCCGTTCCTAGATTAAAAGTTTCCACTTTTTCAGTATTTTGTTTTTTTAATAATCGTTGCAATGCTACTACATGCGCTTTGGCCAGATCTACTACATGAATGTAATCACGAATAGCCGTTCCGTCTGGAGTTGGGTAATCATTTCCATAAACAGACAATTTTTCACGTAAACCAATAGCCGTTTGTGTGATAAATGGCACTAAATTTTGTGGTACGCCTAATGGCAATTCGCCAATTTCGGCAGAAGGATGCGATCCAATCGGATTGAAATAGCGTAATAAAATCGAATTAATATTGGTTACTTTGGCAACATCTGTGATAATTTCTTCGCCAATTTGTTTGGTATTACCATATGGAGACATTGCGGGTTGCACAGAAGCATCTTCAGTAATTGGCATTTTTTCGGCTTGACCGTAAACGGTGCACGACGAACTAAAAATAAAATTGGCATTGGGTAATTCTTTCAACTCTTGCAAAACATATACCAAAGCATTGATATTGTTTTCGTAGTACAAAAGCGGATTTTCGACACTTTCACCTACAGCCTTAGAAGCAGCAAAGTGAATTACACCTTGAATATCATAATGTCGTTTAAAGAAATCACTAACAGATGCTTTATCACGCAAATCCATTTTTTCAAAAACGGGTTTCTTGCCTGTAATACGTTCTATTCCATCCAAAACATTTTCAGATGAATTCGAAAGATTATCTATTGCAACAACCTCAAAACCTTCGTTTTGCAATTCTACTACCGTATGCGAACCAATAAAACCTAAACCTCCTGTAACAACTATTTTCATATTTTTAGCTAAAAGCTAACAGCTAACAGCTAACAGCTAAAAAACTGAAAGCCAAAACTGAAAACTAATTAAACAAATTCTAAAACACTATCTGTAATAAACTTAATTTGCTCATCATCCAACTCGGTATGCATTGGTAAGGCAATGACTTCTTTGCACAATTGGTTGGTTACTGGGAAATCTTCTTCTTTGTAACGCGAATCAGCGTAGGCCTTTTGACTGTGCAGCGGAATTGGGTAATAGATGGCACACGGAATTCCTTTTCCTTGTAAATGTTCCAACAATCCATCGCGTTTTCCATTCAAAATACGAATTACATATTGATGAAATACATGACAATCGCAACTTTCACAAATGGTTGGTGCCCAAATATTTGGACTTACACTCAACAATTGCGAATACTTTCTGGCAGCCTCTTGACGCGCTTTGTTGTAGGCATCTAAATGCGGCAATTTGGCTTTTAAAACGCCCGCTTGAATACTATCTAAACGTGAGTTCACTCCTACTACATCGTGATGGTAACGCTCATACATTCCGTGATTTACGATGCCGCGCAACGTGTGTGCTAAGGCATCATCATTGGTAAAAATGGCACCACCATCTCCATAACAACCCAAATTTTTGGAAGGAAAAAACGACGTCGCTCCTACTTGCCCAATCGTTCCTACTTTAGTTTTTGAACCATCTTTAGCAGTATAATCAGCCCCAATTGCTTGTGCATTATCCTCAATTACATACAAATTGTGTTCGCGTGCAATATCCATAATGGCATCCATATTCGCCGCACGGCCAAACAAATGAACGGGAACAATAGCTTTAGTTTTTGGAGTAATCGCTTTGCGAATGCCGTCCAACGAAATGTTCATATTATTCATATCTACATCCACCAAAACTGGCGTTAACTGTAGCAATGCAATCACTTCTACTGTGGCAGCAAAGGTAAAATCGGCTGTAATGACCTCATCGCCTGGCTTCAAATTCAAACCCATCATGGCTATTTGTAGCGCATCAGTTCCATTGGCACACGGAATCACATGTTTCACTCCCAAATATTGTTCTAAATCTTTTTGAAATTGATGAACCAGAGGTCCGTTTATATAAGTATTCGTATCTAAAACTTCTTGTATCGACGCATTGACCTCGTCTTTAATTTTTTCGTATTGACTTTTTAAGTCAACCATTTGCAGTTTTCTCATTGTGTAAAAAATTGGAAGTACAAAAGTATACTTTTTCTGTTTATTTTGAAGCGAATGGCTCGGGCATTTTTTGCAATCCTTATTCCCGCTTTCGTCACGCGTGGCGTTTCCTACAATCGGGGCTAGAGCGGAAACGTCTTTTGTAAAATCAGAATTTAAATAGAAAATTGGTAAAAATCCGTCAAATTTGTTTCATCTGTAGCGAAAAAACCTAACAAATCTTGTTCAGCACATTCCATGATTTTTTATAAAGAGTAGAACGACTTTTTTTATTAAATCTATGTTTCTATGTGTTTAAAAAACTTAATTTAGCCAAACAAATAAACCAAAATGCTTTTTTTATACAATTTAGTAGTTCTTCTGGCAACCCAAATAGTAAAATTACTGGCACTTTTCAGTACAAAAATGAAGCTATTTGTCGACGGTCGAAAATACGTTTTTCCTACTTTACAAAGCCAAATCACTGCTAACAACAAAACCATTTGGTTTCATGCGGCTTCTTTAGGCGAATTCGAACAAGGTTTGCCTGTAATGGAGCAAATAAAAAAACAATTTCCCAATCACAAAATCATTGTGACGTTCTTTTCACCTTCAGGTTATGAAGTACGCAAAAACAATTCGATTGCTGATGTGACTGTTTATTTGCCTTTAGACACCCAATCGAATGCGCAAAAATTCATCGATTTAGTTCATCCCGATTTCGTTTTTTTCATCAAATACGAATATTGGCCCAATTATTTGAACGAACTTAAAAAACGTCACATCAAAACCTATTTGATTTCGGGTATTTTTAGAGAAAACCAAGCCTTCTTTAAATGGTACGGTGGATTTTACCGAAACGCCCTAAGAACATTTGACTTTTTCTTTGTTCAAAACGATTCGTCAAAAAAATTAATACAAAGCATTGGTTTCACTAACGTAAAAGTCTCTGGCGATACGCGTTTTGATCGCGTGGTTTCCATTTTGGAAAGAGACAATACTTTGGATTTCATTAAACAATTTAAAGACAATAAAACCACCATTGTAATTGGAAGTTCGTGGCCCAAAGACGAAAATTTGTTGGTGAATTACATTAATAACTCGACTGATGATGTCAAATTCATAATTGCACCGCACAATATTAAATCGGAACAAATTCAGGAATTAAAAAATTCGATAAACAAAAAAACAATTTTATTTTCGGATGTACGGACAGGTCGCGTACGGACAGGTCGCGACCTGTCCCTACCAGAACAGGATGTTTTCATCATCGACACCATCGGCATTTTAACCAAAATTTATTCCTACGCCGATATTGCTTATGTTGGTGGTGGATTTGGAAATCCGGGTGTACATAATATTTTGGAACCTGCCACTTTTGGCGTTCCGATTGTGGTTGGACCTAATTATTCGCATTTTGCAGAGGCAACCGCTTTGGTTAATATGCATGGATGTATTTCTATAACCAACCAAAAACAATTGAATGAAGCCTTTGATTTACTGATTAATAACGAAGATGAACGCCACGAAAAAGGACACATTTGTACCACTTTTGTACAGATGAATAAAGGCGCGACAGAAGTGATTCTGAAACATATTCTTAACGAAAACCTAAATTAAATTCAATAAAAAACTAAAAATTGTAAATTGCCTACGATTTAGTAATTCTCATTTAAATATAACAAAACTAACATTCTAAAAATCTAATTTTTCTAACAATCTAACTGATGAAATACATTAAAATACTTCTCTTACTTTTTGTAATTCAAATCCAAGCGCAACAAGGCGGCATGTGGATTCCTTCTTTATTAAAAGGAATGAACGAAAGCGAAATGAAAAACTTGGGAATGAAAATTACAGCCGAGCAAATTTATTCGGTCAATAAATCGAGTTTAAAAGACGCGGTTCCGCAATTTGATGGTGGTTGTACAGCCGAGGTGATTTCCGATAAAGGATTGATTTTGACCAATCACCATTGCGGATTTGACGCTATACAAAACCATTCCACAGTTGAACACGATTACTTACGTGATGGTTTTTGGGCCTACAAAATGGAAGACGAATTGTTGAACAAAGATATGGTTGTAATGTTTGTTGTTCGCATTGAAGACGTTACTACTAAAGTATTGGAAGGTGTGAGCGGATTAGCAACAGAAGCCGAAAAGCAGAAAAAAATTCAAGATAATATTGGTGCTTTGAGCAATTCGTTACCAAAAGAATCATGGCAAGAAAATAAAATCAGAACCTTTTACGATGGCAATCAATACATTTTATTTGTAACCGAAACCTTCAAAGACATTCGTTTGGTTGGTGCGCCACCAAGTTCAATTGGAAAATTCGGTTCAGATACCGACAACTGGGTTTGGCCTCGTCATACGGGAGATTTTTCATTGTTCCGAATTTATGCTGATAAAAACAACCGTCCAGCATCTTATTCGCCAGATAACGTTCCATATAAACCGAAACATTTCTTCCCGATTTCCATTTCTGGAATTAAAGAAAATGATTTTACTATGGTAATGGGTTATCCCGGAAGAACACAAGAATATTTGCCTTCGGTAGCCGTAGAGCAAATTGTAAATGATTTGAATCCGGCCAAAATTGAAATTCGTGATGCGGCTTTGAAGGTTCAAGATCGTTTTATGCGAAAAGACCAAGCAATTAAAATTCAGTATGCTTCAAAATATGCTAGCGTAGCCAATTATTGGAAAAAATGGATTGGCGAAACGAAAGGTTTAAAAAAATCAAATGCGGTTACTGTCAAACAAAAATTTGAAAAAAACTTTCAAGAAAAAGTCATCAAAGCAGGCAAACAAGCCGAATATGGAAACTTACTTTCTGAATTTGGAAAAAATTATGCCGATATCAAGGAATACGCTTTGGCTAGAGATTATTTCTCAGAAATTGCTTTACGTAATTCGGAAATTTTATCAGTTGGATATAAATTGTACCAATTAGAACAATTACTTACTACTAAAGGCGAGCAAGCTTTCAACGATCGCAAAAAAAATCTATCAGACGGAATAGGCGACTTTTATAAGGATTACAATGTTGATGTAGATAAGAATATTTTCGAACAATTAATTGGACTTTATGCTACAAAATCACCAAAACAATTTGTACCGAGTTCACTAGCAAATATCAATGCGAATCAACTCACCAATGATGTTTATGGCTCCACAAAATTAACTTCTTTAACTAGTTTCCGTGAATTATTAGAAGGCGATTCTAAAACAGTTATAGAGCGCATCAATAATGATAAAGGGTATCAAGTCATCAAAGCAATGGCTGACTCGTATGTAAAAAATGTAGCTCCCAAATACGATGAATTGAACTTAAAAAACGTCGCCTTACAAAGAACGTATATGAAGGCCATTTTGGAGTTGAGTCCGAAATCAGCCCGAATTTTCCCGGACGCCAACAGCACTTTACGCGTGACTTACGGGAAAGTAAAAGGCTACAAACCAAATGACGCTGTGTATTATGAGCCTTTCACCACTTTGGATGGTGTAATGGAAAAATACGTTCCGGGCGATTACGAATTTGATGTTCCGCAAAAGTTAATTGATTTGTATAACAACAAAGACTATGGTCAATACGGAGTTAAAGGTAAAATGCCTGTTTGTTTTATTGCTACCAACCATACAACAGGAGGAAATTCAGGAAGTCCAGCTTTAGATGCCAGCGGAAACTTAATTGGTCTGAATTTTGATAGAGTTTGGGAAGGAACTATGAGTGATATTTATTATTCGCCAGAAATTTGTAGAAACATTATGGTCGATTCGAGATACATTCTCTTTATTATCGATAAATATGCTGGTGCTAAGAACATTATCAACGAATTAAAGATAATCTACCCTTCTAAAAAGAAATAGTTAACCAATATTTATACTTTGGCACGATGTTTGTGAAGTAGTTTTTCGGAATTCAAAGAGAAAAATTTCAAAAAAAGTGAAATAAAAGTTTTTCCGATTAAAAAAATTTATATCTTTGCTCCGAATTAATAATTAACCTTTTATATTTAATTAAGATGAAAAAAGTATTTTTAAGTTTAGCAATCGTTGCTGCATTAACTGTAGTATCTTGTAAACAAGCTGAAGCTGAAGCTACTGAGGCTGTTGATTCAGTTGCAACTGAAGTTGTTGATGAAGCTGCTCCTGTAGTTGATTCTGCTGCTACTGTTGTTGATTCTGCTGCTGCTGCTACAGGTGAAGCTGTAGAAGGTGCTGTTGACGCTGCTAAAGAAGAAGTAAAAAAATAATTAAAGCTTAGCTTTTATTTTAAGCCTTTCATTCATTTGAAAGGCTTTTTTTATGCACTTTACTAAGAAATAGTTTCGGCTTGTGAAGGCGGAAATACAAAGTTTTGATTAGAAAAATCAAGGTACTCAGACAAAGGCGCATACTTTATCACGTCGCTAATTCCTTTTTCAAGTAATAAAATAGTAGAATATCTTCGACTAGTCGCGATTTCTTTATCGCACAATATCATTTTGAAATACAATTTCCCTTTTGAAGTTTTGAATTTCATAAATACTAGTTGATCAACATTGGATTTCAATTGCTCAATAGCTTCTTCACACTCAAAACGCAATTCAAAATCAATACTAGTAAAAATTACCTTTCCTTTTCTGGAAGTGAATTCATACTTATAATATCCGTTTTGGCGTTTACTAATTACAAAAGTTCCCATTTGTTAGTTGATTGTAGTTCAAAAAAAAAGCTTCATCCGTTATGGATAAAGCTTTCTGTACTCAAGGCGGGACTTGAACCCGCACGAACTAAACGTTCACTGGATTTTAAGTCCAGCGTGTCTACCAATTCCACCACTCGAGCATTTGCTTCTGTATTGAATATTTAATTTTTAGAAAAAATTAATTAAAATATATTCACCACTCGAGCATTTAGTCTTTACATTGAATTGCTGATTTTAAAATCAACAACAAATATTCAAACTTGTTAGGTAGTTGAGCGAAAAACGGGGTTCGAACCCGCGACCTCAACCTTGGCAAGGTTGCGCTCTACCAACTGAGCTATTTTCGCATTTTTTTTAAAAGAACATCAACACTTATCTCGTATTGCGGATGCAAATGTAATATTAAAAATGAATTATACAAAGGTTTTTATTAAAAAAATAGTTGGTTTGTTTTAACTCACTGAAAACCCAACCCTTACTTTTTTTGCAACATTCTTTTTATTTCATTCAGCTTCATTAATGCTTCAACTGGAGTTAAAGTATTAATGTCTAAATGTAATATTTCTTCTTTAATTTCTTCTAACAAAGGGTCGTCCAAATTAAAAATACTCAATTGCATTTCATCTTTCATCGATTTTACGCCAGAAAGTTCTTCACTTGAATGATTCTTTTCTAATTTTTTTAATAATTTTTGTGCTCTTTGTATTACTATTTGTGGCATTCCAGCCATTTTAGCTACATGAATTCCGAAACTGTGTGCACTTCCACCTTTTACTAATTTTCGAATGAACAGAACGTTATCCTTGAGCTCTTTTACTGAAACATTATAATTCTGAATGCGGTCAAATTGCTCTGACATTTCATTCAACTCATGGTAGTGCGTCGCAAATAACGTCTTAGGTCGCACTGGATTTTCATGTAAAAATTCGGATATCGCCCAAGCAATAGAAATACCATCATAAGTGCTTGTTCCTCGACCAATTTCATCCAATAACACTAAACTTCTGTCTGAGATATTATTCAAAATAGAAGCCGTTTCATTCATTTCCACCATAAAAGTCGATTCACCCATTGATATATTATCGCTGGCTCCTACACGTGTGAAAATTTTATCTACAATTCCCATTCTCACTTTTTCTGCAGGAACAAAACTTCCGATTTGTGCCAACAACACTATCAACGCCGTTTGACGCAAAATGGCCGATTTACCCGACATATTGGGTCCAGTAATCATGATCATCTGCTGGGTTTCACGATTCAGAAAAACATCATTAGCTACGTATGGAACGTCAATTGGTAATCGCTTTTCAATTACTGGATGTCGGCCATTGGTAATTTCCAAATCAAAAGTATCATCCAAAACAGGGCACGAATAGTTATTTTCAATGGCCAGTTGTGCAAATGAAGTCAAACAATCCAACTGCGCTACTAAATTAGCATTGAGCTGAACAGGTTTGATGTAAGTAGTAATCCAACCTATCAATTGTTCAAACAACTGACTTTCTATCTGATGAATTTTTTCTTCAGCGCCCAATATTTTGGTTTCGTATTCTTTTAATTCTTCCGTTATGTATCTTTCGGCATTGACTAAGGTTTGTTTGCGAATCCATTCCGCAGGAACCTTGTCTTTGTGAGTATTTCGTACTTCTATATAATAACCAAATACATTATTGAACGAGATTTTCAACGAGGAAATTCCGGTTCGCTCCGACTCGCGTTTTTCAATATTCTCTAAAAATTCTTTCCCTGAAAAAGCAATAGTTCGCAACTCATCCAATTCTTGATGTACACCAACAGCAATTGCATTTCCTTTTGAAATAGCTACTGGAGCATCAGGATTTAATGTGGTTTTGATTTTTTCTCTCAACAATTCACAGGCATGCAAGCTATCGCCGATTACACGAACCGCATCTTGTTTACTTTCTAATGCTAAGGTTTTAATCGGAATAATCGCATCCAACGAATCTTTCAAGTAAATCACTTCACGTGGGGAAATTTTACCTGTTGCCAACTTCGAAATCAAACGCTCCAAATCGGATATCTGTTTAATTTGATATTGGATTTGCTTTAAAATTTCTTGATTGTCTTTGAAATAAGCCACTACTTCATGGCGATTACGGATTTTATTAATTTCTTTCAACGGCAATGCTAACCAACGTTTCAGCAAACGCGAACCCATGGGCGAAAGCGTTTTATCAATCACATCCAAAAGTGTCACTGCATTTTGTGCATTGCTATGGTAGAGTTCTAAATTTCGAATGGTGAATTTATCCATCCAAACGTAACTGTCTTCTGCAATGCGTTGAATATTGGAAATGTGCTGAATTTTATTGTGCTGCGTTTCCGACAAATAGTACATAATGGCTCCCGCAGCAATGATTCCGATGGGCAAATCTTCGATACCAAAACCTTTCAACGACTTGGTTTGAAAATGATTGGTCAACGTTTGAAAAGCATAATCTTCCTTAAAAACCCAATCTTCAATATAAAAGGTATTGAAATCGCCACCGAATTTTTCTTTAAAACTATTGCGACTATTTTTTTCAATCAAAATTTCACTAGGTTGGAAATTTTGCAACAACTTATCTATGTATTCATCATTGCCTTGAGCTACCAAATATTCACCTGTTGAAACATCCAAAAAGGCAATTCCGTTGGTTGCTTTTGAAAAATAAATAGAAGCTAAAAAGTTATTGGATTTGGATTGCAACACTTCATCATTAATCGCAACTCCTGGTGTAACCAATTCGGTAACTCCGCGTTTTACAATGGTTTTGGTCATTTTGGGATCTTCCAATTGATCGCAAATGGCCACTCGCAAACCTGCTTTGACCAACTTAGGCAAATACGTATTCAACGAATGATGTGGAAAACCAGCCAATGCTGTTTCAGTCTCAGAACCTGCACCTCTTTTTGTTAAAACAATACCCAAAATCTTGGAAGCTCTAATCGCATCTTCACCAAAAGTCTCATAAAAATCGCCCACTCTAAAAAGCAAACAAGCATCGGGATATTTTCTTTTAATCTCGTTGTATTGTTTCATTAAAGGAGTTTCCTTCACTGTAGTTTCTTTTGCTGCCAAAGATTTCGATTTAAAAAATAAGTCTACGAAATTAATTATTTAAAATTAAAATTCATCATTAACATTTCATTTAATAAAAATTTAAATTTCATTACAACACTTACATTTCTTTTTACCTAAATTTGCTTATAACATTTAATCAAAAAGAAATGAAAAAAATAGTATTTTTAGCTGCTTTAGCTGTTTTTAGCTTGAATATTGCAAATGCTCAAGAAGGAAAAACAAAAGGAAAAAAAACAAAAAGCAAAGCAAAAGTTGCCAAAGTTGAGGCACCAAAGACTCCACAAGTTGAGGGAGCAGGAATGGTTTTTGAAAACGAAACTATTGATTACGGAACCATTCAACAACATTCTAACGGAGAGCGTCAGTTTGTTTTCACAAATAATGGCTCTGAACCATTAGTTATTTCTAGCACTCAAGGATCATGTGGATGTACAGTCCCAACCACTCCAAAAGACCCGATTCCTCCGGGAGAAAAAGGTGTAATTGGTGTAAAATATGCTACTGATAGAGTAGGTCCGTTTACCAAAAATGTAACTGTAAAGTCAAATGCTAAAGGCAACGAAACTAAAGTTATTACCATCAAAGGAAATGTTTTAGCTGCTGAAAAGCCTGCTGCAACTGAACCAACCAAAAGCTAATACTTTTTTCAAATTACCACTATATTCTCCTCTTGTTAAAATAATAAGAGGAGATTTTTTTTTGAATACATTTGCAAAAATTACAATATGCGAAAATTACTCAACAGCGAATTAGATCGAAAATCAGTAGACGATTTCAAAGAAGCAACCAAAACACCGCTGATTATTGTATTGGACGACATTAGAAGCTTACACAATATTGGATCTGTTTTCAGAACTTCGGATGCTTTTTTAGTTGAGAAAATTTATTTGTGTGGCATTACTGCAACGCCTCCCAATAAAGAAATTCACAAAACAGCTTTAGGTGCAACCGATACTGTAACTTGGGAATATGCTAAAGATGTACTTAAAGTAATTGAACAACTCAAATCGGAAAACGTAGCTGTTTTTGCTATAGAACAAGTTGAAAATGCGGTGTTTTTGAATGATTTTAAAGTTGAAAAAAACAACAAATATGCCTTGGTTTTCGGAAATGAAGTATATGGAGTTTCTCAAAAAGCGATTGAAATTTGTGATGGAACCATTGAAATTCCGCAATTAGGAACCAAACACTCTTTAAATATTTCGGTAAGTGCTGGAATTGTGGTTTGGGATTTATTTCAAAAAATACAAAACTCTTAATTTGTCTTTTTATAAATTTCTTCCAAGATAAAAAGATAATCTTCTTGGTATTTGACAAAATCCCTTTCAGAAACGTCAATCACTAATACATTCAAATCTTTTTGGGTTTTGATGTAATCCAAATAACCTTCGTTGATGCGCTCCAAATAATCAGCTGGAATTTCCTGCTCGTAACTGCGCCCTCTTCGTTTAATATTTTGCAACAATTTTTCGGTATTTTGATACAAATAAATGTACAAATCGGGCTTTGGCATTTCTTTGTAAATAATATCGAATAGTGTTTTGTATAAACGATATTCGTCTTCTTGCAAGGTGACTTTTGCAAAAATCAACGATTTAAAAATGTGGTAATCGGCTACAATAAAGTCTTTGAACAAGTCAAATTGCGCCAAATCATCGGAAATTTGTTGGTAACGATCGGCCAAAAAAGACATTTCAAGTGGAAAAGCATACCGGTTTTGATCTTTGTAAAATTTGGGTAAAAACGGATTATCAGCAAATCGTTCTAAAACGGTTTTAGCATTGAAATCTTCGGCCATTTTAGTGGTTAAAGTCGTTTTCCCAGCACCAATATTTCCTTCTATCGCAATATAATTATAGTTACTTAAATCAATCTTTTTTAGAGGTGATTGTAACTTTCCTATCAATTTACAATTCCCTTTATCATTACATTTTGCTATCAATTCGGCAATCGTTGTTTTGGTTTTGGGATATTCCCAATCAAACACCAATTCTTGCAAAGGCAACAACACAAACAAGCGGTCTTGCATCAATTTATGCGGAATTTGAAGTTGCTCATCTACTATAACTTCATCATCAAAAGCAACAATATCAACATCAATAATTCGCGCTTGATAACCTTCTTCTTCATGACGAATTCTTCCTAACTTACTTTCTACCTTAAGGATTTTTTTTAGTACTTTTTGTGGTTTCAAATGCGTATGCATCATCACAGCACAATTGTAAAAAGGCTCGCTTTCAAAACCCCAAGCATCTGATTCATATAGTGAAGAAACTGCTACAATTGTCCCTACTTCTTGGTGTAACAGAGCGATACAAAGCTGAATATTTTCCTGCTTTTCGGCTAAATTACTACCCAATGAAAGAATAACTTGATGCTGTGTTTTCATACCACGCAAAATAACTAAAAGAAAATTACAAAACCTCCAAAAAAGCCTTTTGTGTTGATAACTATTTTATTTATTTGAAGTCCAATTTGTAACAAAACGGATTAACAGACTACTTATATCTCAAAATTAAAATTATGCGCTTTTTAGGAAATGTTTTAGCAACAGTAGTAGGATTGTTCCTCTTTTTTATGATTCTTTTTTTCGGATTCATCTTAATCGGAGTCTTAGCTGGTGGTGAAGATGTAGTTGATGTAAAATCAAATTCTGTCATCGAATTGGATTTATCTAAAGTGAAATACGATTATGCTGGAAAAACCAATTTCAAAGATTTTCAGTGGTATGAAGATGAACACAACGGTTTATCAGACGTAATCAAGGCGATTGAATACGCAAAAACCGATGACGACATCAAAGGAATATCAATACTCAACAACACATCTAACTTAGGAATTGCTCAAACCAAAGCACTTCGTGATGCACTTGAAGATTATAAAAAATCGGGCAAATTTGTGTATTCGTATGCCGATATGTATTCGCAAAAAGACTATTATTTGAATTCGGTTGCCAACACAATTTACATCAACCCAATTGGTGAATTTGACTTCAAAGGATTGTCTACCGAAATCATGTTCTTCAAAGATTTTCAGGAAAAATCGGGTTTAAAAATGGAAGTGATTCGTCACGGAAAATACAAAAGTGCCGTTGAGCCTTTCTTAGAAAACCAAATGAGTGAAGCCAACAAAGAACAAACTATGGCTTTGTTAAACTCGGTTTGGAATTCGGTTGTGACCGAAATTGCCAAAAGCCGAAATATTCCTGTCGCTCGATTAAACGAAATTGCAACCGGACTTTTAGCACGCACACCTCAAATGGCATTAAATGAAAAATTAGTTGATAAAGTTGCCTATGAAGATGTGTACCATGCCGATATCAAAAAAGCCTTAAAAGTAGAAGCTGACGACGATTACAATAAAGTTTCGATTGAAGAATATGCTGATAAAATTGCAACTACAACCAAAGACTTTAGTACCAAAGATAAAATTGCTATCATTTACGCTCAAGGCGAAATTATGGCTGGTGAAGGCGATGTAACTTACATTGGCGAAGGTTCTATGCGTAGATCATTGCAAGAAGCCAGAAAAGACAAAAACGTAAAAGCTATTGTACTTCGAATTGACAGTCCGGGTGGAAGCGCGCTTACTTCAGAGCTGATTTGGAGAGAAATTGAATTGACCAAGAAAGTAAAACCTGTAGTAGTCTCTATGGGGAATTTAGCGGCTTCTGGTGGTTATTATATTGCATGTAATGCGAACAAAATTTATGCTGAATCCAACACAATCACAGGTTCGATTGGGGTGTTTGGCATGTTGCCTAATTTTACCCAAGCATTCAACAAATTGGGCATTCATACAGAACAAGTAAAGACACATGAAAGAGCCAACAATTATAGCCCATTTGTTCCTTTAGATGATAATACCAGAGCCTTTGCACAAGAAAGTGTTGAAAAAATTTACAGCACATTCGTAAATCGTGTGGCTGCTGGAAGAAAAATGACCTTTGCCCAAGTAGATGCTATTGGACAAGGTAGAGTTTGGAGCGGTCAAGATGCGCTTCGAATTGGATTGGTAGACAAAATTGGCGGAATGGACGATGCTTTAAAAGAAGCTGCAGCATTAGCCAAAATCAAAGAATACCGTACACAAGATTTTCCTGAATACGAAAAAGATTTGGACGATGTTTTAGCACAATTTGGTTTTGCGCAAAGCAAAGAATCGATGATGAAAGAAGAATTAGGCGAAGAAAACTATTTGATTTTACAACGCTTAAAAAGACTGAACCAACTAAAAGGAGTTCAAGCCATTTTGCCTTACGAAATCAACATCAATTAATCAAAAAACGACAGTTGAGTTAGTTGTTTTTAAATCCGCTCTTTTCGATCAGAGCGGATTTTTTATGTCTAATTTTTTCTACATGGGTTTATTTATGAAAACATTATCAAAGGAATTATCTTTAAAATAGTAATTTTGCGTTACTACAATCGAGGCAAGGTTATTGTAGTGCATTAGAAGCATTAAATTTGTTCAGTTATGGTAAAGAAAATTCTTAAAATCGTTGGTGTTGTACTTTTGGTATTGATTGTTGCAGCTTTTGCAATCCCGTATCTATTTGAAGATCAAATCAAAGCTAAAATTTTGGCTTCTATCAATGAAAATGTAGATGCAAAAGTAGCTTTTGAAGACGCCGATTTGAGCTTATTCAAAAGTTTTCCCAAAGCCAACGTAACAATCGATAAACTTTCTATCATCAATAAAGCGCCTTTTGAAGGTGACACTTTGGTTGCTTTTGAAGAATTGAATCTAAAAATGTCGGTAATGGAATTATTCAATGACGATAAAGAACCCATGAATATTGAAGGTCTTTCTTCTAAAAATGGATTAATCAATATTATTTTCAATAAAGATGGTGTTGGCAATTTTGATATTGCTTTAAAAAACAAAGACGAAAAACCAGATGATGGTAAAAGCAAACCTTTGGCGTTGAAAATCAAAGAATACGACGTTGAGAATTTCAAATTCAAGTTTACCGACGAAGCTTCCAAAATCAAAATGGTTCTCGACAGCATTAACCATTCGGGAACAGGCGATTTTTCTAATGACGTATTGGATTTAGACACCGAAACCACGACCAATGTTTCGTTGACTATGGATAAGATGAACTATTTGAAAAACGTCAAAGTTTCGTTGGACGCTATTTTGGGCATTGACCTCAACAAAAGCAAATATACATTCAAAGAAAACAAAGCCAAAATCAATGATTTGCCATTAGAATTTGATGGTTTTATCCAATTGGTGGAACAAGGTCAGAATTACGATTTGACATTCAAAACACCTACTTCATCGTTTAAAAACTTCCTCGGATTGATTCCGGAAGCCTACAGAAGCAATATCGAAGACGTAAAAACTTCGGGTGAATTTAGCGTAAAAGGTTTTGCCAAAGGAATGTTGACCGACACTACAGTTCCGAAATTCAATATTGCAATTGCATCGAACAATGCATCGTTCCAATTTCCAGATTTACCAAAATCGGTTAAAAATATTATCATCGACACCAAAATCGTGAATGAAACCGGTGTGATGAACGATACTTATGTTAATTTAGATAAATTGTCGTTCGCCATCGATCAAGACGTTTTTAGCGCTAAAGCCAATATCAAAAATGTGGCAACTAATGCATTGGTGGATGCTGCTTTAAAAGGAACCATCAATTTGGGCAATTTGTCAAAAGCGTATCCAATTAAATTAGACAAACCGTTAACCGGAATTTTAAAAGCCGATGTTACCACTAAATTCGATATGAAATCGGTGGAAACAAGTCAGTACCAAAACATCAACAATGCAGGAACGATGAGTTTGTCGGGCTTCAAATACACCGACGAAAACGGTAAAGGAATGAACATTAGCACGGCTTTGGTGCAATTCAATCCAAGTCGAGTGAACTTGCAGCAATTTAATGCAACTACTGGGAAAAGCGATATTAGTGTGAATGGTGTGTTGGAAAATTTCTACGGATTTGTATTTAGAAATCAAGAATTGAAAGGCAACTTCAATATGAGTTCGAATATCTTGGCTGTTGCTGATTTTATGACTACATCCGAACCTAAGAAAGAAGGTGAAGCCAAAAAAACCGAAGCCATGAAAATTCCAGCGTTTTTAAATTGTTCGCTTACAGCAAAAGCTAATACCGTTTTGTACGACAATTTAACCTTGAAAGATTGCTCTGGGAAATTGATTGTAAAAGACCAAGCGGTTACTTTGGAAAACATCAAAACCAATGTTTTTGGTGGCCAAATTGGTTTGAATGGAATGGTTTCTACCAAAGAAAAAACGCCCAAATTCAACATGGATTTAGGATTGAATCAAGTGGATATTTTCCAAACTTTTACCCAATTGGATATGTTGAAAAAAATCGCTCCAATTGCTGGTGCAATCAACGGAAAACTGAATTCGACGATAAAGTTATCTGGAAATTTAGATGCTAATGAAATGACACCTGATTTAAAAACCATTTCGGGTGATTTATTAGGGCAATTGCTTTCCACAACTGTCAACCCAAATAGTTCAAAAATCATAAGTGCTTTGGGTTCAAACATCAAATTTATTGATGTAAATAAATTGAATTTAAACGATTTGAAAGCGGCATTGACTTTCAAAGATGGAAAAGTTGCCGTAAAACCATTCAACATCAAATACCAAGACATTACGGCAACTGTGGGCGGAACACATGGTTTTGACCAACTGATGAATTACAACATTAAACTCGATGTTCCTGCTAAATATTTAGGAACTGAAGTGAATAATTTACTTGGAAAACTTACTCCAGCCAATGCTGCGAAAATCGAAAACATTCCTGTGAATGCTATTTTAGGAGGTTCATTTACGAATCCGAAAGTGACTACCGATGTTAAACAAGCAACGACTTCATTAGTAACCAATTTGGTTAAACAACAAAAAGACCAATTGATTGGAAAAGGTGCAACGGCTTTGGGTGGATTGATTGACAAAAACAAAAAACCTGGCGATTCTAGTAAAACTGTCATTCCAACTACCAAAGAAGAAATTAAAGAAAAAGCCAAAGAAGAAGTCAAAAAACAAGCCGAAACCAAAGGCAAAGAATTACTCAACGGTTGGCTCAACAAAAAGAAATAACAATCTAAAACCCTTTCATGATGGAAGGGTTTTTTTATAGATGAATCTTCACTACATAACCTTCAAAAGTACGAACATTAAAAACGGTTCCATCTTCAAAAATTAAATATTGCCCTTTTATTCCTGTTAATTTTCCAGAGAAATTGGGTGATTTATCCAAATTCAAGCTCGACACTTTTTTTGGATATTCCAAAACGGGAAAAGTCAAATCATAAACATCTTCTATTTCTGGATGGTAAAATTCTTGTACTTCTTTTGGAATTAAGTATTTCAAACTGGCTCGCTCTTTAATCAAATCGACTGCTGGAATTTCGTTTTTGAGCATTTTTTGCCAATTGGTTTTATCCGCATAATGATTTTTCAACGCCACTTCGGTAATTCCTGCCAAATAACGATTCGGAACTTCCACAATCGGAATGGCTTGCACTGCACCTTGATCAATCCATCTCGTGGGAACTTGAGTTTTTCGGGTTACGCCTACTTTTACTTCACTCGACAAGGCAAGGTAAACAATATGAGGTTGCAATTGCACGCGTTTTTCGTACTCCAAATCGCGGTCTTCAATATCCAAATGTGCCGTACTCAATTCGGGTTTCATAATCCAATCGCCCGCAGCAGCACTACTCATAAAGCAATCATAGCAAAAACCTTGACGAAATATTTTCTTCTTTTTACCACATTCCAAACATTGGTAACCTACAAAATTAATTTCGAGTGATTTGTCCAACAACTGATTCAAATTCAAAAAACTATTTTCAAAAACCAAGTAATATTGAATCGGATTAGCGTATTCCGTTTGCATTTTAGTAAGTACACCTTCGTAGGTCATAATGGATTGTAGTTTGAAATTAGAATGAATAGTAACAATAAATTTACTATTTTAGCGTAAATATAAATGTTGTGTAACATTAAATCAATCACTTTATGAAAAATTCAATCAAATTTTTATTGTTGGCTTTTGCCTTATTTAGTTTGTCATTTGTAACTATTGATAGTAAAGTCATCCATGTTGTTATTGATGCAGGCCATGGCGGAGAAGACCATGGTGCAACATTTGAAGTATTTAAAGAAAAAGAAATCGCTGAAATCATATCCAAAAAAATACAAGCGCTCAATACAGATACTGATGTCAAAATTCATTTTACACGCCATGACGATTCCCCTATTTCACTTTTGGAAAGAGCCGATTTAATCAATCAAATTAAACCTGACTTGGCTATTTCATTACACATCAACAATAATAAAAACACTACTACTAGAGGTTTTGAAGTATATGTTTCGGATCAATCCAATCATTATGAAAAATCTTCGGCTTTAGCTGAAAAGTTAGTTTCAAAATTGGCCGAAAAATCGCCACTAGCTAATCGTGGTGTTAAAAAAGGTCCTTTTATGGTATTGAAAAAAGCGGATTGCCCTTCATTATTGGTAGAATTTGGGTTTATTTCAAACGAAACCGACCGTAATTATATAACGAGTGAAAAAGGACAAACCGAAATGGCTCAATCCATTTTAGAATTTGTTTCCGATTTAAAACAATAGTTCTTTTTAATTTGTAATTTTTAATTCTATTTAAAAAATGCCTTTTCCAATCATAAATTCAATCGCTTCTTGGGTTTTGAAACAACGCATTCATCAGATTGAGTTGTTTTTGAAATATCCTCATGAAGTACAGGATGAGTTGCTGATGAACTTAATTCGCAATTGCGAAGAAACTGTGGTAGGAAAAAAATACGATTTTGAATCAGTCAAAAATTACAAAACCTTTGCCCAACGCGTTCCTGTTTCCACCTATGAAGAATTGGAACCCATGATTGAACTCACTCGAAAAGGCGCACAAAATGTGTTTTGGAATACGCCGATTAAATGGTTTGCCAAATCGAGCGGAACGACCAATGCCAAAAGCAAATTCATTCCAGTAAGTTCGGAAGCTTTAGAAGATTGTCATTACAAAGGCAGCAAAGATTTGTTGTGTATGTACTTGAACAACAACGAAAATTCGGAATTATTTTTGGGTAAAAGTTTACGCTTGGGCGGTAGTTCTCAAATTTATGAAAACAACAACACATCGTTCGGTGATTTGTCGGCTATTTTGATTGAAAACATGCCAATGTGGGCCGAATTCAGTAGTACACCAAGCAACAAAGTTTCGCTAATGAGCGAGTGGGAAACCAAGTTAACAGCAATTATCAACGAAACCAAAAGTGAAAATGTAACCAGTTTTGCGGGCGTTCCTTCGTGGATGTTGGTGCTACTGAATCGTATTTTGACCGAAACCAACAATACCAATTTGTACGCACTTTGGCCCAATTTGGAAGTCTATTTTCATGGCGGCGTAAATTTTGAACCTTATCGCGAACAATACCAAAAAATTCTGCCGAACAACGATTTCAAATACTACGAAATTTACAATGCTTCGGAAGGTTTTTTTGCTATTCAAGATTTGAACTATTCCAATGACTTATTGTTGATGTTGGATTACGGTATTTTTTACGAATTCATTCCAATGGAAACTTTTGGCACTGAAAATCAAAAAATCATTCGTTTGTCAGAAGTTGAATTGTATAAAAATTACGCCATTGTGATTACTACAAATTCAGGCTTATGGCGTTACATGATCGGTGATACGGTTCGTTTTACTTCTTTGAAACCGTATCGCATTCGGGTTTCGGGTCGGACCAAACATTACATTAATGTTTTTGGAGAAGAATTGATGGTTGAAAATACCGATACCGCCATAGCCAAAACCTGTTCGCAATTGAATTGTGAAGTCAAAGATTACACTGTGGCGCCTATTTTTATGAAAGGAAAAGAAAAAGGCTCTCATGAATGGATGATTGAATTTAAAAAACATCCCGAAGATTTAAAACTTTTTGCCAAAGTACTCGACGAAACCTTACAAACTGTCAATTCCGATTATGAAGCCAAACGCTACAACAATATGACATTAAACCAGTTATCCATAAATGTTGCGCGTGAAAATTTATTTTACGACTGGCTCAAAGAACAAGATAAATTAGGTGGTCAACACAAAATTCCGCGTTTGTCTAACCAACGTGATTATTTGGAACAACTCATCGGAATGCAAACGATGGTAAAAAGTTCGAATGAATAATTCCTAAATTAAAAGGTATGAAAAAATTAATTGTTTTGGTTTTAGTTGCTTCATTTGTAGCTTCGTGTGCACCGAAAAGAGCACGCTGTTATGGCAAACGATGTGTGGAGCATTCTATTAAAAAAGAAGGAGTTACCAACGAGAAACAAAATTCGTAATCCTTTTTGAAAACAAAACTCTACCTCGCTTTATTTTGTGTCGCTTTTTTTTGGGGAACCACTTTTTTGGCCATCCGTATTGGAGTTGAAACAATTCCTCCATTTATTTTGGCTGGGATTCGCAATTTAATTTCGGGTTCCATAATTTTTCTGTTTTTACTATTTCAAAAAAAATTAGAACCTATTTCGTTGCGTCAATTGGGAAGAGCTTTTCTCTTGGCAATTTTAATGATAGTTTTGGCCAACGGATTGACTACTTTTTCCGAAAAATATATCACTAGTGGTTTGGCATCGTTAATTTCTACTTTGTCACCATTTTTTGTTTTAATGCTCAATTTAGTTTTAGGAAACGAAAAGTTATCCATCAAAACTACGCTCGGAATCGCTTTAGGCATGTTCGGCATTTTCTTGATTTACCAAAATAGTTTGACCGACTTATTAAATCCCAATTACAGAACTGGTGTTTTTGCCCTGCTTTTGGCCGTTTTATCATGGTCAGTTGGAACTATCATAACAAAAAAAGGAAGTAGTAATTCGCTATCGATGTTGATGAATGTGAGTTTGCAAATGCTCATTGCTGGTGTTGTGCTAACTATTACTCAATTCTATTTCACAACCGAATTTTCAACCGAAAATTGGAGTTTGAATAGCATTTTAGCTGTGATTTATTTAGCCATTTTTGGATCAGTTGTAGGTTATGTTGCTTATAGTTATTTGATTTCGCAAATGCCTTCGACTAAAGTTTCGGTTTTGTCGTATGTTAATTTAGTTGTCGCTCTTTTTCTGGGTTGGTTAATTTTAGATGAAACTATAACTGCTCGTATTTCAGTTGCCGCAACCTTAATCATTTTGGGCGTTATTATAGTGAATTACAAAAGAGTAAAATAATTTAACTTTTTGTTGTAACAAATACGCTACTGCCAAGTCTTATTGGAAATCATCAATCAAATCAAAAATGAAATCAACATTTACAGCACTAGTTTTACTAGTAACGGGTGCATTCTATGCCCAGGAAAATCAAGAACAAAAAAAACTTGATTCAATAAAGAAAAATGACATTCTTTTGGATGAAGTTAAAGTAGCTCAAAAGAAAAAATACATCAAAGTCGAATCTGACAAGACAACAATTGCAGTCAAAGACAATGCGATGCTCAACGGCGGCAATAGTTTGGAAGCCGTTAAAAAGTTACCTGGAGTTATTACTTCTCCAACAGGAAGCATTACGTTAAATGGTCGAGGAGTTGCCATTTATATTGATGGTTCGCCAAGCAGTTTGTCGGGAACTGATTTGCAAAATTACTTGAACTCGTTGCCCGCCAATGCAATCGAAAAAGTTGAACTCATTTACAATCCTGGTGCTTCTTACGATGCCAATGCTAGTGGTTCGATCATCAACATTATTACTAGTTCAAAGCGTTTGAAAGGTATCAATGCGAGTTTTAATATTAATTACAACTTTAACAAATACCAAAAACCTAGTCCGCAGATTTTGCTCAACGGAAAAGAAAAAAACTTGAGTTGGCAAGCCATGATTGGTTACAATTATATTGATGGCGAGAATAGAACAAGTTACGACCAAACCTTTACAGCCTTTAATCCTGATAAATACTTAAATCAAGAAAATTTTACCTTGTCAACCAATCGCAATTTTTACACACGTATTGGAACCAATTATCGTTTATCTCAAAAATCCAATTTGTTATTCAATTACAACTTGAATTTGGCGAACAATCACAACCGATTTGATGCTAAAACCTTGGGAGAAAACATTTCTTATTTTAACCAAGGAATTTCAAAAGACAAAAACAACAATCACGAGTTAAGTTTACAATTTAAAACCAAATTAGACACTTTGGGACGCACTTTTGATGTTGTAGCATACAGCAATTTATTTGACCGAAAACCAACAACTGATTCTAATGCTCGCGATTTTATATCGAATACTGATTTCTACAATTTCGGAAACAACGACTTTAATTTGCAAAACCATTATTTGAAATACGACTTTGTAGTTCCGTTTGAAAAGTTGAAATTTTCGGTCAGCACAGGCGGGAAATTCAATGTGTTGAATGTGGAGAACTTAGGTAATTATTATGTTAATTCGCCTATAGCAAACACCATCAATTTTGATTATTCGGAAACCAATTTGGCTTTTTATGCCGAAGCACGGAAGAAAGTCAAAAAGTTCAGTTTTACTGCAGGTTTGCGTTTTGAAGATTTTAATGTAGAACGAATTGCTTCTACAGTTACCGACAAAATCAAGTTTAGAAACACTAATGTTTTTCCGAATTTGAGTGCGATTTATGAAATGAATGAAAGTATCAATTTTACAGCTTCTTATTCTAAAAAAATCAGCCAACCCGATTACAATAGAATGGATCCGAACAATGGCTCGGTGTTTGACCAATACAACACTTCGCAGGGAAATGTGTTTTTGAATCCAACTTTCTTTGACAACTACGAGTTCAAAATTTCAGCGATGCAATTCGTCAATTTAGGTGTAAATTACACACGAGCCAAAGATGCGAATTTATTTGTATTTAGTGCGGATGCAAATGCTACTGAAGCGATAAGCAATCAAACTTCGCAACAGTTTGAGCAGTTCAATACCTTTAGTGCCTTTGCGAGCTTTCCGATTCCGTTGGATTACTTTTTAAAAGGCAAAGAAGAATTCAAAAATCGCATGAACAATATTGACAATATGAATTATGTCTTTTTGAATTTCAACTACATAAAGTCGGATGTTAAAGGTTATTCATTTCCTTATTCCAACAAACCAATCTTAAATTATGCAGCACAAGCGCAAATTATTTTACCATGGAATGTGAAAAGTACCATGACTTATTTTATTCTTCCATCTGGCAATTGGGAAATTTACAAAATTACCAAACCCATTCAACAATTTGATGTTTCGTTCAACCGCGATTTTATGGATGGTAAGTTGAAATTAGGACTACATTGTTTTGATGTATTCAATGCTAATGAAATAAATGCTCTGATAGCGGGATCAAATTTGGAAAGTTATTTCAAACAAAAGCAAGACAGCCGAACTTTTAGATTATCACTGACCTACAATTTTGGTAATTTGAAATTAGAAAAAGAGAACACCGACATTCAAGTAGAGAAAAAACAAGCTGGTGGCGGTTTGGTGAAATAATTAAAAAAGAAAAATCCCGATTCAAAAGAATCGGGATTTTTTTATGAAGCGATTTCTAATCGTTTGAGTAAATTTTTGTTGAGCGCATCTTCGGTATACGACTTGTCGATGTGAAGCGCTTTTTCATCCGAACTTGGTAAATCGTACATGGCATCAGTTAAAATAGCTTCGCACAACGAACGCAATCCACGCGCGCCCAATTTGTATTCTAAGGCTTTGTCTACAATATAATCCAAAGCTTCATTATCGATGCTGAATTTTACGTCATCCATAGCAAAAAGCTTTTCGTATTGTTTGATTAACGCATTTTTAGGTTCAGTCAAAATAGAACGCAACGTTTCTTTATCCAACGGATCCATGTGTGTTAATACAGGCAAACGACCTATAATTTCCGGAATCAAACCAAAGTCTTTGATGTCTTTGGGAATGATGTATTGCAACAAATTGTCTTTGTCAATTGCATCTACATTTTTAGAAGTACTATAACCTACTGCTTGACGATTTAGTCGTTTGGAAATGATACGCTCAATACCATCGAAAGCACCACCAGCAATGAACAAAATATTTTGTGTATTAACCTCTACAAATTTTTGGTCAGGATGTTTTCTTCCGCCTTTGGGTGGCACATTGACAACGGTTCCTTCTAATAATTTTAGTAAAGCTTGTTGAACACCTTCTCCCGAAACATCACGAGTAATAGAAGGATTATCACTTTTGCGTGCTATTTTATCAATTTCGTCAATAAAAACAATACCTCGTTCCGCTTTAGTCACATCATAATCAGCGGCTTGAAGCAATCGTGTCAAAATACTTTCCACATCTTCACCTACGTAACCTGCTTCTGTCAAAACGGTAGCATCAACAATGGCTAATGGAACATCTAACATTCGAGCAATGGTTTTGGCTACCAATGTTTTTCCCGTTCCGGTTTGACCAACCATAATGATATTGGATTTTTCAATTTCCACTTCTTCGGCCAACGTTGGTTGCATCAATCGCTTGTAGTGATTGTAAACGGCAACTGACATTACCTTTTTGGTTTGGTCTTGACCAATTACGTATTCATCTAAAAACGCTCTGATTTCTTTGGGTTTAAGCAAAATCAAATCGTTGGGCAACTTGCTGTTTTGGCTGGTTTTTAATTCTTCCAACACTATGCCGTGTGCCTGCTCAATACAACGATCGCAAATGTGTGCATTGATACCCGCGATGAGTAAATTGGTCTCTGGTTTTTTTCTTCCGCAGAAGGAACATTCTAATACTTCTTTTGCCATTTTTTTTGTTTATAGTTTATTGTTTATTGTTTATGGTTAACCATAAACAATAAACAATAAACTTGAAATTATCTTCTTAACACTTCATCAATCATTCCGTATTCTTTGGCTTCGTCGGCAATCATCCAATAATCGCGTTCTGAATCTTTGTGTACTTTATCAAAAGGTTGGCCTGAATGGTGCGAAATGATTTGGTACAATTCGTCTTTCAGTTTCAACATTTCACGTAAGTTGATTTCCATATCAGTAGCTACACCTTGTGCTCCGCCTGATGGTTGGTGAATCATCACGCGTGAATGTGGCAAAGCCGAACGTTTTCCAGCGGCTCCTGCACACAATAAAACGGCTCCCATAGAAGCTGCCATTCCCGTACAAATCGTAGCAACATCGGGTTTGATGAATTGCATCGTGTCGTAAATTCCTAGTCCGGCGTAAACGCTTCCACCTGGAGAGTTGATGTAAATTTGGATGTCTTTAGAAGCGTCAACACTTTCTAAGAACAACAATTGCGCTTGAATGATATTGGCCATATAATCGTCTACTCCGGTTCCCATAAAGATGATTCTGTCCATCATTAAACGAGAGAAAACGTCGAGTTGCGAGATATTCAATTGGCGTTCTTCGATAATATAAGGTGTCATACTAGCGACTAACTTGTCGTAGTACAAGCTATTTACTCCGTGTTTTTTGGTAGCAAATTTTTTAAATTCTTTTCCGTAATTCATTTTGTTAATGTATTTATGTGTCGATTTGACAATTAGTCAATGTTTATTTCTTTCAACAAAGCAAAGTTCGTACCTTTTATTGAAGATGACAAACTGTCGTGCATTTGTTTTAATTTTTCTCTTCGGGTTGTGCGCCTTTTGCGCAAATGTCGTACATTTTTTTTACTTTTTTCTTTTCCGATTCGGGTTCGTTGCCACAATAGTAAATGTATTGAATGCGTTCGCTTTCGTCGATGTATTGTTTGGCTTCGGTGTAATTTTTTTCGTTGATGGCAATCCACGCTAAAGTGCGATACGCTTTGCATTTGCTATGATTCGTGTCTTTTTGCGTGTCGACAAAATGATGTAAAAATTCTTTGGCTGCGTCGTAATTAGTTAAGTTGAATTTGGAGCCATCTTTGTTGTACGAAGCGTCGCTGGCGTATTTGTCTTCGGCGGCTTTGGAGATGACTCTGACATAAAAATTGAGTACTTTTTCTTCCAGTCGTTCGGTTTTTGCTTCAGATTCGGCAATTTTTTTGGTAATGTCGTTGATTTCGGCGATGGAATCTTGGTAGCGTTGTTCGATTTCTTTTTTGGACAGTTTTTCTGTTTCCTTTTGGGCGAAAGTGCTCAAGGAAAGAGAAAAAAGAAGTAAAAAAAAGATTAGTTTCATACCTATTGAAATTAAAAAAAACTTTTTGCCACGAATTATCGAATTAGGTTTTGCGCCTATTTGATTTATTCGAATGTTCATCAAAGATGAACAAATTTTGGCGAAAATTTAAATTCTAATTTGTGAATTCGTGGTAAAATAATTTTCATTTTATCAAATTACGAACTAGAAAATGCAAAATCAATTTTGAAATGCACACTTATTTCAGCTATTTTTTTGCCTACAAACTATTGCCCTAGCCCAGATAGTAGTGGAAAGCTTTTGTCTTGTTGGTTTTACAATTTTTAGGAGTATACAGCGACCAGCGGAAGCTGCTATACTTCTTTAAAATTGTTGACCAACGAGATAAAACTTGGAACGTATAGCTGGATTAGCTTCAAAAAAAATAAAAAAAGCGTCAAAACCCACTGATTTTGACGCTCAAATATAGTATTTTTTTTGATTACGCTTCGCCGTACATGATTTTGATGAACTCTTCGTAGGTTACTTCTTTGGTTTTGGCGGTTACTTTTTCTTTGAAAAGGTGTAAGATTTTTTCGCCCATTAATTGATCTGAAAGGCGTTTTACTTCCTCTTGATTCGACAAAACACGCGCTACGATACCTTGAACATCTTCGTCAGTTGGGTTCATTTGTCCAAATTGTGCCATTTGGTTTTTGATTAATACCGACGTGAAATCTTTCAATTCTTCGAAAGTCGTTTGTAATCCGTTTTCGAAGATGATTTTACCTTCGATTAGTTGGTAGCGTAGGCCTTTTTCAGAGCGATTGTACTCTTCTTCCGCTTGTTCGGGTGTAAGAGGTGTTTCGCCAGCAGTTTGGATCCATTTTTTAAGGAATTCGGCTGGAAGATCAAACTTCGTGCTTTCGATTAACGCTTCGGTTACGTCGTTAAGGAAACGTTGGTTGGATTGTTGTTCGAATTGTTTTTCAGCGTCTTCTTTGATTTTATCTTTCAATTCGTTGACCGAAGTCACCACTTTTGGTCCAAATAACTTGTCAAATAGTTCTTGGTCGAGGTTCGCTGGCTCGCTGGCAACTACTTCGTCGATGGTGAACGTTACTTCGATATCTAAGCCGTGAACGTCATCATGACCGATATTCAATACGTCCATTAGTTTGTGATCGTCGGCAAATAAGCCTTTGGTTTTAAGTACAACTGCATCGCCTACTTTTTTACCAATGAAGCTTTTGGCAGTTTTGGCGTCGGCAAACAATTCTAAATCAAGTGTAGTACGGTTGTTGATGCCTTTTTCTTCGTTGGTGAATACGCCAGAAACATCGTTACCTTCAGCCACTACGTCAGTTGAGATGATTTTTCCGTATTGTTTTTGGATGCGAGCTACTTGTGCGTTGAGCATGGTTTCGTCTGCGACGATTTTGTATTGTGTCACGTTGTTTTTAGCAGTCAAATCAACGCTGAATTCAGGCGCAAGTCCTAGTTCGAATTCGAATGTGTAATCGTCGGCATCCCAATTGAAATCTTCAGTTACTTTAGGAAGCGGATTGCCTAAAATATCTAATTTTTCTTCGATAAGGAAGTTATTAAGACCTTCTTGCAACAACTTATTTACTTCTTCTAAAAGCACTGCTTTTCCATATTGTTTTTGGATTAAACTCATAGGTACTGCACCTTTTCTGAATCCTGGAATAGAGGCGTTTTTACGGTAATCGGCTAGTACTTTTTCTACTTTTGTAGCATAATCACTTTTGGAAACTTCAACTGTTAGAACAGCATTTAAAGCATCAACGTTATTTCTTGTAATATTCATCTTTATTATAAACTAAAATTGGGTGGCAAAATTATAACATTTCTGCAACCCAACCAAGTTTTTATTTTATTGATTTTTAAAGTTTTACTTCTTGCTTTCTGTAACCTTATAAACTAATGATTGTGAGATAGATAAAATAATACTAAAAAAAAGAGCGGTCCAAAACGAACTCACATCGAATCCGTCGACTAACTTATCGCACAAAAGTATAATAATAGCATTAACAACAAGGTAAAAGAAACCTAAAGTGATTATAGTTATAGGCAATGTAAACAGCACCAATATTGGTTTTACAAAAAAATTCAACAAGCCCAACACGATTGCAACAGTTAAAGCTGTAGTAAAAGAGTCTACCACTATTCCTTTCATTAAATAGGAAATCACCATTACTAATAGTGAAGTGACTAGTATTCTGACAATAACACTCATTCTTAAATTTTTTATAAAATTAGAAAAAAATTGGGATATACTCAAAATTTATGTAATTTTGCGAATTATTAATCATTTAAAAAAAAACACAGTATGAAAAAACTATTACTTTCTTTACTTTTTGTTGGAGGTTTAAGTGCGAATGCTCAAACTATTTTGTTTGAAGACGGATTCGAATCTTACGATGACTTCGTAATTACTGGATTTGGTAATTGGGAGACTTTAGACATCGATGCTAGACCAACTTACACAGGAGGTGCTGACACTCCAACTTGGGCTAATGCTGGAGCTCCACAAGCATTCCAAATTTTCAACCCTACTACTGCTGCTGTAACTAATGCTACTTCAGGTGCAGAGGTTAGAAATTTCGATCCAAGAACAGGTTCAAAATATGCTGCTTCTTGGGCTGCGGTACCAGGTGCTGGTGGTGTTGCTAACGAAGATTGGTTAATTAGTCCAGCAATTACTTTAGGTTCTACAGGAAATGAATTAAAAGTATGGGTTAAATCAATGTCTGACACTTACGGTTTGGAAGACTACAGTATTGGTGTTTACGTTGGCACTGGATCGCCATTAGATTCATCAGAATTTTCTATTTTATTGGCTGCTTTAGAAGCTCCATACCCAAATTGGGAAGAAGTTACAGTTAGTTTAGATGCATACAGTGGACAAACTATCAGAATTGGTATTAGAAACGAAGGTCTTGATCAATACATGTTTATGGTTGATGACTTCAAAGTAACTACTACTGGTTTAAAAGTTGATCAGTTCTTAGCTGATAAATTTACTGTATCTCCAAACCCTGCTAACAATGTGATTTCAGTTTCTAACGCTCAAGGTATTACTTTAACTGATGTTTCTATTACAGACATCAACGGAAGAACTGTTAAAAACGTTACTTTGGGTAATGTATCTGAAACTCAATTGAATGTTTCTGAATTAACTTCAGGCATTTATTTCTTAAACATCAATTCTGATGCTGGAAAAGCAGTTAAAAAATTCGTTAAAAACTAATCGTTTTCAATGCTTATAGAAAAAGCCTCCTTTCGGAGGCTTTTTTATTTTAAAAAAGTTAGTGTTTCTTCAAAAAACAACTTCGGGTTTTCGGCGTGCAACCAGTGTCCAACATTGGGAATTGTTATTATTTGGTAATTAGAAAAATGTTGTTGAATTAGAGGAAGATCAGTGTCTAAAATATATTTTGAGTTCCCACCTCGAATAAATAATGTTGGCTTATCAAAATGCGAATTAGTAGGCAATGCTTTTCCAACCTGTTCAATTTTATCATTAAAGACTTTCAAATTGAATCGAAAATTGAGTTGACCTGGTGCTTCCCAATACAAATTTTTCATCAAAAATTGTCGCGTCCCAAAATCGGGAATAAAAGGATATAGAGTTTCTTCAACTTCGTTTCTATCAGGCTGTTTAGAAAAATCAACTGCATTTAATCCTTCTAAAATATCTTGGTGATGTGGCGGGTAATATTTCGGACCAATATCGCCAACTATTAACTTATTCACTTTTTCGGGATAAGTTACTGCAAATAACATGGCCACTTTTCCACCCATAGAATGACCAATAATGGAAACCGAGTTTAGATGGTGATGATTACAGTATTCCTTTAAATCATCTACCATTATTTCATAACTGAACTCGTCAGAGTGAAAACTTTTTCCGTGATTTCTTAAATCAAGAATATGCACTTGAAAACCTTCTGCAGCGTATTGTGAGCCTAATGTTTTCCAATTGTCTGACATTCCCAAAAAACCATGAATAATAATTAGCGGCTCGCCTTCTCCTTCAATTCTTGAAAACAACATCTTACTTTAATTTTTGTAAATACATATTCACCACATTATCCAAGCCAAGATACAATGCTTCTGAAATCAGTGCATGCCCAATTGAAACTTCCAACAGATTCGGAATGTTATCTTTAAAGAACTTTATATTATCAAGACTCAAATCGTGTCCAGCATTGACTCCTAATCCCAAGTCATTGGCTAATACCGACGCCTTTACATAGGGTTCAATCCCATTAAAATTACCCAAACCAAACTGATGCGCAAAAGCTTCGGTGTACAATTCAATTCGGTCTGTTCCTGTTTTTTTGGCTCCTTCAATCATCTCAAGAACAGGGTCAACAAAAATAGATGTCCGAATTCCGTTGCGTTGGAACTCAGCAATCACTTCAGTCAAATACGATTGGTGCAGTTTTGTATCCCAACCAGCACTAGAAGTAATGGCGCCAATTGCATCGGGAACCAAAGTTACTTGCGTAGGTTTACACTCTAAAACCAAATCGATAAAATTGTGTTGGGGATTTCCTTCAATATTGAATTCAGTAACTACAATAGGCTTTAAATCACGCGCATCTTGGTAACGGATATGACGTTCGTCGGGTCGTGGATGAATTGTAATACCTTGGGCTCCGAACTTTTGAATATCTTTAGCCACTTGCAATAAATTAGGCACATTTCCACCACGAGCATTTCGCAATGTGGCAATTTTATTGATATTAACGCTTAATTTTGTCATGATTATAAAGAAACATTTTTAGATGCATTGTTTCAATTGCAAAAATACAAAGTTAAAATAAGGATTTATGTTCTAAAATTTGATTATTTTGCAACAAATCTTGCTGATAAGAAATTATGACCGAAATTAAAGAATACATAACCAACGATTATAAAGCCATCGACAGTAATGAAAAAATTGCTGATGTCCAGGATTTTTTTGTTGATGTACCCTTTTCGCATTTTCCTGTATTAAATGAAGGAATTTTTATTGGAAATATTGCTGTAGATGATGTTGATACTTTTGATTCCGACAAAAAAATAAGTGATTACAAATATACTTTAGAAGCTTTTTTTGCTCGTGAAAATATGATTTGGCTTGATGTTTTAGAAGTTTTCGCTAAAAATCACACCAATATTGTTCCTGTTTTAAACGAAGACAATATTTACTCAGGCTACTATGAATTAGAAGACATTGTTAAATTTTTTCATGAAACGCCTTTTTTAAAAGAACCTGGCGGAATCATTGTTATTCAAAAAAGCATTGTGGATTATTCTATGAGTCAAGTAGCCCAAATTGTGGAAAGCAATAACGGCAAATTGTTGGGCTTATTTGTTTCTGAAGCCGACGCCGAACAAATACAAATTACTGTAAAAATTACGCTTGGCGCGATGAACGATATCATCCAAACTTTTAGAAGGTACAATTACGAAATTATTTCTGAACACCACGAAGACAATTACTTGAATAGTTTAAAAGAACGCTCTGAATATTTAGATAAGTATTTAAATATCTAAAACAAATTGACTATGAAAGTTGCCATTTTCGGACAATATTACCAAAACGACACGCGACCAATAATCAAAGACATCTTTGTTTTTTTTAATAAAAATAATGTTGAGATGGTTATTGAAGAGAATTTCCTCAAAATTTTATACGAGCAGGAAATCATTGCAAAACAATACAAAACCTTTTCCAGTTATGCTGATTTGGATCAAAGTTTTGACATTTTAGTTAGCATTGGCGGAGATGGAACTATTTTAAGAGCGGCTACTTATGTTCGAAATTCAGGCATTCCGATTGTTGGTATAAATGCAGGAAGGCTGGGGTTTTTAGCTAAGGTTCAAAAAGAAAATATTGATGCTTTTCTACAAATTGTTATCAACAAAGAATACACTATATCCGAAAGAACATTATTGAAATTACAATGCGATCCTGAAATAGAAGAATTAAATCAAATTAATTTTGCTATGAATGAAGTAACGGTAAGTAGAAAAGACACCACTTCGATGATAACCATTGAAACTTCACTTAACAATGAGTATTTGAATTCATATTGGGCCGATGGATTAATCATTTCAACTCCAACAGGATCTACAGGATATTCTCTTAGCTGTGGCGGTCCAGTTTTGACTCCAGATGTAAAAAGTTTGGTAATTACACCGATAGCTCCTCACAATCTCAACGCGCGCCCACTAGTAATTCCTGACACTACCGAAATAAAATTAAAAGTATCGGGTAGAGAAGAAAATTATTTGGTTTCGCTTGATTCTCGAATAATTTCAATTAGCAACAATACGGTTTTGACCATCAAAAAGGCTGATTTCAAGATTAATATGATTGAAATTCCGAGTGAAACTTTCTTAAAAACACTTCGAAACAAACTTTTGTGGGGAGAAGATAAAAGAAATTAATAGGCTTTTCTTATACTATTCCTAGATCTTTTTTCGTTTGAAAGCAGAACAAATAATTTACATTATTTTTAACTGTTCAAAATAATTAACATTAATGCTATTAACATGTATTATTAGTAGCTAATATTATTATATTTGCACGCTATTTTCGATTGAATGAAGAGATTTTTTTTATTATTTTTAGTATTGACTGGAGTTTTCAACTTAAACGCCCAAATTAACGAAATTGGTGTTTTTTTAGGCGGAAGTAACTACATTGGTGATATCGGAAAAACAACCTACATTAACCCTAAAGATCCTGCGTTTGGGATTATTTATAAATGGAACAGAAGCCCGAGACATGCCTACCGTTTCTCTTTGACTCAAAGTGAATTGTCAGGAAATGATTTGGATTCAAAGGTACCAGGAAGATACAATCGAGGCTTGGCATTTAAAAACACCTTAACTGAATTTTCAGCAGGATTAGAGTTTAATTTTTTCGATTTCAACTTGCATCAGATGGACACCAAAATAACACCTTATGTCTTTACTGGTCTTTCGTATGCGTTTTATGACGGATTGTTTTTTTCAGGAAAATCAACAAAATCTGATGCTAAACACGGCACTATTGCAATACCAATGGTGGTTGGAATAAAAACAAATATTACTCCTCACCTAGTTTTGGCTGGTGAAATTGGCGCAAGATATTCATTTGCAGATGATATTGATGGAAGTAATCCTACTAACGAAAATTTAGCAACCTCTCGGTTTGGCAATTTATTAAGCAAAGATTGGTACGTGTTTACCGGATTTTCACTAACCTATGCCTTTGGCGAAAAACCTTGTTACTGTTTTGACTAATATTATGGATTTATTGAACTCTATTGATAGGAACAACTTGCCTAAACATCTAGCGATAATCATGGATGGAAATGGTCGTTGGGCTAAACAAAAAGGGTTCATGCGTGCTTTTGGTCACGAAAACGGGACCAAATCAGTACGTACTACAGTAGAAGCTTGTGCTAAATTAGGAATAGAAAATCTAACACTTTATGCCTTTTCAACTGAAAACTGGAATCGCCCTAAACTGGAAGTAGATACTTTGATGAAGCTTTTGGTTAACTCGCTCAAAACAGAGTTAAAAACCCTACAAGAAAACAACATTCGACTCAATTCAATTGGTAACCTCGAAAAACTTCCAAAATCGATACATAAAGAACTAAATGAAGTTATTAATTTAACAAAAAACAACTCTCGAATGACCCTAACTTTGGCCTTAAGCTATGGCTCAAGAGAAGAATTATTAAATGTTGTTAAAAATATTAGTGATAAAGTTAAAAATAATATAATTTCAATTGATAGTATTGATGAATCAATTATAAATCAGCATCTTTACACACACAATCTACCCGATGTAGATTTATTAATTAGAACAAGCGGAGAACACAGAATAAGCAACTTTTTACTATGGCAAATTGCCTATGCAGAGCTCTACTTTGTTGATGTTCTTTGGCCCGATTTTAAAGAAAATGACTTATATGAAGCCATCATTAGCTATCAAAAGAGAGAACGCAGATTTGGAAAAACAAGTGAACAAATTAAATAATACGTTAGTGCAAAAATCAATTTTAAAATTACTATATTTTATCTTATTAGGAAATATAATCACCTTACAAGCCCAAGAAAGACTTCCTTTTGATCAAGGAAAAAAATACATTTTAGCCGATGTTGATGTTACAGGAAAAATCACCTTTAATGAGTTGACTGTTGTGACTTTTGCCGGCCTAGAAAAAGGTCAAAACATTACAGTACCAGGAGAGGAAATTAGTGGTGCTATCAAAAAATTAGGAAACTTAGGTTTGTTTAGTGATATCGATTTTTATATTAATGAAATTAAAGGCGATAGTATATATCTTGGATTAAATATAGTTGAATTGCCTAAACTGAATAACGTAAAGTTCTCTGGAATCAAAAAGGGAAAAATAGAAGAGTTAATCAAAAGTACCGAACTTACAAAAGGTAAAATTGTTAACGAAAATTTGATTACAAAAACCAAAAACTACATCGAAAATAAGTACAAAAAAGACGGATTTTACAAAGCCAAAGCCACAATTACTACTGAAGTTGATGCTTCTGAAGGAAACTTGGTTAATATGAAAGTGTTTATTGATAGAGGTCAAAAAGTTAAAGTTAGAAAAATCAATATCGATGGCAATCAGATGTTTACAGATGCTAAACTCAGAAGATCCATGAAAAACACCAAACAACAAAATCCTATTCGTCTCTTTAAATCATCCAAATATATCAAAGACAAATACAAAGAAGATTTGGTTTCTTTGGTTAATAAATACAAAGAAAAAGGATATCGCGATGCTCGTATTGTAAGTGATTCTGTGTATCTTTCAAAAAACAAAGTGGCGGTCAACATTAAGGTTGAAGAAGGAAAAAAATATTATTTTGGAAACATTAAATTTTTAGGTAACTCGGTATATTCTGACCAACTTTTGAGCAGAGTTTTAGGCATCAACAAAGGCGAAGTATACAATGGTGTACTCCTTGAAAAACGGATTGCTGACAAATCCAAACCTGATGGTGAAGACGTAGCCAATTTATATCAAAATAATGGATATTTATTTTCAACCATCAATCCTGTTGAAGTTAAAACCGTAAATGATTCTATTGATTTTGAAATTCGAATTACTGAAGGTCCTGTTGCTTATTTCAACAAAATATCTGTTGTAGGTAATGACAAAACCAATGACCGTGTAATTTACAGAGAATTACGCACCAAACCAGGCGAAAAATACAGCAAAGAAGAACTTGTTCGTACGGTGAGAGAAATTGGTCAATTAGGATTTTTTGACGCTGAAGCTATCGATCCGAAATTTAAAAATGTTGACCCAACAGCAGGAACTGTTGATATTGAATACCATTTAGTCGAAAAAGGATCCAGCCAGATAGAACTTCAAGGAGGTTATGGAGGCAGCGGATTTATCGGTACTTTAGGACTGTCATTCAATAACTTTTCTGCACGAAGTATATTCAAAAAAGACGCTTATAAACCTCTTCCTATGGGAGATGGGCAAAAAGTATCTCTTAGAGCTCAAGCCAGTAACTTTTTTCAAACTTATAGCTTATCATTTTCTGAACCTTGGCTTGGTGGTAAAAAACCTATCAATTTCTCAACCTCAATTTCGCATAGTAAACAATTTTATTCTTCTTCAACAGGGGTTGATAAAGGCAAAAGTTTTAACATCAGTTCAATATCAGTAGGAGTTGCCAAAAGATTGACTATACCAGATGATTATTTCACCCTTTCAAATGCTGTAAGTTTTCAATACTACGATTTAAACAACTATAGTAACTTCTCTCTATTTACATTTGGTAATGGTGCTTCCAGAAATTTGGCTTTCACAACTGCGCTCTCAAGAAACAATAAAGGAACCAACCCTATATATCCAATGTACGGTTCTGAATTTTCTATTACAGCTAAATTCACGCTACCTTATTCATTATTTAACGGGATTGATTATGCTAATCTAGGAAATCAAGAAGAGTATAAATTAAAATACGACGAAAATTCAACTTTTATACCCAACTCCAACAATGGAATTGCCCCTAAATATGGTGATTACGTAAAATATGGCACTAATGATCAAGGTGTTACTGGCTATTATAGAGTGGATTCTTATCAAGAAGCAGACGCAGATCGTAGTAAAGTAGACCAGAAAAGATTCAATTGGCTAGAGTATTATAAAATAAAATTCAAAGCAGATTGGTATACTAAAATTTGGGATAAATTAGTGCTTCGTTCATTGGGTGAGTTTGCTTTTTTAGGCTCTTACAACAGCGATCGCGGCAATGTTCCTTTTGAACGATTTTATCTTGGCGGAGACGGATTAGCAAATTTTTCTATGGATGGAAGAGAGATAATTCAATTAAGAGGTTACCCAAATAATTCATTATCTTCTGAGGATGGAAGTACTATTTACAATAAATTTTCGTTAGAGTTAAGATATCCTTTAACTTTGAAAGGTGCCGCTACAATTTATGCGTTAGGATTTTTAGAAGCTGGTGCTGCTTATGACAACTTTAAGGAGTATAATCCGTTTAGATTACAGCGCTCGGCCGGATTTGGTTTACGTGTGTTTATGCCAGCATTTGGATTGCTAGGAATAGACTTCGGACATGGTTTTGATGCTGTTCCTGGATTGACACAAAAAAATGGTTGGGAAACACATTTTATAATTGGACAACAATTTTAGTATATTTGTTTTTGATTTCTAAATTTTAAGGAGTATGAAAAAATATTTTTTGATTGCAATAACCTCTGTATTAGTAGTTTTTAATGCAGTTGGACAAACTCGTGGAGTAAAAATAGGGTACATTGACATGGAATATATTCTGGAAAAAGTTCCCGATTATGCTCAAGCAAAGAACCTCCTTGAAGAAAAAGCACAAAAGTGGAAGCAAGAAATTGAAGAAAAAAAATTAGAAATAGCCAAAATAAAAGAAACGCTAAAATCTGAAAGAGTACTTCTAACTAAAGAACTTATTGAAGAAAGAGAAGAAGAAATCGCTTTTCAAGAAAATGAATTGTTAGAATACCAACAAAAACGTTTTGGCCCAACGGGTGATTTAGTGACTCAAAAAGCTGTTTTAGTTAAACCTATTCAAGACCAAGTTTTTAATGCTGTTCAAGACATCGCTGAAGCTAAAAAATACGATTTTGTATTTGACCGATCTTCTGATTTAACTATGCTTTTCGCGGCACAACGTTACGACATTAGCGACCAAGTAGTTCGTGTTTTGACTAGAGCTCAAAACAGAGAACAAAAATCAAAAAAACAACTAGAAAAAGAAGCGGAACAAGAACGCAAACAAGAAATGATTGACGACAATCCGAATCTTACAGAAAGACAAAAAATTCTAGAACAAAAGAAATTAGCTCGTCAAAAATTAATTGAAGATCGCAAATTAGAAGCAGAAGCAAAGAAAAAAGCAGCCGAAGAACGTCGCAACGAATTAAAAGCAGAAAAAGACGCTAAAAAAAATGGCACAGTTTCTGATAAAGGAACAACTGAAGATGGTAAAACAGGCGTGGAGTCTAAAGGTACATCAGCTGAAGACACCGCAAAAGAGGATAAAAAAGCAAAAGCGCAAGAAGCCAAACAGAAAACATTAGAAGAAAGAAAAAAGATTATTGAAGACCGCAAAAAAGAATTAGAAGAAAGAAGAAAAAAATTAGTGGAAGATAGAGAAGCGGCTAAAAAAGCAAAAGAAGAAGAAAAAAATAAACCAAAATAAAAACCCTTAAATAAAAATTATAAACAATTAAAATGAAAATGATGAAACAATTTAAAACTTTATTGATAGCAACAATCGCTTTTTTTGGTGTTCAAACTGCTAATGCACAAGCAAAAGTGGCTCATGTTGATGTAAATGAAATTATGACTAAAATGCCAGCGATTTTAGATGCTCAAAAACAACTTCAAAAATTAGGAGAAACGTATAGCGCAGAATACAACACAATGGTGCAAGAATACCAAGCAAAAATAAAAAAATACGACACTGAAGCAGCTTCTCAAAGTGATGCTATCAACCAATCTCGTCAAACTGAAGTACAAGATATGGCCAAAAGAATCAGCGAATACCAAGAAAATGCACAAAAAGAATTACAGAAAAAAGAAGGTGATTTAATGAAACCTATCTTAGAAAAAGTAAAAGCAGCTATTGCGAAAGTTGGTAAAGCAAAAGGTTTCCAATATGTTTTAAATTCAGCCGATTTACTTTTAACAGACGGACCAGATTTAACAGCTGACGTGAAAAAAGATTTAGGTTTCTAATCTAAATTTTCAAAAAAAATACCTAAAACTACTCAATCAAAATGAGTAGTTTTTTTTTTACATTTGTTTTTATGACAAACAATAATCCGATAGGCCTTTTTGATTCGGGAATTGGCGGAACTTCTATTTGGAAAGAAATACATTCGCTCCTTCCAAACGAAGATTCTATTTATCTAGCTGATAGTAAAAATGCACCATACGGACAAAAATCTAAAGAAGAGATTATTCATCTTAGCCAAAAAAACACCGAGTACCTTCTCAATAAAAATTGCAAAATTATAGTTGTAGCCTGCAACACTGCAACTACCAACGCCATCAAAGAATTGCGCGCCAAATATGACATTCCTTTTATCGGAATTGAACCCGCAATTAAACCCGCAGCAACCCATTCGCAAACGCAAAAAATTGGAATTCTCGCCACCAAAGGAACGCTAAACAGCGAATTGTTTTATAAAAACGTAGAAAAATTTCAAGACATTGAAATCATCGAACAAATTGGTTATGGTTTGGTCGAACTTATTGAAAACGGCGAAATCAACTCGCCCGAAATGAAAAAGCTACTTTGCTCCTATCTCGAACCGATGGTGGAACAAAACATCGATTATTTGGTTTTGGGTTGTAGTCATTATCCTTACTTAATTCCTTTAATCAAAAAAATAATTCCAAACCATATTAAAATAATTGATTCAGGTGAAGCAGTAGCCCGTCAAACTAAAAATATTTTAAACGAAAAAGTAGGCTTTAGAACTCAAAAAAACAAAAGCGAACAATTGTTTTATACCAATTCCAATCCAGAAGTGCTTTCGAGTATTTTAAATCACAAATATAAAGTTTTGGTGGAAGATTTTTAACCCAATCCTTTTCAAAATAAACTTATGTCATTTTATAAATCATTAGTAATTCAACCCAACATTACAGCGTATTTTTGGAAAATTGACGAAGATTTCGATACATTATTTCGTTCCGTTGCTCTCAAAGATATTTCGTTAGCTCGATTGGAACAAATGAAATCGGAAAGTCATCAAAAGGGATTTTTAGCAGTTAGAATGTTGTTGCAACATTTAGGCTACAATGACTATGATTTGTATTATGATGAATTCGGGAAACCACATTTAAACGATAACAAATGCATCTCTATTTCACACTCACATCAATTTTCTTGCATCGCGATAAGCGACCAAAATATTGGCATTGACTTAGAAATTTTAAAAGATAAAACACTGAAAATTGCCTCGCGTTATATGGATGTCAAACATTTAGAAAATCTGCCAATCAACCAGCAATTAGTCAAAGCGACTATTGTTTGGGGAATAAAAGAATGTGTTTTTAAAATAAAAAATCAAATTGGCATTAGTTTCCTTGACCATATATTTGAAGCACCTTTTGCAATTGAAGATAAAAAAGTTAACGTAGATTTGCATTTCAACAATCAAATCGAATTGTTTACGGTCGATTTCGATTTTATAGAAGATTACATTTTTGTATGCGCTTCACAACCAACCGAATGAAAAATATTTACAACGAAATCATAACTTCAAAAAACCAAAAACTTTTGGCCATTTTGCTTGATCCAGAGAAATTAGCTTTGGATTCGTTAGTGCCATTAGTTGAAAAAATAAACGCCTCACCCGCAACACATATTTTAGTTGGTGGAAGCTCATTTGAAGGCAATCATTTGGATGAAATAATTCAAACTATCAAGAAAAATACTAATTTACCAATCCTATTATTCCCAGGAAATCCATCGCAAATTTCGGCTGAAGCAGACGGTATTTTGTTCCTAACTTTATTATCTGGAAGAAACCCTGATTATTTAATCGAACACCAAGTTAATGCAGTACCATATCTAAAAAAAACCAATTTAGAAATCATTTCAACAGGTTATATTTTGATTGAAAGCGGAAACGAAACTTCGGTTCAAAAAATCAGCCAAACACAACCTCTCAAACGCGACAATGCTGAATACATTTTGCAAACCGCACAAGCTGGTGAATTAATAGGCAACAAACTCATTTATCTTGAAGCTGGAAGTGGCGCAAAATGGTCTGTCCCTGAAGAAGTGATTGAATTGGTAACACAAAACATCAACATTCCTGTATTAGTTGGTGGCGGAATTCGTTCAAAAGAAGCTATAGAAAACGCCTACAAAGCAGGAGCAACAATGGTTGTAATTGGAACTGCTTTTGAAAACGACAGTAATTTTTTCAATTAAATTATGATTCATTTCTTCTTTTCGCAATACAAAAACTATCCAACCTATGAAATTGTACTTGAGTTAACGGCTATTTTGTTTGGTTTGCTGAGCGTTTGGATGTCGAAAAAAAATAATATTTTGGTTTTCCCAACAGGTTTAATCAACACCTCTATTTATGTTTTTTTATTGTGGAAATGGTCACTTTTAGGCGATATGATGATTAATGCTTATTATTTTATCATGAGCATTTATGGTTGGTACATTTGGAGTAGAAAAAAAGGGGATCAAGCTGAATATCCAATTGCAACTATCACCTTTGAAGAGAAAAAAAGAGCAATTCTCCTTTTTGTTGGCACTATTATTTTTGTCGTTTTAGTTTACCTGTTTTTTAATAAATTTACCAACTGGATGTCGTATTTAGACACGTTCATAACAGGAATTTTCTTTGTTGGAATGTGGCTGATGGCCAAACGGAAAATTGAAAATTGGATTTTTTGGATTATTGGAAACATCATTTCAATACCTTTATACTTTGCCAAAGGATACACATTTACTAGTTTACAGTATTTAATATTTACTATAATTGCCTATTATGGCTATTTAGAATGGAAGAAAATTTTACAAAACAAGATATAGAATTCATAATAAATCGAGGAAATTCAATTGAAAAGTTAGAGCAACAGCTTCAATTTTTTAAGGATGGAATCAATAAAATGAATTTAGTGAAATCGGCTTCAAAAGGAGACGGAATTTGGGTTTTTGACGAAGCTGAAAAACAAGAATTTATCAGTTACTTTGACAAACACAAAAACAAGTATGCGATTGAAAAATTTGTTCCTGCATCAGGAGCTGCTTCGAGAATGTTCAAGTTTTTGAGCGAATTTATTAATGAATTCAATCCCGAAACTGATTCCATCAACTCGTATATTAACCATAAGACTTCCAAAGATTTATCGGTGTTTTTAGTCGGATTACGGAATTTTCCTTTTTATAAAAGTTTAAAAGAAAAAACCATCGAATTGTATCCCAACTTCAATGATTTTGAAAAAGATCAACGTGACTATTTGTTGATTAAAACACTTTTATCAAAAGACCATTTTAACTTTGCCAATAAACCCAAAGGAATTCTTCCATTTCACAAAGTTAATAAAATCAACCTCACTCCTATCGAAGAGCATATTTTTGAATCGGAATTTTACCGCAATCCAAATCAAAAAACTAAAATTCATTTTACTGTATCAAAAGAACATCAAAGCGAATTTGAAAAAATAACTGCACAACATGATGGTGTTGAAATTACTTTTTCTTACCAACAAAACGCAACAGACACATTAGCTGTTAATCTTGACAATTCTCCTTTTCGATTGGAAAATGGCGAAATATTTTTCAGACCAGGCGGACACGGTGCTTTAATTGAAAACCTGAATGCACTACAATCGGACATTATTTTTATCAAAAACATTGACAACGTTTCACACAATCACCTCAATAATATTATGCAATATAAGAAGATGTTAGGCGGTGTTTTATTGCAAATACAATTTCAGGTTTTTAAATTTTTAAACGTTTTAGAGAAAAAAGATTTTACAAATGTCAGCCTCAAAGAAATTATCGATTTTGTACAAAATAAGTTGCAAATTACTTTGAATGAAGACTTCGAACAATACCAATTGGACTTTCAAATTCAGTCGCTTCAAAAAAAATTAAACAAACCTATTCGCGTGTGTGGAATGGTAAAAAATGAAGGTGAACCTGGCGGCGGTCCTTTTTGGGTAAAAGACGAAAACGGAAAAATATCTTTGCAAATTGTAGAAACCTCTCAAATTGATTTAACTAACGAAAAGCAAGCTGCAATTGTAGGAAACGCGACACATTTTAACCCTGTTGATTTGGTTTGTAGTATTAAGAATTTCAAGAATGAAAAGTTCAATTTGATTGATTTTGTAGACGAAAATGCTGGATTTATTGTCGAAAAAACCAAAAACGGAAAACCAATCAAAGCCTTTGAACTTCCTGGTTTATGGAATGGTGCTATGGCCAAATGGATTACTATATTTGTAGAAGTGCCAATCTTTACATTCAATCCTGTAAAAACGGTTAATGATTTATTGAAACCCACTCACCAACACGACTAATGGATCAAAACACCTTACTTTCTGAACTCAACTATAAGGCTATAAGAAGCAGTGGAGCTGGCGGACAAAATGTTAACAAAGTAGCATCAAAGGTAGTTTTGACTTTTGATTTAAAAAATTCTTTAGCTTTTACAGATGAAGAAAAAGAGTTGACAACACGAAAACTAAAATCAAAATTAACCATAGAAGGTATCTTAATTTTGAATTGTGACGAAGACCGAAGTCAGCTGAAAAACAAAGCAATAGTGACCAAACGATTTCTTGAAATTATTCAAAAAGCATTAGTTGTACCTAAAGAAAGAAAGGCAACCAAAGTCCCTAAATCAGTAGTAGAAAAACGACTCAAAGACAAATCTTCTGCCTCTGAAATCAAACAAAATCGAAAAAAACCCGAGATATAAAAATCAATTTCAATGGCAAAAATCAATGGCAATATCAATGATGCGATTACATTTTTTTATTAATATTTCTTTTTGATATTGTTATTGTTATTGAATTTGATTTATCTTTGCTCCGTCTCACGGGGTGCTCTAAATAACGAGCTGAGATTATACCCATTGAACCTGAGCGGGTAATGCTGCTAAGGAAAGAGTGATTAAAACACAATGTGCACGTTGCGTTTTGATTCTAAAAAAACCAATTTATTTACTAACCAGAATAATTTACCCCTGTTATTCGTAATTATTTTACGGATGAACAATTTATTCAAAGGACAAAGTACAAAGTACAAAAAACAAAGTGCTCTAAAACTATTTTTTGTACCATTAATTACTGTTGGATTTAGCCATTCTGTGCAATCCCAAGAAGCTATCAAAGACACTACTCAACTTGAAGAAGTCGTTGTGAGTTCAATTCGGGCGAAGAAAAAAACACCAATTACTTTTTCCAATCTTTCTAAAGAAGAACTGGCTACTCGAAATTTAGGTCAAGACATTCCTATTTTGATGAACTATTTGCCTTCTGTAGTAACGACTTCTGATGCTGGCAATGGTTTTGGTTATACCGGAATTCGCGTTCGCGGAAGCGATGCAACTCGTGTAAACGTAACTATCAACGGAATTCCGTACAACGATTCAGAGAGTCACGGCACTTTTTGGGTGAACATGCCCGATTTTGCATCTTCGCTGGAAAATTTGCAATTGCAACGTGGTGTTGGAACCTCAACCAATGGAGCTGGAGCGTTTGGCGCAAGTTTGAACATGTTGACTGACAATTATTCTAAAACAGCGAATGGCGAAATTTCCAATTCGTTTGGTAGTTTTAATTCCCGTAAACACACCGTAAAATTTAGTTCTGGTTTGTTGAACAATAATTTTGAATTGGCAGGAAGATTGTCAAAAATTGCTTCAGATGGTTATATCGACCGAGCTTTTTCAGATTTAAAATCGTATTTCTTACAGGGTACTTTTACCAACACCAAACGCACCACTTTGATTAAAGCTTTAGTTTTTGGCGGAACCGAAAAAACATACCAATCCTGGAATGGAATTGATGAAAACACCTTAAACAACGATAGAACATTCAATCCTTCTGGTCAATATACTGATGAATTTGGTGTGACTCGTTTTTATGACAATGAAACCGACAATTACCAACAAGACCATTACCAATTGATTTGGAATCAAACCATTAACAAAAATTGGTCGTCCAATGTGGCGATGCATTATACGAAAGGCAAAGGATTCTATGAAAATTACAAAGAAGATGTAGTTTTTGAAGATTACTACTTAATTCCAGTTGCTGGACAAACTACAACTGATTTGATTCGACAAAAATGGTTAGATAATGATTTTTTTGGAGCTACATTTTCATTGAATTACAAAAACGAAAACCTTGACATCGTTTATGGTGGTGGATGGAACAAGTACCTTGGCGATCATTTCGGAAAGGTAATTTGGGCTCGATATGCTTCGGCTAGTGAACTTGGTGATCATTACTACGACCATTTTGGACGAAAAGAAGATGTAAATACGTATTTGAAAACATCATATTCTGTTGCAAAAAACCTTTTATTGTATATTGATTTACAGTTACGAGCTGTAAATTACGCTGCCAACGGCGATACTGGTATAGTAGATGATCATTTTGCTTTTTTTAATCCAAAAGCAGGAATGACCTTTACTCTTAATTCGAATTCGAACATTTATTTTTCTTATGCAAGAGCCCATCGCGAACCCAACAGAACGGACTACGAAAACGGAAATCCAAGACCAGAACGATTGGACGATTTAGAATTGGGATGGCGGTATGAAAAAGGCAAAACCAAATGGAATGTGAATGGTTATTTTATGCTTTACCAAAACCAACTTATTTTAACGGGTGCTTTGGATGATGTGGGCAATCCAATTCGAGAAAATAGTGGAAAAAGTTACCGTTTAGGCGTTGAAATAGATGCCTTAGTTCAACCACTGAAGAATGTTTTTCTGCAACCCAATTTATCGTTAAGTCAAAATAAGAACACTGATTTTTATTTTACTAGAGATGGAAACTTGCAAAATTTAGGTGATACCAACATCGCATTTTCACCCAATTTGGTTTTCAATAATCGATTGACAGTGGTTCCGTTTAAAAATTTCCAAGCGAGTTTGTTTGCAAAATTTGTGGGTGAACAATACATGGGCAACATCGATTCCGAAAGTTCAAAATTGGCCTCTTATTCGGCAACCGATTTGAATATTGTGTATGAAATTCAACCCAAAAAAGTATTTCAATCGATTGTCATTTCGTTACTTGTCAATAACATTTTCAATCAAAAATTTGTTTCCAATGGCTATTTCTACACTTTTGATGACGATTATTCCAATCCAGGAACCGTAACCACCATTGAAGGAGCGGGTTATTATCCTCAAGCTGGAATTAATTTTTTGGCTGGATTGACATTGAAATTGTAATTAAAAAAGCCGCCTTAAAATCTCTTTTTTGACGGCTTTTTCATGATTAACAAAACTTTTTTAACTATTAGTTTTTAATTAACTTTTGGGTAAGAATTTCCCCTGTTGTAGATTCTATTGAAACGATGTAGATTCCTTTTTCGAATCGAGTAACATCAACCTCAACACTTTCAAGGTTGTCTATTTTTTGATTTAAAATGACTCTATTATCATTTAAGCTTGAAATAGAAATTTGTTTCATTTTGAAATCTTCTGAACTAACTATAATCATAGAATTGGATGGATTGGGATAAATTTTAAAACTATTTTTCAAATCTGAATTCGAAACAAATTGGCTTTCATCATCGGGATTATTTGAAACTCTTGCAACATAATTTCCTGTACATCCCTCGATGTAGGCTCTGAACTTAGCGCCACCTGTTACTTTAAAGCCGTTGGTCAAAAGCACGTATGACCCCGCATGATAAATTGCTGATGCTGGATTACTAATAGTATTAGATGCTGTGATTGAAGAAGAAGCTTGTTTGGTATCAACTCCTGATGTAACATTATTTGTAATTGTTAAATTGATTGGGCAGGCTCCTGTGATGATTGGAATTAAAGGAGGCAACATGTGTATAGTGTTTCCATTGAGATAAACATAGTTTATTGAAACTGTACTATTCAAAAAATCATCTTGACTATTAATTTTGTGAACATATAAATTCTTGCTATTTGAAGAAAATGTAGAACTAATCAAAATATCGTTGTTTTTATCTTTTTGGATATAGCTAAATCCAGAAGTAGGTGTAGTTGAATTTACAAACTCATTTAAAACACGGACTGGAGTTGATGTATTAAGCAAATCCTTCACAACCACCTCACCATCAAGAACATTAGGTCCAGCAATATTTGCACTTGGATGTCTTTTTCTTATATAATATAGACAATTAGAATTATTAGAAATCTCAAACTCATATATTGCCTTACCTGTACCTGTAAGTAATTGGTAATTAGAAAATTGACCTGTTTGCGAATTGAAATCCAACATGTAAAAAAAGTTTTTAAAATTATACGCTGGATCATTACTCCCATCGGGGTCATTATTCCCTCCCCACTTGCTATATTGTAAGCCTATCATTTTTGTGTTTTTGGGAATCATTTTAAAATCTGCTCCTTCTATTCCTGTTATAACACTATTTGATGGATTGTATGAACCAAGTTGGTATACTTGAGAACTAGTAAAATTAGATACAACTGGGGTTAAACTAAGTCCGTTTTGATCCACTCTGTAACTGTGTATATCACTTCCATTTTGAAGAATCAACCAATAAAAACTATTATCTTGTGACCTTGTAACAGTAATAGGCCCAAAATACAACCCATTATCAATATTTGGAAATACTTTAGCGTCCATAGTCTCGTAGGCTCCTATACCACCTGAGTTTATTGCTAAAACTTCACCTAAGGGGTTTGACGCATTAAACTCGACTAATGAGTAATAATATCGAGTTGGATTTAGATAAAAACAGAGGCAAGACACATTAACAGAACTAATTATATAATACTGATTGCTATTTCCTGGATTAGGCACAATCACAGTATTGATAAAATCGTAATTTTCAAGAGCTATTTCAATTATGGCACCACCATTTGTCATTAGGTTATGATTTTTATTCCAAACATTATAACCATTAGTATAGAATAGCAAATTTCCATTGCTGTCACTTATAGAAGCCTTTCCATAATTTGCAGTTGAAACTACACTTGCAACGGGTGTACTAGTTGTAAAATTGAGATCCGTTGCTCCCAATTGCCAATGGTTATTTTGATTTTGAGCTATTAAAAAAGACCCAAATAATCCAAGTAACCAACAATATAATAGTTTATTTTTCATAAAATTTAGTATTTAATTAGTTTTTTTGTTTCTCTTACATTTTGAATTGTTTCAATTTCAACAATATATACACCTTTTTCAAGGTGATCAATATCGATATCAATAGAGGAAACGTTCATCATTTGTTTATTAATCATAATTTTCCCATCCAATCCAATCACTTTTATTGAATTGATATTGCTATTCTTTGAATCAATAGTAATTTGGTTACTTGAAGGATTAGGGTATAATACTATTTCATTATCATTCAGTAAATCTTTATTCAATTCCTCTTTTTCAAAATCCTCATCTTTTAACCCAGCTACTTTTGAAACATAAGACCCTGTGCAACCTTCTATATAGGCTTTTAATACTGAACCACTTTTCGCGCAAAAACCATTTTGAAGAAGAACAAAACTACCAGCATGATAAATCCCTACACCTCCGCTCATTATAGTTCCCGTATGGGTGATATTGTTAGATGCTTGTAGAACGTCGACTATTCCATTATTTACTGTAGCATATGATGGTATACTATATATACATGAAGAATTTATCCCTGTTATAATTAAACTAAACTTTTGACTACCTCCTAACAAAGTTCCTTTATGAGTAACAGTAATGGTATAATTATCATAAATAGGATTATTAACATCAACCCTTTCAAATGGATCTTTTGTATTATCACCAAGAGCATTAGTGTTGACGCCTGTTAGTCTCCAAGGCAAAAAAGTTGATGTCCCTTTGGTTATTCTCAAATCTAAATCATTTACTAATCTGGCAATATTAGAATTTACTACAGTTGTTGCAGTACCCGCAGGGTCATTCCAACTTATTGAGGCTTTTAATGGTCCTATGCCCCAAGAACTAACTATTAAAGTGTAGGTTTGCCCTTGCGTAAGTGTTAATTCTTTTATAACCGATTTATTGTTATTATTAGAAATTGTTTCTGCGGCTTTTTTTGCATTCAAAAGGCCCCAACCAGTAATAGCATCTGGTCCAGTAGGCCCAAAATCATCTGCCGTATGTAGAACTAGTCCTTTCAAAGTTGCTGCCTTAAGATAATTACCGTTTACTTTATTTGCATGTTCCTGCAATAATAATAGTGTTCCAGAAACATTGGGTGATGCCATTGATGTTCCTGACTTAATGCCATAGGAACTATCAGATGATTCAACACTTGAATAGAGGCTAGATCCGTTTCCAGAAATATCTGGTTTTATTCGTAAATCATCAGTTGGTCCTTGGCTACTAGAAGAAGCAATAGTTACTGAAACTAAATTTCCATTTGAATCTATAGAAGCATCGTTAGCATTAGCCACTACTAGATTATTCTTTGATGTTGCATTTCCTGTTAATTTATCATACTGTGGTAAACTTGGATTTAAAGGAGTAGAATTATAACTATTCAATCCATCATTCCCTGCTGCTTTTACCATTAAATAATAAGGAGCATTATTCATAATTAAATCCCAACTTCTTGCGTCACTACCATATGATCCAAACCAATAAGGTGATGATAATAAAGAAGAATTATAACCGTAGGAATGATTTGAAACTAGCATTCCATTAGCTGCAGCAGTTGTAGCTTCTGAAATATCAGAATTCCACTTATATCCTTTAACTCTTGATTTTGGAGCCATTCCTTTAGCGTTAGCAATAACCCCAGAAGCAGCAATGGTTCCAGTTACATGTCCAGCGTGAGAACTCAAGTTTGTACCTCCTTCTGTTGCGGTATCCTCAATTGTAACACGATTAGTGCCCCCAGACCCATCATACTCCTGATGTGAAACTCTTGCATGTCCTCCATCCCACACATATCCAATCATATTTAATCCATCCAAATTATAACCCGTTGACCCTCCCGCATTTAATAAATTGGTTCTAGTTGAAATTGAGGCTTCAATATTCTCTGTTAAATAATATTTAGGATTTCCAAAATCATCTACACCTTGCAACTCTGCAAGATTTCCCTCAGGGGTAGTGTATACGATTTGCCATCCTTTAGCTGCAGCCATTTGAAGAGCTGCTGATTTATTTTGTTGGTATACTGATTCAAAAGAAGATGATAAAGAATTTAATTCTGTCACATTAGTTTCAGATAAAATTTTAGCAATCTCCTCAGGAGTTTGTGCTAAACAAACACTTGAAAAAAATAACATTATTAATATTGAAAATATTGTTTTCATATTCTTGATTAGTTTTTAATTAATTTTTTAGTACTGACAGCCCCGTCAATAGTTTCTATAGTAATTATATAGACACCTTTTTCTAAAGCTTGAATATCAATTTCGCAGTAAACATCATACACCACATTTTTTTTCACTAATTTGTTATCAATACTAAAAATTTTTGCTGTTTCAATTTGTGTACCAACAACTTCAACTCGAACAAGATTATTTGCTGGATTAGGATATATCAATATATTATTTTCCAAATCTGGTCTATTATTGGTATCTATTATAACTCCAGTGTTATTTTCTTTTGGTATATACATTCCTGAACATCCATCAGAATAAACATGCATTTGAGAACCTGATTTTGCATTGAACCCATTTGTTAATAAGACATATTCTTTAGCATGGTAAATCCCCTGACCATTTACTTGTAGTGTGTTTCTGGCCGTTAAGTAGAAAGAAGCCTGTCTTTTATCTTGTACATTAGCAAACACATCAACTGCAATTGCATAAAAATCAGTACAATTAGTACAGCCTTGAACACAATCAGAATTATTTACATTATTTAAAATTAACTGACCAGGTTGAAGACCAAAACCATTTGAAAAATTAATCCCAACTGAAGTCAATAAATGACAATAACTCATTATTGTTCCACCGTTTGAAGGAATCGTTCCTGGCGGACAGGTCCCAGAATTGTATCCTGCTTGTGGTCCGCAGTTATCTATTCTAGTGTTATTTCCATTCCATTCACATTCATGAGTATGCCAAGAGCCTAAACTATGACCGAATTCATGAGCTGAAGCTAAAACAGGCCAACTGTAAACAGGATAACTGTTTATTGTAGATGGACTAGGAAACTGAGATCTATGAGCGGAAGGATTATTATTACACAATGAACCTCCTGTTTCCCTATTTGCTGATCCCGCTCCAGAACCACTACCTTGTCTTATAAATTGAACCAAATCACTTCCTTCCAAATTTAAACGACTATAACTGTATGTATAGTTAATTATGTTAAGTGGCTCTCCTGCTGAATAAGTATATGGATCATGGGTAGTCCAAATAATATATTTATAGAACAATAATGAAACTGGAACAGTATTGTAAATTGCTCCAACTCCATTAAACAAACTCGTAATGTAATTAAGTACTGTAGTTACATTACTTCCTTTGGCTACAAATAAATTATAATCTGTTTCATACATTATTCTGACACATTTAGAGGCTGTTTCAACATCTCTATTGACAGAGTTTAAATTTTTATTTTTGATTATTTTGTTGTCTTCTGAATCGTATTCACAAAAAATAACAGGAGGTCGCAAGGCATCAGCATCTTTGTAAACAATATGTTCTTCAGTGTTTTCAATTTTTCCAATCACATAATTTCCGCTTTGATTTGAAATGAATCCTTTTAATTCATCATTAAAAAAAGTGATGCTAACTAAACTATTTTCTTGCCCTCTAATAGTTCCTCGATACAACCCTACGCTAAAATTTTCTAGACTAATTTTCTCACCCGAACCAGTCTCCACCTCCAAATCATTTAGAGTATAATTAAAGTTAATTAAATCTAATACGAAAGACTGGTTTGAAGAGACATTAACTCTAACAGAAATCAATTCGCTTTCCGAATCAATTATATTTTTTCCTGCAATTTTATCGTATTTGAGATAGGTTTTGTTGGGTAACTCTTGATCAATTGTGGCATTATTGTAACCTGAATCTAGCGTTAAAATATTGATTACTTCATTTAATACAAAATCATTTTTACGTTCTGCAACTTGTTCTGCTATTGTTTTGTTTTGTGAAAAAACTTTATTAGAAAGCAAAAAAACCAAAAGCATGCCTATTAGTATACTATAATTTTTCATAACTAATTGTATTTAAAATAGTTAATTTTTCTTTTACTTTAATCTGTTAGTATTCAAGACATCTTTGTTTTGTTTTCTGTTAAAAAAAAAACAATAGAAGTTGCTTAGGCATATAATACAAATATGCCTATTGATGTAATCAGATTTATACTTTAAAAGTTATTTCAGCTTAGCCTCTAAAGCCTCAATACGTTTGTTTTGTTGAATAATGTACAACATTAATTCCTCAATTTTTTCTTGTTGAATACGTGCCATATCAGCCACGTTAATACCTTCTTCTTTTACTTGAGCCGCTGAAGGAACATTAGGTAAGTGTTGGTTTTTTTCGATAAACGCCTCAACCTCAGAAATGGTCGGCAATTGATATTCTTTAGCAAAAACATAATCAGCCCAAGTCCCCGATGTACTCATAGCCACACGCACTTCATCTGCTAAAATTCCGCCTGTGACAAAGAGTTTGTAATTGGCATAAAGAGCATTTGTTGGAAAATTTCCTACACCAACACCAATTTTACCATCGGTTCTAATTTTCATTATATCAGTAAAAGTGGCGCTGTTGGCTCTCACTCCAAAACGCATACTGGTATATCCGTTGGCCTCATCAACACCATAAATCTTGGCTCCATAGCCAGACCCATAAGAGGAATGGGTGAATTCAATACCTTGATTATCCATATTAAGTTTCGTCCCTTCAAGTGCCAAACCACTTCCATTACGGTAAATGAATCGAGCATATGCCGTATCATCAAACTTGTTGAAATTTAAGTAAGGTGTTGAAGTGGCAGAAGTTCCTTTTAAAAGGATAGAGCCTCCTTGATCGGGAGAAAAGTAAGACCCATTTATTCTTAAACTCCCAAGTGCATTAAGTCTAATATTCCCCATAACCTCTAATCTTTCTGTAGGAGTTGCAGTTCCTACACCAACGTTACCTGTAGCAGGATTAGTGGTTAATGAATTGGTTGTTGTTGGATTAAATACTTGAGCAAATGATGCTGTAGTAACCAAAATAGCTGTTGTTAATAATAACTTTTTCATAATATTAATTCTTAGTGGTGTTTTGTAATTGAGCTTTTAAAGTTTCAACTTCTTTATTTAATTGAATAATATATAACATCATTTCCTCTATTTTTTCTTGTTGAATACGAGCCATATCAGCAACGTTTATTCCTTCTTCTTTCACTTGAGCTGCTGAAGGTACATTTGGCAAATGACCATTTTCATCAATAAATTTCTCAACCTCAGAAATCGATTTTAAATCGTAATCTTTAGCAAATACATAATCAGCCCAAGTACCAGATGTACTCAAAGCTACACGCACTTCGTCGGCCAGAATACCTCCCGTAACGAAGAGTTTATAGTTAGCATAAAGAGCATTAGTTGGATATGTTGTCACATTGCCTATTCCAACTTTACCATTTAACTTTAATTGACTTGCAGCAAAATCACCCCAAACTAATGGCGTTGCAGTATTTGTATTGGCAATGTAAAGTTTATTATTACCTGTTTCGTAATAACCAGCGCTATTTCCAAGCATTACATTTCCGTTACCTGCTTTAAATCCTGCACTATCACCAATCAAAACGTTGTTACCTCCAGTTAGCTGATTTCCTGCAGTATACCCAAAAACAGTGTTGCTCGATGTATTGGTAATAGGTTGAGTTTGCGTACTAGGTCCTGCTCCCCAACCAGCCATAACATTTCTATCACCAGTTTGGTTGTTACCACCCGCTCCAAAACCTAAATAAACGTTTCCAGAACCAGTAGTATTTATCAATCCTGTTAAACCACCCAAAAAAGTATTATTCCCCCCTGTTGTATTGTAACCTCCTGCAGATCTTCCAATAAAAGTATTATAACTAGCACTCCAATTACCTGGAGAAACCAAAGCCCCGTTATTTAACTCACCTGCCCCCCAACCTATAAAAGTGTTGTCGGTTCCATTAGCATTTAGTCTACCTGCATTATTCCCTACAAATGTACTTTGGGCAGTAGGGTTTTGTGATGCCGCTGAAGACAAGGCGTTACCAGCTAATGTTCCTACTCTTACACTGGTTCCCGCACCTAAAGTTGTTGATGAAGCTGGTGTTGCATTTGTCAATGAAATTGTTTGCGCATTGGCACTAAAAACTCCTGCAAGTAAAAAACTTGCGAAAACTATTTTTTTCATAATTTTTTAATATTTAATTGTTACTTTTTTATGAATTGAATTGATGTATATTGATTTTTTTCTGTAATTATTTGTAAAATATATGTTCCTTCACTGAGCATAGATACATCAACCTTATGTTCATAAGAGGGTTCTATTTTCTCATCCGTTTTTTTATTCCCTGAGAGATCAAAAATTGAAAATGCGATGATTTTTTCATTTTTCAATTGTAAAGTAAATTCTTTCTCAACCGGATTTGGAAAAAGGGTCACATTTAAAACTGTATCAGAGGTTGAAGTGGATGCCATTCGAGGTCCAATTGGTGGTCTTGAACGTATAGTGGTACCACCACCACCACCTGTGTATCCGTTTCCACCTCCTGGTGGTGATGGAGGCGGGGGAGAATTAGGCGATAAAATATCGACTATTCGTATAGCAGTACCTGGTTTTGGTACTACAACTATCGATTGAGTAGATTCAAATTCTCCTCCAATAGTTGCGTCAAAATTTCCCTGAATTTTCATCGGTTCTAATTTGTAAACAGCATCATAGTATACTAATGACGGAATATTTAACACATATTCATTCCCTGTTTGGCCACTCCCAAACAAAGGCACTAATAATGTCAATAAAAAAAGTGTTTTAATTGTTTTCATACTTTATTAATTTAGTTCAAAGTAAACTTAATTATTTTCATGCATTTATACCATAAAAACGGTATATTTATACTCTAATTTAATTTTTTTCTAAATTATGGGAAGAAATAGATTCTTCATTTTCTTTTTCATTGCAATTACACAACTCAATTTTAGCCAAGTAAAAGAAGTAGAAAGCATAAAACAACTTCTTAAAAAATCGAGTGCCAATTTCATTACACAGCCCGACTCATCACTGTATTATTTAAACAAAGCTACCCAGTTGTGTGAAAAAAAAAGCAACTTTTATCTTTCAGAATGCATTTATACCAAAGGGAATTATTTTTATGCTCATTATGAAGATAAAAAATCTAAACACCTCTTTGTCAAAGCCTTAACTTTAGCCAAAAAAGCTAAAAACTACAAAATCATTGTTCAAGTCTACAATAAACTAGCTATGATGGATATGGACAAGGGAAATTATGACACCTCATTAAACAAACTGATTTATTCATTGAATCTCGCCGAAAAACATCGATTTTATGAAAACATATGTTATACTTTAAACAATCTAGGCATCCTTCACGAAGTACAAGGTGACACATTAAAAGCAATTGAGTATTATCTTAAAAACAAAGAACTAGCATCACAACATAACTTTAAAATCAATCAGATTTCAAGCTATGTCAATATTGCACTTCTACTCAAAAAAAAGAACAAACCCAAAGCCATCGATTATTTAAAAAAAGCTTATGATTTAGCTTTAGAAATCAATGATTTAAACGAACAATTTAATATACTTAACAATCTTTCTTACATCTATATCACTACTAATAAAAAAGAAAATTTTCAAAAAGCTTATAAATATATCATTGAAGCGGAAAAGAATATTGAAAAAACTGGAATAAAAGAAAATTTATTCTATACCAATTTCAACAAAGCATTTTACTATTTAAAACAAGAAAATTATCAAAAAGCAATTGATTATTATTTAACTACATTAAAGCATTCTACTAATGGCATAAATGAGGAACAAAAATTACGGATATATTGTGCAATTGCTGATGCTTACAAAAAAGAAGGTGATTTTGACAAAGCGCTTTTGTTTAGAGAAAAATACTACAACAAAAAAGACAGTTTGTTCAATATTGAAAAAAACAAAACCTTCAACGAAATTCAAACCAAATACGAAGTTGAAAAGAAGAATCTTAAAATCAATTTACTGACACAAGAAAAAATTATTGAACAAAACCGAAAAAATAAAATCATGTACATTGGTTTATCATTAATTTTAATCTTAACTATTCTGTTGTTCTTTTACAAACACCGAATTAAAGTACAAAAAATAATCAGTGAGAAAGAAAAAGAATTATCCAATCAAGAAAAAGAACTTAAAAGAATTCAAGGCTTAGTGGAAGGCCAAAATCAAGAACGCAATCGTATAGCAAGAGAAATCCATGATGGTGTTGGCGGAAAACTAGCAGGCATCAAACTCAATTTAACACAAATAAATGCTGGAATACAAAACAGTAAAGTGGATCAAGTTTTGACCAATTTTAGTAATGTTTTTAATGAAATTAGAGCTATATCTCACAATTTAAGTTCTAGTTACATTAATGAAAACAGCATGAATTATTTGATCAATGAACTACAAAATGAATACAATGAACGTAAAGAATTCAAAATAGAAGCAACCATTTACCCAGAAAACCAACTAGTAAATTTAGAGGTTGAAGTAAAGCATCAATTGTACCGAATTATTCAAGAACTGATTTCTAACATTTCAAAACACGCCAATGCCAAAAACGCTTCAATCAACATTACCTGCCATGAAGATTTTTTAAATATAATTGTACAAGATGACGGAAACGGATTTAGAGAAAATGCCTCAAAAGGTGTTGGATTGCAAAATATTCGTGAACGTTTACAATTACTAAACGGACAACTCGACATCGAACAATCACCACAAACTGGAACTACAATAATTATCGATATACCCAATCAAAACCTATTCAAACAAAATGATTAAAATAGCTTTAGTGGACGACCATCAAATGTTTCTAGACGGAATGGTTGCCATAATTTCTCAAGAAAATAATATTGAGGTTAGTTTTATCGAAAAAACAGCGAAAGGCGCTTTAGAAAAATTAAACACAACTATTCCCGACCTAATTATTAGTGATATTTCAATGCCTGAAATGAATGGGTTTGAATTTATTAAAATTGTTAAAAAGAAATTTCCTAAAATTAAAGTACTAATCGTGAGCATGTTCAAAAGCCATCAATCATTTGAAAATGTTGAAGGATTTTTACTTAAAGACTCTAATTCATCAGAATTTATCTTAGCCATTAACACCATTGTCAGTCAAAACAAAAAATATTTTAGCACTGAAAAAAAAGCGGACGATGAATTTATTTTTAACAAATCCATTCTGAGTGATAGGGAAAAGGAAATCATTCGTTTAATCGCCGACGAATTAACAACTGATGAAATCGCGGAAAAATTATTTTTAAGCAAAAGAACAGTGGAAACGCACCGTAAAAATATTTTTTTCAAACTTCAAGTGAAAAATATTGCGGGTATGATTCGAAAAGCAATCCATTTAGGAATTATCAATTCGTAATCTAATTAGAAACAATCACAGTATTCCCATTCAATTCAGCTCTGTATTGTTTTAAAGAATATTGTAAACCAGGTGATTGACCATTAAATAAGCTGTAAACCGCATTATCACACGGACAAGTCGCCGAAGGACCTTCAATTTCAAGCGTAGAACAAGCAGACAAGGGTTGGTTCGGACAAGCACCATCAAATGCAAAAAAACCGCTACCCGAATTAAATACAATAATACCTCGATTTCCTACACCAAATTCGTTCACTTTTATCGAATTACCAGCAAATTGTAAGTTGCTATAAGCAGGCAAATTCATGTTTATTTGAATACTGAAACCGTAATTGGCTAAATAAGGATTGTTATTACTATCTCTATCTCTATCACAGCTCAAAATTACTATTGCAAGAACGGGTAAAACTAGTAATCGACGGAACATTTTTTTTGAAAAATTCACTTTTTTAATAATTTATTTAATTAACTTTGTATTGCGCAAATGTGCAAAATAAATTTAAATTATTAGTACAAAATACTATCTTTGAAAAAAGAAATCCCGTTGCGATGGGATTTTTTCTATTTATATATAACGAGAAAATTATGAGTAAAGTATCTTATTACACCGCTGAAGGATTAAAAAAGCTGAAAGAAGAATTAGATCAACTTAAACATGTTGAAAGACCAAAAGCATCGCAAGCCATTGCTGATGCCAGAGATAAAGGCGACTTATCTGAAAATGCCGAATACGACGCTGCCAAAGAAGCACAAGGAATGCTAGAAATGCGAATTGCTAAATTAGAAGAAATACATGCCAATGCTCGATTGATCGATGAATCTACTTTGGATGTTTCAAAAGTTTTGGTTTTGTCCAATGTAAAGATTAAGAATATGGTCAATAATATGGAAATGAAATACACTTTGGTAGCCGAAAGTGAAGCCGATTTAAAAACAGGGAAAATATCAGTAACATCTCCTATTGGAAGAGGTTTATTAGGAAAATCAGTAGGAGAAATTGCCGAAATTAGTGTTCCAAATGGCACGCTGAAATTTGAAATTTTAGAAATCTCGCGCGACTAAATCATTCGACTATGAGTTCCATTTTTACCAAAATTGTCAATGGCGAAATTCCGTGTTACAAAATAGCAGAAGACGAAAATTATTTGGCTTTTTTAGATGTAAATCCGAATGCCAAAGGGCACACCTTATGCATTCCGAAACAAGAAATCAATAAAATTTTTGATATGGAAGAAGACCTTTACCTAGGTTTGATGAAATTTTCTAGAAAAATTGCCAAAGCCATAGAAAAATCAGTCGAATGCAAACGAATTGGTGTGGCTGTTGTTGGTTTGGAAGTACCGCATGTTCATATTCATTTGATTCCGCTTCAAGACATGGACGACATGCGATTTCAACGAAAAGTAAGTTTAACTAAAGAAGAATTTGAATCATTAGCAACAACTATTGCCAATCATTTATAATTCTTTCTTTTATATTTTATTGGCATGAAATTCAACCTATTTTTTTTTCTTGCTTTTTACAACTCATTGTTGTTTTGCCAAAACTCAAACGATTTTAGTGTTGTTGATCAAAAAATGGATGAAATTCCCGCTCAATTGACTAAGTCAACTTCAACAATTGCCAACTACATTAATCAAAATTTCACCACTCCCGAAGATAAAATTCGAGCCTCTTTTTACTGGACTGCCTCTAACATAAGTTATGATGTTGAAAATATGTTCAACATTCCCAAAAACCTAACATCCAAAGAAAAAATAGAAACTGCTTTATCATCCCGCAAAGGTGTTTGCATGCATTATGCTGAAGTTTTTGCTTCGATCAACAACCAACTTAGTATTCCGACTGTTTTGATTGAAGGCTATACTAAAAATAAAGGAAAAGTAGATGCTACTTCGCATGTTTGGTGCGCTGCCAAAATAAACAACCAATGGTCATTGTACGATCCAACTTGGGGTTCGGGTTATGTAAATGAGCAGAAATACTATAAAAAACTCAACAATTTCTATTTTAAGACCGATCCAAAAGAACTTATTCTGAATCACATGCCTTTTGATTATATATGGCAACTTTTAGAATTCCCCATCAACAACCAAGAGTTTTATGACGGCAAAACAGCATCCCAAAACAATACGATTTCAGTTGATTTCAATGCCGAAATCGCAGCTTTTGAAAAGCTTCAGAAAAAAGAAAGATGCAATGCTTTGCTAGCGCGAATTAAAAAAAGCGGCGTTAAAAACAACATGATTACCGAACGATGCGATCTACTCGAAAAAGAAATTGAAAGTTACACTCAAAATGAAAAAGGCGCTGTTTTTATGGCTATTGCTGAGAACATGAACAACACCAGCAAACAATTCAACGAATTTATCAAATACCGCAATAATCGCTTTACCCCAACTATTTCTGATGCCGAATTGAAAAGCAAAACGCAAAATTTACTGAATCAAATCAACCAATGCGAAAGCGACATCAACGCACTAACCAACGTAAGTCGTGATAATATTCAAAATGTAAATTCGCTTAAAAAAGCCATTGGAGAATTAAAAAAACTGATCATTGAACAAGATACTTTTGTGAATAATTATCTTTCTAAAAGCGCTGAAGAACGACCAAAAGTGTTTGTAAAAACGGTAGTTAAACGACGTTAGTCTTTCTTTAAAGTAATTTGCATCGTTGTTCCTTTTCCTACCTCTGATTTTAAGACTCTAATTTTACCTTTGTGGTATTCTTCAACAATGCGTTTGGTTAACGACAAACCCAATCCCCAACCTCTTTTTTTGGTAGTAAATCCAGGTTCAAAAACACGTTTGAATTGATTTTTAGGAATGCCTTTCCCCGAATCTTTTACATTGATTCGCACTAAAAAAGGTTCGTCTTCAATTGTGATTTTTAGTTTTCCTCGCCCTTTCATAGCGTCAATAGCATTTTTCATCAAATTCTCAACCGTCCAACTGTGTAAAGCTGGATTTAAGGAAACCAAAATTGGGTATTTTGGCGCTGAAAACGAAAATTCAACTTGATTAGAAAAACGCGATTTTAGGTAATCAAACGACTCTTTAGTTTCATTTACAATGTCTTTTTCTTCCAAAATAGGTTCCGAACCAATTTTAGAAAAACGATCAGTGATGGTTTGCAAACGGTGGATGTCTTTTTCAATTTCGCTTACTGTGGTTGCATCTACATTATCGGCTTTCATGATTTCAAGCCAACCAATCAACGACGACAATGGCGTTCCGATTTGATGTGCAGTTTCCTTTGCCATTCCTGCCCAAAGTTTGTTCTGCGTAGCCATTTTGGTACTTTTATAAAAATTGTAAACCACAGCACCAAACAAGAAAATAATAAGTAATAAAGCTACAGGATAGTATTTTAATTTATTTAAAAGCGAAGAATTTCCATAATACAGTTTCTGAACTTTTCCAGGAGCATATTCTATTGAAATTGGCGCGTTTTCTTTTTTTATTTGTTTTAAAAAAGCATGCATCTTCAAAGAATCATTCTCAATGTCTTTTTCCAAATTATTGTGATTGATAATTTTACCGTTCTCAGTCAAAATCAATGGAATAGTAGTATTATTTGTAATTATAGAAGAAGGCAATTCAATATCAACATTGTCAATCGAATTCAAACTTTTCTGTGCCTTTGCCCAAAGCTCCATCTTAACCCTTTCTTCATTTTTAAAAATTTGAAAAAAAGTATACGTATTCCACATAATCAGTGATACTATTACAAATGAGGTGATGATTATCAACCAACGTGTAGAGGTTCTGCGATCGGAAAACTGCATTACAATTTGTTTTTTGTTTAAAAGTAATGAAAAATAATAACTTATTAAAAACTGCAAAAAGCAATACGACTCTCAAAAACACCGCATTATAAATAGTTTATTGTCTTTCAAATTGTTACAAAGTTGAACAATTCACAAATCCATAAAAATGTTTGAATAAATAAAAAGTTATTTCGTAATTTTGCACCACATTTTTTAAAATTAAATAGATATAAATACATGAGCACACAAACATTACCTTATGTAGCTTACAAAGTGAAAGACATTTCACTTGCAGCTTGGGGAAGAAAAGAAATTGAATTAGCAGAAGCTGAAATGCCAGGATTAATGGCCTTGAGAGCAGAATACAAAAACGAACAACCATTGAAAGGCGCTCGTATTGCTGGATGTTTACACATGACCATCCAAACCGCTGTTTTAATTGAAACTTTAATCGCTCTTGGTGCAGAAGTTACGTGGTCATCATGTAACATTTTCTCTACTCAAGATCAAGCTGCTGCTGCTATTGCTGCTGCCGGAATTCAGGTGTATGCTTGGAAAGGGTTGAATGAAGAAGACTTTGATTGGTGTATTGAACAAACCTTATTCTTTGGTGAAGAAAGAAAACCCTTAAATATGATATTGGATGATGGTGGTGATTTAACAAACATGGTTTTTGATCGTTATCCAGAATTGGTTCCTGGTATTAAAGGTTTGTCAGAAGAAACAACAACAGGAGTTCACCGTTTGTACGAAAGAGTAAAAGCAGGAACATTACCAATGCCTGCCATCAATGTGAATGACTCAGTTACCAAATCGAAATTTGACAACAAATACGGTTGTAAAGAATCGGCTGTAGATGCGATTCGTCGTGCTACTGACGTAATGTTGGCCGGAAAAAGAGTAATCGTTTGTGGTTATGGCGACGTAGGAAAAGGAACTGCGGCTTCTTTCCGTGGTGCTGGTTCAATTGTCACAGTGACTGAAATCGATCCGATTTGTGCTTTGCAAGCTGCAATGGACGGTTATGAAGTGAAAAAATTAGATACTGTAATCGCTAATGCTGATATTATCATAACCACTACAGGTAATAAAGATATTGTAATGGGTTCTCATTTCGAAAAAATGAAAGACAAAACCATCGTTTGTAATATCGGTCACTTTGATAACGAAATTGACATGGCTTGGTTAAACAAAAACTACGGTTCAACTAAAATCGAAATCAAACCTCAAGTGGATAAATACAATGTAAATGGAAAAGATATCATCATTTTGGCTGAAGGTCGTTTAGTAAACTTAGGTTGTGCAACTGGTCACCCAAGTTTTGTGATGAGTAACTCATTTACAAACCAAACGTTAGCGCAAATCGAATTGTGGAACCACAGCGATAAATACGAAAACAACGTATACATGTTACCAAAACACTTAGATGAAAAGGTTGCTGCCCTTCACTTGGCTAAATTAGGTGTTGAATTGGAAACCTTACGCCCAGAGCAAGCATCTTACATTGGTGTTGAAGTACAAGGTCCATTTAAGCCTGAATATTACAGATATTAATTAGACTTCTTACACTGACTTAGATAGTTAGACAATAAGATTAAAATAGAAAAAACCGATTTCAATTGAAGTCGGTTTTTTTATTGGAAGCTAATCCAGCTATTCGCTCTATCTTTTTTTAATTGCCTCGGGTTTAAAACCCGAGGCAATTAAAAAAAGGATGCCGCTGCTATCTGGGCTAGGGCTTTATATCGCTGAAGAAATACAATGTCAAAATAGAATTATAACGTTTCTTTCAACCATTTATAAAATTCACTTTGCCAAACCAACGCATTTTGTGGTTTTAACACCCAATGGTTTTCCTCTGGAAAAAGCATAAACCTACTTTTAATGCCACGCAATTGTGCCGCTTGAAAAGCTTCTTGTCCTTGACCAATTGGCACTCGGTAATCTTTTCCACCTTGAATAATCAAAATCGGTGTATTCCATTTATCCACCATTTTAATTGGGTTAAATTTAGAATAGGTTTTTTGAGCTACTTCATTGTCTTTTTCCCAATATGCTCCGCCGTGATCCCAATTATTAAAGAATACTTCTTCGGTAGTTCCATACATGCTTTCTAAGTTGAAAACTCCACAATGCGAGATAAATGTTTTAAAACGATTGTTGTGAATTCCAGCCAATTGAAACACCGAATAACCTCCATAACTTGCTCCCACTGCACCCAAACGCGATGCGTCAACATAACTTTCTTTGGCCACATCATCAATAGCCGAAAGGTAATCATCCATTACTTGTCCGCCCCAATCTTTCGAAATTTGTTCGTTCCAAGCTACACCATGACCGTGCATTCCTCTTCGGTTGGGCGCAACCACTACATAACCTTGCGAAGCCATCAACGAAAAATTCCAACGAAACGAATAACTTTGTGTCAAAGGTGATTGTGGTCCACCTTGGCAATACAATAGCGCTGGATATTTCTTAGTTTTATCAAAATTGGGTGGAAGAATCACCCAAACCAACATTTTCTTTCCATCAGTTGTCGTTACATAACGTCTTTCGTATTTTGGCAACACTAGTTTACTGTATAATTCATCATTGACTTTAGTCAATTGTAGCCAAGTTTTTTTCTTTAAATTGTAGGAGTAAATTTCAGCTGCATGATTCATATCGGTGCGTGTTACAATTACATTATCTCCAGAAAATCCGTAAATATCGGCCACATCAAAATCACCACTGGTTACTTGCTTAACAGTGATTGCAATTTTGGTTAACCCAGGAAAATTAACTTCAAATAACTGCTTAGTTCCATCGATTGCGGCAGTAAAATAAACTTTTTTACCATCAGGACTCCACATAAAATTTTCAACACTTCCATCCCAATTGGCAGTCAAATTCATGTCCATTCCTTTAAAACGAACAATAATATCATTTTTATCAGCCTCATAACCGTCACGTTTCATTTGCAACCAAGTTAAATCACCAGTAGGCGAAAAGACAGGGTTGGTGTCATAACCTAAATTCGTTTCTGTAAGGTTTTTAGTAACCTTAGTAGCTAAATTGTATTCGTACAAATCAGTATTGGTTGAAATGGCGTACTCGGTTCCTTTCTTCTTCTTACAAACATAAATAATGCTTTTACCATCGGGCGCCCAAACATAATCTTCATCACCACCAAACGGTTTTTGAGGAGCATCGTAAGGTTCGTTTGGCATGATGTCAATTGGTGTTGCTTTATCTGCATTTTCCGCATAAAAAACATGATTGTGTGAACCATCACTCCAAGTATCCCAATGACGGTAATCCAATCCGTTGTATACTTGAGCATTTGATTTGTCAAGGTTGGGATAAATATCTTTACCTAAAACTTTATCGATTTTAACTTCTTGAGAAGACAAAATATGTTTCCCGTCAGGAGAAATATTTTTATCTGTCAATAAATCTTTGGTTTCTTTCACTTCTGTTGCTAAGCCACCTGCAATTGGAATAGTAAAGAATTTCGAATTGGATTTATTTTCTTCTACCGATGGTGTGGCCACTTTATATACTATCAATTTTCCATCTTTTGAAATACCTAAAACAGTTACTCTTTCTAATCTCCACAACAATTCAGGAGTCAAAACATTTTGTGCCGAAGCTGATATTCCCATAATGCAAGCGATTAATACTACAAATTTTTTCATTGTTATTATTTTTATTGGAATGCTAAAAGTAGTAAAAAAAACATCCCGATAATACTACCGGGATGCTAAAAAAAATGGTTTTTGGTTGGTTTATTGTTTGATGAAACGTTTGGTTAAAGAACCTCTTTCATTTGAAACTTCAATTAAATAAGTTCCTGTAGCTAAGTTCCCTACGTTAACTGTTTCATTTTCAACTTTTCCTCTTCCTAATTCTTGACCCATTACATTGAAAATTCTGTAATTAGATTCAACATCAAGGTTAGAAATGTTCAACACATCTCCTTTTACAGGATTAGGGAATAAATTAAACGAAATTTCATTGTTTTCTTCAGCCATTCTTGCAGCAGTAATATTAACTGTATAATCCTCTACCTGACCATAGGTAAACGAACCACAAGAAGTTGTTGGAATGGCATTGTAACGCATAATTACTCTCATACGAGTTGAACCTAAACTAGCCGTTGTAGGAATAGTAATTGTTCCTGAAACTGGCGTTGTAGTTGAAGCTGCTCTTGTGTAAACCGTTTCACCAGCATCAGTAAATACGCCATTTTGATTGTAATCGATGTATACTGCATATCCTTCAGCATAAACCGTAGCCGTCCAGAAAGGAGTAATTGTAATTGTATTAGCCGAACCTCTTACTACATTGGTAGAAATAGTCGTGAAGTTTTCATAACCAGCAGTTCCTGTTGAAGGATTGTTGATAGTTCCAAATTGAACTCTTTGAATTCTCTCATCGTTGGTGTTGGTTGAATTAGCAGCACAATAAGTTAATGATGTTGAGCTAGTAGTTACAGAAACTGTATTACTACTTACTGAAACATTTCCTGCAGCATCTTTAGCTCTTACGTTAAATGTATAAGTTGTTGATGCTGTTAAACCAGTCACTGCAAATGTAGTAGCTGTAGTTGTTGAGCCAATTAAAGCTGAATCTCTGTATACATCATAACCCGTAACACCTACATTATCTGTAGCACCAGACCAAGATAAGTTAGTTGTTGTAGAAGTAGTTCCAGAAGCAGATAATGTTGGAGCTGTTGGAGCTGTAGTATCAGGAACAGGATCTAATGTTGTAACACTTACTGTGTTGCTATTAACTGAAACATTCCCTGCAGCGTCTTTTGCTCTTACATTAAACGTATAAGTAGTAGAAGCTGTTAAACCTGTTACCGCATAAGTTGTAGCTGTAGTAGTTGAACCAATTAAAGAACCATTTCTGTAAACATCATAACCCGTAACTGCTACGTTATCAGTAGCACCTGACCAAGATAAGTTGGTTGCAGTTTGTGTAGTTCCAGAAGCAGATAAAGTTGGAGCTGTTGGCGCAACAGTATCTGTAGAACCAGCAGTAATAGTAAAGTTAGCATTTGAAACATCAAAGAAAATGTGGTTTGTTCCTTTAACCATGATTCTACAAGTTGTACTTGGCGTATTCGGCATGGTTACCGCTTGTGTTCCATCGTTTGGAGTAGCAGCCAAAATTGTTGACCAAGTGGTTCCGCCATCTGTAGAAAGTAAAATATCAACATTAGCACAATTTACGCCATTAGCAGTAGTTCCTGCTACTGACCAAGTAATTGTTTGAGAACTTCCACCAGCATAAGAAACCGCAGTATTTGGCGAATTTACCAAGAACGGTCCGGCAGTTGCATTAACGGTTACAATCATATCGTCACTGTTATTAGCAGGACCACCAGCACGGTTATCACGAGCAGTAACTCTAAAATTAAGTGTTCTAGCAACCGAAGATAAAGCCTCCACAGTAATTTCTGAACCAGCAGTAGTTGTTGCCCCAGTAAGAACACTTTGCATTCTTGGGAAATAGCGTGTTGGAGAAGTTGAGGAGTTATATGATCTGTAATTTACTCCAGTAGTTTTTGTAGCACTTGGCGCAGTAGCATTAGTTTGTGAGTTCATTTGCTCCCAATTATAAGTCAACACATCGCCATTAGCATCTGATCCAACAGCTGTTAACATAAATGGAGTGCTTTTTGGAATTGTATAATCCAAACCAGCGTTGATAGTTGGTACTGAGTTTCCAGTAGCCGTATTGGTTTGACAAGTTTTAGTTTTGATATTATTCGTAACTTGTTGAATACTAACAGCATGGAAATAAGCATCTGAATGCGGTTGAACATCCAAAGTTGTAATCCCTGCGTAACCCATAATGGTCGATCCAGAACCTGGCTCCATTTGAACGCCCGTTCCTTCGTTTCCACCGTGAGTCCATGTATGATTAGCTCCAAATTGGTGGCCTAATTCGTGCGCTACATAATCGATATCAAAATTGTCTCCTGATGGAATTCCGTCAGCTGGAGAAGTGATTCCACTTCCTTTTTGACCATTCACACAAACACAACCAATACAACCAGCATTTCCACCACCACCAGTTGCACCAAATAAATGTCCAACATCGTAGTTAGCTTCACCAATAACAGAGGTTAAAGTGGATTGTAATTGCGCATTCCATTGCGACATACTTGACGCTGCTGAATAAGGATCTGTTGCAGCACTGGTGTAGATAACTGCATCTGTATTAGCAATTAACACCATTCGAACTCCAAAATCTTTTTCAAAAACACCATTTACGCGTGTCATTGTGTTGTTGATCGCAGCCAATGCTAATGCTTTTGTTCCACCAAAATAAACAGTGTATTCACCTGTACACGACATAGCTAATCGGAACGTTCTTAAAAACCCGTCGTCAGCATTTGGTCGTAATGTTGAAGGATCAATTTGATTATTTACCTCATCAATTACAGCACACTCAAATTTAGTAAAAGCCGCAACCTTATCCGATTTTCTATACACAGAATAAGTTGTCAAATCTTGCGAAAAAGGCTCGATAAAAACAGCTGGCTTATCTGCATTTAAAGTCATCGACTTAAATCCGAGTGGTGAAACACTAAAATAAGCAGTTGAAGTAGGATTATCAATTCCGATTCCAACATACGATTTGATTTCAGGATAACGTGCAGCCAAGGCAGGATCCATAATTGAATTTTCATACACACTGAAACGCTCAGTTGTTCCTTCTGCATTCGGCAATGAAATAATAACCGATGAATTCTTTAACGTTGCACTCCTTGCAGGAGATTGAGCCAAACTTGCTTTAAGGCCTTCCACGTTCAAATCGTAAAGATTATTTTGAGGAAGCTGTGCTCTACTTTCCAATTGAACTGCATTGGATCGAGTAGACTTGCCCCAAAATGAATCTTTTTGTTGCGCAAAAGCAAAGCTCGTCATGGCTAATAACGCAACAGATAGTAAATTGTACTTCATAATAAATTGGGTTTTTGGTTAAAAATAGAATATCGAAATTATAGAAGTTTGACTGTTAATTTTTCAATAAATAAAAAAAGATATTAACAAATCGATGAAATGCACTATATTTTGTTATCTATTCAATATATTTTAATGAAAATTCATACGAATAGTGCATTTTCCTAAATAATTTTCTTATAAAATCAAAAAAAACTATTTTTATAAAAAAATATTTCAAATGCATTTAAGCTATTGGGAACTTAAAAATTGGTTTTCCTCTGTAGAGTTTACTATAGTTGGAAGCGGAATTGTTGGATTACATTGCGCGCTTTACCTTCGTGAAAAATATCCAAATAGTAAAATTCTTGTTTTAGAAAAAGGAATCTTACCTCAAGGAGCAAGTACAAAAAATGCTGGATTTGCTTGTTTTGGTAGTTTATCTGAAATTATCGACGATTTAAAAAGTCACTCTGAAGAAGAAGTTTTACAATTAGTTCAAAAACGATGGAACGGATTGCAATTATTACGCAAACGATTGGGTGACAATACAATAGATTTTAAACCTCATGGTGGATACGAACTTTTTTTAAACGAAGACGACACTACTTATAGCGAGTGCTTGAACAAACTCCCTTTCATCAATGAACTTTTGAAGTCTCTTTTTAAAAACGATGTCTTTTCTAAAGAAATTGATCGCTTTGGATTTGGAAACATAAAAGAATACACTTTTTTCAATCCTTATGAAGCCCAAATTGATACTGGAAACATGATGCAAGCTCTTTTGAAACAGACCGTTTCGCAGAATATTTTAATTTTAAATCAAACTGAAGTATCATCTTACGTTGAAAAAAATAATAGTGTTGATGTGATTATCGATAACTTTTCATTTACCACAAAAAAATTGCTTTTCACCACCAACGGATTTGCTAAACAATTAACCAATGGGGCAGTAAAACCCGCAAGAGCACAAGTTTTAATCACCAAACCAATTCCAAATTTAGATATCAAAGGAACCTTTCATTTGGACAAAGGCTATTATTATTTTAGAAATTTTGAAAACAGAATTCTATTAGGTGGAGGACGTAATTTAGATTTTGATGGAGAAACTACAACTGATTTATCACAAACTGAAAAAATTCAAAATAAATTGGAAGAGTTATTAAAAAATGTAATTTTACCCAATCAAGCATTCGAAATTGAGCATCGCTGGAGCGGAATTATGGGAATTGGATCAAGTAAAACACCAATCGTTTCACAACTTTCAGAAAATGTGTATTGTGGTGTTAGACTCGGCGGAATGGGAGTTGCAATTGGCAGTTTAATAGGAAAAGAATTAGCAGAATTAGTATAACATATGATAAAAAAGATATTTAATTGGCTTAAAAAAGCCATGCTTTGGTTTTTCGGAATTTCTATTTTTTTAGTAATCCTTTTCAAATGGGTTCCGGTTCCTTTCACACCTTTGATGATTACTCGCGTTGTTGAAAACAAAATGGACGGCAAAGACGCCATTTTTAGTCACGATTGGGAATCGTTGGAAAACATTTCGCCCAATTTGCAAAAAGCTGTAATTGCTAGTGAAGACGGCAACTTTTTAAAACACAAAGGCTTTGATTTTGAAGCCATGAAAAAAGCGTTCGACAACAATAACAAAGGCCGAAAATTAAAAGGCGGAAGTACCATTTCACAACAAACTGCTAAAAATATTTTCCTGTGGCAAGGCAGAAGTTATGTTCGAAAAGGTCTAGAAGCCTATTTCACTGTATTAATTGAATTAATTTGGGGAAAGGAACGCATTATGGAAGTGTACCTCAATAGTATAGAAATGGGTAACGGAATTTATGGTGCCGAAGCAGCTGCACAGCATTGGTACAGAAAAAGTGCTTCCAACTTAACTCCAAAAGAAGCCGCCGGAATAGCAGCTATTCTTCCGAATCCACGAAAATTTAAAGCTTCTAATTCTAGTTCGTACATCAATCGAAGAAAAGGAAAAATAACACGAGTAATGCGACAAATTGGTCCTGTAGAATATTAAAAAAAGCTCCAATTGGAGCTTTTTTTATGCAAATAAAGGTCGGTATTGCGGCCATAATTTATAAATCAGTATTCCATTAAAAATAGCAACTACCATTGATATTGCAATTCCTGGAATATCCAAAAACAAGTGAAACAATAAAATGTTAATGGAAATTGGCGCTAACAATATAAGAGCAAAAGCTACCCATTTTTTTAACAAAAGTAAAACACCGATTAAAACTTCTAAAATTCCAACTACGGGAAAAATATATCCCGTTGCTCCAAGTGAATTTAAAAAATCTCCTGCGGTTCCTGTTGGTGGTTCCATAGGAATAAAATGCAAAAACTTGTTGGCTCCAAATACTATTAATAAAAGCCCTAATACAATTCTGATGATTTTTGTGAACTGAGAATTCATAGATACACTGATTTACTGGTTACTAATATGGTAAAAATACTATTAAATAATTACTTATTTTACAAATAGTTAGCTGTTTTTGTAAACATTTTATAGTTCATAAAGTCAAAAAAACTAACAATTGTAACATTTTGCTAATGAAAACTACTAATTCAAAAAAACAATAATCAAATGAAAGCACACGAAATAGATTACCATATTTATGGTGAAGAAATGCAATACGTAGAAATCGAACTCGATCCGCAAGAAATTGTAGTAGCAGAATCGGGCAGTTTTATGATGATGGACAACGGTATTCAAATGCAAACCATTTTTGGCGATGGTTCACAACAACAAGGTGGCTTGTTTGACAAATTACTATCGGCTGGAAAAAGAGTTTTAACTGGGGAAAGTTTGTTCATGACCGCCTACCTTAATCAAAACAACACCAAAAGCAAAGTATCGTTTGCCTCACCTTATCCAGGGAAAATTGTTGCCATCGACCTGACTCAGTTTGGAGGGAAATTTATTTGCCAAAAAGACTCCTTTTTATGCGCTGCAAAAGGCGTTTCGGTAGGAATTGAATTTTCTAAAAAAATTGGCCGTGGCCTTTTTGGTGGCGAAGGTTTCATTATGCAAAAAATTGAAGGAGACGGAATGGCATTTGTGCATTCGGGCGGAACATTAGCCAAAAAAGAATTAGCTGCTGGCGAAGTGCTTAAAGTAGATACTGGCTGTATTGTTGGCTTTAGTAAAGATGTTGATTACGACATCGAATTTATTGGCGGGATAAGAAATACAATTTTTGGTGGTGAAGGAATGTTTTACGCTACTTTGCGTGGACCAGGAACGGTTTACATACAATCATTACCTTTTAGCCGTTTGGCCGATAGAATTATCGCTTCTGCACCAAAAGCAGGTGGCAACGGACGTGAAGAAGGAAGCCTTTTAGGTGGAATAGGTCGACTTCTCGACGGTGATAATCGATTTTAATAAAAAAAGCGGCTCATTTCTGGCCGCTTTTTTGTTTTATTTTGTTAAACTTCGAATTCCCATGTTGTAAAGCGTAAACGCTTGTATATCGGCGCTTTCTTGTATAGTTGAAGAAAGCGATTTTCCTGCACCATGACCCGCATTAACATCAATTCGAATTAAAGTTGGATTGGTTCCTGTTTGCTTATCTTGTAATTCAGCTGCAAATTTGAAGCTATGTGCTGGCACTACTCGATCGTCGTGGTCGCCTGTTGTAACTAATGTAGCTGGATATTGAACACCCGATTTTACATTGTGTACGGGCGAATATCCTTTTAAATAATTGAACATTTCTTTTGACTCATCGGCAGTACCATAATCGTAAGCCCAACCTGCTCCAGCTGTAAACGTATGGTAACGAAGCATATCTAACACACCAACCGCCGGTAAAGCAACCTTCATTAAATCGGGACGTTGTGTCATTACAGCACCTACTAACAATCCGCCATTGGAACCTCCTTTAATCGCCAAATAGTCACTTGAAGTGTATTTTTCTTTGATTAAATATTCGGCAGCCGCAATAAAATCATCAAATACATTTTGTTTCTTCATTTTGGTTCCAGCATCGTGCCATTTTTTCCCGTATTCGCCACCGCCGCGCAAATTAGCCACAGCATACACACCGTTGTTTTCCAACCAAACCGCATTAGTCACACTAAATGAAGGCGTCAAACTGATATTAAATCCACCGTAACCATACAAAATAGTTGGGTTTTTGCCATCTAATTTCAACCCTTTCTTGTACGTAATAATCATTGGAACTTTGGTTCCATCCTTAGAAGTGTAAAACACTTGTTTGGATTCGTAGGCTTCTGAATTGAAATCTACATTGGGTTTTTGGTACAACTTAGAAACCCCAGTTTTAGCATCAAATGAATAGGTAGCTCCTGGTGTTATATAATTGGAAAATGAATAATACAAAAACACATCTTTCTTTTTTCCTCCAAATCCTCCAGCTGTTCCTACGCTTGGCAAACGAATTTCGCGCACCATCATTCCTGTCATATCGTATTGTAAAACATATGAAATGGCGTCTTTCATGTAATTAGCAAAAACATAACCACCGCCAGTTGTAGCATTTAAAACATTCTCTGTTTCAGCAATAAAGTTTTTCCAATTTTTGGGATCTTTATCATTGATATTAAAATAAACCACACGGTTATTAGGTGCTTTATAATTGGTTTCCATAAAAAAGGTTGAACCATTATTGTCGATAATGTTATGGTTATTGTCAAAGTTATTAATCAAATTAACTATAGGGCTGTTCGGTTTGCTCAGATCTTTGTAGTACAATTCGTTTCCTGTGGTTGAATTGGCCGCCGAAATAATCAGGTAATTTTCGTCTTCGGTAACACCACCACCAACATATCTTCTTTTTTGATCTAAACCAAAAACAACTTCATCTTCTTTTTGCGAAGTGCCCATTTTGTGGTAATACAATTTGTGTTGATCGGTTTTAGCCGAAAGTTCACTGCCTGTAGGTTTATCGTAACTCGAATAGTAAAACCCTTCATTTTTATACCACGAAATACCGCTGAACTTTACATCAACTATTGTGTCGCCAATAATTTTCTTAGTCACCGCATCCATAATGATAACTTTTCTCCAATCACTTCCTCCTTCCGAAATCGAATAAGCTACCAGCGAACCATCTTTTGAAAAATCAACACCACCTAGAGAGGTACTTCCATCTTTAGAAAATGTATTTGGGTCAAGAAAAACTTCTTCTTTTCCCCATTTATTTTTTCGATATAAAACGGATTGATTTTGCAAACCATTGTTTTTATAAAAATAAGTGAAATCTCCTTCAACAAAAGGGGCACTTATTTTTTCGTAATTCCATAATTTCTCCAAACGCGCTTTAATATCATTTCTGAACGGAATTTTCTCAAGATAACTGTACGTTTGTTCGTTTTGCTTTTTGACCCAATCCGTTGTTTCTGACGAACGATCATCTTCAAGCCAACGATAAGGATCGTTAACTTTGGTTCCGAAATAGTCGTCAACTTGGGTTCCTTTTTGGGTTTGTGGATACACCATATTAGTCAATTTAACCGAGTTGGATTGTGCTGACACTGCCATCGAGAAAAGTATTAATCCTAAAGATATTGATTTTTTCATGTTGAGTTGTTTTAACAAATATACTAATAAGATTGTGTTAGCTAATTTGACTTTTTGAAAATTTAACAATTAAATCGACAAATTAAGCCCAAACACTATATTTCTACCCATATTCGGAATGCCATCCGTTTTTAAACGCGACAGATGAGAGATGTAATTTCTGTTGAGCAAATTATTGATATTAAAATGCAATTCAATCGCCACTTTTGACAAAGCCATTTTTCCACCTAAAGCCATATTCAACAAGGTATAATCGTTGGTTTTGGTTTCAAATTGGCCAATATTATTTTGCTGAAAAAAATGTTCCATATTAAACGAAATGAAATTTCCTTTGAATGTTTTTCCATCATTAAATTCGGCTCTTAAACCTGCATTTATTTTGTTGGCTGGTAATAAAGGTAAATATTCAGAGCTACTTCTTTTGCCTGTTACGCTTTCGAAACTTGAAGTAAAATGCAACCAATCTAACGGATGCGGATGAAAATGAATCCCGGCCTCTCCGCCATACAACTGTGCATTATCTTGCATATAATTGTACACATCATTGTCGTCAATAACAGTTCCTGTAGGTTGTATAAAAATATAATTGTTGATGTGGTTGTAAAATCCATTAATAAAAAACTCAAAGTGCGATGATTTGAATTCAACATTAACATCCGTTTGAATGTTTTGTTCGTTTTTCAACTCTGAATTTCCGATTTCATAACGATTACTACCTTCGTGAACGCCGTTTGAAGTCAATTCCGCCAAATTCGGAGCTCTGAAACCAGAAGCTAGATTCAATCTGAAAATAAAGTTTTCTATAGCATTGTTTTTATACCCTAATGATGCATTGAAACTTGAAAACGATTGATCAATTGATTGGAAATAACCTTCTTCACCTTCCGTTCCATGCGTTTGAGTGGTGATTTTTCTATTATCAAAACGCAACCCTGCTTGTAATGTATTTTTTTTCCATTCGGTTAATGCGGTTCCGAATACGCCAAAATCGTTTACATCTGCATCTGGAATTAGAATTTCTTCACCAAAATTTCGATTGGTTTGACTCATTCCTTGCACACCAAAAATGCTTTCTATTTTGCCTAATTTGGGCAAATAATATTTAACATCGTAGTTAAACGTATTCAATTTCATATTCAAAACAGGAATAGCACTGTCTTCAAATTCACTTCGTTCGTTAGCAATAAACCCTGCATTTGCCTCTAATTTTGAACGATTCAAATAAATCGTATTATTCCAACTAACCACATGATTATTCACCCCTTGTCTGGGAAAATCAGGTTTTTTGTCAGTAGTTTGAACTGCGAAACCTTCTTCTGGAATTCCGAGATTTAGTTTGTTAAAATTGTAGCGAATGGTACTTGAAAACTTTGCATTAGCGTAACCTATTGCGGTTTTAAAATCAGTTTCATTAAAGCGTGTATTGGTCACTCGTGCAGAATCGGCTGTATTGTAATCGGAATGTGTATCGTATTTTAGGCGGGTCAAAAACTTCCACTTTTCGGAAGAACTACTGACACCAAAATTCGAGCTACTTCCGTGCGTGTTGGAGAAAAACTTTTGATTGAAATTACCTTTGACAGTATTGGGAGCCGCAAATTTTTCGGGATTAAAATACAGAACACCGCCAAGCGCATCTGAACCATACAATAGTGAAGCTGGTCCTTTGATTACTTCAACACTTTCAACACCAGCATCGTTTAATCCTAAGCCATGTTCTTCCCCAAATTGTTGGTTTTCTAAACGAACACCTTGCGTATAGACTAAAACACGATTGCCGCTCAAGCCTCGAATTACAGGTTTGCCTATAGAAACTCCTGTTGAAACTTGTGAAACTCCAGGTATAGTTGACAATCCTTCGATTAACGTTGTGGCGCCTTTTTGTTGGAGTTCTTTTACGGTTTGGTGTTCTACTTTCATTACATTTTGCGATTGCAGTTTGTTGAAAGCAGTTGACACAATTACTTCATCCATGTGTTCTTCACTTTCAAGCAAAGTGAAATTGAGATCGATTGTGTTACCCGAAAATGATACTGTTTTGGATAACGTGGCATAGCCAACAAAAGAAACAATTACTTTATAATTGCCATTTGGAATTGCAGTTATTGTGTAGTTTCCTTTATCATTTGAAATAGTTTCTTTGTGAAGTTCGGGCAAAATTATATTGGCGCCACTGATTGGATTGTTGTCTTTATCGACTATTGTTCCAGTTACTTTATTTTGTGCAAATACAAATGAGGTTAGCCCCAAAAATAAGGCCATGAAAATTGGTTTCATATAAATGATTTTTATTGTTAAAAATTAAAAATGCCGTTTGACTCAACGAATAAGTCAAACAAAGAATAATTTGAAATTAAACAATAAAACTTGGTGGCGCCCTAAGAGCAAATAGGCTGCCTTTGAAAAATTGGGTGATTTGTTTGGAATAGAAAAACGAATAAGAGTATGTAATTTCGTTTCTCTGATAGTCAAATTTAAATGTTGGTGTTGACTCAAAATTGCCAAATGTAAATTCACACACAAAACAATGTTCTAATTCATGACTGTGGGTCAGTTGCGTTTGATTTTCGGTGTAATGATGGTGGCATTTGGGTTTAGAAAAATCTTCAACAAGGTGATGCAATGAGTGCGCCGATTGTATCAGCATAGCTGCCAAAACAATCAATCCTAAACTAAAACTTCGAAGGATGTAGTTTTTACTCATTAGGGCAAATGTAATCATCTGTCAATAAAAAATCGTTTGTATTAACAATTTTTTTAATTATCAACACAAACGATTTATCAAAATATTAGTTCCGTTATACTAATCCGTTGGCTACCAAATATTCGGCAATTTGAATCGTATTAGTGGCAGCTCCTTTGCGCAAATTATCAGCTACAATCCACATATTTAGGGAATTTGGTTGGCTTTCGTCACGGCGAATGCGTCCCACAAAAACATCGTCTTTGCCTTGCGCGAACAATGCCATTGGGTACGTGAATGTGTCTAAATTGTCTTGTACTACTACTCCGGGAGTATGGTGTAAAATATCGCGCACTTCACTTACATTGAAGTCGCGTTCGAACTCAATATTTACGGCTTCACTGTGTCCGCCAACCACTGGGACTCTTACTGCAGTAGCCGTAACAGCAATGGTTTTGTCGTCTAAAATCTTTTGGGTTTCGCGCACCAATTTCATTTCTTCTTTGGTGTAGCCGTTTTCTTCAAAGCTATCACAATGTGGAATAGCATTTCGGTGAATTTGGTATTTGTAAGCCATTTCACCTTGAATTCCATCGTATTCGTTTTCGAGTTGTTGCACTGCTTTTACACCTGTTCCTGTAATGGATTGGTAGGTAGAAACAATGACTCTTTTGATTTTGTATTTTTTGTGTAATGGTGCTAAAACCATCACCATTTGAATTGTTGAGCAATTGGCATTGGGAATAATTTTGTCGTCTTTGGTCAATAAAGCTGCATTGATTTCTGGAACGATTAATTTTTTGGTTGGATCCATGCGCCAAGCCGATGAGTTATCGATTACTGTGGTTCCGACTTCGGCAAATTTGGGAGCCCAAGCCAAAGAAGTTTCGCCACCAGCTGAAAACAAGGCAATATCCGGACGCATTTCTACAGCAGTTTGTAAACCTACTACTGTGTAATTGGTTCCTTTCCATTCGATTGGTTTACCGACTGATTTTTCGGAAGCGACAGGAATTAATTCGGTTACCGGAAAATTTCGTTCGGCTAACACTTGAAGCATTACTTCGCCAACCATTCCGGTGGCGCCAACAACAGCAACTCTCATAAGAATATATTTAAATTTAGGAAGTACAAAAGTAGAGAGAAAATTGTTTGAAAAAATAAAAATTTTGAATATTCAATATGGAATTTTGAATGTTGATGTTTTTGACACAAAATGTACTGAGAAAAACTATTCCTGCGAGCAAGCGGAAATGTTACAAGATAGAATGCGCTATTGGGCTTCCTTTTTTGTATGGGTATGGTATAAGTTATCTATGACGTATCTATGGCGCATCTATGACGCATCTATGACGCATCTATGACGCGTTAACTATTTTTACTCATACTGAAATAACTATTCCCAGCATGGGTATGTACTAGGATAGAATGTGCTATCGGGTTTTCTTTTTTTTGTACGGCTATGGTATAAGTTATCTATGGCTTTGGTATGGCTTTGGTATGGCTTTGATATGGCTTTGATATGGAGTAGTAGCTTTTAAAAAAATACATTGACTCGTCCTAAAATAACAATTGGAATAGCTCAAAGTTGGGGTACTTTGTGGAGCAAGAGCACGGATTAGAAATCCATCGGGTTTAGTTCAAGCCAGATGAGATTCCTCCTTCGTCGGAATGACAAAAGTGTGGAATGACAAAAGTGTTCAAAGAACTACCATTTCCTAGTTAAGCAAAGTGCTCCTATGAAGAGCTCTGTAAATGTCTTCTAACTTTGCGGAATTTTTTATCTTTACTTAAATTACACTATTATTAAGCTCAAAGTCGGGAGACTTTGCCTTTACTTTGAATTTGATAAAACAGAATTACTGTCAAAAATAAATGATAATGCTAAAAAAAGGTAAATCAGAAGTCGATTAAAGTAATAGTATTAAAATATGAATTATAAAACATTATCTCAAATAGGAGGTTTTTTTATTTACATTTTTAAAGGTTTCAAAACACCTTATTATGATTGTGTTAATGACAACCCTTTAGTATCTTTTGTAACGGGAACAATTGTAACATTAGGAATTATGTTTATACTCATACAATTTACTAACCTTTTCGAATAATTATACCCTGACTCGAGAACAGCTCAAAGTCGGGAGACTTTGCGCAGCAGGGTTTAGTTCAAGCCAGATGAGATTCCTCCTTCGTCGGAATGACAAAAGTGTGGAATGACAAAAGTGGTGTAAGAACTACGACTGCCCTAGCCCAGATGGAAACGGAAAGCCCGGAAGACTAGAAAGTAGTTTTTGTTGGCGTACAGAAGCGACCATAGGAAGCTTATGTAGGACTTACAAAAACACTTTTTAGACTGAGGACTTGGAGAGAACAGCTGGATTAGCTTCTGAAAACTTGGAATGGTCAACTTGGAATGTTGAATGTTGAATTTATAAAACAGAAAAACCACCCGAATTAACGAGTGGTTTAGTTAGAATATGTATGTAGCGGTTGGTTATTTTTTTAACAAATCGCGGATTTGAGTCAACAATTCTTCTTGTGTTGGACCTGCTGGAGCTGCTGGAGCTGGTTCTTCTTTTTTCTTCATGCTGTTCATTGCTTTTACTAACATGAAAATTACAAATGCAATTACAATAAAGCTGATTACTGCAGCTAAGAACTTACCGTAAAGGATTCCTCCATCGGTTTTCAACTCTGCTAAATTGGCTACTTTGGCGGCCTTTAATGCTGGATCTAATAATGCTGGCGTGATTACATCAGACACTAATGAATTGACAATAGCACCAAAAGCAGCACCGATGATTACACCGACCGCTAGGTCCATTGCGTTACCTTTTGCGATAAAATCTTTGAATTCGGACATCATTCCCATGAGTTATAGTTTTAATTGGTTAATGACGCTAAATTAAATAAAAATTCAATACATTAACATAATTTTTGTAGAATTTAAACTACTCTCTATAAAAAATTCGTTTTACTCTTTGTGAAATTCCCGTCATGATTTCGTATGGAATCGTACCTAATTGTTTGGCTATGAATTGAACCGAAGGATCCTTTCCGAAGATGATAACCTCGTTGCCTTCTTTGCAGTCAATGCCGCTTACATCGACCATAAGCATATCCATACACACGCTTCCAACAATCGGTGCTTTTTTGTTTTTGATGGTGACATAACCGACACCATTGCCTAAATGACGCGAAATTCCATCGGCATAACCAATCGGAATTGTGGCTATTTTTGTAGTAGTAGTTGCGATGAATCGGCGGCTGTAGCCTACACTTTCGCCCGCTTCTATAGTTCGAATTTGGGAAATAATCGATTTGAGCGTACCAACCGTTTCCAAGTATTTCTGTTCGTCTTCGTCGTTGGAAACACCATACAAACCAATTCCCAATCGCACCATATCATATTGCGCTTGCGGAAAATTGGAAATACCTGACGAATTCAAAATATGGCGAATCGGTTTGCTATTTAACTCGGTCATTAATTGAGTCGAAAGTTTGTCGAACAATTTGATTTGAGACAAGGTAAAGTCAATGAATTGCATGTCGTCACTAGCAGCCAAATGCGAGAGAATGCTTTTGACTTGGACGGTTTTGTTGTCTTTGAGTTTGGAAATTAATTCGGGTAAATCTTTTTCTTCAAAACCCAAACGGTGCATTCCGGTATCTATTTTGATATGAATCGGGAAGTTTTTTAGTTTTTTCTGCTCGGCTAATTTTAGAAATGCATTCAATCCTTTGATGGAATACATCTCAGGTTCCAAATGGTATTGAATCATAGCAGAAAAGCTTGTGCTTTCGGGATTTAACACCATAATGGGTAATTCGATGCCAGCGTTTTTGAGCGCAATTCCTTCATCGGCGAAAGCCACACCTAAGTAATCTACTTTGTGATGCGACAATAATTTGGCTATTTCATAACCGCCATTTCCATAACCAAACGCTTTGACCATGACCATCATTTTGGTAGCAGGTTTGAGTCGCGATTTGTAATAATTTAAGTTGTGACTAATGGCGTTCAGGTTGATTTCGAGTACCGTTTCGTGGGTTTTTTCTTCTAACAAAGAAACGATTTCCTCAAAATGAAAATGACGTGCGCCTTTGATTAACAAGGTTTCGTTTTCGAATGGAATTTTATCTATTTCGTCAATAAACTTATCGGTTGAAGGAAAAGCAACGCAATTCGGAAACTTATTTTTGAAGCTCGAAATGGTTTCGCCAATAGCGATTACACGATTGATTTTATTGGAAATAATGAGCTGTGACACTTTGGAATACAATTCTTCAGTGGTCAATCCGCTTTGAAAAATATCGGAGAGAATTAAGGTTTTCTTTTTGTATTGTTTTTGGCTTTCTAAAAAATCGAGTGCTATTTTGAGCGACTGAAAATCAGAGCTATAACTGTCATCGATTAAGGTTGTATTATTGATGCCATTTTTGACTTTCAAACGCATTTCAACTGGATACAATTGAAGCATACGATCTTGAATTGTATTTTGTTCGTAACCCAAATACAATAGAACCATCAAACATTGGATTGCGTTTTCAATTGATGCTTGATCTTGAAATGGAATTACGATTTTGAAACACAATTTATCATAGGTGATTTTCAACTCGGTTTGATCTGCATTTTCTTTGGCGATGATAAACACATTGGCTTTTCCGTCATCGGAGCTCCAAGTAAAGGTGTTGATTTTTGGATTAAGAAAAGCTTCTATGGTGCGGTTTTTATTCATAATTAAAACATTCACCGAAGTGAAAAGCTTTAATTTTTCTTTGATTTTTTCGCCTGCATCGTGAAAGCCTTCGTCGTGAGCCGAACCGATATTTGATAAAATACCAATGGTTGGTTGAATGATTTTTTGAAGGTTTTCCATTTCATCTACCGTAGAAATTCCAGCTTCAAAAATACCGAGATTGTGTTTTTCGTTAATTCCCAAAACCGAAAGCGGAACTCCGACTTGTGAATTGTAACTTTTGGGCGAACGAATGATATTGTAATCTGGACTGAGTAAAAAGTTCAACCACTCTTTGATGATAGTTTTTCCGTTGCTTCCAGTAATTCCGATGATGGGAAAATCGAAATTGCTTCGATATGATGCCGCATACGTTTGCAAAGCTTCTAACGTATTTTCAACCACTAAAAAGTTGGCTTTGCCTCTTAGATTATCAGGAATATGGTTGACTACAAAATTAAAAACGCCAATTTCTATGAGTTGCTGAATGTAGTCATGACCATTGTGATTCGGACCCACAATGGCAAAAAACAAAGTGCTGTCACTATTTTGCAACGAACGACTATCGATGGATATGTTGTCGATAATAGCAATGTCATTAGCGCCATTGAAATGCGCTTTGATGATGGGAATAATATTTCGGATGGATACAGTCACTATTGACTATTTTGGATTGTCTTCAGAGACGTTTTCAGGATCGTTTACAATCATATTTTCGCGCATCGCCTTGAAATAAGCCGCACGACTCAAAGGTTCGTACTCTTCGGTTTCACCTAACAAAACCAAACTATCATTATCGGCTTTACGAAAACTGTAATGTGCTAAATTACCGGTTCGGGTGCAAACCGCGTGTACTTTAGTTACGTATTCGGCAGTTGCCATGAGTGCTGGCATTGGCCCGAACGGATTGCCTTTAAAATCCATATCCAAACCCGCTACAATTACGCGAATACCAGAGTTGGCTAAATCGTTACAAATTTTTACAATTTCGTCATCAAAAAACTGTGCTTCGTCAATACCAACTACATCGCAGCCTTGTGCTAAAATGGCAATATTAGCTGCAGCAGGAACAGGTGTTGAACGGATTTCGTTTTTATTGTGAGAAACCACCATTTCCTCGTCGTAACGCGTATCAATTGCAGGCTTAAAAATCTCTACTTTTTGTTTGGCGAATTGCGCTCTTTTTAGTCTACGGATGAGTTCTTCGGTTTTACCAGAGAACATCGAACCGCAGATGACTTCGATCCAACCAAACTGTTCTTTATGATTTACTGTATTTTCGAGAAACATTTTGTATTTTTCACGTATTAATTTGAATACTTTTTATTACTTTGTAACGCAAACAAAAATAACATTTTTTACACAAGCAACTCATCATAATTCTTTAAACTTATGAAAAAAAGATTGGAAGCCGAATTACTAAGCATTGCCCACCGCATTTTGAAATTAAAAAACAAATCGGAAGTCGACCAGCTTTACTATGAAACGCAAAAATTGTACGAAGCTTTGACGGTTTTGAAGTTTTATGGCGATAATTATGAGCAAGTTAAATCGGAAATTGCTGTTGACGATTTGGAAGAAAAACTGAGTGCCTCGCTAGAAGAGAAAGCACCAGAAACACCAATTGTTGTAGCTGAAGCTATTGCCGTAGAAGAACCAAAAGAAGAAGTGATTGCTGAAACTAAGGAAGAAGTTGTTGTTGAGGAAGAAATTGTTTCTGAAGTTGCACCTGAAGAAGAGATTGAGGAAGAAGCTGTTGTTATTGGCGAAATCACAATTGAAGAAGAAGAAGTTGACGAACAGCCTGAAGAAGAAGTTAAGAGCGACATTGATTTTGCTGCGATGTTTGAATTGGCTGCTGAAAGTCCGAATGAAATTGAAGATGAAAAACCAATAGAAGAAGAAATTAAAGCCGAAACCAAGCAAATTTCGTTTGAAGAATTGTTGGGTGAAAATTACAACGAGCCCGTTTTTGTCAAACCCAACGACATTACAAAACCTGTTTCTAAAAAGGAGAAAACAGAAGAAAAAGTTGAAGAGAAAAGCGATGTTATTGTGGATCGTGAAGAAGGAAAATCGCTTTCGTTAAATGATCAATTATCAAAAACCATCAATATTGGTTTGAATGATAGAATGGGTTTTGTGAAATTTTTATTTGGTGACAGCACTGAAGATTACAACCGCGTTTTATCGCAATTGAATACGTTTAGTACTTTTGAAGAAGCCAAAGATTTTATAGAAGAAATCATCAAACCTGATTACAACAATTGGGAAGGTGCAGACGAATTTGCTGAACGATTTATTGGGCTTGTGGAGAAAAAATTCTTGTAAACCCATGTCTAAACTTTTTATCGTTCCCACGCCAATTGGCAATCTTGACGACATGACTTTTAGAGCAATCACTGTTTTGAAAGAAGCTGATTTGATTTTGGCCGAAGACACTCGTACTAGCGGTAAGTTGTTGAAACATTTCGAAATTTCTACGCACATGCACAGTCACCACATGCACAACGAGCACAAAACCGTTGAAAATATTATTGCTCGATTGAAAAGCGGCGAAACGATTGCTTTAATTTCAGATGCAGGAACACCAGCCATTTCTGATCCTGGATTTTTGTTGACGCGTGCTTGTGTGGAAAACAATATTGAAGTCGATTGTTTGCCAGGTGCTACCGCTTTTGTTCCGGCTTTGGTGAATAGTGGTTTGCCTAATGATCGCTTTGTATTTGAAGGATTTTTACCCGAAAAGAAAGGACGACAAACCCGTTATTTGGCTTTGGCTGAAGAAACACGTACCATGATTTTCTACGTTTCACCACATAAATTAGTCAAAACCTTAGCTGAATTTGTACAATATTTTGGATCCGAACGACCTGTTTCCATCTCCAGAGAATTGAGTAAATTACACGAGGAAACCATTCGCGGAAGCGCAGAAGAAGTACTCAAACATTTTGAAACCAAAGCACCAAAAGGTGAAATTGTGGCGGTGGTTGGCGGGAAGAAGTAGTGTTCAGAGTTCATTGTCCATTGTTCATTGTTCATTGTTCATTGTTCATTGTTCATTGTTCATTGTTCATTGT
>CAYPXI010000003.1:107540-216809 GCA_964414655.1 uncultured Flavobacterium sp. | reverse complement strand
GATACGTCATAGATACGTCATGGATAACTTATACCAAAGCCGTAAATAACTCAGAGGGTAACACAATACAATTTTAGGCTTTCTTTTATGTTCTTACATGCCTTATATGATGAAAAACAACCACACGATCGCGCGGATTTATAAGCGTGCCCGATCGCGCGGATTTATAATCCGTGCGCCCAAACATAATTTCCTATAAAAAATGCCCAATTCCAAATCCTACTACTCCATATCAAAGCCATATCAAAGCCATACCAAAGCCATAGATAACTTATACCCTAGTCGCACATAACTTAAATCGTAATACTAAACGATTTGTGGTTTTAAAAAATGCATCTGTTGAACTTATTTGGATTTGCTTTTTGATTTTTTGGGATTTTGAACCATATAAGACATATAAGGTCATTTAAGGTTTTCTCTTTTATGTTCTTACATGCCTTATATGGTAAAAAACAAACTATGGCGCTGATTTACAATCCGTGTCTACACCATAATCCCCAAAAGTAGGGTTTTCTCTACCCTTTTTGTTTTAAAGTATCCAACAAAACGCTCAAGGTATAATTAGCCAAAATCTACCATATCCATAAAAAAATTAACATTTCACAACCTTATTTTGACTAATTCTTAAAAAAAGATTCATTATTTTTGGGTGCTTTTAATTTTTAAGCTTGCTATGAAAAGAATTTTATCGAAAAAAATCCCTTTAACTTATGTTATTGGGTTATTTACAATAGTAGTAGTACTTACTATTTTTGGGATGCGTTGGCTAAACCAGTCGCAATCACCTACCGAAACCGCTGGTATTGGCCACAGTTGTAGCCTTAAAATCAAACGTCTCAATGGCTACCAACTCATCAAACCGATTATGTTTGCCGATGAAGAATGTCCCTCAGAAAACCTCAACGCCATCAACCAATCCATTTCGTCCATCATCAACAGCTACAAACAATACCAAAACGTAACGGCTGCATCGGTGTATTTGCGCAACTACGAAACCTCTGAATGGACATCGGTAAACGAAAACGAAAACTACGAACCTGGTTCGCTTTTCAAAGTGCCTTTGTTAGTTGCTACACTTAAAATGAGCGAAAACAAACCCGGGTTGTTGGACAAAAAAGTGGCATACAACAAACCCTTTCAACTAAACAAATCAACACATTTCCTCTCCAAAAGCTTACAAGTCGGCCAAACGTATACCATCCGAGAATTGCTCAACTACATGATTGTGCACTCCGACAACAACGCAACGGCTTTGCTACAAAACAACATCGATCTGAACTATCTGATTCAAACCTTCAGCGATTTGGGCTTGCCTAAACCCGACATCAAAGCAAGTCAGTACTTTTTTACGGTAAATGGCTATTCGCTTTTTATGAGAGCCATTTACAACGCCACGTATTTGAATACTGAAAACTCTAATTATGCTGCCAAATTATTAAGTCAAAGCACCTTTAAAGAAGGAATTGTTTCAGGGCTCCCAAGCGGAACACCAATTGCACACAAATTTGGCGAAGCTGGAAACCCAAACGAAATTCAATTGCATGAATCGGCTATAGTGTACCTCGACGGAAAAGCCTACTTGCTAACCGTAATGACCAAAGGAAAAGAATTTATAACGCTAGCTAAACTCATTGCTGAAATTTCAAAAGCAGTATACGACTCCCAAAAATCGGAACCGCTCAGCAGTCTTTAAACACGCTATAAACTATAAACCTAGCCTTTGAACATTCCAATCAAAGGCTTTTTTTATGGATTCCATTTTTAATAGCTATTATTTTTTTAAAACCATAATGCAACTAGGGTGTTTTTATTATTTTGATAAAAATAACACTAAACCGTCTTTTTTTTAAGGGTTTGTTTGAAATAAAAACCACAATTTAATAGCTTTACCTAATAAAAAAAAGGGTATATTTTAAATAACTTGAAATGAGAATTCAAAAACGTTGGATAACCGCTTTTACCATTACCTCGATAATCGCCGTTACGGGTTTGTTTTGGTCGCACCAATCGGCCAAAGTAGGCCAAGGTTTCAATAGTAGCGAAAGCATCAACTATGCCGACGTGGCGTGGTTACTCACCGCCTCTTGTTTAGTATTGCTCATGACACCTGGTCTTTCTTTCTTTTACGGCGGTATGGTAGGCAAGAAAAACGTCATTTCTACCATGCTCAAAAGCTTCATTTGCTTGGGCGTAATCAGTTTGCTTTGGGTAGCTGTCGGTTTTAGTTTGTCTTTCGGAAGTCCAATTGGTTTTACCATTGATGGAACACATTACGGCGTCATCGGCAATCCATTCGACTTTGCCTTTTTCAACCAAGTCGAAGCCTTACCGCACCAAAGTTTGGGCACTACTATTCCGTTCATCCTTTTTGCCCTATTTCAAATGAAATTCGCTGTGATTACACCTGCCATCATCACAGGCGCACTCGCCGAACGCATTCGATTCGTGTCTTTTTTATTGTTTATTTGTTTGTTTGCCCTTTTTATTTACACACCACTGTGCCACATGATCTGGCATCCTCACGGCCTTTTGTGTGGCTACTTTGGTGTTAAAGATTTTGCTGGAGGCACGGTCGTTCACATGAGTGCAGGGTTTGCGGCATTAGCAGGCGTTATCGTATTAGGCAAACGTAAAAATAGCGAACACATCCCTACCAACATTCCATTTGTACTCCTCGGAACAGGGTTGCTATGGTTCGGTTGGTTCGGGTTCAACGCAGGGTCAGCACTCGCTGCCAACGGAACAGCTGCTATGGCTTTTGCTACAACTACTATCGCTTCGGCCTCAGCCATGCTTACTTGGGTATTTTTTGACCGTATGAACAAACGACGCGTTTCAGCTCTCGGCGCTTGCATTGGTGCTGTAGTTGGCCTAGTCGTAATCACACCATCAGCAGGTTATGTTACTATTCCGCAAAGCATTTTCTTCGGTTTTATAGGAGCAATAGTCTCCAACAAAATGGTACACTGGAAAAAACTCAAACAAATCGACGATACCCTCGACGTATTCGCTTGTCATGGTGTAGGTGGTATTATGGGAATGATTCTCACCGCAATTTTTGCACAAGGCGAAAACGCAAGCTTACTCCACGGCGGCTGGAGTGTGTTTGGTCACCACATGTTGGCTTTGGTATTGGTTTCGGTTTTTACGTTTGGTGGCGCGTATTTACTATTTAAAATTACCAACTTCATTATTCCCATTCGCGTATCTGAAGAAGCCGAACAAATGGGTTTGGATTGGTCGCAGCATCGAGAGAAGTTATAGTTCAATCGCAATGGCGCTTAGTTTTCACAAGGTTCGCAAAGGTATTTGATTTTGAGACTGTAGGATTGTAAGACTATAAAACTTTAAGATTTTAGGATTTTAAAAATTGATATTTTGAAGTTATTTGGGATTTGTTTTTTGTCTTTTAGAATTTTTAAAATAATTCTTCGTGGTAAATTTGTACTTTTACTCAAACATCTACCATGAAAAAACTCTTTCTTTTACTTATCGTTCCTTTGTTTTCTTTCGCGCAAAGCGACACAACTACTATCAACACCGTTTTAGACAACTGGCACAAAGCAGCTGCAACAGCCAATTTTGAATCGTATTTTGGTGCCATGACCCACGATGCCATTTTCATCGGAACCGACGCCACCGAAAACTGGAACAAAAAAGCATTTCAGGAATTTGCCAAACCCTATTTTGACCGAGGAAAAGCATGGAACTTTACCGCCTTAGAACGCCATATTTATTTTTCAAAAGATGGAAAAACGGCTTGGTTCGACGAATTACTCAATACGCAAATGAAAATCTGTCGCGGTAGCGGTGTTTTAGTCAAAGAAAAAAAGACATGGAAAATCAAACATTACGTGCTTTCCATGACCATTCCCAACGACAATACGGATGCCGTAATCAAAATAAAAGCGCCTATTGAAGACGCTTTGATTACTAAATTGAAAGACTAATTATTTACTAAGATTATCCAACATCACTTGTGTCATGCTATCCATTTCAAATTGATGCTTCCACTTCCAATCGCTTCTAGCACACGAATCATCAATACTAGCAGGCCAACTATCAGCAATTTTCTGACGGAAATCGGGTTTGTATGAAATTGTGAAATTAGGAATGTGCTTTTTAATTTCTTGAGCAATTTCTGCTGGTGTAAAACTAATTCCAGCCAAGTTATAGGATGAGCGTATTTTAATATCATCGGCTTCAGCTTGCATAATTTCAACCGTAGCACGTATTGCATCATCCATATACATCATTGGTAATTTGGTGTCTTCCGACAAAAAGCACTCAAAACTTCCTTTTTCTAAAGCTTTGTGGTAAATATCAACCGCGTAATCTGTAGTTCCTCCACCAGGTTCAGTCGTCCAACTAATTAACCCAGGATAACGAATACTGCGTACATCTACACCATATTGATGATGGTAATATTCGCACCAACGCTCGCCCGTTTGTTTTGAAATACCGTAAACCGTTGTAGGTTCCATGATGGTATATTGTGGTGTATTTTCACGCGGAGTTGTAGGTCCAAAAACCGCGATACTCGAAGGCCAGAATATCTTTTTAATCTTCTTAGCTTTCGCCAGATTCAACACGTGAAACAATGAATTCATGTTCAAATCCCAAGCAAAAGCAGGGTTTTTCTCAGCTGTAGCCGATAATAATGCCGCCATCAAATACACATCGGTAATCTGATATTGCTCGATTAAATGCTCAATCTGGTTGTAGTCTAAGGCATTAACTACTTCAAAAATACCGTTGTTAACAATATCGTTATTTAATTTTCGTATGTCGGAAGCAATCACATTATCATTTCCGTAAATGCTTCTTAATTTAGTAGTTAGTTCGGTTCCTATTTGTCCACAGGCGCCAATAATCAAAATTTTAGTTGTCATGTTTAATTCGTTTGTGCTACAAATATAACGATTTCGTACTTTGTACTTCGCACTTTATAATTTGCATTTTATCAAACCTTTCACATATTCGCTTTCACAAAACCACTACTTTTGTATTTTTGCAATTAAAATCAGGTCAATGAAATTCCAATCTGTCATTATTCTTCTCTTTTCACTCCTTTCGTTTTCATGTCAAGACGAAACTAAAATCCGATTGATTGAACAACAAAAAGAAGCCAAGAAAAAAGAAGTAATTTTCAACAACATCAACAAAGGTTGGAAATTTAATATACGCCCTTTTGACCCTACAGTTCAAGGAAAGATAAACAATTGGATGGAATGGCGTTCTTTTTTAACAGAGATAAATCAAAAACCCAAAAGTACCATTGGCGCCTTTCAACGTAAAGCAAAAGTACTGTCCAAAAAAGCCACCGAATTAAAGAATAATGTTCCTTACGAATTCAACAAACCTCAAGTAATTAGTAGAATTACAGTTATTGAAACCAAAATAAAATCGATGAATTTGTTTATCAATTTAAATCAAATTCAAGACACCAAAGTGGTCAAAAATATAGGCGAAATCAATCAAGAAATCTTGTCTTTGCAACTGCAATTGGAAGAAATTGTTCGCCGCAGTCAAATTCCAAAAGAAATAGGCGAACCTGATCGCATTAGAATTCAAGATACGGCTCGGGCAGTTCCTAGTACTATGACTCAAAAACAAATGGGCATTGAGTAAAGCGAATATTCTTCAAGTCTATGAAAAATCGGCCAAAGTTCAATTGCTAGCCGATGCCATTCAAAAAAGAGACGCGCGACTTCAAATCAAAGGTTGGGCCGGATCGTCGTTGTCATTCATCATCAAAACGGCTTTTGAAAAGAGTGAATTACCTTTTCTTTTATTGTTTCAAGATAAAGAAGAAGCCGCCTATTACCTCAACGACTTAGAACATTTAATCAACGACCAAGACGTCCTTTTTTATCCTAGTTCGTACCGTCGACCTTATCAAATAGAAGAAACGGATAATGCGAACGTGTTGCTTCGCGCAGAAGTGTTGAACCGTATTAATTCGCGTAAAAAACCTTCAATCATCGTTTCGTACCCTGAAGCAATTTTCGAAAAAGTGGTGACTCGAAAAGAACTCGAAAAAAACACCTTAAAAGTTTCGGTTAGCGACCAAATTTCTATCGATTTCATCAACGAAGTATTGTTTGAATACAACTTCAAACGCGTCGATTTTGTGTCAGAACCTGGCGAATTTTCGGTTCGTGGTGGAATTGTTGATGTATTTTCTTTTTCCAATGATAATCCGTACCGAATTGAGTTTTTTGGCAACGAAGTAGACAGTATTCGAACCTTTGATGTGGAAACGCAATTATCACTTCAATCGCAAAAGAAAATCAGCATCATTCCGAATGTTGAGAATAAATTTTTGAACGAATCACGCGAAAGTTTCTTGCAATACATCAACGAAAAAACGGTTTTATTTTTACAAAATACCGATTTGATTGTAGCGCAACTCGAAAAACTGTTCACCAAAGCCAGTGAAACTTTCGAAAAGCTTTCCAAAGACGTACAACACGCGCAACCTGAAGAGTTGTTCATTAACCAGCAATCGTTCCTCAAAAAAGCATTGGATTTTGCAGTGGTTGAAATCGGTAGTGGAAGCACATTTAGTATTGATAAAACCATTGAATTCCTCATTCAACCGCAACCTTCGTTCAACAAACAATTCGATTTATTACTCAACAAACTCAACGAAAATCACTTCAACGGCATCAAAAATTATTTGTTGTGTGCCAATGAGAGTCAGGCCAACCGTTTTCACGATATTTTTGAAGATTTAGATTCTGAAAGTCACGAAGACATTCGCAAGCAATACCAAACCACAGTTTTCCCTCTGTACCAAGGCTTTTACGATGAGGAAAACCAAATTGCTTGTTACACCGATCATCAAATTTTTGAACGCTACCACAAATTCAACATCAAAAACGGCTATTCGAAAAAGCAAACCTTAACGTTGAAAGAACTAACAACACTTTCGGTTGGTGATTACGTTACGCACATCGATCACGGAATTGGGAAATTTGGCGGTTTACAAAAAATTCAAGTCGAAGGCAAAACGCAAGAAGCAATTAAACTCGTTTATGCCGACAACGACATCGTATACGTTAGCATTCATTCATTGCACAAAATTTCCAAATACAACGGCAAAGACGGCGCAGTTCCCAAGATTTACAAACTAGGTTCAGGTGCTTGGAAAGCCTTAAAACAAAAAACCAAAGCGCGTGTCAAACACATTGCGTTCAATTTGATTCAATTGTATGCCAAACGCCGATTGGAAAAAGGCTACGCCTGTGCACCCGATAGTTATTTGCAAAAAGAATTGGAAAGTTCGTTCATTTACGAAGATACGCCCGACCAAATTACAGCGACCAACGATGTCAAAATGGACATGGAAAGCGATCGCCCAATGGATCGTTTGGTGTGTGGTGATGTTGGTTTTGGTAAAACAGAAGTCGCAATTCGAGCTGCATTCAAAGCCGTTGACAACGGAAAGCAAGTCGCCGTTTTAGTTCCGACCACGATTTTGGCGTACCAACATTTCAGAACGTTTTCCGAACGTTTGAAAGAAATGCCAGTGACAGTAAATTATTTGAATCGTTTTAGAACAGCCAAGCAAAAAAGTGAAACCTTACAAAAATTAGCTGAAGGAAAGGTTGATATTATCATCGGAACGCATCAATTAGTTAACAAAGACGTGAAGTTCAAAGACCTTGGTTTGTTGATTGTTGATGAAGAACAAAAGTTTGGCGTGAATGTAAAAGACAAATTGAAAACCATTGCTGCCAATATCGATACGTTGACCTTAACCGCAACGCCAATTCCGAGAACGTTACAATTTTCGTTGATGGCAGCGCGCGATTTATCCGTCATTACAACGCCTCCGCCTAACAGATATCCAATTGAATCGCAAGTCATTCGTTTTAGTGAAGAGGTGATTCGTGATGCGATTTCGTATGAAATTCAGCGCAACGGACAAGTGTTTTTTATCAATAATCGAATTGAAAACATACAAGAAGTAGCAGGAATGATTCAGCGTTTGGTTCCTGATGCACGCGTAGGTATCGGTCACGGCCAAATGGACGGCAAAAAACTCGAAGATTTGATGCTGGCTTTTATGAATGGTGAATTTGATGTTTTGGTTGCCACAACGATTATCGAAAGCGGTTTGGATGTTCCGAATGCAAATACCATTTTTATCAATAATGCCAATAATTTTGGGTTGTCCGATTTGCATCAAATGCGCGGTCGCGTGGGTCGAAGCAACAAAAAAGCATTTTGTTATTTTATTACTCCACCGCATTCAATGATGACCAGCGAAGCACAGAAAAGAATTCAGGCATTGGAACAATTTAGCGAGTTGGGAAGCGGATTCAACATTGCTATGAAAGATTTGGAAATTCGTGGTGCGGGCGATTTATTGGGCGGTGAACAAAGTGGTTTTATCAACGAAATTGGTTTTGAAACCTACCAAAAAATCATGAATGAAGCCATCGACGAGTTGAAAGAAAACGAGTTCAAAGACTTGTACGAAACCGAAAACGACATCGAAACCAAAGAATACGTCAAGGATTTACAAATCGACACCGATTTTGAATTGTTGTTTCCTGATGAGTACATCAACAATATTTCGGAACGTTTGAATTTGTATAACGAATTGAGCACTATTAAAGACGAAGAACAATTGCAACGTTACGAGCAGAAACTCATTGACCGATTTGGCACGTTACCAAAAGAAGCTACAGCACTACTAAATAGCATTCGCATCAAATGGAAGGCAACTCAAGTTGGAATTGAGAAATTGGTGTTGAAACAAGGCAAAATGATTGGTTATTTTGTAGGCGATCAACAAAGCGATTTTTACCAATCCAAACGTTTTATGAAGCTTCTTCAATTTGTACAACAAAATGGTAATTTGTGTAAAATGAAGGAAAAAGAAACCAAAAACGGATTGCGATTGTTGTTGACTTTTGAAAATGTAAAAAGCGTGAATAAGGCGTTGGAGTTGATGAATTTGATATAAGAAGTCTTACAGTCTTATAGTCTTATAGTCTAAAAATCTATTAATCTGGTGCGCCAATTCCTCAACATCTACTTTCTCGATTGGATGAATTGTTTGAGGTAAAACTAACAATTGTGAATCCTTAATTTTTCGATGTGCAGCGATAGTTTCTTCCAAAGTAACCATTGTATCTTTATCACCAACAGAAAGTAAAATTGGAATATTGATGTACTCGAAATCGCTATCTTTTACTTCAGGATTTTGACCTAAATTGAGCATCATTTGTGCAGTTTTTTGCATTAATACTTCCCAATTTTTGCCATGCACTTGTTCTAAATTTAAAGCATATTTGGGCACTTTTTCTTTGATTATTGTTGGATTCAACATTGATGCTTCTTTTTTCGAACCTTCAATAGTCCAATGCAACTTCGTAGCCAAAGTGAACAATTTTTGAATTCGGCTAGGAAAATGTTTGGATAAATACAAACCGACGTAACCGCCCATACTATAGCCAAAAACCGCAATCGACTCGATTTGATTTTCATCTAAAAAAGCGATGACTTCGTTAGCAAAATTTGCAATTGAAAAATCGGTAGATGGTAATTCACTTCCACCATGACCTTGAAAAGAAAAACTGTAAACTTCAAAATCCTGTTGGAGCAATTCTTTTAACGATTCTAAACTTTTTTCGCTTCCGAGAGCGCCGTGAAGTAAGAGTAGTTGTTGCATGGTTTTTGTTTTTTTAAACACATAGAAACATAGAAAAAGTATTTATATAAAGAAGCTTCGCTTAGTATAGATAATCTAGAAATCAAAAATAATAAAAGGCTTCTTCAATATGTTCGATATGAAAATCGTTGCCTTCTTTGTTGATGGCGATGATGTCAAAACGAACTTCTACGTCCAAATCGCGTGAAATGACATATTCGTTAACTGCTTTGACCAACAATTGTATTTTTTTGGGTTTCACAAAATCCTGAGGTAAACCAAAATCGATAGACGAACGCGTTTTAACCTCAACAATCGCCAACACGTTTTCTTTTTGAGCAATAATGTCGATTTCGGCTTTTTGAAATACCCAATTCGTTTCGAGAATGGCATAGCCGTTTTGCTGTAGAAAATCTACAGCCAGTTCTTCGCCGAGTTTGCCGAGTTCGTTGTGGGAAGCCATAATTAGTATTCAGTGTTCAGTCTCAGTGTTCAGTTATTCAAAAACCACTTTACTTTCCAGATCATTCGCTTCTATAGAGACTTGTTTCCCGATGATTAAAGCACGATTGTCCGCCATATGTCCGGCTGGGAAATTGTATATGATGGGAATGTTGTATTCCTTGCAAACGTCTTCGATAATTTGGTTGGCGTTTTTGCCCCAAGGAATGTCGTTGTCTTTCATTTTGGTCATTCCGCCTACTATGATTCCTTTGATGCTTTCCAAACAACCGTTGCGTTTGAGGTTCATCATCATGCGATCGATGTGGTACAAATATTCGTCTAAATCTTCCAAAAACAGAATTTTGTCGGAGCAATCAATTGACGATGGTGAACCGAACAAACTGTACAAAATCGATAAGTTTCCGCCTACCAATTCGCCTTTGGCTGTTCCATAACGATTCATAGGATCACACGGAACTGTATATTCAAGATGTTCACCAAATAAGGCTTTACGCAAACTTTCTTTGGCTTCTTCCGTCGCTTTAGAACTTACGGGCATGATTCCGTGAATCGATTGAAAACCCATCGTGTTCAAGTGGCTGTGCAAAACGGTAACATCGCTAAAACCTACAATCCATTTGGGACTTTGTTTGAACTTTGTAAAATCCAATTTATCAATCATTCGCACGGTTCCGTATCCGCCACGCACACACCAAATGGCTTTGATGTTGGGATTGTCGAGTTGCGTTTGAAAATCGGCAGCGCGCTCATCGTCAGTGCCAGCGAGTTGGTTATTGTCGAGACCGATGGTTTTGCCAATTACGACTTCCAAACCCCAACTTTTGAGCCACGAAATAGCAGGTTGCAAGTTGTCTTCAATGTTTTTGCGTGCTGTTGCCACTATAGCAACTGTGTCGCCTTTTTTTAAATACGGTGGTGTAATCATTTTCTTTTGGGAATGAAGTTGGGTGAAGAATAAAGAGAATAGAATATAGAATATAGACTTTTGCATTTGTGATTTTGACTTAGTAGCAAATGTATAAAAGTTCTTTTTATTAGCACGCGGATGAAACGGATTTTGCGGATTTACACTGATTTTCTATTGAAAACAACTGCCCTAGCCCAGATTGCAGCGGCATCCTTTTGTGCCGATTTTTATCGGGACAAAAGATAGAGCGGAAAGCTGGAAATAGCTTCAAATAAAAATCATAAAACTCTCAATTCTATTGCTTATTTTTGCAGATTATATACCAAAATTACAATGTTAGAAAATCCAAAAAGATATACAATTACGGCGGCTTTGCCTTATACGAATGGTCCGATTCACATTGGTCATTTGGCGGGTGTTTACGTTCCGTCCGACATTTACGCTCGCTATTTGCGTTTGCAAGGAAAAGATGTGGCATTTATGTGCGGAAGCGATGAACACGGAGTTGCAATTTCGATGAAAGCCAAAAAAGAAGGCATTACACCCCAAGAAGTGATTGACAAATACGACGGAATTATCAAAAAATCGTTTGTTGATTTCGGAATTTCGTTTGATAATTATTCGCGCACTTCGGCTAAGATTCACCATGATACGGCGCAAGAATTTTTCAGAAAATTGTATGAGAACAATGATTTTATTGAAGAAGTTACTGAACAATTATATGATGCCAAAGCCGATCAGTTTTTGGCCGACCGTTTTGTGACAGGAACGTGTCCGAAATGCGAAAACCCTGAAGCTTATGGCGATCAATGCGAGCGATGTGGTTCGACGTTGAATGCGACCGATTTGATTAATCCGAAGTCGACCATTACAGGTGAAACGCCTATTTTGAAAGAAACCAAACACTGGTTTTTACCGTTGGACAGATACCAAGATTTTCTGACGAATTGGATTTTGGTTGACCATGCCAAAGACTGGAAAACCAATGTATTAGGACAAGTCAAATCGTGGTTGGACGACGGTTTGAAACCACGCGCAGTGACTCGCGATTTGGATTGGGGAATTGATGTTCCTGTTGATGGCGCTACTGGAAAAAAGTTATACGTTTGGTTTGACGCACCGATTGGCTACATTTCGGCTACCAAAGAATGGGCAGCACGTGAAGGCAAAAATTGGGAAGAATATTGGAAAAAAGAAGATACCAAATTGGTTCATTTTATTGGGAAAGATAACATCGTTTTTCACTGCATTATTTTTCCAGCGATGTTGAAAGCTGAAGGTAGTTTTATATTGCCTGATAATGTTCCGGCGAATGAATTTTTGAATTTGGAAGGCAATAAACTCTCGACTTCAAAGAATTGGGCGGTTTGGTTGCACGAATATTTGGTTGATTTTCCTGGAAAGCAAGACGTGTTGCGTTATGCGTTGACTGCGAATGCACCTGAAACCAAAGACAACGATTTTACTTGGAAAGATTTTCAGGCGCGAAATAATAATGAATTGGCTGCGGTTTTTGGTAATTTTATCAATCGTGTGGTGGTTTTGACTAATAAATATTACGAAGGCATTGTTCCAACTCCGAATGAATTTACAGAAGTTGACGAGCAAACTTTGGCCGAAATAAAAGCATATCCTTCGGTGATTTCGAGTTCGATTGAGCGTTACCGATTTAGAGAAGCACAAGGCGAAATGATGAATTTGGCGCGATTGGGAAATAAATATTTGGCCGATGAAGAGCCATGGAAAATGGTAAAAACCAATCCGGAACGTGTTCAAACTCAAATGTATGTTGCGTTACAAGTTGCAGCAGCGTTACAAGTTTTGTGCGAGCCTTTTTTACCTTTTACATCGAGTAAATTAGGCACAATTCTCAATCAAACGCAACACGAGAATAGCTGGAATTCCGTTGGTGAAACATCTGAATTACTACAATCAGGACATCAAATTGGACAAGCTGAAATATTATTTTCGCAAATTGAAGATGCCGAAATTCAACAACAAATAGACAAATTAGAAGCGACCAAAAAAGCAAACATAATGGAAAACCAAGTAGTTGACCCACAAAAAGACACCGCCACTTTTGATGATTTTACCAAATTAGATTTACGCGTTGGAACGATAGTTGAAGCTGAAAAAATGCCGAAAGCGAATAAATTGTTGGTGTTAAAAGTCGATACTGGCATTGATGTACGAACCATTGTTTCGGGTATTGCGGAACATTTTTCGCCCGAAGAAGTGGTTGGCAAACGCGTGACTGTTTTAGTCAATTTGGCGCCAAGAGCGTTGCGTGGCGTTGAAAGTCAAGGGATGATTTTGATGACCAACGACAAAGAAGGCAAATTGGTTTTTGTGAATCCGGATGCAGATGGTGTGGAGAATGGTGCTATGATAAGTTAATTTACATTTAAAAATTGATGAATAATTTTATAGCACATTTACCCAAAGCCGAATTGCATTTACACATTGAAGGTTCGTTTGAGCCCGAATTAATGTTTGCTTTAGCACAACGCAACCAAATAGCAATTCCGTATCAAACCATTGAAGAAGTCAAGCAGGCCTATCAATTTTCGTGTTTACAGGATTTCTTGAATATTTATTATGCAGGAGCTAGCGTGTTGATTCATGAGCAAGATTTTTATGAACTTACGATGGCATATTTGACCAAATGCCATGAAGAAAACATACTTCATACTGAAATTATGTTTGATCCGCAAACGCATACGCAACGTGGAGTTTCATTTGAAACGGTTATCACAGGAATTCGTCGTGCGCAAGAAGAAGCCCAACAAAAATGGAATATTTCGTCGCTATTGATTATGAGTTATTTGCGTCATTTATCAGAAGAAGAGGCTTTTGAAACGTTGCAGCAATCATTGCCGTTTAAGCATTGGATTACAGCAGTTGGTTTGGATTCATCTGAAAAAGGAAATCCACCTTCTAAATTTTACAAAGTGTTTGAAGCCTCGGCAAAAGAAGGTTATATTTTGTTGGCGCACGCAGGCGAAGAAGGTCCAGCTGAATACGTTTGGGAAGCCATTGATGGATTAAAAATTGTACGCATCGATCACGGAAATAATTGCTTAAGCGATGAAAAATTGGTCGATGAAATTGTAAAAAGAGATTTGGCGTTGACGGTTTGTCCGCTTTCTAATTTAGAATTGAGAGTGGTAAACGACTTGAAAGACCATCCTTTAAAAACGATGCTAAACAAAGGAATTAAAGCAACTGTCAATTCTGATGATCCAGCGTATTTTGGTGGTTATTTGAATCAAAATTTTACCGCTATCCAAGAAGCCTTACAGCTAACAAAAGAAGAAATTATTGTTTTGGCTAAAAATTCATTTCAGTATTCGTTATTAGATGAAAATCGCAAAACTCAGTTGTTGAATTTAGTGGACGAATACGCAACAAAAAATTAAATTATGTCGATAAAAGTTATTGCTTTTGATGCTGATGATACGCTTTGGCACAACGAACCTTTTTTTGATGAAGCGCAAGCCAAGTTTTGTGAATTGTTTAGCGATTATGCTTCCCGTCAAGAAATTTTACAGTTGATTTTGAGTCATCAAGTGAAAAATTTGCCTTTGTATGGATTTGGAATTAAGGCATTTGTACTCTCAATGATTGAATCGGCTTTGGAATTGACCAATCATCAAATTTCTGGGTTGGTAATTGAAAAAATCATTCAAATTGGTAAAGATTTACTTTTAAAACCCGTTGAATTATTGCCTAATGTAGAAGATGTTTTGAATCAGCTTAAAGGCGATTATAAATTAATTGTGGCTACAAAAGGTGATTTGAAAGACCAACACCGAAAACTACACGATTCAGGGATTGGTCATTATTTTCATCATATAGAAGTAATGAGTGACAAAAAAGAATTGGATTACGAAAAAATGTTGCTTCGACTTGATATCAAACCTGAAGATTTCACTATGATTGGCAATTCTTTAAAATCGGATGTTTTGCCTGTTTTGAATGTTGGCGGACACGCAATACATATTCCGTATCACACTACCTGGGAATACGAAAAAATTGACTTTGAAATCAAGCACGACAACTTTATGTCAGTAGCTCACATCAAGGATGTGGTTACTTTATTTAAATAAAAATGAAGCAAAAACTTGACATTGATAATTGGAATCGCAAAGAGCATTTTTTGTTTTTTAATCAAATGGAAGAGCCTTTTTTTGGAATTACAACTCCTATTGATTGTACAATAGCCTACCAAAAATCCAAAGAATTAGGCGTTTCATTTTTTATTTATTATTTACACAAAACATTGGTTGCTGTAAACTCAATTGAAAATTTTCGTTATCGAATTAAGGATAATGAAGTGTTTATTTTTGATCGAATTGATGCTTCGGCTACCATATTGAGAGACGACAAAACGTTTGGTTTTTCATTGATTGAATTTAATGAAGATGTTCATGAGTTTGCAGCTATCGCTTCAAAAGAAATTGAACGTATTCAAACAACTTCAGGGCTTTTTACCTGCGACTATCCTGAAAATTTGATTCATTTTTCGGCATTACCTTGGGTAAATTTTACCTCATTTTCTCATGCGCGAAGTTTTACTTGGCCCGATAGTTGTCCGAAGATTTCTTTTGGGAAAATGGTAGAAGAAAAAGGGGAAAAAAACATGTCTATGTCGGTTCATGTTCATCATGGCTTAATCGACGGCTACCATGTTGGTGAATTCATTACCTTGTTTGAAAAATTGATGAATGATTAATTGATATACGTCCAGTTAATTCCGTCGCTGATTACGGTAACCGTTCGCAAATTACCTTCATACATATAAATCTGTGCACTTCCAACAGTTGAGTTTTTAGGGAATAATAACCCCGTAGGTGTTGTTAATTGTGCCGTAACTGAGTTTTGAATATTTCGAATGATATAAGTTCTACCAGGAAAAAGTGTTGGATTCGGCAACTGAAATTTATCGTCTGTTGCGGTTGGACTTATTGAGATATAAACTCCATCATCAATTAGCACAGCCGAACCTCCACTGCCAGAACCATTGCCAACTAGGTTAACCACCTTAACCGACAAATTACCATTGACATCTAATGTGCTTTGCGGACTGTTGGTGTTAATTCCAACTTGTGCATAGTTACTTTGAAAACAGCAATAAAAGAAGACCAATAAAAGCGATTGCTTTAGGTATTTCATTTTTTTAGGGTTAATTTTTTATTGACAACTTAATAAAGGTATTAAAAAAATTAAAAGTTGGTAAAACAATTACTTCCGAAAACGTTTTCGTGTTGAAAAGTTCTTTCAAAATGTCGCATTCCTTCTACGTCAAAAAGCAAAAAAGCGATAAAAATTAGTTCTATCGCTTTTATTTTTTTGATTACAATGCATTTAAAAGTGCGATAATGTCGTCACCATATTTCTGTGTCTTTAGCTCTCCAAATCCTTTGATTGTTTTAAAATCTTTAATTGTTTCTGGTTTGGTTTTAGCAATAGTTATTAACTCCGAATTATGGCAAATCATAAAATGAGGTAAATCCTGTTGTATTGCCTTTTCGCTCCTCCACTGCTTTAATGCCTGATAGATTTTGCGTTCCTCATCTGTCAAATCTTCCTCTTTTAACGTCGCTATTTTGTCTTTTTTTGGCAAATAAAAAACAACTGTTGACCAAAAATCTTTGCTTCCTGTAGTCACAAAACTAGCCGAAGTTAATTTTACATCAACTGAATCTAGAAAATCATTCATTTTTGATTGATCGTTCAAACAATTTTCCTTATCCAATCGAATGTTAAATACCTTGATGTTCATGGCTTAGTCTCAAAATTATTTACCAATCAGCAATAACTCATTGATTACAATGTCAGTTACATATCGTTTTTCACCGTTTTTATCATCATAACTTCGGTGCGTTAACTTCCCATCGATTGCGATTTCTTTTCCTTTTGTTACATACTTCTCAATAATTTCTGCGGTTTTCCCCCAGGCTGTTGCACGATGCCATTCGGTTTGTTCCACTTTCTCACCTTTGTTATTGGTGTACGTTTCGTTAGTAGCCAATGTAATTGTGGCTAATTTTCTTCCTCCTTCTAAGGTTTTTACTTCAGGTTCTTGACCTACATGTCCAATTAGTTGTACTTTGTTTCTCATGGCGTTTAAATTTAAAATTGTTAATTGTTAATTGTTAATTGTTAATTGTTTAAGAAATTAAACCAACACGATTTCGTTTACTATAACTTCTGTGATGTATCTTTTTTCACCGTTTTTATCATCATAACTTCTATGGGATAATTTGCCTTCTATAGCAACTTCTTTTCCTTTGGTTACATATTTTTCAATGATTTCTGCTGTTTTTCCCCAAGCGGCTACTTTGTGCCATTCGGTTTGTTCTACTTTGTCGCCGTTTTCTTTGTAATAGACTTCTTTTGTGGCGATAGTCATTTTGGCTACTTTTTTTCCTCCTTCAAGAGTTTTGATTTCAGGATCTTGACCTACGTGTCCGATTAATTGTACTTTGTTTCGCATGGCGTTTAAATTTAAAATGAATACTTTTTTCTTGACTTTCCAAAATCATGTGACTGATTCCTTTTGACGATGCAAAGTTGTGACGGTCAGCCAACTTTAATCGGTAATTAATCATTTACTATCGATTGTAACTATTTGTAACCGTTTGCAAATGGATTTTTTGTTATATTTGATTGATATTTAAACTATTTGTATATGCCTAGAACTTGTTTAGAATGCCACGAAAAAATTGTAGGACGAGAAGATAAAAAATTCTGTAGTGATGGTTGTCGCAATGCCTACAACAACAAAATGAATAAAGACAGCAACAATTATATGCGCAACATCAACAACAAATTGCGAAAAAATTACCGTATTTTGTCGGAATTAAATTCGGATGGAAAATCCAAAACCACACGCGCTAAATTATCAATTAAGGGTTTTGATTTTGAGTATTTTACATCCATACTCAACACCAAAACAGGCAACACTTATTTCTTTATTTACGAACAAGGTTACCTTCCTTTGGAAAACGATTACTATATGTTGGTCAAAAAAGATATTTAAAAACTTATTTAGGCTAACGAGCTGCTGAAGTAAATTTCAATTCCATGAAAAAAAATTATTCTGCTTTATATTCAATTTTAGTGCTACTAGCGCTGATTTTTGGTGTTTTTTTCTTTATGATGCCGCAAGGTTATGATACTACTGAAGCACCACTTTCTGAATTCTCAACCAAAAGAGCTTTAGAAAAAGTCAAAGAAATAGCTGCAAAACCGCACTATGTTGGCTCTCAAAACCATGAAGAAGTTGCTCAATATTTAGTCCAAGAACTTAAAAACTTAGGTTTACAGACTTCATTTCAAGAAGGTTTTACTATGACCGAAAAAGGAACATTGGTAAAATCTAAAAATATTTTAGCCAAAATTGAAGGTTCGGCCAACACTAAAGCATTGGTTTTACTTTCGCATTATGACAGCGCACCTCATTCGTATTCTCTTGGCGCAAGCGATGATGCTTCGGGAGTAGCTGCCATTTTGGAAAGCGTTCGTGCTTTCTTACACAACAAAACCAAGCACAAAAACGACATCATTATATTGTTTTCAGACGCCGAAGAATTGGGTTTAAATGGAGCCGCACTATTTGTCACCCAACACCAATGGGCAAAAAATGTTGGTTTGGTGTTGAATTTTGAGGCTCGTGGTTCTTCTGGACCCAGTTATATGTTGATGGAAACGAACCAAGGCAATGCCAAAATGGTAGATGCTTTTTCGGCTGGAAATACGCAGTATCCGGTTTCTAATTCGTTGATGTATAGCATTTATAAAATGTTGCCCAACGATACCGATTTGACCGTTTTTAGAGAAAATGGGAAAATTCAAGGCTTTAATTTTGCCTTTATTGATAGCCATTTTGATTACCATACCTCGCAAGACAAATACGAACATTTAGACCCAAAAACGCTGGCGCATCAAGGAACTTACTTGGTTCCATTGTTGAATTATTTTTCTAACGCCGATTTAAAAAATTTGAATTCAACTGATGACAAAGTCTATTTCAACATTCCGTTTTCGTTTGTGAGCTATCCTTTTTCATGGATTTTACCTATGGTTATCATTGGTTTTTCCTTGTTATTCCTATTTGTTTTTGTGGGAATGGGAAAACACGTGTTGCATTTGGACCAAATTATCAAAGGGTTTTTGCCGCTTTTGGGTTCGCTAGTCGTTGCGGGTGGAATTACGTTTTTTGGATGGAAATTACTGCTAACAATCTATCCGCAGTACCATGATATTCTACACGGATTTACTTACAATGGTCACGACTATATTTATGCATTTGTGTGTTTGACAATTGCTATTTGCTTTCTTTTTTATAAAAATGATGGCAAACGCAATCCTGAGATGAACCAAACCGTTGCTCCATTATTCATCTGGCTAATTCTAAATTTGGTCATTGTTTTTCAACTCAAAGGCGCAGGTTTTCTAATAATTCCAGTTATTTCTTCCACTTTGATGCTGGGCTATTTTGTGATTTCTCAAAAATCGAGTCCAATCTTGAACCTTATTTTATCCATTCCAACATTGGTTATTTTGGTGCCTTTTATCCAAATGTTTCCAATTGGTTTGGGATTAAAAATTTTGGTTGGAAGTAGCATATTAACTGTTTTAAGTTTTACCTTACTATTACCCATTTTCGGCTCGTTTCCTAGAAAAGGAGTTTGGGCATTACTTTTTACCTTATTATCGATTGGATTGTTTGTGAAAGCGCATCAATCATCGGGTTATGTTTACGGAAAAGCAAAACCCAATAGTTTGGTTTACATTTTAAACGGCGACACTAATAAAGCGAATTGGGCTACTTATGATGTTAATTTAGACGAATGGACCAAAGGTTATTTGGGTGAAAAACCAAAAGATGCCCAACCATTAAACACGAATAAATTGTACAGTAAATACGGTTCGAAATACATCTTTATGGCCGATGCTCCCATCAAAAACATTCCGAAACCTACCATTGATTTTGTAAACGATTCGGTGATTGGAAACCGACACTATTACAAGATAATTATTAACCCAAATCGCAAAGTCAATCGCTATGATATTTTTGACAATGGAAAAACAACCTTTTATAATTTGAGAGCTAATGGTGTCAAATCGACTGAGGTAAAAAGCAATATTATCGCCAAAAAAACCAATAAACTATTGAGTTATTATGTGGTTGACAATCTTCCATTGGAATTGGAATTTTCGATTGATGCGAATCAAAAACTCGATTTGAATTTGGTGGAAAGTTCGTTTGATTTGATGCGAAATCCAGCTTTCAGCATGGCTAAACGACGCAGTTGGATGATTCCGACTCCATTTGTATTGACCGATGCTGTAATCTTGAAACAAAAGGTGAAACAATCCATTAAAATTGAAAACAACAATTCTATTCCCGCAGTCAATTAAATCTTACTAGAATGTATAAATTTCTTTTACTAAATATTTTTCTTGTTTTGATTACAAATTCCTGTCAAAAAAACGATGATGCTGTAGTTGATGATGAAATTTTGTATCGAATGCCCGAAGAATCAGAACCTCATGAAGGCACTTGGTTGCAATGGCCACACCATTATCAATATGGAATTGACTACCGAAATGAAATTGATCCAACTTGGGTTGCTATGACTCAAGCCTTGGTGTCAAGTGAAAAAGTACATATTATTGCGTATAATGATGTTGAAAAAAACCGTATAATTCAATTGTTGACTAGCGCTAGCGTTTCGCTGAGTAATGTTGATTTTAAAATTTTTCCAACCGATGATGTTTGGGTTCGCGACAACGGACCTATTTATGTTCGAGATAAAAACAACCAACTTGTCATTGAAGATTGGGGTTTTAATGGTTGGGGCGAAAAAGCCGATTTTGAAAACTGCGATTTAATTCCGACCCTAATTGCACAACAGCAAAATCGATTGGTTGTTAATTTAAATGCAGAAATAGTTAACGAAGGTGGTGCGGTTGAAATTGATGGAAACGGAACACTTTTAGCCACAAAAAGTGCCATTTTAAACAATAACAGAAACCCAGGTTTATCCCAAACAGAAGCAGAAGCCATTTTCAAAACGTACCTTGGTGTGACCAATTGCATTTGGTTGGATGGCGTTGCAGGATTGGAAATTACAGACATGCATATTGATGGCTTTGCGCGATTTGGAAATTCATCCACAATAGTAACGATGAATCAAAATGATTTGCTAGAATGGCAAGTTCCGCAAACCGATATCACCAAATTATATACTGCTAAAAACTATATAGGAACCGTTTACAACAAAGTATATTTGCCTTTGACTCAAAACAATGTAACAACAACCAACGGAACCAATTTGGGTTACAAAGGTTCGTATGTGAATTATTATATTGCCAATAAAAAAATTCTGGTGCCAAATTACAACGACCCTAACGATGCAGTGGCAAATCAACTTATTCAAAATTTATATCCTACTCGAACTGTAGTCGGAATTGATGTTCGCAATTTGTATGCTAACGGCGGAATGATTCATTGTGTAACCCAACAACAACCTCAAGATTAATGACTAAAATTAGCCTCTTAGGTTGCGGTTGGCTGGGATTACCATTAGCGAAATCATTCTTGGATAATGGATTTGTTGTAAAAGGTTCGACGACCTCTGAAACTAAAATTTCAACTTTAAAAGATTTCGGAATTATTCCTTTTTTAATTCGGGTTGAAGAAGAAAAAACGGTTGGAGAAATCGATGCTTTTCTTCAAGATTCTAGTATTTTAATTATTGATATTCCTCCCAAATTGCGTGGTAATGCCTCAGAGAATTTTGTTTCTAAAATCAAAAATCTAATTCCTTTTATTGAAAAATCGAGTGTTGAAAATGTAGTTTTTGTGAGTTCAACTTCGGTGTATGCAGATGACAATTCAATTATTACAGAGGCTATTCAACCGCAACCCGAAACAGAGAGTGGAAAACAACTCTCGATGGCAGAAAAATTGCTGCTATCGAATGCTCATTTTAGAACCACTATACTTAGATTCGGCGGATTGATTGGTGAAAATCGCCATCCAATTCATTTTTTAGCTGGAAGAAATGGAGTTGAAAACCCTGATGCGCCTATTAATTTAATTCATCAAACCGATTGCATTGGCATCATTCATACAATTATAACAACCAATTCTTGGAACGAAACCTTCAATGCTGTTGCGCCTTTTCATCCCACACGAAAAGAATATTACACCCAAAAAGCACTCGAATTGAACTTGCCAATTCCTCAATTTGACGAAAGTAAACCTTCGGTTGGAAAGACAATTTTGAGTGAAAAATTACTCACAAAGTTGCATTACACTTTTAAAGAAATCCAATTATGACTACCAACGATATCATTGGAACTATAGGCGTTGGCATTATATTAGTCGCTTATTTTTTGAATAATTTTTCGATTATCAAACAAAACGGCAACCTTTATTTTATACTTAATGTCATTGGTGCGAGTATTGCTTGTTATACTTCGTATTTGATTAATTACATTCCGTTTGTTGTTTTGGAAGGAACTTGGGCTGTGGTAAGTTTGATTGGCTTGCTTCAGAACATAAAAAAACCCCAAGAATAACTTGAGGTTTTGACTTATCTTTTTACCAGATTTTAACGCGATTTTCTGGTTTTACGTACAACTTATCGGTTTCTTGAATATTAAACGCTTTGTAAAATTCATCGACATTTAACAACGGCACATAAGCGCGGTACATTCCTGGAGAATGCGGATCGGTTTTGACTTGATTTTTGATAGCTTCGTCACGTGATTTGGTTCTCCAAATAGTGGCCCACGAAATAAACAAACGTTGTTCTGGCGTGTAACCATCAATTAAACCAGGGTTTCCGTTTGCTTTTAAATACAATTGCAAACCATCGTAAGCCGCGTTGATTCCGCCTAAATCACCAATGTTTTCACCCAAGGTAAATTTACCATCTACAAAAGTACCTGGAAGCGGTTCTAAAGCACTGTATTGAGCAGCCAAAGCGCCTCCCAAACCTGTAAATTGTTTCAAATCGTCTTCGGTCCACCAGTTAACTAAATTACCATCAGCGTTGTAGCGTGAACCCGAATCGTCAAATCCGTGAGAAATTTCGTGACCAATTACGGCTCCAATTCCACCATAATTTACTGCTTCGTCAGCTTTGTAATCGTAAAATGGTGGTTGCAAAATAGCCGCTGGAAACACTATCTCATTGTTAGTTGGACTATAATAAGCATTTACCGTTTGAGGCGACATTCCCCAACGGGTTTTATCGACTGGTTTTTGTAAATCGGCAATATTTTCAGCAAATCCCCATTTGGAAACATTTTGCATGTTTTCATAATAACTTCCCCCTTCTTCTTTGCTTTTGATAACTAATTTTGAATAATCTTTCCATTTATCAGGATACCCAATTTTTACAGTTGATTTTCTTAATTTTTCAATCGCTCCTTTGCGTGTTTCTGGTGTCATCCAAGGCAAATTATTGATTCTATTTTCAAAAGCTAAGAAAACATTATCAATCATTTTTTTGGCTTTTTCTTTGGCTTCAGCAGGAAATTTTTTCTCAACGTACAATTTTCCTAAAGCTTCTCCCACAGTTCCGTTTACTACTTGCAAAGCACGCTCCTCTCTTGGACGTTGTTTTTTGGCTCCTTGCAATGTTTGGCTGTAAAATTCCCAACTAGCCAATTCGATATCAGTTGTTAAAACATCAGAAGCTTTGTTGATTAATGTCCAACGTAAATAAGCCTTCCAATCCTCAATTTTTTTAGCATCAAAAATGGTTTGCAACGCAGTCATGTATTTAGGTTGTGACACGTTCAAAGAATCAAGTGTTTTAATTCCAACACTTGAAATGTATTTATTCCAATCGACAGCTGGAGTTAGTTTTTGTAAATCGGCTACTGTCATCATGTTGTACGTTTTTCTGCGATCTCTGCGTTCAACACGATTCAATCTTGGAGTAGCCAATTCGGTTTCTAAAGCGAGTACTTTTTCAGCATCAGCTTGGGCTTGTTGATCGTTTAATCCTAAGAATTTTAACATACGAGCAACGTGCGTCACATATTTTTGTCTTTTTTCTTTTGAATCAGCATCGTCAGAAACATAATAATCTCGGTCGGGTAAACCCAAACTCCCTAAACCAATATTGACAATATTTTTGTTGCTGTTTTTGGCATCAGGATTGACGTTAATTCCGTAAAAACCAATTCCTCCTACTGGCGCCATTTCAATAATTAGATTATTAACATCTTGTACGGTTTTGATTGCATTGATCTTGGCTAAGGTTGGTAAAATAGGTTTTACACCCAATTTATTTCTGGAAATTGTATCCATGTAAGTTGTGTACACTTTTACTGCTTTCGCTTGATCGGATTTTGGGTCTAATTTTTTATTATTAACAGCTTCCTTTAAAATGGCCAACGCATCTTTATCTGTATTTTGGCGTAATTCATCAAAACTTCCCCAGCGCACTCTATCACTTGGAATTTCTGTTTTATCAAACCATAAACCATTGACATATCGGAAAAAATCGTCTCCTGGTTTTACACTTTTATCCATAAAATCTAAGTTGATTCCTGGATTTTTTTGCTGAGCTGAAAGCTGACTTATTCCACCTAGTAAAAGGCATGATAATAAAACAATTCTCTTTTTCATGTTTTTATTTTTTGGTTATTTTTTTGGTGGTTACTTGATTATTGGATTTCATTTTTACAAAATAAATTCCTGTCGAAGCATTAGTCAAATCTATTTGTAAATTGTTACTGTTTTGGTTGTTAATAGTTACATCCATTTGTTTTCCTAATACATCAAAAACCTGAATTTCATCAATAGTAGTATTGTTAGAAGCGATATTAAAAATCCCCGTTGATGGATTTGGATAAATGACTAAATCATTGATATCAAAGTTTTCGTTGGCTAATGTTCCGCTAATTAAGAAATCATCAATTACAACTCCATCCTCAACAACTGATTGGTCGGATTGAAAAACGAATCTAAAAATTATATTAGATACAGCGCTTAAGCTAGTTAAGGGATAACTGTAGGTTATTAAATTAGCATTGGTCCCTGTCCATTGTGCTCCAACACAATTGTAACAATCGGTTCCAGAAGTTTCGGGCGTTCTGCTACTGTTGTACCAATTTGGACCTTCTTCGCCAAGTACTTCCCAGTTTTGCCCTAAGTCTGTAGAATATTGCACATATAAAATGTCCCAATTATTTTCTAAGTCAAATGCCAATTTGAAACTAATTTGTGGGTTGGTCAATTGCGTTAAATTATAACATTCAGAAACCAAAAAAGATTTTGTCATATCAGGGTAAGTTCCTGTGGTATTGGTTGTATACACTTTGTTTGCTCCAGTATCTAATATTCCTCCTGATCGGAAATCTCTTGTCCAAAGTCCAGTTGAACTTCCTTCGTCATTATCTAATAAATCGTCTGATGGATTTTCAAAAGTGTTTGTTTCATTAACAGTTCCAGCATCGTTAATATAAAAAAAATCTTGAGAAGTGTTATTGTCAGAATAAGCGTCATTAGGAATTGTTGATGTAATTGAAAAATTGTACGCCCCTTTTGATAAACTCACTGAAGGTAAAGTGACTACAGTAGATTGACTTGGACTTAAACTTCCATTCCAAGAATAGTTGTAAGGAACAGCATTGTATGAATAATCAAAATTGATAGTTGCAATTGGATTTTGACCACTATTTTTAACCGTAACTTGAGGTGCAACATTACTATCACAATTTACATTAACAGACGATGGACTATTTATTTCAACTAGTTTAACATCGTTTTGAGCTACTTGAACAGGAATTGAAGATTGCCAAATTCCTCTTCCAAAAGTAGCGGCAACAATTTTGGCATCTTCTAAGTTAACTTCTAAATCAGATACAGAAACATTAGGCAAATTGGTGTCGAATGGCTCCCATTGTGACATAGTGTCATCACGGTAATACACGCCTAAACTTGTTCCCAAGTAAAGCGGATTATCAGAATTTCTACCTTGGTGAACTATTACATTTTTACCAATAAAAGGTAATCCTTCAGAAATTGTAGTAAAAGAGAAACCTCCATCTGTTGACTTTAATGCTTCACCCGAAGTTCCAGAAGTTGTGATATAAATAATATTGCTGTCAGTTGAATGAACATCTACAGATGTAATACTACTTGGAGCACCATATACTAAATCAAAGGTTATTCCTTTGTCAGTACTTTTGAATAAAGCGCTATCATTGGCAACATACATTATTAAATCATTGCTTGGGTCAATTGCAATTACTTCAACACTTCCTCCTCCCAATGAAGTAGTATTTTGTAAGGTCCAGTTTCCTCCCGTCAACTTATATAGATTATTGTATCCAGAGAACAATTCACCTGCAGCGTTCATTGCCAGTGGCGTTATCCAATTTCCATCTTCTCCTGCAGGTGCTCCAACTGAAGAACTTAACGAGTTTCCGGCATCATTACTAATATACAAACCTCCACCATTTTGGATAAAACCATAGTACAAATTGCTATTTGTAGGATGAATAGCCGTATCCATTCCGTCAGCTCCGTAATAGTTTTTCCATTGGTTATTGCTATAAGCGTAGCCACCATTGTCTTGCAAACCGCCTACCATTTTAGCTGCTGTTTGTTTGGAAACAGAAATTCTATAAAACTGTCCTATTTGTGCCGATGCTGTTTTGTCTATAAATGAATCTGCATTATCTTCTGAAACATAAATTCCACCGTCACTTCCACAAAAAAGTTTATTTCCATAGTACCTTAGATAGTGGATGTCTGCATGGGTGTAAGTCGCACCAACTGGATTGTTCCAATTATTAATTTTGGTTGAAGTTGCTCCTCCATCAGTAGATTTCCAAACATTTAAACAGCCCGTGTAAACTTCATTTGCATTGGTAGTAGAGACGGCTAAAGCTAAATCAAACCAAGCCTGAGATGATTCAAAAATATCAGTATCAGCTGAAGTTTTAGTCCAATTGTTTCCGCCATTTGTTGATCGATAAATTCCTTGAAAGCCATAACCTGTTGTTGCACTTAAAATATAAATGTACTCAGGATTTGCTGGAGTTACATCCAATATCATTCGGCCAGAACTAGGAGGTAACCCATTTGTTATCATTGAAAAAGATGCTCCCGAATTAGTTGAGCGATAAAATCGATTATTTGATACTGCATAAACTGTAGAGGGTGTGCCTGGTTTTAATCGTATTCTTCCTTGAGAAAAATCGCCTGCTTGTACTTGCGACCAAGTAGCCCCAGCATTAGTTGATCTGTAAATTCCGCCATTGGTGGCAACCCAAAGCATGTTAGAATTGGTTGGATGAATTAGAATATCGCCTGCAAAACTATTCGTATCGTTAAAAACCAAACCAGTTGAATTCCATGTCAATCCGCCATCAATTGACTTCAAGATACCTACTGAGTAGGTATCTGATCCATCGCAATCTCCTGTTGCTATGTAAATAACATTTGAATTCGCATGATCTACTGCAATTCCAGAAACCCCTATTTGTGGTAAATTATCCCCAAGAGGTGTCCAAGTATCGCCATTATTGATAGATTTCCAAATTCCTCCTGCGGGTGCTCCTAAGTAAATTATGTTTGCATTAGAGGGATCGACTAAAACCGTATTTACTCTGCCTTGACCCGATGACCATGAACCCGTGTTAGTATGTGTAAAAGGCCCCACTGATTCCCAATTACTAGTCGGAACTTGAGCAAAACTGCTGTTTTTTTGTAAAGCCCTATTTTTCTTAGCATTATAAGCATCCCACATTTCTTGTGGCGTTATCAAATAACCTTGAGAATTGGTTTTGTTTCTCCAATGCGTCTCCCATCGCATAAAAGGCTTATAACCACTTCCTTTTTTACTTTTATCATGCGTTTCCCAATAATCATTGAACAAGCTAACTAAATCATCAATTGTAGCTTTTGATTTTTTGGCTGCTTCATTATCACTCAACCAAGGAGCGTTGGTATTGTATTGTGAATATGTTAAGGTTGTTAACAAAAACAAAGCAAAAAGTGAAATTTTCTTCATAATAGTTAATTTTTTCCAAATATAAAGAAATTAAACAAAGTTGTACGACTCTTTAACATTGGTTGTACTTAATATTAACAGATGTTTGTTTAAATTTGCAGAAATTTATTTGCATGATTTCTTTTCTTAAAAAGTACAAAATCTTTGTTGGATTTTTTATTGTGTTTTCCATCATAACTATTTCATTATTTTATTCGGTTTTAAAACCAGCAAAAAAGTTGCCTATTTATAATCCAAGTGACGTCAATCCTGAACTTGTTGATTCAACTGTTCAATATGTTGCCAACAAACATACCATTGCTGACTTTAAGTTCATCAATCAAAACGGAAAAATAATTACTCAAAAAGACTACGAAGGAAAAATTTATGTGGCCGATTTTTTCTTTACAACTTGTCCAACCATTTGTCCGAAAATGACTAATAATATGGTTTGGCTTCAAAATCAAATCAAAAACAATCCAAAAGTGATGTTGCTTTCTCACTCGGTTACACCTGATATCGATTCGGTTTCCGTATTGAAACAATATGCCATCAAAAAAGGCGTAATCGACTCCAAATGGAATTTGGTTACCGGCGATAAAAAAGACATTTATTACATTGCTCGAAAATCGTACTTAGCGGTAAAAACAGGAAAACCAGATGAATTGTACGATATGGTTCATACGGAAAATTTCATCTTAGTCGATTCCAAAAGAAGAGTTCGGGGATTTTACGACGGAACCAATCTAGACCAACCTACTGAGCCTGGAATTAAAAATGTGAAACAATTGCTCGAAGACATATTGTTTCTTTGCCAAGAAGAAAAGTAAGTATTTCGAAAGCTAAACAAAATCGAAATTTTTACTAAACTTGACAAAAATCATCTCTTTTATGTCTCAAATCCTTATTTTTGTATTTTAATTCAATCTAAATAAAAGGTGAATCCAACGCTAGATCAACTCAAAATCGGACAAAAAGGCATCATTTCTGAATTGAAAATTGATGAAATTCCGCTTAAGTTACTTGAAATGGGTTGCTTGCCAGGTAATTGGGTCGAATTAATTCAAATTGCTCCTTTCGGAGATCCATTGTATTTTAACATCAACGATTCGCATGTTGCTATTCGCCTTGAAACAGCCAAAGCCATCGAAATTACTCTCGAAAACAACTAGTTGATGGCACACAAAACGATCAAAGTAGCGCTTATCGGCAATCCAAATACAGGAAAAACTTCGGTATTTAACCAACTAACTGGTTTGCATCAACAAGTGGGAAATTACCCTGGAATTACTGTTGAGAAAAAAATTGGCTATTGCAAACTCAACAAAAATGTAAAAGCTACCATTTTAGATTTGCCTGGAACTTACAGCTTAAATGCCAATTCAATTGATGAAAACGTAGTTATTGAATTGCTTTTAAACAAAAATGACGAACACTTTCCTGATGTAGTTGTCGTTGTTTCTGAGGTTGAAAATTTGAAACGCAACTTACTACTTTTTACACAAATTAAAGATTTAGAACTTCCTGTAATTTTGGTCATTAATATGAGTGACCGAATGAAATTAAAAGGAATTGAATTGGATGTTCCTTTTTTAGAAGAGAAATTTAAAACCAAAATTGCGTTGGTTAGTTCAAGAAAAAACATCGGAATTGAACAAATCAAAGAACTCATTCTGAACTATCAATCCATTTCAACCGAACCGTGTTTGAATGCTTCTTCTATCGACACGGAATATTTCGACAAACTTCGCCGAGCTTTTCCAAATCAACTAGTCTACAAACTTTGGTTGGTCATTACACAAGATGTTAATTTCTTGAATTTGGATCGAAATGAAATGAAAAGTTCGTTCACCAAATCGCATGCAGATTTGCGTTTGTTGCAACAAAAAGAAACCATCAAACGCTACCAATTTATCAATGACACGTTGAAAGTTGGACAAAAAATTGATCGCTCTAAAGCAACCGATTTACGTGCAAAACTCGATCGTGTATTGACACACAAAATCTTTGGTTACGCAATTTTTCTATTCATTTTATTCGGAATATTTCAATCCATTTTTGATTGGTCTAGTGTTCCTATGGATTTTATTGATAGCTCGTTTGCCAATTTAGCATCATATACCAAAACGCATTTGCCAGCTGGCGAATTTACCAATTTAATCAGTGAAGGCATCATTCCTGGAATTGGTGGAATCTTGATTTTTATTCCACAAATTGCTTTTTTATTCCTATTTATTTCGGTTTTGGAGGAAAGCGGTTACATGAGTCGTGTGGTTTTTTTAATGGACAAAATTATGCGTCGCTACGGATTATCTGGCAAAAGTATAGTTCCTTTAATTTCGGGTACAGCCTGTGCGATTCCGGCTATTATGAGTGCTCGAAACATCGAAAATTGGAAAGAACGACTGATTACTATTTTAGTTACACCATTCATCACTTGCTCGGCACGTTTGCCTGTTTACGCTATTTTGATTGCTTTAATTATTCCCGAAAAAAGAGTATTAGGATTCATAAGTTTACAAGGATTGACGTTAATGACATTGTATCTTTTGGGTTTTGGAATGGCCATTTTTTCTGCTTATATTTTGAATAAAATGCTCAAAATTCAATCGAAATCGTATTTTGTTGTAGAAATGCCAGGCTACAAAATTCCAATGTTCAAAAACGTAGCTATCAATGTATTGGAAAAAACAAAAGCTTTCGTTTTTGGCGCTGGAAAAATCATTTTGGCATTATCAATTGTATTGTGGTTTTTGGGTTCTCACGGCCCAAGCAACGATTTTGGAAAAGCCGAAGACATTGTCAAAAAACAAATTCAAGAGAAAAATATTGTTTACAATCAAGATCAATTGGACAATGCCGTGAGTTCTTATAAACTCGAACATTCGTATATTGGAATCATTGGAAAATCCATCGAACCTGTTATCAAGCCTTTGGGTTATGACTGGAAAATTGGTATTGCAGTAGTGAGTTCATTCGCTGCACGCGAAGTTTTTGTAGGAACATTGGCCACAATTTACAGTGTTGGTAGTCACAGCGAAGAAGAAGATACCATCAAAAACCGCATGGCCGAAGAAGTCCATTCCGATGGAAAGAAAGTATTTAATTTTCCAACAGGTGTTTCGTTATTGCTTTTTTATGCTTTTGCGATGCAATGCATCAGTACATTAGCCATCGTGAAAAAAGAAACGAATTCATGGAAATGGCCTGTAATTCAGCTAGTTTTTATGAGTGGATTTGCTTATTTAACTGCACTTTTAGCGTATCAATTTTTAAAATGATGGCACAACAGATTTTGACTTATGTTTTTTTGGTTGCTGCTTTGGTTTTTTTGTATAAAAAATTCTTTGGTAAAAAAAAGCCTAAGAAAAATTGTGGTAACGACGATTGTGGTTGTCATTAACCCAAAGCAACGTCTAATGTCATCATCACAATAAATCCGCCGATTAATCCCAATGTGGCTATGTCGGTATTTTTGTCTTGTTGGGTTTCTGGAATTACTTCTTCAACAACCACAAATATCATTGCTCCAGCTGCAAAAGCCAAAGCATAAGGCAATAATGGTGTGAAAAAAGTAACTGCAACTGCTCCTAAAACTCCAGCGATAGGTTCAACAATAGCCGATGATTGTCCGTACATAAAACTTTTCCATCTGCTCATTCCCATACGACGTAATGGCATCGAAACCGCAATTCCTTCGGGGAAATTCTGAATACCAATTCCAATAGCCAAAGTAACAGCTCCAGCAATAGAAGCTTCTGGAATTCCGGCTGCTACTCCACCAAAAAGTACACCAACCGCTAATCCTTCAGGAATGTTGTGCAAAGTGATAGCCAAAACCAATAAAGTCGTTCGTTGCCAAGGTGATTTAACTCCTTCCGACTCTTTAAAATTGATGTGCAAATGCGGTAAAATTTTATCCAAACCAAAAATGAATAAGGCACCCAATGCAAACCCAACTGCGGCTGGAATTACTTTTATAAAGCCTTCACCTTCGCTCATTTCGATGGCAGGCGAAAGCAAACTCCAAAAACTAGCGGCGATCATTACGCCGCCCGTAAAACCAAGCATTCCGTCGAGAACAACTCGATTCATATTCTTGAAAAAAAACACAAATGAAGCACCTAATGCTGTTAAAAACCAAGTAAATAAAGTGGCATACAACGCAGCCAAAATTGGGTTTATACTTTCAAAATAGTCAATGATTGTTTGAAACATAATTATTGTACGTATAAATTATTAGCAATTTTATTGGATAATGTTAACTCTTTAGAATTGACTTCAACTGTCAATGTATCATCAAAATTTTCTTTTTCTTTTATGATGAATTTTGAACCCAAAGCAATTTTTTGTTTGTCTAAATACTTCAAAAAATCAGAAGAAGAGTCTTTTACTCCGATGCAAAAGTATTCTTTGTTTAATTCGGCTTCCGATAATAGCAATTTGGATATTTTTTTGATTTCACCATTTCGATTCGGAATTGGATCTCCGTGTGGATCAAAATCAGGGAAACCCAGAAACTCATCCAATTTGTCAATTAGCGATTCTGATTTGATGTGTTCTAATTCTTCGGCTATTTCATGTACTTCATCCCACGAAAATTGTAGTTTTTCTACCAAAAAAACTTCCCACAAACGGTGTTTTCGAACAATCATTTTGGCCGAAAGAAATCCTTTTTCAGTCAAAGTAACACCTTGGTATTTTTGATACGCAACCAATTCTTTTTCCGAAAGCTTTTTCAACATATCGGTTACCGAAGATGCTTTGGTTTCTAGCATTCCTGCAATAGCGTTGGTGTTGACGCCTTTTGGGGAAACCAATGACAAATGGTAAATTACTTTAATATAGTTTTCTTCTGATGTGGTCATACTGAAATAATAAAGGTCAAAGATACTTATTTTTATAATATTATAAAATATTTTTTAGTTTTGTCTAAAAATAAATTTATGAAAACCAAAATAACACTTCTTTTATTCTTCGTTTCGACTGTGTTTATGGCGCAAAATCAAGAACCAATTCAAACCGATCGACCAGACCAAACCGAAACACCAGCGCTTGTTCCTAAAGGAATGTTTCAGGTGGAAACCGGGTTTTCTGTTCAAAAAAATGATGCGAATTCGAATACGCAAACATTGCCTTCTACTTTATGGAAATATGGTTTTAATGACCATTTTGAATTGCGTTTGATTACAGAATTTACAACTGAAAAAAACTTTAATGATAAAGTTTCAGGCTTTAATCCTATGTTGATAGGTTGCAAAATTAAAATTGCGGATGAAAAAGGAATAGTGCCAAAAACGTCTTTTATTGGACACATTGCTTTGCCAAACGCAGCTTCTAAAGAATTCAAATCGGAGTATTTTGCTCCCGAATTTCGGTTTGTAATGCAACACACCTTATCAAAAAAAATGTCGTTTAGTTATAATTTGGGTGCTGAATGGGATGGTTTTTCATCCGAACCTACTTTTATTTACACTGTTGCAACGGGTTATTCAATTACTGAAAAAATAGGTTCGTATATTGAATTTTTTGGCTTTGCACCACAGCAACAAACGGCCAATCACAATTTGGATGGCGGATTTACCTATTTGATTAGCCCAAATGTTATGGTTGATGCTTCGGCTGGCGTTGGAATTACCGAAAATGCTCCTGATTATTATTGGGCTTTGGGTTTTTCGTTTCGACTGTAAATGGTAATGATTAAAAAACTGAGCTTTTTTTGAGAAATAAATTTCATTTTCTAATTAAATACTTCTAAAAACTACAAGTTTGCGTTAGGGATTGGAGCGATTGTTTGAGTTCTTTTTGCGGATCTCGTTTGAAAAACGAGAGGAGCAAAAAAACGAGTGCGGAAAGCCCGACCTAGTTGCTTCGCTGATTTTGATTGAAATACTATTTCCCTGCAACTAGGAACGCCCAAATTATCTATCCAACGATAACAAATCTTTATGATTAGAATGATTCTACAGAAGAGATTTCTATTTATCTTTGCACAAGATTTTTAAATCTAAAATCATAAGTCTAAAATCTAAAATAATAGTTATGTATCCAGAAGAAATGGTAAACCCAATGCGTGCTGAATTGACCGACGCAGGTTTTCAAAATTTATATAATGCCGAAGAAGTAAAAAAAGCGATTAAAGCAGAAGGAACTACTTTGGTTGTAGTGAATTCGGTTTGTGGTTGTGCGGCCAGAAATGCGCGTCCAGGAGCAAAAATGAGCTTGGATGGCGCTAAAAAACCCGATCATTTAATCACTGTTTTTGCAGGAGTTGACCGCGAAGCAGTAGATGCAGCTAGAGAAGAAATGTTTCCGTTTCCACCTTCATCGCCGAGTATGGCTTTGTTTAAAGATGGCGAATTGGTACACATGTTAGAACGTCACCACATTGAAGGTCGTCCAGCCGAAATGATTGCTGAAAACTTGAAAGACGCTTACGCGGAGTTTTGTTAAGTATTTAAAGTTAGTAATTTATTAACCCTTTAAGAGTTTGAAACTCTTGAAGGGTTTTTTTAATAAATTTATTTTACATTTGCACCCGAATTCTTCCATTTAGAGTTCAACCCATAATTCTCACTTAAACGTTTATAGCATGCAACTGTACAACACTTTAAGCGCAGAAGAAAGAGCCGAGCTGATTGATCAAGCCGGAAAACAACGCCTTACGTTGTCTTTCTATGCGTACGCCAAAATTGAAGATCCAAAAAAATTTCGCGACGATTTATTTATCGAATGGAATCAACTTGATGCATTGGGTCGAATTTATGTTGCAAAAGAAGGAATTAATGCTCAAATGAGTGTTCCGGCCGAAAATTTTGAGGCATTCCGAGAAACTTTAGAAGCCTATGACTTCATGCGCGGCATTCGTTTGAATGTAGCTGTGGAGCACGACGATCATTCGTTTTTAAAATTGACCGTAAAAGTACGCGATAAAATTGTAGCCGATGGTTTGAACGACGAAACGTTTGACGTAACCAACATTGGTGTGCATTTGAAAGCTAAAGAATTCAACCAAATTTTAGAAGATCCCAATACGATTGTGGTCGATTTCAGAAACCATTACGAAAGCGAAATCGGTCATTTTAAAGGCGCAATCACTCCCGATGTAGAGACATTTAGAGAAAGTTTGCCCATCATCAACGAGCAACTCAAAGATTTTAAAGAAGATAAAAACTTGGTGATGTATTGTACCGGTGGAATTCGTTGTGAAAAAGCATCGGCCTATTTCAAACACCAAGGTTTTAAAAACGTTTTTCAATTGGAAGGCGGCATTATCAATTACGCCAAACAAATCAAAGAAGAAGGTTTGGAAAGCAAGTTTATTGGTAAAAATTTTGTGTTTGACCATCGTTTGGGCGAACGAATTACCGATGATATTGTTTCGCAATGCCATCAATGTGGAAAACCTTGTGACAATCACACCAACTGTTTGAACGACGGTTGTCATTTGTTGTTCATTCAATGCGACGAATGCAAAGCAGCAATGGAAAATTGTTGTTCGACTGAATGTTTAGAAATTACGCATCTTCCGTTGGCCGAACAAGTCAAGTTACGCCGTGGAAAGCAAGTGGGAAATAAAGTCTTTAGAAAAGGAAAATCGGAAAAATTGAAGTTCAAACATTCGGGTGAACTCTCCGACCAACCTTTAGCGAAGGCGAAAGAAATAACCGACATTCGTCAAAAAATAAAAGTCAAAAAAGTACTTTTAGGAAAAGCGGAACATTACTACGTAAAAGCACAAGTAGGTCTTTTTATCATCGAAAACAACGAATTGAATTTAGGCGATACGATTCTGATTTCGGGTCCAACTACTGGAAACGAGCAATTGGTTTTGGATAAAATGTTGGTTAACGGACAAGAAAACATTACAGCAAAACCAGGTGACAAAGTAACTTTTGAAGTGCCTTTTAGAGTGCGCTTGTCTGATAAGTTATTTAAAATTATTAGCTAATGACAACTTCTGGAAAAATTGAATTGATGGCGCCAGCTGGCAATTTCGAATCGCTTCAGGCTGCTTTAGATAATGGTTGTGATTCGGTATATTTTGGCGTAGAACAATTGAATATGCGCGCACGTGCAACGGTAAATTTCGTTCTAGATGATTTGCCTGAAATTGCGCGTCGTTGTAACGAAAAAAACGTTCGTACGTATTTGACATTAAACACCATTATTTACGATCACGATTTATCGATTGTAAAAACACTTTTAACTAAAGCCAAAGAAGCTGGAATCACTGCGGTTATCGCTTCGGATCAAGCTGTGATTATGTCGGCTAGAAGCATGGGAATTGAAGTGCATATTTCAACTCAATTGAATGTCACTAATATTGAAACCGTAAAATTTTACGCCTTGTTTGCCGATACGATTGTATTGTCGCGCGAGTTGAGTTTGCGTCAAGTAAAGAAAATTACCGACGACATCGAAAAAGAGCAAATCAAAGGTCCGAGTGGCAATTTGGTTGAAATCGAAATCTTCGGTCACGGCGCACTGTGTATGGCTGTTTCCGGAAAATGCTATTTGAGTTTACATTCACATAATTCGTCAGCCAATCGTGGTGCTTGCAAACAAAATTGCCGTAAAAAATATACCGTTATCGACCAAGAAAGTGGTTTTGAAATCGAAATTGACAACGAATACATGATGTCGCCCAAAGATTTATGTACTTTAGATTTCTTGGATCAAGTAATTGATTCAGGCATCAAAGTACTCAAAATAGAAGGTCGCGGTCGTGCTGCCGATTACGTAGCTACAGTAATTAAAACCTATCGCGAAGCCATTGATGCTTATTACGAAGGCACTTTTACCAAAGAAAAAATTACCATTTGGATGGAAGCATTAGCTACTGTTTACAATCGCGGATTTTGGAGTGGTTATTACCTTGGACAAAAACTAGGCGAATGGTCAGACAATCCTGGTTCTAATGCTACTCAGAAAAAAGTTTACGTGGGTAAAGGCGTTCATTATTTCCCAAAATCGAGCATCGCCGAATTCAAAATTGAAGCTTACGACATCAAAAAAGGCGATAAAATTCTCATTACCGGACCAAGTACAGGCGCACAAGAGTTAGTTTTAGAAGATTTTTTGGTTAACGATAACAATTCAGAAAAAGCAACCAAAGGCGACAGTTGTACGATGAAAGTACCGTTTCGAATTCGTCTTTCCGACAAAATGTATAAAATTGTAGAAAACTAATGGTCATTGTTACGCTTCAAAGAGACAAATGCATTGGTTGTAACTACTGTGTTGAAATGGCACCAGGACAATTTCAAATGTCAAAAAAAGATGGAAAATCGGTCTTGCTAAAATCAACCAACACCAAAGGATTTCATACGTTAAAATCACCCGATCATACCATTGTAGAAAATTGTGAATTGGCTGTCAAAGCTTGTCCTGTTCACATTATTACAGTAAAAGAAACTTAAAATTCTCACATTTTCAATACTTTAAACTTCAAATTTCAACACTAAATAAGTTGGGATTTGGAGTTTGTTTTTTGGGATTTTTAATTGGAATTTATTTTATAAAAATACTATCTTTACCAATTCATCGTTTTATGAATTTAAGTTGCTTAAGGCAACACTCTAAATATATTATGGCTTGTACAAACTGTTCTACGGGTGCTAAAGACGGCACACCAAGAGGATGTAAAAATAATGGGACTTGCGGCACCGATAGTTGCAACAAATTGACGGTTTTTGATTGGTTGGGAAATATGAATTTACCCAATGGTGAAACGCCGTTTGATTGTGTGGAAGTGCGTTTCAAAAACGGACGTAAAGAGTTTTACCGCAACACCGAAAAACTTACCTTAAGCATTGGCGATATTGTAGCTACTGAAGCTTCGCCAGGTCACGATGTGGGAATTGTTACGCTCACAGGCGAATTGGTAAAAATTCAAATGAAGAAAAAAGGCGTGAATCACAACAGTCCTGAAGTAGCGAAAATTTACCGAAAAGCATCGCAAAAAGACATTGATATTTGGAGTGCAGCACGCGACAAAGAAGAACCTATGAAAGTAAGAGCACGCGAAATTGCTATTGCTCTTAATTTAGAAATGAAATTGTCAGATATCGAATTTCAAGGTGATGGTTCGAAAGCCATTTTCTATTATACTGCCAATGATCGTGTCGATTTCCGTCAGTTGATTAAAGATTTTGCGAAAGAATTCAGCACGCGTATCGAAATGAAACAAGTTGGTTTCCGTCAGGAAGCTTCTCGCCTAGGCGGAATTGGTTCTTGTGGAAGAGAATTGTGCTGTTCCACTTGGCTAACTGACTTTAGAAGCGTAAATACCTCAGCTGCGCGTTACCAACAATTGTCGTTAAATCCTCAAAAATTAGCGGGCCAATGCGGAAAATTAAAGTGTTGTTTGAACTATGAATTAGACACTTATTTAGATGCTTTGAAAGATTTTCCTGATTTTGAAACCAAATTATACACTGAAAAAGGCGATGCCATTTGCCAAAAACAAGACATTTTTAAAGGATTAATGTGGTTTGCTTACACCGATAATTTTGCCAACTGGCATGTGTTGAAAATTGATCAGGTAAAAGAAATTATCGCCTCCAACAAAGAGAAAAAACGCGTTTCTTCACTAGAAGATTACGCTATCGAAATAACAACTGAACCTGTAGCGGATTTCAACAATGCGATGGGTCAAGAGAGTTTAACTCGTTTCGACCAACCCAAAAAGAAGAAAAGCAAAAACCGAAATAAAAAACGTCCGAACGAAAATAATAACTCCAACAACGACAGTAATACTAATCGAAATAACAATAACAACAGGAATAAAATATCGGGTGAGAAAAAGAACAATAGAAATGAAAATAAAAAATAGCTTTTTATTCTTGCTTTTAGCGATGGTTGTAATTTCTTGCGACAAGAAAAGTGTTTTTGATGAATACCAATCCGTTGATAATTCGTGGCACAAAGACAGTATTGTTCGCTTCAAATTGCCTCAATTGGATGCAACTAAAAAATACGATTTGTTTGTCAATATTAGAAACAACAACGATTATCCTTACAATAACATTTTTCTGATTGTTTCGATGGAACAACCCAACAAAAAAGTACTCGTTGACACGTTAGAATACCAAATGGCAAATCCCGACGGAACGCTTATGGGCGAAGGTTTCTCGGATGTAAAATTGAGTAAATTGATTTACAAAGAAAATGTAAGTTTCAACTTGAAAGGAGACTACACTATCAAAATACAGCACGCTAATCGCCAAACAGGCAAAATTGTCGGATTGCAAAATCTCAAAGGCGTGAGCGATGTAGGTTTCAGAATTGAATCAAAACAATAACCCATGGCAGAAACTAATTCAAAAGTCAAAGACATTAAATACTACCAAAGAAAATTTTGGAAGTTTTTTTTATACGGAATGGCAAGTATTTTTCTTTTCTTTTTACTTGCATCTTGGGGCGTTTTTGGAAAAATGCCTTCGTTTGAACAATTAGAAAACCCCGATTCAAACTTAGCCACAGAGATCATCTCATTTGACGGTGTTACCTTAGGAAAATTCTACAACGAAAACCGTTCTGCGGTAAAATACAAAGACTTACCCAAACACTTAGTTGATGCACTTGTTGCTACTGAAGACGAGCGTTTTTACGAACATTCAGGTATTGATGCACGTCGTACTTTTGGAGCCGCTGCCAAACTTGGAAAAGACGGCGGAGCTAGTACAATAACTCAACAATTAGCCAAATTATTGTTCCACGGCGAAGGCTCAAAAAATATTGTTCTTCGTGTCATTCAAAAAGCCAAAGAGTGGATTATCGCCATCAAGTTGGAACGTCAATATACCAAAAGTGAAATCATTGCGCTTTATTTGAATCAAGTCGATTTTGTGAATGGTGCAGTTGGAATTGGTTCGGCTTCTAAAATTTACTTTGGAAAACAACCCAAAGATTTAACGGTGGAGGAAAGCGCTGTTTTAGTTGGAATGTTAACCAATCCATCACGTTTCAATCCTGTAAAATACCCTGAACGAAACATTACCAGAAGAAATATCGTTTTGGGCCAAATGGTGCGCAACAAATTCTTAGATCCATCAGCCAAAGAACGATTGGTAAACAAACCCATCAAACTCGATTTCCATCCTGAAAGTCATCGCGAAGGCGAAGCAACTTACTTCCGTGAATACTTGCGCGATTACATGAAAGCTTGGGCCAAAGAAAATAAAAAACCCAATGGCGACGACTATGATATTTACAGTGATGGTTTAAAAATTTACACTACCATCGATTCTAAAATACAACAATACGCCGAAGAAGCTGTAAAAGCGCACATGAAAAACATGCAAGAGGAATTTTTCATCCAACAACGTGGAAATCCAAATGCGCCTTTCTTAAAAATCACTCCAACAGAAACCCAACGCATTTTAAAACAAGCCATGAAAAACTCAGAACGTTGGCGTGTAATGAAAGAAATGGGTAAATCTGATGAAGAAATCGTACAATCATTCAACGTAAAAACCAAAATGAGAGTCTTTACTTGGGAGGGCGAACGCGATACAATCATGAAACCTATCGACTCTATTCGCTATTACAAATCGTACTTACAAGCGGGCTTAATGTCGATGGAACCTCAAACCGGACATGTCAAAGCTTGGGTTGGCGGTATCAATTACAAATATTTTCAATACGATCACGTAGGCCAAGGCGCACGTCAAGTGGGTTCAACTTTCAAACCTTTCGTTTACGCCACCGCTATTGAACAACTCGGAATGTCTCCTTGCGATCAAATGATTGATGGTCCGTTCATGATGCGTCGCGGCAGACACAACTTAACCAACAATTGGGAACCGCGCAACTCCGACGGAAAATACCGCGGAATGGTCACATTGAAAAAAGCTCTCGCGCATTCCATCAACACTATTTCGGCCAAACTAATCGACAAAACAGGCCCTGAGGCTGTAGTAGAAATGACCAAAAAATTGGGCGTAACTGCCGATATTCCAGCGCAACCGGCTATTGCTCTTGGCGCTGTTGAAATTACTGTTGAGCAAATGGTCGGCGCTTACAGTGCTTTTGCTAATCAAGGTGTGTACATCAAACCACAATTTATTTCTAAAATTGAAGACAAAAATGGCGTAGTGATTTACGAACCCGTTTCTGAAGCACGCGATGTATTGAGTCGCGACATTGCTTTTGCGGTAATCAAACTCATGGAAGGCGTTACTGAAGAAGGTTCAGGTCAACGTTTACGCTACACTGGTGGCGGTTCGGGGTACAATCGTATGACTGGTTTCCCGTATGGTTTTGAAAATGACATCGCCGGAAAAACGGGTACAACTCAAAATCAATCGGACGGCTGGTTCATCGGAATGGTGCCCAATTTAGCCACAGGTATTTGGGTAGGTTGCGAAGATCGTTCGGCACGTTTTAGAAGCATCACTTACGGACAAGGAGCTGCCATGGCGCTTCCCGTTTGGGGATTGTTTATGAAAAAATGCTACGCCGATCCCGAACTCAACATTTCCAAAGAAGCATTCGAAGAACCCGAAGAATCGGTTATCAAAGTCGATTGTGGTTCGTCCAATTATATCAAACGAAAGTCCCACGATTCGACAGCTGTCAAGTCGGATACGGACGAATTTTTTTAGGAGCTATTTCCCGCTATCCGCAGTATCTTTTTTGTCAGAAAATCGAATGAAAATGAAAATTTGTTAAACAAAAAAGGATACTTGCTGCTATCGGGGCTAGGGCATCACACGTACAAGAACAGTAGTAGAAAAAAGTAGTATTATACAATGATCAACAAAAAAGTAAACTCGGTACAAGAAGCACTTCAAGGCATTGAAAACAATATGACCATTATGCTCGGTGGTTTTGGATTGTGCGGAATTCCTGAAAATTCCATCGCCGAATTAGTAAAAAAAGGAACCAAAAACTTAACCTGTATTTCCAACAACGCAGGCGTAGACGATTTTGGTTTAGGATTGCTTTTGCAACAAAAACAAATCAAAAAGATGATTTCGTCGTACGTAGGAGAAAATGCCGAATTTGAACGACAAATGTTATCTGGAGAACTCGAAGTTGAGCTCATACCACAAGGAACTTTAGCCGAACGTTGCAGAGCTGCCCAAGCCGGAATTCCAGCCTTTTTCACTCCTGCTGGTTACGGAACCGAAGTAGCCGAAGGCAAAGAAGTACGCGAATTCAATGGCAAAATGCACATTATGGAACACGCATTTAAAGCCGATTTCTCCATCGTAAAAGCATGGAAAGGCGATGAAGCTGGCAATTTAATTTTCAAAGGAACAGCTCGCAATTTCAATCCGTGTATGTGTGGAGCAGGAAAAATCACCATCGCTGAAGTAGAAGAACTATTACCTGTTGGGTCTTTGGATCCAAATCAAATTCATATTCCAGGCATTTTAATTCAACGCATTTTCAAAGGTGAAAAATTTGAAAAACGAATAGAGCAAAGAACGGTTAGACAAAAATAAATGTGGCAATTCGTCAATTAGAAAATGTGACAATTACCACATTAACGAATTGACAAATTGACACATTACCAAATTGACACATTATCATGTTAGACAAAAACGATATAGCAAAACGAATAGCCAAAGAGGTAAAAGATGGTTATTATGTAAACTTAGGAATCGGGATTCCTACTTTGGTTGCCAATTATGTACGCACCGATATTTCGGTAGAATTTCAGAGCGAAAACGGCGTACTCGGAATGGGGCCATTTCCCTTTGAAGGCGAAGAAGATGCCGATTTAATCAACGCTGGAAAACAAACCATTACAACATTACCTGGCGCGAGTTTTTTTGACTCGGGTTTTAGCTTCGGAATGATTCGCGGACAGCATGTTGATTTGACTATATTAGGCGCGATGGAAGTTGCCGAAAATGGCGACATTGCCAACTGGAAAATTCCGGGAAAAATGGTTAAAGGCATGGGAGGCGCAATGGATTTAGTAGCTTCTGCCGAAAATATTATTGTGGCTATGATGCACGTAAACAAAGCAGGCGAAAGCAAAATTTTAAAACGTTGTACGTTACCGCTTACAGGCGTAGGTTGTGTGAAAAAAGTAGTAACCGAATTGGCCGTTTTAGAAATTACTCCTAAAGGTTTCAAATTACTCGAACGCGCTCCGGGTGTTTCTGTAGAGCACATTATAGCTTCAACCGAAGCCGATTTAATTATCGAAGGTGATATCCCAGAAATGGAAATTTAAGATCAACTTCTCACACTATTTCAACCGAATTCAACTGATTATAAACCAGTTAATTCGGTTTTTTTATCGATTTTTTGTTCGATTACATACAATTATATTGGTTTTATGTTAATATTGTAATCTTGTTAACCAAATTTTCATCCAAAATGAAAAACCAATTTTTACTAGAATTAAAGTGTTTTATCTTTCTATTCCTCACTTCTTTAAGCATTTTTGCACAAGATAGAGACGTCAAACAAAAAACCTTCAACAGCAACGGATTGCCAAATTTTATAGTGTTTTCTGAACAAGCAAACATTTCCAAAAGTAATTACCTACAAGTTTTTGATGAGCAATTGAACTTAAATGAAAATCAGTCTTTCATTTTACTCAAATCAGAAACTGATGACTTAGGTTTTACTCATGATAAATATCAATTGACTTACAACGGAATTAAAGTGGAATTTGCCACTTACACGATGCACTCCAAAAACGGAAAGTTAGTTTCCATGAATGGTGAAAGCTACAAAATGGATAATGTGATAGCAACACCCACAATTTCAAGGCAAGTTGCTTTTTCCAGAGCAGTATCTCAAATTGGAGCTACCGAATATTTATGGGAAAATACAGCTGAAGCAACCATTATGAACTATCAACAACCGCAAGGAGAACTGATATTTTTACCTTCAATGAATGAACTTAACACCGAACGAACATCAGACAAAGTGCGTTTGGCCTACAAATTTGACATTTACGCAACCAAACCTCTGAGTCGTGGCGATGTTTATATTGATGCCGTTACTGGAGAAGTTTTGTATTACAATGCTACCATCAAACATTTGGGTGAACATGCTCACGGAGCTAAGCAACAATGTGAAGAACATACGACAAATATTGCATTTACCAATATGGTTTCTGCCAATGCTGCTACTCGTTATTCAGGAACACAAACTATTGAAACTTCATTAAATGGTACTTCGTATATTTTGGCCGATTTTACAAGAGGAAACGGAATCGAAACCTTCAATTTAAACAAAGGAACCAATTACGCAACCGCAACCAATTTTACTGACACAGACAACAACTGGACAGCAGTAGAATACAACAATACCAACAAAGACAATGCCGCATTAGACGCACATTGGGGCGCTGAAAAAACCTATGATTACTTTTTTTTAACACATGGTAGAAATAGCTATAATAATTTTGGGGCAACTATTAGTAGTTATGTTCACTATAGTGTTGCTTACAATAATGCTTTTTGGAATGGCTCAGTGATGACTTATGGCGATGGTAGCGGAACTGTCTTTGATGCATTGTCAGCTTTAGATGTAGCAGGGCATGAAATTGGTCACGCAGTTTGTACTTCTACTGCTGATTTGGCATACCAAAGAGAATCGGGCGCTATGAACGAAGGGTTTTCAGATATTTGGGGCGCTTGTGTTGAGTATTTTGCTGCTCCAACAAAATCAACTTGGTTGTTGGGCGAAGACATTGAACGAAGAGCCGGAAGAGCAGCACTTCGATCAATGAGTGATCCTAATTCATTAAACCAACCCGACACGTATGGCGGAACTTTTTGGATCAGCCCGAATTGTACTTCTCCCGCTCAAGCGAATGATTATTGTGGTGTACATACCAATAGTGGCGTTTTAAATCATTGGTTTTATATTTTATCAGAGGGAAAATCAGGAACTAATGACATTGGAAGCGTGTACAATGTAACAGGAATTACAATTGATAAAGCAGCCCAAATTGCTTATCGATTGGAATCGGTTTATCTATCTGCTAATTCGACTTATGCCAACGCAAGAACCTTCGGAATACAATCGGCAATCGATATTTATGGCGCCAATACTCCAGAGGTTATTGCGACAACCAATGCTTTTTACGCAGTTGGAATCGGTGCTGCTTATTCATTCACAGGAACGGATACAATTGCACCTTCAACACCATTAAATTTAGCAGCTTCAGGAACAACTTCAAACACTACCAATTTATCGTGGTCACCTTCAACAGATAATGTAGGCGTAACAGGTTATAATGTGTATAATGGACTAAATTTGATTGCAACTCCAACAGGAACAACATTTACCGTAACAGGACTTATGGGGTCAACTTCGTATACTTTTACCGTTAAAGCCCGAGATGCTCAAGGCAATCTTTCAGGAGCAAGCAATTCGGTTACAATTACTACACTCGTTCAATTGCCAACTTATTGTAATTCGCAAGGAAATAGTGTGGTTGATGAACGAATTGGAAGGGTTCAAATAGGAAGTATTGATAACACTTCAACAGGCGGAACAGGTTATACCGACTTTACATCCATTTCAACCAATGTTTTACTTGGAAGTTCACAAACTATAACCATTACACCAACTTGGACAGGAACGGTTTATCCTGAAGCTTATGCTGTATTCATTGATTACAACGGCGACGCTGACTTTAATGATTCAGGAGAAACAGTATATACTCGAACTGCAACTACTACTACTCCAATTTCAGGAACATTCATCATTCCGTCGACAGCTACACTTGGACCAACACGTATGCGCGTTTCGATGCGATACAATGCGCTTCCAACAGCTTGTTTAACTTTTGATTATGGACAAGTTGAAGATTATACTGTAGTGATAGTTTCTCCCAACACTTCCGTGAATGCTAAGCTGCATGTTGAAGGGTTTTACGACACAACAATGCACACCATGCGTTCTGTAAAACTGAATCAAGGAACTAGCTCAAGCTCTACCGACGTAGAAACCGTGACGCTCGAATTAATTGATCCAACAACATTATTACCAGTAGCTACAACAACCGCAATGCTTCAAACAAATGGCACAGCAGCAGCGACCTTTAATTCGGCTATTTCGGGTTCGTATTATTTGGCTGTAAAACCACGCAACGGAGTAAAAACATGGAGTGCAACACCAATAGTAATTAGCTCATCAACCCCAATGTACGATTTCACCAATGCTGCAACTAAAGCTTATGGTAGTAATATGACACAAATTGAACCTGGAGTATGGGCAGTTCATAATGGAGACATCAATCAAGATGGAAATATTGACAACAGTGATTATACAATCTGGGAAGCAGATGCGAATGCCTTTTCGTTTGGCGATTTTATAACCGACTTAAATGGCGACGGAAATGTTGACAATAGTGATTATACCATTTGGGAAGTTAATGCGAATAATTTTGTCTTTGAAATAAGACCTTAATTTAACTATACAAAAAAGCTCGAACCACTATTGATTCGAGCTTTTATTTTGAAATTACTGTATTTTACAAATTGGCAAAGAAATCGTTGCCTTTATCATCTGTGATAATAAATGCTGGAAAATCTTTTACTGTAATTTTTCGTACCGCTTCCATTCCTAATTCTTCAAAATCAACAACTTCTACTTTTAAAATATTGTCTTGCGCCAAAATTGCCGCTGGACCACCAATTGAGCCTAAATAGAATCCGCCGTACTTTTTGCAAGCTTCCATTACGTCTTTGGTTCGGTTTCCTTTGGCTAACATAATCATACTTCCACCTGCTTTTTGGAATTCTTCTACATACACATCCATCCTTCCTGCTGTTGTTGGACCAAAACTTCCCGAAGGCATTCCGTCTGGAGTTTTAGCTGGTCCGGCATAATATACCGGATGATTTTTGAAATATTCAGGCATTGGTTTTCCTGCATCTAATAATTCTTTAATTTTGGCATGCGCAATGTCGCGAGCAACAATCAACGTTCCGTTTAATTTCAAACGTGTTTTGATTGGATATTTAGTCAATTCGGCTAAAATTTCAGCCATTGGGCGGTTCAAATCTACCTCAACAGGAGCTTCTAAATGTGGTGGAATTTCAGGTAAAAATTGTTTTGGATTGGTTTCCAATTGCTCTAAGAAAATTCCGTCTTTAGTGATTTTACCTTTGATATTTCTATCTGCCGAACACGAAACTCCTAATCCAACTGGGCAAGAAGCAGCGTGACGAGGCAAACGAATTACACGAACATCATGTGCAAAATATTTTCCACCAAATTGTGCTCCAATGGCACTTTCTTGGCAATATTCAAGTACTTTTTTCTCCCATTCCAAATCGCGAAAAGCTTGACCAGCCATGTTTCCAGAAGTTGGTAAATTATCATAATAACCCGCCGATGCTTTTTTAACTGCAGCCAAATTCGCTTCCGCAGATGTGCCGCCAATCACCAAAGCCAAATGATAAGGAGGACAAGCAGAAGTACCTAAATCTTTGATTTTTTCACGTACAAATTCCTCCATTGATTTTTCATTCAACAGCGATTTTGTCTTTTGGTATAAAAATGTTTTATTCGCCGAGCCACCACCTTTTGCCAAAAACAAAAACTCATACGAATTCCCTTTTTTAGCATAAATATCAATCTGCGCAGGTAAGTTGGAACCCGAATTTTTCTCTTCAAACATACTTATTGGAACAATCTGCGAATAGCGCAGATTCTTCATTTGATAAGTGTTAAAGATTCCTTTTGACAACCATTCTGCATCATCCACACCAGTGAAAACACCTTCTCCTTTTTTGGCCATCACAATTGCGGTTCCTGTATCTTGACACGATGGCAACTGACCTTCAACAGCCACAACCGCGTTTTGAAGTAAATTATAGGCTACAAAGCGATCGTTATCTGTGGCTTCAGGGTCGTTCAAAATATTCTGAAGTTTTTGCAAATGTGAAGTACGAAGCATGAATGAAACATCGTTCATGGCTTCTTGTGCTAGTAATTCTATGCCTTTCGGGTCGATGGTTAGAATTTCTCTATCGCCTAATTGTTCTACTTTTACATAATCAGAAGATATTTTTTTGTACTGCGTATCGTCTTTCAATATCGGATACGGATCTTGGTATATAAAGTCCATTTTGAATAATTTTTGAACTGTAAAATTACGGAAACTTAAGCGAATTTAGAATTAAATGTTTGCTAATTTGGTGTAGTTAAATGTGCTATTAAAAAAACCAACTTGCCACAAAAATAGCTGTAATCACGCAAATAATATCTACTAGAAGCATAGTCCCCAAGGCATATCGAGTATTTTTTATATTAACCGAACCAAAATAAACGGCAATAACATAAAAAGTACTTTCGGCACTACATTGAAAAATACTGCTCAACCTTCCTGTCATCGAATCGGCACCAAAAGTATTCATGGAATCAATCAAAAAACCTCGTGATCCAGCAGAACTAAAAGGACGAAGTAACGCAACTGGTAAAGCATCTGTAATCTCTTTGCTAACTCCCAAATTAGCAAAACCAAACGCAATCCAATTACTAATAATTTCAAATAAACCACTATTTCTGAACAACGAAATAGCAACTAACATTCCTAATACATACGGGAAGATAGAAACTCCTGTTTTAACGCCATTATTCGCTCCAACGACAAAAGCTTCATAAACTGTTGTATTTGCTTCAGTAAATTTCTTTTCTTTTACAAATGATAAAATCAACGTAAAAACAATAATTACTATCAAAATCAAAGCCGAAAGATTGGATGTGAAATAGTTTTTACCAATCAAATCCAATGCATTTACATACATCAGCAAACCTATAATTGCACCTATTAATCCCATTAATCCAGCGACCAATGAAGCGCTTTTAAAGTTGATTTTTTGTTTGATTCCTACAATCAAAAATGCCGCAATAGTTCCAATAAAAGAAGTAATTATACAAGGTAACATGACATCAGCTGGATTTGCCGATCCAGCAGCAGCACGATATCCAATGATAGAAGTGGCGATTAAGGTAAGTCCTGAAGCATGCAAACACATAAACATAATTTGTGCATCGCTCGCCTTGTCTTTTTCAGGATTTATCTCTTGTAAACTTTCCATGGCTTTTAATCCAAAAGGTGTTGCTGCTGAATCTAGTCCCAAGAAATTGGCAGCAAAATTTAATGTCATATAAGAAATCGATGGATGATTTTTTGGAATACTCGGAAAGACTTTTACAAATACTGGGCTTAATCCTTTAGCCAATTTTTCTGAAGCTCCTGATAGTATTAAAAGTTCCATTAAACCACAGAAAAAAGCCAAATAAGCCATAAGTGGAAGTACTAAATCGAGTAAAGTGCTTTTGCATGTTGGCAATAATCCATCTGATTTTTGTTTTCCGCTGTATATTTTTACTACCTTATTTGAAAAAACATAAGTCGAATCGATGTTTAAAGTATCACGATTAATGACCATTGTTTTATCTGGTGCATTTTCGATACTGTCTTTGATAAAAGCGGGTAAATCTCTAAGGTATTTTTCCGAAACCAAAATAGGATCGTCTTTTTTCCCATTAAGCACGTGATCTATGGTGTAAGAGTTTCCTGAAAATAAACTTATTACCACAAAAAGTAATGAAGAGATAAAAATTGCCAGCCAAAATCTACTTAAAACCATGATGTTTGTTTTTTTCGTAAATATAACATATCTGATTTTCTAATGAAATAAAATCTCTTTCATTTTTAGAAAAGTATTAAACAAATCGTAAACTTTTATCGATTATTTGTTAACAAAATCAATTATTTACATAATGAATATTATATTTGGCAAAATTTTGCTAAAATCTCCAAAATCAACTTACTATAATGAAAAAACTAACTTTATTTTTATTAGCTTCATTTTTCTCACAATCATTTTATGGACAAAGTCCGGAGGAAGTTCGGAAAATAGTTTCCAACTATGATATGAAATTACTAAAAGAGAAAGAAGAATACTACCGTAAAAAACAGCAAAACGAAAGACAAAAAGCAATTGCTGCTGCTGCGGTAAATCATTGGCCAATTATCGTTGAGAAGGAAGATGGTTCAAAAGCAGAATTGATGAAATTAACGCCTGATGGTTATCCAATATATTACAGTACGACCAACGTGAATGCAGCAAGAACTACGCGTACCAATCATTTACATTCGGGAGGTTCATTAGGATTAAATTTAGAAGGACAAGGAATGACTGTTCGCGTATGGGATGGAGGAAGAGTAAGAGCATCACACAATGCTTTTGGAGGAAGAGTAGAAGTGGTTGACGATCCAACAGAAGCACTTGTTGCACATTCCACTCATGTTACTGGAACTATGATTGCAAGTGCTAATCCATCTACAGTTAAAGGAATGGCACCCCAAGCTTCTGCAAGAACATTTAACTGGACGGATGACGAATCGGAGGCTTTATCCGAAATTCAATTAGGAATGTTAGTTTCTAATCACTCCTATGGAGTTCCTTTGACGGGTACTAGTGGTCCACTTCCTGCATGGATAATAGGCGCATACATATCTGATTCTTTTGCTTGGGATGAAATAGCTTATTTATCTCCTTATTATTTGCAGGTAGCTTCAGCAGGAAATGATGGTAATAGTGGAGCTAATGCAGAACCAATTGCATTTGGGTACGATAAATTGGTAGGAAACAAAGTATCAAAAAACAATTTAGTTGTTGCTAATGCACAAGATGTAGCTACCAACACTAACGGAACTCTTGCAGAAAATGTTATGATTAATTCAAGTAGTAGTCAAGGTCCAGCAGACGATCTTAGAATCAAACCTGACATTACTGGAAATGGAACTAGTTTAACATCCACCAACAGTACGAATAACTCGTCTACTACTGTTATGTCGGGAACTTCAATGGCTTCACCTAATGTAGCTGGAAGTTTGATTTTATTACAACAACATTTTAATAATTTATATGGTCGTTTTATGCGTTCGGCTACTCTAAAAGGTTTGGCATGTCATACAGCTGATGACGCAGGGAATACAGGTCCTGATCCTGTTTTTGGCTGGGGATTATTAAATACAAAAAAAGCAGCGGAGACCATTACTAACAACGGTTTATCATCGTGGGTTTCTGAAGAAAATTTAAACCAAGGACAAACATTTTCCATGAATGTCAATTCGAATGGATTAACTCCTCTAGTGGCTTCTATTACTTGGACTGATGTGCCAGGAAACATGAATACAAGTGGCTTGTCAAACGATCCGATTAAAGCATTGATTAACGATTTAGATATTCGAATTACTAAAAACACTACTACTTACTATCCATGGAAGTTAACTTCCAATCCTGACGACCCTGCAACACGAAATAGTGATAATAATGTAGATAATGTCGAACAAGTTAAAATTGACTCTCCAGCTTCTGGTCAGTATACAATAACGGTTACACATAAAGGTAATTTAGTAAATAATAGTCAGAAATATTCATTAGTAATTACAGGAATTTCTTCCACTTTTGCTCTAAACTCAACGAGTGATGATTTAACTGTTTGTAGCAATCAAAACGCTTCATTTACATTTAATTATACCCAAACTGGAGCAGGAACAACCAACTTTACTGCCGAAGGTTTACCTTCTGGAGCAACCGCAACCTTTACTCCTAGTTCAAGAAATTCGAACGGTTTAGTAACAATGAATATTACTGGTTTATCTAATGTAGTACCTGGAGAATACTACGTAGGCATTACTGGAAACAATGGTTCCGAAACTGAGACTCGATTAAAATCGTTACGGGTTTATAGTGCAAGTTTTAGTAATACCGTTTTAACAACTCCTGCAAATGGACAAAATGGGCTTTCTACCTCTGTTATCTTAAGATGGAATAATGATGTTAATGCTGAATCTTATTGGGTTCAGGTATCAGACTCACCTAGCTTTACTTCTTTAGCTATTAATGAAACCTCTTTAACAAATGAATATTTTGCTCTCAATTTGAATCCTGAAACTATTTATTATTGGCGAGTTATACCTTCTAACCGTTGTGGTATTGCAACTCAAAATACAGCAAATGTTAGTGCATTCGCAACCGGAGCAATAGTGTGCGATCAATCCTTTAGTGCAACGGATTATTCAAATGCTTCAATTGCAAGTGTGGCCAATTCTACGGCTAGTGTTCCTCTCACAATTACGGGTGGTTATACTATTGGTGATTTGAATATTAATATAAATATTACACACACTTATGTACAAGATATGACAATTCTTTTGGAAGGTCCAGCGTCTATTGGCAGCCCTGTAATTACATTATTCCAAGAAGCTTGTGGCGATAACGATAATATCGATTGTACACTTGACGATTCAGGAGGTGACCCTCAATGTTCAGGAACTCCTTCTATATCAGGAAATATAGCTCCATTTGAAAGTTTAAGCTCGTTAAACACTCTACCCGCAGATGGTGAATGGGTTTTAAGAGTCAACGATCCGTGGAACGGTGATGGTGGAACTATCAACTTATTTAGCATTGACTTGTGCCGAATATCTCCTGCAACGTTATCCGTTAGTAATACTAGTCTTAACAATATCAATGTATTTCCTAATCCAACCAAAGGAACTATTAATGTTATCATTCCAAACAACGAGTTATCTAAAATTACCGTTTTGGATTTGCAAGGAAGAGAAATATACAAAAAAGAAACTACTCAAATCATGACTTCGTTCACTATTGAGAATTTACAAGATGGAATGTATTTGGTAAACATTGAAAATTCGGAAGGCTCAACTTCTAAGAAAGTAATTTTAAGAAAATAACAAAAAAGAGGTCAATTGGACCTCTTTTTTTATACATGAATAATTTCGTCTTCTATCAGCAAATCTTCTTTTCGAAAGCGAAGAAAAACTTGAGCAACGGCAATAACATCTTTTTCACAATACGTTACGATGCGATCAATGTCTTTTTCTACATAGAAAACGTGACTCACTTGACTGCCATCAATATCGCCTTTGGAGGAAGGAATTCCAAGTATTTTGGTCAACAATTTTAGCGAAGTGAAGTTTTTGTAATCACCAAATTTCCACATTTCTAACGTATCGAGATGCGGAATTTCCCATGGTTTTTTGCCAAATAAATTGAGTTTGTTGGGCAGACTCATTTGGTTGATAATCATTCTTCTAGCTATAAAAGGAATGTCAAATTCTTTGGCATTGTGACCACAAATAACGTGTTGCGCCAAATTGAAATGATTGTTCAATAAATTGGAAAAGTCGTGTAAAATTTTCTTTTCTTCTCCAAAAAACGATGTAACTCTGAAGTTTCGAATATCAGATTTTGTAACAAAATAACCTACTGAAATACAGACAATTTTTCCAAATTCTGCCCAAATACCTGCGCGTTCGTAAAATTCTTCGGGAGTAAAATCGTCTTTGCGTTGGTAGAGTGTTTTTTGCTCCCAGAGTTGTTTCATTTCATCGTCAAGTGAATTGAAATGTTCTTCTTGTGGAACTGTTTCTATATCCAGAAACAAAATGTGGTCGAGTTTAATTTTTTCTATCATACTAAAATTTTTATGGCGTTGATAGTACGAATGTAGAAAATTTGTCTGAATTAGATTCTAAAAAAGAATGATTTTTTAAAATAGCGACTGCTGCAAACTTGGACTTTCGTGTTCCAACAACCATTTTTTGCGCCACAAACCGCCAGCATAACCTGTGAGTGAACCATCGGTTCCGATGACTCTGTGACACGGAACAACTATCCATAATGGGTTTTTACCATTGGCAGAAGCTACAGCACGAATGGCTTTGACATCGCCCAATTTTTTGGATAAATCAAGGTAAGAAAGTGTTTTCCCGAACGGAATGTTGAGCAATTCGTTCCATACCTTTTGTTGAAACTCGGTTCCTTTTGGATTGATTTTGAAATCGAAACTTTGTCGTTTTCCTTCAAAATATTCGTTGAATTGAGTAACCGCTTCTTTGAGTTCTTTGGGAATTTTTTTGGAGAGTTCGCCTTCTTGCAAAATGGATATAACTGAAACACCATTTTCATCGCCTACAATTTTTGTGGTTCCGAGTGGCGATGGTATAAAAACGGTTTGTTCCATAGTTTTTGTAAAGTCGAAAGATAAAAAAAATCACAAAGCCAAAAAAACTAATTTCTGTCTTTGTGATTCTAAAGTGAATACAAGTATTATTTCCCTTCGCTTTGCATGTATTGCTCGAGCGATTGGAGTTCTTCGTCGGTCATGGTTTTGGTAATGGCAAAATTAGCTTTCATCACTTCGTATTGCGAAGGATCAACCAAAGGCTCAGCTTCTCCTTTTAAGAACGTAACAATATTACCCTTTTTTTCTTTGTATATTTTTACAATGTCTTGGATGCTTGGTCCAACTACTTTCACGTCTTTTTTGTGACAGGTGAAACAGGTTCCTTTGCCTTCAAAAATTTCTTTTCCTTTTTCGGCTAATGGAAAATCAGTATTGGTTTCGTTTTCTTCGATTGCTTCTTTTTTACCAAAATCTTGGTCATCTTTTTTCCCTCCGCAACTCATTACAAAAAGTGTAAAAACAGATAGTAAGAATAATTTAAAAGACGTTTTCATTGTATTATTTTTAAATTCTACTCAAAGGTAGTGGTCTATTTTAAGGTTAAATATGATTTTTATCAGTGATGTAGTAGCCATTTGTTGCCTTTCTAGCCCTGATGTAAGGGAAAAACCTCGCCTTTTTGGCGAGTTTTGGAAAGGCAGCAGGAACATGGATTACAAAAGCGTCCAAGCCATTCGCTCCTTACATTGTTATTGCTTCAAAAGAATCGCAGCTTCTTTGGCAAAATAGGTCGAAATCAAGCTTGCGCCCGCTCTTTTGATGCACATAAGTTGTTCCATCATGATTTTGTCGTGGTCGAGCCAACCTCTTTCGGAAGCCGCTTTGATCATCGCGTATTCGCCCGAAACATGAAAAACCGTCACTGGAACATTCACAGCATTTTTAACTTCGCGCACAATATCCAAATAGGCAATTCCGGGTTTGACCATCACCATATCGGCGCCTTCTTCAACGTCCATCAGAGCTTCTTTTATGGCTTCAATGCGATTGGCATAATCCATTTGGTAGGTTTTTTTATCCTTGGGAACAACAACGTCTGCTTCACGAGGTGCAGAATCTAAAGCATCGCGAAACGGACCGTAAAAAGCCGAAGCGTATTTGGCCGAATAACTCATGATTCCGACATTTTGAAATCCGGCTGCATCTAAACCTTGGCGCAAACGCAGCACTCTGCCGTCCATCATATCGGATGGCGCTACAAAATCGGCTCCAGCTTGCGCATGCGAAACGGCCATTTTTACCAAAGCGTCGTTTGTAGCATCGTTGGCAACATCACCGTTTTCGATGATACCATCGTGACCATAAATTGAATACGGATCGAGTGCTACGTCGGGCATGACGATCATTTCGGGACAGGCAGTTTTGATGGCGCGAATGGCGCGTTGCATGAGTCCGTTGGGATTCCACGCTTCTTTTCCTGTGTTGTCTTTTAGACTTTCGTCGACTTTTACGTAGATGTTTACAGCGCGAATGCCTAAATCAAATAATTCTTTTACTTCTTCGACTGTTAAATCGAGTGAACGACGGAAAATTCCTGGCATTGAAGGAATTTCGGATTGGTAATTTTCGCCTTCTGCGATGAACATTGGGAACATGAAATCGCTCGGACTTAATGAAGTTTCACGTACTAAACTTCTTATTGATTCGTTGACGCGTAAACGTCGACCTCTTTGTAGTGGGAACATGGTTTATTTAGCTTTTAGCGATTAGCTTTCAGCGATTAGCTGTTAGCGATTAGCTTTGTTATTAATCCGTTAAGCATTTTTTTGACTTCTTCTATTTGCTTTAAAAGAATTTGTCCGTTTTCATTTTCGAGAAAATTCAATTCTATACTCAAAAATAATTGATATTCTAATTCATTTGCTGATCCGAATGCAAAATAAAGAAATCGACAAAAATCTTTGTCAGAATTTCGACCACAACCCTCAGCTATATTAGTTGGGATGGATGACGAAGACCTTTTCATCTGACTTGTCAAACCAAATAGTTCGTCTTTGGGAAAAATAGATACTGTTTTATAAATATCCAAGGTCAATTGATGTGCTTTTTCCCAAACTGTAAATTTTTTGTAATCTCTCATGGCTTATATAATTTTAATGGCTAATAGCTAATTGCTGAAGGCTTAAATCCAATCAACAGGTTTTTCTAATATTTTAATCAACTTTTCTTCTTCACTTCCAATTTCTGGCTGATGGTTGTAATGCCATTGTACGTGTGGTGGTAAACTCATTAATATACTTTCGATTCGACCGTTAGTTTTGAGTCCGAACAGTGTGCCTTTGTCGTGTACCAAATTGAATTCAACGTAACGACCACGACGTATTTCCTGCCATGTTCGTTGGGCTTCTGTATAAGGCAAATCTTTTCTTGTTTGAACAATCGGAACATAAGCTTCCAAGAATGAATTCCCAACTTCGGTTACAAAATTAAACCAATCTTCCATAGAAAAAACATCACTTGCTTTGCAATAATCAAAGAATAATCCTCCAATGCCACGTGCTTCGTTGCGGTGCGCGTTCCAGAAATAATTGTCGCATTGTTTTTTAAACTTCGGATAAAATTCAGGATTGTGCTTATCGCATGCTGTTTTACACGTTTGATGAAAATGAGTGGCATCTTCTTCAAACAAATAATACGGCGTTAAATCTTGTCCGCCACCGAACCAAGCATTGATGATTTCGCCTTTGTCATCGTACATTTCGAAATAGCGCCAATTGGCATGAACTGTTGGCACCATCGGGCTTTTAGGATGAATAACCAAACTTAATCCGCAGGCAAAAAAATCAGCTTCACCAACGTTAAATAATTGCTGCATGGAATCGGGTAATTTACCATGAACGGCTGAAATATTTACGCCGCCTTTTTCAAAAACGGCTCCGTTTTCGATGACACGTGTTCGTCCGCCACCGCCTTCAGGTCGATCCCAAATGTCTTCACGGAATTTTGCTAAACCATCGACTTCTTCTAGTTTAGAAGTGATTTGGTTTTGAAGGTTTTGGATGTAGGTTAGAAATTTATCTTTCATAAAAGCTATTAGCTAAAAGCTGTCAGCTACAGCTATTGTTTATATTCTTTCACCGCTTCCACAAAAGCCTTCGCATGATCTACAGGAATATTCGGTAAAATTCCGTGACCCAAATTAACGATGTAATTGTCTTTTCCGAATTCGTCAATCATTTCGTGTACCATTTTTTTGATGGTTGGGATTGAAGATAATAATCTTGATGGATCGAAATTACCTTGTAATGTGATTCTTCCTCCTGATAAATAGCGCGCATTTCGAGCTGAACATGTCCAATCTACACCCAACGCAGATGCTTTAGATTTTGACATTTCTCCTAAAGCAAACCAACAACCTTTTCCAAAAACAATTACTTTGGTATCATCTGCTAAAGCTTCTACGATTTGATTGATGTAACGCCATGAAAATTCTTGATAATCGACTGGTGAAAGCATGCCTCCCCAAGAATCAAAAATCTGAATCGCATTGCAACCTGCTTTTACTTTTTCTTTTAAATATAAAATTGTTGTATCTGTGATTTTTTGCAATAAAGTGTGCGCCGCAACTGGATTGGAAAAACAAAATCCTTTGGCTGTATCAAAACTTTTGGATCCTTTTCCTTCTACGGCATAGCAGAAAATCGTCCAGGGTGAACCAGCAAAACCAATCAGTGGCACCTCATCGTTGAGCATTTCTTTGGTTAATTTTACGGCATCCATTACATAACCTAAGGTTTCATGAATGTTGGGAACAAATACTTGATTAACTTGTTCCATAGTTCGAATTGGATTGGGAATAATGGGTCCGAGATTGTCTTTCAATTCCACGTGAATGCCCATAGCTCGAGGCACAACTAAAATATCTGAGAACAAAATGGCCGCATCAGGTTGTACAATTCGAATGGGTTGCACCGTAATTTCGGCAGCCAATTCGGGTGTTTCGCAACGCGTGAAAAAGTCATATTTGTCGCGTAAAGCTCTAAATTCGGGTAAATATCTTCCGGCTTGACGCATCATCCAAACGGGTGGACGTTCAACAGTTTCGTTATTTAAAGCGCGGAGGAATAAATCGTTTTTAATCATTTTTTATTTTAATTAAATTTAAAAAATCCTAATTCGTTTTGATAACCATTTTAAGATTGGTAATAGTCTATTACTGTTTTTATTAACGCTTCTACTGTGGGTTGCGATGCCATAACAATTTTACTTACTTTTTTCTTAACCAATTCTTTTCCCGTTGTTTTACCGATACAAAAACACACTTCTTCAGTTATGATATTTTTTTTGAGGTAACTTTCAATAGCCGAAGGGCTAAAAAAAAGAATTCCGTTTTGTTTGATGGTGCTTTTTTTAGGAGTAAGAATGGTTTCGTATACTTGAATTTCGTTGAAATCAACTTTCGCCTTCTTTAATGTAAAAGGCAACTCATCTCTACGTAGATTTCCGCTAAAGAAAGTAAAACTATCGTGTGAGTAGACGAGTGAAATGGCCTCGGCTAAATCGGCTGCATTTTCGGCATAAGCCACAACATTACAACCATTTGCAATAAGTAATTCTTTTGATTTCAAACCCACACAAAACACCTTTCTATCCTTAATCTTATCAAATAGTGGATGCTGAATTACGCTTTGAATGCCGTTTTGACTTGTAAAAATCAAGTTTTCGTTTACTTTTTTAAGATCAAATTCAACAGGTTGAGTAGCAATAAAATCGGATTGTGAAAGAACAATTTTGGCTTCAACAAAGAGTCGCTTTTGAGATGCCAAAAGTTTTTTTGTTGATAGTATTTTGATTCGATTTGGCATTATTTTTTCAGCGTTTTTTTAATATCCTCCATCAATTCTGTTCCGCCTTTGTTGAGTATTTCTTGCGCAGCATTGAATCCTAATTTTTTCCATTCGGATAAGTCAACTACTGTATTGATTTCTAATTTTTGTTGACCATCAATAGACAGTAAAACGCCTTTAAAATCAATAGTATCATCTTGTTCATTATAGTTTGCAATTGCTCCGATTGGCGCTGTACAACCACCTTCTAATGTTCGCAAAAACTGTCTTTCGATATACGTACAAACTTCCGTTTCAATGTGATTAAGTTGCGCTAATGCATCTAAAGTATATTCATCATTTGCCATAGCTACAACTACCATTGCACCTTGCGCTGGAGCAGGAATCATCCAATCCAGATTAATACAATTTTTCGGTTTTAGGTTGATTCGTTCCAATCCAGCGGCTGCAAAAACGGCTCCGTTCCAATCGTTTTCATTGAGTTTTTGCATGCGCGTATTGACGTTTCCACGCAAATCAACCACTGTGTGATTCGGATATTTATTCCACCATTGTGCTTGACGACGAAGGCTTCCCGTTGCAATAGTTGCCGAGTCTTCTAAAAAATCTAAATTCCCTTTATGAACTAATATATCTAATGTATTGGCTCGCTCTAAAACGGCTGCTTGTACAATTCCTATTGGCAAGGCAGTTGGAACATCTTTCATCGAATGAACTGCAATATCAATCTGACCATTAATCATGGCAATATCGAGCGTTTTGGTAAATATTCCTGTAATTCCGAGTTCGTATAAAGGTTTGTCTAAAATGATATCACCCTGTGATTTGACCGCAACAATTTCGGTTTGATAGCCTAAATTTTGGAGTTGTTTTTGAACAGTATGTGCCTGCCAAAGAGCGAGTTCACTGTCACGAGTTCCTATTCGTATGATTTTTTTAGACACTTTGTTCTTTGGGTTTAATTTTTAGTAGAAGCACTAAGATGTAAAATCTTAAAACAACGATTTCTCTTGTTCTAGTTGGAATACTTTTTCAATCCATTCGATACCTTCTTCCATAGATTCACCGTCTTTTAGGTGATTCACGAAATGGTTAGTGATTTTTTGAATGATTCGATTGCTAATTAACTCGGCTTGCCCTTCGTCAAAATTAGCCATTTTTTTGCGTTGAAAGTTCAGTTCGCCTTCTTTAATTGAGTTTAGTTTCTCTTTTAACGCGTGAATTGTAGGAGCGAATTTGCGATTTTTAGCCCACGAAACGAACTCTTCTTTGATTTCATCAATGATAGCTTCGGCTTGCGGAATGTATTGCTTGCGATTTTCAAGGGTTTCGTCGGTAATTTGAGATAAATGATCCAGATGTACTAAAGTCACACCTTCCACATCACAAACATTTTCATTTACATTTCTCGGAATGGACAAATCCAAAATCAACAATGGTTTTTTCAGATTTAAAATCGTTTTATCTACTGTCGGATTTTGTGCTCCAGTTGCCACAACCACAACGTCTGCTTTTTGCAATTCGAGTTGTAAATCGGCGTAATCTTTTACTATTAAATCTAATTTTTGCGCTAATTTTTCAGCCTTATCTTTGGTTCTATTTATCAGTGTGATTTGTTCATGCTTGGTGTGTTTTATCAAATTTTCACACGTATTTCTTCCTATTTTTCCTGTTCCAAAAAGCAGAATCTTTTTATTAGCAATATCTTCAACATTGTTAAAGATATAACGTACTGATGCAAATGAAACTGAGGTTGCACCAGAAGAAATCTCTGTTTCTGTTTTGATTTTTTTGCTCGCTTGGATTACAGAATTTACTAATCGTTCCAAATACGAATTTACCAATCCATTCGATTTACTCTCATTAAAAGCCATTTTCAATTGACTAATAATTTCAAAATCACCTAATATTTGACTATCCAAACCCGTTCCTACACGAAACATGTGGTTAATCGCTTCTTGATTTTTATAAATATAAGCAACTTCCTGAAACTCTTCTACAGTTCCTTGACTATTAGCACATAAAAGTTTGATTAATTGGTAAGGATGTTGAGCAAAACCATAAATTTCAGTTCGATTGCAAGTAGAGGTAACGATCAACGATTCGATTCCTTCGGCTTCTGCCTGTATCAATAAAGTGGCTTTGGCTTGTGCGTCTAAACTAAATTTCCCTCGGATGGATGCATCGGCTTTTTTATAACTTAAACCTAATGCATAAAACGAAGTATGTTTTGGCATATTAAAATTTTCCATATTTTGCTCTTTCCTAAAAGTTCAACAAAATTATCACTATCCTTTTCATAAAAACAACGCTAGAAGTACTTTTTGTGTCGCTGTGCGATTTTTTACAACCAATTTGACTTTTTAGCGTTATTTGTTATAAATTTGTAGAAAAATCAAGTGTTTCAAAAATCACTATATAGATTAATTCTAAATAACAGAAGCGCTTATCTACAACTTACATACGAAAAAATATCGCTATGGGTTCTAAAGAAGAAATAACAATTGAAAATGATTTTACCCTAATTCGTTTTCAAAACGATGGAAATGAGAACTATACTGTAAAACGTCAAGTTAATCAAGGACTTATACAGTTTCATTTTGGCATTAAAGGAAAAGCAAAATTTGTTTTTAATGAAGGAAATTATGCTTTAGACTTACGTGAAGAAAAAGCATTATTGTTTTACAATCCGCAAAAAGAATTGCCTTTAAACTTAGAATTGTCTTCAAACACTTGGGTCATTTCGGTGTTGATTTCGATACAAAAATTTCATGGTTTATTTTCCAACCAAGCCGAACATATTCCTTTTTTAAGCGAAGAAAACAAAGACCGAAAATATTATAAAGAAACCGATATTAGTCCGTCAATGGCGATCGTTTTGAGTCAATTGTTCCATTACAACTTGAATCCTTCGATCAAAAATTTATATTACAAAGGCAAAGGTTACGAGTTGTTGAGTTTGTATTTTAACCGTTCGGAAGACCCGAATGCTGAGCAATGTCCGTTTTTGATTGACGAAGACAATGTGATGAAAATCAAAAAAGCCAAAGAAATCATCATCGCCAACATGGCAGAACCGCCAGGATTAGAAGAATTGGCTGAACAAGTTGGTTTGAGTTTAAAAAAACTAAAAATGGGGTTCAAACAAATTTATGGCGACACTGTTTACGGATTTCTTTTCGATTACAAAATGGATTATGCTCGTCAATTATTGGACAGTGGTTCGTATAATGTAAACGAAGTTGGTTTAAAAATCGGCTACAGCACTGGAAGTCATTTTATTGCTGCTTTCAAGAAAAAGTTTGCCACAACGCCCAAAAAATATTTAATGTCAATTAATCCTAATACGTAATTAAAAAGATGAAAGGAGTATTACTCGTTAATTTAGGTTCGCCAGAAAGTCCAACGCCAGCAGACGTAAAACCGTATTTAGATGAATTTTTAATGGACAAATACGTTATTGACGTTCCATTTTTATTAAGAGCTTTATTGGTTCGAGGAATCATTTTGCAAACACGTCCAAAAAAATCGGCAGAAGCCTACAGTCAAATTTGGACTAAAGAAGGTTCGCCGCTGATTGTTATTTCAAAAAAAATGCATCAAAAAGTTACCCAATTGGTTGATGTTCCTGTTGCTTTGGCGATGCGTTACGGAACCATGACCATTCAAAAAGGGTTGCAAGAATTGAAAGACAAAGGTGTGACCGAAGTAATGTTGCTCGCTCTTTATCCGCAATATGCAATGGCTTCTACCACTACAATTTGGGCTTTGGCCGATGAATTACAGCAAAAACATTTCCCCGAAATGACCATTACCAAAGTTCCGGCTTTTTACAACAAACCCGATTTTATTCGAGTTTTAGCCAATTCCATCAAAAAACATTTGGCCGGATTCGACTATGATCATTTGTTGTTTTCGTACCATGGCATTCCGAAACGTCATATTCGTAAAACCGATGTAACCAAATCTCATTGTACCATTGACAATAAATGTTGTGTAACTGCTTCGCCAGCGCATGAATTTTGTTACCGTCACCAATGCTATGAAACCACACGTCAAGTAGTTGAATTACTAGGAATTCCAGAAGGAAAATACAGCCAAACCTTTCAATCGCGTTTGGCAGGCGATAAATGGTTAACGCCTTACACCGACGTTGAAATCAACAAAATGCCCGAAAAAGGAATTAAGAAATTAGCGGTTGTAACGCCAGCCTTCGTTTCGGATTGTTTGGAAACGTTGGAAGAAATTGCCATGCGTGCTAATGAAGAATTCAAACACAACGGTGGTGAAGAATTTTTAGCTATTCCATGCTTGAACGACGAAGATGAATGGTGTAATGTGGTGGCCAATTGGATTACTGATTGGAAGAAAGAATAAAGATAATAGAGCATAGAAAATAAATTTTTAAATGGAACTCTACAATTACATCAAATCATTGCATCTTATCTTTGTTATCACATGGTTTGCAGGCTTATTTTACATTGTTCGGTTGTTTGTGTATCAAATTGAAGCCAACGACAAACCTTCTCTAGAAAAAGAGATTTTACAGAGGCAATACCAAATAATGACCTATCGTTTGTGGTACATTATCACTTGGCCGAGTGCCATTTTGGCTAGTATTTTCGCTTATTGGATGTTGTTTTTTACCGAAATCGGAAAAGCTTGGTTGCAAATGCCGTGGATGCACGTTAAACTTGGCTTTGTTTTTGTGCTGTATTTGTACCATTTGAAATGCCATCAAATTTACAATCAGTTGCAAAAAGGCGAAGTGAAATACACGTCGAATTTTATGCGCTTGTGGAATGAGGTGGCTACGATTATCTTGTTTGCCGTGGTTTTTTTAGTAATTTTAAAAAATGCAATCAATTGGATTTATGGCGTAATCGGAATCATTTTATTTTCAATTTTGATTATGCTTGGCTTTAAATTATACAAACGCATTCGAGAGAAAAAATAACTGGACAGTCGCTGTCTTAGTTTTCAAAACTGAGTCTGAGATTATGACTAAAAAATATGTTTAATTTTTTCAAAATAAAAACGCTATCACTACGTATCAGGATTTTCCTGTCGATGATTGTATTGATTATAGTCGCTTCGATTTTGATGGCTTCGATTTCGATTATTCAGTTCAAAAATGAAGCGCGTGGATACCATCAAGAGCGATTAGAACGAAAAGAAACTGCCATTAAAGAACACATCAATTACGTACTTTCCAACTCAACTTATCCACTGACCGAAGCCAATTTACCTTTGATTTTTAAAGATGAAATTCACGAATTGGCTGACATTCATAACCTCAACTTAAACATTTATAACTTAAAAGGAAAACTATTAATTTCGTCAAAAGCTTCATTTTCAGTCGACAGTGTTTCGCCGCCAATTCCAAAATACATCATCAAATTGGTGCAATCGTCTATCGAAAAGCGTTATGTTGATGTGAAAAGCGTTGACGGAATGAAGAACCGCTCGTCGTTTAGTCAAATCAAAGACGACAAATTTAAACCACTCGGAATTCTGAATTTACCTTACGTAGACGACGACGATTATTACGAAGAAGAATTGCGTGCGTTTTTGATTCGACTAAGTCAAGTGTATTCGTTCATGTTGATTGTTGCCTTTGCTTTAGCATACTTCTTGGCAAGTTACATCACCAAATCGCTAAAAACCATTTCTGATAAAATCAACGAAACCAGTTTGAATCAGAAAAACGAAAAAATTGTTATTGAAGCCAACAGTCGCGAAATTAACTCGCTCATTACGGCTTACAACGGAATGGTCGACAAGTTAGAAGAAAGTGCGGCAATGTTAGCCCAAAGCGAACGCGAACAAGCTTGGCGCGAAATGGCTAAACAAGTGGCGCATGAAATTAAAAATCCATTGACACCAATGCGATTAACCGTACAAAGTTTTCAGCGCAAATTTGATGCAGATGACCCAAATTTGAAACAAAAACTCGACGATTATACCAAAACACTCATTCAACAAATTGATACAATGACTTCGGTCGCATCTGCGTTTTCGAACTTTGCTTCGATGCCAGCGCAACAAAATGAAAGTCTGAATGTAGTAGATGTGGTTGAATTGGCTTTAGATATTTTCAACGAAGATTACATTCAATTTGAAAGCAATAAAGAAGAAATTACTGCTAAATTAGATCGTACTCAACTGATTCGAATCATTACCAATTTGGTTAAAAATGCAATTCAGTCAATTCCTGAAGAGAAGGAATTTAAAAAAGTTTTGGTGACTGTTAAAGAGGAAAATGAAAACGTTTTTATTTGTGTAGAAGACAACGGAACTGGGATTGAAGTTGAAAATCGTGAGCATGTTTTCGAACCCAAATTCACTACCAAAACGAGTGGAATGGGACTCGGACTCGGAATTATCAAAAATATTATTGAAAATTACAAAGGAACTATTACTTTTGAGACTGAACTCGGAAAAGGAACCACATTTACTGTTTCACTTCCGCTAACTGAAAAATAAAAACCATGAACTTCGAAAATATCATTGTAACAACTGAAAACGGAATTGGTCAAATCACCATCAATCGTCCCTCTAAATTAAACGCTTTAAACGTGGCAACCATTCAAGAATTGCACAACGCTTTTGAACAATTGGATGCTGACACGGCAACACAAGTAATTATTATTACAGGCGAAGGCGAAAAAGCATTTGTAGCTGGCGCTGATATTTCTGAATTTGCTCATTTTTCGGTAGAAGAAGGCGCGCAATTGGCCCAACAAGGTCAAGAATTGTTGTTTGATTTTGTAGAAAATTTGCGCACACCAGTTATCGCTGCAGTCAACGGTTTTGCCTTAGGTGGCGGATTGGAATTGGCGATGTCGTGTCATTTTAGAGTCGCTTCCGACAATGCTAAAATGGGTTTGCCTGAAGTGTCATTGGGTGTAATTCCGGGTTATGGCGGAACGCAACGTTTGCCTCAATTGGTTGGAAAAGGACGCGCCATGGAAATGGTAATGACAGCAGGAATGATCGATGCCGAAACCGCCAAATCGTATGGATTAGTGAATCATGTGGTGCCTCAAGCTGAACTTTTAGAATTTACCAAAGGCATTGCCAGCAAAATTCAACGCAATTCGCCTGCAGCCATTAGTCAAGCCATTAAAGCCGTAAACGCGAACTTTAAAGACGGAGTTGACGGTTACAAAACCGAAATCAAATCGTTTGGAAAATGCTTTGGCACCGAAGATTTCAAAGAAGGAACTACTGCCTTTTTGGAAAAAAGAAAAGCAAATTTCACTGGAAAATAACTGGCCAACTTCGACTGATTACTGAACACTAAACCTCACCGTCCCATTCGGCGAAAAATTGCGACAAAAAATGCTCCATAAACTGATGGCGTTGTTGTGCAAGTTTTTTTCCTGTGTCAGTATTCATTTTGTCTTTTAACAGCAATAATTTTTCGTAGAAATGATTGAGTGTTGCTTTTATATTGTTATTAAATACTTTTAGTTAGAATTTTTCTAAAAAATTCTAACTTATTAATTTATATAGTTAAAATTTTAATAACTTTGAAATATGAGAATAAGTTCAAATAGTTTAATACATATAACATCAAAAGAAAGTCTATTCAAAATTTTAGCGTGTAAAGGATTTCTACCTAATTATTCATTAGAAGAAATAATTTTTGAAACTCAAAAAATACCTGATTTGAGATTCCCAATGGTTTGTTTTTGCGATATACCTTTTCACTTAATATCCAATCATATAAAAGCATATTGTTCTCATAACCAAAATTCTAAAGATGATATTGCTTATGGTATTGGGCTTAAAAAAGAATGGGGAATAAAAAATGGGCTAAATCCTGTCTTCTATCTCCAAAATAAATCAAAAATTAGTATTAATTTATTTGAAAAACTTAAAGCAATAAGAGAGAATAATAACGAAAGCAACTTACAGGATTTTTTTGATATAATGAATATTTTTGCATTTATCAAAACTTATGAAGGTAAAAATCAAAGATTTAAAGAAAACAGCTACAGATATTATGATGAGAGAGAATGGAGGTGGGTACCAAATAATTTAAAGTTCCAATATTTAAAAGACGAAGTTTATTCTAATAATCCACAAAAATATAAAGAACTGCTTTCAAATAATTTGTTGACTTTTGATGTAGAAGATATTGATTATATTATCATAAATGAAGAAAAAGAAACGACAGAAATAATAGAAAAACTTGAAAAATACTTTGTTGATTTAATTGGAACAAATAAATTCAATGTATTGCTTACAAAAATTATAACAAATCAAAAAGATATAAAAAATAGCTAAAATGGGATTTTTAACAAAACCAGAAATTGAATATGAAATATATAAAGGAAATATTAAAATTGAATGTCCTGAAAATTTTCCTTTTCTCCCAGAACAACAAATTCAAGAGGCTTCAATTGACTTGAGATTGTCAGACGAATATAAGATAATGAATACAAATAAACATTCAATTGACACTAAAGAAATAATAGAATCAACAAACAGGAAACAATTAATTGATGATTTATTTGGTAAAACCTTAAAACTAGGGTCCGAAGGCTATAGATTAAAACCTAACGCAACAATTTTTTCAACTATACATGAAAAAGTCACTATACCAATTCATTTGGTTGGCTTTATATACAATAGAAGTTGGTTTGCAAGATTAGGAATAAATATAAGTATGAGCTCTCCTTACTGTCCTCCTGGCATACTTTGGAATTTTCCATTACAAATAACTAACAATTCTGATAGAGAAATAATAATCTACCCTTATACAAGTTTGGCACAAATTCTTTTTTCAGATGTATCTGGTACTCCAATTTCTTATAAAGGAATTTTTTTAAACTCAGAAAGCCCTGATTCAAAAATTGGAGGTAATGAAATTAGTGAAGAATTAAATGCTCAACATTTGACAATACAAGATAATAATGAGTAAAATAAACTATAAAGAACAAAATAAATTAGCATATAACCTTCTTTCAAAAGAATATGAAGATCGCATTTATAAAGACTATTCAAAGGACAAAATACTTCTCAAAAGTTTCTTTGATTTGTTAGAAGATTTGAACTGTAATGACCTAAAGACTTTAGATATAGGTTGCGGAAATGGTCTTAACTTAAAAATGTTTGATGAAAGAGGTTATAAAACATATGGGATTGATATTTCTAACAAGATGACTGAATTAGCTATTAAAACTAGTCCCAATTCAATAGTTTATAATGAAGATTTTTTATCATATGAATTTAATGCACTAAAATTCCAAGGAATAATTGCAAAAGCTAGTATTCATAACTTTTCCAAACAAGATGCAAAAACAGCTTTAGCCAAAATAAATTATTTACTTACAAATAATGGATACTTTTTCATTGCTACAACAGTTAGCCAAATTTCAAATGAAGGTTTTTTTGAAAAAGTTGATTATAAATCAGATGTAAAGCGTTACAGAAAATTCTGGACATACTCTGAGTTAAAAGAAGAATTAGAAAATAGCAACTTTCAAATTGTTAAAGAATTTAATAACAATGAGATAGAATGGAATAAAAATTGGATGAACTTTATTTGCAAAAAAACTTAAATGGAAACAAATGAACGAATATTAAGTACAATTGGAAATAAAAAATGTACATATGGTTGCATTTATTGCTTTGTTGATAATGAAAATTATTCTGGTTTAGAAAGAATTGACAATGTAAACGCTGAAAATATTTTTAATCTCAAAAGTAAAAAGTTAAAAATTATTCAACCTGCAGCAGATGTTGAATTAACTTTAGTACCTGATTATATCGGCCTGTTAGGAAAGTTAATCCCATATAAAAAGCATATAAGTTTTTCTACAAAAACAAGAGCTAAAAATCTTGACATAAGTGGTTTAATTAAAATTAACGAAGAGCTAATGAAAAGTGATTATTTTTTACAAGTTGCTGTCTCAATTCTAAAATTAAATGAGTGGAGAGAACTTGAATTAAAAACTCCTTCACCTTTTGAAAGAATTGAAACTCTTAAAATCTTGTTTGATGCTGGCTTGAAAACATCTGTAGCATTTCGTCCACTTTTACCATTTATAAATAAATCTGAAATAGAAGAAATTGTTGAATTAACGCACAGATATACTTACGCTTATTTAACTGGTCCAACATATCTAACACCTGCTTTAAAAAAATATATGGCTGAAAAGGAGTATAACTATGATTGCAAACAGAAAGCCGTGAGTTGGATACCTAACAAACCCTCCATGGACTTTATTAAATCAGAAGTTTTAGAAAAGCATTTAAAAATTTCAGCAAATAAATATAATTTACCCGTATATTCAAACAATGTAGATTTGGTATTAAGTTTAGCAAAAAATGAAAAAAAGACAATTTTATAAAGAAAGTTTCAACCCTAAATTATATTATAACATTACTCTCTTATTTAATGTTTAGACAAAAAATTGTTTCTTAGTTTTTAATATATTTAATTAATTATACTTTTTTACGAAAAAAATTAAAAATCTATAATCATTTCGATATGAAACCAATCGTGACCCGCTTCGGCATTTTTAAGTTTTTCTTTTACAAATACTATCGTGTTGTCAATCAATGACATAAAATTGTGGTTAAAAAAATCCTCTCTTTCAGAAAGGATTGAAATCTATATTCTTTTCTCTTTACTCTATTATCTGATTAAAGCAGGTTCTACCCATTTGAAAATTTTGGTTTCATCAGGAAGAATCAAACGCTCTGATATTTTGGCCATTCTGTCGGGTAATTTCATCAAATAATCACGTGCTTTCTCGGCTTCATCTGTTAGATTAGTAATTTTAGAAATATCCCATTTATCGATTAACTTTTGCATAATTTCTACATAATCGTTGGCTGTGTAAACGCCTAATTTTTGAGCAGAATTCGAAAATTCTTCAAAAGCAGTACTGATTTTTTCACCCGATTCTCTCAAAAAATGCGCTGGCATGGTAATTTTTTGCTTCATCATGTGTTGAAACGCCAACATCATTTCGCTTGGATCTACCTTGAAAATTTGATTCACAAATTCGCTATAAGCATGATGGTGACGCATTTCGTCGCCCGCGATTAATTTGCACAACTTTGATAATTTTTTGTCTCCAAATTCCTTTGCGATTTGCGATACTCTGTTGTGCGACACATAAGTGGCCAGTTCTTGGAAACTCGTGTACACAAAATTTTTATATGGATCTTTTCCAGTTCCAATATCAAATCCATCGTTGATTAAATGGTGCGTAGTTACCTCTACTTCACGCATGTTCACTCTTCCTGAAAGAAACAAATACTTGTTCAACAAATCGCCATGACGGTTTTCTTCACCTGTCCATTGACGTACCCATTTTGACCAGCCGTTGCGCCCTTCATTATCTACACCTTCTACTTCCATCAACCAGGATTCATAGGTTGGCAAAGCTTCTTCGGTGATGGTATCGCCTACCATTACTACCCAAAAATCGTAAGGTAAATCTTTAGCGATTTCGCGTAATTCTTTAACTTCTTCTAAAAAATTTTCGCTCTCAGAATTGGGTAATAAATCGCTAGGTTGCCAAATTTTTTCAACTGGAATTAAAAATTGTTCCACAAAACTGTCGACGTTTTTTTCTAGAAATTGCATCACTTCTAGTCGGATGTTTTTTATCATTGTAAGTAGTTCTTTATCCTTGACGGATGATTATAATTGTATTTTAATATTGTAATGACTGTACGACAGCCGATTCTGTTTTTTGCATTAATTCTTCAAACGAGTAATCTTTTACAGCCAAAGCTTCGTGAATGGTAAATTCCATTTTAGTTCCTAATCCCATTGGGAAAGCGCCAAATTTGACCATTTTCCAAGAATTGTTGATTGAAATAGGAACGATGTAAGCTGATGGCGCGTATTTACATAAAATTTTCAATCCATTTTGTGCAAACTCTTTTGGTTTTCCATTTCGACTGCGCGTACCTTCAGGGAAAATTACGGCTGTTCTTTTGTGTTTTTCAATATATTCTGCCAAACCTTTTATAACAGGAAGCGCTTGCTTTGGATCTTTTCTATCAATTAAAACCGAACCGCCATGACGTAAATTGTACGATACACTCGGAATGCCTTTTCCTAATTCTTTCTTGCTGACAAATTTCGCATGATGCTTTCGTAAATACCAAATGATTCCAATAATATCAAACAAACTTTGGTGGTTGGCTACAAAAATTAAAGGCACATTTTCGGGAATACTTTCTCTGTTTTTAAAGGTATACGTTGTGCCTAAAATTCGGGTACAAAGCACTAAAAACAAATTCAAATAATCGACGCTTTTTTTGTGAGCTTCGTAACCAAAAAGGTTAAAACAAACCCATTGAATAGGATGAAAAACGACCAAAGTCAATCCGAAACACAAATAATAAACCACCGAAATCGGATAGGAAATAATCTTCTCCATGGAGTAAAAAAATTGATGGTAAAAGTAGGGAATAAAATTGAGTTAATTGATGAATTAAAACTCAAACTTCAACTGAACTACAACTGTTTTTTTGACTTCAGTATTGAGATTGTTGAGTGAAATACCGAGTAATCGTACGGAATCCTTGAGGCGTTCTTGGTATAAAAGCTCTTTAGCGGTTTCAAAAAGCAAGCCTTTGTCGGCAATAAAATACGGTAAGGTTTTGCTTCGGGTTTGTTGGGTAAAATCGGAGTATTTGATTTTGAGCGTGACTGTTTTTCCAGAAATAGCATAGCGTTTAAGGCGTTTTTCTAGTTCTTGCGCAATGCGTTCGAGCTTTTTTTCCATGAAAATTTCGGACGTCAAATTTTCGTTGAACGTGTGTTCGGCTGCAACTGATTTGGTGGTTCGGTTGGGTTTGACTTCACTGTTGTGAATGCCGCGCACGATATAATAATAAAACTTACCGCTTTTGCCAAAATGCTGTTCAAGGAAATCGATGGATTTGGTTTTTAAATCTTTGCCTGTAAAGATGCCCAATTGGTACATGCGTTCGGTAGTGACTTTGCCCACGCCATAAAATTTCTTGACGTCTAAATTCTCCAAAAACGTTTCCACCTCGTCAGGATTTACGGTTTTTTGACCGTTGGGTTTGTTGTAATCGCTGGCAATCTTGGCAACAAATTTATTGACTGAAATTCCGGCTGAAGCAGTGAGTCCAACTTCCTCAAAAATACGTTGCCGAATTTCTTGTGCGATGAGTGTTGCGCTTGGATTTCCTTTTTTGTTTTGTGTGACATCGAGATAGGCTTCGTCGAGCGAAAGTGGTTCGACCAAATCGGTATAATCATGGAAGATTTTTCGGATTTTTTTGGAGATTTCTTTGTAACGATCAAAACGTGGTCTTACAAAAATTAAATCGGGGCACAATTTTTTGGCTTGAACACCGCTGATAGCACTTCGAACACCAAATTTTCGGGCTTCGTAACTCGCCGCTGAAACTACGCCACGCACTTCGCTTCCGCCAACAGCAATGGGTTTTCCTTTGAGTTCAGGATGATCCATTTGTTCGACCGAAGCATAAAACGCGTCCATATCGACGTGAATGATTTTTCGAAGCTTAACTGGTTCTTGCATAGCACAAATTTAGTTATATTTGGGATATCCTAGCCCTGATTGCTTCGCCAGTTCGCTTCGCTCGTGTGCAGCGGCATCCTTTTTATTGTTTAAAACAACATTTTGTCGGTTTACTTTTAGGTTTCTAAACAATAAAAAGATACAGCGGAAAGCAGGAAATAGCTTCTAATAAAAATGATAGAAATAGAACGTAAATTTTTGGTGACTTCGACTGATTTTATACAACAATCGTATACGCAACATCACATTGCACAAGGTTATTTAAATTCCAGTCCGGAGCGAACTGTACGTGTAAGAATTAAAGATGATAAAGGGTTTTTGACCATTAAAGGCAAGTCAAATGCTACAGGAACTTCGCGTTTTGAGTGGGAAAAAGAAATTGCTTTAACTGAAGCGGAACAATTACTTTTGTTGTGTGAAAAAGGAGTGATTGAGAAGACGCGTTATCTCGTAAAAGTGGGAAAACATCTGTTTGAAGTAGATGTTTTTTACGGTGAAAACGACGGATTAATAGTCGCTGAAATTGAGCTTTCGGACGAAGATGAAAAATTTGAAAACCCCGATTGGTTGGGCTTGGAAGTAACTAATGACGAGCGCTATTACAACGCCTATTTGAGTCGTCATCCTTACAAAAGTTGGTAACTACTCTTCGATGACTTCGATGGTTACTTTTTGTACTCCAGAACCTTTGTTGGAAGCAATCATCATGAAAGCCTTTTTAGACAAATCGATTTCACGTCCTTTTACGTATGGTCCGCGATCGTTGACCGTAACCACCACAGATTTGTTGTTGGTGGGATTGGTGATTTTGAGTTTGGTTCCGAAAGGGAATTTTTTGTGCGCTGCAGTAAATTTGTTGTTGTCAAATTTGGCTCCACTTGCTGTTTTTCGGTTGTGGAACATGTCGGCGTAGTAGGAAGCTACAGCGTTTTCTTTGTGTAATTTGAGTTTTGGTTTTTTACTTACGAGGCTATCAATTACTTCATCGGCGGTTATTGCCTCCATCACTTTGGGCGCGTTTACTTTTTTTACGGAATCCGTTTTTGGCTGTTTATTTTGTGCTAAAATGTGATTGGTCATTACAATGGAAATGACAAACACGGCTAGTATTGATAGAATTGATATGCTTTGTTTTTTCATAAATAAAAATATCTTTTTGACAAAAAAAGTCCTTTTCAGGACTTACTTATCAAATACCGAACCAAGCTTTCCATGGCAATCGGACTAAGATTAAAACTAATCCTAGCATATAAAACACAAAAATGGATTTGAATTTTAAATCGCTTGCTATTGCTTTTTTATGGCGAGACCATCCAATTGTAATTAAAATGATGGCTAGTATGTTTACTAATGGATGTTCTAGAGAAGTCAAACGCAGTTCGGCTTCTTCCATTTGTCCGAGTGATTCTAATCCTTTTGGTGAGAGGAAATACAACACAAAACCAATTACTAGTTGAAGGTGAGTTGCGATTAATCCGAAAAGTGCAATTCTTTTGTCTTTGGCTGTGAATTCTCTTTTAGCAAACCATCCTGAAAAGGAATTGAAAACAGCAATAACTAAAAGTAAAAGAGCTAAATACGCCCAACCTGAATGAAATTTTTGGATAAAATGATACATGAAATAGTTTATTTGTTTTAACAAATATAATAAAAAAGAATAAAAAAACCTCATCCGAAAGACGAATGAGGTTTTAAATAAAAGGCTATATCTTATTAAAAAGAATATTTTAAAGAAACACTCCACGTTCTGCCTAAACCAAAATAACCTTGATTTCTAGCGTCTAAACCGTTGTAAGTTCCTTTATCTAAATATTCTTGATAAGTTGCATATTTGTTGATTCCTGTACCTTGCAAATGGTTTGAACTACTTGTTGATCCGTTTGGATTGATTAAACCGTTTCCAGTATGGTTAACAAACTCTTCTTCAGTTGCTATGTTTTGAGCAGAAGTCAATTCTGATAAGTATACTTCATCAAACAGGTTGCTAATATTGATTCTGAAACTTAAAGAGTTTTGTTTTTTGTTACCCACTAACATTTTATATGAAATTCCAAAATCAACCAAATCATACGATGGTAATTCTAAATTATCTTTAGTTGCGGCAACGTTCGAGAAAAGATTGTCATAATTTCTCCAATCAGCATCTACTGAAAATCTTTCAAAAATTTCATATTTTGCACCAAGACCCCAAGTTGTTTGAGCAGCATCTCCCACTTTTCCTCCATCAACATCTTTAATGTTTTCGTCTAAGAGACTTAAACTTTCATCGTATCTTCTTTGATTAGAATTTCCAGCATATTCCCAACTACCTACAGATGCGAAGGCATTAAAATTTAATTTAGTTGTAGGTTTTACTACAAAATCTACTTCAACACCTTGATGTAATTGCTCATCCGTTTGACTTGAAGTGTATACCAAATCTCCTTGGCTCAATGTAGTGGTTCCAATAGTTTCGGTTGCTGATGTTACATTTCTAGAAGTTGTAATGACACGATTTTTCCAAGAAGTTCTGTATAAGTTCAAATTTGCACTAAATAGTTTTGATTTAAAACTATACCCTGCTTCAAAACCTAAAACATCTTCGTTTGAAGCTAGAGGATTAACTCTATTAGTGAAGTTTAAATAAATATTATCGTGGTAAGGTTGACGAGAATAAAAACCTGCATTCACATAAACCGAACTTTTTTGTGTTATTTTATAACTACCTCCAGCCTTAACATTGTAGCCTAAGTTATCCACTTTTTCAGAATCAGCATAAGCTGGCTCATAATCATATCTATCGGTTCTTTGATGTGACTGGTTAGAAACAGCACCTTGAACAAAGGCAGATAACTTATCTGTAGAATATTCTAATTGACCAAAAACACCTCCATAAGAAATTGTTTCGCTGTAATCGTAATCAATTCTTTGATCCTCACCTATTGTATTGAACATTGAAGTCCAAGGTTCAGCAACTTGATAATCAGTAACAGTATTTGTGGCTGTAATTGTTGAAGGCAAATTGTTGATATGGTCTTGATTAAACAACTTTCTTGATTCTGTCCAAGAGTTTAAACCTAAATAATTAACGATTTGTCTGTAGTGAGTTCCTTCATAACTTCTTAAATCAACACCAAAATTTAAATTTAATTTATCCGTTAATTTAGTTTTTAAATTAGAAACTACTCCATACCAAGCATGATTGTTCATTGAAGCTCTAATAGCGTAATTGCTTGTTCCATCACCAATTCCGTCTGCGTCTAATAGGTTATTGTTGTATATCGTTGTATAATCAATATATGTTCTTTCACCTGTCCATCCTGTATGTGGATTGGTCGCGGTAATGTATTTTTTTGCTGCACTTGAACCATAATTTCCAGTTCCTCCACCGCGTCCAACAGAAGCATAAAGAACTGTTGACAATTGTGTACTACTACTTATATCATAATCCCAGTTAAAGTTAGCTACTGGTTTATGGTAAAAATTAGTTCTCTCAGATAAATACTTTCCATTCAAATAACCGAAGTTATTATTGTACTTTCTTCCGTAACCAAGATAATCTGTTATTTTTTTAGAGAAGTTTTGGTCATGATATTGTGGAGCTCCTGTTATCAAGAAATTAAAGTTATGCTTATCGCTTGGTTTATAACCAACAGAAATAAAGTAATTTTGACCTTCACCTCTTGTTCCTTGATTAAATCCATCTCCTTGCCAATGCGACAACATCAAACTAACACCCCAACCTTTTTTAGTCATTCCTGAATTGTAGCCAACAGTAGATTTAAAATAATCGTCATTAGCAATACCAAAAGAAGCAAATCCGCCTTCTTTCTTTTCGGTTGCTTTAGTCACAAAATTCACTGTTCCTCCTACTGATGAGATTGCTAATTTAGAAGAACCTAAACCTCTTTGTATTTGAATAACATTGGCAATATCAGCCATTCCCGACCAATTTGACCAATACATTTTACCATCTTCCATACCATTAATTGGTTGACCATTAAGTAAAAATGCTGTATTATCTTGTTGAAAACCACGAACCGTAATTCTTGAATCTCCAAATCCTCCTGCCTGACCAGCTACATATACTGAAGGTGTGTTTACCATTACCTGAGTAATATCTGCTGTTCCAATTTTAGCTTGAATATCAGCTGCTTTAATATTAGAAACTGCGATTGGAGTTTGTCTATCTTTGATCAAATCGATAACTCCTTTTCCAACTACCACAACTTCTTCCAATTGGTTTGACTCAGCTGCAAGTTTGATTGTACCTAAATCAACTGTTTCTCCGTTTTTTACAGTAAAGTTTACCGTTTGCGATGTAAATCCGATGTAAGTAATTACGATTTGTCCTGAAGCAGCAGAAGAATTAATAGTAAATTTCCCATCAGAATCAGTTGTAACACCAGTTGTTGAGCCTTTTACTACAACGTTTACACCAGGCAAAGATCCGTTCAAATCGCTATCTACGACAGTACCTTTAATTTTTCCTTGAGAAAAGGCGAATGTTGTGATAAGAAAAAACAAACCTGTTAGTAAATTAGTTCTTAAATTTTTCATTTTTGATTAAGTTAAAATTTTCCGCAAATTTCTTAATAAAATGGTATACAGTTGTTAAGAAAATGTTAACAATTGGAAAAGTCTTGAATAATTCTCAATGTATCAGAAAAATAAGCCTATTTATTAAATATTTTTCAATAATAAATCGAAAAATAACGGTTTGCTGTATTTTTTAAGAAAAACTATTTTTTAGATTGCAAAAAATGATTCAATAAAAACTGTGTCGAATTATCGTGAGTAGCAACCGTTTTAGATTCAATTTCTGTTAGAATAGAATTGGCCAATTGTTTTCCTAACTCAACGCCCCATTGATCATAGCTATAGATATTCCAAATTACACCTTGAACAAAGATTTTGTGTTCGTATAAAGCAATTAAAGACCCAAGATTTTCAGGAGTCAATTTTTGAATTAATAAAGTGTTGGTCGGTTTGTTTCCAGTAAATATTTTAAAAGGCAATAGGAAATTGGCTTGTTCACCTACAATTCCTTGCTTTTCAAATTCGGCTTTAACCTGAGCTTCGGTTTTTCCATTCAAAAGCGCTTCGGTTTGAGCGAAGAAATTGGACATCAATTTGTTGTGATGATCTTCATTGCCGTACAACGATTCGGTAAAACCAATAAAATCCGCTGGAATTAATTTTGTCCCTTGGTGAATCAACTGAAAGAATGCGTGTTGCGAATTGGTACCAGGTTCACCCCAAATAATGGTTCCCGTTTGATAATTAACTGGTTTGCTGTCGCGCCCAATACTTTTTCCGTTACTTTCCATTATGCCTTGCTGTAAGTAAGGCGCTAATTTTTGTAAATATTGTGTATACGGAATTAACGCTTCACTTTCGGCACCAAAAAAATTATTATACCAAACACTTAGTAATGCTAAGATAACTGGAGCATTTTTCTTAAAATCGGTTTCTTTAAAATGATTGTCCATGGCGTTGGCTCCTTTTAACAATCTATCAAAATTGTCAAAACCAACAGCTAAACTTATCGAAAGTCCAACAGCGCTCCATAGCGAAAATCGTCCTCCAACCCAATCCCACATTGGGAAAATATTATTACTGTCGATACCAAATTCCGTTACTTTTTGTGTATTAGTTGAAACCGCAACGAAATGTTTGGCTACATCATCTTGGGTTGCCGATTGTAAAAACCACGAACGAATAGTTTCTGAATTAGACAAGGTTTCTTGCGTGGTAAAAGTTTTAGAAACAATTACAAAAAGTGTCGTTTCGGGATTTATTTTTTTGATAATTTCGTTCACATGATCGCCATCTACATTGGAAACAAAATGAACATTCAGATGGTTTTTGTAAAATTGCAATGCTTCAACAACCATCGCCGGACCCAAATCAGAGCCACCGATGCCAATATTTACTACATCGGTAAATGGTTTTCCTGTAAAGCCGTTTTGTTTTCCAGAAATAATAGCATTACAGAACTTTTGCATTTTGTTTTTGACTTCAAAAACTTCTGGCATCACATTTTTACCGTCTACTAAAATCTCTGAATCTTGTGGAGCGCGTAATGCAGTGTGAAGTACGGCTCTGTTTTCGGTTTGATTGATTAAATCGCCATTGAAATAGCTTGAAATAGCATCCTTTAACTGACTTTCATTGGCTAATTCCAACAACAAATCGATGGTTTCTTGGGTAATATTGTTTTTTGAATAATCAATTAAAAAATCATTCCATTGGATATGAAATTGTTCAGCTCTTGCTGCGTCATTTGCAAATAATTCTTTGATAGAATTGTGTTGCATTTGTGCAAAATGTTGATTCAATTTTTGCCAAGCAGCAGTTGTCGTTGGATTAATCTTAGAAAGTGTCATTGCAATTGATTTAGAACTGCAAAAGTACATTATTGTTTAGGGAATTAAAAGCAAAGTTTTAAAATCTACTTATTTCCTTTTTTTGGATTTGGATTTCGAACTTTTTTTAGATTTAGGTTGTTCTTCCTCTATTTCTTGCGGTTCTTCTTTGCGCGGTTGAGGAGGAACGAATCGAAAGGGTTCTTTGAATTTGACTGCTGCAACACTGTCCAATTCTCGTTTTAAAGGCGTAATATATTTAAAATAGCGTGGTTTGTTTTTTCCGTCCATGGGTTCGGAATTGGGCAACTTGAGTTTTAAAGCGTCAACTTCTTTTCCGTTTTTCCAGAAACGATAACAAACGTGTGGTCCTGAAGCTAAACCAGTACTTCCCACTTTACCAATTACATCACCTTGCTTTACTGATTGTCCTCGTTTGACTAAGATTTTAGACATGTGAAGGTATTGTGTTGAATAGGTTTTGTCGTGTTTTACTTTGACAAAATTTCCGTTTCCTGCTGTATATCCAACCACTTCAACAACTCCAGTGGCTGTGGTCATAATTGGTGTTCCAGTAGGCGCGGCATAATCGGTTCCGTAATGGGGTTTCCAAATTTGTTGCACAGGATGAAAACGTTTCAATGTGTATTTGGATGTAATATTGATAACTTTAAGAGGTGCTTTTAAAAAGAAATTACGCAATGCATTCCCTTCATCATCATAATAATCGGTTTTGCCTTTGATGCTGTCTTGAACAAATGGAAATGCGTAGATTTTTTTGCCTTTATATTCAAAGAAAGCACAACGCAAACTATCAATTCCGTCGTAAATCGTATCGTTAATGTAGCGTTCGGTAAAACTTACAGCAAATTTGTCTCCTTTTTTTGATTTAAAAAAATCGATGGACCAAGCGTAAACCTTGATCAGTTTCTTTTTTAGCGAAATATCTATATTTTCATTGCGAAGTGTTTCAGAAAGAGAGCTACTCAATTTTCCGGCAATTGTTCTGATTTTAAACGTAAGTGGGCGTGCTTTTTTGTACACAGCTATTGAATCACGTAAATCAACCAAAATATAATTCAAGTTATCAGGTTGAAAAACCATCATTTGCACTTTATTGTATCGGTCTTTGGATCTGAAAAAAGTAAAAGCCTTTTTGCGCTTGATGAGTTTTAAGTCGAGTGAATCTTTGACTTTCTCAATGATTTGATTGATTTTTTTGTTGGAAAGATTTTGTCGCTTTAAGATACGTGTAAAGTTGTCGTAATACTGTACCGTATCTTGGTCAACGTTGTAGTCACTAAAATTGATTCCAAAATCTACTATAGGTTTGTACGGTTCAACTTCGTCAACCCAAACCTCTTCTTCCGATTTTTTACAGGAAAAAAGGGAAAATACTAGTAGTAATAAAATGGAATATTTTTTCAAATGCGCTATTTTTAACAGTCTTCACCCCAATTTTTCAATTCTTCTTCCGACCATAATTCGGGGAAAAAAATACGGCGTTGGTACTTTGGATGCATGTATTTTTTCCAATCACTTCCGCCTGTTGCTTCGCCTGAACCATGACCACTTTCGATGTATTTTTTGGCCGCATTCAAATGACCCATTACCCAAGTAATATTGACTGTTTTGTCGTAATGACGCATCGCAGCAACTAGTGCTTCGTCCTTTTGATCGTTTTCAGGTAGTTGTTTGAATTTTTGCCAAATATTGATGGTGTTGTATTCTTCCATAAAACGCAAAAACTCGTCTTTGTATTTTCTTTCAAACTCTAAAATTAAATACGATTTTTCGCCCGTATGGTAATCTTTGCCTGCTGCTTGCCAATACAAATGTTCAAAAGCATGAGAATAAGGTGTATTTCGGTCAATTGTGGCTCTGAATCGGTAATCTATTAAATTAATCAAATCCGTTGAGGCAAATTCGATTAATCGGTATTGCGCACTTTGAAAACCGCTCGCTGGCGTTAATGTATTTCTAAATTTCATGTATTGCTCCACTTCCATTCCGTCGCCCATGATATCAAAAGACGTGGTTAACATATCAAAATACCTTGAAATTCGAGTTAATCTTTCGGCAAAAAACTTGGTTTCTGGCTTCTCAATGTGGCATACTTGACGGATTTCCCACAGGATCATTTTAAACAATAACTCGTTGACTTGATGGTACATAATAAAAACCATTTCGTCGGGAAGAAGCGTTCTTTGTGTTTGTAAATTTAAGAGCGCATCCGTTTGGATATAATCCCAATAAGTGATGGGTTTTGCCCAAAGTAGTCCTTCTAAATGTGTGTCAGTCTTTTGATTTATCGCATCAAATTTTCTTTCTAGTTCTTCAATAAGTTGGTTGGTTTCGGTAGTCATTATTTTTTTACTTTAATATAAAAAGGATGCTTTAATCCTTTAAAAGATTCTAAATCTGCCTTGAGCGAACCTACTGCTAAGCTAGCCTTGATTCGAACAGGCACTTTATTGTCATCGTCTGTAATCCAAACAGTTAAACTTTCTTCTTCTTTAAAAACACGGCCTGATTGCACTAACGGTCTGAAAATCATTGTTTTTACAGTTCCAAATTTGGTTTCAATGTCTTCGTTTCCGATGTATTTGAGTTTGAATTTGAACGTTTCGTCATCAAAAAACATGTCTACAAGAATTGATTCACCTACTTTAAGTTTATCAACATTAGGATGATTTCTTAAATAATAAAAAGTAGAGACAATGTCTTGAACATTTTCAGGAGTAGTAAAAGTCCTTTCAGTTTTGTTTTTATAATCTTTTACTAAGATACTATTTTTGTCTTGATTAAAAAAGCCTTCTTGGTTTTTAGTATAACCGCCTTCATCAATTTTTCTTACATACTGATACGGTTTTCCTGTTGTTTTATCAAAAAAACTTTGGTAATTATCTTCTACATTAAAAAAGAATTTAGTCATTCCTGTTGTATAACCATTACCAACTGCGTGGTATACTTTTTTATTGTTTCGAACAGCTTCTTTTACTTCTAAAGTGGCATAACCAGCAGTAACAACACCATAATGGATTCTAAATTTGAAAAATTCACCTGTATCAAATGCCGCTTCTTTTTGAACTGTGTCATCGAGTTGATCAAAACTAACGGTTAGCAAAAACAACCCAAATAAAATAATCTTTTTCATCATTTAAATTTATTGATTTAGTAACCGTAATACAATTTTTGTTCCAAATGTATTAAAACAAAAAAACCCAGTCAATAAAATGACTGAGTTTTTATGCTATTAACCAACCAAAAACTATAAATTATGAAAAACTTATATAAAAATTAAAGGAAACCACTCCTTTTCTTTTTGTGAGTGCAAATGTACAACTGTTTTTGAATTATTCTTATCAAAAAATCAATTTTAACACATTTTTATTAAAAACAGCATCACTACAACGTTGTATTTTGGTTATTGTTTAATAAATTTAACTTTTTAGAGTGTTCCTCTCAATGCTTGTTCACGTTCAATAGACTCAAAAAGTGCTTTAAAGTTACCTGCACCAAATCCTTTTGCGCCCATTCGTTGAATTATTTCAAAGAAAAGTGTTGGACGATCTTCTACAGGCTTGGTAAATATTTGCAATAAATAACCATCTTCATCAGCATCTACTAAAATGGAAAGTTTTTGCAATTCTTTGATGTCTTCTTTCATCATATCCATGTGAACGCCCAATCGGCGAGGAATATCATCATAATACGCTTGAGGAGGCGGTGGCAAAAATTCAACTCCTCTGGCTTTTAATCCTGCAACAGTTTTGATAATGTCGTCTGTGGCAACTGCTAAATGTTGTACGCCTGGCCCTTCATAAAAATCAAGGTATTCTTCAATTTGCGATTTTTTGTTTCCTTTAGCGGGTTCATTGATTGGAAATTTAATTCTACCGTTACCATTACTCATTACTTTACTCATTAAAGCCGAGTATTCAGTATGAATTTGAGTGTCGTCAAACGAAAGGAAATTTTCAAATCCCATGATGTCTTCGTACCATTTGACCCATTGGTTCATTTCGCCCCAACCTACATTTCCAACCATATGGTCAATGTATTTTAAACCTAATGATTCTGGATTGTACTCCGATTTCCACTCTACAAAACCTGGCAGAAATAAGCCGTTGTAATTTTTTCTTTCAACAAAAATGTGCACAGTTTCGCCATAAGTATAAATTCCGGAACGAATTACTTCACCATGTTCATCTTTTTCAACAGTTGGTTCCATAAACGATTTAGCGCCTCGTTTTGTAGTTTCTTCCCATGCTGATTTAGCATCTTCAACCCAAAGTGCAATCACTTTTACACCATCGCCGTGTTTGCGTAAATGCTCATTAATTGGTGATGAACTTGTTAATGGTGTAGTTAAAACCAAACGGATTTTGTCTTGTTTTAAAACATAACTTACTTCGTCTCTTGAACCTGTTTCCAACCCTTTGTAAGCGTGCGACTGGAAACCAAAAGCAGTTTTGTAATAATGCGCTGATTGTTTAGCGTTTCCTACGTAAAACTCAACATAATCAGTTCCTAGAAGCGGAAGGAAATCTTGGGCTCCACTGAATATTTTTTCTAGTCCGTACTCTACGGATTTTATTTCTTTCATGATAATTTGTCAATTAGTCAATTAGTCAATTTGACAATTTGTTAATGAGTCAATGTGACAATTGAGGTTAAACTTATATTTTTTACTTACTTTTTGATGTTGAAATTATTTTGTTTGTCATTTTTAAAATCTCAAACAAATCATTCAACAACTCTTCTGGATTTGGATAATTTTCAAGTTCATTACACAAAAACAATCAAAACTCTGTTTCATCAGCTTCTTTCATTGCAATTTTAAATTTATGAATGAAATCAGCTTTACTTTCTGCATTTTGAGCTTCTTTGATATTGGCTCCTATTGAAGTTCCTGATTTTAAAAGTTGATTTGCAACTACAAATTTTCTCTTACTTTCAAGTTCTTCTGTATAAATCACAATTTTCTTAGCAAACTCAAATGATTTTACCAAAATTAAATTGTTTTTGTACTTTTCTTTAAAGGCTATCATTTTCTTTCTATTTGGCTTATATTAATTCTGTATACTAAATGGCTTATACTCATTGACAAATTGCCTCATCGACAAATTGCCTCATTGATAATTTACTCCAACCACGATTGAAAATAGGTGTCATCGGCTATTTTCATTGCTTCTTCGGTAACCATTAATGGTTTGAACGTATCGACCATCACGGCCAATTCGAGTGTTTCTTTTTTTCCGATGCTTCTTTCAGCCGCTCCAGGATGTGGTCCGTGTGGAATTCCAGCTGGGTGCAATGAAATATTGCCTGGTTTGACATCGTTGCGACTCATAAAATCACCATCAACATAATACAATACCTCGTCAGCATCAATGTTACTGTGGTTGTAGGGCGCTGGAATGGATAATGGATGATAATCGTACAATCGTGGCACAAACGAACATACTACAAAAGCATTCGTTTCAAAAGTTTGATGAATTGGAGGAGGAAGATGAATTCTACCTGTTATTGGTTCAAAATCGTGTATTGAAAAAGCATACGGATAATTGTAACCATCATAGCCAACTACATCAAAAGGATGCGTAGCATAGACCATTTCAAAAATTTCGTCTTTTTTCTTTACTTTAATAATAAAATCTCCTTTTTCGTTATAGGTTTCTAATTCTTCAGGTCGGCGAATATCGCGCTCACAAAATGGCGAATGTTCTAACAATTGCCCAAACCAGTTGCGGTATTGCTTTGGTGTGTAGATTGGCGAATGTGATTCAACAATAAACAAACGGTTTTCTTCGGTATCAAAGTCGATTTTGTAAATCATTCCTCGCGGAACAATTAGATAATCTCCGTATTTGAAGTCGAGATTACCATAAATGGTTCTTAGCTTTCCCGAACCTTGATGAACAAAAATCATTTCATCCGAATCGGTATTTTTATAAAAATAATCGGTGGTTGATTTTCTTGGTGCCGCTAGAACAATATGACAATCGGAATTGGTAAGCACTATTTTTCGGCTTTCGAGATAATCGTCTTGCGGTGCAACATCAAATCCTTTTAACTTATACGATTGAATGTTGTTAGATTTTGCAATTTTGGGAGCCACACTGTAGTGTGAACGAATTTCTTTGACTTGTGTGGGACGTTGCTCATGATACGAATTGGTTGACATTCCGTCGAAACCAACTGTTCCAAACAATTGCTCGTAATACAAATCGCCGTTTGGTTTTCGGAATTGTGTATGACGTTTAGGAGGAATTTTTCCTAATTTATGATAAAAAGGCATGGTGATAATTTGTTAATTAGACAATTAGTCGATGTGTCAATAAGAAAAGTGTCAATAAATATTTTTTTTGTGAAAATTGACTAATTCTCACATTGATAAACTGACACATTAAACCAACTCATTCAGGATTTCTCTTGATGAGTGAATACAAGAACTTATCTACTATTGATTTATCGTAAAAAATCATTACGCTTTATTGTCTTTACCAAGAACTTTCCCAACGATAATTCCGGCGGCAAAAGCTAAAATTAATGCTAAAAAACCTATCATTTTTTTATGGTTTTTAAATTGTATTACAAATATCGGAAAAAAAATTATACGATTTAAAACTTAAATCCAATACTGAACCATGTAAATCCTTTTGGCAATTCTGGCGACCAAGAATATTTAATTTCAACTGGCCCAACAATAGTTTCCAAACCATAACCAACCGCATACCCTGAATACCTTGGTGTTGACAACCAATTACCTGTGCTGAATAATTGATTTTCAACATTGGCATAATTGGCCGAAAAATTAATGTGATTCTTCTTATAAAACTCAACATCAACAGTCGCTAATGATTTGATATAACTATCGGCCGAAATACTTAAAAAATCGTAACCGTAAAAAGGTTTAAAGTTGTTAATTTCATTGTATCCGTAGCCTCCAAGAACAAAATCTAAGAAATGTACTGAAGCTTCCCCAAATGCAAATCCCGCTTCAGAAGTGAGTTTTAGATTTAGTCGTTTAAAGAATGTTCTAGTAATTCCGGCTTCGCCTTTTATGATTGAAAAACGATTAAATTGATTGGTGTAATTGGTAGAATATAGATAAGAATTCAACACACCATTAAAAAACCATCCCTTTTTTGGAAAATATTTATTATCCAATGAATCGTATTTCAAATAGCCAAAAACACTGGCGTAATCACTGTTTTCAAAAATGGTTTTGTAATCTTCAAGAGTCGTCGATTCAATTTTGATGTGTTTGAGTTCTAACCCAGCACCAATTAGAAACTTCTGAAAAAATAACGTTTGCACATAGGCTTGATTGGTAATATCTGAAAAATCAATATTCAATTTATTGATTCCGTATTGATTAAAAAGATTGCCGTCATTAAAATCGGTAGCCACATTACGGTTGAATTGATTGTAGCGTGATTTGATGCCGAAACTAAAATAAAATCCATTGTCAATATAATAGTCGAGGTTGTATCTAAAATTATCGCCTAAACCAAAATCGACAGACAGAACATCGTTTCTGAATAATGATTTTTTTTGGGTAAAATTAATTAAAATGGCACTCTTGTATAAACCATCGTAATGCAAACCAAATTTTAAAAAACTTTTATTCTTGTTTTCGGTTAAATTCACGTACAAATCATCGCCATTTTGAGCATTGCTTTGGATAGAGTAACTAATAGTGCTAAAGTTTTGCGTTGCGTTTAACGTGTTGATGCCTTTTTTTAGTTCGTCATAAGTGATTTTAGATCCTCTTTTAAAACCTAATTTTCCAATAACATAAGAAGCTGTGTAATTGCGAATATCATTCACTAAAATTTGATCAATATTCAATGTATCTACTTTGCAAGGGATATGGTTTAGTTTATAGGTACTTTCTTTGCCGTAGGATTTTATTTGTTCGTAGCAAGCAAACGCAGCTTCTTCGCCTCTTTTGATGATTTCTTGTCCTTGATCAAATGAAATAACAGTATATTTTGAAATATCAGGTTTGATATACATATCGGTTTTTTTAATCTTATCCTTCATACTTTCAATCATTTGTAGATTGGAAATTTGAACTAAGATTCGCGTAGCATCTTTCAGAGAATTGCGGTCTTTCAAATCGTCTTGAACATCGACACCAATGATAATATCTGCTCCCATTTTTCGCACTTCATCAATCGGATAATTGTTTGAAACGCCACCATCAATCAATAATTTTCCATCGATTTCAACGGGTGAAAAAAGCGTTGGGAATGCCGAACTAGCTAACATGGCTTGAGGCAAATAGCCCGAATGCATGACCACTTCTTGACCCGTTTCAATGTCGGTGGCAACACATACAAATGGAATTTTGAGTTGGTTGAAATCACGTACATTTCGAACACTATGTGTCAGTTTAGTTAACAAATTATAGTTGTACATTCCTTTGGACAAGGCTATAGGCACACCAATGCTAAATTTTTTGAAAGGAAGTGATATTGCATACAACTCGTCGTTTTGTTTTTCGTAAAAACTCTTAGAATTTCTTGGAATATAATCTTGCAACAACTCGTCAAAATTGGTTTGTCTGAAAATGGAATCAATTTGTGTAGCGCTATAACCTGTAGCATACAATCCGCCTACAACCGCGCCCATGCTCGTTCCACCTATGTAATCGATTTTGACACCTGCTTGTTCCAACACTTTTAAAACACCAATGTGCGCAAAACCTTTGGCGCCACCGCCACTCAAAACTAGTCCGATTTTTGGGCGTTTGATGGTGTCTTGGGCAGAAGAGAAGAAAGAAGAAAGAAGAAAGAAAAACAGAAAAATAGCTATCAGCTTTTGGCTTTTAGCAATTAGCTTTATTCTAAAGGCTAATCGCTGAAAGCTAAATGCTAAATTGATGCTAGATAATTCTTTTTGCACTTACTCTTCTTTTTGGTAAAATTCGGAAATTTTTTTGGCTTTTGCTACACCTACAACGGCAGAAATTTCGTTTTCGGTGGCCAATTTCAATCTTTTAACACTTTTGAAGTGTTTTATCAACGTTAGCATGGTTTTTTCGCCAATTCCGGGTATGGTTTCTATAGAAGAATTCAAGGCCGATTTACTACGTTTGTCGCGATGAAAAGTAATTCCGAATCGGTGCGCTTCGTTGCGTAAATGCTGAATGATTTTAAGTGTTTCCGATTTTTTGTCGAGGTACAACGGAACCGAATCGCCTGGATAAAACAATTCTTCCAATCGCTTGGCAATTCCGATGATGGCAATTTTTCCGCGTAAACCCAATTCGTCAATACTTTTTAATGCTGACGACAATTGTCCTTTTCCACCATCAATAATGATGAGTTGTGGCAACGATTGGTTTTCGTCTAACAAACGTTTGTATCTTCGGTAAACGACTTCTTCCATTGAAGCAAAATCGTTTGGCCCTTCAACCGTTTTGATATTGAAATGACGGTAATCTTTTTTGGAAGGTTTTCCGTCTTTAAACACCACACAAGCCGAAACTGGATTGGTTCCTTGAATGTTGGAATTGTCAAAACATTCGATGTGTCGCGGTTCAACTGAAAGTCGCAAATCTTTCTGCATTTGTGCCATTATCCGATTCGTATGGCGTTCGGGATCAACAATTTGTATTTGTTTTAATTGTTCCAAACGGTAATATTTGGCATTGCGTTCAGACAATTCGAGAATTTGCTTTTTGTCGCCCAATTGTGGAACGGTAATTTTGATTGCATCGCCCAGATCTAATGCAAAAGGCAAAATAATTTCTTTAGAAGTCAGATGAAAACGTTCGCGAAGTTCTACGACACCTAATTCGAGTAATTCTTCGTCGGTTTCGTCGAGTTTTTTCTTCATTTCTAACGTATACGAACGAATGATGGCTCCATGAGCGATTTGAAGAAAATTGACGTACGCCATCGATTCGTCAGAAACAATAGAAAACACATCAGTATTGGAAATCTTCGGATTCAACACTGTCGAACGCGATTGGTAATTTTGTAAAACTTCGATTTTTTCTTTGATTTTCTGTGCTTCTTCAAATTGCATATTCGCTGCAAATTCATTCATCTTAGTTTTAAAATCGCGCAAACTGTCTTTGAAATTGCCTTTCAAAATCTGTCGAATAGCGTCAACTTGACTTTGATAATTTTCGAGCAATTCGTACCCTTCACAAGGTCCTTTGCAATTGCCAATGTGAAACTCCAAACACACTTTAAACTTGCCCGATTGAATATTAGTTTCTTTCAAATCATAATTACAAGTGCGTAGTGGATACAATTCTTTAATCAAATCCAACAACGTATTAATGGTTTTGAAATTGGTGTACGGACCAAAATATTCCGAACCGTCTTTGATCATTCTTCGCGTGGGAAAAATGCGTGAAAAAGGTTCTTTTTTGATGCAAATCCACGGATAGGTTTTATCGTCTTTTAAGTTGATGTTATAGCGCGGTTGCAACTTCTTAATCAGATTGTTTTCGAGCAAAAGCGCATCTTGTTCAGAAGCTACGACAATGTGTTTGATTTCGACAATTTTCTTTACTAAAACATTGGTTTTTCCATTGTCATGGATTTTATTAAAATAGGAAGAAACGCGTTTTTTGAGGTTTTTGGCTTTGCCTACGTAGAGAATTTTTCCGTCTTTATCGTAATACTGATACACGCCAGGTTTATCGGGCAATGTTTGCAGTTGGAGTTCGAGAGATGGAATGGTCATTTTAGTGTTCGGTGTTCAGTAGTCAGTGTTCAGTTTGTGCTAGTTGATATTGATTTTTGCAATTGTTATTGAAAATTTGCCACAGATTAAACGGATTAGACAGATTATTTTCTCAAACAAATTTAACTTTAAATTCTACACCAACCAAATTGTAACAACGAATTACAAACTAACATTTATCATGTTTTGAATTAGTCAGTTACATTAGTTTTGCCGAAAATTTAGGAATATGTTTTGGAAAAAATTACGAAAAGAAGAACGAAAAAATAAAATTCAAAATGCCTTAGCTGAAAACATCAATTTTGTGAACGATGTTTCGCTAGGTTATCCTGCTTCCAAATTGGATGGCAAAGTGTTTTACGATGCCGAATTTTTGAAAGAAGCTCCGGTTTTACAGACGTTTGTTGCCAATCCGAATCACATTGGTTGCCATACGTTGGGCGAATCAGAAAGTGCTTTTAGCGGCACACACAAATTAGAAAAAGAAGTCTTGAACGTGTTGGCTGTTGATGTTTTTAAAGCACAACCTGAGTCGTTTGATGGTTATATTTCGCCTGGTGGAACTGAAGCTAATATTCAAGCGATTTGGATGTACCGCAACTTTTTTAGGTACAAAAGAGAAGCTAAACTTGAAGAAATTGTGATCGTGGCTTCAGAAGACACGCATTATTCAATTCCGAAAGCCGCGAACTTATTGCATTTGGATTGGTTAAAAATTCCAGTACAATTTGAAAACAGAGCGATTGATTTAATTGCGTTGGATGAAATCGTTTTGAACGCTACAACGTTGGGTAAAAAATACTTTATCGTAGTATCCAATATGGGAACAACCATGTTTGGTTCTGTCGATAATCCTGACGATTATAGTAGTGTTTTAGAAAAATACAATTTAGAATACAAACTTCACATTGACGGTGCTTACGGCGGATTTGTGTATCCGTTTAGCAACGAAAATTCGACGATAAATTTTAGCAATCCGAAGATTAGTTCGATTACTATTGACGCGCATAAAATGTTACAAGCGCCTTATGGAACGGGAATTTTTATTTGCCGAAAAGGCTTGATTGAAAATGTACTGACCAAAGAAGCACAATATGTTGAAGGTATGGATTTGACGTTGTGCGGCAGTCGTTCGGGTGCGAATGCGATTGCGGTTTGGATGATTTTATTCAGCTACGGACCACACAAATGGTTTGAAAAAATTAGTGTGTTGCAAATGCGAACTCAGTTTTTGTGCAATGAATTGGATCAATTGAACATTAAGTACTTCAGAGAACCTTTTATGAATATTGTAACGATTCACGCTGAGTTTATTCCGAAAGAAATAGCCGAAAAGTACCATTTGGTTCCTGAAACGCACAATCATAAAAATAATTGGTACAAAATTGTGCTCATGAATCACGTAGAAGTGGAACATTTGACTATTTTTATTGGCGAATTGAAGCAAGCCGTTTATGCTTAAAAAAGAGCTGCGAAAAAAATACAAAGATTTACGCCAACAACTCACCGAAGATGCTTTGGTTGACAAGAGTTTGGCTATTGCCAATCGAATGTTACAATTGGATGTTTGGGACAAAACCTACTATCATTTGTTTTTAACTATAGAAGAGCAAAAGGAAGTTGAGACAGAATTTGTGCTTCAAATTTTGGCTGGAAAAGACAAAGAAATCGTGGTATCCAAAAGTGATTTTGACACGTTTGAAATGACGCATTTTTTACTAACTGACAATACTAAATTTAGAACCAACGCATACAATATTCCTGAACCTATCAACGGATTAGAAGTTCCTGTGGATAAAATAGAAGTAGTTTTTGTGCCGCTTTTGGCTTTTGATGAGAAAGGAAATCGAGTAGGCTATGGCAAAGGATTTTACGACAAATTTTTATCGAAATGCCATCCTGAAGTGATCAAAATTGGCTTGTCTTTTTTTGAAGCTGAAGAAGAAATTTCAGACGCAACTGAAAATGATGTGCAATTGGATTTTTGTGTTACTCCAAATAAAATCTATACTTTTTAATCTATACAAAACTTAGGGAAACTCCTTGAAATCTTTGGGAAACTCTGTGAAATGATGTTAAGTTATACACAAAGAAGCACAGAGAATTTTGAGTTTCTCAGAGAAGTTAAAACAATTATTCTTAATCCAACTTATCCGAATAAATTCGAGAAATGCTTTTTTCAGGAAGAGTGAATGCTTTTTTGTTGAAGAAAATTAGAATTCCAACTCCTGTAGAAATGGCGAAATCGGCTACATTGAAAATCGCATTAAAAAAGCGAAAGTTTTGTCCGCCCCAAATAGGAAGCCATGATGGAAGTTGTCCTTCCCAAATAGGAAAGTAAAACATATCGACTACGCGTCCGTGAAATAAAGTTCCGTAATGATCTGGCGGAAAAAAGGTTGCCAATTGACCGTGACTATCGTTGAACATTATTCCATAAAATACTGAATCGATGATGTTTCCTAAAGCACCAGCGAAGATCATTGCAATAGCTGTGATTAAGTAATTGGATTTTTCTTTCATCACTGAATCATACAACCAATATGCAATTCCGAACACTGCAAAAATTCGGAAAACAGTAAGAATTATTTTTCCGTATTCGCCCGGAATTACTGTTCCCCAAGCCATTCCTTCATTTTCAATAAAATGCAATTTAAACCAAGTAAACACCTCATACGTTTCTTCATAAAGAAAGTTTGTTTTCACATACACTTTGGAAAACTGATCGATTAAAACGATTATGAAAATAATGAGGTAAGCGTGTCTTAGTTTCATTTTTAACAATTTGAAAGCAAAAATAGAATTATTTTTAAAAAAAACGCTCCTAAATAGGAGCGTTTTATGGATATTTTAAGAAATTAGCGTTGCATATTTTTCGCCTCAATACTCATAGTAGCATGCGGAACAATTTTTAACCGTTCTTTCGAAATTAATTTCCCTGTTACTTTACAAACACCATAGGTTTTATTTTCCACGCGGAAAAGCGCGTTTTTCAAGTCGCGAATGAATTTTTCTTGACGAATCGCTAATTGCGAATTGGCTTCTTTCGACATCGTTTCGCTGCCTTCTTCAAAAGCTTTGAACGTTGGCGAAGTATCATCGGTTCCGTTGTTTAAATCATTCATATAAGCACTCTTTATTAATTCTAAATCGGCTTGTGCTTTTTCAATTTTCTTTAAAATTAAATCTTTGAACTCTGCTAAATCAGCATCTGAGTATCTCATTTTTTCTTCTACCATCTTTGTTCTATTTTGAGATTAATATCATTGTTTTTATATCGTCGAATTCAATTTCTATACCATTTTTCACTTCGTCTTCAAAAACTAGTTCTTGCGTTAATGTTTCCGACATGATATAGTTTTCATTATTTTTAATTGCTGTCTCTAACTCGCCATTACGTTGAATTTGAACTTTAATTTTATCGGTCACTTCAAATCCTGAATCTTTACGGATATTTTGGATTCTATTTACCAATTCTCTGGCAATTCCCTCTTGTTTCAATTCTTCAGAAATCGTGATGTCTAGAGCTACTGTAATTCCGTTAGCATTGGCCACCAACCATCCAGGAATGTCCTGAGAAGTAATTTCAACATCTTGGGATGTTAAAGTTATACTATTTCCTGAAATAACAAGCGATAGCTCACCTTTGGCATCAATTTCGTTAATTTGTTCAGGTGTAAAATTTTGTATTTCTTTGGAAATCAATCCCATATCCTTGCCAAAACGCGGGCCTAACGCTTTAAAATTAGGCTTAATTTGCTTCACTAAAACACCCGAAGCATCGTCTAAAAGTTGTACTTCTTTGACGTTAACTTCGGCTTTTATCAAGTCGGAAACCGCTTCAATTTCAGCACGCTGAACCTCGTCAAGTACAGGAATCATAACCTTTTGCAACGGTTGACGTACTTTGATCATTTCCTTTTTACGAAGTGATAAAACCAAAGATGAAACTGTTTGTGCTTTCATCATTTTGCTCTCGAGCGATTTATCAACAAAGTTTTCAACTGAAACAGGGAATTTTGCCAAGTGAATACTAGTAAATTCCTCGCTTCCAGTAGCATTGACTAAATCGCAATACAATTTGTCCATAAAGAACGGAGCAATTGGAGCGGAAAGTTTCGCCACATTCAACAAACAAGTATATAAAGTTTGATACGCAGCGATTTTGTCGGTTCCGTATTCGCCTTTCCAGAATCTTCTGCGGCACAAACGAACGTACCAATTACTCAAGTTTTCCTGAACGAAATCTGAAATGGCTCGAGCGGCTTTGGTTGGTTCGTAATCCGCGTAGGCATCATCTACTTCTTTGATTAAAGTATGCAATTCAGATAAAATCCAACGATCAATTTCAGGTCGTTCGTTCAACGGAATTTCAGCTTCATTATAATTGAAATTGTCGATATTAGCATATAACGCAAAGAACGAATAGGTGTTGTACAAGGTTCCGAAGAATTTTCTACGCACCTCAGCCACACCTTCGATGTCAAATTTTAAATTGTCCCACGGATTCGCATTTGAAATCATGTACCAACGCGTTGCATCCGGACCATAATCTTTCAGAGTTTCAAACGGATCGACCGCATTACCCAAACGTTTGGACATTTTTTGGCCGTTTTTATCCAAAACCAAACCGTTTGACACTACATTTTTGTAGGCAATTTTGTCAAAAACCAAGGTTCCAATAGCATGAAGCGTATAAAACCAACCACGAGTTTGATCGACACCTTCGGCGATAAAATCAGCTGGAAAGGCTTTATTATCGTCTATCAATTCTTTATTTTCAAAAGGATAATGCCATTGTGCATAAGGCATTGCGCCTGAGTCGAACCAAACATCAATCAAATCAGTTTCGCGTTTCATCGGTTTTCCTAAAGGCGAAACCAAAACGATGTTATCGACTACATTTTTGTGTAAATCAACTAAATCATAGTTTTCTTCGCTCATATTTCCAACAACGAAGCCTTTGAACGGATTTGCTTTTTGAAAACCAGCAGCGATTGATTTTTCAATTTCGTTGTACAATTCTTCAACCGAACCGATTAATATTTCTTCGGTTTTATCGTCTGTTCGCCAAATTGGTAGTGGAATTCCCCAATAGCGTGAACGCGATAAATTCCAATCGTTGGCATTTTTCAACCAATTTCCGAAACGACCTTCTCCAGTAGCTTTGGGTTTCCAGTTGATGGTGTCGTTCAAATCAAACATTCGGTCTTTGATTTCGGTTACTTTGATGAACCATGAATCTAAAGGATAATACAAAATTGGTTTATCTGTTCTCCAACAATGTGGGTAACTGTGCACGTATTTTTCAACCTTAAAGGCTTTGTTTTCTTCTTTTAATTGGATGGCGATTTCAACATCGGCAGAGCGTTCTGGAGCTTCACCATCATTGTAATATTCATTCTTAACGTATTTTCCTGAGAACTCACCCAAACCTTGAATGAATTTTCCTTGTAAATCTACTAAAGGAACAGGATTTCCGTTGTCATCCAACACCAACATTGGCGGAACTTCAGGCGTTGCTTCTTTGGCTACTTTGGCATCATCAGCACCAAAAGTAGGCGCTGTGTGTACAATTCCGGTTCCGTCTTCCGTAGTTACGAAATCGCCAGAAATTACTCTGAACGCATTTTCAGGATTTTGGTACGGAAGAATCCATGGCAACAATTGCTCGTAGCGGATTCCAACTAAATCAACACCTTTGCATTCGGCTAGAATTTGAAAAGGAATCTTTTTATCGCCTTCTTTGAAATTTTCATAATCAGCTGCTTCTATCGACTCAAAATAGGTTTTTCCAAATTGTTTTCCGACAAGGTTTTTAGCCAAAATCACTTTCACTGGTCGGAAAGTATATTGATTGAAAGTTTCCACCAAAACATAATCGATTTTGGGACCAACCGTCAACGCTGTATTACTCGGCAAAGTCCAAGGTGTTGTCGTCCAAGCCAAAATATGAACCTCTCCAAAACCTTGTAAAAAGCTCGGAAGTGTTTCCGATTTAGTTTTGAATTGAGCTACAACCGTTGTATCCGTTACATCACGGTAACTTCCAGGTTGGTTCACTTCGTGCGAAGACAAACCTGTTCCCGCTTTGGGCGAATACGGTTGAATCGTGTAGCCTTTATAGAGTAAATCTTTATTATAAATTTGTTTGAGTAACCACCAAACGCTTTCCATGTATTTGGATTTGTAGGTTACGTACGGATCGTCCATATCAACCCAATAACCCATTTTTTCGGTTAGGTCGTTCCACACATCGGTGTAGCGCATTACAGTTCGTTTACACGCTTCGTTGTATTCTTCTACCGAAATGGTTTTTCCGATGTCTTCTTTGGTGATTCCGAGTTCTTTTTCGGTACCCAATTCTACAGGCAAACCATGCGTATCCCAACCTGCTTTACGCTTTACTTGGTAGCCTTTTTGGGTTTTATAACGACAAAAAATATCTTTAATCGCGCGAGCCATTACGTGGTGAATTCCGGGCAAACCATTCGCAGATGGCGGACCTTCAAAAAACACATACGGTTCGTTGCCTTCGCGGGAAGTTACACTTTGTTCAAAGACGTGGTTTTTTTTCCAAAAATCAAGAACTTCTGAGGCTACAGTTGGTAGGTCAAGTCCTTTGTATTCAGTAAATTTTGTACTCATTTTGTCGTATTCTTAAATCAGTTTGCGAAAGTAAGAAATAGTTGTGAGTTATGAGTTATGAGTGATGAGTTTTTGCAATTGCGTAATAAAGGAATCCTAAATTTAAAAATTATGCAAAAACTTCCTTTAAAACGTCGAGTGATTTGGGTTTTTTGAATCCGTCAAGGTGAATGGAGTAGTAATCCAAAAGGATTTTGAGTAGGATTTGGCGTTCGGTTCCAGCAAAAACTTTTTGATCGGAGTCGAATTTGAGATTCATTAGTTTTTTGAACAAAAAAGTTTCGTGTTCGGAGAGACAACTCATTCCCTGAAAAGGAGAAAAAACACCTTCAGTCATTTCGAAAAATTTTAAGTCATTTTCAGAATTATCGGGATAAAACCCAAGGTATTTGGTAATCTCCAGCAACAAAATAAGGTGGAAGTTGGCGATTTCTTGATGCGTGTCAAGCCAAAGCAAGGCCGTTTCTAGAAAAGTAAATAAGTGTTCGTTTTTTTCTTCTTCTTGTATGGAGTAATGCAACATTTCGGAGAGAAAAATAACGATTGTACTTTTAACAACATCAACATTAATGGTTTGATAAGCTGTCGCTAATTTAATTTCCTTGAAATGTTCTAAAGTGCCTTTGTTCTTATGATTGGCTTCGATTTCTAAAATTGTCAAAGGCTGGAAATAAGCTATTTTTTGGTTGTTTTTTTTACTTGAAAAAGCGCTTTGAACAAAATAACTTTTCAAGCCATCCGATTGTGTAAAACATTTGACAATCAAGCTTTTTTCTTGGTATTTTAATGAAGAAATTACAATTGCTTTTGTTTTGACTAACATATTCAAATACTAAGCTAGATTTAATTTTGCATCCTTTTTAAATCGATCTAAAAATCTCTTTTCAATAAAAAACCATGAAAAAATTGCCATTAATAAAGTAATAGAAATTACGCAAAATCCCATTAATAAAGCATTATATTTTACAAACAAATCGTATTGTTTAAAGATTTGTATTATTGGAAAGTGGAAAATATAAATTCCGTAAGTAAAATCCCCATATTTTCCAAATTTATTGAGTGGTTTAAAGCTATATGCTATAGTAATTACAAGTGTTGCAAAAGCGATTGGGGAAAAAATATCAATTTTTAAATCTGCTAAACTAGAAACCCATAAAGAAGCTATTGCTAATGTTAATAATTTGATTCTATGTTTGTAAATAAAATCAAAATTTAGGTATAAAAAAATGCCGCCAGCAAAATAAGACATATACCCAGGTAGTTGTTTAGCCAATGTAGGTTTTTGAAAATAGTTTGTCATTATAAACCAATAAAAAATTGAAGATAGGTAGACCAATAAAAGAATCAGAAACTGTTTTTTGGTTTTTTTTATAATATAAAAAAGAATTGGTAAAAAAAGGTAAAAACCCTCTTCAACTTTTAAAGTCCATAAAGACCCATTTACAACACACATTAAGTTATTTTCAAAAACACCTGGTAGACAAGGATGTAAAAAATTAAGAAAAACCAGATTGCTTGCTAAATACTTAATAATATTGTCGTTAAAAAAATAATCGTAAAAACTATACGTGCTAACTAATGATAAAGATACCACACTTAAAAATATAACAAAAAAATAAGCTGGTAAAATTCTTTTAACTCTTTTGACAAAGTAGTTTCTAAGAGAAGATGTGTTTGTATAGCTCTTTGCTACTAAGAAACCACTAATGACAAAAAATCCTTTAACTCCAATTATTGAATCCGTGAATCCTAATAAGAAGTAGAAATTTTCATTATTCGATAAAAAACAAAGGTGAGCCAACATTATATTAACCGCAAATGAAAATCGTAAAAAATCGAAACAATTATCGTTCATTTTTTGAGCCTGCAAAATAGGCAGGTTTTTTAACGTATTATCATTACTTTTTTAACATTGGTTTCAATACCATCTTCAGCAGAAATAAAAATCATGTATACTCCTGATGCAACTTTGTATTTTCCAAAAGCTGTGGTATCCCATTCGATTGTTCCTCCAATAGCTGTTGATTCATATACTAAATTTCCCGCCACATCAGTTACTTTTATGATTGCTTTATCTGTTAATCCACTTATTTTTACTGTTCCTGTATATTCGGGTCGAACAGGATTGGGATAAACGTAAACATTACTCAAATCCTCACTAGGTTTTGTCGCTGTGCCTTTGAAGGAAACCAAACCTTTGTCGGTTGCAAAAAACACTTCACCAGTAACATCGTCAATTTCAATGTCATTTACATTGTTGCTGGGTAGTGGAGAATTTTCTTTCGTAAAACGATAAATTGTTTCTTGTCCGTTGGAAGACACTAAATATACTCCAGAGTCAGCAATCGAAACCCATTTTTTATTGGCTCCATCAACCGTAATATCTAAAATAAACTGTTCGTAGAATAATTCTTGTGCCAAATCATTTTCTAAAATAATTATTGAACGCGTTTGGATATCATCTTCTGTGAGAAATTGATCAACACTTTGAATTATTCGAAGTCCTTTAGAAGTGCCTATCCAAAGCTGGTTTTTACTGTCAATTGCCAAACAACGAACATCGGTATCTGGTAGGTTTCCTTCAGTTCCTGATTTAATAACGATTGATTTATTGTTGTAGGCTTCATTAAAAGCTATCAACCCATTTCTAGCAGATGGAATCCATTTGGTGTTGTTTTTGTCGACCACTAAACTGGCGTAACTTTCATAAAAAGTCTCTGGAATAATGTCTGTAAAATCATACGATTGCCATTGATTTCCTGGTTTTAAAACTTTTAATGGTTTGTCTACCATATTGTTGGTCATCCAAATATTTCCGTTTTTATCAAATGCAGGTCCATTAACTCTTATATCATCTGGGACTTGACCAGGAATTGTTTGTAAACCATTAACTCCAGTGTTAGATGCATTATGTAATATAACAGGTTCTTCATTCACAATTTTTAACAATCCTGAATAGTAAGAACTTACGTATAATTCATTCTCATTATTGGGGTTAAAGGCAATATTTGAAAGTGATTTTGCTTCAAAAATATCAGAATATGATATCAATGTCCAACCACTTTGCGAGGAAAATTTACTTATTGGGAAAGTTCCTAAACCAGGATTATAGGGGTTATATACTCTACTATAACTTCCGTATAACGCCCACAACAATGACGATGATTTTTTTAACCGGAAAATGTTATTTCTTTCAGGACCATCAGGTTTAACAACCTCAAATATTGCGCTATTCTCCAGATTAAAAGCAATTACTCCCTGTTTATCAGTTCCGACATAAACTTTGTTATTTACTAGAGTAGCACAAGTAAAATTTACATTTAAGTTGATTAGTTGATTTGTTTGAACTAAGGCTACTTGTTGTAATGATTGATTAAGTACATAAACCTTGTTAAACGTTTGTGCAATTAAAAAATTACCATCTACTTTAAATTTAGAAATTATCTCACTCTGATTTAAAACTGGATTAAATTGTGATATCTCATATTTATAGATGCCTGTGTAATTGGTCGCTAGTAACTGGTTTTGATAAACAACGATTCCATTCCAAAAACCTGGATGAAATACAGACCACTGATTGTAATCAACTAAATTTGGGTTTGTGACTGACCCTTTCTTGATACCATCATATTGTGTGACAGCATAAATATCATTTTCATAGACCGTTGTTTGAAATACTTTTCCATATTGCCCACCATTTCCTATGGCAAAAGTATCTCCAAACTCCATTACATTTAAATCAAATACAGAAATCCCGTAATCGCACGAAAGGTAAACCTTATTGTTGTACTCGAAAAAATGATTGATTTTTTTAATTAAGGGACTTACTGGAATCTCATCAATTATTCCTCTTTTTTGCAAAACTCTTCCATCGGATAAAACAATCAATAACAAACCATTGGTATTACCAACCATAATTAGGTTTTTTTGTTCACTGTAATAAATCGCAGAAATTTCATCCGATTTGAACCCGTCAACTGAGTTTATAGTTGACAAGACATCAGTTATTGAGTTCTTAACAAAAAGAGCATTCTCTGAAGCTACATAAACAGAAGTTGAAGAAGCGCTAATGTCCTTTATATTGTTGTATGAAAAATAGCCTTTCCATTGTGGATTTTGTTGCGCAAAACCCAAAACGAAAGAAAAAAATAAAACGCTAAAAACAATCTTTTTTACCATCAATAATAAATATACTTGCAAATATAGTATAAACGTAATTAAATGGTTTTTCATATAGGTACAAAAAAAATGCCTTCTAAAAAAGAAGGCATTATATAAAATATAGGAAAGGATATTATACAATTCCTTGTGCTAACATTGCGTCTGCAACTTTTACAAAACCAGCAATATTAGCTCCTTTAACATAGTCAACAAAGCCATCTGGTTGAGTTCCGTATTTTACACACGATTGGTGAATATCGTACATAATTCTTTTCAAACGATCATCTACTTCTTCTCTTGTCCAACTCAAACGTAACGAGTTTTGAGACATTTCTAATCCAGATGTAGCTACACCTCCAGCGTTCGATGCTTTTCCAGGTGCAAAAAGAATTCTAGCATTTAAAAACACCTCTACTGCTTCTGGTGTTGAAGGCATATTAGCTCCTTCAGCTACACAAATACAGCCATTATCAACCAACATTTTTGCTTCATTACCATCTAATTCATTTTGAGTTGCACAAGGCAAAGCAATATCACATTTTACTTCCCAAGGGCGTTTTCCTGCTACAAATTTTGCATTTGGATATTTTTTAAGATAATCGGCAATTCTTCCGTAGTTTACATTTTTAATTTCCATAATGTAAGCTAATTTTTCTTCATCAATTCCATCAGCATCATAAATATATCCTGAAGAATCTGAAGCGGTAACAACTTTTCCTCCCAATTGAGTTGCTTTTTCAATAGCATATTGAGCTACATTTCCAGAACCAGAAACGACAACTGTTTTTCCGTCAAAACTTTCTCCTTTTGTTTTTAACATATTGTATGCAAAATATACATCTCCATAACCCGTAGCTTCAGGACGAATTAATGAACCTCCGAAAGTGATTCCTTTTCCTGTTAAAACTCCAGTAAATTCATTTCTTAATCTTTTGTATTGACCAAACATGTAGCCAACTTCTCTTCCACCAACACCAATATCTCCAGCAGGAACGTCAGTATCAGCACCAATATGTTTTGATAATTCTGTCATAAAACTTTGACAAAACTTCATAATTTCGTTATCTGATTTTCCTTTTGGATCAAAATCAGAACCACCTTTTCCACCGCCCATCGGCAATGTAGTTAAACTGTTTTTGAAAGTTTGTTCAAAAGCCAAGAATTTCAAAATACTTAAATTAACAGTTGGATGGAAACGAATTCCTCCTTTGTAAGGTCCGATGGCTGAGTTCATCTGAATTCTGTAACCTCTGTTTACTTGAGTATTTCCTGCGTCATCAATCCAAGTTACACGGAACATAATTACTCTTTCAGGCTCTACCATTCGCTCTAAAAGCATTTTGTTTTGGTATTTTTTATTTTCTTCAATAAAAGGAATAACCGTTTCCGCTACTTCTTTTACTGCTTGTAAAAACTCAGGTTCATTTGCATTTCTTTTAGATACAGTTTCTAAAAAAGAATGAATACTTTGTGACATAAATATTATTTTTAATGTTTAAGAAAACGTTTTCGTAAAATCGCACAAATATACATTTTATTAAAATAATAGTATAATTTTTTTTGATTTCTCAAAATTTTTATTTGATTGTCAACGAATTTTAAATTATTGTAAAAATTTGTGGGTGTTTAAATTATAAAAAAGTTTTTTTTACTGTTTTTAAAGTAATTTTTAAAATAATTTTAATTGTGAATGATGTTTTTATATATTTGTCAGCAAATGAAATAAGTATATGAAAATGCCCAAATGTATCTTAGCGTCTTTTTTACTGTTATTTTGTGTATCAAATAACGTAAATGCTCAATTTGGTTTTTCACATGAAATTGGTGTGATTGTTGGTCCAGTCGCTTTCCAATCTGATTATGGTGAACGACACGACTTTTCAACTAATGCAGGAAATACTGGTTACGGAATCGGTTTAATTCATTATTTAAACTTTTCATACAAAGCGGAATGTAACTGTTACACTCCTGAAACCTACTTTAATGATCACTTCAAATTAAGAACTGAGTTGTCGTACAACAAAACCAAGTTGGATCATTTTGGTGAATGGGTTGCTCCTGAAAAAACCTCAGATCAAGCCGACAAATTAAGAGCTATGCATGGAAGCACAGCTGTTACCAATATTGGTATGCAATTAGAGTTTTTTCCTTACAGTATAAGAGATTTTTCTGCTTCAATTGGAGGTTGGGCGCCATTTATCAGCTTAGGAGCTCAATTTAGTTTTTACAAACCCACTGCTTATTCTGATTTAGGTCCAGGATTAGGTTCACTTGACTCAGTTACATTCAATCCAAAATACATTGGAGCTATTAATGCTAATGGAGGTTCAACTTGGTCTGTAGTTTCTAGTATTGGAACGCGTTACAAGCTTAGTCCTTTATCTGATTTGATGGTTGACTTAAGATGGCAATATTACTTTTCAAACTGGGTAGATGGTTTGAATCCAGATCCAAGCTTATATCCTGAAAACAAAGCCAACGATTGGAATGTTTGGTTGAACTTTGGGTACATCTACTATTTACAATAAAAATTAATTTATCGTTATAAAAAAATCCCGTTCAAATGAGCGGGATTTTTTGTTTTATCTAAATGCTTGTTCCAAATCAGCAAGTAAATCGTCGACGTCTTCAACGCCAACACTTAATCGAACCAAATCGTCTGTGATTCCAACTTCTTTTCGTTTGTCTTCCGGAATCGAAGCGTGTGTCATCAAGGCTGGATGATTCGCCAACGATTCTACTCCACCTAACGATTCAGCTAAGGTAAATACTTTTAATTTTTCTAAAAATGCTACAGCATCAGCTTTTAGACCTGATTTGAACGTGAACGAAACCATTCCGCCAAACGACTTCATTTGTTTTTTAGCAATGTCATGAAATGGATGGTCGGGCAAACCTGGATAGAATACTTTATCTACTTCGGGATGATTGCTTAAAAATTCAGCCACTTTCATCCCGTTTTCGCAATGGCGTTGCACTCGCAAATGCAAAGTTTTGATTCCGCGCAATACTAAATAACTATCCATTGGACCAAGTGTTCCTCCAGTCGCGAATTGTTTAAAATGCAATTCATCACCCAAAGCTTTGTCTTTAATGATCAAGGCTCCAGCAATTACATCCGAATGTCCGCCTAAATATTTGGTTGCCGAATGCATTACGATATCAGCGCCTAAATCTAACGGTTTTTGTAAATAAGGCGTGGCGAATGTATTATCAACAGCAAAAAGTAAATTGTGCCTTTTGGTGATTTGCGCGATGGCTTCGATATCGGCCAATTTCATTAACGGATTGGTTGGTGTTTCTACCCAAACCAATTTAGTGTTTTCGTTGATAAGTGATTGAAATTTCTCCAAATCGTTCATATCCACAAAGTGGAATTTAATACCACTGTCTTTGTACAAACGCGTAAACAAACGATACGTTCCACCGTATAAATCGTCCATGGCGATGATTTCGTCGCCAGCTTTGAATAAGCGCAACAAACAATCGGTGGCGGCTAAACCTGATGCAAAAGCCAAACCGCGAGCTCCATTTTCGATGGAAGCCAAAGCATCTTCTAAAGCTTGGCGTGTCGGATTGGCTGCGCGCGAATATTCGTAATCGCCTACTGGTTGCCCAGGACTCGATTGCGCATAAGTTGAGGTTTGAAAAACAGGAGTCATTACAGCTCCGGTTACTTTTTCGTGGTGTTGACCACCGTGTATTACTTTGGTGTTGAATTTCATTGTAAAAGTTGAGTTTGAATGTTGGGCAAAGATACTAAGTTTGTTTTTTGTCACGAAGTCGCAAAGGCACAAAGTTTTGATAAACCACAAATTGTGTTGTTGACTACTATAGCCTAGCCGAGATGGAAGTGGAAAGCTTGGCGCCACAATGGCTGATTTTTACTTAGTGCCAAGCAGCGACCAACGGAAGCTGTTTGGTGCTTTAGTAAAAACAGCTATTGTAAGCCAACTTGCAACGCACAGCTTGATTAGCTTCAAATAAACTTTCTGATGTTCATCATAAATCCTAAGTGCATGGCTTCGTGGTAATTGTTGAATTCCATCGCTTCTTTGGTAGAAGCTAAGTGAAAGCCCGTTCCTGTTGTGTATTCGTTATAGCTCACAAATTTTCCGGCGGCGTAATCTTCTTTGGTCTTTTCTATTAATGAAAAAAGAAGGTTTTTTAGTTCATCTACTTCGGCTTGCGTTGTGGTTCCTGTAGGTTTTGAGCCGTTTCGGTAGGTTTCAAATAATTCGTCAGAAATGTACATTGGCAAACCTGACAATCGATACACCAAAGCTTGTTGCACAACGATAATGTGACCTAAATTCCACACCAAATTGTTGCTGAACCCAGCTGGAATAGTGTTGAGTTGTTCTAAAGTGTAATTCTCTAAAAAATTAGCGTAAACGTTGCGACTGGTTTGCCAGATTTTGAAAGTGGTTTCCATAATTAAAGTAAGATAAAATCGTCGGTTTTGGGAATAGAATCCATCACTTGTAATGCGATTGTCGGAGTTGGAACAGCCAATTTACGGAGTTTAGTATCCATCCAAGCGCCGTCAATAGTGATTTTGGCGCACAAAACGCCGTCTTGATTGTGCAAATCGTGAACAATGGTCCAGCGTGAGGCATCGGCTTTCATTTTACCAATTTTGGTGGTGATGAAAATAGTGTCATTGAGGTGAATTTCTTTGCGAAACACACATTCTTCGCGAAAAGCAATCGGACCAAAGTGCTGTTCTTGCATGACCTTCATTGTTAATCCTTGTTGGGATAAAATTTCGATACGATGTTGCGCTCCAAAATCGTAATACGCGCTATGTCGCAAGTGAAAATTCGGATCTAAATCCGACCATCGAATGGAAATTTCTTTGGTAAAAGTGCTCATCTAAAAATAATTTTCATCAAAAATAATTAGAATTAAAATGAAACTATTACCGATTTCCGAAATTAACGTAACTTTTGGTTAAAAGTCTTTATTTCAGACTAAGTAAATTCCGTTCAATGTTCTACTTTTGCAAAAACAAAAAGGTATGACCAACAAAATTTACTATCTCGCTTCGTGCGACACGTGTAGAAAAATAATCAAATCACTTCCTGAAAAGGCGAATTTAGACTACCACGACATTCGTCAAAATCCTATTACCGAAGTTGAATTGGAAGAAATGTACCAATTGGCGGGAAGTTACGAAGCCTTGTTCAGTAGAAAAGCACAATTGTACAAGTCGATGGATTTGAAAAGTAAATCGTTGACCGAAGCCGATTTTAAAAAATATATTTTAGAACATTATACGTTTTTGAGTCGCCCTGTTTTTATTATTGATGGAAAAATTTACATCGGTAACAGTCCAAAAAACATTAACGAAGTAATCAACGTTTTAAGCTAATGTCAAAGAGAAATTGGGCGTTGTTGGCAGCAACTTTGGTTTCCATTATTTATGGTGTGACATTTACGATTGCCAAAGATGTCATGCCAAAATACGTTGAACCGTTCGGATTCATTTCGTTGCGAGTTGGCGGTTCAGTTGTATTGTTCTGGCTGATTTCGTACTTTGGTCCAAAAGAAAAAATTGCCTTAGAAGATTACCCCAGAATACTAGCTACAGCTTTGTTTGGTGTAGCCTTGAACATGCTGACTTTCTTTAAAGGATTGAGTTATACTTCGCCTATTATGGGTGCGGTTTTGATGGTTACCACGCCAATGATTGTGTTGATTCTTTCGGCGATTATCATGAAAGAACGAATGCAAAAACGCAAAGTATTCGGAATCATTTTGGGTTTAGTGGGAACCATTACGCTGATTTTATACGGAAAATCGATGGTGAATGCACCAAACGCCAGTTTAGGGAATTTATTGGTGTTCATCAATGCGATTTCGTACGGATTTTACCTGATTTTAGTCAAAAAATTAATGGACAAATACAACGCATTTACTTTTGTAAAATGGATTTACACCTTTGGATTCTTGATGGTGTTACCATTTGGTTGGAGCGAATTTAACGTTGTGAATTGGACAGAAATTCCAACTGATATCTTCTGGAAAATTGGGTTTGTAGTGGTTTTTTCTACCTTTTTAACGTATTTATTAAACTTGGTTTCAATGCGCGAATTAAAACCCACAACTGTAGCTGTTTTTATTTATTTGCAACCTTTGTTTGCTACTGTTTTTGCAGTAAGTTTAGGCAAAGACGAGTTGAGTTGGGTGAAACTTTTCTCAGCAGTTTTGATATTTACGGGTGTTTATTTAGTTACACAAAAAAAAATTAAACACATAGAAACATAGATTTAATCTTTGTCTCAAAAACATAGATGATTCTCATTTCACATAGCTCTGTTTTTTTCTGTAAATGCGAAGCATCTTTTTAAACACAAGGAATTCTATGATTCTATGTGGTTAAAAATTTTAAAGTTGGGTGAAATTACTCTCGCTGTTTTGATATTTACGGGTGTTTATTTAGTTACACAGAAAAAAAATTAAACACATAGAAACATAGATTTAATCTTTGTCTCAAAAACATAGATGATTCTCATTTCACATAGCTCTGTTTTTTTCTGTAAATGCGAAGCATCTTTTTAAACACAAGGAATTCTATGATTCTATGTGGTTAAAAATTTTAAAGTTGGGTGAAATTACTCTCGCTGTTTTGATATTTACTGGTGTTTATTTGGTAACGCAGAAGAAGAGTGTTCAGTTAGCAGATATACTGAACACTGATTACTGAATACTGATTACTGAACACTGAACACTTTTTTATATATTTGAAGTCAATTAAAACATACGAATGATACAATCGATGACGGGTTTTGGTAAAGCCAGTTTACAATTACCCACCAAAAAAATTACGGTAGAAATCAAGTCGCTCAATAGCAAAGGTTTAGATTTAAATACACGTATGCCTTCAGTGTACCGCGAAATGGAATTGGGCTTACGCAATCAGCTTTCACAACGATTGGAACGTGGCAAAATTGATTTTTCACTTTACATTGAAATCACAGGCGAAGAAACATCATCTAAAATTAATGTTCCGATTGTGAAAGGTTACATTAATCAAATGAAAGCCGTGATTCCGAATGCAGACGAAACTGAATTGATGAAAATGGCCGTTCGTATGCCTGATGCGTTGAAAACCGAACGCGACGAAATTGATGAAAACGAGTGGAAGGAAATTCAAACCGTAATTGACGAAGCCATCAACAACATTGCACAATTTCGTGTGGATGAAGGCGTTTCATTGGAAAAAGAATTCCTACATCGCATTGCCAACATTATGACTTTGATGAACGAAGCTGTTGCCTATGATGCCGAGCGTGTGGAAACAGTAAAAACACGATTGCGAACCGCTTTAGACGAACTTCAAGCAACAGTTGACGAAAATCGTTTTGAGCAAGAATTGATTTTTTACCTCGAAAAATACGACATCACCGAAGAAAAAGTGCGTTTGGAAAATCACTTGAATTATTTCATCGAAACTTTGGCTGGAACTGAAGCTAATGGAAGAAAATTAGGCTTCATTACCCAAGAAATGGGAAGAGAAATCAACACTATGGGTTCGAAGTCGAATCATGCCGAAATGCAAAAATTGGTCGTGATGATGAAAGACGAATTGGAGAAAATTAAGGAACAAGTTTTGAACGTATTATAAAAGCTTTAAGCTAAAAGCTGACAGCTAACAGCTATTTACAATGAACAAAGGAAAATTATTAGTCTTTTCAGCGCCATCAGGTTCAGGAAAAACAACTATTGTACGCCATTTATTAGCACAACCCGAATTGAATTTGGAGTTCTCGGTTTCAGCAGCAACTCGTGAGCCTCGTGGTGAAGAACAAAATGGAAAAGACTACTATTTTATGTCGATTGCCGATTTTAAAAAACACATCAAGGCCGAGGATTTTGTGGAATGGGAAGAAGTCTATCGCGACAACTTTTACGGCACGTTAAAAAGTGAAGTAGAACGCATTTGGGCGAAAGGCAAAAACGTAATTTTTGATATTGATGTGGCAGGCGGATTACGAATCAAATCGAAATTTCCGCAAGAAACCTTGGCTGTTTTTGTGAAACCACCCAGCGTAGATGAATTAAAGCGTCGTCTGAAAGAACGTTCAACAGAAAGCGACGAAAAAATCAATATGCGCATTGCCAAAGCCCACGTTGAATTGGCTACAGCGCCACAATTTGACAAAATCATCAAAAATTACGATTTGGACGTGGCGAAAGCCGAAGCGTATGAGTTGGTGAAGGAATTTGTAAAATAATTAAGCTGTCAGCTGACAGCTATTAGCTTAAAAAATGAAAATCGGTCTATATTTCGGAACCTTCAACCCTATCCACATTGGGCACTTGATTATTGCCAATCACATGGCCGAGCATTCTGATTTGGATCAAATTTGGATGGTTGTTACACCACACAATCCACACAAGCAAAAAAGCACACTACTTGACGATTACCAACGTTTGTACATGGTGCAACTCGCCACTGAAGATTACCTCAAAATCAAGGCTTCAGACATCGAGTTCAAATTACCGCAACCCAATTATACCGTCAATACGTTGGCGCATTTACAAGATAAATATCCCAAAAACGAGTTTGCATTAATCATGGGCGAAGACAACCTCAACTCGCTCCACAAATGGAAAAACTACGAAGTGATTTTACAACACCACGATATTTACGCTTATCCGCGAATGAATTCAGGCGAAATCGATGAGCAATTCGTGAATCATCCAAAAATACATCGTGTAGGCGCACCAGTAATCGAACTTTCCTCAACCTTCATCCGCGAAAGCATCAAAAACAAAAAGAACGTCGCACCAATGTTACCACAAAAAGTGTGGGAATATGTAGATCATAATAATTTTTATAGGAAGTAAATTGTTTACTTAACATTCCTTTACCACTTGTTGCCACAAACGTTTCGTAAATTTGTAGTCGATGTTTGAACAACGAACAACGAACAACGAACAACGAACAACGAACAACGAACAACGAACAA
>CAYPXI010000003.1:0-107440 GCA_964414655.1 uncultured Flavobacterium sp. | reverse complement strand
AACAACGAACAACGAACAACGAACAACGAACAACGAACAACGAACAACGAACAACGAACAACAAACAACAAACAACAAACATACAACTCACATCATAAATCATGAACAACTTCGAACTCTACAATCCAACCAACTATATTTTCGGTAAAGGTCAAACTGAAAAACTTTCAACACTTATTCCGCAAGACGCTAAAATTTTATTGGCTTATGGTGGCGGAAGTATATTTAAAAATGGAGTTTACAATCTAGTAAAATCGGCTCTAACTGGATTTGAAATCGTCGAATTTGGCGGTATCGAACCCAATCCGCGTTTCGAAACCTTAATGAAAGCAGTCGAAATCATTCGCGAGCAAAACCTCACTTTCATATTGGCTGTTGGCGGAGGAAGTGTGATTGACGGCGTAAAATTCATCTCAGGCGCAGTACATTTTGAAGGAAATCCTATCGATATTCTCAAAAACTATGTGCTTTTTAAAGACCCAACTAAAGTGATTCCATTTGGCACTGTGTTGACTTTGCCCGCAACTGGAAGCGAAATGAACTCGGGCGCAGTAGTCACCATCGAAGCCACTCAAGAAAAACTAGTTTTGGGCGGAAGCGCATTGTTTCCGAAGTTTTCCATTTGTGATCCAACAGTAATTGCTTCGTTGCCACAACGTCAAATTCAAAACGGTGTAGTTGATGCATTCACGCATGTAATGGAACAATATTTAACCTATCCACACGACGCATTATTGCAAGATCGTTTTGCTGAAAGTATCCTACAAACGCTCATCGAAATTGGTCCAGCTGTAGCTGAAAATCCTACCGATTACAAATTGGCGTCCAACTTTATGTGGTGCGCCACAATGGCACTCAACGGTTTGATTCAAAAAGGCGTTCCATCCGACTGGGCCACGCACATGATTGGTCACGAACTCACCGCTTTGTACGAAATTGATCATGCACGAACTTTGGCTATTATTGGTCCTAATTTATACCGCGTATTATTTGAAACCAAAAAAGAAAAACTGGCACAATACGGCCAACGCGTGTGGAATATTCAAGGAAATTCTGTCGAAGAAATTGCCGAAAAGGCAATCGAAAAAACAGTCGATTTCTTCCACATTATGGGAATGAAAACCAAACTTTCTGAAAACACCGAAAACTACCAAAACACAGCCGATTTTATCGTCAAACGTTTTGAAGAAAGAAACTGGGTGGCGATGGGCGAAAAACAAAACATAACCTTGGAAAAAGTAAGAGAAATCGTCGAAATGAGTTATTAATATTCAAAAAAAATATATATTGCGGTAAATTTTAATTCTTTAACCACATGAAAAAACTATTACTCGCAACATTATTTTTTACTTTTTTAAGCACTACCGCACAAGACAACATTATTAAAGCAGGTGTTTCCTTAGGAAATATTGGTGTTATGTACGAACGTTCACTCGGCGGTCATTTTTCTGCTGCAGCCCAAGCTGGTTTCGGTTTTGCAACCATTGCTGAAAACAACAATACGGAAATTGCAACAGGAACCGGATTCATCATCGAAGGACGTTACTATTTTTCAACCAAAAAAGGAAAAATGCAAGGTTGGCATATTGGCCCTGGTTTTCAACAAGTAGACACTAAGGTGTCTGACACTCGATTTTCGCGCGAGAAATACAAAATCAGCGTATACAGTTTGAACACGGGTAGCCAATGGATTTACAAAAGTAAATTGACTTTCGAATTCAACTTAGGTTTGGGTTACCAAGAATTAGCAGGCAACTATGATAACGAAACGCCTATTGCCATTCTTTTAGGTGTCGGACTTGGTTACGCTTTTTAATCCAAAGCTATAACAAATCAAAAGGCGTTCACGAATTGCTTCCTGAACGCCTTTTTTTCAACCCGAAACAAAAATTTAACTAAAATTTTTTTATTACTAACTCAGTAGGATAACGCACAATTTTTGTTTATAGTGTGTTGTATATCATAATTTTAAGTTAATTTTTTAGCTAATCCAGCTGTACATTCCAAGTTGGCTTCCAAAAACTGTTTTTTCTAAACTATAAAACAGCTTCCGTTGGTCGCTTTTTTACAGCAAGAAAAAAATCATTTTTTGGTGCGCCAAGCTTTCCTTTTCCATCTGGGCTAGGGCAATTGTAGCTGGTTTGCCATTCCCGTTAAAATTGAGTATTTTTGGTTTTTCAAACACTTTCAAAAATGACTGAAAATCCAAAGTTTGCCGTAATCGGCGGAGGAAGTTGGGCCACAGCAATTGCCAAAATGCTCTGCGTAAACCTCAACGAAATTGCCTGGTACATGCGCAACCAATCGGCTATCGACCACATTCATTCGCAAAAACACAACCCAAATTACTTGAGTTCGGTCGAATTTGATACCAAAAAACTACGTTTAACTTCCGATATCAATGAAGCAGTTGCATACGCTGATTACATCATTTTTGCTATTCCATCCGCTTTTTTAAGTGCTGAACTGGAAAAATTAACGGTAAGTTTACAAAACAAAGTCATTTTCTCGGCCATCAAAGGTATTGTTCCCGAAACCTTTTTGATCGTCGGCGAACATTTTCACAAACAATACGATATTCCGTATAACAATATTGGCGTAATCACGGGTCCATGTCACGCTGAAGAAGTAGCTTTAGAACGTCTTTCGTATTTAACGATAGCTTGTGGCGACTCCAAAAAAGCACGAGTTGTGGCTCATGTTTTGGCTGGAAATTACATCAAAACCAAAATCTCCGACGACATCATCGGAACCGAATACGCTGCCATGTTGAAAAACATTTACGCCATCGCCGCCGGAATTGCACATGGTTTGGGTTACGGCGACAACTTTCAATCGGTGATTATGAGTAACGCCATTCGTGAGATGAAAAAGTTCATCAAAAAAGTGCACAAAATGAAACGCAACATCAACAATTCGGCTTATTTGGGCGATTTGTTGGTAACGGGTTATTCGGTTTTTTCAAGAAATAGAATGTTTGGCAACATGATTGGAAAAGGCTACACGGTAAAAAGTGCCATGATGGAAATGAGTATGGTGGCTGAAGGCTATTATGCCGTAAAAAGTGCTTACAAACTCAACCAAGAATACAAAGCCAAAACGCCAATAATTGATGCCGTTTACGAGATTTTATACGAAGGAAAAGAAGCGAAAAGTACGTTTAAGAAGTTGACTGAGAAGTTGGATTAGTTAGTGTTCAGTCTCAGTAATCAGTGTTCAGAGAAGTCAGAAGTTTAAATTAGAAAAAGAAGTTTATTATGAGTGAAGGTTGGAAATATCAATTTAAAATGGGTGGCTTTTGGGGTGTTTTTATGACGGTTTTTATGACCTTATTTGAAATCAAAGAAAAACCGTTGATGGAACAAATTACGTCGTATAATTTTTACCTACGCGCTGTAGTATATGTTGGTGTAGGCATTTTTGTTTTGGGTTATTTCAACTGGAAACAGATGCAAAAAAACAAATCGTAACGATAAACCCTCGAAAGGTTTTCAACCTTTCGAGGGTTGTTATCGAACGATTACTCCATTTACAAACAAAATCGGCACTTCCTCGGTGGCGCGTTCGTTAATTGAGTTTTTTCGGAAAGTAAATTTTTTATCGTACAAGGTGTTTCCGATGAAATACGTTACCATGAATTCGTTGTTCAGCGCCAAAACGCTTTTTTCTACCATTTCTACTTTGACAACCGAAACCGATGGAATTTGAATAAACGCATGACGCAATAGTGAGGTTTTTTTCATTTCGCCATCAATGGTTCCGAAGGCTTTGGAAACGACCATAACGCTATCTAAATCGAAGTCGGAATCGTTGACCAAATAGATGTACCATACTTTTTCCATAAAATCGTCGCTCCATTCTTGAACGGCGGCAAGGAAAACATTTTCTACTTTGGGGATTACTATATCGGATTTCATAATTTCTTTTTTAACGCAAAGGCGCTAAGTTGGCGCAAGGTTCGCTAAGTTTATATTGAACTACAATATTTCTATTCTAGCCCCGATTGAAGAGTAAATCCTTTTTTGTTTTAGAAAATGCTCTTCGACTGCGCTCAGGGTGACAAAACAAAAAAGATTGCAACGGAAAGCGGGACAAGAGGTCGATAGAACGTTGAATGAGTGCTACTAATAACACAGATTGCTTCGTTCCTCGCAATGACTATATACTTGATTTGAATTGCTCCAAGAAACGAACGTCGTTTTCGTAAAACATGCGAATGTCACCAATTTGGTACAACAACATAGCGATGCGCTCGATTCCCATTCCGAAGGCAAAACCGGTGTATTCATCGGGGTTGATGCCACAATTTTTAAGTACGTTCGGATCGACCATTCCGCAACCCATAATTTCCAACCAACCTGTTCCTTTGGTGATTCGGTAATCGGTTTCGGTTTTTAAGCCCCAATAAATATCCACTTCAGCACTGGGTTCTGTGAACGGGAAATAACTTGGTCTTAAACGAATTTTAGATTTCCCGAACATTTCTTTGGTGAAATATAACAATGTTTGTTGCAAATCGGCAAACGAAACTTCTTTATCAATGTACAAACCTTCTACTTGGTGGAAAATACAGTGCGAACGTGACGAAACCGCTTCGTTACGAAAAACTCTTCCTGGTGAAATGGTTCTGATTGGTGGTTTGTTATTTTCCATGTAGCGCACTTGTACGGAAGACGTGTGCGTACGCAACAAAATATCGGGATTGGTTTGTATGAAAAACGTGTCTTGCATGTCGCGCGCTGGATGGTATTCGGGCAAGTTCAGTGCGGTAAAATTGTGCCAATCGTCTTCGATTTCTGGACCTTCCGAAACATTGAATCCGATGGTGGAAAAAATATCGATGATTTGGTTTTTTACCAATGATATTGGGTGACGCGAACCAATTTCTAACGGTTCTCCTGGACGCGACAAATCGCCGTAAATACTTGAAACTTGCTCTTTGCTTTCAAGTTCGTCTTGAATAGCTTTGACTTTTTCTTCGGCTACGGCTTTGAGTGTATTGATTACTTGTCCGAAGTCTTTTTTCTGTTCGTTGGGAATGTTTTTGAACTCGTTGAATAATTCTTTCAACAAGCCTTTACTTCCTAAATATTTGATACGAAATTGCTCTAAAGCTTCTTTGTTTTTGGTGTTGAATGCTTTGGCTTCTTCGATATGTGCTTTAATCTTGTCTATCATGGTCATTGAGTAAAGGTGCAAATTTACTATTTTATTCGCTTTGCTCATAATTTATTTAATCATTCACTTTGCTCATTTTTGGAAACACGGATGACGCAGATTGGACTGATTTTCACGGATTTTTCTTTCTCCTAAAATCTAAATTCTGCGTTCTGATTTCTGCTTTCTACTTTCTCACTCAATCACTTCTTTCTCCACAAAATAATTGACGATAGCATCTTTCATCAAAATGGTTTGTTCGCCCGCTTTCAATGGTGGCAATTCTTCTTTGACTTTGTAGTGTGGCCAACCGTCTTTGTCGAAATAATCGAACTCGTAGTAACCATAAGGCTCTAGCAAACGACAAATGGCGATATGCATCAGATTGACTTTTTCATCTTTAGAAAAAACGCGTTTGAACTTTCCGAGTTCTTGTACGCCGATTAGGTAGATAATAGCATCTAAATCGAGTTGCTCTCCATCTGCAAATTGATTGGAAAGGATTTCGACTACTTTCTCCCAGCGGTTTTTGAGTTGTATATCTCGTGACATTGTTGAAATTAGAAGTTAGAAGTTAGAAGTTAGAAGTTTGAGGTTAGAAGTTTGAGGTTAGAGGTTAGAATCTTCTGAATTCTAATTTCTAACTTCTAAATTATTTTGGCAAATATACTGTTTAAATACTAAATAAATCTTGCCTCTTGCTTCTTGCTTCTTTTACTCTATCTTTGACCTTTATTCAAACTCTATGGATTTGATTGACATTGTTTTTGCTGTTTTTTTGGGATTAGCTGCTTTTAAAGGAATACGAAATGGCCTTTTTGTAGAAATTGCTTCGTTGGTTTCGTTCTTTATTGGAATTTATATCGCCGTGAAGTTTTCGTATCTAATTGGTGGTTTTATTGGCGATAGCAAAACGGCTAAAATTACAGCATTCATAGTTACTTTAATCTTTGTTGTTGTGACTATTCATTTGTTGGCAAAAGTATTTTCAAAAATAGCCGATTTTGTATTTTTAGGTTGGTTGAATAAATTAGGAGGCGCTGTTTTTGCTGTTTTAAAAACCGTTTTACTACTCGGAATTGTGTTGAGTTTGTTTCAAAAGGTGAATATTGACAATGCCTTAATCAGCAAAGAAACTCAGGAAAAGTCATTGTTTTTTAATCCGATTTTGAAAACTTCGGAAGTATTGTTGCCTGTTTTGACCGATTGGTTTAAAGATTTGAAAAGTAGCGTTACTGAAGAGAGTACTAGTGATTAACGTTGTTTTTTTGAAACACAGATTAGAGAAATTCAAAAAATTTTCACAGATCCTTCTACCTTCACTGAAAACTGAGACTCCCGATAGCTATCGGGACTGACCACTAGTTCAACTCTTTAATACTCTCGCTATCAATCCAGCCTGTGGTTTCGTCGGCGAGTTGTATTTTTTTCCAGTTGGCGATGCTTTCCAAAATATATACTTTGGTTCCTTCGTGCAAAACAAAAGCATTTTGACTTGTAGCTTTGGGTTCGCTTTTAACCTCAACTTTTTCGGCAAAAACAATCGCAGGTTTCTCGTTGTTCATACGGTTTTTTTCAAACATTCCCGATGAAAAACTGATTATGATTCCGATAAAAGCCAAGCACATTACCGCGAAGAAAATTCGTTTTTTAAATGATGTTGGCGAGTAGTAATAAGCTGCAAAAAATCCTAAAAACAGAAACGCAAATAATACTGAAATCCATGCCCAAGTATCAAAGTGATAACTTGACGTAAAATCTTGAATGAGCTTTCCGAAGCCGACTTTGGGTGTTTCTTTGATTTCGTCAATAGCCATTTTTTGGGCAAATTCGAGGTTGGTTTGAATGTCTGAATCGCTCGGATCGAGTTGCAAAGCTTTTTCAAGATTGTAAATAGCTGGTGCAACTTTGTGCAATTTATAGTAGCTGTTACCCAAGTTAAAATACAATTCAGCCGATTGTTTTCCGGAAGCTAAAACACTTTCGTAGCTATTGATAGCTTCTTGGAATTGCTCTTTTTGATAGAATTGGTTTCCTTGATCGAATGCGTTTTGGGCAAATGAAACTTGAAAAAGTAAAAAAGCTATATAAATAAACTTGTTCATTTTTATTTTTTTTAAACACATAGAATCATCTATTTAATTGTTTCCTTGAGTCGTTTTACTCCGCATGAGAATTCATAGTTTCTGTGTTGCTATATCCGTTAACTAAGTTGTTTTTCTAAGCTTGAAATAATATTAACTGCCTGATCATAATCTTGTTGTATCGACACACTTGTAGATGGCGCATAACGAGCAAATTCACAGTTTTCGGTTAAGGCGACAAATTCGGAAATCGTTTCGGGATTGGCATTTCGCGAAAGCAGAATTTCGGAAATACGTTCCTTGCTCATTTCCGATGTTTCGATATGCAATTTGGCCTTCAAGAAATTGTGCATCGCTTTTTCTAAAGCAATATAAAATGGCTCTTTGTTGTTCAAATGCGATTGGGCTTCCGATAAATATTTCTTCGCTAAAGCATTGGTTCTTTTGATACGATTACCAACAATATCAGCATCTAGAGCGGCTTTTTTTCTTCGAACCATTACCAACAATGGAATGGCCAATAAAGGTAAAAACAACAAACTATAGAATAATCCAGAACCTAAAAAGGGTTCCGAATCGCCCGATTGCAAATTGGTTTTCTGTTTGATAAAAGCAAATGTTTTGGCTTTTTCAACCACTACTTTTCCGTTATTTTGGGCTGATTTACTTGCTATTGCTCCACTTGGATCATCAAGTACTTTGATGTCGATATTTTCTGACGAAAGTGTTTTATATGTTTTTGAATCGAGGTCGAAATACGAAAATTTGATAGGTTTGATTTGGTAATTCCCTTTTGATTGGGGAACAATGGTGTATTTGTCTGCGATACTTCCTGTCATTCCGCCCACAGTTGTAGTTACATTTTCGCTGTGAATTGGATCGTACAATTCTAACGCCGATGGCATTTCGGGTTTGGGTAAATCAAATAGTTTTAAATTGCCTTTTCCTGAAACACTGACTGTTAAATCAATCGATTCACCGTTTTGAGATGTTGTAGTCGAAGGCATTACGATAAAATCAAACTTTCCAACGGCGCCAGTAAAATCAGCTGGTTTTCCAGCTTCAGGCAATGGCTTTACATTGATGACTTTGCTTCCGGCAGCTACGCGTTTGTTTTGAATTACTTTTTCAACATCACCAAAAAAATCCACTCTTCCTGTTGGAACTTCAACCTCAACATCTAAAGCCAAAGGTTCAATGGTTAAACTTCCTGCTTTTTGTGGATATAAAACTGTTTTTCGCAACACAGCCATTCGGTAACTTTCACCTTTAAAAATGGTGTTTTGCACTTGCAACTTATCGGCATCGATGCTTTCGGATTGGCTCCAGAAATTTTCGTATTTGGGTTTAGCTGATTCTCTCCAACCAGCTACTGAAGTACGATTGTTGACATATATTTTATATAAAATAGTGATAGGCTCATTCACATAAGGATTGGTATTGGATATTTCGGCCACCAAATGCACGCCTTCTTTTCCAACTACAGTAACCACAGCTCGTGGGTTTTGGCGTCGTGGATTAGGATTGCCGTATGGATCATATTCCTCTTCAACGGCATCACCAACGCTGACTTTGATTGGGTTGGTTTTATACACTTGATTGTTGAATTCGATAGTGGCTTGTTTGATAACCAGATTTCCTTTTTTCAAAGGCATCAACACATACGAATACGATTTGTTGAACGAACTGCGGCCGTTTACCCACGACTGACTTACCATTTGGCTTGGACCGCCAACAATTCGGAAGCCAGAAATTTCAAAATTAGGAGGCGTAAAATTGTCGCCATCGATATTCATAGTAAAATCAACTCTGAGGCGTTCGTTGATGCCTAAAGAACTCTTGCTCAACTTGGCTTCAAATTGTACTTGAGCCCAAATTGAACTAGATAATAATGCTACTATTACAATCAGTATTCTTTTCATTTTCACTTCAATTACCAGTCTTTTTCAGTTGGTTTTGGTTTGGCTTTAACCTTTTGCAAATTTACTTTATCTTGTACTTTTTTCTCTTCATTATTTACTGCATCCAACATGCTTTCTATGTTTTGCTTGTTGGCTCCAGTTGGCTGTTTTTGTGGGTTTTCACCTTGTTTTGGATCGGGTTTGTTTGGGTTTTTATTTTTATCGCCGTTCTCATTATTATCCTTTTTGTCTTGGTCTTTTTCAGGATTTTTCTTTTGATCGTCTTTGTTTTTGTCCTTGTCCTTATTTTTGTCTTTGTTGCCGTCGTTTTTAGGCGGATTGTCTTTTAGCATTTTCTTTGCCAAAGCATAATTGTAACGCGTTTTTTCGTCGGAAGGATTGTTTCGTAGCGCATTCTTGTAGGCTTCAACCGCTCCAGCATATTCTTTTTCGGTCATCAAACAATTGCCCAAATTATGGTAGGCTTGGTGTTTTTCAGGACGTGTTTTGGCTTTATTCAACGCCGTTTGGTAATGGTATTTCGCTTCCGATGGTTGGTTTTGCTTGTAAATGGCGTTGCCTAAATTATATGATGATTTGGCTTTCTTATTGAATTTAGCTTCCGAAATTCGGTATTCGGCCTCAGCGACATTGAATTTTTTTTCGGCAAAAGCATCGTTTCCGTCAGGCAAATGAACATCTTTTTCTTTCTTTTGGGCTTGAACCAAAAAAGAGAGCAATAAAATACTATATAAAATTACTTTTCTCATTCTTTTTCATTGAATAAATTCAACTTTTTTACCCATTTGGTTTTTCGTTCCGACAAAAATACATCTAGTAAAAGCAAGAAAAATGCCACGCCCAAAAACCACTGAAATTGCGATTGAAAATTGGCTATTTGAATGTTTTCGAACTCATTTTTATCAATATTTTTCAATCGTTCGGAAATAAAATCAACTACTGTTTTGGTATTATTTCCGTCGATGTAATTTCCACTCGTTACTTTCGCGATATTAGTTAACACTTCAGGATTGCGTTTGGTGACAACAATTTGACCGTCTTTGTCTTTTTGGTAATCTTCTACAATTCCGTTTAATTTTAAAGGAATTCGACCACCATTTTCGGTTCCGACACCAATAGTAATGATTTTGATTCCTAAATCTTTGGCGTTTTCGGCTGCATCTTCAGCTTCGTTCGAGTGATCTTCACCATCTGAAATGATTACCAATAATTTTCGCGTTTTATCTTTTTTATCAAAATATTGAGTCGACAAATCAATCGCCTGATCAATTGATGTTCCTTGTGATGAAATGATGCTTGGACTCATACTTTGCAAGAACATTTTGGCTACGCTGTAATCAGTTGTTATAGGTAAAACTGGAAATGCGCTTCCTGAATACGCAATAATTCCGATGCGATCATCGCCCAATTTGTTGATGATTTGCGACACCAATTGCTTACTTTTTTCCAAACGATTGGGCGAAACATCTTCGGCGAGCATACTTTTGGAAACGTCGATGGCAAAAACAATATCGATGCCTTCGCGTTTGACTTTTTCTACTTTAGTTCCCATTTTGGGATTTACCAAACCTAAAATTAGAAAAACGATTGCCAATAAAACAACGCCAAACTTCAGTATTGGTTTGAATAATGACTGTTCGGGACTGAGTTTTTTAATCAATTCTAAATCACCAAATTCAGCTTGTTTTTTCTTTTTCCACCATTGAACATAGAAAAACAATCCCAATAAAATGGGAATGAGCAACAGCAAATACAAATAGCCTTTTTCTTCTAGTTCGAACATAATTTTATATAAAACTTCTAAAAATGGTTTTTCTTAAAATGATTTCCAAGAGCAATAAAATGCCTGCAATCCATACGAATGGTCGGTATTTTTCATCGTAATCGTAAAACTTCAATTCTTTGATTTCCGATTTTTCGAGTTTATCAATGGCGTTATAAATTTCTTCTAATTTATTGTTGTTGGTTGCGCGAAAATACTTTCCACCTGTATTTTTTGCAATAGTTTTAAGCAATTTTTCGTCGATTTCAACGGGCAATTTTTTGAATAAAAGCTCTCCTGATGGCGCAATTGCATAAGGAAAAAGAGCATTTCCGTTGGTTCCTATTCCGATAGTATACACTTTGATTCCGTATTCTCGCGCAATTTCAGAAGCCGTTTCAGGTTCGATAAAACCCGCGTTGTTCACTCCGTCGGTCAGCAAAATAATCACTTTACTTTTGGCTTTGCTTTCTTTCAAACGATTGACTGCTGTGGTCAAACCCATTCCGATTCCGGTTCCGTCGTTCAAAACATTGTCGTATTTGATTTCGTCAACGGCATTCAAAACGATGGCTTTGTCGCTAGTCACTGGCGTTTTGGTATATGCTTCGGCCGCGTAAACTACAATTCCGATGCGATCATTCGGTCGATTTTCAACAAAAGATTTGGCCACTTTTTTGAGTGCTTCCAAACGATTGGGCGATAAATCTTTGGCCAACATACTACTCGAAACGTCGACGGCCATTACGATATCAATTCCTTTGGTCGATTTGGTTTCGTTGCTGATGTCAACCGTTCGTGGTCGCGCCAAAGCAACAATCAAAGCGCTTAAAGTCAGCAATCGCAATACAAATAAATACGGTTTTAATTTGGCTAAAATCGAATTCGCGCCTTTGAAACCTTTGACTGAACTTATTTTTAAGGAAGGCGTTAATTGTTTTCGTTTGAAAAAATACCACGCTGCCACTACTGGTAACAATAGTAACAAAAAGAAAAACTCGGGATGTAAAAACGTGATGTCTTTCATTATTGCGCCGTAGTTTTAAGTTCAACTGAATTAAAAACTCGTTCCGTTATTTGTTTGCCGAATTCGTCGTTTTCTTTAAAAGCAATCATGATTTTTTGCAAACCATCATCTTGACTAAAGAACAAAATTTCGTAATATCTTTTTTCAGAACTATTGCCGTCTTTAGCCATCAATGTTCCGTAAGCTCGTTTCCCTTTGATGCCTTTTTGCGTATCAAAATCTTCTGATTTTACAAAAATATTGGCCGCGCCTTCTTTTTCTAATTGTGTGATGGCTTCGTCAACTGCCTTGTCTAAATCGACTTTGTTTTCGACAGGTTTTTGATTGATATCTGTGGTTTGTTTGTACTTGAACGTTCCTAATCCAATGTAAAAATCGTCGGTCAATTTTCCGTAGCTGAACAATTGCATTTCTTTGAATAGACGCGATTTTTTCACATCCAAACGCTGTAATACTTTTGGTGTTTCTAGTTTAATTCCGGGATTTCCATATTCGCTGTAAATCCATTCACCTTCGGCTAATTCACGGGTTTCGTTACCCAGAATTTTATCTTTTGTCCACGCAAATCCTTTGGTGATCACAAAAAATCCAAAAGTCAAAATCAAAACAGCAGCAATGGCTCCCACGATTTTGGCTCTTTTGCGATTCTTTTCTTTTCGCAATTGTTCCAAACGTGCTTTTTCCTTTTGTTGTTCGTTCCACAAATCGAGTTCGTTGGTTTTTTCTACCACAACTGGAATCGATTTATGAATCGTTACAATCGAATTAGCGATGCGTTTTTTGTCTTCTTCGATTTCAAAATCGAGTGGTTTTGATTTGGCAAATTTTACTAAATCGGCTTGTTTGAGGACTTTTTCGAGGTTGACGACGGTTTCGTTTGACAGCTTTAATTTCTTCTGTTTGGAAGCTCTTCGCAAGGCTTCAATCAATTCAGAAGTCGTACTTTCCATCGCTGGAATATGGATTTCCTCTTCGATGTAAGTTCGAGCAATATCGGTCAATTCAGAATAATACGATTTGACTTCGCCTTTTTGCCACAATTCTTTTTGTTCCAATTGTTGCAAAAGTGAAGTTGCTTTTTCAATTGGAGTTTTGTATTCAACTACAACAGGTTTTTCTTTTTTCGGACGATTTTTTAAGTAGCGATACAATGCAAATCCGATTAAACCTAAAAGTAGCAATGCCAATACATATTTCCACCAATCGCTTTGGGCTTTTTCGGGCGCAATGTCTTTGATGTCATACATTTTTTGCTTCAAGGTGTCGACCACTACATTTTTCACCTCAACATTCAAACTATCGGAAAAAATGGGTTTTCCATTGATTACAATTGGCAAACGAGCGATGGCGTATTTACCCGAATCAAACTGTGTAATTCCGTATTGTTTGATTAATTGGTGGCGATTTCCTTTTTTTATTGTATCGATTTTGTACGACTGAATAACTTCGAGATTTCCAATAAACTTTGGATTCGGAAATGTTACTTTGGCATTTGTATCGACTTCAGTTTTAATAGTCAGTTTGAATTCCGATCCGATTTTTTTCTTAATCGAATCAATAGAAGTCGTGACTTTTTGTGCAAAAAGTGAGGTTGTAAATAATACTAGTATGTATAACTTTAATTTCATTTTTTTTACCGCAAAGTCGCTAGGCCTTCGCAAGGTTCGCTAAAGTTTAAGTTAAAAACTTTACTGATAAACATTAATTAATAATTTCATTTCTAATTGCAAAAACATGCGTGCTTTGCGCTTACTTTGTGTCTTTGATGTGAATCATCTCGATTTAAAATAACCTAATAATTTAGTAACATAGCTTTCGTCAACTCGCGTATTTACGGTTCCGGAGCCACATTTTGAAAAAACATCTTTGAAATAACTTACCTTATTTTGATAATTTTTCTCATAATTCATTCGGATTGTTTTTGACGATGTATCTACTGTCATTAATTCGCCTGATTCGGCGTCTTCCATTTCAACAATTCCGATGTTGGGCATTTTTTCTTCGCGAATGTCGTAGACTCTTATTCCAGTTATATCGTGTTTTTTACCTGCAATTTTTAATGTTTTTTCGTAATCATCTTCTACCATAAAATCGGAAATCACAAAAACAATCGCTTTCTTTTTTTGAGTCGCTGACAAAAACTTCAAGGCTTGCGATAAATCGGTTTTTCTGCTTTTGGGTTGGAATTCGATTAACTCGCGAATGATGCGAAGTACGTGCGATTTTCCTTTTTTGGGCGGAATGTACAACTCGATATCATCTGAAAACAAAATCAAACCAATTTTGTCATTATTTTGGGTAGCCGAAAAAGCCATTGTAGCAGCGATTTCAGTTACAATTTCACTCTTGAGTTGGTTTTTAGTCCCGAAACTTTCCGAACCCGAAATGTCTACCATCAGCATCATGGTTAGTTCGCGTTCTTCCTCAAAAACTTTAACAAAGGGTTCGTTGTAGCGCGCAGTAACGTTCCAATCAATGGCACGAACGTCGTCACCAAATTGGTATTGTCGCACTTCCGAAAAGGTCATACCGCGTCCTTTGAACGACGTATGATATTCGCCCGAAAAGATATGATCGCTCAATCTTCGGGTTTTGATTTCTATTTTACGAACTTTTTTGAGTAAGTCTTTGGTTTCCATTTTTTTAGCTTTCAGCTGTTAGCTTTCAGCGATTAGCGGTCAGCAAATACTGATGGCTAATTGCTTATAGCTAAAAGCTGCTTAAGGCACTTCTATTTCGTTTACGATTTTGTTGATGATGTCGACCGAAGTAGTATTTTCGGCTTCGGCTTCGTAAGTAACTCCTATACGGTGACGCAACACATCGTGAACTACAGCGCGCACGTCTTCTGGAATTACATAACCACGTCGTTTGATAAAAGCATAACATTTGGCCGCAATGGCTAAGTTGATGCTTCCACGAGGCGACGCACCAAAACTGATGAGTGGTTTCAGACTTTCTAATTTGTATTTTTCTGGATTACGAGTGGCGAAAATAATATCTAGAATATACTTTTCAATTTTTTCGTCCATGTACACCTCGCGAACGGCTTCTTGAGCGCGCAAAATTTGATCTACAGAAACGACCGCATTTACTTTTTCGTTGGCGCCTTTTAAATTTTGACGAATTACCAAACGCTCTTCGTCCATTTTAGGATAATCGATTACGGTTTTTAGCATAAAACGATCGACTTGCGCTTCTGGCAACGGATAGGTTCCTTCTTGTTCGATTGGGTTTTGAGTAGCGAGAACTAAGAATGGTTTTTCTAGTTTAAACGTTGTGTCGCCAATGGTTACTTGTTTTTCTTGCATCGCTTCAAGCAACGCTGATTGCACTTTGGCTGGCGCACGGTTGATTTCATCAGCCAAAATAAAATTAGCAAAGATTGGTCCTTTTTTGATGGAAAAATCGTTGGCTTTGATGTTGTAAATCATCGTTCCCACTACGTCTGCAGGTAATAAATCGGGCGTAAATTGAATACGACTGAAACTTCCTTGAACCGCTTGCGATAGTGTATTGATAGCTAATGTTTTTGCTAAACCTGGAACACCTTCCAAAAGAATATGACCTTGTCCTAACAATCCAATCAACAAACGTTCTACCATGTGTTTTTGACCGACGATTACTTTGTTCATTTCCATCGTGAGTAAGTCGATAAAAGCACTTTCTCTTTCTATTTTTTCATTGATTGCTCTAATGTCTAAAGCAGTTCCATTTTCTTCCATAAAATCAATTTTATCAGTATAAATGAGGGTTCAAATTTTAACATTTCAAAAGTGAAAATTTTATTAGGAAAGGAATGTTAATAATGCGTTAAAACTTAAATTCGATTGTGGTTTTTAAGGATGATTTATGATTTTGTTTTAGTAATTTTAGACTTTTTAATAACAACATGAGAAAAACAACACTTTCGCCTGTAATTGCGGGCACGATGAATTGGGGAGATTGGGACAAAAAGTTAACGACTTCAGAAATGGTGCATTTGATGAATATTTGCATCGAAAATAAAATTACGACTTTTGACCATGCTGATATTTACGGTGGTTACACTACAGAAGCGCAATTTGGAAAAGCTTTTTCGGAAAGCAAAATCGATCGAAGCAAAATGCAACTGATTTCTAAATGTGGAATTCAACATACGCAAGGAAGACCGAATACAATTAAACATTACGATTACTCGAAAGAGTACATCATTTGGTCGGTAGAAAATTCGCTCAAAAATTTACAAACCGATTATTTGGATGTTTTGTTGTTGCATCGCCCGAGTCCTTTGATGCAAGCAGACGAAATTGCTGAAGCCGTTTTGAAATTGAAATCGGAACGCAAAATCATCGACTTTGGTTTATCCAATTTTACAACTTCGCAAACCGAATTGATTGCTCAAAAAACCAATGTGAGTTACAATCAAATTCAATTTTCGGCTACGCACCACGAAGCCATGTTGGATGGTAGTTTGGATTATATGCAAGTGCACGACATTCGTCCGATGAGTTGGAATCCGTTGGGAACTGTTTTTAGAGAAGACATTGAACAAACGCGTCGATTGAAAAAACTGTTGGTGCAATTGGTTGAAAAATACGGCGTTGGTTCGGATACGATTTTACTATCGTGGATTTTGAAACATCCTGCTAAAGTCATTCCAGTTGCTGGAACCGTAAATATCGCTCGAATTCAATCGTTGATGAAAGCAGTTGAATTGGAATTGGATCAATTGGATTGGTTTGCCATTTGGACAGAAAGCATGGGAAATAAAGTACCTTAATTAGAGTGGTCCGTTGGCAGTAACTGAACTCTGAACACTGATTACTGAACACTATTTCTATGATTAACAAGCGTCTTCTTATCAAAAACTTACTGGCTCACAACGATGAGAGTAGTTTTTATGACAAGAAGCGACAGTTGAATTTGCATACCAAAGAAGGAAAAGCCAAGTTCTTGAAACACATTTGTGCGTTGTCCAATTCGAATCCTTCTAACAATTCGTATATCGTTGTTGGTGTGGAAGATCAAGACAATGCGATTACGGGCGACGATTTTTTTGACGACAGTCGAATTCAGAATTTAGTGAACGCTTTTTTGGAAAATCCACCGAAAATTCAGTATGAAAATGTTCCTTTTCCGAATTTACCAAAAGATAAAGTAGTCGGTTTGGTTACGATTAAACCCAAATCAAAGACTTCTTATTTTAAAAAAGGCATTCACACGATTCCTATTAATACCACTTTTGTTCGTCGCGGTAGCAATTCGATTCCGACTGAAGAAAAAATTCCGTATTCCAAACAAAACATTGAAACCGTTATTAGTATTGAAAATAACTCGCGCAATAGCATCGCGCATACGTTAGACAGCGTGATTGATTTTATGAATTTTCGTCACAAAGACATGACTTCGGAGTATAGGGTTTTTAAAGAGTTATTTGTGATTTGCTGGGCTGGAATTCCGAAAAAAGTACGTGATAAAACCTTTTTTTCTCGTGTTGATATTGAATTGGTCAATGAGCAAATTAAGTTATTTTATTCCGCTCAAGACGATGTGACGATTACCTTTGACGAAGATTCGTTTACCATTACCGAATACGTTCCTTTAGGATTGAACGATAAAACGAGTTATTATCCTTTAGAACAACAAAAATTAACTTTTTTTGACAATGGTTATTACAAAATTGAAACCGAAATGTTGTTTGAACCACCGCAATACAACCGAAAAATGATGTTTCATATTTACAATTCTAATCTTTCGTTGTTGAGCAAAATGCAAAAAGGAGTAGAATTAACCGAACGCGAGGAAAAAGATTTGGAAAACCTTCCTTCCACTTTGATGATTTGTTACCTCAACGGATTTGAAGACGCCAAACAAAAACTGATTGACGCCAAATTGTTACTCAAGCAATTCAAAAATGCCGAAGTATACATCAATTTTAAAGAAGTGATGCGCGTATTGCGAAAAATGAAATATGGGAAACCCGAGTAATAGTTATTGCTGCAAACTTCTTAGCAATTTTTCTTCTTTATCGCTCAATAAAATAACGTCGTATTTTTTCCAGAATTCTTCGCTGTATTTGTTGCCGTTCTTGAATAAACTTGTTCCATCAAAGCGGTTTTCTTTATTGAGTTTGAATTCGCCTTCTTTGTAATTCAAAACGGTTAAATCGCAAGTGCTTTCAAACGTATTATTGATTTTGTTCCCAAATTTGATATACACATTGGCGCTTGATTGGTAGTACACTAAAACATATTTATCACCATCAATTTTATACTTTGCTTTGCGGGCATAATTGTTGAACTTAATTTTGGCTATCAAAATGTTGTGCAATTCGTTGAACTTTTTATGTTCGGGTGAAAACGCCAAATCAACATCTAAAATCAGCTTGGTTTTCGAGTCAAAAACAACAGTTCCAGTAAAAATCATTTCTTCTTCAATGCCTTCTTTGGGTTCAATAGAAACAATATCAATGCTGCTACCATCAGCCATTTTCTTGGTTTGAGCATAAAAATCGTAGTACTCGCTTTTCAAAATAGAGTTGATTCCTTTGAAATTATAACCATACTCAATAGCATCTTGAATATTATTTAAATTGACTGATAGAATTGCTTTTTGACGTTCGTCTGCTGATTCGTCTTTCAAATCAAAAACACGACTTTGTTTGACCTGTAAATCAGAAGCACCGCTTTTTCGTTTGACATAATAATCTACTAATCCATCTGCAAACGAAGTGAATTTCCCATCAACATTAATAAACTCGCGGTAATATGTATTGAGTAAAAGTGCCTTTTCAAGTTTTGCTTTAGAGGCGTCAACTGCCATTTTGAGCAGAACTTTTCCAGGAATTTTATTAACAGTAACTTCTTCTAATTCAAAAGTTTGTGGCTCAAGAAAAATTTCAATTTCTTCATCACTTGAACTCGGATTAATCGTTACCGCATTGTAATAAACATGACTCAAAAAAACCTTATCATTAGGATTAGACAATGTAACTCTAAATCTACCTTCTTCATTGGAAATCGTTCCAACACCTGAATTTTCAACACTAATGGAAACACTTTCTACAGGCAATTTGGTTTCTTTGTCTTTGATAATTCCGCTTATCGTTTTAGTTTGCGCAAAAGAAAATACAGTAAAAATAATCAGGCAAAAAGCAGTATACTTTTTCATAAAAATATCGTTATATTTGGTTTTAGATGAGGATTCAAATATATTCTTTTTTTAAGAAAAGTATGATGTTTAAAGAATAGAAATTATTGCATGAACAGAACTTTAGTTATTGGCGATATTCACGGCGGATTGCGTGCCTTACATCAAATTATGGAACGCGCCAATGTAACCCAAAACGACACTTTGATTTTTTTAGGCGATTATGTGGATGGTTGGAGCCAATCGCCACAAGTAATTGACTTTTTAATTGATTTGAGTAATCAACAAAACTGCATTTTTATTCGGGGCAACCACGACGATTTGTTGTTGGATTGGTTAACAGAAAACACACATAATTTTGATGAAAAAATGTGGTTTCAACATGGTGGAGAAGCTACGGTTTTGGCTTACTTGAATGTGTCCGAATCAGTCAAAATGATGCACATTGAATTTTTAAAATCGCTTCAAAACTATTTCCTAGACGAACACAACCGTCTATTTATTCATGCAGGATTTACCAATATGAAAGGCGTGAAATATGAATACTTTCCGAAGCTTTTTTATTGGGATCGAACCTTGTGGGAAACAGCGCTCTCAATAGACAAACGTTTTTCTAAAAGCAATCCTTTTTACCCAAAGCGACTGACTTTGTATAAAGAAATCTACATTGGGCACACACCTGTTACTCGCATAGGACAAACGGTTCCTATAAAAAAAGAATGTGTTTGGAATGTTGATACTGGTGCTGCCTTTAACGGACCATTGACAATTATGGATATTGATACAAAACAATTTTGGCAAAGCGAACCGTTACCCCAGTTGTATCCAACAGAAAAAGGAAGAAAAGAATAATCTCAGATTTTTACTACCTTTGCAGAAATTTAATTTTTAATCATATGAAAAAAATAACCACATTTTTATTTTTAGTAGCTGTAAGTTTGGTAAACGCTCAAGCTTACAAAGGAAAAGGCGATATTAAAGGTCAAGTTGGAGCAATTGTGCAAGCTGGCGGAACAGGAATTGGTGTTTCGGCCGATTTTGGAATTGGAGAAAATATGTCAGTTGGACTAGTAAGCTCGTATTTACTTTCGGCGAATGATGAAATTTACTATTTTGATGGTACAAATTTCAGTACTTCAAATCCTAAGTTTCAAGATAGAATTGATTTAAAGGCGCGTTTTAATGCCAATATTGGAAATGTAATTGGCTTAGATGACAAAATGGACGTGTATCCTGGTTTGAATTTAGGATTAAGAAATTTTGGTGGTCAGGTTGGATTCCGTTATTTCTTTACGAACGGATTTGGTGTGTTTGGTGAGGCTGGATTTCCAATTGCTAAATACGATAAAAATGTAGATACTTTTGAATACTACAACAACCAATTTGCGTTTACATTTGGCGCTTCATTTAATTTATAAAGTCAGCTATAATGAGCGTTGTAACCGAAAAAAGACTAAGAGACCGAAGTGGTTCGGTATGTGAAATAAGTGGAAGTGATGAAAATTTAGTAGTGTATTTGGTTGCACCGAAAACAGAAGCTACTCCTGAAAATTGCATTTTAATCACCAAAAATTTAAGAGATCAAATCGAAAATCCAGCTACGACTAATCCGAACGATTGGCGAGGTTTGAGCGATAGTATGTGGAATGAAAATCTTCCGGTACAAATTGTTTCTTGGCGCATGCATGCGCGTTTGAAAAATAACGACATGTTGGAAATGATGTATTTGGATGAAGATGCTTTAGAATGGGCAAAAGCTACAGGTGAAGCCGATGACGATGAAGGCAAAATCATTCACAAAGATTCGAACGGAAATGTTTTACAAGATGGTGATTCAGTGGTTTTGATTAAAGATTTGGATGTGAAAGGAGCCACATTTACTGCCAAACGAGGAGCTGCGGTGCACAACATCAAATTGGTTTGGGACGATGCCAACCTTATTGAAGGAAGAGTAGAAAACCAGAATATTTATATTTTGACCCAATATGTGAAGAAAACGAAGTAAGGTTTTTTAACCATATAAAGAATCTAAGTTCATATAAGAAAAGGCGTTCAGTATTTCTGAACGCCTTAATATTTAATGAAAATCTTATATTCTCTAATCTGTCTTATTAGGGTTCAAGAATTACAAATCAAAATTAAATCCTTGTGAACACTATCGTTTTAGTGAAAAATGCCCTTTGAAAACTGCTCCATTCTGTCTTGTTATCACAAACCAGTAATCGTCAGAAGGTAATGGTTTTTCATTCAAATTGCCGTTCCATCCAGCATCTGAACCATTACAATTTAGTATAAATTTTCCAAACCTATCAAAAATACTTACTTTCATGTTGGGCTCATTTTTAGAAAATTTTACTTGCCAATAATCGTTGTAACCATCATCATTTGGAGTAAAAAATTTTGGGTAATCCAATAAATAAACGCTAGTTTCAATAATTCCACAGCCGTTTTTATCTCTTACATACACTAAGTATTCACCACTGTCAAGATGAGGGAAAAAATTACTATCCTGATACTGAAATCCATCAATAGAATATTCATAGTTTCCGTTTCCACCAACTTCAACTATTATTGTATTATTGTCTGAAAAATCAACAACCTGAATATTTTGAATGATTGCTAAGCTGGAGTTTTCCACACTAAAATTTTGGGTTGAACTACATAATAATCCATTATTATTTTGAAAAGCTGTTACTGAATAATCTCCTGGTTGCTGAATAGTGATCGTTTGATTCGTCCCAATTGTAGTTGAAGAATTTGTTGTTTGATTGGTCCAAATATAAGAGCTAAAATTAGAAGGAAGAGCAATCGTTACTGAGCCGTTATCGGGACAAATAAAATAGGTTTGGTCTAACTGTAAAGTGGGCGGATTATATAAAGTAATTGTAAAAGGCTCAATATCAAAACAATTTAAATTATTTAAAACATAGACTTTCGCATACAAAGTTGTTGTTCCAACCGCTAATGGATAAATGTTTTGTGACACACTATTGGTATGGCTTATTGCATCTGTTAAAGAGTTAAAATAAGCAACGCCATAAACCAAATTAGATTGACTTCCTAGCGCTAGTGCATTCAATTGGGATAAATTGTAATTGGTTTGCGCTTCACCGCACACTGCGATTCCATTAATCTGATAAACAATAGGCGCTGTTGGAATATTTATTATTTTTGATAAAGGACACAAATCGTCAGTAGCTATTCCGGTAACGGTAACAGTATAATTTCCGGGCGTTGCATACTGATGGGTTGGATTCGGGTTGGATGAAGTAAATCCATCTCCAAAATCCCAATGAATGGTGCTAGTATCTAAGTTCGTATTAATCAAAAACTGTGTGGTTGAACCCAAACACAAATTTTCGGCAGTAAAAGTAGGCATAACAGCTGAAGGACAGAAAGAAGGCAAGCCAGCCTGACAAATCCTTCCATTCAAGTCTATTCCATCACGGTCAAAATTACAACCCAATCCCAAAACGTTTGGATTATTTATAACACCCATTTTTGAAGCGCCTCTTATAGCACAATAAATTTTACCGTTAGGGCCAAGTTGTAATGCGCCAGTATTAGACAAAACTCCAGGAGCAATATTGATCCTGCTGTTTTTTATATTGGTTGCATTCAAGTTAAGCTGATAAGTTTTGGTATAGCAACTTACATATAAAACTTGACTATTAGGCGAAAACTCAACACCGTAAGGAAATTCGTTGTCGTCGTTAAGCTCTTCTGGATTAGAGAAAATATACCCGTTGGAATTGTCAAAGCCAAAAAGTAAGGCTGTTGATGAAAGATTGCAAACAACCAGTTTTGTTCCGTCGGGAGCTACTTTCATACTTCCGCACCAATCAATGTTTGGACTGTAACTCAAAACGGGAACTGTGCTTACTCCGGAAGAGTTTACTAAATAAGCATGAAAATACTGTGTGTCGGCATTGTAGATTATTGCCCAATAATCAATTCCGTTGGCATGCTTTGTAATTGCCAACTTCTCAGTAGTACGATTAATTAGTAAAACATTTTTATTGATAACTTCGCCTAAACCTCCTTGAAGACTCATATCTACTTCAGAGTAACGCGCGTTTCCCATCGAAGTTTGTATACTTGTTGTAAAGATGTAATAAATATGTTGTGAACCTGGTTTTTTAATAATGGTTGCTGCTTGAGTGCTTGTATCTCTTCCAAAAAGATCCGTTCCATTAACCATTATTTGATGATTTTTATTCCATACTGTTTCTCCGTCGGTGTAAAACAAAAGTGCTCCACTACAATCAGAAATGGTGCTGCATCCTTCTGCTACTATCATTTGTCCATCGGTTAAAAGAGAAACTGAACCATTGGAATTAAATTTTAATCCTACATAATTTCCAAAATACCAATTATCGGCCTGACCTTGTGAATAGGCAGAAAAAAAACTAAAAATTGAAAGAAAAAAAATGACCCACTTTTTCATAGTACTTCAAAAATAATAATTTTTGTTGCAACATTATGTTAAAACAAATAGCATGCAACACTATTTCGCTAGAAACGAAAAAGATAAAGCCTAGAAAACTTCAACAATTGAAATTCTCTAGGCTCAAATTAAGCACTAAATTTTTGTGTTTATGCTATATTATAAATCAAATTTAATTCCTTGCGCCAAAGGCAAACTTGTGGTATAATTGATGGTATTCGTTTGTCTTCTCATGTACACTTTCCATGCGTCAGAACCTGATTCGCGTCCGCCTCCTGTTTCTTTTTCACCACCAAATGCACCGCCGATTTCGGCTCCTGATGTTCCGATATTCACGTTGGCAATTCCGCAATCCGAACCCGCAACTGATAAAAAGGCTTCCGCTTCACGAAGATTATTGGTCATGATTGCCGATGATAAACCTTGAGCTACTCCGTTTTGGATTTCGATGGCATTGTGTACATCTCCCGAATATTTCAATAGATATAATACTGGAGCAAAGGTTTCGTGTTGTACAATTTCGAAATGATTTTGAGCTTCAGCAATCGCTGGTTTTACGTAGCAACCGCTTTCGTAACCTTCACCCGAAAGTACTCCACCTTGAACGATGATGTTTCCGCCTTCGGCTACTACTTTTTCTAATGCTTTGTTATACAATTCTACTGCGTGTGTGTCAATTAGTGGTCCAACGTGATTGTTTTGATCTAATGGATTTCCGATACGCAATTGACCGTAAGCACTTACTAGAGCGTCTTTTACTTTATCGTAAATACTCTCATGAATGATTAAGCGGCGTGTTGAAGTACAACGTTGTCCTGCTGTTCCAACCGCTCCAAAAACGGCACCAATCACCGTCATTTTGATATCAGCATCTGGCGTTACGATGATGGCGTTGTTTCCTCCTAATTCTAACAATGAATTTCCTAAACGAGCTGCACACGCTTGCGCCACAATTTTACCCATACGCGTAGAACCTGTTGCTGAAACTAATGGAACTCGATTGTCGTGCGTCATTAGTTCACCTACTTTGTAATCGCCGTTGATTAAACATGAAATTCCTTCTGGAAGGTTATTTTCTTTTAATACCTCAGCAATAATGTTTTGACACGCAATTCCACACAAAGGTGTTTTTTCAGATGGTTTCCATACGCAAACGTCACCACAAATCCATGCTAAAGCGGTATTCCACGACCAAACTGCAACAGGAAAGTTGAAAGCCGAAATGATTCCGACAATTCCGAGTGGATGGTATTGTTCGTACATTCGGTGACCTGGACGTTCTGAGTGCATGGTCAAACCGTGTAATTGTCGTGAAAGACCAACCGCGAAATCGCAGATATCGATCATTTCTTGTACTTCGCCGTAACCTTCTTGCAATGATTTTCCCATTTCGTAGGAAACTAGTTTTCCTAGAGGTTCTTTGTATTTTCTTAGTTTTTCTCCGAATTGACGCACGATTTCTCCGCGTTTTGGCGCTGGCATTAGTCGGAACGTTTTGAATGCTTCAGCTGCGGTTTGCATTACTTTTTCGTAATCCGCTGCAGTTGTGGTTTTTACTTTTCCGATGAGTTGACCGTCTACGGGTGAATAACTTTCAATGATATCGCCGTTTGAAAAATGATTGTTCCCAGTAGAAGTTCCTTCGTTGATGGCTTTGACACCGAGGATTTCTAGTGCTTCGGTCATGCCGAATTGTTGTGCAATTGTTGCCATTGTATGTTTATTTGTTTGAATTTGTTATTTGCGATGCAAAAATAGTGGATTTATAAAATAAATGATATGATTTTTGTTGGTATTTTATGTTTGCTATGACGGATGAAAGTTATTACACAGAGTTGCGCAAAGATTTATTGAGGTTCACAAAGTTTATGGAATCGTCTGAAGAATTACTTAACGCCACTAGCCCAGATGGGAAAGAAAAGCCCGGAACCCAAAAAACGAGTAGTACTTGTTTTAAAAAAGCGACCAACGGAAGCTGTTTTAAAGCAGTAGTACTACCGGTTTTTGGGTGAGGACTTGGAATGTACAGCTGGAATAGCTTCTAATAGAAAGACTACTAAGAAAATTAGATTATTAGACTTCTTAGAAAGTCTTGCAATCTTGAAATCCTAGAGTCTTAAAACCTGAAACTACGAGCGATTTTGGTTTTTATCGGCAAAAAACTTTGGGTTAGTAGGCATTACTGTGCCGCAGTTTTTGCAGGTTCGCAAGTCTTCCGAGCTGTAGTAATGTTCAAAATGCGGAAGAAAATCTTTTTCGATGTTGTGCAGTTCAAAATACGCTTCGTGGAGTTTGTGGTTACAGTTGTCGCAAAACCAAAGTAAACCATCGGTGAAGCCTTTTCCAGCGCGTTTTCGTTCGATGACCAAGCCGATAGAATTTTCGGTTCGCGCGGGCGAATGCGGAATTTTGGCTGGTAATAGAAACATATCGCCTTCGGAGAGTTTCATGGCTTTCTTTTTACCATTTTCTTGAATGTAAACGGTGATTTCACCTTGGAGTTGATAAAATAATTCTTCGGTTTCGTTGTAGTGGTAATCTTTGCGGGCATTAGGTCCGCCTACAATCATCACGATGTAATCGCCTGAGTCAACATAAAGGTTTTTGTTGGCAACGGGTGGTTTGAGTAAGTGTTTATTATCTTCAATCCATTGATTGAGGTTGAACGGTTTTGTGATAGACATAAAAGTAATTTTAGTGTAAAGTTATAAAATAAAAAAGTCCCAACTTTCATTGAGACTTCAATATTATTTGACTTCTTTGAGCAAGTAGATGTATACTGGGAAGTGGTCGCTGTAACCTGGTTCACTAAGCGAGTTACGAAGCGGATAGCCTTTGTATTGACCTGTGGTTTGGATGAGATAATCTTTGTTGAAGATTCCAGCTTTCCAATAGCGGAACGAGGAAAAATCCTTGCGAATTAAGGGTTCAGAAACCATAATTTGGTCGAAAATATCCCATGAGTCGCGGTAGGCTAGAGTTCCCATTCCGTCTTTGGCCATTTGTTCGAAAGGATTGAAAATACCTCCTTGGCCAACTTCTTCTTTTTTGCGTTTGGCACCCAGTTCCACTTTTACACTTTTGTTATATGAACCGTCATTCAAATCGCCCATAGTAATAACTTTCGCATTGGGATTGATTTTGAAAAGTGAATCGATGATTTTTCGGTTTAAGGCTCCAGCAGCTTCACGAAACGGACTACTTTTTTTCTCACCGCCTGATCGTGATGGCCAGTGATTTACAATAATATTGATTTCTTCGCCATCGAGAAAACCTGTTACTAAAAGTTGATCGCGAGTATATACTCTATCGTCGGTAGTTGCCGTTGATGTTACATCATCGGTAACTTCTTCTTTGTCTTTTTTATCGGATTTTCCTTCTTGGTTTTTGTATATTAAAAGAGGAACATTCACATAACTAGTAGGCACAAAATGTTTCTTTTGGTAGAGAAGAGCAACGTCTATTCCACGTTTGTCTGGCGAATCAAAATGGATAATTCCGTAACCTTTGTTGAGCATTTTTGGATGTTTTACTAAATCTTCCAACACAGAACGGTTTTCGATTTCACAACCACCTATTAGGGTTGGAGAATTTGTATTTTCGCCAGTTCCTATTTCAGTAAGTACTCTAGAAAGGTTGTCGAGTTTCTTTTTGTATTTTTTTCCTGTCCAATTTTGAGTTCCTCTTGGCAACCATTCTTCGTCATTATTAGGTCCATTGATGGTGTCAAATAAGTTTTCGAAATTGTAAAAAGCTACGGTGTGGATTTGGTATTTTTTAGCGTCTTTTTTTTGAGAAAACCCAAATGTAATTGACAATAAAGCAGTTAGTATTACTAATAATTTGTTTACTTTCATTGACTTAAATAAGTTATGTTATGATTAAGTTTGTACAAACTTCGAGCCAAAAGTAATTAATATTATTAAAATAACGTACATTTGCACCGTTAAGAAATTGATTTCTTAAAAACAAAAGTTTAATTTTATTTTATTTTATGAAAAGACTTATTCTAAGTATTTTATTAGTAATGAGTGTTTGCTTTACGCACGCCCAGTCGGGAACGGGAGTTTCGGGACAAGTTGTGGATTCGAAAACACAAAAACCATTACAAAATGTAATTGCAACCATTCAAAACATTAATTTAACTGAAGTAACCAACGCTGAAGGGAAATTTGTATTCAAGAATGTTCCAGCAGGAAGTTTGTTATTACTTATCAAAAACCAAGGTTATCAAGATCAGCTATTAAGTATTGATGTTGAATCTGGTAAAGTTTTAGATTTAGGAGTTGTTGTTCTGGAAGAAGACATTTCTGATGAACAACAATTAAGTTTGGTAACCTTAACCGACAATGATTTAGGAGATGACAACAGTGGATCTGAAAACACTTCAGGTTTGCTTCAAGCATCAAGAGACTCTTACCAACAAGCTGCCGCTTTTAACTGGGGGCAAGCACGTTTTAGAATAAGAGGTTTAGATAACGAATACGGAACCACAATGATTAATGGTGTGGTGATGAACAAACTGTATGATGGAAGACCTCAATGGAGTAACTGGGGCGGGTTGAATGATGCTACCAGAAACCAAGAGTTCACAACTGGTTCAGCTCCATCTGATTATACTTTTGGAGGAATTTTAGGAACACAAGAAATTAACACTAGAGCTTCTATTTACCGAAAAGGATCAAGAATCTCTTTTTCGGGCACCAATACCAATTATACTGGTCGTATAATGGGAACACACGTTTCAGGAATGAACACCAAAGGTTGGGCGTTTGTGGTTTCAGCTTCAAGAAGATGGGCTAAAGAGGGTTATTTTGAAGGAACAGATTATGATGCTAATTCCCTTTTTGCTTCAGTTGAGAAGAAAATAAATGACAAACACAGTTTAAACTTTACGTCTATATTTGCTGAAAACAGTCGTGGAAAAAGTTCGCCAAATACTGATGAAGTAAATAATTTGAAAGGAACTGAGTACAACTCGTATTGGGGTTGGCAAGATGGTAGAAAACGCAACTCTAGAGACAAAGATATTATGGAACCTATTAATATTTTAAGTCACTATTGGAAAATCAATGATAAAACTACGTTGAATACAAATGTAGCCTATCAATTAGGGCATGTGGGTAACTCACGTTTGGACTTCCAGTCAGCAAACAATCCTGATCCAACTTATTATCAAAATTTACCAAGTTATTACTATAACAATCCTGATTTTAATACGCCTATTAATGGTGTTTTACCTTCTGTTACATCATATAATAATTTTATAGCCGACGGGCAAATTAATTGGAATGCAATGTATGTTGAAAACACCAAAAGTAGTAACAATGGTAAAGCAGTTTACTCTTTATACGAAGATCGTAATGATGATCGTCAATTTACAGCCAATACGGTATTATTTAGCAACATAGCAAACAATATTACGTTAAATGCTAGTGCAAGCTATCGAAAACTTAAATCACACAATTACCAAAAAATGATTGATTTATTAGGCGCTGATTACTTTTTGGATGTTGATCCTTTCTACACAGGCGATCGCGCACAATCAGACTTAAACAATCCTAGTAGACAAATAAAAGAAGGTGATGAATATGGTTACAACTACAATTTATTAGCTGATGTTATCGATGGTTTTACTCAATTTAAATTCCGTTATAAAAAAGCTGATTTTTATTTATCGCAATCATATTCAAGAAGTGATTACCAAAGAGAAGGTTTATACCGCAATGGTATATATGCTTCCAATTCTTTTGGTAAAAGTGAAAGAAAAACATTTGAAAACTTTGGTTTTAAAGGTGGCGTAACGTTCAAAATAACAGGCCAACATTTGTTAGACTTTAACGGAGCTTATTTAACCAAGGCACCAGGAATGAGAAATGTGTTTTCTAATGCACGTATCAACAACAATATTACGCCAGAAATTAATAGTGAGCGTGTTTCAAGTTTTGATGCATCGTACATTATTAGAATGCCAAAATTGAAAATGAGATTGACTGGATTTGTATCAAAAATTCAAAATTCAACCGAATTATCTTTCTTCTATGGAGAAGGATTGTTTGACGAAGAAGCCGTTGGTTCAGGAAATGAAGATTCTTTTATTAGTGAAATCATTACAGGTATTGACAAGAAGCAAATTGGTGGTGAATTTGGACTTGAATACCAATTGACTTCAACATTAAAAATAACGGGAGCAGCTTCTTACGGTCAGTACACTTATGATAATAATCCTAATGTAAAAATCAATGATGATGCTCAAGCTTCGGCTACCAATACAAATCCAATAACAGATTTTGGTCAAGCTTACATGGAAAATTATCGTTTGCCAGGAATGCCACAACAAGCTTATTCGTTGGGATTAGAATACCGCGATCCGCATTTCTGGTGGATTGGTGCTAATGCAAACTATTTATCTGATATCTACTTGGATGTTTCTAATATAATGAGAACTAGTAACTTTGTTATTGAATCAGGTGATTTAGGTTATTCAGGTGCAACAGAAGACAATGTAAAAGCAATATTAAAACAAGAAAAGTTTGACCCTTTTGCTTTGGTTAACTTAACAGGTGGAAAATCATGGAAAGTAAAAAATACAACTTTTGGTTTCTTTGCATCTATCAACAACATTTTGGATACAAGATATAAAACTGGTGGTTTCGAACAGTCTCGTAAAGCTACTTATCCTGAATATGTGGCTGATAATGCTAACGGTACACCTTCTTTTGGTTCAAAATACTTTTATGGGTATGGAAGAACTTATTTTGTGAATCTTTATGTAAACTTCTAATATTTTGAAAATGAAAAAATTAATAACTTCAATACTCTTGTTAACCCTTTCGTTAGGTGTTTTTACAAGTTGTTCAAAAGAGGATGACTTTGAGGTTGCTCCTTTTAGACCTGTTTTTTTCGGTGAAAGTTTCCCAGAAGGTGATATAGACTACAATGCCGATTTTGACTTTCCAGGTTGGGTAAATTATGCTGAAACTGGAACCAAAAAATGGATTGAAAGAGATTTTAACAATAGCGGATACATACAATTTAGTCCTTTTGGAAGTGGGCAAGCCTCAAACATTGGTTGGGCAATCACTCCAAAATTTACTATTGGAGATGGTCAAAACGTTGTTTTATCATTCAGTTCAGCCAGTAATTTTGTGGATGATCCAAATAATAAATTGGAAGTCTTTATTTCAACCAACTTTAATGGTACTGATGCTGGTGTTTTGACGGCTACTTGGACTCCATTAAATGCAACGGTTGCTGATTACACTACCAATGGTTATGTTTATATTCCATCTGGAGATATTGATTTATCTGATTACAGCGGTAACATCAACATCGCTTTTAAAGTAACTGGAAACGGAAACACTTTAGATGGTTTGTTTCAAGTAGACGATATTAAAATTTACAAAAAATAACAATGATGAAAAAGAGTTTTAAACTTATAATAACTGCTACATTAGTGGCTAGCATGTTTGGTTGTTCTAACAGTGACAATTATTCTGTTCCTGAAACCAACGACTGTAACGATTTGACACCAACTAAAACGGTTGCACAAGTATTAGCTGTAATAAACAATAATTTGACTCAATTTGACTCAACTTATGATAATGATATTATTGAAGCTTATGTAACTTCATCTGACGAAGGAGGTAATTTCTTTAAATCGATTTCATTAGTTTCAGTTGATGGTGCTAAAGGATTTAGTATTCCTATTAACGCATATAATTTGTACACAAAATATGAGCCAGGAAGAAAAGTTTTTATCAAACTAAAAGGCAGACATCATCAAATTAATGCCGATACTGATTCGCCAGAAATTGGTTCTTTGAACGGAACTGAAGTGGGAAGAATTCATGTGTTAGAATACCAAGATGTGATTACAACAAGCTGTACCAAAATAAGTGATGACGATTTAGCCATCACTACTTTAAGTATTCCTCAAGCTAAAAATGATGCTAACTTGAATAAGTTAATTGAATTTAATAATGTTCAATTTACTGATCCTTCTATTGGGAAAACATATTATGATGCTTCATTAAATGATTTAGGTGGCGCTACAAATCATGAAATTATAGATGCCAATGGGAATAAAATAATTGTTCGTGTAAGTAGTTTTGCTACATTTTCAGGAGACAATGTTCCATCATTAAATGGTAAAATAAGAGGCGTTTTGACCAAATTTGGTAGTGACTATCAATTTATGGTAAGAACGCTTAATGACATCAAATTGACAGATTCTAGAATATTGCCTGTTTTTGAAGAAACATTTACAACTAACTTCCCTAATTGGGTAAAATACAGTGTACTTGGACCACAAGTATGGACATTAAATAGTGCTAATGGTAACCCAGGCAAATGTGCTGACATGAATGGTTTTTCAGGTGGTGCAGTTCAAAATGAAGATTGGTTGATTTCACCAGCTATTGATTTATCAACTGTTACTGCTGCTAGTTTGACTTTCCAAACTTCAAGGCCATTCTCAGGAAACAACCTACAAGCCTACGTTTCAACTAATTATTCTGGTTCTGGTGCTCCATCAGCGGCCACTTGGACATTATTATCTGCGGCGGCAATGGCCACTTCAACTACTTGGAAAGATTCAGGAAACATTTCTTTAACATCTTATTTAGGCAATGCCAATGTTCGTATTGCATTTAAATACACTTCAACTTCAACAACTGCTCCTCAATGGAGAGTTGATAATGTTAAAGTAAATCCTTACTAGTATTATTAAATTTAAATAATAAAAAGCCCGATAATAATCGGGCTTTTTTATTGGTCTTAATTATCCTTGAAAAAGAAATACCTTAAATTGACCATAGCATTTTGTATATCTATCTGTTAGTTTATTTGAAATACTATTGACTATTCCTTTTAAATTAATGTAGAAAATAAACTCTGCTTTAACAAAAAAAGAACACTTAATAAGTAAACCAATTGATGTAGAAAGTTAATAGTGAATAAAACTATCTATGAAAAACATTACTTATAGATTAAATAAGCGCTTTCTAATGCAAAATACGACTACAAAATAACTTTGATTGTTGTGTAATAAAAACGGTATTAAACCAAACAAAAAAGCCTTTCATTGCTGAAAGGCTTTTTGTAAATATAACGTTAGTTATTTTTTCACAATCATAAACTCAGATCGTCTGTTTTGTGAATGTTGCTCTTCGGTACATTCAGTACATTGAACTTTAGGCTCTGACTCACCAAAACCTTTACCTTCAATTCGAGCAGCATCAATTCCTTTAGAAATAACATATTGAACTGTTGATTTTGCTCTTCTTTCTGATAAACTCATGTTGTAAGCATCGCTTCCTCTGTTATCGGTGTGTGATTTAGCGAAGATGACCATGTTTGAATTATTTTTCATCACTTGAACTAACTTATCCAACTCAAAAGCGCCTTGCTGCGTAATGTTGCTCTTATCGTATTCAAAGAAAATTGGATTTAGTATAATTTCTGTTGGTGTAACAATAACATCGATTGGTTGCAATTTAGCATCAATTTTAGCTTCTGGTCCTTTCGATTTAGCTACTGGGAAAGAATTACCTTCGAAACCATCTTTAGCAGCTTGAATCGTGTAATCTTTGTCACATTCCACTTTAAAAGAAACTTCACCTTTTGCATTTGATGTTTCAGTTGAAATTACGTTGCTTTTGCTGTCAAGGATAGAAACTTTGGCATTAGCTAAAATCTCTCCTGTTTTAGCATTAGTAACAACCGTTAGCACATCAACCGCACAAATTGGAGTAGCACCGAAGATGTCATCGTTTCCGTTACGATTACTTGAGAAGAAACCTCTGTTTTTTTCTTTGTTGAATGTAAAGGCAAAATCGTCTTTTTCGCTATTGATTGGTTTACCCATGTTTACAGCATCAGAACCATTAGATAAATCAATTTTATAAACATCTAAACCTCCTAAACCTTGTTTACCAGCAGAAGAGAAGTATAATGTCTTATTATCATCTGCAATAAATGGGAAGCTTTCATTTCCTTCTGTATTAACTTTAGACCCTAGGTTTTCAGGTGATCCAAGACTACCATCGCCATTAACAGCAACTTTCCAAATATCAACTCCACCCAAACTTCCTGGCATATTAGATGAAAAATATAGTGTTTTTCCATCTCTGCTAAGGCTTGGGTTACTAGTTGAATACTCTTTACTGTTGAATGGAAGTGGTTTAATATTTCCCCAAGTTTCACCTGATTTAGTGGCAGAATAAAGATTGTTTTTACCTAATTTCAATTTGTTTTTAGAATCTTTTTCAAAAAGCCCTTCTCTAAAACTATCACTTGAAAAATACATTGTATTACCATCCTTAGAGATAGTTACTGGTCCATCGTGAAATTTTGAGTTTAATTCTGTAACAGGAACAGCTTCTGAAAAGTTTCCGCTGTCAGCTAACGTAGCTTTGTAAACATCTAAAAATGGTTCTTCATTCCAACCATAGTTCTTTTTTGCAGTATTTCTTGCAGAAGTAAAATACAAATCATTATTGTATAAAACAGCTCCAAAGTCAGACTTATCACTACTAACTGGCAAAGAAGCCGCAGTGTAACCAGATTCTTTACTAACTAATTTAGGAACATAATTAGGGTTTTCTTTAAAAGCTTTTGCTCTTAAATCATTTGGCACTAAACTAGCAAACTTGTTCATTTGAGCGTTAGCTTGCTCGTATTTACCATTTGCTTTAAGCATTTGAGCATATCGGAAATAGGTTTCAGCATCTTGATTTGTTTCAGTTGCTTTAGCATACCAAGTAGCTGCTTCAGTCGTGTTGAACATATTGTAATACGTGTCTGCTAATTGCTTGTACACATAACTATCGCCTTTCCCGTTATCAACAAGCTTCTGGTATTCTTTTGCAGCTGCAACATATTCATATCTACTGAATAATTTATCGGCTGTTTTTGTGTCTTTATTTTGTGCAATAAGAGCTGAACTTATCAAACCAAAACTTAAGGCTATATATAGATTTTTCATTTTTTACTATCTTTTTTATGTTAGAAATATCTTGGAGATTGTGATACTTTTTTCGGGAAGTTCAAATCAAATAAAAGCATAAACTCGTGAGATGCAGGAGTAGATACGTTCAAATCAGAAATAATGTGATCATAAGCATAACCTAATCTTAAGTTAGGAGTAATAGCATAATTTACCATAGCACCGAAAGAATCTTCGAATCTGTAAGTTGCACCAATTTCAAATTTCTCATATAATAAGAAATTAGTTGAAACATCAAAAGAAGTAGGAGCGTTAAACGCCGATTTTACCATTGCAAAAGGTTTGAACTTTAAATTGCTACTTAAGTCAAAAACATAACCTCCAGTTAAGAAATAGTGAAGTGATTCAGTACCAAATTTTCTACCATTATAATCAAGATGTGTTGATTTTAACATGTTTGGAATCGAGAACGAAACATAATACTTGTTAGTGTAATAAAACAACCCTGTTCCTAAATTAAAGAAAGTATTGCTTGTATTACTAGCAAAAGCTTCGTCACCAGCATCTGGAAGAGTAGGATTAACTAAATCTAATAATCCGACTTTATGAAATGAAGCTCCAGCTTTAAGTCCTAGTGCTAATCGGTGTTCACCTCCCATATTTAAAGTATATGAAAAGTCTCCAAAAACATTAGTTTCTTCAACTGGTCCAATTTGATCGTTAATCGCAGACAATCCTAATCCTACATTTTTCCCAACTGGACTGTGGAGAAAAAATGTTCCTGTTGATGGGGCATCTTCAACTTCTACCCATTGTTTTCTATATAACAACCCACCCGAAAGATTCTCTTTAGAACCTGCATAGGCTGGATTTACTACACTTAAATTATACATATACTGAGTATAATGCGGATCTTGCTGAGCGCTTACATCAAAGATTGCAAATGCAAATAGGGTTAAGAAATATAATTTTTTCATTTTTTCGTAGTTTATCATTGTTAGATTTATTTGATTTTAGTTAGCGTTTCTATTGATGTAAACCCATCCTGTTTTAGCTTCAGCATTCACTCTTTCAATAACATAGTAATAAGTACCATCTGGTAACTCATTTCCATTATCTGATTGACCGAACCATTCATCAACATACTGAGCTTTAGAATAAACAATTGTTCCGTAACGGTTATAAATGTTCAATTGTGAAACATTAAATCCGCTTAAGTCAAAATTGTCATTTTTACCATCACCATTTGGCGAAATACCTTTCGGAACAATACAATTAGCTTCTATTGCAGTGTATGTAGGAGTAGATGGACATGTATTTGCTGATGAAATAGTACATGAATAGTTTCCAGGTGCTGTTATGGCTTGAGTTGCACCAGTTCCCATTGGAGTTGAATCATTATACCATTGGTATGATGGGTTTGCTGGTAAGTTCCCTGAAGCAATAAACAATGTAAATACTGGACCAATACAATCTCCTTCAATTGTAAATATTGGAGTTGGATTGATTGTTACCACAAAACTCTCTTCATCTGAACAATTCGGTGTGGTACCACTTTGGGCATATACATAAATTGTTTGAGTTGTGGTAATTACATCTCCAACATTTAATTGTGTTCCAGTTCCTCCTTGCCCTGTATAATAATTACCAACAGTTAATGAAGGTAACGTATAACTGTCACAAGCTGTCACAGCACTTATTGGTTGAACAACTGGGCTTGGCGTTATAGTTACTATAAACGATGATTCAGAAACGCAATTTGGCGTTGTTCCAGATTGTGCATAAATATAGATCGTCTGAGAGCTAGTTATCGTTGAGCCAGCAAACAATTGAGTTCCTGTACCACCTGTTCCTGTGTAATAATTATTATTTGCATTTAATGCTGGTAAAGTATAACTATCACATCTAGCTACATCTTGCATAATTTGAGCGGTTGCAGAATTAATGGTAATTGTGAAACTATTTTCTGCTGTACAGTTAGGAGATGTACCACTTTGAGCATACACATAAAGTGTAGTATTAGAGCTAATTACAGAACCAGCTGGTAACTGAGTTCCTCCGCCATTCGTTTGTGTATAATAATTTCCAACTGTTAATGCTGGTAAAGTATAATTATCACAAGCCACAACATTTGCAGGTGCATCTGGAACTGGAGTATTGTTAATTGTGATTACAATATCTTGCTCATCTGTACAATTTGGTGTTGTGCCTGTTTGAGCAAAAATATACAAGACTTGAGTTGAAGTCAATACTGTTCCAGATGAAATTAGACTACCAGTACCATTTGTTCCTGTGTAATAATTATTCCCAGGAGATAATGCAGGCAATGTATAACTATCGCAAGCAAAAACATCAGCAGGGTTGTCGGCAACAATACTATTAATAGTCATTGTAAATGAATCTTCTACAATACAAGATCCGTCGACAGCATATACATAAATTGTTTGAGTTGATGTAATTAAATCTCCAGCATTTAACTGAGTACCTGTTCCTCCTGTTCCTGTAAAATAATTTCCAACTGCCAAGGCTGGCAAAGTGTAGCTATTACAATAAAATCCGCTAGCTGGAGCTGTTACCACCAAATTGGTAATTGTTACCGTAAAACTAGTTTCTGTAAAACAATTTGGTGTTGTTCCAGATTGAGCATAAATATAAATCGTTTGACTTGAAGTGATTGAATCTCCAGCATTCAACTGAGTTCCTGTTCCTCCTGTTCCCGTGAAATAATTTCCAACGGTCAATGTTGGTAGTATATAGTTTCCACATTGAGAAACATTAGGTAAAGTATCTGCTTGAGGTGTTGAAACTATCGTTACTGTAAACTGATCTTCTGCCGTACAAGTACCATCAACAGCATAAACATAGATGGTTTGTGTGGTAGTGATAGTATCTCCAGCATTCAATTGAGTACCTGTTCCTCCAATTCCTGTAAAATAATTTCCAAGTGCTAAAGTTGGTAACGTGTAGGTATCACATAATGTAACACTTGCTGGAGCAGTTACCACCAATGTTCCAATTGTTACAGTAAAACTAGTTTCTGTGAAACAATTTGGTGTAGTTCCGGATTGAGCATAAATATAAATCGTTTGTGTTGAAGTGATTGAATCTCCAGCATTCAACTGAGTGCCTGTTCCACCTGTTCCCGTGAAATAATTCCCAACGGTCAATGTTGGTAGGATATAGTTTCCACATTGAGAAACATTAGGTAAAGTATCTGCTTGAGGTGTTGAAACTATCGTTACTGTAAACTGATCTTCTGCCGTACAAGTACCATCAACAGCATAAACATAGATGGTTTGTGTGGTAGTGATAGTATCTCCAGCATTCAATTGAGTACCTGTTCCTCCAATTCCTGTAAAATAATTTCCAAGTGCTAAAGTTGGTAACGTGTAGGTATCACATGATGTAACACTGGCCGGAGGTGTTACAACTAAATTTCCAATAGTAACTGTAAAACTACTTTCTGTGAAACAATTTGGTGTAGTTCCAGATTGAGCATAAATATAAATCGTTTGAGTTGTTGTTATAGAATCACCAGCATTCAACTGAGTTCCTGTTCCTCCTATTCCTGTGAAATAATTTCCAACGGTCAATGTTGGTAATGTGTAACTTGAACAAATTGATACGTTAGGCAACACATCAGCTTGAGGAGTAGGAATAATGGTAACTACAAAAGATTCTTCATCTGAACAATTCCCATTGTTAGCATATACGTAAATTGTTTGCGATGCATTAATAACATCTCCAGCATTTAACAGAGTTCCTAAACCACCTGCTTCTGTATAATAATTACCAACTTGTAATTGAGGTAAAGTATATGAATCACAAGCACTAACATCTTGAATTTGAGGGATATTAGGTGTTGCAATAATTTCTATTTGAACTGGCTGCGTTGTGAAAGTTGGGCAGCCTCCAGCTGCTGCAATAGTGTATATTACATTATACACTCCTGGATTACTCAAACTTGGAGTGATTTCTCCAGTATTAGCGTTAATAAATAAACCAGAAGGTGAAGAAGAATAGTTTCCTATTGTTGATCCAGTTAAAATAGCAGGTTCAACAGTTAAATCTGTATTACAGAAAACTGTTTCGGCGTAACTTAAAGTTGCTGTTTGAGGTTCTGTAATTTGTATTGTATAGGTAAATGTTCTTTCTTCACATGAAATCGTAGCGGCCAATGTGTTTGTGATAATATAATTACCTGGTGCACTGGCGGCTAAGTCTATTTCACCTGTAGCTGTAGATACAAAAACCAAACCTGTTGCAGGACTCGCAGAGAAAACACCAGCTTCAGAGTTTGAGCCTAATGTTACAACTGGGTTTGAGCCTCCATCCTTACAAAATGAAAACGAAGGATAAGTAAAGTCAGGATCAGAACAACAGAAAGTAACTCCTGCTCCTGGTTGACCAGCATTCGTTTGTGTCAAACTGATATAACCTTGTTGGTTAGAGAAGTTGGTAATTAAAATCACATAAAACTGTCCTGCCACAGCATTAGGAATATTGAAATTTTCAGTAGGAGCAGCCGAATAACTACATCCTGTTGTTAGTCCTGTTAATGGATTTGAAGGAGGATTACCCATAGCAGCACAAACTTCAGCTTGACTGTTAAAAGGACCCCAAGCAGCATAGTCAACGTCTAAGTTAGGTGTGCCTCCTTGTGTTGTACTTTGCGTCAACAGATAATTAATTGGTCCATTTCCAATAATTTGAATAGTAAAGAAAGTTGGGTTAGGAGATGTGAATAAACATCCTATTGTTCCCAAACTTGTCACACCTGTCGTATTAGCATAATTGGTATTACAAACTGTTGAAGATGTTTCACATGTTGAAGGTGTTGATATACACAATGTAAAATCAACGGTTTGTGGAGTATTTTCATTTGAATAAACTCTAATGAAGTATGTTTGTCCAACTACCAAACCATTGGCAGTACTTGAGTTTGGATCACTACAATATAATAGTGTAAGATTATTACAATTACCTGAATATACTGCATGGTTTAAGTTATTTGTAGTACCTGTAATACTTTGTAATGAAATATTTAAATAGGTATTAGTAGCTATAAATTGGAACCAAGAATCATCATCAGCGGTTCCTACACAAGGTGCTAAAGGAACATTTGAAGGGGTTGCTCCTGAAATTGTACCGTCAATAGTTAAATTACAGTAAGCGTTAGAGTTTACTGGAGCAAATATTGCTCCGTCACAATTGTCATTAATAATTAATGTGCTGAAATTATATCCTAATGACCAAAGACTACTATCTGTTGAACTACAAACTGCACGAACATAGAAAGTATAATTTGTACCAGCTGTTAATCCTGAAGCTAAAAATGGATTTTGTGTGGTAACGATTGCTCCTGGTTGGTTTCCGATTGGAATTGGAGATCCAGCAGGAACTATTAGAATTTCCCAAGTGGTAGCTTGAGAAGCATCAGGGTTAGGCGGTTGATTCCAACTTAATAATGCTGAAGTTGTAGTTATGCTTGTTGCATTCAGAGTTATCGGTCTTGAACAAGTTGGTGGTGGTGCACAAATTACGTTTGCAGTCCATCCTGCAGCTGTAACACTACCGTCAGATGTAAATACAAATGTCAAACATCCTCCTGGTGTTGTAGACTCAATGTTTGGTGGTAATGTATTACCTTGATACATACCAATTAATGGTGATGCCGAACTTGGTCCGTTATAAACACTTAAATGGTCACAACAATTTTCTGTTGCAAAAGACGTGAAAATTATGGTAAGGAAATCGGTCGCATTATCAGGACAAATAGTAGTTGTTCCTCCATTTGCCGCTGTAATATTATTAATATAGTTAGCTGTTGCTCCCTGAGGATCTGTAAAAATTCCTCCACAAGCAGGTGGTGTAATTTGTGTTGTTGCATTTACACCTAATGACCAGTTACTAATATCTGTTGGTGAACACTCTGCTCTTACATAAAAAGTATAACAAGTATCTGGATTTAATGTTGTAAATGTGTATGGATTATTTGTTGTTGAAATCCATCCTGTTGTAGAAGCATCTGGTGCAGGAGAACCACAAGGTAAAGCCAAAACATGGAAAGTTGTTGCTGTACTATTATTAGTCCATGCTAAAGTTGTATTTGTCGAAGTTACCACTGAGGTTGTCAGAGCCGTTGGTTTAGGACATGTTGGCGCTGGAGCACATGTTACATTTGCCGTCCAACCAGCGGCTGTAATACTACCATCTGATGTAAACACAAAAGTTAAACATCCACCTGGCACTGATGAAGTAACTTCACCTGGTGAAACAGTTCCTTGAAACATTCCAAGAAATGGAGCACTAGAATCACTTCCGTCATAAATACTTAAGTGATCACAACAGTTTTCTGTAGCAAACGAAGTAAAAGTCACCGTAACCAAATCAGTACTATTAGTAGGACAAATGGTTGTTGTACCACCATTCGCAGCTGTAATGTTATTTACATAGTTGGCAGACGATCCTTGTGGGTCAGTGAAAATTCCTCCACAAGCAGGTGGTGTAACCTGCGTAGTTGCATTTAAGCCTACAGACCAATCACTAATATCTGTACCTGAACATTCTGCCCTTACATAAAATGTGTAGCAAGTATCTGGACTTAATGTTGTAAACGTATAAGGATTATTTGTTGTAGAAATCCATCCTGTAGAACTTGCATTCGGTGCAGGTGAACCACATGGTAAAGCTAAAATATGAAAAGTAGTTGCAGTACTATTATTGGTCCATGCTAAAGTCGCATTAGTTGAAGTAACTGCAGAAGTAGCTAATGCAGTTGGTTTTGGACAAGTTGGTGCTGGAGCACAAGTAACGTTTGCAACCCATCCTGCGGCAGTAACACTTCCGTCTGAAGTAAATACAAATGTTAAACACTGTCCCGGAGCTGTTGAAGTGATTTCTGGCGGAATAGCATTTCCTGCAAAAGTACCTAATACAGTTCCACCTGTTCCAGATCCTGCATAAACTACCAAATCATCACAACAGGCTTCAGTAGCAAATGAAGTGAAGGTTACAGTTACCAAATCAGTACTGTTATCTGGGCAAATGGTTGTAGTTCCTCCATTTGTCGCGGTGATATTGTTTGCATAGTTTCCATTTGGTCCTCCTGGATCAACATAATTACCCCCACATCCTGGAGGAAGCGTTGAGGTTGTGTAACAAAATGGCCCTACCCAAGCGCTTGATGAATCGGTACAAACTGCTCTCACATAATAACAATACTGTGTATTAGGTGCTAAACCTGTTTGTGTAAATGAATTTGTAGAAGATGTTCCAGTTGCCACTCCAGTTGGTGTAGCATTCCCTAAAACATTTTCAATATCGAAAGAAACTCCTGTTCCTGTCCAAGTTAAATTAGCTGAAGTTGCCAAAGGCGTTGCTCCTAGAGCTGTTGGGTCAAGACATTTCTCAACAACTTGTACATTGTCTAACAACCATCTGTCTCCAGTTAAAGTAGCTGTGGGCTGAGTATATTTCATTACAAATGAAATGTATACGTTTTGACCAGCAAATGCTGATAAGTCAATCACATGTTCATCACAAACATTAAAAACCGCGGATAACTGATCTTCAGTGTAAGATGCCAAAAGTACATTATACGATGCTGGATTGTTTTGAGGAGAAGAAGCGAGAGATAACCTTACTTCGTAAGTTGTGTTTTGATTACCTGCTGTAAACGTTCTCGAAAAAAACCGGAGTTCTCCGTTGGCTGGTATATTTACAGATGGTGTTGCTAAATACTCAGCAATTGAAATTCCTGCACCAACATTTTGTCTATTCATGTAGGCCGCTAAGGTGCCCTGGCATGAGTTCACATTAGTGGACCAATCGACAGTACCGACGCCAATGTCAAAAACCGCCCAGTTGGTTGGTGGGAAAGTTGCACCTTCAAAACCTTCTAAGGGAAGCTGTGAAAACCCTAGGGAAGTGAAAAAGAAGGTAAATAATAACAGTGTAATCTTCTTCATTTTAATTTTTTTAAGTTTATTGATTGTAGTTTGATTTATTAACTTCCAAATTTAAAAAAATTTGTGAAAAAAGAATTAAAAAAGACACCATAAAGGCTAATTTCTGTTTATCAGTAAGATTTTATCGATGAAATACAAATTTTATCGTCAACAATCACTATTTTTGTGGCTATATTTTAATCTATGCTAGAAAAAGAAAAGACTAATTTCGAAAAAACAGTTGTTGTTGGTATCGTTACGCAAGGCCAAAGTGAAGAAAAGTTAAAAGAATATTTAGATGAGCTGGAATTCTTAACTTTTACTGCTGGAGGCGAAGTTGTGAAACGTTTTTGGCAAAAAATGGAACGCCCGAATCCGAAAACTTTTTTGGGAACGGGTAAAATGGACGAAATTCATCTTTACGTAAAAGAGAACGAAATTTCTACTGTTATTTTTGACGACGAGCTGTCTCCTTCGCAACAAAAAAACATTTCTAAACTATTGGATTGTAAAGTATTAGACCGAACCAACCTTATCTTAGATATTTTTGCCCAAAGAGCTGAAACATCTTATGCCAGAACCCAAGTGGAATTGGCGCAATGTCAATATTTGCTTCCGCGATTATCGGGAATGTGGACGCACCTTGAACGACAAAAAGGTGGAATTGGTTTGCGTGGTCCGGGAGAAACCGAAATTGAAACTGACCGTCGTATTGTGCGCGATCGGATTGCTTTGCTGAAAGAGAAGATCAAAACCATTGACAAACAAATGTCGATTCAACGAAGTAACCGTGGTGCTATGGTTCGCGTGGCTTTGGTGGGTTATACCAATGTGGGAAAATCAACATTGATGAACGTAATTAGCAAAAGTGAAGTTTTTGTTGAAAATAAACTCTTTGCTACTTTGGATACGACTGTACGAAAGGTGGTAATTGGAAATTTACCTTTCTTACTTTCGGACACGGTTGGGTTCATTAGAAAATTACCCACACAATTGGTAGAATCATTTAAAAGTACCTTGGATGAAGTGCGTGAAGCTGATTTGCTATTGCACGTAGTCGATATTTCGCATCCTGATTTTGAAGATCATATCGAATCGGTGAATCAGATTTTGTTGGACATTAAAAGCAACAACAAACCAACGATTATGGTGTTTAATAAAATTGATGCTTACCAACATTTGACCATTGATGAAGATGATTTGATGACCGAAAAAACCACCAAACATTACACATTAGACGAGTGGAAACAAACTTGGATGAGTCGAATGGGAAAAGAAAACGCACTTTTTATTTCGGCTGTAAATAAAGAGAACTTTGAGGCGTTTAGAGAAGTGGTTTACGATAAAGTACGTGAAATTCATGTAACACGGTTTCCGTACAATAAGTTTTTATATCCTGATTTTAAAGATATAGTTGTAGAATAAGCTGGTTTGCGATAGCGATTGTAATGTAAAGCCCGCAGGGTTTAGGTTTCTATTTTGGAGGAATGTTGGGCGACCAACGGAAGCCCAGCAATGACGTACAAAATACAACCTAAAAACGAGGACTTGTAATGGAAAGCGCGGTCATTCGCCATAAAAAAACCTCCAGAAATTAATCTGAAGGTTTTGGTTCGTTTTATGTATTGCGAATTAAAAAGCGTAGTTCACGCCTAAACCAATAACTTGGCGGGTTTGAATTCTGGCATAATTGTCTCCAGGAGCCACAGCGTTGTCATCAAACAAGGTTTGGAAAGCAAAATTAGTGGTCAAATATTTGTTGATTTTCATCACGATATTCAATTGATAATCAACATCTACATTTTGTGGATCTTCTAAATAGTTAGTGTACAAATTTAAAATGTTTTCTACAGACACATTTTCCATGACATTAAACTTGTAGTATCCGTTTACAGCGGCTCCAAATTCTACTCTGTTGGTTCTTCCTTGTTGTACGCCAAATGAAGGTCCATCAACGGTAAACTGTTTGTCAACATAAATTACTTTGGTAGTAGCTGGTGCAATGTTGAATTTCAAATTATCGCTTTTTTTCCATAGCATACCAGGTCCAAATTGTAAAAAAGTAGGTGATAAAAAATGTGAAGTTCTTTTGGATCTATCGGCGGGATCAAAACCAGAATCCATTTGTGTTTTTCCGTTGAAAAAAGCAGAATAGAACCAATATCCAAATGCTTTTTTACCTAAAAGGGAGTTCAACTCTAAACGGTCGTCTGTTTTTTGTGCATCGGCGTTTTTGATTTTGGTAATTCCGTAACCTGCAATAAACTTGTTGTCCCAATTCCAAGTGTCTTTTTTGTAATTGAAATCATAATTCACACCTATATTACCCGAAAAGTTACTTTGACCACCTGCAAGCCAATTATTGAAAGTAGATTGATTCGCCAAAAAAGTAAAAAGTCCTTTGGTAACCCAACCATTAGGTTTGTCGGCACCTAGTTTGGTTGCTTCTTCTGTCTTTTTTAAGTTTTCTTTTTCAGTAGTTTGTGCTTGGGTAAATGTAACTATTCCAAGCATGGTAAGGGATAGTAAAATTCGCTTCATGTGTTAGATTATTAAATTTTCGAGTGCAAAGGTAATAATCCATTTCACTTCGACAAATTTAAAACGAGAAGTAACACGCTGACAATGTAGAAATTATACTACTTTACTTTTTTGTATAATGGAACTGCCGAACACGCTTCGCCATACATGATGCTTTTAGCAACAGGTTGCAGGTATTGAACCGCCAAAACATAAGCACTTTCGGGAACTGGTTTTTTAGAACATCCTTTTATAATAACCGGTTTGTCGAGGTAAGAAGTGTAATCCAATTGAGAAAGAATGTCTTGGTACAACGACGATTCCAATTCAGAAAGGGTTCCGAGTATGGTTTTTTTTGCAAAAGTGCTGACATAAGTAGTCACCAAAATACTGGCCCAAGCCGGAACAATAGCATCTGTTGAGCAATAAATGGCAACCAAATGGTTTTGGTATTGCGACCAATCGTGATTTTTAAGTGCTTCGCGAAAATCTTTTTCCCGTAGAAGAATTCCTTCAAAAAGCCATTGGGAAATGTCGATTTGCGATCGAGTTCCGTTGGGATAATACTCTTCCAAATCGAACACTTCGAGGGCTGAATTGGCAACTCTGTTGATGATTTCGTCCATTGTAACGTTTATGGTTTGAAAGTTTTTAGTTTATGGTTTTGGAACAAGAAACAATAAACCACAAACTATAAACTATTTAAAGCATTCCTAATTCTAATTTGGCTTCTTCGCTCATTAAATCTTTGCTCCAAGGCGGATCGAAGGTGATTTCGACTTCACATGATTTTACCGCATCGATTTTGGTGATTTTTTCTTCTACTTCACGCGGTAAAGTTTCGGCTACTGGGCAATTGGGCGATGTTAAGGTCATCAGCACTTTTACTTCATTGGCTTCGTTGATCATTACATCGTAAATCAATCCGAGTTCGTAAATATCAACTGGAATTTCTGGGTCGTAAATACCTTTTAAAACCTTTACTACGTTTTCGCCTAAGTTGATATCGTCTTTAAATTCTTCCATGTTTTTTTATTTTTTGAACCATATAAGGCATATAAGTTCATTTAAGGTTATTCTTCTAGATTTCTATAAAGTTCATTTACAAGTGTTTTTTGACCTTCTTTATAGATATTTGTTACATTAAAATTAATAATCAAACCAATTAGTGGCTTAAATAATTGAAAACTATCTTTATTTTAGTAAACGAGGCTTAAATGTACTTACCTGCCTTATATGGTTTAAATTAATTTTTACTACTAAATGCCAACGCATACATCTTAATCTGTTTGATCATCGAAACCAATCCATTGGCTCTTGTTGGTGATAAATGTTCTTTTAACCCTATTTCATCAATAAAATCAGTGTTGGCTTCCAAAATATCCATTGCTTTTTGATTGGAAAAGGCGCGAATTAAAATGGCAATTATTCCTTTGGTTAAAATGGCGTCGCTGTCGGCGGTGAAAACAATTTTTCCTTCATTTTCTTCGGCATGAACCCACACTTTCGATTGGCAGCCTTTGATAATATTATCTTCAGTTTTGTATTGCTCTTCGATAAGTGGCAATGCTTTTCCTAAGTCGATAATGTATTCATAACGTTGCATCCAGTCGTCAAACATAGAAAACTCGTCAACAATCTCGTTTTGTATTTCTTGAATGGTCATTGATGATTTGTTTATCCTTACTTATTCTTTGGCTCCAAACGAAACCACTTTATTGACTAAAATTTCAATTTCAGCGGGCGGAAATCCGTGATCAAATTCGGTGGTTTTGTATTCTTTATCTTTATAATTGATTTTTAAATAAGCGATGGCAGCTCCGTCATAAAATCGTTTTTGAGTAGGATCTTTGAGTGTTGGTAAACTATCCAATTCTATAGTTTCAAACGAACTTACTAATGCTTTCCAGTCGGCATCTGAAATGTCTTTTGAATCGCCTAATTTGTTTGAATTTCGATCTGGATTGACATACACTTTCTGATTTTGAATGGTTATTTTTTGATAGAAACCACGCGTATTGGCAACGTATTCGATAGTTGCGCTGGCTAAATCATTTTTGGCTTCTTGAGAACAACCTTTTCCTAAGAAAATGGTCAATAAAATCATTGTAATTGCTTTCATTTTTAATATTTTTATGACAACATCATTTGTGCTTTTTTTACTGCTCCAACAAATATATCAATTTCTTCCTTAGTATTGTAAAAAGCAAAACTGGCTCGAATAGTTCCTGGAATTTGGTAAAAATCCATAATCGGTTGTGCACAATGGTGTCCGGTTCGTACTGCTATACCTAATTTATCGATAATCGTGCCAATATCATAGGGATGAATTCCATCTATGTTGAATGAAATAACTGACGCTTTTTCTTTAGCTGTTCCGTAAATTTTTAAGCCTTCTATTTCGAGTAATTTTTCGGTAGCATACACCAACAATTCGTGTTCGTAAGCTGCAATATTTTCAAACCCAATTTCATTCAAATAATCAATGGCAGTTCCTAGCACAATTCCGCCTTCAATATTGGGTGTTCCCGCTTCAAATTTGTGTGGCAAATCGGCGTAAGTGGTTTTTTCAAAAGAAACAGTAGCAATCATTTCGCCACCACCTTGATAGGGCGGCAATTTTCGAAGCCAATCTTCTTTTCCATACAAAATTCCGACGCCCGTTGGGCCACAAATTTTGTGTCCTGAAAAAACGTAAAAATCACAATCCAATGCTTGCACATCTGGTTTTAAATGCGGTGTTGCTTGTGCGCCATCAATCAAAACGGCCGCGCCAACTTGATGCGCTTTTTCAATCATTATTTGAATCGGATTGATGGTTCCCAATGCATTCGAAATATGATTTACAGCTACTATTTTGGTTTTTGTAGAAAGCAATTTTTCATATTCATCAAGTAGCAATTCGCCTTCTTCATTCATTGGAATGACTTTCAAAATTGCACTAGTTCGTTCGCACAACATTTGCCAAGGCACAATATTGCTGTGGTGTTCCAATGCCGAAACCAAAACCTCATCATTTTCTTTTAAAATCGATGCAAATCCGTTCGCAACTGCATTGATGGAATGTGTAGTTCCAGAAGTAAAAATCACTTCGTGTGGAAATTGGGCGTTGATGTGACGTTGGATTTTACCACGCGAAATTTCGTAAGCATCAGTCGCCATTTGACTCAAATAATGTACGCCACGATGAATATTGGCATTGATGGTTTGATAGTAATTAGCAATCGCATCAATCACCACTTTGGGTTTTTGAGAAGTCGCGCCGTTGTCGAAATAAATGAGCGGTTTTTCGTAAATTCGCTCGGAAAGTATCGGAAAATCAGCGCGTATTTTTTGAATGTCTAACATTTTCTTATTTAGAATTTTTCTAAACACAAAAGTAGTAAAAATTGAACTGGATTTTTACCAAACGTTTGTTAATAATTTACAAGGATTTTAAAGTTCGTTTTTTATTTTTAACCACATAGAAACATAGATAATAAAACCTAAAAAACTGTTGATAGAAAACTTTGTTTTTTTAGCAGAGCTATGTGAACTTAAATAAAACGAAGTTTCTTTTCTTTTGTTAATCAAAGCCTATGCTTCTATGTGGTTAAAAAAAATAATTTATACATTGCATAAAAATTCTCACCATGAAAAAATTTCTCAAAATCTTCGCTTTGCTTTTAGTTATTATATTGGTTTATTTGCGCATTGCCATTTACCCGCAACTCGATTTGATTTCAGGCTTTGCTTCCAAAAGCGTGGCATCAGGACATTTTTTGGATAATCGCAGTTTGGAAACCATTGAGCAAGGCGACAACGATATTGATAAAGTAGATTGGGCGACCAATGAAATTAATGATAAAGGTCAATTTGCAACTGCTACTGTTCATGGTTTTAAAGAACGGAAAGCGATTTATCGTAACGGTTTGGGCGCGACATTAATCAACGATGATTTTGATTTAAATGCGCCTTATTTGGTTCCGAAACGCACTCAACTTAAAAATGATTTGCCTTTCCCTTACGGAAATAACGAACCCACTGATACTGTTTTTTCAAACATTGATTACCAAAAATTAAACACTGTAGTTGACAATGCTTTTGATAAAAAAGACAAAAAAGACAAGCGCACGCGTTCGGTAATTGTAATTTATAAAGACAAAATCATAGCTGAGAAATACGCCGATGGTTTCAACAAAAACTCTCGAATTTTAGGTTGGTCGATGACCAAAAGTTGGACCGCTACTTTCTTCGGAATTCTGCAAAAACAAGGCAAAATCGACATTATGAAACCCGCGCCAATAGCCGAATGGAAGAACGATGAGCGCGCCAAAATCACCATCAACGATTTATTGCACATGAACTCAGGTTTGGAATGGGAAGAAGATTACGGCAAAATTTCGGATGTAACCAAAATGCTTTTTATTGAAGAAGATATGACGACTCCGCAAATTGACAAACCGTTGGTTGGCAAACCTAATAATAGCTGGAATTACTCGTCGGGAACGACCAATTTGTTGAGTGGAATTCTCAGAAAACAATTCAAAACCCATCAAGAATATTTAGACTTTTGGTACAGCAGTTTGTTTGATAAAATTGGGATGCATTCGGCTTTGACAGAAGTTGATATGAAAGGGAATTTTGTGGGTTCTTCGTACGGTTGGGCCACAACTCGCGATTGGGCGAAATTCGGTTTGCTCTATTTACACAAAGGCAATTGGAACGGCGAGCAATTATTTGACGAAAGTTGGGCAAAATACGTTGCATCGCCAACCAATTCGTCCAACGGACAATACGGCGCACAATTTTGGCTCAATGCCGGCGGAAGATTTCCTGACGCTCCAAAAGATATGTATTACGCCAGTGGTTACCAAGGCCAAATGGTGGCGATTTTCCCAAGTCATGATTTGGTAATCGTACGAATGGGTTTAAAAGAAGATCCTGAGTTTGATTTTAATGGGTTGTTGGGAGGAATTATCTCTTCTTTAAAACAATAAAATTAACCGCAAGGTTCGCAAAGATTTACGCAAAGAGCGCAAGGTATAAAAACCTTGCGCTCTTTGTGTTTCTTAGTTCATTTGTGGTTAAAACCTATAAATCAAACCCCAAATTCACGCCCAATTTCATCGCAATGATTTTGGTGATACGTTGTTTGAGTTCAGGTATTTTAATGCTTTCGATGACTTCGTTGGAGAACGCGTACATCAATAAGGCTTTGGCTTCTTTCTTCGGAATACCACGTTGTTGCATGTAAAACATGGCGTTTTCGTCCAATTGTCCAATGGTGCAACCGTGTGAACATTTAACATCATCGGCAAAAATTTCCAATTGTGGTTTGGCGTTGATAGTGGCTTTATCGCCTAATAAAATGTTGTTGTTTTGCTGGAATGCGTCGGTTTTTTGGGCTTCTTTTTCTACGAAAATTTTTCCGTTGAAAACACCTGTCGAACTATCAGCCAAAATGGTTTTGTAGTTTTGATGGCTTTCGCAATTCGGTGTTGCGTGATTGACCAAGGTGTAATGATCTACGTGTTGCTTATCACCAATAATCGTGATTCCTTTTAAAGTCGAATCGATGCGTTCACCAAAATGATAGAAATTCAGGTTGTTTCTTGTGATGTTTCCACCGAATGAAAATGTGTGTACTGAAACTCTACTTTCCTGTTTTTGAGAAATATACGTGTTGTCAATCAAATTGGCCGACAACAAATCGTTTTGAATTTTGTAGTAATCGACAATGGCGCGTTTTTGAGCAAAAATCTCGGTAACTGAGTTCGTCAAAACAGGGTTTTCATTTAAACTTTGGTGTCGTTCGATGATTTGAACGTGTGCATTTTCGCCAACAATCACCAAATTGCGCGGTTGCACCATCAACGCATTTTCTTTTCCTGTCGAGAAATAGATGATTTCTATGGGTTTTTCAACTACTTTGCTTTTCGGAATATTGATGTACGCTCCTTCATTTGCGAAAGCGGTATTTAAAGTTGTTAAACTCTCGTCTTTACTAGCAATTTTGTTAAAATATTCGTCGATTACCATTTTGTATTTAGGTTTGTTTAATGCCGATGACATCAAGCAAACATCCAAACCTTCGTGTGTGGTTGCGGAAAGAAACGAACTGTATTTTCCGTCAATAAAGATGACTTTGTAAGTATCAATTTCGTGAAGGAAATACTTCTTAACATCCGCAAATTCAATTGCATTTTCATGTTTCGGGAAAACGGTAAAATCGTTCTTTAAAACGGCGTTGAGCGACGTGTATTTCCACGCTTCCTCTTTTTTGGTTGGAAAGCCTTTATTCTCAAAGTTTTTTATTGCTGAAGTTCGCACATCATGAAGTTGTGAATGAACATCAATTTGTTCTTCAAAAGCCATGAACGACGATACTAATTTTTCTTTTAAATCCATTTTTTGTGTTTATGGTTTATGGTTTTTAGTTTATGGTTGCGAGAACAATAAACAATAAACTACAAACAGTTAGACCAATTCACTCTTAATCCAATCGTACCCTTTTTCTTCCAATTCGAGCGCCAATTCTTTTCCACCTGATTTTACGATTTTTCCATCCATCAAAACATGAACAAAATCAGGAATGATATAATCTAACAAACGTTGGTAGTGTGTGATGACTAATACGGCGTTATTTTCGTTTTTCAATTTATTCACACCATTGGCAACAATACGAAGTGCATCGATATCCAAACCAGAATCAGTTTCGTCTAGAATTGCAATTTTCGGTTCCAACATCGCCATTTGGAAGATTTCGTTACGTTTCTTTTCTCCACCCGAAAAACCTTCGTTTAAGGAACGTGATAAAAACTTACGATCAATTTCTAACAACTCTGATTTTTCGCGAATTAACTTCAGCATTTCGTTGGCTGGCATTTCTTCTTTTCCATTGGCTTTACGCGTTTCGTTGATGGCCGTTTTCATAAAATTCGTCACCGAAACACCTGGGATTTCAACTGGATACTGAAACGACAAGAAAACGCCTTTGTGCGCGCGTTCTTCAGGAGCTAATTCTGAAATATCTTCACCTTCTAACAAAATTTCGCCTTCGCTTACTTCGTAATTTTCATTTCCAGCGATAATCGAAGAAAGTGTTGATTTTCCGGCGCCATTCGGACCCATAATTGCATGAACTTCGCCTGCTTTTATTTCAAGATTGATTCCTTTTAGAATTTCTTTGTCTTCTACGGATGCGTGTAAATTTTTAATTGTTAGCATAATTAATTTGGAAATTTGATAATTTGGAAATTTGATAATTCCTAAATTACTTTTGTTTGGATGTAATTATTATTTTATTTACTATTCTTGATATATTGTTTATTTGCTCTATTAAACCGTCTACATTAGGATAATTGTCTGAAAATTTACAAAGCTCAAGCCAATATACTGTTTCTTCAATTTCTTTGGCAGCTATTTTGAACTTGTGAATAAAATCTGCTTTGCTTTCTGCATTTTGAGCTTCTCTGATATTTGCTCCTATTGAAGTTCCTGACTTTAAAAGCTGATTTGCAATTACAAATTTCTTGTCTTCTTGTAAGCCTTCTGAATATTTAATAATATCTAAAGCAAATTGAAAAGTCAATTTTATAATTACATTTTCTTTAGCTTCCATTTTCAAATTTTCAAATTTAGGACATTTTCAAATTCATTATCCAACAGAACCTTCCAACGAAATCTCCAATAATTTCTGGGCTTCCACTGCAAATTCCATTGGCAATTTATTCAAAACGTCTTTACTAAAACCGTTCACAATCAATGCAATCGCTTTTTCGGTTGGAATGCCACGTTGGTTGCAATAAAACACTTGATCTTCTCCAATTTTAGAAGTTGTGGCTTCGTGCTCAATTTTTGCGGAAGCGTTTTTACTTTCGATGTACGGAAACGTGTGCGCACCACAATTATTTCCCATTAACAATGAATCACATTGTGAAAAATTACGAGCATTTTCAGCATTGGCACTAATACGAACCAATCCGCGGTAACTGTTTTGCGATTTTCCAGCCGAAATTCCTTTAGAAATAATGGTCGATTTGGTGTTTTTACCCAAATGAATCATTTTAGTTCCCGTATCAGCTTGTTGGAAATTGTTGGTCACGGCAATCGAATAAAATTCGCCCACCGAATTATCGCCTTTCAACACACATGATGGATATTTCCAAGTTACAGCTGAGCCAGTTTCTACTTGCGTCCACGAAATTTTAGCGTTTTTCTCGCACAAACCTCTTTTGGTTACAAAATTATAAACGCCGCCTTTTCCTTCTTTGTTGCCTGGATACCAGTTTTGTACGGTTGAATATTTGATTTCGGCATCGTCCAAAGCAATCAGCTCAACTACAGCAGCGTGCAGCTGATTCTCATCGCGACTCGGAGCAGTACAACCTTCCAAATACGAAACATAACTGCCTTCATCGGCAATTAAAAGCGTGCGTTCGAATTGCCCAGTTCCTGCTTGATTGATACGGAAATAGGTTGACAATTCCATTGGACATTTAACGCCTTTAGGAATATAACAAAAACTACCATCAGAGAAAACAGCCGAATTTAAAGCTGCATAGAAATTGTCTCTTTGAGGCACAACTGTTCCGAGGTATTTCTGTACTAACTCAGGATGCTCTTTTATCGCTTCTGAAATTGGACAAAAAATGATTCCTTTTTCGGATAAAGTCTTTTTAAAAGTGGTAGCAACAGAAACAGAGTCTACAACAATATCAATCGCCACATTGTTCATTCTTTTTTGTTCATCAACTGAAATTCCGAGCTTTTTGTACATTGCAAGTAATTCAGGATCAACATCGTCTAGTGTTTTGTTGGGATCGGCTTTCTTTGGTGCAGAATAATAGGAGATAGCTTGAAAATCAGGTTTTTCATAATTAACGTTTGCCCATTCTGGTTCGGTCATCTCGCTCCAGACGCGAAATGCTTCCAAACGCCATTCAGTCATCCATTGAGGCTCTTCCTTTTTTTGTGAAATTGCACGAACAATGTCTTCGTTTAAACCCACAGGAAACGTTTCTGAATCTAAGTTGGTGTAAAATCCGTATTCGTATTCTTTATTTTCTAGTTCGACTTTTAAGTCGTCTTCGGTGTATTTTGCCATTTTTTTATTTAAAAATTGAAAGATTAAATGATTTAAAAATTCAATCTTAATTATTTTTAATTTCTATCGTTGTGCTCAAATATTTAATGAAATTGGAAATATTACTCGAAATTTCAATACATAAACTTAAGCTTTCATTTATTTCATTATCAGAACAAAACTCCAACTCTTTGGTTAAGATAAGCATGTTACGAACTTCTGCACAACTTCCTTTTGCTATCCTTAAAAATCGAATAAACTGCCTGTTACTATTGTATTCAGACCCTTCAGCGATATTATTGGTTATTGATAATACGGCTCTTTTTAACTGATCTTTGAATGCAAACTCTTTTTCAAGTGACGGTTTATTCAGCGTTAAAAAAGTTATTTTCGTTAATAAAACTGCTTTCTTGTATACTTCAAATTCTGTAAAAGATTTTGTCATAAAATTTATTGATTAATTGGTTTGGCATATACTATTAAATTTGGCTTAGATGTAGTAATCTTTAAATTTTTTAATCTTTAAATTCTTCAATAAATTACAACGAAAAACTTTCTCCACAACCACAAGTTCTACTTGCGTTAGGATTATTGAACACAAATCCTTTTCCGTTCAATCCGCCTGAAAACTCTAAAATAGTTCCAGCTAAATAAAGGAACGATTTTTTTTCAACGGCTATTTTCACGTTATTGTCTTCAAAAACTTTATCGTTTTCACTGAGTTCTTTGTCGAACTTTAATTCATACGACAAACCCGAGCAACCACCGCTTTTTACACCAACACGTACATAATGTTGGTTGGCATCAAAACCATCGTCTTTCATCATTTCGATGATTTTTTTGCTTGCTGTATCCGATACTTTGATCATAGCTTATTTTGATTTTGTCTAAATTAACGGCAAAGTTACTACAATTATCCATTTTATCAACAAACCGTAACATTTTTATAACTAATGTTAGGATAGAAAAAATTGATTTTAACGCGTTGAAAAGAAAGAGATTTAGTAATTTGCAACACTATTTTAATTGATATTTTATATGAAACTCTACCCAATAGAAGCTGGAAATTTTAAACTCGATGGCGGCGCGATGTTTGGCGTTGTTCCCAAAACCATTTGGAACAGAACCAATCCTGCCGATGAAAATAATTTGATTGACATTGCAGCACGTTGCCTTTTGATTGAAGATGGTAATCGACTCACGCTGATTGACACAGGAATGGGCAACAAACAATCGGAGAAATTTTTTAGTTATTATTCGCTTTGGGGCGATCATTCGTTGGATAAATCATTATATAAATTTGGCTTTCATCGCGATGATGTGACTGATGTTTTTATGACGCATTTGCATTTTGATCATTGTGGCGGAAGCGTGAATTGGAATGCAGATAAAACAGGTTACGAAGTCGCTTTTAAAAATGCCAAGTTTTGGACGAATGAAAACCACTGGGAATGGGCAACAAAACCAAATGCTAGAGAGAAAGCGTCATTTTTGCACGAAAATTTAATTCCGATGCAAGAAAGCGGACAACTCAACTTCATTCAAAAACCTGAAGGCGATTTTGGATTTTCAAATGAATTGGGTTTTGGAATTTTTTATGCGGATGGTCATACTGAAAAACAGATGTTGCCACATATTGAATACCAAGGAAAAACCATTGTTTTTTGTGGTGATTTATTGGCTACTGCTGGTCATATTCCGATTCCGTATGTTATGGGTTACGATACGCGACCTTTGTTAACTCTGGGTGAAAAAACCAAATTCATGAATGCAGCAGCCGATAACAATTATTATTTAATGTTAGAGCACGATGCTCATAATCAAATCATTACCGTTGAAAACACCGAAAAAGGCGTGCGTTTGAAAGAAGTCTTTCGTTGTGAAGATATTTTTTAAAATCCTCTAAATAAAAGGGCATCAAGCACTTTATTCACCAGAATAGAGTGCTTTTTTATTTACAAAAAAATCTAAATTCATGTTAAACTTTTAATTGATATATCAACAATTGATAAATCATTTTTAGATTTGTTTAAAATTTTAGGTCATGGAAAATTTAAATAATGTTATCTTTTATCATATAGAGCAAGCGATTAAAACGTATCGCATATACGCCCAAAAACAAATTAAATCAAAAGGTTTGAACATTACTATTGATCAATGGCTAGTGCTGAAAAGCTTGAAAGAAAATCCCGATTTAAATCAGGCCGAATTAGCGGAAATAGTATTTAAAGACAACGCATCAATCACAAGAATCATCGATTTATTAGTTAAATCGGGTTATGTAGAGCGCGAAATCAATCCTAACGATCGCCGAAAATTCAACCTCAACATTACATCCACTGGAAATAAAATATTGGATGAAACATACGCTATCGTGCTACAAAATCGCAAAACCGCTTTGAGTGATATAACTGAAAATGACATACAAATCATGAGCGAAACCTTGCAAAAAATCACACACAATTGTAAATAATCATCACTAAATCATCAATCAAAATTAATCATCATGGTACGAATTATTTTTTGGATTACTTTTTTTATTGTAATCACTTTACCCACACTGTTGTTCGGACAAAATATTGAAAACGAAAAAGTTACAGTTTCTGGAAGTTTGCTTTCAGAGCAAAATGAAAAGCTTGCCTTTGCCGAAGTTTATCTGTTTGAAAATGCTACTACTAATTTGGTTAAAACCGAATTAACTGACAATAATGGCGCATTTGTTTTTACCTCAATTCCGAAAGGAAATTATACTCTAAAAACCAATTTAAAAGAAGAAATTATTACTATTTCAACTGTAGAAGTCATTGCTAATCTGGATTTGGGAAATCTTTTAGTTAAAAAAACTACCGAGCAACTCAAAGAAGTGGTTATTGAGAAAAAGAAAGCTTTTATCGAACGAAAACTCGACAAATTGGTTGTCAATGTTGAAAACAGTATTGCTTCTGCAGGAAATAATGTACTGGAAGTCTTGCAACGCTCACCAGGTGTGATGGTCAACGAAGACAGTGGGATTAATTTGAAAGGAAAATCAGGCGTTGTTATCATGATTGATGGCAAACCAACACCGCTTTCAGGTGCCGATTTGATGGCTTATTTAAAAGGAATTCCAGCTTCCAATATTCAATCCATCGAAATCATTACCAATCCATCTGCTCGATACGACGCGGCTGGAAATGCAGGAATCATCAATATAAAATTCAAAAAAGACCAACGCCAAGGATTCAATGGAACAGCCACAATTGCTTATGGGCAAGGCGTTTACGAAAAACCTTCTGCCAACACCAACTTGAATTACCGCAATAAAAAATGGAATTTCTTTGGCAGTTACTCTTTTTCAAAACCGCGACATCTTACTAATTTTTTCATCAACCGAAAATTCTACGACGAAAACAGCAACTTAACCGCAACATTCGAACAAAATTCGTTTACAAAACATCCGCTTACCAGTCACAATGCGCGTTTTGGTGTTGATTTTTATTCTTCTGAAAAGACCGTAATTGGTGCCTTATTCAATGGCAATTGGAATGCTTCGGGTCGCGATGGAAATACCAATGCTACCATTACCAACGCGGCTGGTCAACTAGATTATACCACAAAAACGGCTATTTTATTGGATGAAAATCGATTCAACGGCTTTGTCAATTTGAACTTCAAACACGCATTCAACACAAGCGGAAGAGAACTTACCGCCGACATTGATTACGGAACCTTTGATGCGAATTCAGAACAGAACATACGAAACATCAATGCCAACCCTGACGGATCAACACTATCGGATTCAAAACTGGCAACCAATCAAACCGGAATCATCAAAGTACAATCGATAAAAGCCGATTACAGTCATCCTTTTTCTGAAAAAACAAAATTAGAATTGGGTTTGAAAAGTAGTTTGGTTAGCTCTGACAATGATGTCAGATTTTACAATGTAATTAACGAGCAAAACAACCTTGATTATAGTCGATCCAATCATTTCATTTACAAAGAAAACATCAATGCGCTGTACGGCAATTTTTCGAAAAGCTTTGAAAAATGGGACGTACAATGCGGATTGCGAATGGAACACACCAATACCAATGGCGAACAAATTGCTACTGGCGAAACTTTTTCACGTAATTATGCCAATGTCTTTCCAAATGTAGTAGTCAGCCGAAATTTCTCCGAAAACAATACACTCTCTCTTACCTACGCCAAACGTATTGATCGACCCACTTACCGACAACTGAATCCGTTTAAGGTTTTTGTAGATTCGTATACTTACGTTGTGGGTGATCCAACATTAAACTCTGTGATTACGCATCTTTTCGAACTCAATCACACGTTCAAAGGAAAATACATTACAACACTAAGCTACAGCAAAAGCAAAGAAAGTATTACCGATGTTTTTGTTCAAGATGATGTCACCAAAATTTCCTATCAAATACCAGCCAATATGCAAGATTACGAACAATACAATTTGGGAATTTATGTACCATTTACGCACAAAAAAGTACTGAACTCCACCTTGTCTGGTGCGGTTTACTACAACAAGTATTCAAGTCCTTTTCAGGGTGGAAATTTGCAGCAAAGTTTTACTTCTTGGGATATGAATCTGAACAATACGCTTACATTAGGAAAAGGTTGGGTAGCCGAATTAAGTGGTTATTACCAAAGTAAAATGGTTTGGGGTTTGTTTTACATCAAAAATTTGGCGCAAGTAACCGCTGGAGTTCAACGCACGTCTAAAGATAAAAATTCAACGTTAAAATTGTCGGTTTCCGATATTTTTCGCACCAATCACATTGCGGTTGAAGTAGACTATCAAAACCAAGATTTCTTCACTGATCGCACTTGGGATTCGCGAGTGGCAACGGTTTCTTACACCTATCGTTTCGGGAAAAATACAGTGGCAAAAGCACGTCAACGCAACTCAGGGGTTGAAGATGAAAAAAGAAGAGCGGGATAAATTGTATTTCAAATGATAAAATAAAGTTAATAAAATCCATTTGAATAACTGAAACTTAGTATTTTTGAACCTTTAAAATAAGAAAAATGAAATTTATAAAACCAATCGTAACAACTTCTGTTATTGCACTTTTGCTTTCAAGCTGTAGTCCTAAAGTAGCTCCTTTTATTTCAACTGATCCCGCTAATATTGACAAAACATTAGTAAAAACGACTCCTCTTAAAGAGGAAGATCTAAAACGATGGAGCCATCTAGATATCGCCAAAGATACTGTTCCCGGAATGAGTGTAGACAGAGCCTATGCTGAAATCCTAAAAGGTAAAAAAGGAACAAAAGTAATCGTTGGGGTTATTGATTCAGGAGTTGATATTGACCATGAAGATTTGAAAGGAAAGATCTGGGTTAATAAAAAAGAAATCGCTGGCAACAAAAAAGACGATGATAACAATGGCTATGTAGATGATATCAACGGTTGGAATTTTCTAGGCGATGCGAATGATGAAAATCTCGAGCTCACTCGTATTGTAAAAAAAGGCGACACCAATGCGCCTGATTACCAAGCAGCAAAAGCAGAATTGGATGCAAAATTGGCCGAAGTGAATCAACAAAAACCTCAGGTTGATATGATTGCCAAAGCAGACAAAGACATTCAAACACATCTTAAAAAAGAGAAATACACATTAGCCGAAATCAAAGCAATTACCACAACTGATGCTGGTTTAAACCAAAGCAAAATGATCATGACGCAAATTGCAACGCAAGCAGGCGAAGGTTTTCAAGACGAAATTAACAGCTACATCAACTACGTTTACGATCAATTAAACTACAATCTTAACGTAAATTTTGATGGAAGAAAAATTGTGGGCGATAACCCGAACGACATCAATGATAAAAAATACGGTAACGGAAATGTAAAAGGACCGGATGTAACGGACGGCGAACACGGAACTCACGTATCGGGAATCATTGCTCAAGTTCGTGGCAACAAAAAAGGTGGTGATGGTGTTACAGATGGCAATATTCAAATTATGGCTTTAAGAGCGGTTCCTAATGGTGATGAATACGACAAAGACATTGCTTTAGCTATTCGCTATGCTGTAGATAACGGTGCAAAAGTAATCAACGGAAGTTTTGGTAAAGATTATTCGCCTAACAAAGAATGGGTTTTTGACGCAATTAAATACGCGGCAAGTAAAGACGTTCTGTTCGTTCATGCGGCTGGAAACGACGGAAAAAATATTGATGTTGAACCTAATTTTCCAAATGATTCTAAAGATAAAGTAACTGAAATTTCAGATAACGTATTAACAATCGGTGCATTAAACAATACTTGTGGCGCAAAATTAGTAGCTCCTTTTTCTAACTTCGGAAAGGTAAATGTGGATGTTTTTTCGCCAGGAATGGAAATTTATGCTACCGTTCCCAACAACAAATACAAAATGGAGCAAGGAACCTCAATGGCATCTCCTAATGTGGCTGGAGTTGCAGCATTGATACGCGCTTACTATCCAAATTTAACCGCTTCACAGGTAAAACACATTATAATGGATTCGGGAACTCCAATCAATTATAACGTTACTGTAGGTGAAGAGCGCAAAACAATGCCTTTTGCAGAAACTTGTGCCTCTGGTAAGATTGTAAATGCCTACAATGCCTTGTTAATGGCAGAACAAATGTCAAAAAAATAAAAAGAAATTAAAGAAGGGCAAATTGTCCTTCTTTTTTGTTTAACTTATTGTTCATGAAATACCTCTTTCTGATTCTCGCTTTCTTTGGTAATTTTACTCTTTTTGCCCAAAATTCCAATTATTGGCAACAACATGTCAATTACAAAATGGAGGTAACCATGGATGTAAAATCCTATCAATACCAAGGAAAACAAGAGCTTGTTTACACCAACAATTCATCGGATACCTTGCGCAAAGTATACTATCATTTGTTTAACAACGCTTTTCAACCAGGTAGCGAAATGGACATGCGTTTGCAATCGATCAAAGATCCTGATGGTAGAATGTTTACCAAATTAAAAGAAAGTGACGAAAAAAAACAAAGCCGAATTGCCAACTTAAAACACGATGAAATAGGTTATTTACATGTTGCCAATTTCAAACAAGATGGCGTGAATGCTGTTGCCAAAGAAGTAGAAACCATTTTAGAAGTCACTCTAAATCAACCTTTATTACCCGGAAAATCAACGCTTTTGTCTTTAGATTTTAACGGACAAGTTCCAGTTCAAATTCGTCGCTCAGGTCGAAACAACAAAGAAGGTATTGCGCTTTCGATGAGTCAATGGTATCCCAAAATGGCCGAATTTGATTTTGAAGGTTGGCATGCTGATCCTTATATTTCAAGAGAATTTCACGGTGTTTGGGGCGATTTTGATGTTAAAATAACCATCGATAAAGACTACATTCTGGGTGGAACGGGTTATTTGCAAAACGGAAACGAAATTGGTTACAATTACCAAGATAACGGTCTAAAAGTGACCATTCCTCGCCAACAAAAAACACTCACTTGGCATTTTAAAGCGCCAATGGTACACGATTTTACTTGGGCAGCCGACAAAGATTATTTACACGATATTGTTCAAGTTCCCAACGGCGCCAAATTGCATTTTCTGTACAAAAACAATAATGACATTATCGAAAACTGGAAAAAAGCACAGCAAAAAACAGTCGAAATGATGCAGTTTTACAATGCTTTTGTTGGAAAATATCCGTACGAACAATATTCGGTCATTCAAGGTGGCGATGGCGGAATGGAATACGCCATGTGTACACTCATTTTAGGCGAAGGAACTTACGAAGGCTTGGTTGGCGTTATCGCTCACGAAATGGGACACTCGTGGTTCCAACACATTTTGGCCAGCAACGAAAGCAAACATCCGTGGATGGACGAAGGATTTACTACTTTTATTGAAGATACGGTCATTTATGAACTGTCTGACAAAAAAGGAGAAAATCCCATTATTAGCTCGTACAAAGCCTATGTTGGTTTAGCCAATTCAGGTGATGAACAGCCTTTATCAACACACGCTGATCGCTACGACCGAAATAAATTATACAGTACCGCGTCATACATCAAAGGCGAATTGTTTTTGTCGCAATTGGAATACCTTATCGGAAGAGAAAATCTCTTGAAAACCATCAAACGTTTTTACCATGATTTCAAATTCAAACATCCAACTCCTAATGATATTAAGCGCACTGCTGAACGCGTTTCTGGAGCCAATTTAGATTGGTATTTAACCGATTGGACGCAAACTACCAACACCATTGATTATGCGATTAAAGATGTGGAAAGCGCCACTGATGGTGTACAACGAACAGGCGTTTCTCTACAACGAATTGGTAGAACGCCTATGCCAATCGATATTTTAGTCGAATACACCGACGGAACACAAGAAGCCTTTTACATTCCGTTGCGATTGATGAGCTATCAAAAAGTAAATCCAACTCCCAACATCAAAAGAACGGTTTTGAACGATTGGACTTGGGGAAATCCAAATTATTTCTTTGAAATTCCGAGGTCAAAAACCCTTATCAAAAAAATAACCATCGACCCAAGCGGATTGATGGCGGATGTGAAAAAGGAGAATAACAGTTACGAGATAAAATAAAAAAGCGAACTAAAATTTTTCCGCTTTCTTAATTCATGGCATTAATACGAACACTAGCTTTGACCAATGCCAAGGCTTTTATTTTATTAAACTCTACGTCTTTGTCTTGGTGGTGTTTATTCTGACTTACCAAACGCACACAGCCATCTTGTTCTGATTTTTGAATGTATTTGACTGTAATATATTCTTCACCACTCATATCGAGGCTTAAAAGGTACATTTCACCCCAAAAAATTTCGTTCTGAATATCGTTCACTTCTTTGTACAAAACAATATCACCGCTTTTCAAAAGCGGATACATACTATCACCAGTTACATAAACTGCACCATCGCATTTAGGCAAACGCGGAATCGAAATGTAATCTAAAGGCGTTTGATTACCTTTTCCGCTAAAAAGTGGAACCAATCCTGCAACAGCTTCAATATCATACAAAGGAATTTGTTGTATATCAACGGTGTTGTCTGTTTTTAACTTATAGGAAGCTACTTCTTTATTCAATAAAAACGCCTCGTCGTTTAAAAACATTTCTCCTTGACCCGTTAAAAGCCAATTCGGATTGATATCGGTATAAATAGACATAATAGTTTCTAAAACATTACTTCCGATGCTTTTCCCCTCTTTCACCGCTTTAGAAATGCTTCCTCTACTGGCACCCAAACTATTTTCAAAAGCATAATAACTAATACCTTTTTTATCGATGTATTGACCTACTCTTTCTGAAACCATTGTATTATTTTTTTACAAAAGTAGGAAAAAAATCTAAATCAAAAGTGTTTTTATTGGGATTTTATATTCTAAAGTAAGCAAAAGAAGAATATAATCAACTTATCATAAACCCCAAAACATTGCGATTCAATCAACTAATAGCTTGATTAATAATCTTTAAATAAAGTAATTAAATAAAATGAAAACAAAATCAAAGCTTTAGAAGATATTTGAAAATATTCTTCGTTTTTATTTGTTTGTAAGATTTATTTCTTTTATTTTTGCATGGTGATTATACGTTAAAGAAAAGTTATTATTATGTTAATCCCACAATATTAACACATTACAATTTGTTATAACACACAACACACAACAACACTTGATTATAATCTTATAAAATAAAGCGCTTTATAATAACCCCTGTTTAATAATTTAAAAACAAAAAAATGAGTACAGAAATTAAAAACACGCTCTTCCGTTTTGTGACGATGCGAGCACCAGAATTATCCGAAGAAAAAAACATTAAAGACCGTTTTGTTTTTATGGCTCCAAGAGAAAACGTAAATGAAATCAGAATTTTCGAAGATGCTGTAAAAAACAAACTAGCCGAGCAATCTAAATGGGAAGCCATGATAGAAGTTGCGAATGATTTTACTCCTATCAGCGAATCTGATGTAAAAGATTTAAGTCAAAACTTATATGATTTTGGCGTTTGGATTGCCAAAAACAAGCACTCTTTCTCAGTTGAAGAAATGGACAGTATGATACTTCCATTAGTTGGAGAAATGCTCAATGTTGAGAAGTTAAACCAGTTGTGGGATAATTTGTTTTATCAAATCATCACTAAAAAAGATTTTTATGCTAAAGAAGCCATCATGCATCTTTTAATTGGAAATCATGTGGCCCAAGCTGACAATTCTTGTAGAACAAGTCTTGATTTAATGAGACAAGTTGCCAAAGCTAAAGTGGTGCTTCCGAGAGAACTTTTTATTGAAGAAGACGGCTCTTCTAATGGTTCAATTTCAAGAATCTCTTCTAAACAAGCTGATAGTATTGGGAAAGTTCGTCGCACGTCACCAACAACAGCAATGAAAAAGTTAAGAGAAAACCACAATTCTAAAATTAGAATTGATGAACTTCAAAAACTAAAAAAAGAACTTCTAAAGGCTGAAACAAAGTATAAAAAAGAGTACAAGTCTGCTTATGATAGTGCTTTTGAAAATTATCAAAGCGATTTCAAAATTCTGAAAGATGATTATGACATTGCTGTAAAAAAAGCAAAACAAGACTGGTGCGCTTTACAAAATCCTCAGGCTACTTACGATCCTAAGCATCCTTGTAATCAACCCGTAGAAGTTAAAGCTCCTGACTATCCAAAATTCAATTTCTCATTTAAAAACGAAATGGATTGGGAAAAACTTGATAAAGAACTTAGCCCAGAATCGATGAAAGTTCTTTTGCCTTTACTTGATGTTGAATATACAACTGATCCTTTGGGTAAAGTTGATATTACACAACTTGATGATCCAAGCGGTGATGGATATTACTTTGCTCAAACTTATGAAGTAATTGACAACACCATTTCACAAAATGAACAAATCATTGCTAACAACCTTCCATCACAAGCTAATGTGGTAACAAGCGTTGGAGGCGTTGTAGTTCCTATAACTTCAACAACAAGTCCAACGCCGTTTTCATTCGAATTGTGCCCAGTAGGAAACGGAACAGGAGAGTTGAATTTTGATATTAAATTTGAAGTTCCTGACAGTTCTTGGGTAGTTGATGCTGAAGAAAGTAGCCATCAAATTTTAGGAACATCTGTTCCATCTAGCCCATTAGTTTATGCGTCTCAAATTGGAAATTCTATCTTAGTTACAACAGGGCCAATTCATAATTATGCCGATGCAGTTGTAGCCACTTCTTTTGAAGGAAAAATAGTTTTCGAGAATGGAAATGAAGCCACTTTCTCAGTGCCAAATTCTATGCAAGCTTCTATTTACAAACGTAGCTTCAGTGGAAATCTAAGGGTTGAAATATCCGATGATGACTCTGAAAACAACTCCAATTCAGCACCTACTCGATTCATTCCACCAGGATTCGGATTCAAACAAATTGGTATAGCTGATTACAAAAAAGTAGAGCAAACCACACAAGGTTATGTCGAAGGTGATGTAGCACATATTGAAAACATCATGGCGCGTGAGTACAAAGAAAAAGCAACCCGCCGATTACGTAGAAGCGAAAACACCACGACTACATCTAGCGAAAGCGAAAAAGAAAAACTCACCGATACCACAAGCACTGACCGCTACGAAATGCAAACTGAGGTGGCCAAAATATTGCAAGAAGCAACCGATTTTGCAGCTAATGCTGGCGCAAGTTACACAGGAAAAGTAGGGAATGACAACTCTTACACTATAGGCGGTAATGTGAACATGGCCACACATTCTTCCAATGAAGAAAGCACGTTGAATGCGGTAAACCAAGCCAAAGAAATTACCGAAAGAGCGATGGATCGTATCGTGTCAAAAGTAAAAGAAGAACGTATCGAAAAAATCATCGAAGAGTTTGAAGAAAACAACAAGCACGGTTTTGACAACACCAAAGGCGACAAACACGTGGTGGGCGTGTACCGTTGGGTGGATAAAATCTTCAAAAACCAGGTGTACAATTACGGCAAACGATTGATGTTCGAATTCATGATTCCGCAACCCTCTAAATTGCATATTTTAGGCATGGAAGAAAACAGAGCAGCCACGCGCTTGGTAGAACCAATCGATCCTAGAAAATGTCAAGATAGTACTAAAAAGCTAGCTGACTATTCTTCAATCAATGAAGTTACATTAAAGTACTGGTCAAGCGAATACAATATCGACTTAAAGTCGTTGAGTCTCACCAAAACCATTTCCGATTCGTTCAGCTATGACGCTACTGCAGATGAAGGTCTAGGCTCAAGTGGAACCAACAAAAACATTCCAATTCCTGAAGGCTACAAAGCGGTGAAAGTAAAAGGAAAAATAACGTATCTAACGCCTAGTGTTAGCGATACATTTATAGGAATGTTTACTGAAATTGCACACCGTGGGCATTTAAATGTTTGCGACCATTCGTTTTACTTTAAAAATAGTACACCAGGAGTTCCTGAAAACTATGTGTCAGATTTTGAAACCCCAACCCTAGCCGTTGAAAACAATATGAGCTTTGGAATAACCACATGGGATATTGGAGCGTACTCGTGTAATTTTTCAATACAATGTGAAGCTACCGATGCATTGAAACAGCAAATCTTCAACATGATTATTAGTGCGTATGAAGATGCTTTAGTTGAATTCAACCAAAAACTTGCTCAAGAGAATGCACTTGGCGTAAAAATCAAAGGCGAAAACCCAGGGTTCTTCCGTCAAATTGAAAACATGATTTTGCGTAAAAACTGTATCTCATACATGATTAACCAAGATACAGATGCCGATCGCACCTACGGAAAAGGCATGTTCAACTCGTTAGATCCAAATGTGAAAAGAACTTTTGGCAACCACGAGGTAAACGTTTCGGCCGAATTGGATGACTACACCGCTTTTGCCAAATTTATGGAACAAGCCTTTGAATGGGAAATCATGTCCTACAACTTTTACCCTTACTATTGGGGCGATCGCAACGATTGGGGCAGTTTGTACCAATACGACAACAACGACCCATTGTTCCGCAACTTTATGCAAGCAGGAATGGCTCGAGTAATTGTGACGGTTCGTCCCGGATTTGAAGAAGCGGTTCGTTTTTACCTTCAAACAGGCGAAATTTGGAATGGTGGCGAAGTGCCGGTTATTGAAGATCCGTTGTTCTTGTCGCTGGTTGACGAACTCCAATCACCCAAAGGCAAAAAAGAAGGAAAAGCTTGGGCAACCCGACTCCCAACCACCTTGACCATCTTACAAGCCAACAACATTGGGTTGAATGTAACTCAAGCCTTACCTTTTGATGTAGATGCATTAAGCGAATTTGAAAACCCTTCTGAAGTGCCGATGTCTGAAGGTTTAGAAACCAACACTTCGCTTCTTGGCACAAGTCAATCAGGGCGAATTGTAGGGCGAATTACGGGCAATGAAAACAAAGAAGTCAAAATCACTTTGACTACTTTGAACGATCAACTCAAAGCGTTGACGTATTGTGATGCCGACGGAAATTTTGAACTCAATTCAATTCCTGTCGGAACCTACCAATTGAATTTGGATGCCAACGACGATTTCCCAACCACTACACACCAAGTAACGGTGGGAAGCAAAATCCAACAAGTGTATATCGCAGCCGACCAAGTTTTGGAAATCAACATGACAGTAGCTCCTCAAGACTAATTGTTTCACCACAACCACAGCAAAGAAATTCTTTGCTGTGGTTTTAAAAACAAAAAAACATGAATACAAATGCATTAAATGTAGACGATTTTGACCCAGAAAGTCAAAACCTGCTGCAAGGAATGAAGTTTTTAGATATGGATAGTATTGATTTTGAAGGCAGGCAGAATGGGTTTGGGTCGCTTACTTCACCAAAAAGTCAAAAACCAACTACTCCATTCACACAATTTTACTCTAATGAAATCGCTCAAAACAACAACTACAAAACCGTCGTTAATCAAGAAAAACTTAAAGTTTACACAGATGAAGAAATCACTTTAGATGGTGGAACACTAAAGGAAGTAATCCTTTATAACAATCGCCATAGTAAAACAATTGATGGAATCACCATTAGTCTTTTTATTAGTAAAAACGGAGCTAAAATACTACGTCAGTACAAAGAAGTAATTCCGTCTTCTAACGAGATTGTCTTATTCATAGAGAAAGATGATAAAAACAATGTTTTTGGCAGTGTACTTAGGTGTAAAGTAGGTACTAATATTGAAAAAAACAAAAATCTACCCTATTCTGATATTGTTCAATTCAGCAAAGAAAACTTGGCGTCGCTTAACGCTAAACAAGTTGATGAATTAATTAAAAATCAGCTTTATAAAAACAAACTCTCTCTATTTGGTTGGTTAACTAATGTTTTGAGCCACGCTTTAGACGAAGTTTTTTCCTTCTTTACAAAAAATGTTCTTGGAGGTGTTGGCGATTTTTTTGAAAAAAACGTTGCTACAGCCATTGCCGACTTTAAAGTTAAGGAAACACGCTGGAACCCAAATGTAGAAAATGGCACTTACAAACCACTTTTTTTACCCAATGCCTTGGTTAAAAATTTAGAAAACAGCAATCGAGAAACCAACTTAAATAAACAAGCAAAATGGGTTGGCGAACTACTAAAACCTTTTGAAGAAAAAATAAACAATGCCGACAAATTTTTTATGGGTTTGTTACAAGATGCAAAGGTATTTATGCCCAAACTAATTTACAACAGGCTCAAAACAGTATTGCAATTTTTATTTAAACAACTGCACGGAATTACTAAAGCTATGCAAGATCCTACAGTGGGATTACAGCATTTATTTTTTCAAATTCCGCAAGTTGTAAATGCATTTTTATGCGGACTCTTAAACAGCATAATCGATATTTTTGCAGGTATATTTCAACTTATTGGGTTTTTGTTAAACGGAATTGCAACTGCGCTTTCTACTGGCAATGATTTAAAAAACAACGCCTTGCACTACGGCGCATTATTTGCCGAAGTAATTGAAAATGTTATAGGCACCTTGCGTGACTTTGACTTTTTAGATTTTATAAAACAAGCCGTTTTTTTTCAAATAAAAGTAACCCAACAAATTTATAGAAGTGTTGTTAACACAATAAACGAAACAAGTTTAGCCGAATATTTTTATTACTACGGCTACCTTATAGGAATGATTATTGAAACTCTTGCCGAAATATTCTTCACCGCAGGATCAGCAACTGTAGCCAAATGGAGTGCAAAAATTACAAAACTTACTGAAAAAACGTTAGGTAAATTAGCTACATTTGTAAAAGCCTTTCTAGCCAAAGCCAAAACGGTTCTTGACAAAGTTCTTGATTTTATTGATTTACTACTCTCCAAGCTAAAAAAAGGAGCCAAACACCTATTTGATGAATTTTCTAAAATAGTTGACGAAATTTTTGCTTCTGGCAAAAAAGTAGAAGACCTACCCAGAACCAAAGCGGAAAAACGGGTTTTAGCTAAGAAAGAAGCGCGGACAAAACGATTGGAGGAGAAAAAGAATAGAGCTAAAGAAAAAGGAAAATTTAATTTAGAGGATACGGATGCTTTGGGCTCTAAACCCGCAACAATAGAGGAGATTTCAGAATGGGAAAAGAAAATTAAAATTCTTTCTTTTAAAGAGAAAGGTAGGTTTAAACTAGCAATAAAAAACACTTCTGCATATAGATATATGGAAAAAAATAAAGTTGCTGCATACTTTGATGCACACGAAATCCCTCCAGTTATTTGGTATAAAGAAGGTTCTTCTAATTATGTAATAGCTCATGAATATTACCACTTGGAGGAATATTGTAAGATTGGTAGGGAAGCTTTTATTAAAGGAGATTTAGGGACATTGAAAGAAGCATATGTTAATAATATTTTACGAGAAAAATATGTAGTTGAAAGGTTGTTAGAAAATGCAGAAGAATTGAATCTATCTCAAAATGAGTTATCACATATTAAACAATACTATCAGATTGATATTATCGTTGAAGCAGTTAAAAATGGAGTTGAGATACTGCCTGAGTTTATTATAAAATTTAAAAATTACGGATTATGACAGACGAAGAAATAATAGAAAAAGCAACTAAAGCATTAAAAGCCTTAGATTTATTAGCCAATTATAATAATATTGGTGTATACAAAGAAATACATCCTATTCTCTTAGAAATGGAACCTGACATTGAGTTTGAATACACAGTCCATTTTAGTTTCAATCCACCAATAAGAGGAACAGGGGCTACTGTCGCGGTTGATAGGAAAACTAATAAATTATTACGAATAATATCAAAAAGTGGGTTATATATTATCCCTGAAGAATTACAATAGTTTAATATACCAAATCCCAAGGATTTGCAATCCGTGCCTAAAACCACTAAACCATAACCTAAATCGTTATGGTTTTTTTATTAACTAGGCTACATTTGTGAAAGCCTTTCTAGCCAAAGCCAAAACGGTTCTTGACAAAGTTCTTGATTTTATTGATTTATTTCTGGCCAAACTTAAAAAAGGAGCCAAACACCTATTTGATGAATTTTCAAAAATAGTAGACGAAATTTTTGCTTCTGGCAAAAAAGTTGAGGAATTACCTAGAACCAAAGCGGAAAAACGGGTTTTGGAGAGGAAAGAAGCGCAGGCAAAGAGGTTGGAGGAGAAGAAGAATAGAAGAAAAAGAGCACAAAGAGGTGGTGGAGACATTAACAAATCTTTTGCAGAAAATGCAGGAATTAAAACTGAAAAATGGATAAGCGAAGCTAAAGTTTATGGACAATCAGAAAACAACACATGTGCTGCTACTTCTTTAAAAATGGTAATGGATGACAAAGGTTTTGTGTTGAGTGAAGATTATTTGGCGGGATTATTAGATACTCAAAAAAATGATGGTGCTTCTATTTTAGATATTCCAAAACTTTTTGATGATAATCTATATTATTATGAAATGACAACTATTGCAGAAGAAGATATTAAATTTACCAAGTTGCTTGAGAAATTAGAAGAAGGAGATAAAGCAATTGTAAGCGTATATAAAGATGGATTTGGCAGTGCTCACGCAAAAACATTAGAGAAAGTAGAAAGTGGAAAAGTATTTTTACGTGACCCTTTACCTATAAATCAAGGTTCTTCTTATTCAATGAAAATAGAAGACTTCGAAAATATATTTAACAAAAAAGCAGTAATCATTAAAAAATAAAACAATGACTGAAGAAGAACAAATTCAAAACAATATAAAAGGTGAAAAACCTTTAAAAGACTATCAAATAGTACAAATAAGAAATATTAATAATGCTAAAGAGGTTCTAGCTAATTTTAAAAATGCGGTTCTAACTATCTTAAAGAATAAAAATTTAAATGATGAAGACCCTAAATGGAAAAAAATACTTCCTCAAGGAATTGTTAATAAATTGGAACAATTAAATAGTGATGATAAAAAATATGACGAATTAATATTCAGCATCAACTCTAACATTGATGATTATCAAAGACTTAAGCTGTGGGAATGGTATAGTTCTTTTGAGGTAGAAAAGGGATTCGACATCATTGTCAAGGGAAATTTTAATGCTGGGAAATTCATTAATTTCATCCATTGTCAAAATGTTCCTTTAACCAACATTAAAATAATTGATGCGAATAAAAAAGAAGAATATGAACTTAAGACAATTAAAGATTACACAACTTATAAAACACTAAATTAAGTTTAAAGCTACTTTCGGGTAGCTTTTTCATTTTAACAAATAACTACCTTTGTAAAAGCCTTTCTAGCCAAAGCCAAAACGGTTCTTGACAAAGTTCTTGATTTTATTGATTTACTACTCTCCAAGCTAAAAAAAGGGGCCAAAAACCTATTTAATGAATTTTCTAAAATAGTAGACGAAATTTTTGGGGCAGGCAAAAAAGTAGAAGACCTACCCAGAACCAAAGCGGAAAAACGGGTTTTGGAGAGGAAAGAAGCGCAGGCAAAAAAGTTGGAAGAAAGGAAAACTAGACCTGAAATAAAGAAGAAGGAAAAAATAAGAGAAAAGAAACGAGTAGAATTGTTCTCTACAATTAAAGGAAAACCTATCAATCCTAAACTTTTGAAACAACTTCAAAAGGAGTTTAAGCAATTAGGAGGCTCTTTGATATATGATGAGTCTTCATTTGATTATATTGCTAACAGAGAAAAACTTGAAGGTATAGTTATTGAAGCAGTCACTTTTAACGAGGAATTAATACTACTAAATAGAAATGCTACTACTTCTGCAGTTTACGAAGAACTAATTCATGCAAAACAATATAGATCTGGTAAATATGATGCTTGGGTTAATAAATATAGTAGTAATGAGATTGCTAAGAATCTTATGGAAAAAGAAGCAGCAGAGGAATTACTAGAAAATGCCACTTTATGGAAATTACCAAAAGAAGAAATAAAATTGATTAAAGAAAGATTAGAATTTTTTAATAATGAACTTAAAATATTAGGATATGAAAATTAAAGTTGTTAATGTTTACAAGCTAACGAAGCCCGTTAGAAACATTGTGGATGTCAAAATAATAGAAGGTGATTTTATAACTAAAGATAAAAAATTCATCAATAGTGATGAAAATTTAGAGTTCACTATAGAATCTGTAGGTCTCGTTAATCCACCTACAAATAATTATTATCCTTTAATAGTTAATGTCAATGATAATGTTGATATATCTATGTTCAAAGACAAATTGTTTGTAGGGTTAGATTAATTTTAAATCCCCCCGCTACCGCGCGAAACCCGATAGCGCGGATTTGCAATCCGTGCCTAAAAACAATAAAAACCACAACATGATTTGTTGTGGTTTTTTTATTCTTACAACTATGCTAAATTTGTTTTACTTTGGTTGCTTGCACGGATTGTAAATCCGCGCTATCAGGGTAAATTAGCTACATTTGTAAAAGCCTTTCTAGCCAAAGCCAAAACGGTTCTTGACAAAGTTCTTGATTTTATTGATTTACTACTCTCCAAACTCAAAAAAGGAGCCAAACACCTATTTGATGAATTTTCTAAAATAGTAGACGAAATTTTTGGGGCAGGCAAAAAAGTTGAAGACTTACCAAAAACAGCCGCTGAGGAACGAGTTTTGGCTAAGAAAGAGGCGCAAGCAAAACGATTGGAGGAGAAAAAGAAAAGAAGCAGTAAGAAAAGTAGAGAGAAAAACACTAGAAAAGCTTCCCAAGAAGATATAGATAAATTAGCAAAAGTAAGAGAATTTTTCAGTGCTGGTAAAAAGAAAAATGTAGCTTTTACAAAAGGTAAAATTGATGGTGAAAAAATAGAACTATGGTCAAGAAGTGGTGGTGAAAAAGGACAAAATTTTGATAATTTCAAACCTATTGATCCAGAAAATTACCATTATAAAGGGCCAATTAGTGATTATATACATCATACAGAACAAAAACAAATAGAATATTTGTATCAACTTTTTAAAGATAATAAAAACGTAACTGGAAAGATTGAAATTGTTTCTGATTTAAAAATATGTAGAAATTGTAAATCAATTATCGAACAATTTAAAAAAGATTTTCCAAATATAGAAGTTACAACAATTTGGGTTAATGAGATCTTAGACTAACAAAAAGTAATAATAATTATGAAATATTTAAATGATATAAAAAGAAAACTACTTTCAAAAAATGTAAAATTGAAAGGATGTTCGCAAAATCAAATTAATGAAGTTGAAAAAATAATAGGAGACAAGTTGCCAGCTAGTTATTTAGAGTTTTTAGAAATAATGGGAATAAACACTAATGCTGATAATTCACCTGAAGGAGAATATCATTATACGGGATTTGAAGGCGAATCTATCTTCTATGGAGATGTATTAGGTGATTTTACCAACAAAGATGCCTTGATAGAACAATTAGAAGAAGATGGAAGATCAGACTTACAAATCACGAATAATGATTTTGTCTTTTTTTGTTCCCAAGGTTATATTTTTGCTTTTTTTAAGTTAAATGAAGGAGATAATCCACCTGTTTATGGTTATATGGAAGGGTATAAAGGTAACTCATTTCCAAAACTAACAGATACATTAGTAGAATTTTATGAAAAGTATTTAGAGTTTGGGCAATCACCATTTACCAATTTAAGAAAATAATAACTTTAAAGCTACTTTCGGGTAGCTTTTTTCATTTTAACAAAAAACTACATTTGTAAAAGCCTTTCTAGCCAAAGCCAAAACGGTTCTTGACAAAGTTCTTGATTTTATTGATTTATTTCTGGCCAAACTTAAAAAAGGAGCCAAACACCTATTTGATGAATTTTCAAAAATAGTAGACGAAATTTTTGCTTCTGGCAAAAAAGTAGAAGACCTACCCAGAACCAAAGCTGAGAAAAGGGTTTTGGAGAAGAAAGAAGCGCGGACAAAACGATTGGAGGAGAAAAAGAAAAGAAGCAGTAAGAAAAGTAGAGAGAAAAACACTAGAAAAGCTTCCCAAGAAGATATAGATAAATTAGCAAAAGTAAGAGAATTTTTCAGTGCTGGTAAAAAGAAAAATGTAGCTTTTACAAAAGGTAAAATTGATGGTGAAAAAATAGAACTATGGTCAAGAAGTGGTGGTGAAAAAGGACAAAATTTTGATAATTTCAAACCTATTGATCCAGAAAATTACCATTATAAAGGGCCAATTAGTGATTATATACATCATACAGAACAAAAACAAATAGAATATTTGTATCAAATGTTTAAAAACAACAAAAACGTTAGCGGAAAAATTGAAATTGTATCGGATTTAAAGATATGTGATAATTGCTCAGACATTATAACCTTGTTTCAAAAAGATTTTCCCAACATAGAGGTTGTGAGAGTATGGGTAAGAGAAAAATTAGATTAATAATAAAAATAATATAAATGGAATATTTAAATAAAATTAAAAAAACAATAGAAGAATTTGACACAATTTATATAGGATGTACAAACTCACAAATAGACGAAATCGAGAAAAAAATAAATGCAAAATTACCGGTATGTTACACAGAGTTTTTATCTTTTTGTGGTATTAGTATGGATAGAAAAAACGTAAATTCGAGAGGTGGATTTGTTGGCGAATCTATCTTCTATGGAGATGTATTAGGTGATTTTACCAACAAAGATGCCTTGATAGAACAATTAGAAGAAGATGGAAGATCAGACTTACAAATCACGAATAATGATTTTGTCTTTTTTTGTTCCCAAGGTTATATTTTTGCTTTTTTTAAGTTAAATGAAGGAGATAATCCACCTGTTTATGGTTATATGGAAGGGTATAAAGGTAACTCATTTCCAAAACTAACAGATACATTAGTAGAATTTTATGAAAAGTATTTAGAGTTTGGGCAATCACCATTTACCAATTTAAGAAAATAATAACTTTAAAGCTACTTTCGGGTAGCTTTTTTCATTTTAACAAAAAACTACCTTTGTAAAAGCCTTTCTAGCCAAAGCCAAAACGGTTCTTGACAAAGTTCTTGATTTTATTGATTTATTTCTGGCCAAACTTAAAAAAGGAGCCAAACACCTATTTGATGAATTTTCAAAAATAGTAGACGAAATTTTTGCTTCTGGCAAAAAAGTTGAGGAATTACCTAAAACAGCTGCAGAAGAAAGAGTTTTGGCTAAGAAAGAAGCCCCCCGCTACCGCGCGAATCCTTTCGCGTGATATTTAAAATAATTTTTAAAACCTCAGCAAGAAGTTGAGGTTTTTTATTTAACTATTTTTACTTTTATATAAAGATTAAAGCCACACGAAAGGATTTGTGCGGCAGCAGGGGGCACCAACTGAAAAAATTTCTCTAGATGATTTTGGAGAATTTGTTCATGATAAAAAAGGAAAATTTGTTGAATTTAATAAATAATTATATGAAATATTTTGGTTTTATAAAAGAACACGAAAATGAGGATTTTGCCACAAGCATAAAAGAATTGATTACAGAAGATAGCATAGAGAACCCAAATAGAAAAGAAGTTTTAGAATATTTAAAAAAAGGGGAGCTATGTGTAGCTTGGATGGGGTGTGTTGAAAATGCATTAGACCCTAATTTTAAAACTGATAAATATGAAGATGATAGTTTTATTGCTTACATGGCAATAGATACAGATGGTTACTGGTACTGGCCTGAATACATTATTACATATCTGGAAAAATATCCAATGATGAAAATTGATGACGATTTTGTGAATTATGTTTTAAAAAATAAAGATAAAGAAATAAAATTATCAGAAGATGAAATATCAAAATTAGAAAAAGGATATTTAAATGATGTAGGTTTTAACAAAGAAAAATAATTTTTTTTGAAGCTTTAGTAAATCCTCTGCTCACGAAGCAGAAGTGCTTTTTAAATCAGGAACAACTTTCGTTATTGAAAGTATAAGAAAAATTGAACACCCTATATTTAATAGAGCTAAAAGAGGAGATGAAGTTACAGAAATAATAATAAAAGAAAAGTAAGATGGATAATAAAAAAGAAGAGTTAAAAAAATTAAAGCTTCGTTTTGAAGAATTAAAACCAATCACAACAAAAGGTTTTAAAACAGATGAAGAATTGGATAAATTTGAGAAAAAAAATAAAAAAACATTCGATGAATATTATGATTTGGGTGAACAAATAGAACAACTTGAATGGGAGTTAAAAACACCCGAAGAAAAGGCTCAATATTTAAAAGAAGAAGAAATTTCTAAACTCAAGCGAGAAGGAAAATTATAAAAAAAACTCCCCACCGCTACCGCGCGAATCCTTTCGCGTGGCATTCAAAAAGTCAGTTCTTAACTAGAACTGGCTTTTTGTTTTTACAAACAGCTTTGGTTTTTTTATCTTAGTCAAAAGTTTTATTATGACCCTGAAGATATAATTCCTCCCGCTACCGCGCGAAATGAAATTCAACGAAGTCAATCCTTTCGTGTGGTAATTGTATCTAAGTATTATGAGATTCTTTTTACTATAATTTCTTAGTACTACTATCTTCAAAAAACACCATTACCCAAACCCTTTCGTATAGTAATTCAACCAATAGGATCAGATTACCTTTTTACAACTTTAGTATTACTTAATGTTTATAGCATATATATAGTAACTATATAGTAACTATATAGTTACTATATAATAACCTTACAACGTATTAAACTTATTAAATACTGCTCAACTCATTACCAAAAAACCATACATTACCATACCTAACTGCCAACAATGTTGTTACCAGTTGGCAAGTAGACCTTAAAAAATCCCGATGACGCAACCCTCAATTACGGATGTGAAGAAAGAGAACAACAGTTAAGAAATAAAAAAAACGCCAAACTTTCATTTGGCGTTTTGTCTTATAACAGTTTCACTTCGGTGATTTCGTTATAAATTTTGTAGGTTTTCGTTTTCGGGTCAAAAAACTCTTGTTCGCGATAGTACACTTCAATTTTATCGCCTTTTACTATTTTCCCCTTGATTAATAAAGCATCGCCTTCAAACGAAAAAAGCCAAATAAACTCTCTTTTGGTATTGGTTTCATCTGTTATGGTAATCGTATTGAACTCAACCGCTGTCATCGATTCAAAAGTTCCTTTGTGCGACGACTCAATGATTTCTTCTTCTACCACTGCGTCTGTTACAGCTCCTTCGTCTTCTGAAAGTATGTTGGAAAACACTTTAGGGCAAATCAATGCCATTTCTACACCTACATTTTCAGCAATTTTTTCAATGTTAGCCGATTTCTTGTCTGGGTTGTAACCAATTACTTTTTTCTCTTTATCATTCAACATATTCAACGCCTCAAAAATACACAATCCCAAATCGGTTTCAGACAGTTTTTCAGCTCCTTTGTTGGTTGAACATTCACAAGTTAATGCAGCCAATTTTTTGTAAACCGCTTCTTTTTTCTGCGCCACCATTACGACTGGGAACAACAATAGCAAAATTATTTTTTTCATTTAATAAGAATTATATCAGCTTTTTTGCTGAAGATTATTTTTTGCTAATATAAAATATATGTTGATAAAGTGTTTAATTAACTCCTTTTTTATTGCGTTTTTTTGTGGAATAGAATTTGTAGTTTTACATCGCACAAAAATTATTTGAAATGAAATCATTGTATTTATTCTTTTTACTTGCTTTTTTAGGATTGGGTACAGCAACGCTTCAGGCGCAAACGATAACCATGCGAACCAGCAGTATCAGTGTTACTGAAAAAAATGAAAAAGGAGTTTGGAACAAATGGTCGGATTTTATTGACGCCGACTTGATCATCACCATCGATGGTAAAAAAAATCGAATAGTAGTAAACTCTCCTGATATTCAGGTTTTTACTATAACTGCTTATGGCGATAAAACCGAAAACGACGATCAAAAAATCGTTCCTTTCGAATGCATTGATAACAACGGTTCTAAATGCACCATTTTTGTCATCACCCACAAAAAAGAAAACAACCGAATGCAGTTTTACATCAATTATGCCGAAGTAAAATTTGTTTATAACATCTACAATTAATCCCATACATGGATTTCTCTTTTTCTAAAGACGAAAAATTAAAAAGCAAAAAAGTGATTGATTCGCTTTTTTCCAATGGGAAATCCGTTGCTAAATATCCGTTGCGATTGGTGTACATCGAAGCCGCTGACGAACAAACTGTTCCTTTAAAAATGGGCGTTTCAGTATCCAAAAAACATTTCAAACACGCAGTTGATCGCAATTATTTCAAACGGGTTTTGCGCGAATGTTACCGTTTGAACAAAAACATTTTAATTCCCAACCTCAACAAAAAGTATTCGGCTATGTTTTTTTACCAAACTAGCGATAGGTTGAGTTACCAAGAGATTAACGATAAAACAATACTGCTTTTTAACAAGTTTTTAAAAACAATTCAAGAGGAAAAATAAAGCGCATTATCTAACGTTATATTTTATTAAGGATTTACTAAAATAGTTAGCGTTTGTAGTATAATATTATATATTTGAATGAATTATCATAATACTAAAATCAATTTCAAATTGAACATGATTACAAAACTGAAAAAACGATATATAATTCCTGTAGTTGCCAGCGGATTTTTATTTGTTGGTATGAGTTTCAAAGACGACTTTTTTGAAGTGGCCAAACAAATCGAAATCTTTACCACATTATTTAAAACGGTCAACCAAAATTATGTAGACCAGGTTTCGCCGCCCGAATTAATGGACAAAGCCATCAAAAGTATGTTGGCCGACTTGGATCCGTATACCAACTACTTTAACGAACAAGACGTAGTTAAATTCAAAATCAACAACACAGGCGAATACACCGGAATTGGGGCGATGATTACTCGAAAAGACGATAAATTAATCATAGTTGAACCTTACAAAGGTTTTCCAGCGGATAAAGCCGGATTAAAAGCAGGCGACGAAATCATTCAAATTGGTGATGTGTTATTATCTGATTTTAAGGATGATGCTTCGCAGTTGCTCAAAGGAGCTAAAAACACCAAAGTTGACATTAAATACTTACGCCAAGGAAAAAGCCTTTCCACCCAATTGGTTTTGGATGAAGTAGAAGTAAAAGCCGTTCCTTTTTTCTCCAAAATTGATGATAAAACGGGTTATATCGTGCTTTCAAAATTCAATCGTAAAACGACTCAAGAAACCAAAGAAGCACTCGAAAAATTAAAAGCAGATGGTGCCACGCAAATCATCTTAGACTTACGCGGAAACCCAGGCGGATTACTCAATGAAGCGATCAACGTTTGTAATTTATTTGTTCCCAAAGGCGAAATTATTGTTACTACCAAATCGAAAAATGAAAAGCACAACAATGTGTACAAAACCAGTCGCGAACCCATTGATACCGAAATTCCATTAGCTATTATTGTAGATGGAAAAAGTGCTTCAGCTTCAGAAATTGTTTCAGGCGCTTTGCAAGATTTGGATCGCGCCGTTATTTTAGGCAGCCGAAGTTTTGGTAAAGGTTTGGTGCAACGACCCTTTGATATGACTTACGGAACACAAGTTAAAGTAACTATTTCAAGATATTACACACCATCTGGAAGATGTATTCAAGCCTTGGATTATGCACACAAAGACAGCGAAGGTAAAGCCATTAAACACGATTTAACTAAAGTGAATGCCTTCAAAACCAAAAAAGGAAGAACGGTTTATGATGGTGGTGGCATTTTGCCTGATATCGAAATTGCCGAAACCAAAACCAGTCCAATCGCAGAAGCGTTGAATCGCAACGACGGCATTTTCAAATACGCAACGTATTATTACTTCAAAAATCCAAATTTAGGCGACAAAATCCCGACGATTTCGGATGCAGATTATGCAGATTTTAAAGCATTTTTGAAAAGAGAAAAAATCAGTTTTGATACAGAAACTGAAGTGGCTCTTAAAAATACTCTGGAAAAAGCCAAAAAAGAAAACATCGATCAAACCATCGCTACTGAATACCAACAATTGCTAACTGCTTTACAAAAAAGTGAAGAAATGCTTTTGGATAAAAACAGAAAAGAAATTAGTAAATTAATTCAAGATGAATTGATTAAACGCTACCAATACAAAGAAGGTTTGTACCAATATTACACCAAGAGCAATGTAGAAATTTCGAGAGCTATTTCGTTGTTCAACAATAAAGCTGAGTACAATAAAATACTGAAAATATAATGTTGAAATTCATTAAGATTATCCCGTTTTTTCTAGTAAGTTTTCTTTATGCACAAGAGGAAATTGTACAAAGTGTTTATTTCGAATTTGATAAATTCTCGTTAGACGACAAACAAGCCAATGAAGTCGTTCAATTCATTCGAAAAGCCGATTCTACTCGCATTGAATCGATTCAAATTTTTGGCTATACCGATGATATTGGGAAAGACGCTTACAATTTTAAGCTTTCGACTAACAGAGCCACAACCATTCAAAATAAATTGATTGAAAACGGTATCAAAAACAAAATCATCGTTACCATTGAAGGCAAAGGACGCATTTTGATTGACGATGACATTGTTGAAAATTTACCCGAAAAACGTTCTAAAAACCGCAGAGTTGACGTAGTGTTGAACTTAAAACCATTACCTAAAATTGAGATTCCAGGTTTTTACAACATGCTTCAAAAAAACCATATTGTAGGCGATCACATTTACCTTGATAATATTCATTTTGAAAAAGGAAGTAGTAAATTGACAACCAAATCAAAGAACGAATTGGATAAAGTAGCTTTGCTTGTGCATCGTTACAAAAACATACAATTTGAAATTCAAGGCCATGTGTGTTGTACTCCGCCTTACCAAAAAGAAGCGATTGACAAAGACACCAAAAAACGCCAACTTTCTGTCAATCGTGCGCAATCGGTTTATAAATATTTAGTCTTCCGAAAAGTGCCAAAGAACCGAATGACGTTCAAAGGTTACGGAAACACAGTTCCGCTAGGAAAAGGCGCTGAATACGACCGAAGAGTGGAGTTGGTGATTACCAAAATCTAATTGCGTTTCATTTCAATGTGTGGAATGTCGTCTTCCAAGTACATTTCACTCGTTTGCACAAATCCATGGCTTTGGTAAAATTTCTTTAAATATAGTTGCGCTGAAATCGTAATTTGAGTTTCACCGAATTTTTCTTTAACAGCATGAATAGCGTGGTACATTAATTCGTGACCCAATTTCAACTCACGATGCGAAGGTTTTACAATCACTCTACCAATCGAAGCTTGTTCAAAATAATCATTCGGTTGAAACATTCGCGCATAAGCCACTAAAATGCCATTCAATTCACCCAACAAATGAATGGCTTTTTGATCTTTGCCGTCAATGTCTTGATAAACGCAATTTTGCTCCACTACAAAGACTTCACTGCGCAATTGCAACACAGAATATAGCTCGTGAAGAGAAAGTTCGTTAAAACGCTTAATTTGCCATTGTACTGCCGACATCGTTTCTAGAATTTAATGGTTTTGATAATGGCTTCTAACTCTAACATGAAATCTCTTTTCCCTTTAAAAGGCGCGTAGCAAAACCCTTCCAGCACCAATACTCTTTTTTTCTTTTGGTCAATAAAAGCGTAATTGATAAACGGTCCCGACATAAAATCGTACCTCAAATTCCAAGTTCCTTTGGTTTCGTAAGCCGTTGTGTTGGCAATAGTCATTTTGTCTAGATACGGCGTAAAATCGGTTTCAGTAGTCATTTTGGTGCGTTTTTTACTTCCGTGAATGTAAATGCTTCCTATCGAATCGCGCACTTTTACAATCGAATTGATGATGTTTGTCGTGTCTTTCAATCGTTTGTAAGGCAATTGATAAGCAATCAAACTTAGGTTTCCTCCGTCGATTTCTTTCTTTAACCACAAAAACTTTTTGCCTTTTAAAACTGTTTTGTATTTCACAGGAACTTGCAAATCAACTGAAAAACTCTCATTCACATCGTTTTCACCCGTTTTATTGACATAAATTTGGCTTTGAAATGCTTTGATTTCCGAATCGCGAATGGTTTTGCTAACAAATAATGCTCTATTTTCAATCGAATCAATCAAATCTTTGACGGTTCTTCCCGAAAATCGCACAATAATTTGACGATTAGACGGATCGGTTTCTTTAATGCTAAAATCGTTGGTTACGTCTTTTTTTACCACAATTATATTGCGACTTTTAGCGATAAATCCATCTAAAAGTTTGACTGGATATTGGTTTAAGGTAAAAAGTGGTTCTTCGTCTTGCAAGCCAATAACTGGTGAAGCAAATTTATTTCGAATCGAATCGCCTACTTCGCCATTCCAAAGCTGATCATCAATAATGACTGAAACCGAATTGACTTTGCCCAACGTTTCGAAAGCCGTGTTTTTTCGCTCCTCAATACAAGAAGAAAAGATAAAAGGAAAAAGTAATAATAAAAAAAGGGTTTTATTCATATCGAAATAAAACCCAAATTTAATGAAGATTTTGAATTTATCCACCTATTTTTAATTTCATTCCAGGTTTGATACTTTCGTCTTTTATATTGTTCCATTTTTTGATGTCAGCAATGCTAACGCCAGGAAATTTTTGAGAAATACTGTACAATGAATCACCTCTTTTTACGTAATACAAATTGGCTTTTTCACTATTTTTAGCTACAGCATTGTCTTTTTTGTTTTTTGTGTTTTTATCTGCAACAGCAACTTCTGTTTTAGCTACAATTAATGTTTCTCCTAATTTAATGTTGTTGCCTTCTATTGAATTCCACTCTCTTAAATTCTCGATAGTTGTGTTGTTTTTTCTAGCAATTGAACCCAAATTGTCGCCTTTTTGAACAATGTATTCTTTCGTTTTGGTTTCAACCGCAGCAACTGTTGAGGTAGAATCCGTAAGGCTCTTGTTAGAGATAATAATTTGAGTTCCTAATTTTACGTTGTTATCAAAAATATTGTTCCATTCTTTCAATTGTTGAACTGTAACGTTGTGTTTGCGAGCAATTGAGCTTAAATTATCGCCTTTAACCACTACATAATAACCTTCATGTTCTTCTTTCGATGGAATGTTTTCCTCAGAATTTGCAGTTTCTGTTTTTACCGATTTTGGTTCGTTTACAACGTAAGCTTCTTTGGTTTCAACTGGTGATTTCACTTCTTTTTTGATCGTAGAAATCACTTTTTCGTTTTTGATGATTTTTAAACTTTTGCCTTTAGCAATATTATTACCGCTTAAACCATTCCATTTTTTGATATCGGCAACCGAAACATCGTATTTGCTAGCAATGGCAATCAAATTATCGCCACTAACTACTTTATGGAATTTGGTAACATCTTTGTAAGTCACCACTTTTTCGGTTTTGAAAACTTTCTCGTCTTTCGGCTCGACCGTTTTGGTTTCTGTTATTTTGGCTTCAGCAACTGCAATTGGTTCTTTCGTTTTGGCAACAACCGAATCGTTAGAAGCAATTGCATCTTTAGCTTCAGTGGTTTCCATTTTTTCAAACGAATAAATCTTCAAATTTCGCCCCAATGGCGCACTATTGCTACGCAAACCATTCCATTTTTTCAAATCATCAATATTGACGTTGTATTTTTTGGAAATCATGGTTAGGTTTTCGCCGCGTCTGATTTTATGGTATTTTATTCTCGAAGCCAACTCGTTACCTAAAGAATCTTTTGGTTTTACAAAAGCCACTTCTTCCATCGGACGCTCACGGTTTTTGGCTACATAATCTACGTATGCATAAACTTTATCTTCGTTAGAAGCGAAAACAGCAATTTTATCTTTTGGTAATTTTAAGAAATTCATTTTCCCTGTGATATTCGGAATTTCGTTGCGCTTGTATGACGGATTGAAAAACTGAATTTCAGCTTCAGAAATATCCAATAACTCTGAAATTTGTTTGAATGTTATGTGGCGCTTTACAGCAATCGTGTCGGTTGCAAAATGGTTAGCAATTGCTTTGTTGGGAACAATTCCATGTTCTTTATGGTATTCAAAAATGTACATTGTTGCCAAGAAAGCTGGTAGATAACCTTGTGTTTCTTTGGGCAAATATTTCTTGATGTTCCAAAAGTTTTGCTTTCCGCCTGAGCGACGAATTGCTTTGGCTACATTGCCTGGTCCGGAGTTGTACGAAGCCAATACTAAATCCCAATCGCCAAACATTTTGTACATATTGGTCATGTATTGCGAAGCGGCTTCACTGGCTTTGAATGGATCACTACGTTCGTCAACATACGAATCGATTGTGAGTCCGTATTGTTTTCCGGTGTGATACATAAACTGCCACAAACCAGTTGCGCCAACACGGGAAACTGCTTTCGGATTTAAGGCAGATTCAACAATGGCTAAGTATTTAATTTCTAATGGAATATTATTTTTAGCCAATTGCTCTTCGAACACAGGAAAATAGAATTGTGACAATCCCATCAAACGTTCGTAGGCTTTTTTTCTGTTTTTTAAGAACGATTTGATGATGTTTTCCAAACCCACATTGTACTCAATATTGAATGGCGATTTCTCGTCCATCAACTTCAAGCGTTGCTTTAACAATTCGGTTGGTAATTCAAAATCAACGGTTTCGTCGGTGTCTATTTTGCAGATGTCACTAATCATGCCATCGTACAAATCAAGTGAAGTCAATTCTTTCATCCACAAACTATCTACACAAGTTGCCATTTCATCGCGAACAAATGTTGCTTTAATAGAATCGAGAAAGGAAATTTTTACTTCTTTTTTTACTATAGTGTCTACTGCTATTGCTGGTGTTTGTTGGGCAACCGGCGTACCTTCTTGCGCAAAAAAAGCAGTAGAAGTTAGCAACAACAAATAGTTTATTTTATTTTTTATCGTCATATTGATTTCTCAAATATTTAGGATTCAGGATTTTATGCGTTTTTTGCAAAATTAGAACTTATAACGCTAAAAAGTGTGTAAATATTGTTAAAAAAAGCACTTAATCGATGATTGCTGCAATTCCTGGTAAAATTCTACCTTCTAACATTTCCAACATGGCACCGCCTCCAGTAGAAACGTAGCTCATTTTTTCTTCCAAACCAAACTGTTTTACGGCTGCTACAGAATCGCCGCCGCCAACTAAAGAAAAAGCGCCATTTCGAGTAGATTCAGCAATTTGTTCGCCCAAAACAATAGTTCCTTTGGCAAAATTTTCCATTTCAAAAACGCCTAATGGTCCGTTCCATAAAATAGTTTTGGAGTTCATTATTACTTCTCTGAAATTTTCCAATGATTTAGGTCCAGCGTCTAAACCTTGCCAACCGTCGGGAATTTCACGTACATCTACAATTTGCGTGTTCGCGTCGTTTGCAAAAGCATCGGCCGCCACAACATCAACTGGAATGTGAATGTGAACATTTTTTTCTTTTGCCTTGTGTAAAATTTCCAACGCTAAATCCATTTTATCGTCTTCGCAAATGGAATTTCCAATTTTTCCGCCTAATGCTTTTATGAAAGTAAACGTCATTCCACCGCCAATAATCATGTGGTCGATTTTGTCTAAAATATTTTCGATTACCGTGATTTTTGAAGATACTTTTGAACCCCCAAGAACAGCTGTTACAGGTTTTACCGAGTTATTCAAAACACGATTCAAACTTTCAATTTCTTTGGCCAACAACAATCCGAAACATTTACTTTCTGGGAAAAATTGGGCTATAATTGTTGTAGAAGCATGCGCTCTGTGCGCTGTTCCAAAAGCATCATTTACATAAATATCGCCTAATGAAGCCAATTCTTTAGCAAAGGCTTCGTCGCCCGCTTCTTCCTCGGCATAAAAACGTAAATTTTCGAGTAATAAAACTTCTCCTGCTTTTAAATTTGCAGCTGCATTTTGTGCAATTTCACCTCGGCAATCAGCAGCAAATTGAACTGGTTTTCCGAGAATTTCAGAAGTTGTTTTTACAATATGTTGTAGTGAGTATTTGTCTTCTTTTCCTTTTGGTCGACCCAAATGCGACATTAAAATCACACTGCCACCATCGGCCAAAATTTTATCAATGGTTGGTTTTGCCGCTTCAATTCGGTTGGTGTCTGTTACGTTAAAGTGCTCATCTAGAGGCACATTGAAGTCAACACGAATAATGGCTTTTTTATCTTTAAAATTAAAATCGTTGATTGTTTTCATCCTAGAATCAGTTTTTTAGTGATTGCAAAGATAGTCTTTTGTTTTTTTTATGAAAATGACAAAAGTCAGCGGAGAAAAACAGTTACGATTGCCTTTTAATCATTATCGGTCAAACCCGTAACATCATTATTAACTGAAACGATATACAGTTTTTCTTGATAAATGCCGTTTCCTTTAGAAACATAGTAGCTAATAGCATCTTCCAATTGGTCAAATCGCTCTAAATAAGCGTAAGTATAATTGTTGATTTTATTGACAAATGACTTAACAGGCACGTCTTTCAGATTTTGTAATTTGATGAAATTTTTAGCGTTTTGGGAAACCGTAAACGCTTTAGCCATAACATAAAACCCTTTTTCTTGACCCGAAATATTGAGTGTTTGTACTTCGATTAGTTCTTTTTTTGCATCGCTTTTTTTCGTGGCAAAAGTTTGTGTTTTGGAAGACAAATTTTTAGAGGAAGTGGTTTGAAATAAATCGGCGTACATTTCTTTGTTTTGCTGTACTTTTCGCACATCATAAATTTCAAGCATTTCAGCATTAGTCAAACTGGCTTGTTTCTTTATTGTTGGTTCTGCAATAGTTTCATCCACAATTAAAGAAGCGAAAAACACAAAACATTTGTCGCTATCCGATTCAATTTTAAGTGAAATATCGGAACTATTATTGCCTAAAATAGCATTGTTTTCATTAGGAATTGTAATCAAACAACTATCAAAGCCCAAGGTGTTTTTGCTATCAGGATAACGATTGACAGCGTGTTTATTATCCACTGTAATCGAACTATTAAAGAAATTATCCGGTTTGCGAATTTTATTGGTCAATGCTACAAAATCTTTGGTTTGTGACGATTTGACTGACACTTTATCGCCGGCCACTTTGTAATCACCATCCAACACTGCCACTGCCACTTGCGCTTTTACTTGACCTTGCGCAACCGTTTGAAAACCCGTAAAATTTAGGTTTACAGAAGCTGAAGCAATTTCAGAAAATCCGTCATAAGTGATGATGTTCTTTTTGGGTTTGGTGTTATCTTCGTATACGATAAAAATTTGCCAACCTGAAGCCACACCGCCTTTTAAAGTACCTTGTGTTGCTCTGATATTGGCCAAAGTATACACTCCAGAAGCATTGGTTAACGCTGAAATATTGTCTGTAATATCGGCATATACTACATAAGGCGCTGCCTCTTTGTGTTCGGGAGAATTCAATCCGTCAAAAATTACAGTTCCTGATATACTCGTGTATTCCGCTTGATTTGGTAATTTAATTTTTACCGAATTGATGTTTTCTCTTGCAGCATCAACAGGTGTAAATTTGTCTTCTTTTAACTGTTCACCACTATTGTATTTGTAAGTTCCTGTCCAATACAATCCAGCATAAACTACTTTTTTGTTTGAATTAGAATCAAAAAACAACTCAGCACTGCTCGAAGAAAAAGTAGATTCATCTTCATCAATATCAATATATTCGATGTAAAAATCATCGTTCAACATAGCTGAACTCGTGTGATTGTAATAAGGAACATTGGACGAGTTGCTATAATCAACACGATTGGTACTATTGTTGGCCAAAATGACTACATCACCGTTAAGCTCTTTTTGAAATCGCGGTTTGAATACGTTTTTGCTGTTTTGAGAATATCCAAAAGACATTCCGAGTAGTAATAGCAAAACAAAACTATTTTTAGGGCTAAAATTTTTCATTTTTACTAGGTTAAATTTGGGGTTTACCTTTTTAATCGTCAAGATTAGTTATAGCAGTATCTTGGTTGTTATTGACCGAAAGTATCCAAATGTTTTCGGTGTAGGAATTATTTAATTTGGATTTATACATATTAAAAGCCTCCGATTTATCGGCTGTTTTAGCTAAATAAACATAATTGTAATGGTTGTTGGGATTCAAAAATGAGTCGGCTGAAATCCCTTTTGATTGCAAATCGGATAAGAAGTTCTTCAAATTAGAGTCTTTTTCAAAAACGTTTGCAATAATATAATATCCTGATGGAAAACCATCTATGTTTAACGATTTAATTTCTGTAGAATTTTTACTATTAAAAAAAGCCATTTCTAACTCGCTATCTTCCAGTATTGTAGTTGAAAAATCGAGTTTCTTTTTTTCGACCACAAATTCAGTCATGTCCAAATCAGAATAGACAATTTCTTCTTTTTGTTTCTTGATTGGCTTCTTATTGTCTTTCGTTTTTGAAGTTGGTTTTGGTTCTGGTTTTACTTCTTTTTCAGGTGTTTTTTCTATTTCATTTGAGCTAAAAACAATTGCGTTATTGTTGGTAAAGTGCTCTTTTTCATTCACTTCTACACCAAAAGCAGCAAAAAACAAATACGAACGATCGCCAATTGATTTCAATCGAAAAGTGGCATTTTTAACATTATTGGTTATGATCGAATTGTTTGGATTATTTAACTTCATCAAACAGGTATCGTAACCCAAAGTGTTTTTGCTATCCGGTTTTCGATTCATAAAATAATCATCACCTATAGTTATTGAACTATTGAAAAAGTTATTTTGCTTACGCAATTTGTTTTCTAAAACCACGAAATTTTTGGCATCACTTGACTTAAATAATACTTGATCGCCTTGCAAATTACAATCGCCTTCCAAGGAAGCTAATGCAATTTTGGCTTGAATATCACCTTCGGGAAGTGTAGTAAAACCGGCAAAATCAATGTCAACCTGACGATCGGTTACACCAGCAAAACCATCAAAACTAGTAATGAATTTTCCTTTCATTGTATCGTCTTCGTATACCACAAACAATGTCCAACCCGCTGCTATACCACCGCTAAGTTGACCTTGAGTTGCTCTAACGTTGGCTACTGTATATTCGCCAAACGGATTTTCAATGGCTTGAATTTGAGCCGTAACATCAGCGTAAACCGCATAAGGCGCGCAATCTTTGAAGTCTTTTTCTTTCAAACCATCAAACAATAGTTCACCATTGACATCAATATATTTTTTCTGATTAGGCAGTTTTAATTTGATTGTTTCAAAAGGTTCGCGTCCGTCATCTTCTGCGACAAATTTGTCCACTTTTTTCTGAAATCCGCTGTTGTATTTGTAAGTAGATGACCAATACAATCCAGCATAAACAATTTTCTTTTGCGATTGATTCTCTAAACTCAACGTTGCCGAACTGGATGAAAAAGTCGTTTCATCTTCATCAATATCAATGTATTGCATGGTGAACTCGTCATTCAATAAAGCATGATTGGTATGGTTGTAATAAGCGGCATTAGCTGAATTATTGTAATCCACTCGATTGGTAATCGAATTGGCTATTACTGTCATATCGCCTTTGACAAACGATTGGTAACGCACTTTAAAAGGAACTGCAACTTGAGCATGAGCAGTTGAAAACAATGAAAATACAACAACAGACGTAAATACTGTACGTAGATTTTGTTTCATAAAAAACTTTATTAGGGTATTATTACTTTTTTAAAAACAGGGTAAAAGTAAATTAAAATTCGTTAAAGTGTTTAATTTTATCGATGTAATGCGTTTTTGATTATTTTTTGTAAGATTATGTCGTTATATTTATTGGGATAAAATAGCATAATTATGATAATTTTGTAGTATATTTGCTCATGCTTTTTTCTGAAATTTTAGGTCACGAACACATCAAAAACCATCTGATTCAATCGGCGAGTTCGGGTAGAATTCCGCATGCGCAGTTATTTATTGGTCCGGAAGGAACGGGAACTTTACCTATGGCGATTGCCTATGCTCAATACATTGTGTGTGGAAATGTGGGTAATGAAAATAGTGGAACTAATGAAGCTTGTAATTTAAAATTCAACTCGTTTTCGCATCCTGATTTGCATTTTGTATATCCGACAGTGACTACTGAAGACGTCAAATCGAAACCGAAAAGTCTTGATTTTATTCAGGATTGGCGGACTTTTTTGAATGAAAACTTTTATGGAAGTTTGTTTGATTGGTACAACCTTATGGGTGTAAAAAACAAGCAAGGTGAAATTCGGGTAGAAGACGCGAGTGAAATTGTAAAATCGCTTTCGTTGAAATCGCTCGAAGGTGGTTACAAAGTGATGATTATTTGGATGGCGGATAAGATGAACATTGCAGCGTCGAACAAATTATTGAAATTGCTTGAAGAACCAACAGATAAAACGGTTTTTATATTGATTTCAGAAAACGAAGAAGATATTATTCAAACTATACGATCACGTTGTCAAGTGTTGCATTTCAATGCGTTGCCTGAAGATGTAATTGCCAAAGCGTTGATGCAAAATCATTCAATAAACGAAAATCTGGCGACCAAAATAGCGCATCAAGCACAAGGAAATTACAATAAAGCGTTGCAAATTTTGAACAACAACGAAGACGAGTTACCTTTTGAAGAATGGTTTGTAACTTGGTTACGAGCTGCTTACAGCGCCAAGAAAAATGCAGCTGCCATCAACGATTTGATTGCTTGGAGTGAAAATGTGGCGAGTATTGGTCGCGAGAGCCAAAAGAAATTTTTGAATTATTGTATTGATGTGTTCCGACAGGCATTACTGTTGAATTACCAAGCTGAAAAATTGGTGTATTTTGAACCCAAAGTACAAGGATTTACACTTGAAAAATTTGCCCCTTTTGTTAGCGGAAATAACATCCACGAGATTTTTAAAGAACTTTCGGATGCTGCATATCATATTGAACGCAACGGTAACCCTAAAATTATATTTACTGATTTATCGATCAAATTGACGCGGTTGATACATAAAAGTTAGTTTTCTATTTATTTTGAATAAATTCAAAATAACCTTAATTAAAGCTATGTTTAAATAAATTTTATTCGTTTTCAAAATTTTAGGCTTAAGTTTAAGTAATGTATTTATTTTATGAAAGGAGTTCTATTTTCGCTTGAGATATTACTAACAGGTATATTTACTTTTGCCCAAGTACCAGCTATAGATTGGCAAAAAACTTTGGGAGGCAATCAAGTCGATTTAATTTATTCAATAAATCAAACTTCTGACGGTGGTTTTATATTGGGTTGTCAAACATCATCGTCGCAATCATTTGATGTAACCCAGGTGAATAATGGTTTAGCTGATTTTTGGATTTTAAAAACAAATGCATTAGGCACTATACAATGGCAAAAATGCATTGGTGGTTCAGGAGCGGAAAGGTTTGGACGAATACTCCAAACAGCTGATAGTGGTTATATTATTGGAGGTAGCTCAAACTCTAACATTTCTGGAAATAAAACAGAAAACTGTTTTGGGTTTGATGATTTTTGGATTGTAAAACTAGATAGTTCAGGCAATGTTTTATGGGACAAAACCCTAGGGGGTAATGGAATAGACACCTTTTGTTCCATTATAACAACTCCAGATAATGGGTTTTTAGTAGGTGGCACATCTTATTCAAACCTTTCAGGAAATAAAACAGAAAATACTGTAGGTTATGTTACTGGTAATGGCGGTCCTTATTCTGATTACTGGGTAATAAAATTAGATATTAATGGCAATATTCAATGGCAAAACACCATTGGTGGTAATGAAGATGATCGAATGGCTTCGATGGTAGTAACGTCTGATGGAGGATATTTTGTGGGAGGTCGTTCAACATCTAATGCAACAGGAGATAAAATTGAAAACTCAAGAGGTCTTTGGGATTATTGGGTTTTAAAGTTAGACGATTTGGGCAATATTCTTTGGCAAAGAACTATTGGTGGTAGTAGTGAAGATAATTTAACCTCAACAATAAACACAAATGATGGAGGGTTATTGGTAGCTGGCAACTCAAGTTCTAATATTTCAGGCGAAAAAACAACTAATGCATATGATAGTTCCAATATTTATCTTGATTATTGGGTTTTGAAACTTAGCCAAACAGGAGAAATTATGTGGCAAAAAACAATTGGAGGTTCAAACCAAGATGGTTGTGAATCAATTTTTAGTGATAATTTTGGAAATTTTATTATTAGTGGATACTCTAACTCTAACATTTCTTTCGACAAAACTGAAAACTCAAGAGGGTTGTATGATTGTTGGATTATAAAAATTGATTCTGATGGCAATATGCTGTGGGATAAAACATTAGGTGGGAATTTAAATGATAGTGTGTCTAGTATAATTTATCTTGCATCGGATAATAGTTTGATTTTTGGAGGAAATTCAGAATCATCTATTACTGGTGATAAAACTGAAATTTCTAGGGGTTTATACGATTGTTGGATAGTAAAATTACAACCCGAAAGTTTATCAACCTCTAATTTTATCTCAACTTCTTTTGAGGTATTTCCAAACCCAACCTCTCAAACTGTTTATATTAGTACAGACCAAAAATTTGAACTATTAAAAACAAAGGTTTATAATATCAGTGGTCAATTGGTTTTTGAAGAAAATAGTAGAGACACATCTAATTTAAGCGTTGATATTAAAGCAGAAAGTGGTATTTATTTTATGGAATTAGAAAATGAATTGGGTGAAACCAAAATCTTTAAAATTGTTAAGAGATAAATTTAAAACAAGATGTTTCTTTAAATGCTTGCCTTGAAAAATCTTAACTCTTCCCAGGTAAATTCATCACCGTATTTTTCTTTTAATTCGCTCAACGAATCGCCTTTGAAGCCTTTGAATGCTTTGGCTAATGTTTTGATTTTGTCTTCTGGCAACACGTCATTTATTGTAATGGTCTGACTTTCAATTAATTTAGATAAATGATTGCAAATGGTTTGTGGTGTTAATTTTCTAATAGAAGCAATCTCTTTAATCGAATTGCGCTGAATCCAAAGCTCGTAAGTTTCAAGAACGGTTGATTTTTTAGGTTCTTTTTTCTTGCTTTTTTTGGCGTATAGATTTACTTCTTCCTCTTCGTCTATCAAGTTAATATTACTTTTTTTGTAAAATTCAGCTATCGATTCACGTTTCTTAATACGATAATAACGAATGGTTTCTGAAGTTAAATTTTCTTTGGTAATACTTTCGCCTTTCAACACAATTTCCATTAATAATTGGGCTTTCATCAAGCCTAAAACTGCTTTTACTTGAAGTTCTTCCAACAACAATAATTCTTCATAATAGGCTTTCATTTTTTTGAGTCGTTTGACTTCTTCTAGCTTCCAAAAAATGGCGCCAACCAAGTCGTCCATAGGTTGAAAAAAGTAGTTGTACGCCGCTTGAATTCGTTCGTTAACAAACTGTAAATCAACATTTGACGAAAATAATTTATTCAATTGCAAAATGAATTTTCGCGAAGGTTCGGCTAAAATTTCGATAGATTCCAGTTGTTTTTTGGCCCAGATAGCCGATTTTGATTTGTTGGAAACATCCGATTTATCATTATAACTGTACGAATGATTGCGCCATTCTTGAACCAAATTACTGCAATCAAAACTATTGACTAAAAACTGATGAATATAGCGCAAGGTTTCCTGTTGTAAAGTGCTGGCCAAAACTTCTTCTGAAGCTTTATTGGTGGCGTATTCCATCACATCTTGATCGTTGGAAATTCCGTTCATTTGCAAAGGCGACAACAACACCAAACCTTGTAATGAACGTAAACGTGAAAAAGCGACATAGGCTTGTCCGGGAAGGAAAACCTGCGAAACATCGAGTGCTGCTTTATCGAAAGTCAAGCCTTGACTTTTGTGAACGGTAATCGCCCAAGCCAATTTGATTGGATAATGCGTAAAAGTTCCAAGTACTTCTTCTTCAATCTCTTTGGTGTTTTCGTTGACGGTGTAACGAATGTTTTGCCATTCGTATTTTTCGACTTCAATGGTTTTATTTTCGTCAGGAAAATGTACCAAAATTTCTTTTTCGGCTAACGATTTTACAATGCCCATTTTTCCATTAAAAAACTTTTTTTCTAGCGAAATATCATTCTTAATAAACATGACTTGTGCACCAATTTTGAGTTCTAGTTGTTCCTCTAACGGGAAAATTTTATCGGGAAAATCACCAATAATATCAGCTTTATAAAAATGCGATTTACCAGTTAAGTCTCGTAATGATTGTGTGTTGATTTCGTCGGCTTTGGCGTTGTGAGTGGTTAACGTAATGTAACCTTTGTTGGTTTTGAGATCAAAATTAGGTTGCACATGTTGGTTGAGAATTTGCACATCATTAGATGTCATTTTGTTGTTTCTCAAGTTGTTAAGAATCGAAATAAACGCATCATCCGTTTGGCGAAATATTTTAGATAACTCAATATACAAAGGTGGATTTTGTTCGATAACATGAGCATTGAAAAAGAATTTTCCGCGGTAATACTTGCTCAATGTTCGCCATTCGTCGTCTCGTATAACTGGAGGAAGTTGTAATAAATCGCCAATAAACAAAACTTGAACGCCTCCAAAAGGATGGTTTTTTTTGCGAACAGTTTGCATCATAAAATCGATAGCGTCGAGCAAATCAGCGCGCAACATACTGACTTCATCGATAATGAGCAGTTCTAAATTTCGAATGACTGCTTTTTTTAATCCGCTCATTTTGAAATGCCTCCGCAAAGTCGCGCGACTTTCAAATTTGGAATTTTCGAGAAATTGGGGTGATGAATTATCGGGAATAAAACCGCCAAAAGGCAGTTGAAACATCGAATGAATAGTAACGCCACCAGCATTGAGCGCTGCAATTCCGGTTGGAGCAACAACAGCGGTGTTTTTGTGTGTGGTTCGAATGATTTCTTTAAGAATAGTCGTTTTACCAGTTCCTGCTTTTCCGGTAAGAAATACCGAACGATGTGTTTGGTTGATGAATTGCAAAACGTACTTTGCTTCGGCAGATACAAATTCCATGGCTTTGATTTTAAAAAACAAATATAAACGATTGTTAATCAATACGCAATAAAAAACGCCTTCTGTCTCGAAGGCGTTTTAGATAATAATTGTTATTAGATTATTTTTTCTCCTCTTTTTTAGCTGGAGCATCTTTTTCGTCGGTGTATTTGTTGTTAATCAATTTAATCATTTCTTTGGTGATATCGTAACTATCTTTTGCATATAAAACAGTCGCGGCTTCACCAGTTCCATAGATATAATCATAGCCTTTTTCTTTACCGTAATCTTTAAAAATTTGTTTGTATTTTTTCACCAAACTATCCATTTCCTTACCACTTTGCATCTTTAATTCTTGCAACATGCCTTGTTGTGCGTACTGCAATTGTTGGTCTCGTTGTTGCAATTCCATATATTTTTGTTTGGCCCAAGCTTCACCGTTTTTTTGCATATTCGCTTCAAAATTCTTTTGTTCGCTTTGCAATCTAGAGGCTTCTCCCTGCAATTTTCCGTCCATTTCAGCAGCTTTATCTTTGTATTTGGCTTCAATATCTTTGGCTTCGGTACTTTCTTCCATCAATTTAGAAGTATCAACATAAGCTGTTTTGAAATCTTTAGCTTCTACAGTGTTATTTTGGTTACAGGAAACAAAAGCAACGGAAAGAGCAACAAGAGCAATTATTTTTTTCATTGGATTTTTTATTAATTTTTATTATTTGCCAAAAGTATAAAATTTTCAATGTAATCGGTAAAAAGTTCTATTCGTTGGCTATTTTTTAAGATATAAGAAATTGTTATGTGTTTTTTATTCGAAATAAGTAATTTCTATTGAAATCGGCTTTAAATAAGGGCTTTTAAGAAGACTTTATGTTTTGGACAACTTCTTCTATAAACTGTTGCTTTTGGGATAAACGAAGGCTTTTATTTTAGTTTTTGATGTTTTTTAGCACATAAATATGGGATGAATATTCCGAATTAGCCTTTCCATAACGATTGGATTGTAATCCGATCCAAAAAGCTTTAAAATAGTTCATTTTTCCTGTTTTGTACTTTTCGGAAAGAAGACTCACATAAAAACTATCAAATTTCATTGGAAGAACATCGACTAATTCTAATCGTTCTTTTACAAATAATTTTTGAATTGCCGTTTTAGAAAAATGCCATAAATGTATTGGAACATCATAAGCTGCCCAATATTGACCATAATAATTAGCATCAAAAGAATTGAAATTGGGAACTGCAATAATAATTGTTCCGTTGGGTTTGATCATTCGTTTCAATTCGGTAATTTGTTCTTCCAAATTCGGAACGTGTTCTAAAACGTGCCACATTGTAATTACATCTAACGAATGGCTTTCAATTTCTTTTACATCATTCACAAACGAAACGCCTTTTTTGATTGCAATTCCTTTTGCTTTTTCACTAGGTTCGATTCCAATAATTTCCCAACCGTCGTTTTTGGCTGTCATCAAAAAATCGCCAACGCCTGCTCCAATATCTAAAATCTTTCCTTTTTGAGATTGTGAATTGATAAGTTTCAACTTGTTTTTGAGTGCAATTCCTTTGACGAATTGATACATTTTTTCGAACAACGTTTTCTTTCCATCAGTGTGGGAAATGTAATCTTTACTTTCGTAATAACTCGGTAATTTTTCCAAGCTTGGCTGCGGATGCGTAATGAGCATATCTAATTCAGCATCATGCAACAATTCAAAAGTTTCTTGCGAAACAGAATAATCTTTTACGTTTAAAAAATGTTTTGTTTTTGAAATATCCATTCAAATTCTCTTTATTTATAAGTCTTCACAAGTTTTGTTTCACGTGAAACATTTTGAAGTACGAAGGAGAAAGTGTAAAGTACAAAGTGTAAAGTACAAAGTGTAAGAAAACAATATTGGTCTTTAACTATCTTCCTAAATGTATCAATAATATGGAGATATCGCTAGGTGAAACTCCACTAATTCGCGAGGCTTGTGAAATAGTAATTGGTCTAATTTTATTTAATTTTTGTTTCGCTTCAATCGACATTGATTTGACAGTTTCATAATCAAAATTTACTGGGATTTTATAATCTTCTAAACGAATCATCTTTTCGGCATTGCTTCGTTCCTTTTCGATATAACCCGAATACTTTAATTGAATTTCAGCCTGTTCGATTTCTTCTTTATCCAAATTATGTTCGTTGATGTAATCTTGAACTTTTTCAAAACGAACGATATCTTCCAATTCGATTTGTGGTCGCGAGAACACTTTAAACATTTTATCAGATTGTGTCATTGGAGTACTTCCTTTTTCCTCTAAAATTGGATTGGCTTCGGCAGCTGTTAAACTCGTTTCTTTGAAAAAATTGAGCATTGCATCGCTTTTTGCAAACTTTTCTTCCATTCGACGAAGGCGTTTTTCAGAAGCTAATCCAATAGCGTAACCTTTTGGTGTTAATCTGAAATCAGCGTTATCTTGACGTAATAAAGTTCGGTATTCTGCACGAGAAGTAAACATTCGATACGGCTCTTCCGTTCCTTTGGTGATTAAATCATCAATTAAAACGCCAATGTAAGCTTCGTCGCGACGTAAAATTAAAGGCTCTTGTTCTTTCACTTTTAAAGCCGCGTTGATTCCTGCCATTAAACCTTGCGAAGCGGCTTCTTCGTAACCTGTTGTTCCGTTGATTTGACCAGCAAAATACAATCCTTCTACTAACTTTGTTTCAAGTGTGTGTTTTAATTGTGTTGGAGGAAAATAATCGTATTCGATAGCATAACCTGGACGGAAAAACTTAACGTTTTCAAATCCTTCTACTGAGCGTAATGCTTTGAATTGAATATCTTCGGGAAGAGAAGTTGAAAATCCATTTACATAAACTTCCACTGTGTCCCAACCTTCAGGCTCGATGAATAATTGGTGGCGTTCTTTGTCAGCAAAACGATTGATTTTGTCTTCGATAGACGGACAATAACGTGGTCCTAGTGATTTGATTCGCCCGTTAAACATTGGCGAACGATCAAATCCTTCGCGAAGAATATCGTGTACATTTAACGAAGTATATGTCATGTGACACAATCGTTGATGCGTTAAAGGTTTGGTAACATCAGAATACGAAAATTTATCAGGAACAGCATCTCCTGGTTCTTCTCTCATTTTGGAATAATCGAGTGAACGACCATCAACGCGCGGCGGTGTTCCGGTTTTCATTCGGCCTGATTCGAAGCCTACATTTACTAAATCTTCTGTAATTCCATAGGCAGCGCTCTCGCCTGCTCTTCCACCACCAAATTGTTTGTCGCCAATGTGAATCAATCCATTGAGGAACGTACCGTTGGTTAATACAACCGTTTTGGCTTTGATTTCGATTCCGAGTGAGGTTTTGATTCCTTCTATTTTACCGTTAGTGATGATTAATCCTTTCACCATTTCTTGGTAGAAATCGAGATTCGGAGTTTGTTCCAACATCAAACGCCATTCTTCTGAAAAGCGCATTCTGTCAGATTGCACTCGTGGCGACCACATGGCTGGACCTTTGGATTTGTTGAGCATTTTGAACTGTATCGCTGTTTTGTCGGAAACAATTCCGGAATAACCACCCAAAGCGTCTATTTCGCGGACGATTTGTCCTTTGGCAATTCCGCCCATTGCAGGATTACACGACATTTGTGCTATGTTTTGCAAACTCATTGTGACCAACAGCGTACTGCAACCCATATTGGCTGCTGCCGCTGCTGCTTCGCAACCTGCGTGTCCTGCTCCTACTACTATTACATCGTATGTGTTAAACATATTAGACTTCTTAGATTGTTAGAAAGTTAGATTTTTTTAGGTTCTGAATTTCTAATTTAATTATATGTTCCACGTGGAACGTTTGTTCTGTTCACTAAAGTTTCCTTTCTAGCCCCGATTGGAGGGAAAAACCTTTGCTTTTTTTGCAAAGTTTTGGAAGGAAAGCGGGAATTACGATTACAAGAAAGCCCAAGCCATTCGCTCATGAAACTCTTAATGTTCCACGTGAAACATTTTGATTTTTTCATCTTCTTTGCTTCTCATTATTTGCTCATCAGATTCGCTTTTGTCTTTGTAACCGCAATAATGCAGCACGCCATGAATCATCACTCTTTTCAATTCTTCATCGAAAGAGACTTTGAAATCATTTGCGTTATCGCGCACACGTTCTACTGAAATAAAAATATCGCCGTGTAATTCGTTTCCTACAGAGTAATCAAACGAAATAATATCAGTTAACGTGTCGTGATCAAGGTATTGCTGATTGATTTCGAGTAAATAATCATCATCACAAAAGATGTAATTGATTTCGCCTTCCTTCTTGTTTTCCGATTCGACTACCTTAGAAATCCAATTGGAAAAAGCAACTTCATTAGACAATTCAAACTCGGTTTCGTAATTATAACTTATCATTTGCTTTGAAATATTCTTGCACCTTTTGGTTAAAATTTGGGCGCAAAGGTAAGGTTTGTCGGTTTAATATTTCAACACTATTGATATAATCTTGCAAACGTTGCGGAAGCGCATTGGTTGTATTGTTGAATTCTTTCTTATTCGTTTCCGACTGGCGTTTCTTTTCTTCACCTTGTTGTTGTGTCGCTTTTTCTAGTTTTAATAGCTCGTACTTTAGGTTGAGCATCTTTTGCAACACTTCATTATTAAAACCTTTATTCAATAATTGCTTCTCTATTTGCTTCATTTGGTTTAAGGCATTTTGACCGCTTCCACCTAAACCTTGTTTGTTTAATTCCTTCTCCAGAGCTTCACGCAATTGTTGTTGTTCTTGGTAAATCTGCATAATTTTTTCAGCGTCACCTTCTCCATCTTCACCATTTTCACCATTTTTATCATCGCCAGTTCCGCTTCCACCAGAGTTTCCTCCTTTACCATTTTTTCCCTTACCGCCCGATTCTTTTCCATCTTTACCTTGCTTGCCTCCTTCTTTTCCTCCTTCTTTTTCTCCTTGGCTGCCGCTACTGCCTTCTCCGGGTTCTTCACCAGGTTTTTGACCAGGTTTCATGCCTTTTTTCATTTTTTCTCCTAAACCTTCTTGTTTCTTGATTATATCTGGCAATTGGATTCCGGAACCTTGACCAGGTTTTGGTTTTCCCGAACCTTGACCTGACATGGACATAGACATTTGCATATTGTTAAGTGCCTCGGCTAACATATCAGCAAGTTTATTAGCGGCTGAAACAGCAAATTGTTGGTGCGATGTTCCTTTAGAAACGTTGGCTTCTGCTAACGTTTCAATTGCTTTGTCAACGTTGTATTGAACATCACCGATTGACTTCGTAACTTCTTCTCCTATTTTAGGATTTCGCAACGACATGGCAAACAAACTATCGTCAACGTGTTTGAATTGTTGCTTTAAATCTTGTTGTCTTTTAAGGTTTTTGACAAACGAAGGCGAACCGCGTTTTAAACCTTTAAATTGTTTCATAACATCTTCTTGCGAAAATGAATACGCCAGCAAATTATCTAAAATTTGTCGTAGCATTTCAACGTCTTCCTCTAATTGTTCTTGCTCACTTTCCTGCATGCTTTCCTGCATGTCTTGGCTCATTTGCTTCATTTTTTTTGAAGCGCTTTTTTGTTTGGGTTTGGCTTTCTCTTTTTGTTGTTTTTGCAATTGATCAGACGCGTTTTTCAAATCTTCATCAATACTTTTCTCTTTGGGTTCGGTTTCAGGTAAATCAACTGGCGCTTTGAGCTCTTTGTTCTCTTTTTCTAATTCATTCAATTCTTCTTTGAGCTTATCAAATTCCTTATTGATTTCTTCTTGTTTTTGGGAGTTATTCTCCTTTTCTGATTCTGCTAATTTGTCTTGCTTTTCAGCCAATTTATCTAACTTCTCAGCAATTTGTTGGGCTTTCTTTTCAACATAATATTTCTTAGTCAATTCCACCAATTGCTCCAAACTCTTGTTTTGGTTTTTGCTTTGCTGTTTGAATTTATCCATTTTTTCAAACAACTCTTCCTTCTGAATTTTATCATTCAATTCCTTTAATTCATCCAAGAGTTTTTTGTTTTTCTCAAAGTCTTTGTCCACTTTATCCAAACGCTCTTTGAGTAATTCTTTCATCTCGTCTTTTTTGTCGGTTTTGACTTTATCGAGATTCTCTTTCATTTTTTCGGCAAATTCCTTCATCATTTCGTCTTGCTTTTTCTGACGATTGATAAAGTCGTTTACCTTTTGTTGTTCTTTGAATTCCAACGACTCTTTTTCTTTCCCCATTTTTTGGAGCTTATCCAACTCGCTTTGTTGCTTTTCTTGTGTTTTAAGCGATTTTTCTAACGAATTGATGTTGTCGTTTTGTTGTTGTAATAATTCGTCTTCTTTTTCAGTTTCTGTCGATTCGCGGTGTGAGAAAACAGCCGATTTTGCACTTTTGTAATTATGCAAAGCATCGTTGTCGAAAATTTCAAAATAATATTCGTAATTCACACCAGGTTGAATTGGTAACGTACTTGGAAATGCAAATACAAATTGATCGTAAACATCTTTGCTTACAGGCAATGTTCCACGTTTGGCTTCGTTGGGTTTATCTTTTGGATAGTAAATAATTTGCAGCTTCGACAAACCATAATCATCAGAGACCTGACCGAGAACATAGTTTTTCGCCACTTTTAGACTATCAGGAGCATTATTCACCTCAATAGTTGGGTATTGATCTTTTACAACCGAAATTTGGTAATTTAACTTCTCGTAATTTTTTACTTTAGTGTTCGATGTAACAATCTGATATTCGGTGTTTTGAACAATATTTTTAGACAACAAAAACAAATTATCCTGCTTAGCAAAAGGATACGATGATTGCGCATCGTTCCAATTAACGCTTTGAGTTGCTAATGTATTCATTCGCCAAGTCACGCGAGTTCCTTCCGGAATTACAGCATTTCCAGTTCCTTTGATTACTTCGGCTTTTTTATTTAAATAACCTGGAAAATTCAACACCATTTCGAAATTGGCAATTGATGGAACCGTAACCACTGCCAATTCGTATTCTTTAGATTCAACTTCGTTAGCTTGCAGATGAAACGCGAGGTTTTCTTTGGGTTTTGGAATGACAAATTCGAATTCGCCAGCCTTATTACTTTCCATGAAATAACTTTCATCACCAATAAAAATCATGGCGTTTACTGGCACCACTTTTCCAACTGTTTTTACTCGAAGTAAGAAATCTTTGTTTTGTTCGGTTTGTAAATTCTGATTCAATACTTGAAATTCAAACGGCGCAGGTGGAAGAAACTGCTGTTTGTAATTCACCACACGATTCAAACTTTGAGATATGATATTGCTATTTCCCGAAAGGTAAAAAAAAGCAAAGAACAACAATGGAATAATCGCTAATGGTAAATATTTCTTGTTGGTTCCGAAGTTGATAGCATTTCCAAAGGGAATCGGTTGCAAATTCGAGGCCTTTTGTTCGATAGAAGCCAAAAGTAACTCCGATTTATTCTTGTCTTGTGATAATTGTAGAAAATTAGTGAGCTTATCGCCTACTTCATTAAAATGATTTCCGATGATGGCCGAAGCATCGTTGTAGTTGATTCCTTTTTGTAATTTGAATAGTTTGAAAATCGGAAACAAGATGAATCGAAGCAATAAAAAAAGTTCCACGGCAATAAACGACCAAAATAAAATGGTTCGCGCCGTTGGCTTCAGCCAAAGAAAGTACTCGATAAAAAGCGTGAATAAAAAATACAGCAAACCCAATCCGACGAAGAAAATGCTTCCACGTAGCAATTCGTTGGTGTAAAACTTCTTAATAAACTGCTCGAGTTTATCGTAAATTACATTCTGATACTCCACAATTGTTGATACTTTGTTTATAACCGATAAAAATACAAATTTATACTTAGGATAAAAGTTAAATCTTTCTAAACGGAAAGTTCAATAACAATTTCAAAATTCAATTTCAATAACAAGGTAAAATTCAATGGTAATATTTAATGGTGATATTTAATATCAATGTCAAATTGTATCTTTGCAGGAAAATTTACAAGAATGTCAAAACCTGTTCGTGTGCGTTTTGCACCAAGTCCGACTGGACCTTTACATATTGGCGGTGTAAGAACTGCTTTATTTAACTATTTATTTGCAAAAAAAAATAACGGGATTTTCTATTTGCGTATCGAAGACACCGACCAAAATCGATTTGTTCCTGGAGCCGAAGCCTACATTTTTGAAGCTTTGGATTGGTTGGGAATTGCGCCAAGTGAAACCGTTGGAAAGAACGAAAAATTTGGTCCTTACCGTCAAAGTGAGCGCAAACATTTATATAAACAATACGCCGATCAATTGGTGAATTCGGGTTGGGCATATTATGCTTTTGATACAGCAGAAGAATTGGATTTGCTACGAAAACAACACGAAGCCGAGGGAAAAACATTCATTTACAATTGGAATAATCGCGAACAATTGAAGACTTCGTTGGTTTTGTCTAAAGAAGAAACTGAAAATAGAATTACTTCGGGTGAAGATTTCGTTATTCGTTTTAAAACACCAGTAAACGAAACCTTGCATTTGCATGATATTATTCGTGGTGACATCAAATTTGAAACCAATTTATTAGATGATAAAGTATTGTTCAAAAGCGATGGAATGCCAACGTATCATTTAGCGAATATTGTTGACGACCATTTGATGGAAACCTCGCACGTAATTCGCGGTGAAGAATGGTTGCCTTCGATGCCATTGCATTGTTTGTTGTACCAAGCTTTTGGTTGGGAAGCGCCAGAATTTGCGCATTTACCATTGATTTTAAAACCGATTGGCAACGGAAAATTATCGAAACGCGATGGTGATAAAATGGGTTTTCCTGTATTTCCTCTCGAATGGAAAAGCGAAGAAGGTATTTCATCAGGTTATAGAGAAAAAGGTTTTTTTCCTGAAGCGGTGATTAACTTTTTAGCGTTATTAGGATGGAACGATGGAACGGAACAAGAGTTATTTTCATTAGAAGAATTAGTAGAAAAATTCGATTTGAATCGCGTTCATAAAGCCGGAGCCAAATTTGATCCTGAGAAAAATAAGTGGTTCAATCATCAGTATTTACAAAAACAAAGTGATTTGAGTTTGGCCGAGAGTTTTAAAACAACTGTACAAGAAAAAATTGGAGATTCCTTCACTGCGTTCGGAATGACAAAGTTGATAAAAATTGTTTCGTTGATAAAAGAACGTGCCAATTTCGTTTCAGAATTTTGGGAACTGTCGGATTATTTCTTTCAAGTTCCGACTTCTTATGATGAAAAAGCAGCCAAAAATTGGAAAGAAGAAACGCCTAATTTGATGCGACAATTGATTTCGGTTATCGAAAATATTAGTGATTTTACTTCCGAAAATATCGAAACCATCGTTAAAGACTGGATGACGCAAAACGAAATTGGAATGGGAAAAGTCATGCAACCGTTTCGTTTGAGTTTAGTAGGCGCTTTGAAAGGTCCGCACTTGTTTGATATCGTTGAACTTCTTGGAAAAGAAGAAACAATTAAGCGATTGGAAAAAGCGATAGCAACGTTATAAAAAAAGTCCCGATTGATTCGGGACTTTTTATTTATAAATTAAATAATATTTGACCACTAATAGTTCCTAAAGTACCTTTGAACTTGTTGTTATTGTTGAGTAAAACCAGTTCTTCTTGACTATTCAGTTTGTTCAACACATTGGTAAATCCGTATTGGTAGTTAATCACAGCGCGTACTCTTCGGGTTCCAGCTGAAATTCCGACATAAACATTTCCGTGGACATTGGCTACATTTTCCAACTGACCTGCTTTTAAACCAGAAGTTCCCACAATTGTATTATTGAAATCTTCATCGGCAGTTTTGAATTTGTCGTTGATTTGTAAAACCGGACCAAAATCAAAAGAAACATGATTTTTCACCACATTATAACTCAATAACAAACGAATTTGTGCGCCTTGTAAAGTCAATTTAGCGTCTTTTCTTTGTAAAGTGGGAGAAATCGTTTCAATCATCACGTTATTTTGAAAAAACTGCATACCATAAATCATACTCCAATTGTTGTAATAATTACCACGAACCGATAATCCGCCGTTAAAACCAATAGCTGGTTTAGTTGCAAAATTGGAATTTAAAAGTGAGGTTTGCGAAACGCCTCCAGTGATTCCGATTCTATTTCCATCTCGGTTTTGGTATTGTGCAAAGGCAAGCGTTGTAAACAATACAAACGCTACTAAAAAAAAGTTCTTCATAATTAGGGTTAGATAATTTGTAACAAACATACAGTATTCTCGTATAATAACTACATAACCAAATAAAAATTATATATGGGACCTTTTCTTTTAGTTGTATTATTCTTTGGAGTAATTATTTTATTTTCATCTTTCTTTACCGTAAAACAACAAACAGCAGTTGTTATTGAGCGTTTCGGAAAATTCACAAGCATCCGAAATTCGGGTTTACAACTTAAAATTCCGATTATTGATCGTGTAGCGGGAAGAGTGAATTTGCGTATCCAACAATTGGATGTTATCATCGAAACCAAAACCAAAGACAACGTGTTTGTAAAAATGAAAGTGTCGGTTCAGTTTAAGGTAATTCAAGAAAAAGTATACGAAGCATTTTACAAATTAGAATATCCGCATGATCAAATTACAGCTTATGTTTTTGATGTAGTGCGTGCTGAAGTTCCGAAATTGATTTTGGATGATGTTTTTGAACGTAAAGATGATATTGCGATTGCTGTAAAACGCGAATTGAACGAAGCAATGATGGCTTATGGTTACGATATCATCAATACATTGGTTACCGATATTGATCCAGATATTCAAGTGAAAAATGCCATGAACCGAATCAATGCGGCTGATAGAGAAAAAACAGCAGCTGAGTTTGAATCGGAAGCTCAACGTATTAGAATTGTAGCCAAAGCAAAAGCAGAAGCCGAAAGCAAACGTTTACAAGGTCAAGGTATTGCCGATCAACGTCGAGAAATTGCGCGTGGTTTGGTTGAAAGTGTGGAAGTGTTGAACAATGTTGGTATCAATTCGCAAGAAGCATCAGCATTAATAGTGGTAACGCAACATTATGATACATTACAAGCGATAGGTGCTGACACGAATTCAAACTTAATTTTGTTGCCGAATTCTCCACAAGCAGGAAGTGATATGTTGAATAATATGGTGGCGAGTTTTACAGCAAGTAATCAAATTGGTGAAACGATTAAAAATCAGCCAAAGCGAATCAAGAAAAAAGACGATCACACGTCAACCGATTACAATCCATCGGATACTTCTAATCCGGTTGAACCTACCGATCCATCTTAATTTTAAATTTTATACTGATAAAAAGAGAGTTTGCGAAAGTGAACTCTTTTTTTATTGCTTTTGATGATGAAAACGCAATACAATCGATTTGAGAACACTTCTTTTTGAAAATGAATTCAGTGTTTTAAAGATTTTAAAACTAGATTAAAATCGATTTATGAAAGCCTTTTTTAATAGTATTTTTCAATGTTAATTCTAATAAAAATAATTCTTTTCAATAATAGAAAAAGCCACCTTTTAGAGATGGCTTTGATGTATAAAATCTATTGTAAGTTATTCTTTGCTTTCGACTTTCGCCCAAGTATCTTTTAGGCCAACCGTTTTATTGAAAACCAATTTTTCATCTGAAGAATCTTTATCCACACAATAATAACCCAAACGTTGGAATTGGAATCGATCGCCATCTTTAGCCGAAGCTAAACTCGGTTCTAAATAACCAGTAATTATTTCCAACGAATTCGGATTGATGTACTCTTTAAAATCCACGTCTTTGTCACCATCGGGATTTTCGTGTGTAAACAAACGATCGTAAACGCGAACTTCTGCTTTAATCGCATGATTAATCGAAACCCAATGAATCGTTCCTTTTACCTTGCGTTGTGAAGCTTCTGTTCCACTTCCACTACGTGAATCTTCATCATAAGTACAGTGAATTTCGGTGATATTTCCGTCAGCATCTTTAATTACACTTTCACCTTTAATGATGTACGCATTTTTCAAACGCACTTCCGTTCCTAATGTTAATCGGAAAAATTTCTTATTGGCTTCTTCTTGAAAATCTTCTCTTTCAATATATAATTCACGTGAAAAAGGCACTTTTCTGAACCCTAAACTCGCATCTTCTTGACTGTTTTCAGCATCCAATACTTCTTCTTTTCCTTCCGGATAATTGGTAATTACCAACTTCACTGGATTCAACACGGCCATGACACGA
>CAYPXI010000002.1:0-296286 GCA_964414655.1 uncultured Flavobacterium sp. | reverse complement strand
TTTAGTGTTTAGTGTTTAGTGTTTAGTGTTTAGTGTTTAGTGTTTAGTGTTTAGTAAATGAAAACTTGGTTTTAAAACCTATATTGTTTGAAAAAAACTTTTTATTGCACAATTTTCTGATTACTGACTACTTGTGATTTTTTCCATCATCTTTTCGGGATGCGCTAAGACTTTGAATCCGAATTTTTCATACAAAAAATGAGCGTCAGAGGTGGCCAAACGCCAAATTTTCACTTGTTGTAATTGTGGTTCGTTCATCATAGCATCAATCAAAATGGACGAATAGCCTTTCCCTCGGTGTTTTTCATCAATAAAAACATCCATCAAATACGCAAAAACCACATAATCAGTAACTACTCTTGCAAATCCAATTTGTTTTCCGTCAAGGTAAATTCCGAAGCAAAACGAAGCGTCAATCGTAGTTTGAACTTCTTCAATTGTACGACCAGCTGCCCAATAAATATCTTTCAAGAAATTTTGAATGAATGGAACATCGAGTTGGGATTTATCTGTAGAAACGCTTATCATAATTATTTTAAATTTTAAATTATGAATTATGAATTTTAAATTATTCTATAAAGAATTGGTTTGGATGGAGATGCATCATTTTCAAACGAAGCGATTTGTAGGTTGAGTATATAACTTCCATCCTGGATTTCATTTTCGACATAAATCATTTCGGTAATGGTACAATGCAATCGTGCGTCATCATTGAGATTATTGAGATTTTTTACATTCCAAAAGGCTTTGTGTGCCAATAATTTTCCTTCATCTTCTTCTCGATCTACACTGGGCAAATCAATGAGCAAATGTTGAATTCCGCTTTCGCGAATGAACTCCGCGGCATCTTCAGACAAATACGGTGGATTGGTATGTGAATAATTTCTATGTGTTTTGGATTCTAAATTTGGAAGTGTTCGAATAATAATCGCTTCAGATTGTTTACCATTTAATGCATTTTCTATCTGCTTTTTTGTGATAATTAAATCGTCATTTACCTTCTCTGGTTCTACAGAAATTAATTGCGCTGTAAAAAAGAATTGCTTCAAACATTGATTGATCGAATAAAATTCCTTTGTGATATGACCTAAACATTCCGTATGCGTTCCGTGTCCGTGTGGATTGAAAAAAATATTGTTGAAATTCGTCGAACTTCCTTCTGAAACTTTTCCGATCCATTCACCAAAAACAACAGGTTCAATTTGCGGTTTTTCGATGTACCACGCAATTGGGTTTTTTTCAGAATTGGACAAAGGAATAGAAATATCAATGGGTTTTGATAAGTCGATGTGGAAATTGTTTATTGTTGCTTTCATTTTTAACCGCAAAGAGCGCAAAGAATTACGCTAGGCTCGCTAAGATTTTAAAGATTATTAACTACTCGTTTAATTCCGTTTTTTATCAAATTAACATTAAAATTTATAAGCATCCCCAACTTACAATTAGTCAATTTTAAATAGGTTAAAAGTTGTGCGAAATGAACATCATTTAAACTTTCAACAGACTTTATTTCTACTATCAATTTATTTTCAATTAGTAAATCAATTCTGTATCCAATATCCAATTTAACTTCCTGGTATATTAATGGTAATGATTTCTGCTTTTCAATATATAAGCCTGTCTTTTTCAGCTCATAAAACAAGCATTCTTCATAAGCGCTTTCCAATAAACCTGGACCTAAACTTTGATGTACTTTCAAAGCACAATCAAATGTAATTCTTGATAATTCATTTTCTGTCATGTACAATTTCTTTCTGGCGTTTAAATAATAAAGCTCCACAAAAACCAAAGAAACATTGCGCTACGTTGCGTAATTCTTTGCGCTCTTTGCGGTTAATTCATTCCAAATTTAACAAAAACAAATCACTTGCAATTCCATCACTCAAAAACTTTCCTTTTCGGGTCGTTCGCAACACATTCTCATCCACAAAAAGCAAATGATCTTCGATGTATTTTTGGGCTTGTTGGTTGAGATAATCCAAATATTTTGATCCAAATTCGGTTTCAATTCGATCTAATGAAACGCCCCAAATGGTGCGTAAACCTGTCATGATATACTCGTTGTAGCGATCGGTTTTGGATAAAACTTCCGTTTCAATTGGCAACTGATTTTCTTGAATTGACTTGATGTATAATGAATTGTTCGACACGTTCCAACCTCTTTTTTCACCATCGTAACTATGCGCTGACGGACCGATTCCGAGGTATTTTTTTCCCAACCAATACGCTGTGTTGTTTTTGGAAAAATAGTTTTCTTTACCAAAATTGGATAATTCGTAATGTATAAAATCATTTTCTGTCAACACATCAACTAAAATTTGAAAGTGTTCTTGCGCCACTTCATCATCAGGTTGCGGAATAATGCCTTTTTGAATGTACGAATGAAGTGCCGTTTTCGGTTCAACCGTTAAAGCATAACTGGAAATATGCGGAACGCCAGATGACAAAGCCGTTTCGATGTTTTGCTTCCATTTTTCATTACTCATATTCGGAATTCCATAAATCAAATCGATGGAAATATTATCAAAATATTTTTTGGCTGCTTCCAGACATTTTTTGGCTTCTTCAGCGTTATGTGCGCGATTCATGAGTTTCAAATCGTCTTCAAAAAACGATTGAATTCCGATGGAAAGTCGGTTTACACCTATTTTGGTTTGTTCAATCAAATAATCTTCCGACAAGTCATCTGGATTAGCTTCAAGAGTAATTTCTGGATTCTGAACCACATTGTAGTTTTTATAAATCGAATCAATCTGCATTCTTAAATCTGCAATCTGCAATCTACTTGGCGTTCCACCACCAAAATAAATAGTCTCAACAACTTCGTTTTCAAACTCACTTTTTCGCAGTTCAATTTCTTTAGCCAATGCCAAAACCATTTCCTCTTTCTTTTTCATGGAAGTTGAAAAATGGAAGTCACAATAGTGACAGGCTTGTTTGCAAAAAGGAATATGGATGTAGATGCCGCTCATTTAATGTGTCAATTTTTCAATGTGTCAATGTGTCGATTGGTTATAGTAGTGCTAATTTTAAATTTGTCTAATTGTCTCATTGACAAATTGTCTAATTGTCTAATTGTCTCATTTCCTAATTTTATCTTCATTCTGTTTCACAAAAGCATCCCAACCTGAATAGCTTTTGCTTCCTAAAACTTTTCCGGAGTTAAAAAAATGACAAACGGCTGCCGCCAAACCATCAGTAGAATCGAGGTTTTTGGGTAATTCTTTCAAACCGAGAAGCTGTTGAAGCATTTTGGCCACTTGTTCTTTGCTGGCGTTTCCGTTTCCGGTGATGGCCATTTTGATTTTTTTGGGTTCGTATTCGGTAATCGGAATTTGACGTGACAAGCCTGCTGCCATGGCTACACCTTGCGCTCTTCCTAGTTTGAGCATTGATTGCACATTTTTCCCAAAAAAAGGCGCTTCGATGGCAATTTCGTCAGGATGATGCGTTTCGATGAGTTCGATGGTGCGTTCAAAAATGACTTTGAGTTTGGTGTAATGGTCGTCGTATTTGCTTAGAATTAATTCATTGAGTTGAAGAAATTCCATTTTTTTGTTGACGACTTTAATCAAACCAAAACCCATGATGGTCGTTCCAGGATCGATGCCTAATATGATGCGTTCGTTTGCCATAGTTTTTGCCACAAAGACACTAATCAGAGGTTATTAAAATTGTTTAAAAATCATTTTCAAATTGTCAAATTGCCACATTATCAAATTGACTACTTTTGCACCAATGATTTCTATTTCTGACAAAGCTAAACAATTCGGCGTTTTTATAATCAAACTTTTGATTGTTATTGCGGCTTTTTATTTTATCTACCATCAATTGGCCACTAATGACAAGTTAGATTGGTCAAAATTTCGAGAATTGGTCAATCGAAAAGCTACTTTTTTTGGGATTGTTTTCCTGTTATTGTTTAGTGTTGCCAACCGTTATTTGGAAATAGTGAAATGGCAAAATTTAGTTTCTTTTATTCGGCCGATTTCGGTTGGTGAAAGTGCCAAACAAGTTTTGGGTGCATTGACTGCTGGAATTTTTACACCAAATGGTTTGGGAGAATATGCCGGAAAAGCACTGTATTTTGACAAAACCAAGACCAAAACTATTGTTTTTTTGAATTTGATTTGCAATGGCATTCAGATGATTTTGACTATTGTTTTTGGTACGTTTGGATTACTAATTATTGGTTATTGGAAATGGGCGTTGGCAATTGTGTTAATTTCTTGCTTCTTGCTTCTTGTTACTTTCCTCTCTAAAAAAATCACAGTTAAAGGCTATTCGATTCAAAAGCTATTAGAAAAATTAAATGAAATTCCGAAAGCGATTCATCAAAGAAACATCATTTTAGCGGTTTGTCGCTATTTGGTTTTTTCGCACCAATATTATTTTTTATTTCTGGCTTTTGGTGTAGATTTACCTTATGGAACCTTAATGGCGAATATTGCTGTTGTGTACTTTTTAGCGTCGTCGTTGCCGAGTTTTCAGTTTTTGGATTTTGCGGTAAAAGGCAGTGTGGCGATGTTCTTTTTTGGAAAATTAGGTGTCAATGAATGGATAGTAGTTTTTATCAGTACGCTGATGTGGTTTTTGAATGTGGTTTTGCCTGTGGTGATTGGGAGTTATTATGTTTTGCAGTTTAAAGTTGGACACAAAGAACACTGAGAAGGCTCAGAGAAACACTAAGTTTTTATATTTTAATAACAAAAGACATAAAAGGTCAATGCAGTTTTTGAAACACAGATATAAGAAATTTGGGAAATTTGAATAATCTTTATTTGGGATTGAATCTTTGAGTTTATTTGGGATTGAATCGGAACCATATAAGGCATAAAAGTTCATGTAAGTTTGGTGTGTTTTTATAAAGTTTAACCGCAAAGTCGCAAAAGAAATCGCTAGGTTCGCAAAGGTTTTTGAAGTTTGGAATTGAATCTTTTGAATTTGTTTGGAATTTGTTTTTTGGAATTTGACATTGATATTGATTTTGGAACACAGATTTAAGGAATTTAGGAAATTTGAATAATCTTTATTTGGGATTGAATCTTTGAGTTTATTTGGGATTTAATCGGAACCATATAAGGCATAAAAGTTCATGTAAGTTTGGTGTGTTTTATAAAGTTTAACCGCAAAGTCGCAAAAGAAATCGCTAGGTTCGCAAAGGTTTTTGAAGTTTGGAATTGAATCTTTTGAATTTGTTTGGAATTTGTTTTTTGGAATTTGACATTGATATTGATTTTGGAACACAGATTTAAGAAATTTAGGAAATTTGAATAATCTTCTTTTTGAAGTTTGGAATTGAATCTTTTGAATTTGTTTGGAATTTGTTTTTTGTTTTTTGGAATTTATTACAAAAAGATATGATTATAGTTTTAAGTATTGTTTTACTGATTTACGTTGTATTGATTGCACAACTGATTTTGGGTTTTGGGAAAGTAAAAGCGTTTGAACGAACGAATGCTGAACCCAAAACGTCTTTTTCGATAGTAGTTCCGTTTCGGAATGAGGAGAAGAATTTACGGAAGTTATTGCGTTCGATATCCGATTTGAATTATCCGAAAGAGTTGTTCGAATTGATTATGGTGGACGATTTTTCGAAAGACCAATCGGAGCGCGTGTACATCAATTGGCGCATGGAGAACAATAAAATTGAAACCACACTTCTGGAAAACTTGCGCTTATCGAATTCGCCAAAAAAAGACGCCATTACGCGTTCGATTCCGATTGTGAAAAAAGATTGGGTTTTGACTACTGATGCCGATTGTGTGGTGAACGAAAATTGGTTGCTCGCTTTGGACCAATTCATACAACAATCGAAGGCCGAAATGGTCGTTGGCGCTGTGGTGTACAAAACCAAAAACAACTGGTTTCATTGGTTTCAGCAACTGGATTTGATGAGTTTGCAAGGCACAACAATCGGTAGTTTTGGTATTGGAAAACCGTTTATGTGCAATGGAGCCAATTTTGCTTATACCAAGCATTTCTTCAATGAATTGGGTGGATTTGGAGGAATAAACGATCGTGCGAGTGGCGATGATGTGATGTTGCTACAAAAAGCCGTTTTGAAAAAACCAGAAGCTGTTCAATATTTAAAAAATGTTGATAGTATTGTAAAAACCAAACCTGAAAACGATTTGTTCAAGTTGTTTATGCAACGTGTTCGTTGGGCAAGCAAAGCTACAGCTTACAGCAGTGCTTATGCTAAAATTTTGGCGGTTGTTGTGTTGTTGATGAATGTGAGTTTGGTTTTGGGTTTGTGGTTTGTGGTTTGTGGTTGTTTAGATTGGCGATTACTTTTAGGTGTTTTTTTAGTAAAATATCTAGTCGATTATGCTTTGTTGTCGCAGGCGAATGGCTATTTGCGCAAAGGGAAATTTATGCTTCCATTGGCGAGTAGTTTGGTGTATCCGGTGTTTGCGAGTGTTGTTGGGATTTACTCACTTTTTGGATCTTTTGAATGGAAAGGTAGAAAGTTTAAGAAATAGTTGTACTGAAAACGATTGCCCTAGCCCAGATGGTAATGGAAACCCCGCATTGAAATGGGCTTGTTTTTGTTGCTGTTGCGGAGCGACCAACGGAAGCTTTGCAAGAGCTTACAAAAACCGCACAGAGCAAGAGGAGTTGTAATGGACAGCTGGATCGAGCTTCTTATTCTACTTTTAAAATTACGGGTAAAATAAACTGTGTTTTTACTGGAATTCCGCGTTTGATGGCTGGGTTTACTTGAGGTAAATCGACCAATCTTGCGTGTAGAATGCTGTCGATTTTGACCTTGTCATAAGTGAGTGAATCTTGCGAAAATTGCGGTTCGAATTCGAGTGTCGCATTAGGCAAAACGGTGACTTTGACTTGAATCGTGTCAATTTCAGGATACAATTTGTTAAACGGCGTATCGACGTTGAGTTTTTGTTGAATGGTGTTCGACAAGTACTCAAAAAGGCACTGTTTGCGTTGTTCGGCGTTGGCTAACGTATCGCAATAACTGGTGGATGGATATTGGTCGACTTTGTTCCAATCGATGGCTTTGAGTTCTTTTTCGAGCAGTTCTTTTTCGTTGGGAACTTGCTTTTCGAAGTACTGACACGAGCTAAAAAAAACCACTAAAAATACGATTGCAATTTTTTTCACTTTAGTGTTTTTTGGAGTTGATGTAATCTTGATAGCTTCGGGCGAACCATTCTTGTTTAGTTTTCTCGGCTTCGGCCTTTTGATCTTTGTAGAGCATTCCTAATTTTTCGGAATAGATGGCGATTTTGATGGTGTACGTGTAAAATTCGTCTTTGGTAAGAACCGTTGCTGCATTTTGTTTTTCAAAAAATTCGAAAAAAAGTGTGTCAAAATCGTTTTTGTCGTAACTTCTCACCTCTTTTTTATACTTATTGTAGAGTATTTCTTTGAGGGAAGCATCAGGGTCGTTGTTGTTTTTTTCCTGTCCGAATGCAATGCTCGAAGTAGAAAGAAACAAAATGGTAAGTGCGACTGTGTGGATGTATTTTCTCATATTCGTTTCAAAAATAGTAATTTTTTTAGATATGGATATTGTATTGGTCATAATCGGGTTGATTTGTTGTGTAGTTGGACTTTTGGGCAGTTTTTTGCCTGTGCTTCCTGGTCCGGCTTTGAGCTGGGTTGGATTGTTGTTGATTTACCTAACTAATAAAGTAGAGAACAACTATTGGGTTTTGGGATTTACGTTGGTTATTACAATTGTTATTAGTGTATTGGATTACGTTATACCAGCCAAAGGAACCAAGCGATTTGGCGGCACGAAATATGGAATTTGGGGAACCAACATTGGTTTGATTATTGGATTATTTATCCCGCCATTTGGGTTTATTATTGGTCCGTTTGTGGGCGCTTTTGTGGGTGAATTAATCAATAATTCGAACGACAAAAATGGTGCTTTGAAAGCTGCCTTTGGGTCGTTTATAGGGTTTTTGGTATCGACCTTTATGAAGTTTATGGTTTGTTTGTCGTTTTTAGTTTTGTATCTTTATTTGGCTTTTATCAATTTTATATAAAAAAAGCGTTCTGAATTGGAACGCTTTTTTGTTGATTTTATTTATTTTATTATTAATTTCTTGGTGGCTTTGGAATTGGTGTCGGTTGTAATTTCAACGAAATAAACTCCAGTTTGTAATGAAGAGACATCTACTATTTGTTGATGTTCATTATTGCCTTTTTGAGAAATCACTTTTTTACCTAAAACATCCACAATTTCAACAGTTGTTATTCCTCCATTCTCTTGAGAAAGCTGAATATTTATAATAGCATTCGCCGGGTTAGGATAAATAGCAAAACTTTCATTCAAAAACTGATTACTGGCCAAAACGTCTACAAATTCTGTTGCAAATAAATTGGTCATGATAGGTGGATTAGATTCAAAAAATATCTGTGCCATATTGTAAATTATATATCCCACATCGTAGCCTGGTAATGGCTTTACTTTAAAAGTCACAAATCCTTTACCAACACTAGTATTTGGAACCGAAACAGGTAAGTTGATGTTTTCAAATGCCCATGTCAAAATATTGTCTGTTCGAGTTAGCACATAATCATGACTTGCCGCTACCATTCGAACGGTAGCTTGATTTAATAATGGGCTTAATTCGTCTGAAATATATACGCTTCTAGCTTCTGAAGTACCCGTGTTTTCGAAACGAATAGTATAAAACAAATAGTCTTCATTTGTAAAAGTTTGATGTAAAATACTAGGTCCGTGCGATTCTAATTTATCATTTGGATCATACGAAGCAACCACCGTTTGCGATAGTGAATTTGCATTATTATTAGTATTCACATCGTTGGAAGAATTTATTGAAACGCCATTAGTTAATAAATCCCCAATAGCAACTGTTGGCAAATTAGGAACACTCATGGTTACCATAATAGTTCGGGTTTGAAAAGGTAATAAATTCGTAAAATCATAAGTAAATCCAGTTGGTGTATTTACCGCTCCAGGTTGACCAATATAAGTAATCGTAACATTCGCATCTCTTGTAAAAGTTAATGTTCCAGAAGCAGGTGCTGTTCCAGTGTTTGTGTACATTACCATATTTTGGTAGGTTTGATTGGGTCGAGGTTGACCAACTGGAACAATAGAAACTGAAACATCACTATAGACTTGTGTATTTGTAATTGGGAAATTGATGACTTGTGTTCCGCTTCCTAATGGAATAGTTAAGTCTTGTACAACTGTTGATGGTGTTGAAAAATAAGCAGCATACTCGGGATTAATTTGAAAACTAGCATCATAGGTAGTATTCGGATTTGAATCCAAAATTGCATAATAACCTGTGGCTGCATTGATAAAATTATCAACTCCACTATTGTTTTGTTGTACCACATAAGCCCCATAAGGAAAGTAATTTTCATTAGAATCTTTCACACCATTGGTGTTAGTATCAACAAATGCCATTAATAAAATCCTATCCGGTCCAGGTGCACAAGTTACATTCGCAACCCAACCTGCAGCATTTGTTATCGTACCGCTTCTGAATCGGAAAGTCAAACATCCATCTACACTCGAAGAAGTAAACGGACCCGGAATTGTGGTTCCCCAATAAGCACCAGGCAATCCACCAGGAACAGTTCCTGAACCATTAGTACTAGCCAGTTGTGGTGCGTTGATTGAATTACCATCATATACATAAAGTCCGTCAGCATTCGCTTGAACATCAAACTGAGTAAAAGTAACTGTAACTAGATCGCCAGGATTGGTAGGGCAAATAGTAACCGCTTGATCGGCATTGTTAGGATAATTGGCTATTGTACCACCAGTATCTGAAAAAGTTCCGCCACAAACAGGTGGAAGAATTTGTGTATTCAAACTTAATCCTTGCGACCAATTACTGCTATCAGTATCCGAACATATTCCTCTAACATAAAAGGTATAACACGTATCTGAATTTAATCCAGTATAAGTAAAAGGATTAGTTGTAGCGGTTTGCCACCCCGTAGATGTGGTTGTTGGTGGTGGTGAACCACACGGTAATGCCAGCACATTCCATGTAGTAGCAATGCTATTACTATTCCAACCTAAATTAACTTGATTAGTAGTTGTAGTCAATGCAATCAAAGCGTTTGGTTTAGGACAAGTAGGCGCTGGTGCACATTCAACATTTGCTACCCAACCAGGCGCATTAACAGCATTATCACTTCTGAAACGAAAAGTTAAACATCCTCCTGGAGCTGAAGACTCAAAAGGACCAGGAATGGTTGTCCCCCAAAATGACCCTGGCAATCCTCCAGGCACATTTCCTGCTGGATTGGTACTCGAAATTTGCTGAGCGTTAATTGAGTTTCCATCATAAACATAGAGACCATCCCATGTTGCTTCAGTATTGAATGCTGTAAAAGTAACCGTTACTATGTCGGTAGAGTTTGTTGGACAAATAGTAACCGTGTAGTCTGTACTATTGGCGTAATTAGCATTAGGACCAGCTGGGTCTGTAAAAACACCTCCACAAACTGGTGGTGCAAATTGAGTTGTTGCACTTACTCCAAGTGACCAATTACTAATATCAGAAACCGAGCACTCAGCTCTGACATAAAATGTATAACAAGTATTAGCGTTTAGTGTTGTAAAAGTATATGGATTAGTTGTTGTTGTAACCCAACCTGTTGTAGTAGCTGTTGGTGTAGGTGAACCACACGGCAATGCTAAAACATGAAAAGTAGTGGCATTACTGTTGTTTGTCCATCCAACTGTTGCCTCTGTTGAAGTTATATTGGAAGTGATAACTAATGTTGGTTTTGGGCAAGTTGCAGCTGGTTCACAAGTAACATTAGCAACCCAGCCAGCAGCATTAATAGAGTTATCACTTCGAAATCTAAAAGTCAAACAACCGCCTGGAGTGGCCGATTCAAATGGGCCAGGAATGGTTGTTCCCCAAAAAGAACCTGGCAATCCACCGGGAACGTTCCCCGCAGGATTATTACTTGAAATCTGTGGTGCGGCAGTAGTATTTCCAGCATAAACATACAAACCATCCCAAGTTGCTTCGGTGTTGAACTGAGTAAAGGTAACCGTCACTATATCGCCTGGCGCATCTGGACATATTGTTACCGTATAATCTGAATTATTTGCATAATTTGCATTTGCTCCAGCGGGATCAGTAAATATTCCTCCGCAAGCTGGTGGAGCAGATGGAGTTGTGATAGTTACAGCTTGAGACCAATCACTGATATCTGTGATTGAACATTCTGCTCTTACATACAATGTGTAGCAAGTATTAGGTGTTAATGCTGTAAAAATATAAGGGTTAAAATTAGCAGCAATCCAACCTGAAGTTGAGGCATTGGGTGCTGGAGAACCGCAAGGTAATGCCAAAACATGAAAATTAGTCGCAGTACTATTATTTGTCCAACCTAATGAAGCACTTGTTGCTGTTATTGCAGAGGTTACTAACGCAGTAGGTGTTGGACAAGTTGGTGCTGGAGCACAAGTCACATTAGCAACCCATCCTGCAGCAGTTACACTCCCATCAGAAGTAAATACAAATGTTAAACATTGCCCTGGTGCTTGTGAAGTAATAACACCTGGTGAAACAGTTCCTTGAAACGTTCCAATTAACGGTGCCGCAGAACTACTACCAGCATAAACACTTAAGTGATCGCAGCAATTTTCAGTATTGAAAGCTGTAAATGTAACAGTTACTAAATCTGTACTATTATCAGGGCAAATAGTAGTAGTACCACCATTAGTTGCTGTTATGTTGTCAGCATAATTTGCATTTGCTCCACCTAGATCAGTAAATGTACCTCCACAATTTACAGTTTGAGAATAACCTGAAAAAAGAGGTATCAAAAACAAACTCACTACAATAAAAAGTAATTTTTTTGTCATAATTAGGTTAGTTAAAAAAGGCTGAATGGTTAGATTCAGCCTTATTGGTTTGGTTATTTTTTTATTTTATAACTAATTTTTTTGTGGCTTTGGAGCCTTCATTAGTTAAAATTTCTATCAAGTACATTCCTTTTGAAAAAGCTTCAACATTCAATTGAAATTGATTCGAATTAATATTGGAAGAAGTTGCTACTATTTTACCCATAATATCAACAATAGTTATTTTTTCAATTTTTTCAGTACTAATTTGCAATACAACATTAACATTTGAACTAGCAGGATTAGGATATACCTCAAAAGTGTTGCTGCCAAAGTGGTCGATTACAAGTGTAGAAGTGAATTCAGTTGTAAAAGTATTGGTTACTATAGCTGGATTAAAATCAAAGTAAATGGCTGCTGTATTCGGAATAATATCTCCAACTGCAAAACCTGAGTTAGGTTTAACTTTAAAAGTAATATAACCTTTCCCTATTGAGGAATTGGCAACTGAAACAGGCAATTGAATATTTTCAAATTTCCATGATAAATTACTTCCTATTCTATCCAAAGTATAGGGATGACTTGCGCTTACCATCTGTACAGTAGATTCGTCCAACTGAGCATCTAATACATCATCAACTTTGACATTAATTGCACTTGCGTTTCCTGTGTTCTCAAAACGAATGGTGTAGTACAGATAATCATTAGTTGAGAATGATGAATGTAAAATTTTATCGCCGTGTGCTTCCGATTTATCATTAGGATCATAAGCATTAATTACCATCTGTGAAACAGAAGACTCATTATTTTCAGGAACAATATCGCCTGTCAAAGGAGCAATAGATGCTGAATTATCAAGGAAATCTCCTGCATTTACCGTAGGAATTGTAGGCACTTGCATCACAACATCAATAGTTCTAACCTCAAACGGACTCAAATTGGTAAAACTATAAGTAAACCCATTCGTAATTGCTGTAGTTCCAGCTTGTGATATCGAACTAATGGTAACATTTGCATCTTTTGTGAAAGTCAATGTCCCTGTTGCAACATTTTGATTTCCTAGATTAGTATAAATAATTTTGTTGGTGTAAGCAAATCCTGGTCGAGGAGCACTAACAGGTACAATTGTTACCGCCAAATCGTTGTAAGGTTGTGTTACTGTTACTGGAAAATCATATACAATCATTCCAGCTCCAATTACCACATTCAAATCATTGTAAGATGGCGTCGTTACATTGTACATCGAAGTATAATCGGAATTAACCGAGAAACTTATATCATAACTGTTCGAAGGGTTAATATCGTAAATATTGTATTCTCCTGACGGAGCAGTGATGTTGTGCACTGTTCCATTATTGTTCACTTCATAATGAAACTGCCCAAGAGGAAAATTAGGTTCTCCATTGTCTTGATCGCCATTAGCATTCAAATCTAAAAACGCATTCAAATGGAATCCTGAACAATCAATTGTTCCTTGTGAATTTCCTTGTTCGGTTATCGTAATTAGACCTGGTTGATTGCTAAAATTAGTAACCATTATTAAATAATACTGACCATCAATAGCATTAGGAATTACAGGATATTCAACTGGAGCAGCTGAATAACTACAACTCACCACATAATTTGGAGTTAATTGGTTGTAACAAGGTGCAACTGGTGATGTAAACGGTCCATAAACAATGTAATCTACATCTATTGGTCCGCCAAAATTACTTACTTGAGAAATCATCAAGCTAATCGGTCCCGACTCACTAATAGGCATATAAAACCAAGTTGGATTTGGATGTGAATTCAAACAACCATAATAGGCTCCTGGCTCTGTAACTGTTGTATTTACAGAATTAACAAAAGGAACACCAAGTGCGTTACAAAGTGAGTTGGCCTGGATACACGCCGCTGCCAAATTACAATTGCTAACTGTTTGCAATGGAAGTGTATAGATTATATCACATGCTCCTACTACTGACTCTCTAATGAACACAGCAACTTGTTGTTGAAAAACATTAACCATATAAGCCGTTGGATTTGCAATAGGATTTTGTTCATTTTGAGCATCTGTTGAAGAAGCGTAATAAGTTAATCCATTGGTAGTGTTGATTTGTGCTTGCGCAGATGTTAAATCAAATACTACATTTTGATCGTTATTGTCATCACACTGCACCATAGTTTGCAAAGGTGTCAAATTGTGTTCAAAGTTAAATCCATTTAATGAAAAGGAATTTACAGCTACTAAATCACCAGCATTGGTTTGAATTCTAGAAAACAACATTTGGAAACCTTGTGGAATACAATACGGATTAGCTGTAATTGGATTCGCACCACTGTTAGCATCAGCCTGTGATAAATGGTAAGAAACCGTATGATTTGCAGGGTCTAATGTCCCCATTACATTATCATCGTTTACAGTTAAATCATAACACACATTGTTTGTTCCATCAACACAACCTGTTAAACTTTCAGGTTGACCACTTGTACTACAATCAATTATGAGTAACTCAAGCATACCAACCGATGTACAACCTGGTAAATTAAAACAACTCAAAGTATAATAAAGTGGTGGTTGCGTTGGTGTTGTAACAACACTTACATAACAACTAGGTGTTGTTATCGGATTCACACCATTAATAGCATTTGCTTGTGTTTGGTAAAAAGTAACTTCACAGTTTTGCCCGTTAACAATACTTCCCAATACAGAAACTAAATTCCAACATTGTGAAGTATCAGTTGTACATTTTGTAAGAGTTTGTGTTGGTGCTGGTGGAGGAATACTAACAATAATATTAAAACTAAACGTTTGGAAAGTTCCATCGGAAAGTTTTGTTAATTTAGCATAAATAGTTTGTTGACCTCCAGGAATACAATAATTTTGTGTATTCGTAATAAGATTGGTTAACGCTGCATCTGTATAATAACTCACCTCGTAATCATTCGGCACAAGGTTCCCAATAATATTTTGGTCATTCGCGTTCAAGTTAAAACAAGCTGTCGTTCCATTTAAACAAGCATACAAATCAACCGGTTGACCAGCTCCGCCGCAGTTAACAATAATGAGATAAAGTTCTGTAATTGAGGTACACCCTGTAGCCAAATCGGTTACTCTAACAAACAAAGTTTGTTGCCAAGGAACAATATTTACATAAGGAATATTTGGATTGATCATATTTTGCCCAGATTGAGCATCAGCTATTGTTTGATAAAAAAGCGCCGTGTAATTTTGCCCTTGGTAAAATTGATTTACTGCCAAATTCAAGTCAATTGAAGCATAGCCATCATTGTCATCATCACAAGCAGTGAAACTACCCGGATTTGCTATTGGCAAAGGATTGACCGTTAGATTGTACGTAATGATTTGCACTTGACTTGTGCTTGTGTTGACCACTCGTGCAAAAATTAATTGCGGATTGGTCACATTGGTGTAATTCGCCGGTAACGGATTAACTCCATTTGCAGCATCAGATTGCGTTAAGTGATGGGTAACTACCAAATTGGCACTACTGCCTGAAATTTCTGCTCCAATTTCGAGCATCAAAAAAGTAGCAAATCCATCGTTGTTGTCATCGCAGACAGTGTTAAAAAATGACGGTTGGTTGACCGTTTGGGCCGAAATACTTAAAGTAAAGGCCAACATAAATAAAAGAAGTAATTTTTTCATAGCATAACTTTTTTATATTGATTGGTTAAAAAAACTATGCAATATACAAATTTCCAACAAATTAGAAAATTTTGTTAAAAAGAAAACGCTATAAAGCAAAAAAGCCATCCATCCCGTTTTTAAGAACGGAGAAAGCTTTTCATCCCGTTCCAAAAAACAGGACTACTAAACCTTGTCCCCTTTTTGAAAATCATGAATTAATTTTTGCAACGAAATAGCATTGAGTCTCTTTAATCGTTTCTCCTCCAAAACCGCTTCTCTCTTGGTTGGAAATGATTTCCAATAAACCATCACCCAATCATCAGTTCTTGAAGTATAATTGCTTTTTCCTGAGTTATGGCTAATCAACCGTTGCGTTAAATCAGATGTAAATCCTTTGTAGTAAATCTGAAGGTTTTTTGAATGTAAAATATAGGCGTAAAACATAATCTATATGGCATAAAGCAAAAAAGCCATTCCGATAAAAATCGGAAAAGCTTTTCATTGGTCTAACTACTAAACCTTGTCCCGATGAATCGGGACGAAACAACACAACTAATCTTAAATGCTTTTTTGGGCAAAAAAGCGCTCCGAATACGGAACGCTTTTCTAAATTTTCCCAATTTTAGCGGTCTGGACGGGACTATATCTAAATATGTTATTGTTCAGTAATACAGTTAGTTATGATTGACTCTTGAAATAAGTATGCCTAAATGTTTACCTGAATTCACATTATTCTTTGATTTTACTTTTTCTTATTTTACGGAATAAATAAAACAGAATAGCCATTGACAAAACTAAATAGATTAGTATTTTAAGGTACTTTTCTCTTTCATATTCAGACTGCATCCTTTCTAAAGTAGCTTCATCAGGCAAACTAAATGGATTCAACCCTCTTTCAATAGCCATTTCCTTATATTCTTCTGGAAAGCCTTTATTAGCTCCGCTTCCAGTCCCTAAATCTGTAATATCAGTCACATCCTCAAGAGAATTTGCTTTCTCTTTGACTTTGTTGGGATGCTCTTTTTGAATTTCTTTAAGTTTTGTAATTACTGAATCTTGAGCAGAAGCTTCAAAAATGATTAAGCAAATTAGTAAAAACAGGTACTTCATAAGCAATAGGATTAAAATTCACACTTGCCATATATGGCATTAACAAAAGCAAATATAACTACTTGATTTGACTTGCCAAATATGTCAAGTATGGATAAGTCAGAATTATTAAAATGTATAGGTAAAAGAATTCAAACTTTGAGATTAAGCAAAGGTTTATCTCAGGTTGACTTAGTTGGTAAAATGGAAGGAAATATTGATACAACTAATATTTCAAGAATTGAATCTGGAAGAACTAATCCTACAATATTTACTTTATATAGAATTGCAGTAGCATTGGACATTACAATTGAAGATTTAGTTAGAATTGAAAACTAAAATCATTAGGTAACTTTAAAGATATTTCATTTGAACCAATCACTAATTTTTGGATTAATCCAAAATTTTTTTTTGTCTTTAGACTCCCAAAACAATGTTGGGCTCTTTCTACCTCTTACTTTCAGATAATTCTTCCCTTTATGAACTAATGCAGAACTACTCCACAATTTACCATCAGTCTTTTTCTGAAAAAAATCAAACAATCCCATTAATTTACATTTAGAGTTATAAATTTAACAAATTACAATTTAGAAATAGTTTTAAGTTAGCTATATTCATAGTTGGTTATCAAAATTTAGCTATATTATTATATCTGTAAAATTACAGCATCAAAATATTAAATACTTTTTAAGGTCTTTTTAACCTCTATTGCATTAACCCTTTTTTAATTTCTACTAACATAATAGAGATAAATATAGATTTATAAGATTCCTGAATCAGTGAAGCTGTAATATCCATATTTAGAAATAATAAGGTGGTCAAGTAATTCTATTTCCAATAGATTACAAGCTTCTTTTAATCTTTTTGTAATGGCTTTGTCTTGTTCACTAGGAATTAACTTCCCACTTGGGTGATTGTGTACTAGAATAATAGCTGATGCATTACATTTTAAAGCTACACCTAGAATAATTCTAATATCTACTACAGTTCCTGATATACCTCCTTTAGACATTTCATAAATACCTAAAACAATATTTGCTCTATTGAGCAATATTACTTTTACTTCTTCCTGAAATTCAATAATATCTAGATTCCAACTGTTAATAATCAAATCGTAAATAATTTGGCTATTAGTAACTTTTACCTTTGTTGGATTAGTATTTGAATAGGAAACTTTAATTTCAGCTACTTCCATAGGATTTTAAATAAAAAACTTGTCCATATCTTGAATAACTCTTTTACAGTTAAACAGATAATGGACAAGTCAAATTTTACATTACAAATTCTTCTTTGTGATGCCCATTACTTGAAAAAGTATGCTCTTGAGCTAGAAGTCTCTGAATGGACTTTTCTTCATCTAAGACAACTGCATTTTCTTGTAGGTAAACATACCTAAAGTTTAAAATTGTCACTTCTCCAGTTTCTTTGTTTACATACTCATAAGGCTCACAATCTTGTTTCACAACATTACCAGGCATTTCAGTTCCTATTAGAGCCTTACAAGTTTGTTCATCAAATGTTGATGAAATAAATGCTTTTTTAACAGTTGCATAAAATTGATTTGAAGTTTGGCTCTTAATCATTTCAAGCCCTCCCGAAATTTCCAAAACAAAGAACTCTCTACCATCCGATGTTTGTCTTTTTTTGTAGTCAATAATTCGTACCATTGATTTTATTTTTTTTTTGAGTTAAACATTGCCATATTTTAATCATACTAAGAACTTAAAAATCACAACTATCACCTTGAATTTTTATGAGCAATACATAGAATAACTAAATATGGCACAAGAAATCTATTCCTGCTCAGAATAAGTGGGGGTGAAATGTGAAGGGATAATTTATTTTAAAAAAGAGTATTTGTTATAAATATTTATTACTTTTATACTTTAACTATATACACATTCAAGGCTACAGGTTACAAACCGTTAGAAACCTTACACTTTAAGAATCTAGTAAATAAACTTAAACTTTTAGTTTAAAACCTTGAGAAATGAGTAAAATACATTAAGATATAATTTTGTAAAAGATCATATCAACTAAAAAAAAATAATTGCACTACCTTAGGCGGGGAGTTTCCCTTTTTCAAAACAGTGCGGGGGTAATTGGAAGAGAGGTCTGCTCAAGTAGAATTGGTTGATTTATTTTTTTTATTAAAAAAAATATCAAAATAATAATTAAAACAAAACTCAAATTTCTAAATATATCAGGAAAATAAAGATGAAATTTAGAATAAAATAAGATTCACATGGAAGAAGAAAAAAAATTAATAGTAAATCGCTATACAATTCATTTTTTAGATAAAGAAAGAAACAAAAATGAAGCCAAAATTGATTACTCAAAAGAAGTTTCAAAATCTGATGATTTTTCAAAAATCTTAACAGAGGGATTACATAAATCAATAACTGAAAGTCCTTCATTAAAGAATACAAAGTTCAAAGAAAATAACACAAATGATTTTTCAACATTATTAAATAATTATTTAGAACTTTCTGATGAAGCAGATGACCAAACTTTTTTAGAATTCTCAAAATCGCTTGAAAAACTTAGAGAAAAAATTGAAAATAAATCTTTTCCAACAGGTGGTTATTATTTGTTTATTGATTACAATATTTCAAAAAACAGGTATATATCTGTAGTATTACTGAGAAAAAAGGAAGGATTAAATGTAATCAAGAAAAATGGTGTTTATACTCTTGATAATACTGAAAATATAAATATTGATAAGATTGCAATGGCATTCCGTTTGAATTTTTCTATTTATTTGAACTCTGAAACCGAAGAAAATAAAAACAATTATTTAGCCCTAATAACCACACAACAAGATGGTGAGGTTTCTGGATATTTTAGAGACTGGGTTAATGCTGGAGATATGATTAAAAATTCTGTAAATACGAAGAATTTTATAAGGATTATAAAAAATATTGATATCCCAAAAAATGAAAAGGGAGATGACATTTTTAAAAATTTAGATGAATTCAAAAGGGCAATTTTTGACTATATTAAAGACAAAAAAAGCAAGACAATAAATTTGTCAGATATCAGTAAACATTTTTATGGAGAGGGTAAAGAAAATAAAATTGCTGATACTGCTAGAGAGTTCGGAATTGATATAGATAATGAATTCAAAAAAGACGCAAGAATTGTAAGGGAATTAATAACAATTAAAGCTAGTGTTGATGGCATAATTCTTTCTGTAGATTATGACAAGATTAATCCTGATGAAGTTGACATACAAGATGAATATATTTTAATTAAAAGTAAAAAACTTGCAACCAAATTAAAAAATAGATATAACGAAGAAAGTATAAAATAATGAATAGTGAAAGCTTGATAAGTGATTTCTTAGAGTTAATCAAAAAAAATACTCTTCCAAATTCAATCATAAAAAGTGGTGTTGAAATAAAATTCACTTTTGTCACAACTCAAGTAAATATTAATCTTAATTTAATTGAAGAATTATTTTATGATTCAGATATAATTAAAAATAATGTAACTGTTAATTTAAATAAATGTAAAATTAATAACTGCTATTTTTTTTATGACATAAAGGATTATTTAATAGGTTATGACAAATACAAAGGCAATTATACTGAATCACACATAATTGTTTTAAATCATAATGAGTCATTTATTTGGAAGAAAGATAATGATGAGTTTAGCAAAGACAAAGCATTGTTTTTTAATTTCCCAATATATAAGGAGATATATCTTTTTCTTAAAGACAATCCATTGTTTACTACATTGTATGGAGATATTAAACGAGAATTAATAATTGTCAGTAAAGATAACGGGACTATTCATATTGGATGTAAGGATTTAGAGGAAAGAGTTGCTCTATTGGATGATTTGAACCCCCTTTTTGATTTATTAGTTGAAAATTTCGAAAAAAAAGAATTTACTCAATTTTTTAAAGAAAACATAACAGTTTTTGGAATTGGCAATTTTGATTCTCAAGATAGATTTTATGAAATGATAAAGAATCTAAAGCCTATACTTCTCTTGACAGAAAGAGATTATGAAAACTATGTATTAGATTTTAATTTTGAAAAAATTAAAACAAAATTTAAGGAAGAAAGAAATAAGTATTTTGAAGGCTTAGAAAAAAATATTGAACTAGTTAGTAAACAAGTATTGTCAATACCTTTAACTTTTGCAGCAACTGCATTCGCTAGTTATCAAGTTAAGGACAAGCCTTTTATTGTTCTTCTTATATTATTAGGTTTCATAATGTATTCCGTTATTGCTTATAAAATGCTTGGAATCTCAAAATTTAATGTAAAGTGTATAAATAAAGATGTTGAAAAAGAGGAGAAAGAAATCAAAAATAATTACTTAAAAAATTACAATCACTTTAAAAGTGATTTTAAAAAAATTCAAATTAAAATAGTAAAAATTCGTAATTTAATTTATTGCATTGAATGGGTTTTGGGGTTAATGTTATTCCTGTTTATATTATTTTCTGCTCTTCAATTTTCTGGTAATTTGGAAACAAAAAAGGGCAATATAGTAACTCCTTCTCATAATGTAAAAAAGTCAATTGATACAATAATTCAAAAGCAGAGTAGAAACAAAGTAAAAACTAAATAGCATTAATTTGATCGTTATGAATTTTTATTGAAGTAGATAAACCACAATACTTTTAATTAATAATGAAAATATTTATAAGCCATTCTTCAAAAGACAAACTAATTGCTGATGCATTTGTTGAGCAAATATTAATTTCTGGGTGTGGTATTTCTGAAAAAGATATCTTTTGCTCTTCAATAGAAGGATTAGGGATAAGAACTGGCAATGATTTTAGAGAACATATTTTAAAAGAACTATTAGGAGCAGATTATTCATTTCTACTAATTTCAAATAATTACAAGAAAAGTGATATATGTTTAAATGAAATGGGAGCTTCATGGGCTATAAATAACCTAGAGGTAAAACCTTTTCTATTCCCTAATATAGAATTTAATTCTATTGGAACACTATATAGCGTTAAGCAAGCATCAAAATTAAATGATGGATATGCACTTGATGAATTATTTGAAGAAATAACAACTAAATATAATATTAATAAATCAATCACTAGATGGAATAAATACAAATCTAATTTCCTTGAGATTGTTGAAAAATACAGAATAGATAATTTGATTCATATAAGCCCTTCACCAGACGAATATTTTAATCCATTTATCAAAGAGAATATTAGCATTAATAATTTGTTTCTCAAAGCACATCCAACTTTGTTAGATTGTAAAGCTGTTTTTTCTAAAGATTATCATGTTAAAATGTTTCAAAGGTATTGTATGGAATTTGAGCAACTTTCAAATCAACATTTTGAACCATTATTTCCAAAATATAAAGCTTTTAGATTCAAAACAAATAGCTCGACTGAGATAATGCATGGTAATAACAAATTAGCTGGTGGGATGAAAATGGCAGCTGATAAAGGAGCATTTAATTATGATGTGATCTTTTACAAAGTTGAATTTTTAAATAGCGAAACATCTGAATATGGAAATTCATTTAGTGTATTTTGCTATATAAATAACAAATGGGTTTTCTTTCCTAAGCCTTGGTGGGGTATAGTTTAATACCCACAATATATAATTGATTAAATAAAACAAATTAACAATAACCACTTTATATGCTTGACCAATCTTTTACATCAAAAAATTTTCTTGAAATATTCGACAATGAGAATAGAAAAGGAAAGCATATTGAAAAACGTTTTAAAATAGATTTTGCAGAATCTTTAGAAGACCTAAAAGAGTTAAAAAATATTAATAACAGCATTAGAGCTTCAAAAAATTCTAATATTAGAAGTATTCTATATCAGAAAAGAAAAGCATATAAGAAAGAAAGAGATAAAAAAATAATTTCAACCCTTGAGATAGCATCTAAAAACATAGCAAAAAGCAAAACTCCTATTAATATTTGTTTAGGAGAAATTCATGGCAAACAAAGTTATTTTTTAGAAGAGTCACTTGAGAACTTCTTTATCTCAAAAAAAATTCAAGAAAACATTTCAAGAACATACAATATAAAGCCATCTAGTAGATTTTCAATTTTGACTGAGGTTATAACTTTACTTAAAAATAAGTTTCCTAAATATGTTATAAGAACTGATATTAAAAGTTTTTACGAATCAATACCCCAAAAATTAATACTTGACAAAATAAATAGAGATAATTTATTAAGTATAACCACAAAAAAATTTATAACTGAAGTTTTAGATGGTTATAATATTTTAACAGGACAAGAAACTTCTACAAATCCTTTAGGAGTCCCAAGAGGCATTGGATTCAGTGCGTATTTAGCAGAATTATATATGAGAAAAATAGATGCTAAAATAAAAAATCTTAAAGATGTTGTTTACTATGGGAGATATGTAGATGATATGATTATAATATTTACGCCAGACAATAAATTTACTGAAGCTTCCAAATTGAAACAATATTTCGAAGAAATAAAAAAAATTGTAGAAGAGGAAGAATTAAATTTAAGTCCTGTAACAGAAAAAACAAAAGAGTATAACTTACTTAATGGAATTAGTCTTTTGAAAGGGAAGAAAATAGAATTTCTTGGATATAATATTTCTTCAGTCAAAGAGACTAATAAAGAATATGAATTATCAATTGGATTGTCAGAAAACAAAGAAAGGAAATATAAAGAAAAAATAAAAAAAGCATTTGATGCATTTAAAAAGAAAAAAGACATTAACAGTAAAAAAGCTTTTAATTTACTTAACTCAAGATTAATGTTTTTAACTAATAATACTAAATTAAGGAATAATAAAAACAAAGTGTATGTTGGAGTTTATTATTCAAATATCTTTTTAAATAACATGTCCGAATTGAACACAATTAACAACTATACAATTTGGCATATAAATAGAACAGGTTTATCTGTTTCTCAAAAATTAGAATTGAAAAAAAATAATTTTGTTGATGGATTCAAATCAAAAAGGTTTATTCTATTCCCATTAAAGAATAGATTGTATAAAAACAAAAATTCTAAACCTACTGACTATAAAAACATGAACAACAAAGGAGTTGTTCAATTTGGTTTAACAGAAATTAATTCAATTTGGAAGCATAAATTATGAGTATAAAAGCTAAGAAGAAAATTGATTACAGAAAAGAACGAGTAGTTTTATCTGATATACTTCCATATGAAGTTCCTCCATTATTTTCAAATAGACATTTTTATCATTTTTTGATTGAAAATAAAATCATTATAACTGATAATGAATTAAGATTCAAAAAAGATAGAACAAATACTTTGGAAAGACTTGTTCGATTGTTATTTGGTATTGACTGGAATAAACCACTTTGTTTAGAAAACCAATATGATTTTTTTAAATTGGATAGTAATTATAATTTAACTATACCTTTTAAGTTCAGAATAACTCATAAAGATAATGACTTTAGGGAGCTAACACTTATACATCCAATTAATCAAATTAATATTTTGAACTTTTATGAAGAACACAAATACCTAATTTTATATTATTGTAATATAAGTAAATTTTCGTTAAGGAAACCACATAGGATCGCATCTTTAAAGTATTTTAAAGATTCTACGAATAAAAAAAATAAAAATAATGAATCAGAATTTGAAATTATTGAGACATCTGATAAAGAGTATGACGGATTAAAAACCTTTTTTTCATACAAAGATTTTAGTAATATTTATAAGTTTTACGAATCGTATGAATTTCAAAAATCTGAAAAAAAGTTTGACAATCTTCTTAAATTTGATGTTTCAAGATGTTTTGATAGTATTTATACACATACTCTTTCATGGTCACTAACAAATAAAAAAATTGTAAAAGATAACTTAGGAACTAATTCTAATTCTATGGGTGGTGTTTTTGATACAATCATGCAGAAGATGAATTATAATGAAACAAATGGAATAGTTATTGGACCAGAATTTTCAAGAATATTTGCTGAATTAATTCTTCAAAGAATTGATAGGAATGTTGAACAGAAATTATTGGAGAAAAATATAATTTACAAAATAGATTATGAAGCATATAGATATGTGGATGATTTTTTTATTTTTTATACAGATGAAAAAGTAAAAAGTGAAGTATTAAATCTCTATAAATTAAAATTAAAAGAATATAACTTATTTTTTAATGAGAGTAAAACTGAAAATTATCTTAAACCTATTATAACTAAAATCACAATTGCAAAAGAAAAAATTAGAATTTTAATTGAGAATAGTACAATTTTTAAAGTAAATCTTGATGATGAAAATTCAATAGGAGTAAAGTATTACTATGCAAAAGATATCATTACTAACTATAAACTAATTCTTTCCGAAACATCTACTTCATACAAAGATTTACAAAATTATTTCTTAGCTGTTATTTTTAATAAACTTAAAAAAATGATTAAGGAAGCCCAAAAAGCTCAAAATAATTTCATTAACAAGTTAATTAAAAGACAATTTGCCAACAATTCTTTGCTATCTAGTACGAATCCTCATGAAATACGAAAAATAGAATTAGAACTTGAAGAATTAAATTTTGAAATAAATGATTTAGAAGTTGAGTTAAGGTCTATTCAAAGGGGTTTATTCAAAAATATTAATGAAATTATTGAGCTAGTTTTCTTTATATATTCAGTTCTTCCTAGAGTAAATTATTCAGTAAAAGTTTGTCACATTCTTTTTATAATTATGGATTACATAAAAAATCTAGAGAAAAACAACACCAAGCTTAAGATTAAATATGGGATAATTGATTATGAAGAATTACTAAGTTACAGTTTTGATAAAAAACATATAATTTTTAAGAAAATATTCGATGGAACATTAGCAGTATTTAAAAAAGAAAAGGCAACAGAATATGTTGAAATAGAGACTCTTTACTTATTACCAATAATTAATGAATTAGGTAAGCATTATTACCTTGATGAGAAAATATTAGAAAAACATTTTAATATATCAGAGGACACAAAAGATTTAACTTATTTTACAATAATTTCTTTATTAAATCATATTGAAAGGGACTCTAAATATATTCAATTAAGAAAAAAGATTAGAAATATAATTGACAGAAAATTAGATAATTTTGAACAAAATAAGGCAGAAGATGTTCTTTTAGTTGTAGATTTGCTATCCTGTCCATATGTTGCAGAAACTGATGAGGAGGTTAAGAAATTTAGATTAAAAATTTTAAACAAGATAAAGTTTTTTAATTCCAGTGAGAGCAAGAGAAGTAAAGAGGATTTTCTAGAAAACATGGGTAATTTCCAAAATAGTTGGTTTACAAAATGGGTAAACAAAGATTTCGGAAAAGAATTAAATACTAAAAGAGGTCACATAGTTTATTAAAATATTAGGGGGCAAGATTAAGTAACAATTTATTGTTGTTTAAAACTCTACAACCGTTATTTACTAATTGAGGAATTAGCACACACAAGCCCCAAAATCTTGTAAAAGATTTTTTAGGACAGAATTAGAGGCTCTGTCTTTTTTTTTTAACCCAACCCCAATTAAGGGATTGGGTTCTTCTCAACTCAAAAACCAATGATAGTTAGAGCTACCATTTAGTGTTTTTAACAAGCCATTTGAGAAATCAAATGCGTTGACGTTTCTATCAAAAAAAGTGTCAATGTAACTTGATTTATTAGCTTGAGTAAAGAGATTATATACATTCCAAAGATTGATATCCCCATTATCATTTCTAGAGAAACTAGCATCTTCGTAATAGTCTTTTGCTATAGTGTTAAGCTGACCATCATTGAAATTTAGTACTGGAATATTTAGCTTGTCTTTTTTAGGTAAGTGTTGATATAATCTTGTTCTACCCAATAATTGAGCAAATTGATGTTCTGTAAGTGAATGTTCAGAAAGCTGTTTCATTTGTGCTAATTGCTTTTCTGCATTAAAATTGTACAACACTTCTAAAATCTTGCTTTGTAATTCTTGATAGGAACTTACACGCATTTCCTCCACAAATCCATCACTTGACACAGCTAGGTTACAACATACTTTTACCTGAAACCCAATAAAGAACTTGAACTTTTCAATAGTCTTTTTGTTGTATAGGTTCTCTAAATTATAGCTTCTTACTCCACCTATTACCAAAGCAATTTCATTACCATTGATTGTATCAACAATACTAGGTATTCTAATGATGAATGCCATTCTTTCAAAGTACTGCGTTCTTTCGTGGTCTAACAAATCTTTAGCTTGCTTATTTATTGCATCAGGTGTTCTGCCTTTAATTTGGTGTGAAACCCTTACTTCTGGTTCATCAAATATATGATGTGGAAATACTTTTGCTACACAATCTTGAGCTATTTCAATAAACTCTTGATGTGCAATAGTTCTCTCATTATCTTTAGAAAATACAGGTATTACACAATCACTTTTTAAGGTGTGTAAACTAATTTCTGAAGTGTTAGCTTCAATAAATGGTTTGGGTACAAATAAACTAGTTTCTGTAAGCTTTGGAGTAGTTTCTACAGCAATAAGTTCATTAATCTTACTGGGTAGCATAACCTCATTATCTATATCAATATTTTCACTTTTAGGATAATTCAATATAGTTTCAGTACCATTTGGATTTACTCTTAGTAATACCAATGTAGATTCTGTATTACTACCGTTATTCTCTATTATGGTAGTAGAATTGTCAGTGATGAGTTGTGTGTCCATTTGTTGAAAATGATTTAGGGTTTAACAATAATTCTTTCGAGTTGATGGTGTCTTTTTGAAGCTTAAAATCATACTCTAAAAGCTCTCTCCAATTGCTGTATTGATTGTATAAAACTTTCAATTCCTCAACTGTTTTAGTTGCCTTAATTTTCTCTCTAGCATCTTGTAAGTTAGTGCCTGAGTTACACCATTCTAAAATCCTTTTACCTGTTGCAGAATTAATAACAAATTCAGGTTTATTCATAAATAGCCCTGTTCTATCCTTACTTGCTCTAGCTAAATGATTGTCATTGATTAGCTCGAAATTGACTGTTAGCTCATATTCAAAGCCTTCTCTAGTTATTTCTTTAGTACCAAACTTTTGTACTTTCAACCTACCATTAGCATCTTTATCAATGTCATACTCAATTTTTCTTCTAGCTGTAGTAATAACATGGCAACTTGATTGTAGAATTTTATCAATAAAAGCTTGATGGCGAGGTGTCACAATTGCCCAATCTTGAAATCTACCACCTAGTTTTTCATGAATATCTAAACATCCGCCTGAACCATTCCACTCGTGGGTAATAGAATCAATAATTATAACTGAGATATTTGAATTCTCACATAGAGTAATTGCTTCAATATACCTTTCAGGTGTATAAGGAGCAGAAATATCTATGACATAGAAGTTTCCTAAATCTGAGTACAATGATGCAGAGGAGTTTTCAGTGTCAACAACTGCTATTTTACTCCAATCATTAGTCATTCCATAGGCTAATAATAACGCTGACTTAGTTTTGCCAAAGCCACTTGCTCCACTTATCCCTAAACGGAGCTTAACTTGTTTTCTTTCTGATTGCTTTAATTGCATAAATTTTAATCTTTAAAATGGTTAATATTGAAATGAAATTTGTTAAATATTTCATTAATAGTATTTTTAGTAAAAAAAACTTTTTACCTTTGCGGAGCAAATCCTCAAAAAAGGATACTTCGATTAAATAATTAGGGTGTTATTCTTACCCCGAAATTTTTCAGAATACTAAATTTATTGTTTCTGTAGATTGGATAAAATCAAACTTTTTGGTTTATCTATTTGAATGTAGTATTATACTTCATCCATAACTGATATATAGTAGAATCTTTATAAATTATAACTACTTAAATTAAAAGTTAAAATCACTAGCTAATTGTAGCTCCGCTACATGGCCTTTCTCTTAACTGAGTTTGCTCTCCTTTGGAGGGGAATGATTAATATTTCAAAAGTGAGGCCTGTATCAAATCCTCACTATAATCCGATTAATAGCCCAAGTCAAGATACAGGACTTGTTACATTGAGTAAAGATGGCTATGAAAGAATTAGTTCTTTGACATTGTACATACCAGAAAATATTAATATTGACAGGTTGTTATTAGAAAACCCTCCAGACTTTAGTTTTGAAAGGGATTGCTTTGTTTACATCTTGCATTTGATTAACTCAATTCCAGCTAGAAAAAGAGATATAATTGAATCTAACAATGGCTATACTCCAATAAATAGAGCATTATTACAGAGAAGAATTCATGACTATAAAAATTATATTGAATATCTAAAAAGATTGAGTATAATAATAGAAAACAGGCAATATATTCCAACCAAATTGTCAATGGGATTAAGGATTACAGAAGCTTATAGTTCAAGGATTATTCCAGTAATTATCACAAAATGGTCTTTAATTAAAAATATTAAATATTTGAACAAGAATTATAATGAAGAATTAACAGAAGAATTAAAATATTTAGAAAAGTGGTTTAACAATAAAATTGAAGTTGATTATGAAGGTGGTGTAAATTTTTTAAATGAACTATCACAACAAGAGAGTGATGTAGGAAACACTCAAAATTTGATGCTGAGATATAATTGCAGATTATTACCTTTTATCAAACTGAAAAATTGCGAATATCCATTTTATGTTGATAAAACAGGTTTTAGATTACATACTAATTTAACTCAAATGTTATCAGGTTTGAGGAAGTTTATAAAATATGATGGTAAAACACTCTGTGCAATAGACATTAGTAACTCTCAACCATATCTAGCTATTTCACTATTAGATGATGAGATTTTTATAAATAATAATTTATCAGATAAGATTATAAATCCAAAACTTACTAATAATACTAATTACCCTATTATGTTAGTAGAAAAAATCAGAAATATAAAAAATGCGCCTGATGTGAAGACCTTTAAGGAAAATGTCTCAAGTGGGAGATTTTATGAAAATTTTGGAAGATTATTAGTTGAAAATGAATTGACTGAAAATGCAAATGAAACTATATTAAGAGCCAAAGCTAAAGAAATAACGTTCACATCAATATATAGTTCAAACACCTCAATTGGCTATAATGAATCTATAAAATTATTTAAAAGACAATTTCCAAATGTCTATGAGGTTTTTAGTATTATAAAACAAGGTCAAAATAATCACCCTGCTTTTTCTATTTGCTTACAAAGATTAGAAGCTGAATTAGTGTTACATAAAATCTGTAAAAATATTTCTGAGGAAAGCCCAGATGTAGTTTTATTCAGCCTTCATGATTCGATTATTACTACTGAAGACAATGTTGAATATGTTCAATCAGTAATGTACAATGTTTTAAGAAATAATATTGGAATAGCACCAACTTTTAAAGTAGAGAGATGGGAATAATCCCATCTCTACTTTTTTAATTTATTCTCTAAAGTAATCATGTGTTGACTAACTTTAGATTGAACAATTTTACCATAGAATTCTTGAGTAATACTCATTTTGGAATGTCCTAACAATTCTGACACGATTTCCATAGGCACATCATTATAAAGCAGTACAGTAGTTGCAAATGTCTTCCTTCCAAGATGGTGAGTTAAATTCTTTTTGATTCCAACTATTTCTGCTATTTCCTTTAGGTAAGCATTAAAATTTGGATTTGATATCTTAGGAAACACATATTCATTCGAAACCAGGTCATAAAGTCTAATTATATCATTTGCTTTTTGAAGTAATGGAACTTTGTAATTTTTCTGGGTTTTATCTCTTTTAATGTCAATCCATAATTGTTCATCAAAGCCTTTGACAATATCAGTCTTTTTTAAATTCCTCATTTCTGCAAAACCCAACCCTGTATAACAACAAAAAACAAACAAGTCTCTTATTTGCCTTATTCTATTAATTTCAAAATTATGATTTTCAAGTTTTGATAATTCAAGAGAATCTAAGTAAACCACTTCTTTTTTTATTCTTTTGGCTTTATAAAGCAGAAAAGGATCTTTGTCTAAATGATTCTGACTAATAGCATAGCTCAATACTTTTCTAAACCTTTGTATTACCTTATTTAAGGTGCTCAGTTGAAGGTTTTTCTCAACTTTAAGATAATATTCATATTCTGAAATAAAGTTTGATTTAAGGTCTTTTAATCTAATCTCTGGTGTTTTGAACTTCCATTTGATAAAATCTTTAAGATGAACAAATGATTCTTCATACTTTTTGTAGGTTACTAATTTGATTTCTTTATCAATCAGTTTTTCTATTCTCTCAAGAAAAAGATTATACACTTCAACTAACCCTAAATCTTTTTTTACAGACACTCCTTTATATTGAGCTACTATATCATCAATAGTAAACTCAACATTGTTAACCTGTAAAAATAAAAAAGCCTGATTAATTTTACTTTTAATCAGGCTTAGTTGTGTATTGATGTAATTATTATTTTCGTTTGGAGGTTTTGCAAGCTGCAATTTACTATTCCATTGTGTAGGATTAATAAAAAAACCTGTTGAAAATATTTTCCTTTGTTTATTAAATGTCAACCTACATCTAATAGGTGCATTTCCTTGTTTATTGGATTTCACTTTATCCAATAAAAACAAGATTTTAAGATTATCTTTAATCATAGTGTTTATAGGATTTATAATTGCGTACCTAGTTTATTTTAGTTGCGTACCTGTGAGCGTACCTAATTTTGTATAAACTAGTGTTATTGAAGAATTGTTCACAAACTGTTATAAAGCAAAAAAGCCATCCACAATAAAGTGGAAAGCTTTTCATTGGTCTAACTACTAAACCTTGTCCCGATGAATCGGGACGAAACAACACAACTAATCTTAAATGCTTTTTTGGGCAAAAAAGCGCTCCGAATACGGAACGCTTTTCTAAATTTTCCCAATTTTAGCGGTCTGGACGGGACTCGAACCCGCGACCCCATGCGTGACAGGCATGTATTCTAACCAACTGAACTACCAAACCTTCGCTTAATTGCGGTTGCAAATATACATCCATTTTTGATACTTGCAAACGTTTTTTTGATTTTTTTCTTTACCAATTTAATTCTATTAACCAAACATTTGTTTTTCAACAAGATATGTGGTTAAAATCTTTTCAAAATCGGCACCAACATTGACTGGGACGTATTTGATTTTGTTCTGAGCGCACGTCATTGAGAGCGTTTTGAAGTATTTTTTGATGTTTTTTTCGTATTCTTCTTTGACATTCTCTGCAAATAAATTGATAATTTCACCCGATTCAACGTCTATAAATTTGCGTGGTGTGTTGTCAAAATCGAAAGAAAGCTCTCTTTTTTCATCAATGACATGAAACAAAACTACACGGTGTTTGTTGTGTTTTAGATGCTGTAAGGCGTTGAATAATCTCTCGTTATCCTCGTTTTGAAACATGTCGGTAAACAAAATAATCATCGAGCGACGGTGCATTTTTTCGGCTATTTGATGCAAGTAGGTAATCGTATCCGTTTGTTTGGCTTCTTTCGGATTTTCTAGCAAACCTTCCAAAATATTGAGCAACATTCTATGGTGACGATCGGAGCCTTTTTCGGGTGCGTAGTATTCGTATTTGTCTGAGAAAACGCTGAGTCCGACTGCATCGCGTTGCTTTTTTAATAAATTCATCAAAACCGCAGAAGCCAGAATAGAAAACCCAATTTTACTTTCGTAAAACGGTTGATTGCTTTCTAGTTTTGGGTAATACATAGACGACGAATTGTCGATGATTAAATGACAGCGCAAATTGGTTTCTTCTTCAAAACGCTTGGTGTATAAGCGATCTGTTTTGGCAAATAATTTCCAATCAATGTGTTTGGTACTTTCACCAGTATTGTAGACTTTGTGTTCGGCAAATTCAGCAGAAAACCCGTGAAAAGGCGATTTGTGCATACCCGAAATAAAGCCCTCCACCACTTGATTGGCTAACAATTCAAGGTGTTTGAATCCGGAAATGAGTTCTTTTTGTTCTTCTATCTTCATAATGACAGCGCTACTGGCTCGAGTCAAATGTAGTAAAAGAATGATGGATTAAAAAGTTAAAAGCGTCTAAAAATGCACAAAACTTGTATTCTAGCCCCGATTGAAGAGGAAATCTCGTCCCAAAGGGCGAGATTGCAACGAAAAGCGGGACGAGGACTCTAAGAACAGCTATTTATCTGCTCCTAATAAAAAACAAACTACTTATTCAACTTGTCTTCGATAGCTTTTAAACGCGATTGTAAGTCGAGATTGATTTGCTGCTGTTTCACCACTTGTTGTTTCAACTGTTCAACTTCGGCTTGGTTGTTGGCTAAGGCTTCGGTTTTGGTGTTCAACTCTTTAATCGCATTAATCGAAGCAACCAAAATGGAATGCATGTTGAAGTTCAAAAATCCGTCTTCATCGACTTGCACCGCATCGGGGAAAAGCGGTTGGACTTCTTGTGCGATGAAACCAGCGAATTCAGTATTTAACACTTCTTGTTCAAATTTTCGTTCGCCATTGTTTTTGTAGTGATAGCGAATGGGTTGCAACTGCATAATTTCGTTTAAACCTTTAGTATAAGTGCCATCAATGGTTTTCAAACGACTATCTGAAACGACCGTCCAAGTTGTGGAACCTGGTTTTCTGCCTTCGTTTAAAGACAATTCGAATTGTCCACCAGGCGTTGCCGTTCCGATGCCAACGTCGCCTGTGGCTGTGATGCGCATACGTTCTGCTAAAGAACCCGCATTATTGGTTTTTATCATCAAATAGCCTGAGTTGCTGTTGAGTACGCTATTGGTTTTTCTACCTTCAACTGAGGCAAAATTGCGTTGTAATAAAGCGGCATCATCAATCATTCCGCCTAAGGTAATCGAACCACCAATATCGGCTGCTTGCGGATTGTTGGTGCGCACTAATAAATTCCCATCCACACCAAAAGTAGTAGTTACATTTTCATCCATAATATCCAAACGGGTTTGTGGCGAAGTGGTTCCGATGCCGACGTTTACACTTGCTGTGGCGCCATTGATGCCGTTGATGCTTCCTAGAACGAGTGAGTTGCTTAAAGCTGCTTCAGCAAGAGCGCCAATAGCTGTGGCGTTGGTTAGGTTTGCTGAAGCTACATCGGCTCCTTGTCCCAAAGCCGAATTGAACGTTCCAGTTGTATTAGTAACCAAGGTACTATTTCCAAAACCGGAATTTGAAGAGCCTGTGGTATTACCAAACAAGGCCCATTCTCCAATAGCTGTATTGGCTATTCCTGTCGAGTTTTGATTGAGTGAAAGACTACCTAATGCTGAATTCGAGTTACCAGTTGTATTTGAATTCAAACTTGAATATCCAAAAGCAGTGTTACCAGTACCTGTTGTGTTTGAGTTCAATGAAATACTTCCAAAAGCCGAATTAAAACTTCCTGTAGTACTTGATTGTAAAGAATTCGAACCAAAAGCTGCATTATTTGTTCCTGTAGTATTTGAATCCAATGCAGAAGTACCAAATGCACTGTTTAACGTTCCCGTAGTATTGGCTCTCAACGATTCAAAACCAAAAGCTGAATTTCCACTAGCCGTATTCGCCTGCAATGAATAATATCCAAAAGCGGAGTTATTATTACCTGTTGTGTTAACATTCAATGATGATGCCCCAAAAGCTGAATTGGAGTTACCAGTGGTATTATTGAGCATGGATGCAATTCCGAAGGCACTGTTACTTTGCCCGCTGGTATTATCTAAAAGAGTCAAAGAACCAAAAGCAGAGTTTGAACCACCTGTTGTGTTCGCCGATAATGCAGCGCTACCAAAAGCGGAATTATTAATTCCTGTTGTATTGGAATCAAGTGAACCATTCCCAAAAGCTGAATTTCCAAATCCTGTTGTGTTGAACCTTAGTGAATTAAACCCAAAAGCCGAATTACCATCAACGGTATTGAATTGTAAAGATTGATAACCAAAAGCCGAATTTTGAATTCCTACAGTATTTGAAGCTAAGGAAGTAACACCAAAAGCTGCATTTTGACTTCCTGTTGTGTTGGCACTCATAGATGACAAACCGAAAGCTGAATTACTAGTTCCCGTAGTATTATTAATTAAAGACGAGGCTCCAACGGCAACATTATTATTGCCTGTACTATTGTTATTCAGAGCACGAAAACCAATAGCTGTGTTATTACTTGCTGTATTGAAATACAAAGCAGAAAACCCAATGGCAATGTTACCATTTCCTACTGTGTTTTCATACAGCGACCCTGGCCCAATAGCCACATTATTGGCGCCTGAAATATTAGTGCGCATCGACGATATACCTAGAGCCGTATTTTGAATTCCTGTTGTATTGTTTTCTAATGAAAAAGTGCCCATTGACACATTTCCTGTTCCTGTGGTGTTTGAAAAGAGGGCATTAGTTCCAAAAGCTGAATTGGTTCCTCCTGTTGTAGTACTAAAAAGTGCATTAGTTCCAAAAGCTGAATTAGAAGCACCCGTTGTATTATTTAAGAGCGAATTAGACCCAAAAGCTGAATTGGATGCACCTGTTATATTATTAAAGAGCGAGCCATAACCAAAGGCAGAATTAGAAGATCCTGTTGTAGTATTAGTAAGAGCGCTATACCCAAAAGCCGAGTTTTGAATTCCTGTAGTATTATCTGCCAAGGCACTGTATCCAAACGCAGACAAACCACTAACTGTAGTATTAGCACCTAGTGAGAATATCCCAAAAGCAGCATTCTCTTGTCCGGTAGTATTTGATGCCAATGAGCCATTACCGAAAGCTGCGTTCCTATTTCCTGTCGTATTATTATATAAGGTTGCATTTCCAAAAGCACTATTTAACAATCCGGTAGTATTAAAAAATAATGAGTTAACTCCAAAAGATGAATTATTATGCCCTGTTGTATTTGAATTTAAAGAATAATAACCATATGCTGAGTTGAAAAAACCTGTTGTGTTAGAATATAGCGTAGTAAATCCAGTTGCTGTGTTTCCTTGTCCTGAAGTGTTATTGAACATACTATTTCTCCCTAATGCCACATTTTGCTGACCAGTAGTGTTGAAAGCTAGTGCATTGGATCCCAAAGCTGTATTTTCAGTTCCGGTTGATAACAGATTTAAAGCGTTCGTTCCAAATGAAGTTGAATTAGCGCTCAATAATCCAGCACGTAAATTTCCTCTTCTAAAAACCAAATCGACGTTGTTGATGGTGCCGATGAAATGAGTCGCCGCATTTATTCCTGAATTTCCCGTAATTGACCAACCCGAAGTTTGGTTGTTTCCTACCGAAATCCAATCGGAACTCACGTTATCCCAATAGTAAAAACCAATGGATTTTGGGTTGCCTGAAAACGTAGTTGCGGTGGTTAAATACACCATCATTCCTTGTTGTGCTGCTGTTGGATTGGTAGCGGGAAATGCATCCATTTTCGGAATTAATAAACCATCGGTATTGTTGGGTGTTGCTTGATTGCTCGAACGAACATCCAGTTGTGCGTCGGGCAATGTAGTGTTGATTCCGACTTGCGAAAAACACCAATTGGCCATCAAAAAAAATCCTATAAGTAGTAGTTTCGCTTTCATATTCAATGTTTTACGACTCAAAATTGCTACTATCATCCAACATAAAAAACCGCTAATAGACGAACGACATTTTAAATAGACAGACGACAGTTAATGTAAATTTTTATATATTTGGTTAAATCTTTAGGTATGAAAAAGTTAAACTGCATTATTGTTGACGATGACGAAATCGATCGATTGACTGTGGTTTCCTATGCCAAAAAATTCGACAACCTCAACATTATCGGTATTTTTGAATCGGCTCTAATGGCTTTAGAAGTCATCGAAAAAGAATCCATTGATGTGCTTTTCTTAGACATTGATATGGAGGAAATGAACGGCTTGGAATTGCGTAAAAAAGCAAATGTAGTTCCCGTTTGTATTTTCATTACATCGCACCCGGAGCATGCCGTAGAGAGTTTCGAATTGGAAACCTTAGATTTTATTGTAAAACCCATAAAAATGGATCGTTTTACGCAAACCATGCGTCGAATTGAAGAGTTTATGGAAGTTAGGCTTAAAGCACAACTGTTTGAATCGAGTATTGGTGGTGATACAATTTACATCAAGGAAGGGCACGAACAAACCAAAGTCAAACTTCACGAAATTTTATATTTAGAAGCCTTGAAAGACTACACTTTGATTGTTACCCAACAAAAAAGACATTGTGTATTGTCGAGTCTAGGAAATATACTTAAAGAAGACCATTTTCAGTCGTTTGTTCGAATTCATCGCAGTTTTGCTATTCAGAAGCAATTCGTCAATAAAAAATTCACCCACGAAATTGTACTTCACAATGGTGTTTCCATTCCGATTGGAAGAAGTTACAAAGAAATGGCGGCCACATTATGATGAGAAAATGTATTTTTTTAGCGCTGTTGTTTTTACCATTTACCTTGGTTTCCCAAAGCAATTTGGATGTTTTATTAGCCGAAACTTCGAAAATGAAAGACGATTCATCAAAAGTAAATCGTTACCAAAAAATTGCCAAAGAATACCTCTTAACTGATTCGAAAAAATCATTACTGTATGGTAAAAAAGCCCTAGAAGTGGCAAAAAAAATAAATTGGAAGGACGGAATTGCTCAATCACACTTGACTCTTGGTGCGCATTACACTAAAAACCACGATTATCCGAAAGCATTATCCCACTTTGATCAATCGTTGAGTGCAACCCAAAACAAAAGTATTCTAGCGGAAGTTTATTTTTCTAAAGGACAAATTTTTTTAGAAGAAAGCAAGTACGACGATGCCTTGGCGCAGTACTACAAATCATTGGCATTATTTGAAATCATAAAAAATAAAAGTGGTATTACAAAAGTATACATCTCAATAGGCAGTTTGTACACGGGCTTTGGCAAAAATAAAGAAGCATTGACTGCCTACAATAAAGCTTTAAAAATCAGCACACAAAACAATAATTTAAGTCAAGAATTGGCCTTGAGAGGCATTGGCACGGTGTACTTTAATTTTGGCGAGTATCAAAAATCGATAGCCTATTTAGAAAAAAGTTTGACTCTTATCAAAATTAAAAAAGATACCAATTTAGAATCGCGTTTGCTGTCGGATATTGCGTTGGTGTATTTAGATATGGGTTCTTATCAAAAAGCAATTGATTACAGTCAGGCTTCTTTAAAAACGGATCCGTCCATCATGAGTAAAATACACAATGTTGCCTTTAGTTATGGCGTTATTGGCGATTCGTATGTTGAATTGGCGAAAGAGCAAAAAAACAATCCAAAACTAATTGACAGCGCAGTTTTGTATTTAGAAAAAGCGGTTCAATTGCACAAAGAATTCAAAAGCTTAAGAGGTTTGTATGACGATTATCGAAGTATTTATGAAGCCCAAAAACTGAAAGGAAATAGCGCAAAAGCGTTGGAATACTTTGAACTGTGTTCGATGTACAAAGATTCGATGTACAATTCTGACAACAAAGAAACCATCAAAAACCTGGAGGATAAACGAGCGATTGAACTACGCGATCGTGAAATCAAAATCAACAAACTAAAAATGGAAGCCAAAGAACGTCAGAAATGGTTGTTGCTTTCGGGAATTGCCTTTTTAGGAATTATTGGAGGTTTGTTTTTTTACCAAAGTCAGAGTCGCAAAAAAACCAACGAAAAATTGCAATTGTTGAACGCCGAACTCGATGAAGCCAACAAAACCAAAACCCGTTTTTTTAGTATTTTGAATCATGATTTGAGAAGTCCGGTGACCAATTTAATCCATTTTTTACACCTACAAAAAGACAATCCAGATTTATTAGACGAAGAAAGCAAACAACGTTTGGAGAACAAAACGATTTTGGGTGCCGAAAATTTACTCGCTTCGATGGAAGATATTTTGTTGTGGAGTAAAGGTCAGATGGAGCATTTTAAACCACAACCCAAAACCATATCCATTTCGAGCATTTTTGGCGATACCAAAGCACATTTTTCTAGTGAAGAAAACATACAATTTATATTTGAAAACCCAAGCAATTTATCGTTGGTAACCGACGAAAATTACCTCAAAACCATTGTTCGAAATTTGACAGGAAACGCTATAAAAGCATTGCATAATTCTGTCATCCCGAGCGAAGTCAAGGGACAAATTATTTGGAAAGCTTTTCAGGAAAACGGAACTACTTTCTTATCCATTTCAGACAATGGCCCGGGAACAACCTTAGACAAATTCAAAGCCTTGTACGACGATAAAGAAGTAGTTGGCATCAAAACAGGTTTGGGCTTGCATTTGATTCGCGATTTGGCTAAGGCGATTGATTGTGAGATTTCGGTTGAATCAAAAGTAAATCAAGGAACGACGATTATATTGAAATTATAAAACCTTTGCCAAATTTTGAAGCTATGACAAAGGTTCTAAAAACTAAAAAACTACTTACTTAACTTTTCCTCTAACACCTTTAATCGTTCTTCCAACGATTGGATTTTGGTGTTTTGCCTCTCGATGATTTCTTGTTGTTCTTGAACAGCTTTGACCAACGGAACCACAAAAGAAGCGTATTGAACGCTGTACAAATCTTTCTCGTGTTTGGGTGGTTGTACACCATTAAATTCGTAACCCAAGCGCCGAGCTGTCGCTTCTACTTCTTGTGCTATGAATCCGGTTTGCAATTGGTTTTCTAAATCGTATTTGCCTTCCCATTCACCCACTTCAACACCTTTATATACAATTTCATTTTGTTTATGCAGGTCAAAATTATACGTCACAGGTCGAAGTTGGGTAATAAAAGCCAATCCGGGCACATTATTCTGAACATTTTTCTTGATTCGGGCATCGCTGTAATTAAAAAACCCCACTTGTCCGCCAATCCAATTGATGCTGGTATTACCAATTTCTATAGTGTTGCTGTTGCTGCCAACATAACCGGAGTAATAACCTAAAGCTATAAAATTCGATGGGTCTGTTCCTGACCAGTTTCTTGCATAATGACCTATACCGGTATTATAATTACCGTTATAAATATTACTTAATGCAAAATAACCTAAAGCTGTATTCCCATATCCAACATTGCAATTATATAAACTTGATGTGCCCAAAGCACTGTTTTCATATCCAGTTGTGTTGCCAAATAATGCCAAATCACCTATTGCACTATTTCTAGAGCCACTTACGTTGTTTGTTAATGCATCATGTCCAATGACTGTATTGTAATCTCCACTCAAATTATGATACAAACTCCTATTACCAATAGCTACATTATAACCTGATACATTTGAAAACAGCGCATAATTCCCAATGGCAATATTATGAACGCCGTGTGTATTGCTATATAATGAAAGTACACCCAAACCAATATTATCAGACGCAAATGTTGAAGAACCTAAAGCACCATTACTAATGGCAGTATTTCTAATGCCACCAATATTTTCGTATAGCGCATGTGTTCCTATTGCCGTATTGCTGTAACCATTGGTGTTATTGAACATAGCTCTTCTTCCTATGGCTGTATTTGCACTTCCTAAATTTGAACGTAACGCACTTGTTCCAATGGCTGTGTTATCATTTCCAATAACATTATTCATTAGGGAATAGGCTCCAATAGCCGTATTTTCTTGACCTGTCGTATTGTTTCTTAAAGCATTAGTACCAAAAGCGGAATTATAATATGCTGTTGTATTTGAATGTAACGCATACGTTCCTGTGGCAGTATTTTCGCTTCCGGTTGTATTAAAATTTAACGAATATGCACCCGAAGATGTGTTGTAATTTCCCGAAGAATTAAATGTTAAAGCATTCACCCCTAATCCTGTATTTTCAATGCCTACAGTATTACCATATAAACTCCCAGCGCCAATAGCCGTATTGTTAGTTCCTGTTGTATTATTAGTAAAAGAAACATTCCCAAACGATGTATTGTTAGGTGATATTTGTCCCGCAAGATTATTAAATCGTTTAAAAATAATATCTTGATTATCAGTTGTTCCAAAAAAATGAGTTGCTGGATTGGTTCCCGAATTTCCATTTACCGACCATGCTTTAGTATCTTTAGAAATCGGAATCCAAGTTGTAGTGGCATCATCCCAATAATAAAATCCGGGTTCATTTGTACCAGAAGTGGTGGTCAAATACACCAACATGCCTTGTTGTGCTATAGTTGGATTAGTAACGGGAAAATCATCGACCTTCGGAATCAAAAGTCCGTCTTTATTACTAGGATTTGCTTGATTACTCGAACGGATATCCAATTGGGCTTCGGGCGAAGCAGTGTTGATTCCTACTTGCCCTAACATCGGAAATGTCATTAATAAAAACAAAAAAGAAATGATCCTTTTCATGGCACAACTTTATTTTTTGATGATTTTTTGAGTGAACGATTTCCCTTTTTTTTGAATGGTTAACAGATAGATTCCAGAATGCAATTCGGAGAAATCCACTTGTTCATTTGCGGAATTCAATTTCGATTGAAGCACGATTTGTCCTTGCAAATTAGTTACTAAAAGTTGTCCATCAATAAATTCATCAGCAATGTTAATTGCACTAATTCCGTTAGTTGGATTTGGATAAAAATTCATTATTTCAGAATTCCATTCGGCATTATTCAAAGAAGGTGTCAGTTTACAAAATTCAACGCCTTGCGAACCAAAATAAGCAGGCAAATACAATCCATCGGCAAAACCTAAAAAATTAAATCCGTTGGGCGATGTAGAATACGTAGCAACAATAGGCGTGATTTGAAAAGTTCCAGCAGTAGTTCCATCGCTTTCATACAAAAATTCCGATCCTCCAACTGAATTAAAACCTACAAAATAGATTTTTCCGTTAAAAACATAACTGTACGAAACACCAATAATATTAGGAAGCGATTGAATCAAAGTGGTTCCTGCTAGCGTTCCGTTGGTTTTGAAAAATTCAACCACACTTCCATTAAATCCAAACGAATAAGTCTCGTTATTGAATTGGATCATTCCATTGGGTGTTCCAGCATAGGTAACTGAATTAGCGCTTCCCACGTTGATGTCTTTAACCAATAGTGTTCCTGAATTGGTTCCGTCTGTGCTCCACAATTCTCTGCCCGTTATTCCGTCGTTGGCCACAAAATACACCTTCTGACCATCACTAAAAAAGTTTTGTGCGTCTGAGCTGAACGAAATTGTATTGATGTCTTTGACCATCACGGTTCCGGCATCCGTTCCATCACTTACCCACAATTCGCCTCCGAGCGTATTATCGTAACTTTGAAAATAAAACTTACCGTTCAAAATGGCATGAGTTGTGCTGGGCGAACCAATAATTCCGGATTTTACCAATTGCGTCCCTGCTGAGGTTCCGTCGCTACTCCACATTCCGTAGCCGCTTCCTGCATTGCCTTCAAAATAAATTTTATTATTCAAAACAACAAAATTCGACACCGATGCAAACGGATCGGAATATTGATTGCCCAACATTTGTGTTCCTGCTTCGGTTCCGTCGGTAACCCAAAGTCCTTCGGCTCTGGTAGGTGTTGAAGCTTGAAAAAAAAGTAATCCATTGCAAACCGTAAAATAACGCGGAAGACTGCTGTACGGAATTCCGCCACCCGTTGTACCTGTCCAAATGTCTTTTAGTAAATGAGTTCCTGCTGTGGTTCCGTCGCTTGTCCAAAGTTCGAGTCCGTGAATGCCATCATCATACGTAAAATACAATTGACCGTTGTACTGCGTCAAATACCAAACAACGCCATTCCCAACCGTTGGCCCAACTAATTGCGTTCCTGACGTTGTTCCATCTGACGTATATAATTTGGAATGCGTTCCGTTTCCGGCTACAAAATACATCGCTCCGTTATATTCCATAATGTAACGCGGAAATGAACCTGTAAATCCCGGATTAACATCGGATACTAATGACAGTGTTTGGGACAATGAAGTGATTGAAAATAAAATTGTTACAAATAAAGTAAATAGTGTTTTTTTCATGATGGTAAAAATTTCGAGTAAAATTATTTTGAAAAAAAGGTCTCTTTAAAAAATATAGACGAATACGGCAATTAATAGACGAATACGGTATTTTTTTCTATATTTGGGAAGGATGAAAAAATTCAATTGCATTATTGTAGATGACGACGAAGTGGCACGACTCAAGGTAGTTTCGATTGCCCGAAAGTTTCCTATTTTCAATATTATTGGTCATTTTTCATCGGCAACTGCGGCCTTTTCGGTTTCTGAAAAAGAAAAAATTGATGTACTTTTTTTAGATATTGATATGCCCAACTTGAGCGGATTGGAACTTCGAAAAAAGTTGATGGCAATTCCTGTTTGTGTTTTCATCACTTCGCATCCGGAACATGCAGCCGAAAGTTTTGAATTGGAAACCTTAGATTTTATTGTAAAACCGTTGCGAGAAGAACGTTTTGCACAAACTGTTTCTCGCATAGAAGAGTTCATGGAAATCAAACACAAAGCCGATTTGTACGAAGCGAGTTTTGGTGATGATTTTATTTACATTAAAGACGGTTATGAAAAAGTGAAAGTTAAATTGCACGACATTTGGTACATTGAAGCCTTGAAAGATTATTGTATTTTGGTAACGGCTCAAAAAAGATACTGTGTGTTTTCGGGCATTGGTAATTTGCTAAAAGAAGAGCATTTTAACAAATTTGTTCGGATACACCGAAGTTACGCTGTGCAAAAGCAATTTGTAGCCAAAGTGGGAACACAAACGGTAACTTTAATCAATGAAATTCGGTTGCCTTTGGGAAATAGTTTTAAAGAAAATGCCTTAGACAAATTATGAGACAGTTTTTTTTATATGGTTTATTGTTTTCTTCATTCTTGATTTTGGGTCAGACGAATGTCAAAAAAGACAGTCTTGCTGTAAAAAAACTCATCGATAGTGCCGAAAAAATATCCATTTCCAACAGTTCGGAAGGCATCAAAATGTGTGAAGAAGCCTTGCAATTATCCAAAACTAAAAACTATTTCAAACTGGACAATTACGCTTACAATGTTTTGGGACGCATTTACTCAGCCAATGGAAAAGTAAACGAAAGCAAAAAGTACTTCAATTTGGCGATTACACTGTCCAAAAAACACAACGATCAAAATATATTATGTGCTACGTATTGCGATTTGGGTTCGCTTTTGGTATTCGAAAGTAAGCATTTGGAAGCTATTCATTATTTTACCGAAAGCTTAAAAATTGCGGAAAAAATCAATCAAAATGAGTTGGCTTTTTACAACTTGTATTACATTTCGGATTTGTACATTGAAGAAAAAAACCTCGAAAAAGCCTTTGAATATTCATTTAAAGCATTAAACACTTTGAAAAATCAAGATGATCGATTTGATTACCATCGTGGTGCCATTTACGATCAAATTGGAAAAACGTACAATCTTCAAAAAAACTACAACAAAGCCAAGTCCAATCTGGAAAAATCATTGTTCTATTACAAAAAGATCAAGGATGATTTTGGGATTGCCAATTCGACGTACGATTTGTACAAAAACGAATACGATTTAAATAAAAATGCTTCAATAGACGAATTAATTTCAAAAATTTTAGAAGCCAATTCATTGTTCAATTCGACCGCTCCAGAGTCAAGAAACAACATCAATTGTATGAATTTTTTGGCTGAATTGTACTTCAAAAAAGGCGATTTAACGCAAGCTTTGAGTTACGCCAGCCAATCAAAAACGCTTTGTGAGCAAACCAATTTTATTACGGCTTTGATTGAAAGCAACCGATTGTTATCAGCCATTCATTCAAAATTAGGCAACTACCAAAAAGCCTATCAACACCAATTGGAATTTAACCGATTGAATGATTCGTTATTTTCACAGGAGCACAAAAATGAATTGGCCAAATTAGAGAGTAAAAAAGACATTATTATTCGCGACAAGCAACTCAAAATTAAAGCGGTTGAATTGCAATCGAGCAACCGTCAAAAATGGTTTTTGATGGGCGGTTTGGCGCTTTTAGGAATTATTGGAGGTTTGTTGTGGTATCAAAATCGCAATCGAAAGAGAACCAACGAATTGCTGCAAAACCTCAACACCGAATTGGACGAAGCCAACAAGGCCAAAACCCGTTTTTTTAGTATTTTGAATCATGATTTGCGCAGTCCGGTTTCCAATTTAATTGATTTTTTACACTTGCAAAAAGACAGTCCCGATTTGTTGGATGAGGAAACTAAAAGTCGGATTGAACAAACTACGTTATCATCGGCTGAAAACTTACTGACTTCGATGGAAGATATTCTACAATGGAGCAAAAGTCAGATGGAAAATTTTAAACCACAACCACAAAAACTGGAAATTGCGGAACTTTTTGACGATGTTAAAAGGCATTTTTCAAGTGTAAATGACATTCAATTTGTATTTGAAAATGACGATAATTTGGTTGTAATAACGGATGAAAATTATTTAAAAACCATTGTTCGAAATTTGACTGGAAATGCTGTAAAAGCACTAATTGACGTGCAAAATCCTACAATCCATTGGAAAGCATTTCAGGAAAATGGAACTACCATTTTATCGATTAATGACAACGGAAAAGGTGCTTCCGATGACCAATTCAAAGCCTTGTACGACGATAAAGAAGTTGCAGGAATCAAATCGGGTTTAGGTTTGCATTTGATTCGGGATTTGGCCAAAGCGATTAATTGTGAAATTGTTGTTGAGTCTAAATTGAATGAAGGAACAACCATTACTTTGAAACTATAAATTTACACGAAGCGAATTTTAAAAAATTTAAAATTGTTATATTTGATTTTCAAACCTTTGTTATGAAACCCTACACTTGTATCATAGTTGACGATGATGAAATGGACCGATTGGTTGTGGTTTCGTATGCCAAACGATTTGAGTTGTTAACTATTGCTGGTGTTTTTGATTCAGCCGAAAAGGCGCTCACTTTTCTGGAAAACAATACGGTTGATATTGCCTTTCTAGACATCGAGCTAAAAGGTGCTTCCGGATTGGAATTGCGAGAAAAAGCATTAGCAATTCCGGTTTGTGTTTTTATTTCATCGCATTCCGAAAATGCCGCCGAAACATTTGAATTACAAACCTTAGATTTTATCGTTAAACCGTTTAAGTTTCCTCGATTTGAACAAACTGTCAAACGCATTGAAGAGTTTATGGAAATTCGTACCAAAGCAGATTTATTTGAGTCGTCGATTGGCGGCGATGCAATTTATATCAAAAGCGGTCACAGCCAAATCAAAGTCAAATTACATGAAATACTGTATTTAGAAGCGCTAAAAAATTACACAATAATTGTTACCGAAAACAAACGCCATTGTGTTTTACAAAATTTAGGAGACACTCTTCAAGACCACAAATTCAACTCTTTTGTTCGTGTACACCGCAGCTTTGCCGTTCAAAAACAATTCATTCAAAAGATTGGAAGTCAGGAAATTGAGTTGAAAAACAATGTTGCTATTCCTGTTGGTCGTAGTTTTAAAGATAATTTGAATTCTGTGTTATGAAAAAAATAATTTTACTTTTAATTGTATTATCTTTTAATTGTATTTTTTCTCAAGATGAATATATTGATTCTTTAAAAACAGTTTTGAGAAAAACTAAAACAGACACAACCAAGGTGTTGCTTTATAACGAAATAGCTCAAAATTATCAATATAATGATACTGAAATCGGAATCAAATATGCCAACCTTGGTCTTCAACTATCTAAAAAGATAAACTGGGAAAAAGGAATTGCGCAATCTTATTCCACTTTTGGAATTAACTACTATGTTCAAAACGAAACAAAAAAGGCATTAATTGCGTTTAATAAAGCTTTACAATTTTGTGAAAACGATAAAAAAGCAAAAAGTAAAATTCTAAAAAATATTGGCGCTGTATACAATTCATCAGGAAATTATGAAAAAGCGTTGCGTTATAACCTTGAAGCTCTTAAAATAAGCGAAGAAATAAACGATCAGGATCATACTGCTAAAATTTACACCAATATTGGCAATATTTATTATTATCTTGAGGATACTAAAAAAGCCATAAACTATTACAAAAAATCACTAGTAATTAATCAAAAACTCAATAATAAAAAAAGCATTTGCAAAAATTTACAAAATATTGGTTCCTCATTAATCATTGAAGGTAAAGACATTGAAGCGAAAAAGTATTATACTGATGCTTTGAAAATTGCTGAAAAAGACAATGATAAGGAAACATTATTGTATAATTATTTTTATTTAGGAAACATCGAAAACAACCTAAACAATCCTGAAAAAGCACTAAATTACCTTGATTTATCCGAAAAAATTGCAACCGAAATAGGAAATTCTGATTTAATGATTTTAACTGCAAAAGAAAAATCATTCATTTTTTTAGAATATTACCGAAAAACAAAAAACAAAGAATGGTTGAATAAATCGGAAGAAATTACGCAAAAAATTCTGAAAGAAATTGATTTTAAGCAGGATTTACAAACTTATATCCAAATAAAAAAACTAGCGTCTGAGTTATATGAAGAAAAACAAGATTTTAAAAAATCGTATTACTTTTTGAAAGAGTATAACAAAATAAACGATTCGCTGTTAAGTACTGAAAACAAAGAAACGCTTCAAAATTTAGAAAACAAAAAAATCATAGAAATCAAGGAAAAGCAAATCCAAATCAACAATTTAGAACTCCAAGTAAGAGAAAAGCAAAAATGGTATTTTCTCGTTGGATTACTTTTACTATCAATAATTGGAGCTTTGTTATTTTTCCAAAATCGAAGTCGCAAAAAAACCAATGAAAAACTCCAACAACTCAATACCGAACTCGATGAAGCCAACAAAGCCAAAACCCGATTTTTTAGCATATTGAATCACGATTTGCGCGGACCAGTAGCCAACTTGGTTTTCTTTTTACAATTGCAAAAGGAAAGTCCCGAATTGCTTGACGAGGAAAGTATTCAACGCATGCAAGACAAGACAATGGCTGGTGCAGAAAATTTATTAGCATCGATGGAAGACATATTGCAATGGAGCAAAAGTCAGATGGAAAACTTCAAACCGCAACCGCAACAATTTCATATTGCCACGCTGTTTGAAGATACACAAAAACATTTTTCGAGTAATGAAAATATTACTTTTCAATTTGAAAATCCACATAATTTAACACTAGTTACCGATGAAAATTACCTCAAAACCATAGTACGGAATTTGACTGGAAATGCGGTAAAAGCGTTGGAAAATGTTGAAAATCCCACTATTATTTGGAAAGCAATTCAAGTAGATGGTGTAACTGTTTTATCCATAACTGATAACGGAAAAGGCGCATCACAAGAAGAATTCAAAGCCTTGTACGATGCCAATGAAGTAAGCGGAATTAAAACAGGCTTGGGTTTGCATTTGATACGCGATTTGGCCAAAGCGATTGATTGTGAAATTGCTGTTGATTCTAAAATCAATCAAGGAACTACAATTACATTAAAACTATAAAAAAAGGCCCAATCTTTTGTATTTCGATTAGACCTTTTCCGCTTAGAACTACTTACTTACTTTTTCTTCCAATTGCTGCAATCGTTGTTCGAGCAACTGGATTTTGGTGTTTTGTTCTTTGATGGCTTCTATGAGTAAAGGTGTGATGGCTGCATAATCTACAAAGTATTCTCCGTATTCATTTTTTTGAATGGCTTCGGGCAAAACGGTTTCGATTTCTTGGGCTAAAACGCCACTCGAAACAGTTGGTTTTTCGCCTTTTTCAAGTTCAGTTGGTTTCAACTTAAACTGATACGTATAACCAGAGATTTCAGTTATTTTGCTTGTTGCGTTTTGAATTTTTTGAATGTTTTCTTTTTTATTTCGATCGGAAACCTGAAAATACTGACCGTTTGATGCTATGTAGGCCACTTCTGCCGCATTGTCATAAGGGTTTCCATTATTATCAAACCAACTATCTTCATCTAAAATGCGCAATTGTCGACCACCATCGCCTGGCGACCAAATGGATACGTTGTTGCCATCGCCACGAATTCCGGCTGTTTCATTTTGTGCTTCGGCAGTAGCCATTAAAAAATAACCCCCACCAGTTCCAAAATTCAAGTTAGCATCAATTGCGTGTTGGTAAAGATTGCTGTTTTTGATCATCATTTGAATTCCGTTGACTGTAGGATCATTCACAAAAAACCGTTGACTGTTGGCTCGTAAAATATCGGTATCAAATTCGCCATAAATCAAAGGAGTTGTTGAGTTGCTGTTTTCGATGTACAATCTATTAGAACCAGTTTCATTGTATCCCGCTTCATAGCCAATAACTATATTTTTACTACCAATGATATTCTCATGTAATGATCCCGAACCAATAGCTATGTTGTCATTCCCAGTAGTATTCGAATACATACTTGAAGGTCCTATGCCGATATTTCTTACTCCAGATGTATTACTAACAACAGAAGAAAACCCTATACCGATATTACCTGTTCCTGTTGTGTTTGCAAATAAGGCATTAAATCCTAATGCCGTATTGGAGTAGCCAGTTGTATTGTAAAATAAACTTCTGGTTCCGACTGATGTATTAGAATCACCAGTTGTATTCAACCGCAAAGTAAAATCTCCAATGGCCACATTATCTCTACCCGAAGTGTTATCTTTTAACGTTGAATCACCTACAGCAACATTATAATTGCCTGAAACGTTGTTGTTTAGGGATTTCGCACCTATACCTATATTTCTAGCACCTATTGTATTTGCATATAAGGCGCTGTTTCCAATTGCAATATTATTCGAAGAAGTTAAATTGGAATATAGTGCCTGCACACCAATGGCTAAATTGTCTGTTCCTGTAGAATTATAATACAACGCGCTATTCCCAAAAGCCAAATTAGCTGAAGGAGTAGTCGAAGAATATAGTGCACCATTACCGATCGCTAAATTATGGTTTCCGGAGGTATTTGTGCGCAGCGCTCCGTTGCCAATGCCTATATTAAAATTCCCAAAAGTATTTGAAAAAAGAGTAGCTGATCCAACTGCAATATTATCAGCACCACTACTATTGTTCAAAAGAGCAGATGAACCTACTGCAACATTACTATTTCCTATAGTATTGCTAAAAAGAGCATTATAACCCATAGCTGTATTTGAATTCCCTACTGAATTGTTCGTTAATGCTAAACATCCAAAGGCAGAATTACTTTTTCCTCCCAAAAGAGATGAAGAATTGTTAGACATCCCTGATTGATAACCAAAAAAAGTGTTTCTACCATCCGTAGTACTTTCTATTTTTCCCGAAAACTGGTTGTTAATTTTAAAAACTAACGGAACGGCATCGGTTGTACCAATAAAGTTGGAGTTGAAATTAGTTCCCGAATTTCCTGTAGTTGACCAAAAATTATTCCCTATTATGGTGTTTGGATTTTGCCACGATACATTTCCAGCTCCGTCGGTTTGCATGATTTGACCATTGGTTCCTTTGGTTAAAGGTAAAATGTATTTATTGGCATCGGTATCACCCACCGAAACACGACCTAAAAAATAACCTGCAAATCCGGTTGGTTTAGTTACGATAGAACGAATTCCATAGTGATTTCCACCAGCAGAAGGATAAATCACCACCGAAGTTCCTATTTTATCACCTGTTCCGCTTCCATCTATAACACTATAGGAACCATATAAATCTGCAACACCAAAATTAGTTAATGTATTGTAGTCACCGTAAAAAGTACCAGCGCCGAAGCCTGCTATCTCATTTCGAACACCAAACTTGTTTGAGCCGCCAACTCCATCAAAAACATTATGAAGTCCATAATTATCTCCGTTGGTGGTAGCGTCATTGACAAACGAGTTATAAACTCCTTTTTTAGATGCGGTACTGGTATCGCCAAAGGCATTATACATTCCAGAAGAAGTATTCGTTGGCGTTCCGACAAAATTGTTGTAAACTCCGTATTGTAATCCTCCTGAGCCAGCAAAATTGTTGAATGCCGCTGTACGCTGTCCGGTTCCGTTTAAGAAGTACGTACTGTTCCCAATCCTTGGGTTTGATCCTGCCAATGGAAAAACATTCCCAGTACCTATCAAAGTGCCGGTTGTGTTTCCTTGTAAATTGTTATAGGTTCCGTATCCTTGAACACCGTTGTTAGCCTCTACAAGATTATTCACTCCTACTATGGTTCCGCTGGCCTGATTGGAAGTAATTTCATTGTTTACCAATGTAGAAGTCAAACCATTCATCGGGTTGGAGTGTTTGAACTTTACAGCATAAGTACTAGATGCAGTTTGTTCGACATCGAGTTTTGATGTTGCTGATGTTTTGCCAATAGCCACATTACCACTATGAAACATGTCATCAGTAATGTCGTTGGGCGGATTTGTTGAACCAACTTCATACCAATCGTCATCGGTTTTGGAAACAGGCAACCAACTTGCTGTTGAATTATTCCAATAATAAAATCCGGGTGATTTTCCGGCTGAAGCTGTTGTAAGATACACCATCATTCCGGTTTGAGCAGCCGTTGGATTAGTGATTGGAAACGCATCAATCTTTGGGATTAATATTCCATCTGTATTGGATGGCGTAACTTGATTGGACGAACGAATATCCAATTGTGCGTTGGGTGAAGTTGTATTGATTCCGACTTGTGAAAATCCGTTTTGGGCTATCAATACAAGTAGCAAAAAAACGAGTAGCTTTTTCATTGTATGTGATTTAAGTAAGTGTAAGCACTACAAATTTGTACTATTGAATTCTTCCCTAAAACACCAAATACACCAACGACATTTTAAAAGTACGAACGACATTTTTTTTGGACAACCTATCACAATAAAAAAAGTAATTTCTTACTCTTTATAACGGAAAAAGCCCAATTTCGATGGTTACGAAACTGAGCTTTTAAATTGTATTTGTAGATTGATTACAACAACGCGTCTATTGCATCAGTATACGTTTTTTTGGGAGCAACGCCTACTTGACGACCAACCACTTCACCATTTTGAAATACCAAAACAGTTGGAATGTTACGCACTCCGTATTTGGCAGCAAACTCTTGATTAGCATCAACGTCTACTTTTCCTACTACTGCTTTTCCTTCGTATTCTGATGAGATTTCGTCGATAACTGGTCCAACCATTCTACAAGGTCCGCACCAAGCTGCCCAAAAATCTACTACTACTGGTTTATCTGATTTTAAAACTACTTCGTCAAAAGTAGCATCTGTAATTGCTAAAGCCATATCTTTTTCTATTATTTATTTTATTAATTTGAAGCACAAAGATAAAGAAACATTTTACTTACCCAATGTAACCTTTATTACTTTTAGTTATTTTTTGATTGAGAGAATTGATTAGTTCAACTTAAAGTTAATCTGCAACTTTTCCAACTCAGTTAATAATTCATTAGAGATTTTGACTTTTAATTTTCGGCTTGGCATCGATAATTTGGTTACCACACGTATTTCTTCTACTTCTTCCGTGATAGCAACCACAGGTTCTTCACTATTTTCTATTTCGGTTTCAATACTAATTTCTTCATCCGAAATTTCATTATCTTCAATAGTCTTTTCAACGACTGCTATTCGTTTGTGTTTCTCCAATTCCATGATTTCAAAAGTAACCGAGTTTTCGCCTTTGTTGGATTGGAAAATGTCGTTCAACAAACTTACAGTTGTACTTTGAATTTCTTTGACATCCATCAACACAATTAATTTTTTTGCAAATGATGGTAAAACATCTTGTAAATATTGCACCAATTGAAACTGCATTCGTGGCTCTCCTTTTTTTCCTTCTTGATTCACCCAACCTTCGCGCACCATTATTTTGATGAACGTAAAATTATTCTGAATTAAAAAATGACGGAATTTCAAGTACTCTTCACCAAAAATCCTGAACTCATAACTTTCATCATAACCTTCTAAAACAAACGAACCCCAACCTTTTCCATTCTTGGCTGTTTTGTGTTGTACATTGGTAATGATTCCTCCAAATGAAAGCGTTTTGTTGATATGTTGTTCTAAATTTTTGAGTGATTCTAGTCGTGCATTGCAAAAGTATTTCATCTCAAAACGGTAATCGTCGAGCGGATGACCCGAAATGTAAATTCCGACAACTTCTTTCTCCTTGGCCAATTTTTCCATCGTACTCCATTCTTCGCACGGCGGCACAACTGGCTCTGCAATTTGTACTTCGCTGGCTTCACCAAACAAACTTACTTGTGATGAATTTTCGTTTTCTTGAAACTTATTTCCATAACGAACGGCTTTTTCTAAAAAGGTAATTCCGTCGCCTTCATCATGAAAATACTGCGCACGATGCGTGGTAGCAAAACAGTCAAAACCGCCCGCCAATGCTAAGCTTTCGAAAGCTTTTTTATTGGCTGCTCGTAAATCGATGCGTTTAGCTAAATCAAAAATGGATTTATAACTTCCACTTTTTCGATTTTCTACTATAGTTTCAACGGCCGGCGCACCAACACCTTTAATCGCTCCCATTCCGAAGCGAACTGCATAATTTTCGTTTACGGTAAATTTGTAGTAACTCTCATTCACATCTGGACCAAGAACGTTCAATCCCATGCGTTTACATTCCTCCATAAAAAACGAAACTTGTTTAATATCGTTCATATTATTCGAAAGCACTGCTGCCATATATTCGGCTGGATAATGCGCTTTCAAATAAGCCGTTTGATAACCAATCCACGCATAGCAAGTCGAGTGCGATTTATTGAAGGCATATTGTGCAAAAGCTTCCCAATCTTTCCAGATTTTCTCCAATTTATCTTCAGGATGACCGTTTTCCATAGCTTGCGAAATGAACTTGGATTTCATTTTATCCAGTACATCTTTCTGCTTTTTTCCCATTGCTTTACGCAAAACGTCGGCATCACCTTTGGAGAAATTGGCCAATTTTTGCGACAAAAGCATTACCTGCTCTTGGTATACCGTAATTCCGTAGGTTTCTTTTAAATACTCTTCGTTGGCTTCTAAATCGTAAACAATGGGTTCTTCTCCGTTTTTCCTTTTGACAAATGACGGAATGTATTCTAATGGACCTGGACGATACAAGGCATTCATCGCAATCAAATCGCCAAAAACCGTTGGCTTCAGATCGCGTAAATATTTCTGCATTCCAACCGACTCGTATTGGAAGATTCCAACCGTTTCGCCTCGTTGAAACAACTCATAGGTTTTGACATCATCAATTGGAAATTCGTCGGGATTTAGCTCGATTCCCGTTCGGTATTTGACCAATTTAACTGTATCTTTAATCAATGTTAGGGTTTTCAAACCCAAGAAGTCCATCTTAAGCAAACCTGCGCTTTCTACCACCGAGTTATCGAATTGTGTAACGTACAAATCCGAATCTTTGGCCGTCGCTACTGGAACGTAATTGGTAATATCACTTGGTGTAATGATGACTCCACAAGCGTGAATTCCTGTATTGCGCAAGTTTCCTTCTAAGATTTTGGCTTGCGAAATAGTTTCAGAGCTCAAACCGCCTTCGTTGGCGAGTTCGATTAACTCTTTTACCTTATCGTACTCTTCGGCTCGAAGTGCTTGTTTCAAAGCTGTTTGATCCATTGTAAAGATTTTATCGAGCTTTAAATTGGGTACTAATTTGGCAATTTTATCGGCTTCAAACAATGGCAAATCGAGTACACGCGCAGTATCACGAATCGACGATTTGGCCGCCATTGTTCCGTACGTAATAATCTGCGCTACTTGATTCGCACCATATTTATCGATTACATAATCCATGACTTTGCTTCGACCTTCATCATCAAAATCGATATCAATATCGGGCATCGACACACGATCTGGATTTAAAAAGCGCTCAAAAAGCAAATCGTATTCGAGCGGATCGATATTGGTAATCCACAAGCAATAGGCCACTACTGAACCTGCTGCAGAACCACGACCTGGACCAACCGAAACTCCTAATTTTCGGGCTTCAGCGATGAAATCTTGAACAATCAAAAAATAGCCTGGATAACCCGTGTTTTCGATGGTTTTGAGTTCAAAATCGATGCGCTCTTGAATTTCGGGAGTAATTTCTTTGTATCTCTTTTTCGCGCCTTCATAAGTAAGGTAATGAAGGTATTTATTTTCGCCTCGCTTTCCTCCATCAACCTCATCCTCAGCGACTAAAAACTCTTCTGGAATATCAAATTTTGGGAGTAAAACCTCACGCGCTAAGTCGTAAATTTCAATTTTATCAACTACTTCACTAATGTTGGAAATTGCTTCGGGAAAATCAGAAAACAACTGCTTCATTTCGTCACCCGATTTGAAATAGTATTCTTGGTTTGGCAAACCATATCGGTAACCACGACCGCGACCAATGGGTGTAGATTGTTTTTCGCCATCACGCACACAAAGCAAAATGTCGTGCGCGTTGGCATCTTCTTTATTTATGTAAAAAACGTTATTTGTTGCTATTGTTTTTACGCTATGTTTTCTGGCTAAATCAATCAAAGCACCATTCACACGATTCTCATCTTCTTGATTGTGGCGCATAAGTTCGATGTACAAATCGGCACCAAATTGTTCTTTCCACCACAAAAGAGCTTCTTCTGCTTGGTTTTCACCGATGTTGAGTAATTTGCTCGGAATTTCGCCATACAAACTTCCGGAAAGTACAATAAGATCTTCTTTGTATTGTTGAATGACTTGTTTGTCAATTCGTGGCACATAGTAAAATCCTTCTGTATAAGCAATCGAAGCCATTTTAGCTAAATTGTGATAACCGTTTTTATTTTTGGCTAAAAATACAATTTGGTATCCATTATCTTTTCGGGATTTATCTTTATGATTATCGCAAACAAAAAATTCGCATCCAACAATTGGTTTGATTATGGTTTCAGTTGGAGTTTCGCCAGCTTCTTCTGCAGCTTTATTTTTGGCTGCAACCGATTTGTTGTAACTGATTACATCACGCACAAAATGAAACGCGCCCATCATATTTCCGATGTCTGTCATGGCAACTGCTGGCATTTTATTTTTAACTGCTACAGCAACCAAATCTTTGACCGAAATTGTAGATTGTAAAACTGAAAACTGTGTATGATTGTGCAGATGAACAAAATCTGTATCAACTAAGGTTTGTCGGTTTTGTTGCTCTTCTTCTTTCGAAATAACCGGTTCTTCCTTAGGTTGGAATTGTTTTCTAATTTCGTCGGAAGCTTGTTTCAGATTGATGTGTTGCAATCCTATGAGCTGAATTTCTTTCGGATTATGCTCGTTGAATTCCGTAAAATAACTAGCAGGGACATCGAGTTCTTCTTTGGTAAAAACTTCGCGTTTGATTAACTCAAGGAAACAGCGTGTTGTGGCTTCAACGTCTGCTGTTGCGTTGTGCGCTTCTGCAAATGGCACTCCGAAAAGGTATTGATGCAATTCGGTTAACGTTGGTAATTTGAATTTTCCTCCACGTCCGCCTGGCAATTTTAAAAGTTCGGCTGTGGTTTCTGTACACGTATCCAGAACGGGGATTTTTGTCATTGGAGAATCGATTCCCATTCGGTAAAATTCGCATCCCATGATGTTCACGTCGAACCCTACATTTTGCCCAACAATAAATTTGGTTTTGGAAAGCGCTTCGTTGAAAAGTTCTAAAGCCACTTTTAGTTCGATTCCGTTTTGTTGTGCCAGTTCGGTTGAAATACCGTGAATGCGTTCGGCATCGTAAGGGATATTGTAGCCTTCGGGACGGATCAAATAATCTTGATGTTCAATGAGATTTCCCATTTCATCGTGCAATTGCCATGCAATTTGAACACAACGTGGCCAATTGTTCGTGTCGGTTATGGGCGCTGCCCAATTGCGTGGCAATCCAGTGGTTTCGGTATCGAATATTAAATACATTTTTTAAAAAATTCCAATTAAAAAAAATCCAAACTCCAAACCTCAAAGTATTTATTTTGTGATTTGGAATTTGCTTTTTGGGATTTACCAAAATTACATTTAATACCGCTGAATTTCAATTTTAGTTATCAACAAAAAACAAAAAAACCACCCGAATTAACGAATGGTTTAGTTGTAAAGTGTGTGTTTAATGATTAATATCTTCCACCACTGTTTCTATCATTATAGCTTCCGCCACCACGAGAATTTCCGCCTCCGTTGTAACCACCACCTGATCGGTTGTTGTTAAAACTTCTTCTTTCTCCTTCAGGTTTTGGTTCTGATTTGTTTACTACAATTGTACGACCTTCTACTGTAGCACCATTCAATTCGTCGATTGCTTTTTGAGCTTCGTCGTCACTTGGCATTTCTACAAAACCAAATCCTTTACTTCTTCCAGTAAATTTATCAGTTACAATTTTAACAGAGTCAACTGTTCCATAAGCCTCAAAAGACTCTCTTAAATCTGCTTCCTCGATACTCCAAGGAAGACTTCCAACAAAAATGTTCATATAAAAATTTTAAAATTCTCTGTAAAGGTAGGCTAAATAAAATGAATGCTACTATGTTTTGGTAATTAATTGATTACTAATAAAAAAACCGCTGCTTTAAGTACAACGGTTTTTCTATCATCGATAATGAATTCTTATATTTATTCTTGATTTACAGGAATGTTATAAAATGCTCCATTTTGAAAATTTACAATCTCTTGACCAGCTGGGTTTTCGTATATATTTCTCAAATTCAACCGGAATTCACCCGAAATCATTCCATTTTCAGATTTAGTTATTTTAACTTCACTAAGTATTCTAAATTTAGCATTACCATCACCGCCGTTAATGGTAATGATATCAAATGGTTTATAATTAAATCCACCATTTACAATTTTCACTGATGTAATCACTCCGTCTACTGCTGTAGTTCTTACAGTCATTCCATTACCGTTGCCTGAATTTGTAGTTGCTACTGCATTCGTTGACATGTATCCTGTTCCTCCAGATAAAATTGCATTGGCGATATTTGTTATTGGTTCGAAAGACTGTCGGGTTGAATAATCAACAAATACGTCATTAAAAGATGAAGTATACGTTGCCCAATTATTATTATTTGTAGAAGCTATGTGATAGGTTCCCACTGCCGAATTGGATAAGTTTAGAGTAAACTCCTCATCTTCAGCTAAAGCTTCAATTCTAATTGCGCCAGTACTCGATCTGTAGGCAGAGACTTGGATGGCTCTAAACAACACATCATCTCTAAAAGCCTGAAAACCTGGGTCATTAAACTTTACTTCATCCTGACACGATGAGAAAAGTACAAACAACGCAATTACTGAAAATATTTTTTTCATTACTTTAATCCATTTATAAGCACAAAAATAGTTTTTTTAATGAATTAACATAGTAATTTAACTAAAAAATTAAATTTTGTCAGCAACATTAGTTTGAAGGAAAAAAAATTGTATATTTGCGCCCTTAAATAACAGAGGTCGAGTACCTCAAATTAATCAAAAAGATTATGTCAGTAAAAATTAGATTACAAAGACACGGTAAAAAAGGAAAACCTTTTTACTGGATTGTTGCCGCTGATGCGCGTGCAAAAAGAGATGGTAAATTCTTAGAAAAATTAGGAACTTACAATCCAACAGCTAACCCAGCTATCATTGATTTAAACCTTGACAAAGCGGTTCAATGGTTACACAACGGTGCACAACCAACGGATACAGCAAGAGCTATTCTTTCGTACAAAGGTGCTTTATTGAAACACCATTTGGATGGAGGCGTTCGCAAAGGTGCTTTAACTCAAGATCAAGCGGATGCTAAATTGGCTAAATGGTTAGAAGAAAAAGCTGGAAAAGTAGATGCTAAAAAAGACGGATTGTCTAAAAAACAAGCAGAAGCTAAAGCCAAAGCATTAAAAGCTGAAAAAGAAGCTAACGAAAAACGTCTTGCAAAAGCTGCTGCTGCTGAAACAGTGGAAGAAGTGGAAACTGTAACGGAAGAAACAGTTGCTGAAGTTACTGAAACAGTTGCTGAAGTTACTGAAGCTCCAGCTGAAGAAGCTGTTGCAGAAGCTGCTCCAGAAGTGGAAGCCGCAACAGAAGAAGCTCCAGCTGCTGAAGAAGCTAGCGAAGAGTCAGAAGCTTAATAATGTTGCGATAATGCGTAAAGACGACTGTTTTTATCTAGGCAAAATCGCTAAAAAATTTAGTTTCAAAGGAGAAGTCCTTATCTATTTAGATACCGACGAACCCGAATTATATGAAAATATGGAATCAGTATTTGTTGAGTTCAACAAAAATCTGGTTCCATTTTTTATTGAAAATTCCTCATTACACAAAAACGACTTTCTTAAAGTGAAGTTCGAAGACGTTGACACCGAAGCCGATGCCGACGAAATTATGGGTTGCGAAATCTACTTACCCATTTCGATGCTCCCAAAATTGGAGGGCAATAAATTTTATTTCCACGAGGTAATTGGTTTTGAAATTGAAGACCAACGGTTGGGCGTTTTCGGAAAAATTGTTTCCATCAATGACTCTGCCGCGCAACCTCTTTTTGAAGTTCTTAAAGATAATGTCACACAGATTTTGGTTCCGATGATTGATGAATTTTTAGTCAAAGTTGATCGCGAAAACAAAAAAGTAGTGATGAATTTGCCGGAAGGGTTGGTTGAGATGTATTTGTAGCTACTTTTTGATTGTAAGACTGTAAGACTTTAGGACTTTAAGATTATAGATTTTTCAAAATGTCAAACAGAGCTTGTCGAAGTATGAAGCTATTTCCTGCTATTCGTTACAATCTTTTGTTCCACTGCTTTACACAAAATGATTTTCACTGCTATCAGGCTAGGGCAATTCAATTCTAAAACACATTTATCTTACCGTCTTAAAATCTTACAGTCCTAAAGTCTAAAACCAAATGTTCCAATTCAAACAATTCACCATTCACCAAGACAAAACCGCTATGAAAGTAGGAACTGATGCCGTTTTACTTGGCGCCTGGTGTCCAATTGACAATAAGCCATTTTCTGTTTTGGATATTGGTGCGGGAACGGGAATTCTTTCGTTGATGTTAGCACAACGAACCAATGCCGAACAGATTGATGCCATCGAAATTGACGAAAATGCCTACGAACAATGCGTCGAAAATTTTGAAGCCTCACCTTGGGGTGACCGATTGTTTTGCTTTCACGCAGGTTTGGATGAATTTGTTGACGAACCTGAAGACGAGTACGATATCATCATTTCCAATCCGCCTTTTTATTCAGAAAACTATAAAACCGATAACGATTCACGTGATTTGGCACGTTTTCAAGATGCTTTGCCTTTTGAAGATTTGGTCGATGCCGCGAGTTTGTTTTTATCAGAAAACGGTATTTTTGCCGTAATTCTACCTTATAAAGAAGAAGAACGATTCATCGATTTGTGCGCACAAGTGGAACTTTTTCCTGTAAAAGTAACGCGTGTCAAAGGTTCACACACTACTCCAATTGTACGTAGCTTGTTGGCTTTTAAGCGCTATGAACTTCCCGTTTTAGAAGCCGACGAATTGGTGATTGAAATCAGTCGACATGAGTACACTGACGATTACATCCATTTGACGAAAGCGTTTTATTTGAAGATGTAAATCAACTCAAAACTTTTCTTACAAAGCTTAATCAATTTAAGAATACGAAAAAAATCGTATTTACTAACAAAGAGTGACTAAATAAATTTGTTTAAAAAATTTTAGTCATGAGAACAACCTTTACTCTTTTAGTGATTTTGTTGGGGAATCTTATCTTTTCCCAAAACTATAGTATGAATTTTGATGGAACCGATGATTTTGTGGAAATTCCACATGCCCCAGAATTGATTCAAAACAACATCACAATTGAAGCTTGGGTAAAAATTCAGGATCTTACTGAAATAAGACCAATTTTATCAAAGTACAATACCAATGCATCACAAGTAAGTTACGGGCTATCTGTAAGAGACAATGGTAAAATTCAATTTGTGGTATACCAATCGCTTACCGCTTACAGAAGCTTGAGGACAAACACTTCTCCGTTAACACTCAACCAATGGCATCATATAGCGGCCACTTTTAATATTGCTACTCAAGTGAGCAAAATTTACGTAGATGGAAACGATATGGCATCAACTTTTGATACCCCAACAGCAACTTTAACTTCCATTTATAATAGCAACATACCCGTAGACATCGGAAGCACAACTTTAGTAGCAGGAAATCGTTATTATTTTAAGGGTTCAATTGATGAAGTTCGGTTTTGGAATATAGCTCGTTCTCAGAGCGATATTCAATCGTCTATGAATACAGAACTTACTGGAAATGAACCTAATTTGGTTTCGTATTGGAAACTGGATGACACGAATTTTACTTGTGATGTAAGTGATTGTAATACAAACGAAAATCACGGAACCAGAAAAGGAAATAATGGAGTAAACAATTTACCTCAATATTCTACTGCTATTCCAAACCTAACTGATGTGGCCTGTGGCGTAACACTCACTGACTGTTCACTATCAAACGAATCCTTTTTTGAATTAGCAACTTCCGTTTATCCAAATCCAACCAACGGAAAACTAAACCTCTCTTTTGAAAAAACACAGCAACAAATTCAGGTTGAAATAGTTAACGTTTTTGGAGTTGCCGTTTTTGAAAAAAAATATTCCAATCTAAATCAGATTGAATTAAACTTTACTGGTAATGCTGGCGTTTATTTTCTGAGAGTGAAATCCGATTTGGGTGAGGAAAGTATTCGAAAAATAATTAAGAATTAATATCATAAAAAAACCTATTCAATCCCAGAAAATTTCTTTTCTGGGATTTTTTTATCATAAATTTATCTGATTCGCTGCAACACAACAACACTTTCTAAGAATTAATAAAGCCCTAGCCCCGACTGCAATGGAAAGCATTTTGCACGAAAATTGTAGTTTTTCTTGGCGAAAAAAAGCGACCCAAGAAGCTCTTTTTTGGCCTTAGAAAAACACCATTTTGGGCAAAATCTTGGAATGAAAGGCGGGAAATAGCTTCAAAAAATAACAATCGTTAAAGTAAATCTCGAATTAGTTTTCTTACCTTTGCAAACGATTTCGTAAAAACACAAAATTGACACAAAATGAAACCAGATTTATTTCAAGCTCCCGATTATTATTTGTTAGATGAATTGCTAACTGAAGAACACAAATTAGTACGCGATTCGGCTCGTGCATGGGTAAAACGTGAAGTTTCTCCGATTATAGAAGACTATGCGCAACGTGCTGAATTTCCGAAACAAATTATTAAAGGTTTGGGCGAAATTGGCGGTTTTGGTCCGTACATTCCAGAGCAATATGGTGGCGCTGGATTGGATCAAATTTCGTATGGTTTGATTATGCAAGAAATTGAGCGCGGTGACTCAGGTGTTCGTTCGACCTCATCGGTACAATCATCGTTGGTGATGTACCCAATTTGGAAATTCGGAACCGAAGAACAACGCATGAAATACTTACCAAAACTGGCAACTGGTGAATTTATGGGTTGTTTTGGGTTGACAGAACCTGATTACGGTTCGAATCCGAGTGGCATGGTAACCAACTTCAAAGACATGGGCGACCATTATTTGTTGAACGGTGCCAAAATGTGGATTTCGAATGCGCCATTTGCTGATGTTGCAGTAGTTTGGGCGAAAAACGAAGAAGGAAGAATTCACGGACTCATCGTAGAACGCGGCATGGAAGGATTTACGACTCCAGAAACCCACAATAAATGGTCGTTGCGCGCATCAGCTACAGGCGAATTAATTTTTGATAACGTAAAAGTGCCAAAAGAGAATTTATTGCCAGGAAAATCAGGTCTTGGAGCTCCGATGATGTGTTTGGATTCGGCTCGTTACGGAATTGCTTGGGGCGCGATTGGTGCGGCGATGGATTGTTACGACACCGCTTTGCGTTATGCTAAAGAAAGAATACAATTTGACAAACCCATTGCTGGTTTTCAATTGCAACAAAAGAAATTAGCCGAAATGATTACCGAAATCACCAAAGCACAATTGTTGACTTGGCGTTTGGGAGTTTTAAGAAACGAAGGAAAAGCAACTACAGCTCAAATTTCGATGGCGAAAAGAAACAATGTTGATATGGCGATAAACATCGCTCGTGAAGCTAGACAAATGTTGGGCGGAATGGGAATTACAGGCGAATATTCGATTATGCGTCACAGTATGAACTTGGAAAGTGTTATTACTTACGAAGGAACGCACGATATTCACTTGTTGATTACAGGTGCGGATATTACGGGAATTCCGGCGTTTAAATAAAGTACAAAGTACGAAGTACAAAGTGTGAAGTAGAAAGTGTGAAGAAAAAATATATAATGCTTCTCTTAATGAGAGGCATTTTTTTAGACCTGTCAAGTCTATATCTGAACAGTAGTTTGCTCTTTATCCCATACAAGTAACCAAAACACATTAAACAATAACTAAAAATGATACAAAATGCTTCTCTTTTTGGGGAAGCATTTTTACTTTTGAAGAGTTAAAACTAGCCTTAAAATCATTTCGTATATAATAAAAAAAGCTATGAATATCGAAACCATCTCGCAATCAATTACCTCACAAAGAACTCAATTACTGCAACACTCGCTTTACGAAAAGGTAAAAACCATAGACGATTTGCATTGTTTTTTGGAAAACCATGTCTATGCTGTATGGGATTTTATGTCGTTGTTGAAAGCCTTGCAAACCAAATTAACGTGTACTACAACACCGTGGTTGCCAGTTGGAAATCCGGAAACACGTTATTTAATTAATGAAATTGTAGTAGCTGAAGAAACCGATTTGGCTATGGATGGTTCTCGTCAAAGTCATTTTGAAATGTATTTGGATGCGATGCAACAATGTGGCGCCAATACGCAAATGGTGTCGACTTTTTTAAACCATGTAAAAACAACTCAGAATATATTTGTGTCGATCAAGCAAAGTGAACTACATCCTAATGTAAAAGTTTTTTTGGATTTTACTTTCCGTGTAATTGAAGAAGGAAAACCTCATCAAATAGCCGCTGCTTTCACCTTTGGAAGAGAAGACTTGATTCCGAGTATGTTTACCGAAATTCTCCGCAATTTTCAAATTAATTTCCCAGAAACTGATTTGTCCAAACTGATTTATTACTTCGAAAGACACATTGAGTTGGATGCAGATGAACACGGACCGATGGCAATGCAAATGATTACCGAATTGTGCGGAACATCCGAGCAAAATTGGAAAGAAGTAGAAGAAACTTCAATTTTAGCGTTGGAAAAACGAATCGGTTTGTGGAAAGCTATTGAAGAACAAATGATCCAGAAAGAAGCCTTGGTTTAGTCTTTCTTCTTTTTGCCTTTCTCTTTTTCGTCTTTTGATTTGGGCTTTTTCAGTAACTCATCTAACGATAAATTGTATTTAGTAGTGATAACAAAACGATCGGTTTTGGTGGTGTTCAACTTGTCTTCGTACATTACAGAAACACCGACAGTATTACCCATTTTCAACTTGTAATCGCCTCCTAATTGGTAGCGCGTTCTGTGGTATTTGAAATCGCCATCTTTCATTTTTATAAAAAATTCGGGTGAAAAATAAACCGAAGCTTTACTTTTAGGAATATTGTAATCTACCGTAAATTTTTGGCGAAAGTATTGATTTGGTTCTTTGAATTCGTTCCAATACGTCGTGTTAAAATACGGCGTGCTGAATTGGTAACGCGTACGCGAACTCAACGTAAATTTCTTGATTTTATAATCATAAACAAACGAAGCAAACAAACGTTGGTTATCGTTTTCAAATGAAGTAGTGTAGCGATAACCTGCTTCCAAACTCATTTTTTTGTTGATTTTGTATTCGCCCGAAAACTGAAAAACACTCGCTTGAAAAGTTGAGATGTCTTTTTCTAAAGCATAGCGATAGTCCAATTCTACTTTCCATTTTTTGTTGATTTTATAGTCTACTGATGGACTGAAACGAAATTGCGTATCGGTATATTGAGCAAAACCCAAACAACCAATTAGCAAAAAAATGTATAAAAATTTCTTAGTCATTATCGGACGCTGTTGGTAACATGTTTTCACTTTCTTTTGCATAATAATAGGCTTTTAAAAGCACGGTGTCTTTTAAGTAATTGATCGATACAATTTCTACTTTATGGATTTCTAAACCCGTTCGTTCTACTAAATCGGCAATTAATTCATCGCGCATGTCAGGTTTAATCAATCGTACGTTATCGTAAATGATTTCTTTAACATTTTCGTTGTTGATAAAATTGAGTCGCTCTAAGAAATATGTGAGCGTTAAAATCACCACATTGCAAACAATCATTATCACAAAACCATCACTAGAATTGGCTAACGAATTCAACATTCCGAGTGCTACACAAACGAAAAAATAACCCATATCTTTAATGGAAACTACTATCGTTCTGTATTTGATAATCGAGAAAATAGCAAACAATCCGAAAGCAAATCCCATTTTGATTTTGGCCGCTCCAAGCAAGTAACAAATCATAAAATTGATTACATTGAAGAGTACAAAAGTGAAAATAAAGTCTTTGTTTTTATGTTTGGGATAATAAATCAATCCGACTAAAATCACTATAGCCAAAATATCAATTACAGCTCTGATTGAAAAATCATTCATGCTAAAAACGGCGGCTACTTTTTCTTCTGTTTCCATATTACAATTTGTTTATTTTTTTGATTAAGGGCAAAAAATTATTCATCCTAACATTGTCTTTTAAAGCGATAATACCAAAAATATATTTACTAAAACTTTGCTCTCTAATATTATTTTTTTTCAGTACTTCAGTTACAACTGAACGACCATTTGACTTCGATTGTTTGATTTCGACCACATAAAAGTCAGAGAAGTCTTTTTGGTTCAAATCATCTGAAAAATGAATATTGAAATCCAATGTCATTCGCTCAGTTTGTTCGTTATTTACAAAAGTGATTCTGTTGAATTTGTTGTTCAATGTTAATATCAAATCGGCAATAGGTTTTCGGGACAACTGTTGGATGGTTTCTTTTTTACTATCGTCAATTTCGGCAATTAATTGGTCTACTTTTTCTCTAGTTTTGGATGTTCTATCGATGTTTTCCTTTTTCTTTATTTCGAAAAAACTGGTGTTGGTTTCCACATATTTACGGCTTCTTACCTTCATTCTATTGGTGTAACCATTGTGATGATCGTAGTAAAATTGTAAATCTTTAGTGTCAAAATAGTTGTTTTCGTATGTAAATATCTTGTCATTTCCAATCAATAACACACTGTAATTCTGTTGAATAACAGGCAAAATAAGCTCCAACTGTTGTTTGCTGAGAACATACTTATTGTCGATACGATTGAGTAATGCAACACCATCTAGTTCGGCCAAAGAAACAGTGTTCATTGCTGTTAGAAAGGACATCATTCGATTGATTTTTTTAAAAAGAAACAACGAAATCTTCGGTTATAACTTCTTGTTTTTTATCACTAATTTCAATCGTTTTTAGTACATAGACTTGATCCCATGAACAGAAATCACAGTCGCCAAACACCCAAATATCGTAGGTTCCTTTGTGCAAATTACTGAATCTAAACGAACCATCGTAAGCCGAATCTAAGCTGTCAAAATAATTGGTTTCTCCGTGTTTGCTGATGTACACTTTAAAACCACCAACATAATCTTGATTGACCAAAATACCGTTAGAATTATAATCTTTTCCATATACTTTTCCGTAAATGGATGCTTTTCCTCCATAGCCTTCGTCATGCGAACATGAGGTTATAAAAAAACAAATAAATACTACTGCTATAAAAATCCTTTTTATCATTTTGAATCGGTTTTATTTAATGATGATTAATTTTTTTGAGATTGTTCCATAATTTACGATATACGTTCCAACACTTAGTGAGGAAACATTAATCGAAGTTTGTTCATTAGCCTCGTTTTCGTGAACTAATTGTCCTAATTGGTTGTATATTCTAATTTTTTCATTTCCAATCAAATTTGAAATTACAATATTGACTGTAGATGAAGTTGGATTTGGATATAGTATAAATTCTTGATTTTGTTGATTGAAGTTGACTGTACTTAATGGAGAATTATTGGCATTAAATGTTGGTCCTTGAATAGCAAAACTTCCTGTTCCGTTAGGCACGCGAGCATAACCCATATCTATAGTTTGAGCACCGTAAGAAACTTGATCCACCAATAATAAATTCGGATTTGACAAAACCACGGATTCACCCGTTGCGGCCAATTTGAAACTAGCATGTAATGGTCCATCAACAGCTTCGCTATCAGCCCAAACAATCAAATAACCATTAGCTGGAATAATTGTACCTGCTGGGATTTGCCATTTGGTCAATTGAGCTGATGTATCTGTCAAATAGTATCCGCTCAAATCAACAGGAGTAGTATTGTTATTATACAATTCAATCCAATCTTCATAATCACCTGCCTCATCTGTAATTATGGTGTTGTTTTGCGCCATCAATTCATTTATTACAACTCCATTAGGACCCAAAACTTGTTGCACTCTGTAAATAAAAACATCATGCTCAGCGCCAGCAGGCAAATACGAAGCGGATAAAGAGGCATTATTAGCAATAGCTTCAACGTAATAACGCATAAAAGTTCCCGCTATTTGACCTGGAATTTGAGCACCAAAAGTTCCGTCGTTGGCCAAATCATCATTGTGAGCGCCATCATCAAACATTTGTACTTTGGCAAAATTACCCACAATTCCAGTAGCATAATATAGATTGACCTTATTGATACCCGAAGTAGAAGTAACCAAAGCCTTGATATTAACAACTTCATTGGCAATTGGTTCAATATATTCCTGAAGGTTGCCATTGTAAAATTTTGCCGATGTAATAACAGGTCCAACTTGTGCAACTTCTGAATTTGATAACAAATACGCTCTTCTGTTGGTAACAAATGATTTCAACGCAGGAACACTACTTGTATATTGAGCTGTTGTATATAATTTTTTTGGATCGGCAGCTACCAAAGCACTTATTTGAGCATCGATTTCATCAATTAAAACCGTTGCGTTTGCAGTGGTAAATGTTTCATTTAAAATGGTTCTGTAATGTGCTAAGTAGCGTTGTCTACACTCAGGAACAGTTAATAATTTATTTAATAATGGATAGTTAGCATTGGTTGCATTTTTAAATGGTCCCCAATTGGTACTTGTAGCCGCACTGGATACAAATGTTGAGTTTCCATCATATTCTAATGAAGCCATTCTTCCTGTTTCTGGCTCATAATAAGCCATATAGTCCATTTTACCTTTCATTACATAACTATCATCATCGGTAAAAATATTTTCACATGCCAAATGCCACAATACTTTATCAACGTCAATTTTAGTTTTAACTGTTTCAATATTAGCCGCAGTTGCCGTACTTAATGATTGCGTTGCATCGATCAATTTTTGCCAAGGATCAACAACAACATCGTTCGATTTTAAAGTATAATAACTTTGATAAGTCGCTTGGTTTGTACCTAAATAATTCATCCCAGCAGTTCCATCGCCCCAATTCGGACCTCCGCCACCTCCGCCATTAGTGCCAGTAGTTGCTCTGAAAAAAGCACCATCATTGGATAAAAACCAATCTTCTAGATAAGCTTTATCCAATCCTTGAATGTTGGGATACAATCCCCAATCTTGGTTATTAATATACAAATGAATAAAATTGCCCTTCGCTATTGGTGTATGTCTACGAGCCATTCTATCGTATAAAACTTCACGCATAAAAGAAGCATCTTGATGTGCATTGTTGAATTTTAAACTTGTATAACCTAACAAATCTTGTGTCGCATCAACAAAATCCATATCCACTCCAAATGATTTTTTTTGAGATGTACCAATCTGAGTGTACGATGTATTGCCTCTAAATCGCACGCCAACATTTGGATACGTTACTCCATCGTATATCATGGTTGCGGCAATATTGGTCTCTGATGCGTAATTATTAGTAAGTTGTGTCCAATAATCCGTTTGGGCAAAATTCAAATAAACACTTTTTACAGCACTCTTGTCATACAAACCCGTTTGAAGCAAGTTTCCAGTATACAAAATTTTACCATCTGCTGAATAATACATCTCACTGGGTAAAGATTGAGAACATATTATATTACTAGCCAAGAGCAATAATAAAGTAATCGTTTTATTCATTTCATTTATAATTAATTAACGCAAATATAATGTTTTAGAGATAATAACATAACCGTTTCTTAAACTCTGCTTTCTATCAGACGAATTTTATTAAATTTTCTTGCGCTGTGTTTAAAATTTTTTTATCATTTTTAAATTAAAAGCCAATCGCGCTGTACGTTCCAAGAAATAATTTACAAAAGCATTTTTCTACATCAATAAAGGAGCTTCTTTACTGTCGCTCTTTTTTGATAAGAAAAATTTAGCTTTTCTAAACTATTTGCTTTCCACTTCCATCACGGCTAAAAAATAGTGATAAATAGAAATTTCACGATAATTTATGTACTTTTGGGTGAGAGTGATTTGGATTATTGACTGTAGGAGTGTAGGACTGTAGGATTATTGAATAATAAGTTTTCAGTTAGTCGCTCCGTTTGAAATTTGTTTTTTGTAATTTACCCATTATGTCGTCACAAGATCGATTAACACGCGCCTATAAACAAGCAAAACGAATTCAATTTACGAATTCGGATAAATTCATTTTGTTGAGTGATTGTCATCGTGGCGATTCAAGTTTTGCGGATGATTTTGCCAATAATCGAAACATTTATTTTCATGCGGTCAATCACTATTTTAACAATGGTTTTCAGTATATAGAATTGGGAGACGGTGACGAATTATGGGAGAATTTGTTTTTTAAAGACGTTTTCGAAGCCAATAAAAACGTTTATCTCCTTCTACAAAAGATTTTCAATGCAGGAAAACTACACATGATTTATGGCAATCACGATATGGTGTACCGCAATCCCAATGTAGTAAAACGGCTTTTGTCAGAATATTTTGATCCAAAAGAAGGGAAAAATGTGCCTTTGTTTCCTGGTATTCAATTTCACGAAGGCATTGTGCTTGAAAATACTGATACCAAGCAAGAATTGTTTCTAACGCACGGTCATCAAGCCGATTTTATGAATTATGTGGGTTGGAAAATCAATCGTTTTTTGGTTCGGGTTTTGTGGAAACCCTTGCAAGTTTGGGGTATCAAAGATCCAACGAGTCCTGCCAAAAATTACGTTGAACTCATCAAAGTAGAGCGGCGTATCAAAAAATGGATCGCCGACAACGGAAATAAAATTACCATCACGGGCCACACGCATCGCCCTCGTTTTCCAAAACCACAAGATAATGCATTAAACTATTTTAACGACGGAAGTTGTGTGCATCCACGAAGCATAACCGGAATTGAAATTGTAAATGGAACTATTTCGCTAATCAAATGGTACATCGACACCAAAGAAGATGGTGTTTTGCAAATTGTAAAAGAATATTTAGAAGGTCCAGTACATTTGAGTGATTACAAATCCAATTAATAGTTAAATTTGAACTTCAATCTCTACAATAGCGTCTTATTTGCCGGAATTCTACAAGGAATTATCTTTACTATAGTGGTATTAATCAATAAAAAATACAACCATAAAAGCAATTTCTATCTCGCGGCTTTAATTAGTAGTTTTTCGCTCAATAACTTGCAATATTATTGTGCCGATATTGGTCTTTATGATTCCACATTTTTTTACAACTATGTATTTATTCCTTTTTGTTTAATTATTCCCGTTTATTTTTATCTGTATATTGTTCAATCATTATATCCCGAAAACAAAATAACGTTCAAGCAAAAGCTACTGTTCGTTCCTTTTTACATAGGGCTGTTTTTTTGTGTTTTATATAAACTTTTTGTAGGATTGAATTTCCGAGAAGAAGTATTAAATTTCTTTTATCCTATTCCGAATATCATTGAGTTTCTGGCAATCATTTTCAATCAAATTATCTACGTGATTGTTTTCTTTAAAATCAAAAAATTTGAAAAGAACAACAACGCCTTTACATTGGATTCTTTGAAAATTAAATTGAATTGGCTCAAAAAAATTGTCTTTTTCTTATTTGGTTTGACGTTCATTTGGCTTTTTTTAATGTTAAAAACAGTTCTTATTGATGCAAAAGTCAACTTTTATCCGTTGTGGATTGGCATTTCGATTTTAACCTATTGGTTGGGTTACATAGGTATTTATAAATTTGGTGTGATTGAAGAACGCAAAAATCTTAAAAAATATTCCAAAGAAACTAAAACGGATTATTCGATAGTTGAAAAACAAAAAAGCAGTCATATTGTTACTTTTGAACACTTAATTATTGACCAAAAAAGGTTTTTAGACAGTGATTTAACCCTTGATTCTATTGCTGACGAACTTAGTTTAAGTAAAAGTTATTTGTCGCGCATTATTAACGCTGAATTAGGCGTAGGATTTGTAGATTACGTCAATTCGCTTCGAATAAATGAAGCTAAAAACTACTTGTTAAATCCTGAATTTTCGCAATACACATTAGAATCTATTGGTCTTGAAGCCGGATTCAATTCAAAATCTGCTTTTTATTCTTCATTCAAAAAAATAACGGGTCAAACGCCCACAGAGTTCAAAAAAGAACATTCTTAATTTGTCCTAATTATTGTCATTTATCATTATTTGGTACGATCAAAAAGTAACACCCAACTACTTTTGACTTACCCAACTACGCATTTACCATACAAAATTTCCTGCTTTGTTGTAAAAATTAATTTCTAACAAAACCATTAATTAGTATGAAAACAGTACAAAAAACACTCGCATTTATTACTCTATTATTTTTATTCTCATGTAGTAAAGATGATGACCCAATTACGATTATTCCGATATATTTTGAAGAAAACCCGTTACAATCCTTTCTAACAACAACAGGATTTAATCAACAAACAATGGTTCAGACCACTACTAGTGGAGAATTACTCGCTGGCATATCATTTAAACCCACAGTTAAAGGAAAAATTAATTCATTATTAGTTCAACTTCCTGCAATTAACAACAATCTTGAAGTTTCTATTTGGGATGATACAACAGGAAATTTGTTGCGTCAAGAAATTGTAAATGTATCAAGTGCGAATACTCAAATTGAAAAGCAAATCACCCCTTTACAATTAGAAAAAGACAAAATATATGTAATTTCAATGCAAACGAATACAGCGTTTGTTCGTTATAAAACGGATCAAAGCAATGCTTCCTTCCCAATTTCTGCAGGAAATATTCAAATATTATCTTATCGAGAAGGTACAAATTTAACCACAATTCCAACTTCAAATTATTACAACCTCTATGCTGGCGATTGCATTTTTAAATTTCAACAAACAGAATAATAACTTCAATAATTATTTATCATGAAAAAAATTCTAAATATAGTTTGTGTTTCAATAATGACACTCTTTTTAGCATGTAGTAAAGACGACGAGGTGTCAACTCCAATTGAAAATCCACCTGTTACCACTCAAGTTGATATGGCAAGTGTTGATTCAAAAGTTACTACTTTTATGACCACTTACAATATTCCTGGTGCCTCATTAGCCATCAGTAAAAACGGAAAATTAGTGTATGTAAAAGGGTACGGAAAAGACAATATTGCATCCAACGAAAATGTAACGCCAAATCATCGTTTTCGCTTGGCTAGTGTTTCAAAAAGTTATACTGGAATTGCTATTATGAAGTTGATTCAAGACGGACAATTCACCTTAGAAAGTAATGTATTTGGTCCTGGCAGCATTTTAGGAAATGATTATGGCACCTTGCCTTTCAATTCTAATGTTTTGAATATGAAAGTAAAGCACTTGTTACAACACACTTCTGGTTCTTGGGGTTCGGCTACAGGTGGCGATGTTATTGATCAAAATCCGAATTATACCTACAAACAATTATTTGATTGGATTTTAGACACCCGTCCAAACCCAAATACACCAGGAACAACTTACGATTACACCAATGTAGGATATAGTTTATTGGGAAGAATCATCGAAAAAAAATCGGGCAAAACCTACATCAATTACATCAAAGAAGATATTTTAGCTCCAATTGGCGTAACATTGACCGACATTGCAGGAAAAACCGAAGCCGAGCAAAAACCAAATGAAGTAAAATATTACGGTCAAGGCAATGACGCACCGTTTACTTATACTATAGCTTTTCCAAGAAGAGATGCCGATGGCGGATTGATTGCTACGGCTACCGATTTATTAAAATTAGTAACTGCAACGGATGGTTTTAGTACTCGTCAAGACATTTTAAACCCGAGTACAATAACCTCTTACACAACTCCATCGTCAGCTAATTCAGGTTACGCCAACGGAATTGGAATTTGGAGTGCTGAAAACTTATGGTACAACTACGGCAGTTTGCCAGGAACTCGCACTGGTTTTATGCGACATAACAACGGAATGTGTGTGGCTTTGTTATTGAATTCAAGAGCTGATCCGTCAGGAAACGAAAATCCTTTTGTCTATGCCATGCAAGATTTGATGCTAGATTTTGTGAAAAATGGCAGTTACAATTGGCAAAATATTGATCAGTTTTAACTATTTAAAACAAAAAAATACAAAGATTTATTCAGATTAAAAGAGCAAAAATAAATTTAATTTATATCGTCAATTAAATGGAGTTTTTGTTAGGAAGAAAGGCTTGATGAAGTTTACTTTGTCGAGTCTTTTTTATTGCTCTGGAGCAATTTCTATTTCTAAACCATCAATAGCTTCGGTAATTGGAATTTGACAACCCAAACGCGAATTTTCTTTAACATGATACGCTTCCCAAAGCATCGCTTCTTCATCTGGGTTACGTTCCAATGAAATCACATCATTCAACACATAACACTGACAAGACGCGCACATGGCCATTCCGCCACAAATACCAACGGTTCCTTCTTCGGCCAGTTCATAAGCGCGAATGAGTTCCATGATATTCATGTTCATGTCGGTTGGCGCTTGAACTTCGTGTCTAACGCCGTTTCTGTCGGTAATGTAAACTGTTACGTCTTGTGGCATTATTCTTTTAAGTATTCTTTTAAATATTCCTTTAAATATTGGTATTTGTTCTCTTGCTTTTTGAATTTTTCTAACAATTCTGGTTTCTCTACTAGCAATTGCTTTAAGTAACTTTTAGACAGCAAATTGATTTCGCCCGTGTTCATATCAATTACTACTGTTCCAAGTGTGGCAACTGTTCCAGAATTTGGACCTGAATTTTGAACAGCATCATAAAAACATAATTTCCCAATATATTCTACTTTATAAAAGTTAAAATTATGAATTTTATTGGGGAAATAAATATCGGTAAACTCAGAAGCAATTAAATAAAAATCTTTACCATCACAAAAACCAAAAACTTCACCTATTTCTCGTCCATCTTTTTTTGGGATATCTATTGCGTAGGCTGTTTTTGAATAACCACTTCCTAAACCGCCATATTTTACTTGTTTCTGAATGATGGGATAACTTAATTTAACAGATGGATTATTTTGCTTAAATTCTTCAAAATTTAAATAAATTCCAGACTGTTTCACAGAATCAGTAACAATTGGATATTGTGCAACTAATTTGCAACTCAAAAAAAGGAAAAAAACATATTTGACCATAACAATTATTCAATCGATTTTACTACGGCTTTTTCAGCTTCTTTACGCGTTCCATCAAAACCATCAACTCCTGAAACTGTGGTGTATTTCAATACATATTTCTTGCCAGGATTGATGCGATTGTACACACTTTGACACATTAAAGTTGCTTCGTGAAAACCACACAAAATTAGTTTCAGTTTGCCTGGATAAATATTCACATCACCAATAGCATAGATTCCGTCAATGTTGGTTTGGTAATCCAACGCATTGTTTACTTTGATGGCATTTTTCTCAATTTCCAATCCCCAATTGGCTATAGCTCCTAATTTGGGAGTTAACCCGAAAAGCGGAATGAAGAAATCGGTTTCAAAAACACGTTGAACGCCTTCATTTTCTAAAACGATGCTTTCAACATGGTTCTCGCCATTTATAGCTACTACTTCAGCTGGCGTAATTAAATTGATTTTGCCTAATTTTTTGAGTTCTTGTACTTTTTCTACTGAATCCAAAGCACCACGGAATTCGTTTCTTCGGTGAACCAAAGTCACTTCAGAAGCTACATTGGAAAGGAAAATACTCCAATCCAAAGCCGAATCGCCACCGCCCGCAATTACAATGCGCTTATTGCGAAACAATTCTGGATCTTTTACAAAATACTCTACTCCTTTTTCTTCATAGAAAGCGATATTTTCAATCTGAGGTTTTCGAGGTTCAAATGTTCCCAATCCGCCCGCAATAGCCACTGCTTTGGCGTGGTGTTTCGTCCCTTTATTGGTAGTAACGATAAACGTTCCATCGTCTAATTTATCAATGGTTTCGGCCGTCTCAGCCAAAGTAAATCCAGGCTGGAATTGTTTGATTTGCTCCATCAAATTAGTAACCAAATCGCCCGCCAACACTTCGGGATAACCCGGAATATCGAAAATAGGTTTCTTTGGATATAATTCGGCCAATTGACCGCCAGGTTGCGGCAACGCATCAATAATGTGGCATTTTAGTTGTAATAATCCTGCTTCAAAAACAGCAAAAAGTCCAGTTGGACCAGCGCCAATGATTAATATGTCGGTTTGAATCATGTTTAAAATCTAATTTAAAGCACAAAATTACATTCTTAATTTGAATGTTTTCGTGACTTTAGTTACACAGTGCAAAAATGGAAAAGTTGACTTGAACATTTAATGACAAATATCATTCAAATCACACAATTAGTTTACGTTTTCTACTGTTTCAATTTGTGGAGCGTACTTTTTGATGGTTGTTTCAACTCCTGCTTTTAAGGTCATTTGATTCACGCTACATCCTGTGCAAGCGCCTTCAAAACGCACTTTTACATGTTTTTGATCTTCTATTGAAACCAATGAAATATCACCGCCATCCGAATTCAAAAAAGGTCTGATTTCTTCTAAGGCTTTTTCGATGTTTTGAATTAATTCTTCGTTTGTCATTTGGTTAATGTGTCAATTTGTTAATGTGGCAATGTGTCAATTAAAAACAAACTAATTGGCTAATTGACCAATTGGCTAATTCTTTTTCACTGCCGAACAACCTGCCATTGTGGTGATTTTGATGGCTTCTGTCGGCGCTAAATTTTCATTTCTGTTCACGGTTTCTTGCACTACATTACGGGCGATTTCTTCGTATATTTTTTCTAAAGGAGAAGCCGTTTGCATGGCTGCTGGACGACCGTAATCTCCAGCTTCGCGAATACTTTGCACTAAAGGAACTTCACCTAAAAATGGCACATGTAAATCTTCAGCTAAGTTTTTGGCTCCTTCTTTCCCAAATATATAATACTTGTTGTTTGGTAATTCTTCGGGAGTAAAATACGCCATATTTTCGATGATTCCCAAAACGGGAACATTAATCGCTTCTGATTGGAACATGGCTACTCCTTTTTTAGCATCGGCCAAGGCTACGGCTTGCGGTGTACTCACTACAACGGCGCCTGTAACAGGCAACGCTTGCATGATTGAAAGATGTATATCGCCTGTTCCTGGCGGCAAATCGATTAACATAAAATCGAGTTGTCCCCAATCGGCGTCAAAAATCATTTGGTTTAAAGCTTTAGAAGCCATTGGTCCGCGCCAAATGACAGCTTGACTTGGCGATGTAAAAAAACCGATGGAAAGCATTTTGATTTCATAACTTTCAATCGGCTTCATTTTCGACTTTCCGTCGACTACAACTGAAATGGGTTTTTCGTTTTCAACATCAAACATAATTGGCATACTTGGCCCGTAAATATCGGCGTCAAGAACACCTACTTTAAATCCCATTCGCGCTAAAGAAACGGCCAAATTTGCTGTAGTTGTTGACTTTCCAACACCACCTTTTCCTGAAGCTACAGCAATAATATTACTGATTCCAGGAATGGCTTTCCCTTTGATTTGATTGGGGTTTTCGGCCACTTCTACCTTGATGTTAACTTTTACAACTACATCAGGCGAAAATTGCTCGTGGATTAATTTTTTGATATCGTCTTCCGCACGTTTTTTAATGTGCATAGCCGGAGTTGCAATTACTAAATCAACCACAACTTCATCTCCAAAAGTGATTACATTTTTAACAGCGCCGCTTTCGACCATATTTTTTCCTTCGCCAGCAATGGTAATGGTTTCTAATGCTTTAAGGATTTCTTTTCTATCTAGTTTCATTTTCAATGCTTTAAATCAAAAAATCATCTTTTTATTAAGACTAATTTTAGATTGCAAAGATACTTGAATAAGTACAAAGTTGAAAGTGGAAAGTTAAAAGTTTTTAATGACTAGATAAATGAAAATTATAGCTTAGGCTCCCAAAAATGTTTTTCAAAATCAACAATTTGATTATCAACCACTTTTATTCCTTCATTTTCCAACAATTGTTGCATTAAATTGGTGCCGTCAAAATGGTGTTTGCCAGAAAGCATTCCAATTCGATTGACTACGCGATGCGCCGGAACATCTTCGATATTGTGCGAGGCATTCATTGCCCAACCAACCATTCTTGCCGAACGAGCTGCACCAAGTGCTTTGGCGATTGCACCATACGAAGTGACTTTACCTTCGGGAATTTGTCGGGCTATTTGGTATACACGCTCAAAGAAATTCGCTTCCATTAGAAATAGTATTTCAACACATTTACTAATGTAATAATCGAAATAATTCCGGTGATGATTCCGATCATTTTGTTCATGTTTTGGATTAAAAACTCGGTTTTCGATTTTAATCGCTCGAAAAAAACCACATAAAAATAAAACACGGTAAACGAACCAACTACAATTCCGGCTACCAAACTATTTACAGAAGTTGTAGTGAAGGAAAACAAATTGTACGAGGCCAAAGTAATACTTACAAAAGCATAGTATAGTGTCGGAAAAAAATTAAGTGCCGAAATCAACATTCCCATAAAAAAACGACTTCGTTTACTTTTAAGTTGAAGCTTTTCATCGTTTTTGAGATTAGGTGCTTTGGCAAAAAAGAGAAAATAAATAGTCAGTGCTACGAAAATTCCGAGTCCAATTTCTCTAAACAACACCACAACTTCAGCATGTTTATTAATGTATTGCGCAAACAAAACCGAAATATAAGTCTGAAGATAAACTATAATTGTTGCGCCTAAAATAAACATCAACGCGCGTTTCCTTCCATCGGTAATACCAACTTTTGCCGCTGTCATATTGATTAATCCTGGTGGAAAAACGCCAATAAACGCTGCTAAAAAGCCGTAAAAAAAAGGAAGTACTATATCCATCGAAAAGGTTCAGTTGTCGGTTTTCGGATTGCGGTTAAAAAACAACTGATAATTAAGTTTTTATTTAATTTTAAAACGAATATACGTAATTGCCTTGTTAATTTCCAAATATTGTTTTTCGTAAAACGTTTGAATTTCAGTTACTTCTGTCGGCGCGCCTTCGTTTTTATAAATGTTATGATTCGAATACAACACTTCATGACCTTCGCCATGCAACAACCCTAAAGTATAACCGTGCATGAATTCGCTATCGGTTTTTAAATTAACAAGGCCATCGGGTTTCAAAATGTTTTTGTACAACTTTAAAAACTCTGAATTAGTCATACGATGCTTGGTGCGTTTGTATTTGATTTGTGGATCGGGAAAAGTAATCCAAATTTCGTCGATTTCATGTGCTTCAAAAATATGGTGAATCAACTCAATTTGCGTGCGAACGAAAGCTACGTTGTTCATTCCACTTTCAACAGCCGTTTTTGCTCCGCGCCAAAATCGTGCGCCTTTGATGTCAATTCCGATGTAATTGGCATTCGGATTACGCTCGGCCAAACCAATCGAATATTCGCCTTTACCACAACCTAATTCTACTATTATCGGATTGTCGTTTTTAAAAAAATCACTATTCCATTTGCCTTTGAGCGGAAAACTATCGCTTACCACTTCTTCGCGTGTTGGTTGAAAAACGTTTTGAAAGGTTTCGTTTTCTTTGAATCGCTTGAGCTTATTTTTACTTCCCACTGTGCTTGTTAATTTTCGGCAAAACTACGGAAATTAAAGTAATACAAATAAACTTTTAATAATGTTTAAGTAACCTTAACGTTAGAATAATCGATTTCATTTGTGAAAACTTTTATTTTGAAAAAAAGAGTTGTAGAAGTGGTTGTCATTTCCGATGTACATTTGGGAACTTTTGGTTGCCATGCCAAAGAATTACTACAGTATTTGTCGTCGATTAAACCCAAAACACTCATCTTAAACGGCGACATAATCGATATTTGGCAGTTCAGAAAATCGTATTTTCCTGCGAGTCATTTGAAAGTGATAAAGAAAATCATATCGCTGAGCTCAAAAGGAACAAAAGTGTACTATTTGACAGGAAATCACGATGAGTTGTTGAGGAAATTTACCGATTTGAATTTGGGAAATATTAGTTTGCTGAACAAATTAGTTCTAGAATTAGACGGCAAAAAAGCATGGATTTTTCACGGTGATGTATTTGATTCTTCAATTCATCATGCCAAATGGCTGGCCAAATTGGGCGGTTGGGGTTATGATATTTTAATTCTAATTAATCGATTGGTGAATTGGTTTTTGGCTCGAATGAACAAAGAGCCGTATTCGCTTTCCAAAAAAATCAAAAACAATGTCAAATCGGCAGTCAAATTTATTTCTAATTTTGAAACGATTTGCACTGATATCGCTATTGATAAAAAGTACGATTATGTGATTTGTGGTCACATTCATGAACCCAAAATGGAAACGGTTGAAAACAGTCACGGAAAAACCGTATATTTAAACTCTGGCGATTGGATTGAAAATTTAACTGCGTTAGAGTACCATCATAAAAAATGGAAACTTTACCAGCATGTTGCCATAGAAGCTTTAGATGAGGAAATACACTTTGAATACGAGAATAAATTAGCCGAACAATTCATTAGTATAATTCAGAAATAAAATGAGCAAAAACATACTAGTTGCGCCTTTGAATTGGGGTTTGGGTCACGCCACGCGCTGCATTCCTATTATCAAAAAATTGGAAGAATTTGGCTATCAACCCATTTTGGCGAGTGATGGAAATGCGTTGCTTTTACTGCAAAAAGAATTCCCACATCTGTCAACACTCGAATTACCTTCGTATCAAATTGAATATGCTAAAAAAGGCGAGAATTTTAAATGGAAATTGATTAAAAACAGTCCGAAAACCATTCAAGCTATACTAGAAGAAAAACGTTTGGTAAAAGATTGGGTAAAAGAATACGATTTGGTTGGAATTATTTCTGACAATCGTTTGGGTGTGCGAAATAAAAAAGTGTCATCCGTTTTTATTACGCATCAACTGACCGTTTTATCGGGAAAAACTACTTGGATTTCGAGTAAATTGCACCAATTTTTTATAGCTAAATTCAACGAATGTTGGGTTCCTGATGTGGATGATATTCAAAATTTATCAGGACAATTAGGCCACTTAAAAGAAACCGATTTGAAGTTGAAATACATTGGTGTTTTGAGTCGTATGGAGAAAAAAATATTGCCTGTAAAGTACCAATTGATGGTTTTATTGTCGGGTCCGGAACCTCAAAGAACCATTTTGGAAGAGAAGCTCATTCAAGAATTGAAAGACTACCAAGAACCAACCATTTTTATCAAAGGAAAAGTTGAAGCCGAACAAAAAATGGAACAAATTGACAACATTACATTTTACAATTTTATGCAAACAAAAGAGTTGGAAACGACTTTTAACGAAAGTGAAATGGTGCTTTGCCGTTCAGGTTATACAACGGTGATGGATTTAGTTAAGTTAGAAAAAAAAGCCTTTTTTATTCCAACTCCAGGTCAATTTGAGCAAGAATATTTGGCCAAAAAATACAAACGCGACGGCTTTTTACCCACAACCAAACAAGATCGATTTAAACTCAACGATTTGCATTCGGTGGCCGTTTTTATGGGTTTACCCAAAATAAAATCTGAAACGAATTGGGATAATTTATTCTTGCTTTTCGAGGGTAAATGAAAATTCTGAACCTTTGCCGAATTCGCTTTCCACATAAATTTTTTCGTTGTGACCTTCGATGATGTGTTTTACTATAGAAAGTCCTAAACCAGAACCTCCTTCGCTTCGCGCACCACTTTTATCGACTCTAAAGAAACGTTCAAACAAACGCGGAATGTGATTTTGTTCAATTCCTTCGCCATTGTCACGAATACGAACAATGATTTTACCTTTGACTAAATCTTCAATAGTCACTTCGGTTGTGCCGTTTTCTTTTCCGTATTTGATGGAATTCATTATCAAATTGGTCAATACTTGTTGGATTTTTTCTTGATCGGCACGCACCATAATTGGCTTGCTGTATTTGCGATCAAACATCAAAATAATGTTCTTTTTATCGGCTTGCATTTCGAGCAAATCGAATACATTTTGAATCAGTTCTATGATATTGAATTTGGAATACTCAAGATTCAAATCGCCCATTTCTAATTTCGAAATCATATCTAAATCTTCCACAATATAAATCAACCTTTCAACTCCTTTTTCGGCTCGTTCTAAATATTTTTTACGTAGTTCTTTGTCTTTCATCGCGCCACCAAGTAAGGTAGAAATATAGCCTTGTACGGTGAACAAAGGTGTTTTCAATTCGTGCGACACATTTCCCATAAATTCGCGGCGGTATTCTTCGCGCACTTTTAGATTTTCGATTTCGAGTTTCTTGTCGGTGGCGAATTTTTTTACTTCTCGGGTTAACGTTGCCATATCAGTAGTAATCGCTTTGCTACGGAGAGTTGCCGAATCGAGTAACGAAACGTCATCGTAGATTTTTTTTACTCTTCGGTAAATGAAATGCTCAACACGGTATTGCGTAACGAAAAAGGAGAAAATCGACATGCAAAACGCAAACAAAAAGCAGATTTGCCAAACGAAAGTTCCGTAAAGCCATAGCAAAAGTGCGACAATGGAAGTCGAAAAAACCGTAATATACAAAGTCGATATTATGGCAAAAGTATATGTTTTTTTAAAATTTATTTCCATTGAGGACGATTCAGTGTTTCGAAATTAACGCAACATTTCACACTGCTAAAATAGGAAAATTAGGCTTCAAATTTGTATCCGACGCCTTTGATGGTTTTGAACAAATCTTCGCCAATTTTTTCGCGTAACTTTCGGATGTGAACATCAATGGTTCTTCCGCCGACAATTACTTCGTTGCCCCAAACTTTATCCAAAATCTCATCGCGCTTGAATACTTTTCCTGGTTTGGAAGCTAAAAGATGGAACAATTCGAATTCTTTTCGAGGTAAAATAATTTCGATATTATCTTTTACAATTTTGTATTCTTCACGATTGATTTCTATGCCACCAACATTCAAGGTTTCAGCCGACACAGTTTCGCTTTTCAAACGACGCAATAAGGCTTTTACTTTGCTTACCAATAATTTAGGTTTAATTGGTTTGGCAATGTAATCATCCGCACCAGCGTCAAAGCCAGCCACTTGAGAATAATCTTCGCTACGAGCAGTCAAAAAGGTAATGATAACATTGGATAATTCTGGAATTTTACGAATGTTTTCACAAGCTTCCATTCCGTCCATTTCGGGCATCATTACATCCATAATAATTAGTTGTGGAAGTTCTTTTTTGGCAACAGCTATGGCTTCTTTTCCGTTGGAAGCTGTTACTATTTTGTATCCTTCTTGCGACAAATTATATCCTACAATTTCTAGAATATCTTGTTCATCATCAACTAATAAAATTTTGATTTCTTTTTTCTTCATAAGAGCAAAAAATTAGCTGCTTTTGCGATGGTAAATATAAGCATATAAATATACGAAAAAGTGACTTAACCATAATTTAATATCTTAACAATTCGGTAATATTTTACATACACAATCATAAAACACGGCTAACTTGAACTTTACATTGTAGTAGTTTCTTTGCATCAAAATTAAACTAACATACTGATGAAAATCAAACTATTATTACTTACTATTCTATTTTCTGCATTGGGTTTCGCGCAAACCAAAGGAACTGTTAAAGGAATATTAACCGATAAAGAAGCCAATAACATTCCGTTAGCATTTGCCAACGCAACACTAAAAGGAACTTCTACTGGTGTTACAACTAATGAAAATGGTGAATATAGCATTTCTGTAGTTCCAGGCAACTATGTAATTGTTTTTAGTTTTATTGGTTATGAAAATGTTGAAACTCCAATTACTATAAAAGCGGGAGAAACAACAGTATTGAATAAAGCACTAGGTTCTGGCGGTTATAAATTGGAGGATGTTGTGATTCAAAAAACAACTAGTAGAGAAAAAGAAACTGCCTTATTACTTGACCAAAAGAAAGCCGTTGAAATTAAGCAAAGTATTGGTGCTCAGGAAATGTCGAGAAAAGGAATTAGTGATGTTGAAGAAGGCTTGACTAAAATTACAGGAATTACTAAAGTAGATGGTCGTGGTCTTTTTGTTAGAGGATTAGAAGATCGCTATAACAACCTATTAATAAACGACTTACAAGCTCCGTCTAACAGTCCATTTAAAAAAATAATTCCACTAGATTTATTTCCTACAGATATTGTAGGCGTTTTAAGCGTATACAAAACGTTTAATCCAAATATATCGGGAGATTTTGCAGGTGCTACTGTCAACATAGAAACCTCACAAGCCAAGGGAAGTGTTACCAAACTGAGTGTAGGTTTTGGTTATACTACTAATAATAATGGCGAAAAGTTTTTAATTTCTTCTGATGCCAACAATACTCAAGGATTTTTGGGTTTAATTGGTGATGACCGCGAATTACCTTCTGTTTTTGGAAACACTCCTTCGGGCATAAAATTGTCTTCAACTGAGTCGGCCGAGTTATATAAAAATAACACTTGGAATGTGGATGAAGTAAAAAGTCCAATTAATACTAGTATAAGTGTTTTGCATACCGATAAGTTTAAATTTAAAAATGCTTCCAGTTTAAATTATATTATCTCACTGAATTCGGAAAACAAATCAACCATTCGTGAAGGCGTTGACAGAACCTTTAATCAAGGGCAAGGTAATTACGACAAAAACATGCTTCTTTCGCAATACAATTACCAAACTTCATCGTCTGCATTGGTTGGTTTGAAATACAAAGCTGATCGATTCAATGTAGCCTACAACTCTTTTTATCTTCGTTCTACAGAAAGTAAAATTCAAGATCAATTGGGTTACACCAACAGTTTGGTAAACAATCCGAATCAAATTATTAGAGCCAATCAATTTGAACAATCGGATTATTTTAACAATCAATTATTGGGCGAGTTCAACATTACTAAAGACAAAAGACACACTGTAAAAGTGGGTGGTTCGTTTGTGAAAACCGCTTTTGGACAACCCGACCGTAAGTTTATTGTTGGTAACAAAATCAGTGACACTGAAATTTCAACTACCTATGGTGGAAATAACTTAAACAGACAACATCTAAAAGTAAAAGGCAACTATTATGTGTCGGGATTATTGGAATATAATTGGCTTTTTAAAGAAAATAAAAACGGTAAAACCAACAAACTAGCGATTGGTTATAATACGTTTAGAAATGACTTATCTTCAACTTATCGATTTTTGTCTGGAAAGCCATTTTCTGGTTTATCAACTACTTTGGTCGCCAATTTAAATTCGATTGATGCTCAAATTACTAACGATATTTCCAATGGAATTTTATCGATTACAGAAGAAAGTAATGCCGACTATAAAGTCAAATTGAATCAATTTGTAAATGCAGGATATTTCAACTTGTTCTGGAATTTTGGAAAAGCAATTGAAGTTAATGGTGGTGTTCGTTTTGAAAATTCTAACCGCATTATAAAATACCGTCCAATTTCCTATTCAATTGATGATCCGTATGTAAAAGATAATGAAGATAAATTATATGTACTTCCTTCGGCAAACCTAAAATATTCACTAACTGAAAAAAATAATCTTCGATTTGCTGCTTCAAAAACCATCACAAGACCCGTTACTATGGAGTTGCTTCCGAATCAATACGTGAATCCTGACGGAACTGTAGAACAAGGAAACAAAGATTTAAAAGATGCTGAAAACTTAAATATCGATTTGAAATATGAATTGTTTCCTAACAATAAGGAAATGATTGTGGTGGGATTATTTGGAAAATCTATAAAAAATCCAATTGAACGAATATTCATTCCTACAGCTAGTAGTGGTGGTCAAATTACCAATTATCAAAACTCAGAGAGCGCTGTTCTTTTTGGAGCTGAACTTGAGCTATTGCTTCAAATGAGTAGAATTTCAAAATCGCTTTCAAATTTTTCATTAGGCTTTAATACTTCGTTAATGAAAACAGATGTTAGTGTTGATTTAGCTCAAAACACTATTGAAAATAATTCGAAAAGAAAATTGCAAGGCGCCTCTGATTGGTTGGTGAATGCTGACTTAAAGTATGAATTTGAATTCAATGAAACCATGAAAAACACAATGTCATTGGTATATAGTGTTTATGGTGATCGAATTTTTGCAGTTGGAACCGCTGGAATTGATCATGTTTATGAAAAATCATTTAGTAAGTTAGACTTTATTTGGGCAAGCAAAATTTCAAAAAATATTGATGTGAAATTTGCCATTGACAATATTTTAAATCCTTCTTACAAACTTGAATTAGGAAAAGAAAGCACAGTGAACATTACTGAAGATTCACTACTGATGAGAGATTACAAAAGAGGAGTTGGGTATTCTTTAAACTTATCGTACACTTTTTAGTTAATTAATTGTATTCTTTATTCGCAATATTTTACTTAATGTTTACAATCATTTTAATGTTTGATAAAGTATTAATAATCTTAATGTAACAGCTTTTTGACTGATGCAAAATACTTTTGACCAAACAATAAAACTATAAAATATAATGAAAAAATTAGTCTTAGCATTAGCCATTTTATCTTCAGTTTTCACTGGATGTTCTACTGATGATGATGAAAATTCAAACCCAAGAATTCCCGTAGTAGGTGAAATTACTGGTGATATTACAACAAGTACAACTTATGTTTTGGGGAATTACACTTTGAAAGGAATCGTTAGAATAAAATCGGGAGCAACCGTAACATTTGACGCAGGATCAACGATTACAGCCGATGTAACAAGTGGTGTTGATGCATTAGTAGTAGAAAATGGTGGTAAACTAATTGTAAACGGAACAGCTGCAGAACCTGTAGTATTTACCGAAGTTTCAAAAGTTCCAGGATCGTGGGGTGGCATTATTATGTATGGAGATGCTCCTATAGTTGGTGCAGCTGGTGTAACAACAGCAACCTCCGAAGATGGTTTGGCTTTAAGTTATGGCGGAACAAACGCAACGCACAACGGTGGTAGTTTGCGTTATGTTAGAGTGGAATACGCTGGTAAAAAAATTACCGATGGAACTAGTGAGATGAATGGCTTTTCCTTTTATTCAGTAGGATCGGGAACGATACTTGACCATTTAGTTTCTTACAAAGGAGCTGATGATGGTTATGAGTTTTATGGCGGAACAGTTTCGTTAACCAATGCTATTTCATACGGCAATTATGATGATTCTTTTGATTGGCAAGACGGCTGGAAAGGGCAAAACAATTCGAATTGGTATGCATATCAAACGGGAACAGGTAATTTTGGAATGGAAATAGAGGCAAAAAGTGTAAATAACTCATTTTGGCCAGTTGTATCAAACATTACTCTTAAAAGAGCTGCTGGTACATTAACCGAAAATAGTTCTGTAGAATACGATGCTATTCAATTCAAAAAGCAAGGCAATGGAGAATACAATAATATTCTTATTGAAGGCTACACAGACCCAAGTGCTGTTGTGATACGAATTCAAGATGCAGCCACTAATACCGATCAAGTAAATGGTAATAAAATAAAGATTACTAATATCAAAATAAACAGTGGTACAACAACTGTAGGCGGCGGAAGTGGTTCAATAACAGTAGCTTTTCCTTCAGGGCAATTTACTGCTAGTACAACAGCAACTGGTGCAAGTTTAACTTCTGGCGCTTGGTCAATAGTAAACGGCACTAACCTTATTCAATAATTCAAGTTTCATACAACAAAAAAGCGCGTCAATTGTAATTGACGCGCTTTTTTTACCTTTTTATTTTTAATTAATTTTTTCCAGCAATTGCATTTTGGTTTAAATTCTTAACCGCAGTGATTTGATTGTCGGAAAAATTTACTTCACTTACACAAACTGAGTTGGAATAATACATCCATTTTCCTGATTTTACTCCATTTGAATATTCAGCTACAGCTTTTACATTTCCATTTTCATCGTAAGAGGTCCATTTACCGTCTAGTTTACCATCTTTGAAATAACCTACTTGTTGGATGCTACCATTATCATTGTAATATGTTGCTTTTACTAATTGTCCTTCCGCTTCTAAAACGGGACTATTAGTTTGACTGAAAATCATTCCAGACACCATCATCATTGCTATTAAAAGAATTTTTTTCATGCGTTTTGGGGTTTTTAATTACTATTTCAATAACAAATATATATCTTTTTTTACAATAACCAAACTTTTTCTTAACAATTTGGTAACATTGAAAGCAAATTTAACAGCGGGAATTTTAATTTTAAAAAATTACATAAAGAAGTAACTCTTTAAAACTTGTTAATTTTTGTTATTTGGCATTGTTTTTGAAATATTTTTTTTATGTTTGTACTAACCAAATTATACTCATGGCAAAAAATTACTTCTATATTATCTTCTTAATGGTTTGTTTTACTGTATCTAGTTCAGTAGCTCAAGAGGGTAAAGGTGCGTCTCGTAGCCAAGACAACACTATCGAAGGATTGAGTTTCTACCCGAATCCTGTGAGCAATGGTAAGGTTTACATTACTTCTAAATCTAACGCTGACAAACAAGTAACTATTTTTGATGTTTTAGGAAAAAAAGTGCTACAAACACAGTTAACTTCCAAAGAATTAAACGTTACTTCTCTTTCTCCAGGCGTTTACATCATCAAAATTGAAGAAGGTGATGCTTCTGCTACTAGAAAATTAATTGTCAGATAGTTAAATACATCTTTTTTAACTATTTTTTTACTTTGATAATTTTTAAATTTAAAAATTGTCCTTACCTTTGTAGCCTAATTTTACATTAATTCATATGAAAAAAATTTACTCTTTATTATTAATGGTAGTTTCTTCTTTGTCTTTCGGACAAACTTTCTATTCAGAAAATATGGGAACTCCATCTGGAACAACTCCAATCGCATCTAATGTTTTTCAAAATGCATCTCCAATTGTATATTCTGGAACAGGTGACGTAAGAGCTACTTCCGTTTCAACTGGTTACACAGGAGCTTCTGGTGGCGGAAATGTTTTTATTAATGCTGCAACTGAATATTTCCAAATTGATGGTTTAAACACATCTGCATATAATACTGCTGATATTCAACTATCTTTTGGTTACAATGCAGGTGGAAATGTAGCTAATATTGCAACTTTAGAGTACAGCACAAACGGTTCAACTTGGACTGTAATCAACTATACTCCAACTGTAACTGGTTGGGGATTAATCACAATTCCAGGAAATACTATTCCATCATCAGCCTCATTATCATTACGTTTTACTCAACCTGCTGCTACTCAAATCAGAATTGATGACGTAAAATTGAGCAACGTTTCTGCATCATGTACTTTATCATTAGGAACACCTGTTACTGCATGTGAAGCTAATACTGCTGGAACTGATACTTATTCTGTATCAATTCCTTATACTGGAGCAGGAAACGGAACTTACACTATCACTCCAAGTGCTGGAACTGTTGGCGGAGACAACCCTACAACTACAGCGGCTGGTAATATTTTTATCACTGGCGTGCCAGAAGGAAGCGCATTTTCAGTTACTGTAACAGGCGTTACTTGTAACTTTACAATATCTGCTGTTTCACCTGAGTGTGATCCAGTAAACCCACTTCCTTTCAGCGAAGGTTTTAACTATACTAATGGTACTAGTTTAGGAGCATCTCCGTACTGGACAGCGATCAACTCTGGTGACGAAATCACTGCTGTTACTGGAAACTTAAATTATACTGGTGTAACCTCAACAGGTAATTCAATTGCTTTTGCTGGTGCTGGTTTAGATTATTTTTCACCTTTTACGCCAACTACTTTAGGTACAGTTTATGCTTCTTTCCTAGTTAACATTACAGATGTAGCTACAATGACAGCGACTACTCCTGAAACTTATTTTGCAGGTATTGGTGATGCTGCTAAAAATTACAAAGCAAGAGTATTTGTTAAAAAAACAGATACACAATACCAACTTGGTTTAGATGCTGCTTCAACAACGACAAATTATGACGCAACGTTAAGAAATGTTGGTGATGTCGTTTTAGTTGTTGTTGGTTATGATTTTGGAACCAATGAATTAAAAGCTTGGTTCAATCCAACAGTAGCTACATTTACTGCTGCTACTCCAGCAAACTTAACTAGCGTTCCTGCTACAGCAATTACTGAATTAGGTGGTTTCTTATTAAGACAAGATGCTAATAATTTAACTCCAGCTATTACATTCGACGAGTTAAGAATTGGAACTACAACTACCGATTTATTTACTTTAGGAGTTAACGAAAATGCAATCGCTGGCTTAAAAGTATATCCAAACCCAGCAAGCAATGGTGTTGTTTACATTGAAACTGCTTTAAATGCCGAGAAAAAAATTGCTATCTACGATTTGTTAGGAAAACAAGTAGTAAACACTACTACAACTTCTTCAGAAATCAATGTAGCTAACTTAAATAGTGGTTTATACATCGTGAAAATTACTGAAAACGGTGCTACAGCTACAAGAAAATTAGTTATCGAATAATTGATATAAATTTATAAATTAAAAGCTCTAACATTCGTTAGGGCTTTTTTTAATAAAAACAAACCCTTTCAGAGTTTAAAACTCTACGGGTTGCAAAAAATTAATCCTTGATTTCACCAAACGATATCTTCACCATTTCCAATCAAAAGCAATTCGAAAAAATCGCTTTGAAAGTGTTTCGTTTCCAACACGAAAACAATGTTGTATATCGCGAATTTTGTGATTTTTTAAAGGTGGAAAAAGGGATGATAAAATCCATTGAACAAATTCCGTTTCTACCTATCCAGTTTTTTAAGAGTCACAATGTACTTTCTTCTACAAATGAAATCCAACAAACGTTCACCAGCAGTGGAACAACAGGAATGAATACAAGCAAACACTTGGTAACGGATATTTCACTCTACGAAGAAAGTTACCGAAATGCTTTTTCTGAATTTTACGGCGACATCGAAGATTATGCTATTTTAGCTCTACTTCCTTCCTATTTAGAACGCGAAGGATCGTCATTGATTTATATGGTTAATGATTTAATCAAACGTTCAAACAATTCCAACAGTGGATTTTTTTTACACAATTACGATGATTTAATTGCCAAGTTAATTGAGCTTGATGCTTCTGGTCAAAATGTACTTTTAATTGGCGTTACTTATGCGTTACTCGACTTAATTGAAAAGCAAAAATTCGAGTTAAAAAACACTATCATAATGGAAACGGGCGGTATGAAAGGCCAACGCAAAGAAATGATTCGTGAAGAATTGCATGCTGTTTTATGCAACGGATTTGGCGTAAAAAACATTCATTCGGAATACGGCATGACCGAGTTACTTTCACAAGCCTATTCACTTGGAAACGGAATTTTCGAATGCCCGAACTGGATGTCAGTGTTGATTAGGGATACTGAAGATGCTTTAAGTTATGTAGATAATGAAAAAACAGGTGGCATTAATGTAATTGATTTGGCTAATATCAACTCGTGTTCGTTTATTGCCACTCAAGATCTAGGCAAAAAACACCCGAACAATTCGTTTGAAGTATTGGGACGTTTTGATAACTCCGATATTCGTGGGTGTAATTTGATGGTGCTTTAATATGAAACACAAAAGTCACAAAATGTCAGCCGAGTAGATCGCAAAAAAAAGACGCCATTCAGCGTCTTTTACCTTTTAAACTATGGTAATCAAATAGTAATTTTTCTTTCCTTTTTGCAAAACCAAAAATTTGCCTTTGACTAAATCTTTTTCAGTGATGATGTAATCTTCTGCAATTTTAGTTTTATTCAAAGAAATAGCATTTTGTTTTAATTCACGTCTAGCTTCACTATTCGATGGTAAAAAACCTGTTTTAGCTGATAAAGCCGCAATCATATCCAATCCTTCACCAAAATCGGCTTTCGAAATTTCTGCACTCGGTACACCATCAAAAACCTCAACAAAAGTTGCGTCGTCCAATTGGGCTAAATCGTCCATCGTTGGACTAAAAAATGCACTCGAGGCAAAAATGGCTTTCTCTAACTCATCTTTTCCATGAACAAAAGTTGTCACTTCTTCTGCTAAACGCTTCTGCAACACACGTAAATGAGGCGCTTGATGATGCTCAGCAATCAAACTTTCTACTGTATTTTGATCTAGAAAAGTAAATATTTTGATGTATTTCTCCGCATCCACATCAGTAGTATTCACCCAAAATTGATAAAATTTGTACACCGAAGTTTTATCGGCTGTCAACCACACATTTCCGCCTTCTGATTTACCAAATTTCGAACCATCTGCTTTGGTAATCAACGGACAAGTCAATGCAAAAGCCTTCGCTCCTTCTCCGTTCATTCTGCGTACTAACTCAGTTCCAGTCGTTATATTTCCCCATTGATCGCTTCCGCCCATTTGCAACAAACAATTGTGCGTTTTATACAAATGATGAAAATCATAACCCTGAATCAATTGGTAAGTAAACTCAGTAAAACTCATTCCTTCACCCGATTCGCCACTCAACCGTTTCTTCACCGAATCTTTGGCCATCATGTAATTTACCGTAATGCGTTTGCCAACATCACGAGCAAAATTGATAAACGAAAAATCCTTCATCCAATCATAGTTGTTCACCAAAATTGGCGCATTAGCACTCGCATCGTTAAAATCTAAAAAGCGCGACAAAACGGTTTTAATTCCAGCCACATTTTTTTCTAAAGTAGCTTCATCCAACAAATTGCGCTCATCCGATTTTCCTGAAGGATCGCCAATCATTCCAGTTGCGCCGCCGACTAAAGCAATCGGTTTGTGTCCGAAATTTTTCAAATGAACCAGCAAAATAATCGGCACCAAGCTTCCAATATGCAACGAATCGCTCGTCGGATCAAACCCAATGTAAGTCGTTGTCATTTCCTTACACAGTTGCTCTTCCGTTCCCGGCATCATATCGTGAACCAATCCACGCCATTGCAATTCTTGAACTAAATTCTTCATTGTAAAATAATTTGCGCAAATATAGTAATTGTCAATAGCAATGGCAATTTCAATGACAATATCCATTTTTATTTTTTGAAGCGAATGGCTTGGGCTTTATAGTAATCCATATTCCCGCTTTCCATTGCAATTCCGCTACGCTACATTTCCATTGCAATCGGGGCTAGAAAAAGAAACTTTAGGCTTACATTTTCCGAGTGCTAATGATTTAAAAATCCAACAATCTATTTATCTTTACCAACATGATTTTAGTTACAGGCGGAACAGGTTTGGTTGGTGCACATTTGCTACTCCATTTACTCGAAAATGGCGAACAAAACTTGCGTGCTTTGTACCGAAAGGAAAACCATATTCAAAAAACAAAATCGCTATTTGAACTTTATAAGAAAGGCGATTTATTCCAGCAAATTGAATGGTTGCAAGGTGATATTATTGACATTCCATCATTGGAAATAGCCTTTCAAAATGTAGAGTATGTATACCATTGTGCAGCCAAAATTTCGTTCGACCCAAACAAAGAAGACGAACTTCGAAAAGTAAACATTGAAGGCACGGCTAACATTGTCAACTTATGCATTGATAAGAAGGTCAAAAAACTGTGTCATGTGAGTTCGATTGCGGCCTTGGGTGATTTAGGTCAGAACGAAACCATTATTACAGAAGCGACCGAATGGAATCCAGAAGTGTTGCACAGCGATTACGCCATTTCCAAATACGGTGGCGAAATGGAAGTGTGGCGCGGTCATCAAGAAGGCTTACAAGTAGTGATTGTCAATCCAGGTGTGATTTTTGGTCCGGGTTTTTGGAACCAAGGCAGTGGCGCTTTTTTCACTTCTGTTAAAAAGGGAATTCCGTTTTATACTTTGGGCTCGTCGGCTTATGTTAGTGTTATCGATGTGGTAAAAATTATGCAAGAACTAATGCGTTCTGAAATTAGTGGCGAACGATTTACCATTATTGCCGAAAACCGAACTTACAAAGACATTATTTTTACCATTGCAGAAAAAATGGGTGTTTCCAAACCTTCTATTGAAGCCAAACCGTGGTTATTGAACCTAGGCTGGCGCTTGGATGGCTTGTTTTCTTTTGTATTCAAAACCAAACGAAAATTGTCGAAACAAGCAGCGCAATCGCTTTTGAACACTGATTTGATTTCAAACGAAAAAGTGAAACAGCAATTGAATTATACCTTTGAACCGATTGATTCGTATTTGGATGTTGTGGTTGACTTTTTTAAGAAAGTATAATTGAAATGGTTGTTACACAGAGAACCACAAAGTTCTTTGAGTTTCACTGAGGTTATCTATGCTATTTTGTTTAGCTCTATTATTTTGACAAAAATGGTTTGTTTTCTAGCCCTGATAGAAATGGAAATAAAAAAAGCTTTCAGTGTTTGAAAGCTTTTTTTATTGGAATGCATAGCAGGAACATGGCTTACAAGAAAGCCCAAGCCTTTCGCTCCAAATTATTTCACAATTCCTTCTTCTTCGTTGGGAATTACTGGAGTTCCTCCGTTGGCTTTTTGAGTATCTTCCTCCAAGCGCTCTTTTACTTCTTCGTACATCTTTTTGTATCTTTTATAATCGGCGGCGTAATATTGAGAGCTTTTGGCAAAGGTCAAGCTGTCGACTTTGTATTTGTTCTTTAAAAACTGAGTCGTTGTAGGAAGCGAAGTCTGCGAAGCCAATCCTTGATTTTTCATAGCATCGAGTAGTGAAATATCGTAAATCATGTCGATCATTTGATCCTCATCGATTAAGTTGTCTGGCTTTTCAACCACACTGTTACAACTGATTAGAAATATGAGTGTTACAACTAAGATTAGATTTTTCATACTAGTAATTTTATCGATCAAAAAGCAAGCGTTTTCCTGCTTTGATTTCTTTAATTTTTCCGTTTTGGTTTACAATTTGCCCATTGACTAAAGTATATTCAACACGCGATTTAAAATTAGTTCCTTCGAGTGGCGACCAACCGCATTTGTACAAAATATTTTCTTTTTGCACCTTCCATGGTTTGGCGATGTTCACTATTGCTAAATCGGCAAAATAACCTTCTTTAATAAAACCGCGTTTTTCAATTTTGAATATTTTGGCCGGATTGTGGCACATTTTTTCTACGATTTTTTCAATTGAAATTTTGCCTTGATGGTACGCTTCAAATAGAGCCACCACGGCGTGTTGCACCAATGGTCCGCCCGATGGAGCTTTAAGGTATTTCTCTGATTTTTCTTCTAAAGTATGTGGAGCATGATCGGTAGCGATTACGTCAATGGTGTCGTTGAGCAAGGCTTTCCACAACGCTTCTCTATCGGCTGCTGTTTTTACCGCTGGATTCCATTTGATAAAATTACCTTTGGTAGCGTAATCGTCATTGGTAAACCACAAATGATGAATACAAACTTCGGCTGTAATTTGTTTTTCTTCTAACGGAATTTCATTGGTAAACAACTCCATTTCTTTGGCAGTTGATAAGTGAAAAACATGTAGTCGCGCGCCTGTTTTTTTAGCCAAGGCTATGGCTTTGGAAGACGACAAATAACAGGCCTCTTCACTACGAATTAAATGATGAGCTGTAACAGGAATATCATCGCCAAATTCGGTTTTATACTTCTCTAGGTTGGCTTTGATTGTGGCTTCGTCTTCGCAATGTACGGCAATAAGCATTTTGGTTGACGAAAATATTTTTTCCAGCACTTCTTGGTTATCTACCAACATATTTCCAGTGGAAGAACCCAAAAACAACTTGATTCCCGCCACATTTTTGGGATTGGTTTTGAGTACTTCCTCTAAATTATCATTGGTTCCGCCCATCATAAACGAATAATTAGCGTATGAACTTTGGGCTGCAATTTGGTATTTTTGTTCTAACAATTCTTGCGTAACGGCATTGGGAACTGTATTGGGTTGTTCAATAAAAGATGTGATTCCGCCAGCGATTGCAGCACGTGATTCGCTTTCGATATCGCCTTTGTGTGTTAGTCCTGGTTCGCGAAAATGCACTTGATCGTCGATTGCGCCGGGAATTAGGTAGTTCCCTTCAGCATCAATAATTTTGCAATTGGGTGATTTTGGGCTAATACTTTCTGCGACTGCGGTGATTATTTCGCCTTCAATTAAAACATCGCCTTCAAAAATTTGTCCTTCATTGACAATTTTCGCGTTCTTAATAAGTACCGTATTCATGTTATAATTGGTTGAAAAACTTTTTGATTCGAAGTGCTAACACACCAAAAACTGCTTCTTTTATAATGGCGCCACTCATTTTCGATTGACCTTTGGTTCTATCGGTAAAGATAACGGGAATTTCTTTGATAACAAACCCTTTGGCAAAGGTTCTGTATTTCATTTCGATTTGGAAAGCATAACCAATAAACTTAATTTTATCAAGATTGATACTTTCTAACACTTGTCGGCGATAGCAAATAAATCCTGCGGTAGCGTCCATGATTTTCATTCCAGTAACCATACGTACGTATACAGAAGCAAAATACGACAGCAACACTCGACTCAGCGGCCAATTCACCACATTTACACCTGTAACATAACGTGAACCAATAGCTAAATCCGCAGTTTCAAAATGACATGCTTCGTACAAACGTTCTAAATCGTTGGGGTTGTGAGAGAAATCGGCATCCATTTCAAAGATGAACTCGTATTCTTTTGTTAAAGCCCATTTGAATCCATGTACATATGCCGTTCCTAAACCTGCTTTTTTGGCGCGTTGTTCAAGAAATAATTGATCAGGAAACTCTTGTTGTAATTGCTTGACTCTATCAGCAGTTTTGTCGGGTGAATTGTCGTCTACAATCAATATATGAAAGGTTCTGTGCAATGAAAAAACTGCTCGTACAATACTTTCTATATTTTCAATTTCGTTGTAAGTTGGAATGATTACAATACCACAATTCATAATAACCGCTTAAAATAATAGTTGCAAAAATACTTATTTTATAACTTGATAATCTTAATAATATTATAATAGTACGAGAAAACTATTTTTTAGTAATTTTACGGCAATGATTGCACTCGAATTACATCCTAGAATTATTGAGAATAAAGATTGGGCTACGTTACTTTTTGTAGCTTCATTTGGACTAATTGTGTTGACGCGAACCTTATTCGAGAATCGATTTCACGATTTTATTCGCTTGATTGTTTCTGACAAATATTTAAAAATATATAAAGAAAGTAGCCACTTGATGAGTGGTTTCACTATTTTTTTGTTTGTTGTTAACTTGATTTCATTGTCTTTTTTTATTCAAATTATTTTTCACCATTTGGGATACGGAACCAAAACAGATTGGGTATTATTTGTACAGATATTTACTTTTTTGACTGTTTTTGTACTTTCAAAATTTTTAGTTGAAAAAATCATTGCTACCACTTTTGGTATTGAAGAAATCATCGAAGAATTCAACTTACAGAAAGTGAGTTTTAGAACGTATTTGGGTTTACTGCTGTTGCCAATAACCATTATGCTGTTTTACAATGATTTAGTGTCAAATTCTTTGATTTACACCTTAATAGTTGTATTATTGATAATAAATCTACTGACATATCTTTTTTCATTAAAGATTTATCAAAACTTAATTATAAGTCAGTTGTTTTATTTTATTTTATATCTTTGCGCACTCGAAATAGCACCGTACTATTTCCTTTATTATTTGATTACAAAATTTAGAGCATAAGAATGTCAAATTTGAAAGTTAAAACGATTTTAGTATCGCAACCAGAACCTAAAGTTGAGAACTCGCCTTATCACGACATCCAACAAAAACATAAGGTAAAGATAGATTTTCGTTCTTTTATCCATGTGGAAGGCGTTAGCGCAAAAGATGTTAGAGCTCAAAAAATTGATTTAAATAATTTCACAGCGATAATATTGACCAGCAAAAATTCGGTAGATCACTTTTTTAGAGTGGCAGAAGAAATGCGTTACAAAGTTCCAGAAGATTTAAAGTATTTTTGTCAATCGGAAGCAATTGCGTACTATTTACAAAAATATGTAGTGTACAGAAAACGTAAGATTTATGTTGGCCAAAAAGATTTTGTTGACATGTCGGCTTTGTTTAAAAAATACAAAGAAGAAAAATATTTACTTCCTTCTTCCGACCAATTGAATGCTGACATTCCGCAAACACTGAACAATTTAAAAGTCAATTGGACGCCGAGTACCTTTTACAAAACGGTTATGAGCGACTTGTCTGATTTGGCTGATGTATATTACGATGTATTGGCATTTTTTAGTCCAACTGGAATCAAATCATTATTCAAAAACTTTCCCGATTTCAAACAAAACAACACACGAATTGCCGTGTTTGGAAGCACTACACAAAAAGAAGCATTAGAGCATGGTTTGCGTATTGATATTATGGCGCCAACACCCGAAACCCCATCGATGACTATGGCGCTGGAGAAATACATCGCCGAAGCCAACAAAGGAAAATAATTTTTACAATATATAAATTAAAAAAGTCTCACCATTACAGTGAGACTTTTTTCAGTTAAGTTAGTTTGGTGTAGATTAAAATTTTTATAACTGTGGACCCGCTTTCACTAAGTTTTGTCCTTCTGTATTATCGGTATATTGAGCAAAATTCTTGATGAATCTTGCTGCCAAATCTTCTGCTTTGTTTTGCCATTCTGACGCATCAGCATAAGTGTCTCTTGGATCTAAAATCGCTGAGTTTACATCATGTAATGAAGTTGGCACTACAAAATTGAATACTGGAATTGTTTTAGTGCCCGCACTTTCAATCGAACCATCCAAAATAGCATCAATAATGGCGCGAGTATCTTTAATCGAAATACGTTTTCCTGTTCCGTTCCAACCTGTGTTGACCATGTAAGCAGTTGCGTTGTGTTGCTCCATTTTTTTTACTAATTCTTCACCATATTTAGTTGGATGTAAGGATAAAAAGGCTTTACCAAAACAAGCTGAAAAAGTAGGTTCTGGTTGTGTAACTCCGCGTTCTGTACCTGCTAATTTTGCTGTAAAACCAGAAAGAAAATAATATTTTGTTTGTTCAGGAGTTAATTTGGAAACTGGGGGCATTACACCAAAAGCATCTGCTGTCAAGAAAATCACTTTAGTAGCATGACCTGCTTTTGAAACGGGTTTTACAATATTCTGAATGTGATTGATTGGATACGAGACACGCGTGTTTTGCGTAACAGAACCATCTTTGAAGTCAATTTTTCCGTTAGCATCAACTGTTACGTTTTCTAACAAAGCGTCTTTTTTGATAGCACCATAAATATCAGGTTCGTTTTCGGCACTTAAATCGATGGTTTTAGCATAACAACCACCTTCAAAATTGAAAACACCATCGTTATCCCAACCGTGTTCATCATCACCGATTAATTCTCTTTTAGGATCGGTAGAAAGCGTTGTTTTTCCTGTTCCAGATAAACCGAAGAAAACCGCTACATCACCATCTTTCCCTTTATTAGCCGAACAGTGCATAGAAGCAATTCCTTGTAATGGTAAATAATAATTCATCATTGAGAACAACCCTTTTTTCATTTCACCACCGTACCATGTTCCTCCAATAATTTGCACCTTTTCTGTCAAATTAAAAGCTACATATACTTCCGAATTCAAACCATGTGCTGCATAATCTTTGAAAGAAGTTTTGGAACCGTTCATTACGATAAAATCGGGTTCACCAAAGTTTTCCAATTCTTCCTCTGTTGGACGAATGAACATGTTTTTTACAAAATGCGCTTGCCAAGCTACTTCCATGATGAAACGCACTTTTAATCTTGTGTTTTCATTAGCACCACAAAAAGCATCTACAACAAACAAACGTTTTCCTGAAAGTTGGTTTACTGTGGTTTGTTTTAATGCGTTCCAAGTGTCTTGAGAAATGGGTTTGTTATCGTTGGCAGCTTTATCAGAATTCCACCAAATGGTGTTTTCGGTAATGCTATCTTTTACGATGTATTTGTCTTTTGGCGATCGACCAGTAAATTCTCCTGTCATCACATTTACAGCTCCAAGTTCGGTCAACTGTCCTTTTTCGTAGCCTTGTAAATCTGATTTTAATTCTTCATTATATAAAAATTCAAAAGATGGATTGTATATAACTTCTTGTGTGTTGGTTATTCCATATTGTTCTAACGAAATCGATTTCGTTAATTGAGCGTAGTTATCCATAAAAATTTAATTTGTTTGCTATTAAAAATAGAGTACAAAGGTAAAAATTAATTATTACAACCTTGTTAATATCGGTAAAAATTATCCCTTTTTCTTTAAAAAATGTAGCATTAAAATAGCCCAAGCCACAATTAAAAGCAAACCACCTATAGGCGTAACAAAACCTATTGATTTGAAATTTACATTAGTAATTGTAGTGGTTGATAATAAATAAATAGAACCTGAAAAAAAAATAATTCCTCCAAGTACAAACAGAAAAATAGTCTTTTTAATTTTGACAGGAATTTGATGATTCAACCCTAAAAAAAGCAAAAATAAAGCGTGGTACATTTGGTATTTTACACCTGTTTCAAAACTTGACAATTGATCGATAGTCAATATTTTTTTCAAAGCATGAGCTCCAAAAGCTCCTAATATTATTGCTGATAAACCAAAAAAACCTGCTGCTGAAAAAATTTTTTTATCCATTTGTGTTGTGTGTATAATTTTAAACAAATTTATCAGTTATATACAGAAGAAAAAAGGACTTTTTATGTTTTCTTTTAGACATTACGAATTAGAAACTTTTATATTTGCACTTAAATTTTTACTTATGAAAAAAATATTGTTTGTTGTTACTAGTCTATTGATTTTATGCTCATTTGCTCCTGAAAAAGCCGAAACAATTCCGAGTGGAGAACGATTAGTTTATGCAGGTTCATACAACATGAGTGGATTAATGACACATTTGGCGCAAGTAACGATGTCTACTGAAATGGTAAATACCTCTAAAAATTCATATTTACACCTGAGTTGTGAATTATCAACGTTTAGCAAGTGGGACAAATTTTTTAAAATTAGAGATATTTATGAATCGTATGTGAATCCTTCCACTTTAAAACCTAGTTTATACAAAAGAAGTATCGATGAAGGCGGTTATATTAAAAAAGAAAAGTACGTTATCAAAGGAACAGCAATAACGAGCACGCTCAAAAAGAAAAACACGCCTGAAAGAGAGAGAAAGTTCACCATTGGAGCATCAACACAAGATGCTATTTCTTTATTATATAAAGTACGTACCTTAGATTTTTCTAAAATGAAAGCTGGACAAACCAAATCGTTTGTGATTGTGTTTGACGAAAAGGAAATTCCTGTAACATTAAAATACATGGGAAATGAAACGGTAGACGCGGGTAATTTAGGCGATAAATTATGTTATAAACTATCTATCGGAGCCAAAACCGATGCGCTAAAAGGAAAAGACAAAAACCTAATTTGGTTAACTGCCGATGCTAAAAAAGTGCCTGCGCTAATGAAATTTAGCATTCCTGTTGGAACCGGACAATTGGCTTTGACTTCTGCTACTGGAATCTAACTACTGAAAATTATTCAGCATCAACATGAGAAAACTATTTTTAATCTTATCGTATATTTTTACTGCACTTAGTGTTCTTTTTTCAGCATTACCTTTAGATACTCTTGCTTTTGCACCTATTGGAATTGCAACCGTTTTTTTAGTGTTAACGTTCATCAAATCGGAAATAAACCAACGTACTTGGGTAAAACGATTATTTATTATTACTTATTTGTGTGCCGCAGTGGTTGTCGTTAAAACAGCTTTCTTTAAAGATGAAGTTGAAGTTGACCAACAATTCGAACAACAAAAAATCGAAACCAAACAAGAAGCTCAAAAAGAATTGGAGGAATTGGAAGGTTTGGAATAACTCGAAAAAGTCCAAAAGACAAAAAACAAATTCCAAAAGCTGAGATGGAATCATATCTGATATTTTTTCTCTAATTTTGCGCTCAATTACAAACAAACCATGAGAAATATACTAATCATTGGCGCTGGTCGTTCGGCATCGTCGTTAATTCAATACCTTTTAAACAAGTCTAACGAACAAAATTTACACCTAACTATAGGCGATTTATCGTTAGAATTAGCGCAACGCAAAACCAACAATCATCCCAACGCAACTGCCATTCAACTCGACATCAATAACCAAGCACAACGTCATGCCGAAATTCAAAAAGCGGACATTGTCATTTCGATGTTACCCGCACACATGCACGTGGAAGTAGCCAAAGATTGTATCACGTTCAAAAAACACATGGTAACCGCTTCGTATGTTTCTGACGCCATGCAAAGTTTGGACGCTGCTGCCAAAGAAAACAACCTGATTTTCATGAACGAAATCGGCCTCGATCCCGGCATCGACCACATGAGTGCCATGAAAGTTATTGACGAAATCCGAGAAAAAGGTGGAAAAATGCTACTGTTCGAATCCTTCTGCGGCGGATTAGTCGCACCCGAATCCGATAACAATTTGTGGAACTACAAATTCACTTGGGCGCCACGCAACGTAGTTTTGGCCGGACAAGGTGGCGCTGCCAAATTCATCCAAGAAGGCAAATACAAATACATTCCGTACCACAAATTATTCCGCAGAACCGAATTTTTATTAGTAGAAGGCTACGGAAAATTTGAAGGTTACGCCAACCGCGATTCACTCAAATACAGAAGCGTTTACGGTTTAGACGACGTACTAACATTATACCGTGGCACCATTCGCCGCGTCGGATTTTCAAAAGCGTGGAACATGTTCGTACAACTCGGAATGACCGACGATACGTACATCATGGAAAATTCCGAAAACATGAGCTTCCGCGAATATACCAATTCATTTTTACCTTATCACCCAACGGATTCGGTGGAAATCAAAATGCGTTTGGCACTCAACATCGAGCAAGACGATATCATGTGGGACAAACTTCTGGAATTGGATTTGTTTAATCCTAACAAAAAAATCGGTCTCAAAAACGCAACTCCAGCACAGATTTTAGAACGCATTCTCAACGACTCGTGGTCGCTACAACCCAACGACAAAGACATGATTGTCATGTACCACAAATTTGGCTACGAACTCAACGGTTACGAGCAACAAATCGACTCCAAAATGGTCTGCATTGGCGATGATCAAACCTACACAGCCATGGCTAAAACAGTCGGTTTACCAGTCGCAATGGCAACATTGCAAATCTTAAACGGCAACATCAAAACACCTGGCGTGCAATTGCCCATTCGCAAAGAAGTTTACGAACCAATCCTCAAAGAACTCGAAGAATATGGCGTAATTTTCAAAGAAACCGTCATGCCTTACATTGGTTACAATCCCGATAAATTAACGGTTGAAGTGTAATTTTAGGAGCAGATAACTAGGGTTTTTTAGAAGTTTTGTCCCGCTTTCCGTCATGCGCGGCATTTCCTTCAATCGGGGCTAGATCAGAAGTCTATCTTCCAAAACACTTTTTATTTTTGTGTTTTTAATTATATTTACTTTCAATTTGAAATAGAAAATTTACTTTTGCTTTAAATTTTTTTCTCATGAAAATAAATCAACTTCAAATAGAAATTGATGGTATAGACAAAGAAATCCTACGTGATTTGATGCAAGACGCAAGAAAACCCATTCTTCAAATTGCCAACAAAATCGGAATTTCTGGCGCTGCCATTCACCAACGTTTAAAAAAACTAGAAGACGCTGGCGTAATTTCAGGTTCAAAATTTATTGTAAACAACAAAGTTTTGGGTTACAAGACCATGGCGTTCATTGGCATTTATTTGGAAAAAGCAGCCAGCAATGCAGAAGCCGTTCGCGAACTCAAAAAAATCCCAGAAGTCCTCGAATGCCATTATACAACCGGGAATTGGAGTATCCTCATTAAAATCATCTGCCGCGACAACGAACATTTGATGCAATTGCTCAACCAAAAAATCCAACCCATTGATGGCGTTTCCCGAACTGAAACCTTCATCTCATTGGAACAACAAATCGAACGACAAATTCAACTCTAAAATTTGTCATAACACATTCAACTAAAAACTAAAAACTGATTACTAAAAACTAGCCATAATGAACCTCAACCACTACACCAAAGAAACTTTAACCTTGAGTTTTTACATTGTTTACATTGCCATTGCTACGTTGCTATATATCTTGTTCCCAGGCGATGCTGAAAAACCCAACTTCGGCATTGTTTTCATGTTTATTATGGTTCCCGTTAGTTTAGCATTTGCAAGTTACCAAGCCTACAAGCATTTCAACTCTGATAAAAGTTATTTCAAATGCTTGCTGATTCATACCTTGGCGTGGTTTTCTATTATTGCTTATTTGACACAAATAGCAAAATAGTTATTGCACAGAGGTTCGCTGAGGAGTCTCAGAGTTGCACAAAGAAAAAATCCGCTTCACTTTCGCAAAACGGATTTTTATAATTTATTCCCAATTTGACTTTTGGAATTTGTTTTTTGGAATTTTAACCTTAGTCTCTTCTTCCTAAAATTTGAACTGCCCAGTACAACAATGAAGCCAATGCTCCTAATGCAGCTACTACATATGTTCTAGCGGCCCATTTCAAAGCATCTTCCGCTCCGGCGTATTCTTGTTGGCTTAACATGTTTTTGTTTTTCAACCAAGCCAATGCTCTGTTACTGGCATCGTATTCGACTGGCAACGTAATAAAACTAAAAGCAGTCGCAATTCCCATCATCACTAAACCAATTACGGCAACTATCAATCCTAAACTGGTTCCTTTAGATGCGATTCCTAAAATCAATCCGCCCATAATTAACCATTGCGACAATGTGGAAGAAACGTTCACCATTGGTACCATTTTAGAACGCATGGTCAACCATTGATACGCTTGCGCATGTTGCACCGCGTGACCACATTCGTGAGCCGCCACCGCTGCTGCAGCCGCATTGCGTTGGTTGTAAACGGCTTCGCTTAAATTTACGGTCTTATTCACTGGATTGTAATGGTCAGTCAATTGACCTGGAGTGGAAATCACTTGAACACCTGTGATTCCGTGATCGGCCAACATTTTCTCGGCAATTTCTGCACCACTCATTCCGTTGCGTAACGAAACTTTGGAATACTGTTCGAATTTGCTTTTCAGTCGAGCGCTTACCAACCAACTACACAAAGCAATTAATCCAATAATGACATAATATCCTAACATATCTCTATTTTTTTAAGTTTTAAAATTACAAAATTTACAACAAATAATACGCCAATTTTTACAAATGACAACTTGGCATTTATCGACAAATTGTAACAAAAGCGATTAACTCGCTAGCTTCATAATACGTGAAAGAAACAGTGACTATTTCATAACCTTCGTTGACTTTTTTATTCAAAAATTGTTCAACTTCTTGAGTCAATTCTTCTTTCATACTACTAAAGCCAGCTTTTTTACTCAAGGTGTGGATTTCGTGTTTTTTCATCTCTACTTTTTCTTCATTATACGTAGAAATAAAAAAAGGTTACAAAAAAACCTAAACTCGTAATGAATTTAGGTTTTTAAATCTAGATAAAAAAAGTATTATAAAATTGTAATCCCAAATACAAAGCGGTCATTGCCTCTTTCACTCACCGTATTGATTACTGATCCAAAATCAGAATCCCATTTGCCACGTGTCAAACCGAATTCATAACCTGCATTCAAACGAACAGGAAATTTTGAACTCTTAAATAAATAGGCCGCAACTGATGGTCCAGCGTAAAACATGTTGTTTTTTAAACTTACATGACCAACATTGAAATTCGGATTTAAATTATTCAAATCAATGGTGTTATTTTGAGAATAAACATCCAATTTATTACCTGAAAAAGCTAAGTTCAAACCTCCTGTAAAAGCAAACTTTGGTTTATTTACCACATTATAATGTACTTTAGCTCTTGCTACATAAGAATAATATTTTGTCTCATTGCCATTTCGCTCCGGATTAGCGTACAACAATCCGAGTTCTGTGTCAACGGATATTTTTTTGCCAAAATAATTAATCCCAAGACTAAATTCAGGCAAAACGGTTTCTATAGAAGCCAAGCCTTGACTTTCTAACAAATTATTAATCTTAAAATCCATCACTTGGGCGCCAATTCCGACGGTTGTGTTGACTTTGACGTCTTTAAAACAAGTAGAATCTTTAGAACATTTCATCGTTTCTTTCATCTGACCAAAACTAGCCATTGAAATACTGAATAAAAAAAGGGCTGCGAATTTTTTCATGATAGTTGTTTTTTACAATTATCATCAAAACTACAACCCTTGTATTTACTGTAAAAAGTTTTTAACGAAACCCTTACAAAGATTTAACTTTTGTTTATAAATTATCCAACCAAATTAATGATCTTACCCGGAACGATAATCACTTTATTAGGTGTTCTTCCTTGCAATTGTTGTTGCGTACGCTCGTCCTTCATTACGATTTCTTCAATTTGAGCTGCGGTTAAATCCAATGGTAATTTGATGGTAAAACGCATTTTACCGTTAAACGAAACAGGATATTCTTTTTCGCTTTCCACCAAATACTTTTCTTCAAAAATTGGAAATGCAACCGTTGAAATCGAACCTTCGTGACCCAATTGACTCCACAACTCTTCAGCAATGTGAGGAGCGTACGGCGAAACAATAATCGCCAAAGGCTCTAAAATCGAACGATGATTACACTTTAACTGTGCCAATTCGTTCACACAAATCATAAATTGCGACACCGACGTATTGAACGAGAAATTCTCAATGTCTTCCGTCACTTTTTTGATGGTTTTGTGTAATGATTTGTACATTTCAGCAGAAGGCTCGTCGTTAGTTACAATCAAACCATTATCATCAAAATACAAACGCCATAGTTTTTTTAAGAAACCTGAAACACCTGTAATTCCAGCTGTATTCCATGGTTTGGCTTGTTCTAGTGGACCCAAAAACATTTCGTACAAACGCAAGGTATCAGCACCGTATTGCTCGCAAATATCATCGGGATTGACTACGTTGTATTTCGATTTCGACATTTTTTCGACTTCGCGACCTACAATGTATTTACCATCTTCCAAAATAAATTCAGCATCTTTATAATCAGTATATAAAGGATGGTTTTTGAATGCTTCAATGTTCAACTCATTAGTTATATCGTTGATTACAGCTAAATCAACATGAATTGGATGCACATTCAAATCTTTTATCAATCCTTTTGAATATAATTTTTTCGAATCTTCGCTTCGGTAAACAAAAGCACTCATTCCCAAAATCATTCCTTGATTGATCAATTTTTTGAACGGTTCTTCGGTTGGTGCGAAACCTCTGTCTTTTAAAAATTTATTCCAAAAACGCGAGTACAATAAGTGTCCAGTGGCGTGTTCGCTTCCGCCAATATACAAATCCACGTTTTGCCAGTATTTTAAAGCGTCTTGGCTTGCAAATTCTCCTTCGTTGTGTGCGTCCATATAGCGCATCCAATACCACGAACTTCCTGCCCAACCTGGCATGGTGTTCAATTCTAAAGGAAAAATAGTTTGGTTGTCAATCAACTGATTACTGACCACTTTGCACTGAACATTGTCCCAAGCCCAATTCGTGGCGTTTCCTAATGGCGGCTGACCGTCTTCGGTGGGCAAGTATTTTTCCACATCTGGTAAAACGATTGGTAAATGTTTGGTATCAATCATTTGTGGTAAACCATTTACATAATACACTGGAAACGGTTCGCCCCAATAACGCTGACGTGAAAACACAGCGTCGCGCAAACGGTAATTGGTTTTGCCTTTTCCTTGCCCGATTTTTTCGAGTTCTTCGATGATTTTTTTGGTGCCGTTTTTATAATCCAATCCGTTTAAGAAATCGGAATTCACCAATTCAAATCCACTTTTTTCAGCAAAAGCCGCTTCGGAAATATCTTGATTGAAAATATTTTTAATCGCTGGCATTCCGTTGGTTCCTTTGAAGAAATTCGCAAATGCATAATCACGCTCATCACCACAAGGAACTGCCATTACTGCGCCTGTTCCGTAACCTGCCAACACGTAATCTCCAATCCAAACGGGAATCGGTTCTTTGGTAAACGGATGCTCGGCATACGCGCCAGTGAAAACTCCAGAAATCGTTTTTACATCGGCCATTCGTTCGCGCTCCGAGCGTTTGGCAGTCGCTTCAACATAAGTTTCAACTGCTGCTTTTTGCTCTGGAGTTGTAATTTGTGCCACCAATTCGTGTTCGGGAGCTAATGTCATGAAAGTTACTCCGAAAATAGTGTCAGGACGTGTAGTGAAAACATCAATAGTTGTCAGTTGTTGGTTGTCGGTTGTCGGTAAAAGTCGAAATGAAACAGAAGCTCCAACCGATTTTCCTATCCAATTGCGTTGCGATTCTTTCAAACTTTCCGTCCAATCGATGGTATCTAAACCTTGCAACAAACGTTCAGCGTAGGCCGAAATACGCATCGACCATTGGGTCATTTTTTTACGAATCACTGGATGACCGCCGCGTTCGGAAACACCATTGACAATTTCGTCATTCGCCAAAACGGTTCCCAAAGCGGGACACCAATTGACTTCAGTTTCTGCTAAATACGTTAATCTATATTGTAAGAGGATTTTTTGTTGTTCTTCAGATGAAAAAGCATTCCATTGTTCGGCAGAAAACGGAGCGATATTGTCATCGCAAACCGCATTTACAGTACGATTTCCTTCTTTTTCAAAAATAGAAATTAGAGTAGAAACGTCTTCGGCTTTATCCAAATTAATATTGTACCACGAATTGAACAATTGAATGAAAATCCACTGTGTATGTTTGTAATAATCAGGATTTGATGTACGCACTTCGCGACTCCAATCGAATGAAAAACCAATCTTGTCCAATTGTTCACGGTAACGCGCAATGTTTTCACGTGTCGTTTTTTCAGGATGTTGCCCCGTTTGAATCGCGTATTGTTCGGCTGGCAAACCAAAAGAATCATAACCTTGTGGATGCAACACATTGAAACCTTTGTGACGTTTGTAACGTGCTACAATATCAGAAGCAATGTAACCCAGCGGATGTCCAACGTGTAATCCGGCGCCTGACGGATACGGAAACATGTCCAATACATAATATTTGGGTTTGTCAGAATTGTTGGATGCAGCGAAGGTTTGGTTTTCGGCCCAATACTGTTGCCATTTGGCTTCGATTTTTTCGTGAAAGTACTTCATTCGTCTTTTCTGTTTTTTTTAATGGTCTCATGCTATCGCTCTTCGAGCTCGAGTCATCTTTTAGTTGCTGAGTCACTGAGTTGCTGAGTGACTGAGTTTTATTTTAATGATTAAAAATTCTTCAAAATCTATTGTTTCATCAACAAAACTGTAAGAAATTACTTTGGTAAAAATTTTCATTTTTGTTGCCAAAGTTAATCGAAAGTTAATGTCTACGATAATCGCCTGCAAATTTACGTTTATTGTACTAAAGTCAAAACTTTAAACGTTATAAACTATGAATAAACAAATTCTTTATTAATTTTACGGCTTAAAATACAATTTATGGCATCATCATTTGAGAAATTTCAAAAGCGTAGAGTGATTACATCGTATGTTTCTGTAGTTCTAAGTGTTTTTCTAGTACTATTTTTACTGGGTTTGCTCGGACTTTTTGTTATTAATTCCAAACGTTTATCGGACAATTTTAAAGAAGATATAGTGATGACTGTTTTCTTCAAAAATGAAGCTAATGACAGCGTTTTCAAGGCTTTTGACGCCGAATTAAAAGCATCGCCATTTGCTAAAGATTTTAAATACGTTTCAAAGGAAGAAGCTGCCAAAGCTCACGAAAAAACCTTGGGCGAAAACTTTGTCGAATATTTAGGTGCCAATCCGTTATACAATTCATACGACATTCATTTGAAAGCCGATTATGTTACCAATCCAGGTTTTTCAAAAGCAGAAAATCAAATTCGCTCGAACCCAATGGTAGCCGATGTTGTTTACGACAAACAATTGATTACGTTAGTAAACGACAATATTCGAAAAGTAAGTTTTTGGATTTTAATTATCAGTGGTGTATTTGCTTTAATATCTTTCCTTTTGATTAACAGTTCGCTTCGTTTGGCTATTTATGCGAATCGTTTTATTATCAAAACGATGCAAATGGTTGGGGCAACCAAAGCTTTTATTCGAAAACCATTCGTAAGAAGAAGTGTTATTTTGGGTATTATTGGTTCGGTTTTGGCTGTTTTGGTATTGCTTGGTGTTTTGTTCTACATTCATGTTAATTTTCCAGCTCTTGATATATTCAAAGATATTGAATTGACTATTGTTGTTTTATTTGGAGTTTTGGTCTTAGGCGTAGTAATTACATGGGTTAGCACGTATTTTGCAACTCAACGTTTTTTAAATTTACGAACTGACGATTTGTATTAATGGATATGAAAAAGTACTTTTTTCTTTTGTTTTTATTGGGATTCCCTTTAATTACAATCGGGCAAGACATGGTCGATCTTCAGAAAAAAATTATTAAAGCAAAAAATCCTGTTTTTGATGACGAATTTGAAGGAGGTTTGTACTTGGCGACCAAGTTAATCATGGAAAATCATCGTTTACGCGGTTCAAGAGAATATGGCGCTGCCGAAAAAATTGTTACTTTTTGGAAAGACAAAGAAAAATGGTTTACACTTCCGTTGGAGTCCAAATTTCAACAATCTTTACAGAGTGATTATGTGTGGAGTTTTATCAACGAAGTAGCGCAAATCAATTACATTCTCAATCAAAAATATTTCAAAAACAGAACGTTAAAATGTACTTCTGTAAAAGAAAAAAAAGAAGTGCAACTAGAAGCCGCTAAAATGGTTTTGAAATACAGTATTGACAACAAGGTTAACTTACCCGAAGCTGCGCAAAAATATGTGGAAGCTTATAACAACAATAAGCTAGAGAAAATATTCTTTAAAAAATAAATCATATATCATCATGAAAGAAAACGAAAACAAAAACGGATTTTTATTTGAAGCCGTAAATTATAAATTTCTACTGATCGGTTTGGCAATAATAGCTCTGGGATTTATCCTAATGAGTGGCGGCGGAAGCGAAGATCCTAATGTATTTAAAGAAGATGAGTTGTTTAGTTTTAGACGAATAGGTTTGGCTCCAACCACAGTTTTGGCCGGATTTGGAGTAGTTATTTATTCGATATTTAAAAAAACAAAATAAACTTAATTAGACTTGCTTAAACTTCTTAGAAACTCAGACTAACTTAGATTTTGGGTTTCAACTAAAAATCTAAGAAGTCTACAATCTAACTATTTAATAAATGGATTTACTTCAAGCCATTCTTATTGCAATCGTTGAAGGATTGACTGAATATTTACCAGTATCTTCAACGGCGCACATGATTTTTACCAGCTCGTTTTTCGGGATTCAAGAAGACGATTTTGTCAAATTGTTTCAAGTTGCTATTCAATTTGGAGCTATTTTGGCCGTGGTTGTTTTGTATTGGAGGAAGTTTTTTGACTTTAAAAAAATCAACTTTTATATCAAATTAGCTATTGCAGTTATTCCAGCATTGGTTTTAGGAAAATTATTTGATGACAAAATCGACGCTATACTCGGAAATCCGATTCCGATTGCTATAGTACTTATTGTGGGCGGAATTATTTTGTTGTTTGTAGATAGTCGATTCAACAATCCAACCATTGCTAAAGAAGAAGACATTACCATCAAAAAAGCGTTTTCAATTGGCATTTGGCAATGTTTGGCAATGATGCCTGGCACGAGTCGATCGGCTGCTTCTATTATTGGCGGAATGCAACAAGGATTGACGCGTGAAACGGCGGCAGAATTTTCCTTTTTTCTAGCGGTTCCAACCATGTTTGCCGTTACAACTTATTCGTTATTTTTAAAAACTTACGAAACTTCACAATTAAAAGGGTACGAATTGTTAACCCAATCCAGCGACAATTTAAAGTTGTTTATTATTGGAAATATCGTTGCTTTTGTAGTAGCAATTATAGCGATTAAATTTTTTATTGGCATTATCAAAAAATATGGCTTCAAGCCTTGGGGTTACTATCGAATCATTGCTGGAGTTCTACTTTTAGCCTACTTTTCTTTAACTAAATAACAAGTGAAAACTGCTGACGATTTTCTAGAAGGTCAAATTATTCTGATCGACAAACCGTTGACTTGGAGTTCGTTTCAGGCAGTCAATAAATTAAAATATTTACTCAAACGAAAGTTTGATCTTCCCAAGAAATTTAAAATAGGTCACGCTGGAACTTTAGATCCTTTAGCATCAGGATTGTTAATTATTTGCACAGGAAAATTCACCAAAAAAATCACCGAGATTCAGTCGCAAACCAAAGAATATACAGGAACCTTTTGGGTTGGTGCCACAACGCCTTCCTACGATTTAGAAACTGAAATTGACGCTACTTTTCCAACCGAACATATTTCTGAAACATTAATTCTAAAAACAACCGAGCAATTTTTGGGCGAAATCGATCAAAAGCCACCTGTTTTTTCGGCCATCAAAAAAGACGGAAAACGTTTGTACGAACACGCGCGCGAAGGTTCAGAAGTTGAAATTGCAACACGTAAAACAACAATTTACGAATTTGAAATCACACGAATCGCTCTGCCCGAAATTGACTTTAGAGTACAATGCAGTAAAGGAACATACATTCGCTCATTGGCATACGACTTTGGAAAAGCATTACAATCGGGCGCACATTTAACTGCACTGCGCCGAACAAAAATTGGCGATTTTGATGTGAAAAACGCATTCACTCCTAATGATTTCGAGCAACAAATTATGGCATCAACGCTATAATTTCATTTTGTGTCGAAACGCCTTTATCTGTTAAATACCATTTTTGCAATTCAATTTTTGCCGTTTCATCTACCATTCCGTGGGTTGCTTTGTAATCCAAAATAAGTTGTTTGGCGCCTTGTGGTCTTGGCCCGAAATCACTGACAACTTCTCCAGTTTCTTTATCTATAATAATGAGTTTTGGAATTGATTTTGTTCCATTAGTTAAAAATTGAGTCATCAAATCTTCGTTGTCGTCACGCAACACAATTCGCAAATCAATTTTATCAGAAACTTGTGCCATTTTATTGATAATTGGCAAAATCTGAGCCGCATCGCCACACCATCCTTCGGCAATAACTAGCCAAATGTAATTGCGATTTATTTTTTCTAAGAACGATTTTACTTCCTCAGTTACTTGCATGGTTTTGTCCAATCGATGCAAACGCGCTTCGTTTAATTCGGTGTAATGAATCATCGCTTCCGATTGATCATGACCTGTGGTTTTGCCTTCTTTAACTAACGAAGTAACTAAATTTCTATATTCTTCGTACGAATAACTTTTTGTTAAACTGATTTGTATAGTGGAGTTCATTGAGTTTGTTTATTTCGAGCCAAAGTTACGAATCTTCTAAATAATGATGTGTAAGAAATGTTACACAAAAAATACTGCTCTACAATAGCTATCCGATTGAGATATGCTAGTATCATTAGCTAATTTTATAAAGTAAACTTTAATTTAAATAGGGTGTTTTTCCTCTTTTTCTGTTTGATAAAATTATATAAGTTTATGAGTTTTCCCATCATAAAAGGGCTTTATAAAACTGATTCATAAACGATGTTTGTCAAAAAACACAATCTGACTAAGAAACATAGTACAAAATGAGAACCATTTCAAAAAAGGAAAATCCGTCGCCTCCACAACCGTCATCTACTCCTTTTTTTAACAAAAAAGAAGAGAGTAGTTTTATCACTAAAACAGGAGACACAAACACGTCTTTTTTTTCTCCAAACCCTATTCAAAAAAAGAGTGCTACTCCAGATAACATCAATAGACCTTCATCATTTCATAATACAAATAACTTCATTCAAACAAAGTTAAAAATCAATGAACCAAATGATGCATATGAAAAAGAAGCAGACATCGTATCAGAGCAAATAGTAAAAATGAAAGATTTTACTATTGGTAATGGTGATGAAATTAAGCAACCAAAATCTATTAACATCAATTCTATTCAAAGAAAATGTTCAACTTGCGAAGGAGAAGAAGCACAACTAGAAGAAAGAAAAGAAAGTGAAACTATTCAAAAAAAATCTTTAATAAACAAAAATACTGAGAGCGGAAATAGAGCCTCTAATGGATTATCCTCAAAACTTAAAAACTCTAAAGGCAATGGAAAACCTCTACCAGAAAACACACTAAATTCAATGAATAGTGCTTTTGGAACTGATTTTTCTTCTGTCAGAATACATAATGATGCTAAAGCTGAGGAAATGAGTGAAGGAATTCAAGCAAATGCTTTCACTCATGGATCTGACATTTACTTTAACAAACAACAATACAATCCTGAAACACGAGAAGGAGAAAAATTGCTCGCCCATGAATTGACTCATACAATTCAACAAAATAAAAGTTCAATGATTCAAAGACAACCCAAAGCAGCGCCTCCCGAGAAAACATCAGAAACATTAGAATATTCATACCGAAAGTTAAGACGATATAAAGAAGCTGATGCCATTGCAAATTGTCGAAAAGGAATTGATTGTGAGATTTTAATTACTAGGAATGAAATAGAATCTAAATTTAATGAAGTAATAAAAACAGAACCTGTAATGGTTTCAACCTCTGACAAGTCTACAGTAGATGAAGTTGTTGAATTTATTGTCAAAGAAGGAATAAAACTTGCGCTTAAAAGGTTTCCAATTGGAATTATTTTTAAGGCGCTTGCAAGTGACTTAATTGATGAAATTCTCATTTCTAAAAAAGCCAAATACTTGGAAGATAAAGGGTATATTGTTTTAGAAAACGATTCATTGGCTATTTGTATCGAGGGTTGTCATTCTTCTGATACTCAAATTCCCTCCAAGCGCGATTTATTTGATGATGCTCAAACACCATCTATCTTAAAGCCTCATCCAGATATTCCATTCCCTAAAGACTATTTTAAACAACCTTTACTACCTGAGCCAATAAATCCACCTGGTCCAAATCCAATAATTTTACCTCCAACTAAACCAGAACCTAAAGAGCCTACCGAAAAAAAACAGTTGGATGATAAAAGAAAAGCCCAAGAGCGATTAGCCGAAGAAATCCGCAATAAGCTTGTTGATAAAGTATATGAAGCAAATGCCAAAGGCGAATCTAATCTACCAAGTAGAGTGCCTTATCAATATTTAGCGTCAAATGGTACTGATTGGATGATTAATATTTTCGTAAATCATGATACTAAACCCTCTTTTGCTATAAAACTTAACCTGACTAAATATGTTGCAGGAAAAGAAGCGTATATTATTGAACTTTTAGATTTTATACGTAAAAAAATAGCCAATTTACCAAAAACCGACAAAAAAGAGGATAAACCAGGTAGTGATACAAAAGACAAACCAGATGACAAATCAAAAGGCGATAAAAAAGATGACTTTGTAAAAGATAAAACTGTTAAAGATGAGGGTTGCGATGGAGCAATTGAATGTGGATATGAAGCTTTGAAAAAGGTTGTAGAAAAAGGGGCAGAATTTTTAGACCTGACTGATTTGAAAGATATACCCGAAATGATAATGGCATTGCCTGAGGTAGTTACCTTGATTGAACAAACTGAATCTTTTGGAAGATTTGCAAGTCACTTATCAGAATTTGAGGGTTGGATAACTAATCCCAAAAATCTTATTCAATCACTTATTGGAGGCGAATCTAGTTCATTGCTAGATAGTTTAGGTTCTTGGGTCAACGAGGAAACCAAAATAATTCCATTCGAAAAAGGAAATGAATTAAATAACATAGCACGAACCATAAGTTCATTGGTAAGCAAAATTAAGGCAATACTAAAACCTATTTTCGAAATTCGAAATAGAATACATAGTATGCTTAAAGATGTAAAAGACTATATTAAACAAGTTCCTTCAAATGGAACTGTAAAATATCTTTTAGAACTTTCTCGCAATCCTGAAGAATTTAAAATATTAAAAGATGATATGAGTATTGACTTGAAAAGTTTATTAGAAAACACTTTACAAAACTTTACAAGTGAAATAAGCCTTAAACTAAAAGTAAAGCTTCATGAAATTCTACAATTATTATCCATCCCTGACGTAAAATTTCTTGATGGAGATTTCTTCAGTACTAAACGAATAAGTTCAGCCATTACTAAATTAATAACCAATTTAGTTTCCAAAGCGGCAAAAGCTCTTGGTAAATTTAGCGGCAAAATAGTTGGTGAAATAATGGATCTGGAGATAGTAAAAGGATTAATTTCAGATATGGTTGGTAAATTTGTAAAAGGAACTACCAGCAAAATATTCAAGGCTTTAAATTCAAACTTAAATATTTATAATAAACTATTTGAAAGTAAAATAGAAGGTACATTGAAAGCTTTTGAAACTGAGATATCAACCCTTATTATTACTAAATTCAATGACTTAATAACGTCTGCAGAGGATGTAAAAGTGGCTAGAAGTGCTAAAGATAACCGCTTAAAAGAAGATAACGCTTCACTAAATTTTCTTCCAGAGATGTTAAAAAAATCAACAGGAAGCCCAATAGAACCTACTCCTTTATCTAAAATGGAATCCGCAATTAATTCCGATTTTAAACAGGTTAAAATTCACACAGATCAAACTGCAGAAACCGCTTCAAATATGCTTCATGCTAATGCTTTTGTCATTGGTTCAGACATTTATTTTGGAAAAGGAAAATACAACCCAAATTCACATGAAGGGCAAAAATTATTAGCCCACGAACTAACCCATGTTGAACAACAAAAAAACGGTGTTGTAAACGGTACAATTCAACGAAGTAAATACGACGGATTTGTAAATACTGTTTTTGATGCTCTAACAGAAACTAATGCTCCTTTACCTGAAACTGGCTTAATAGATCAAAAAACAGGAAGAAAAAACAGACAGACAGACAGAGATGTTTTAAGAACAAGAATGTCAGCTCCCAAATGGGCAGACCCAAAATTAGACTATGGAGGTTGGAATGCTCATCATATTATCCCTTGGGAATTTGTATTTCATAGTGTTTTTGATATTCTTAGAGCCAATGGCGGTTGGGATCACAACGACCCTGATAAAAATGGAATTGCTCTTCCAATGGGGAAAATTAGGATAAATAAAGGGAAAAAAGAAATTTATAGATTTGTGGACGATAAAGATGCCAACTTGTTACCTATTCACCAATCGACAACTGGTCTTACCAGAGGCCATCCTGTTTACAACATTAATGTTTTACTAAAACTTGATGCCTTATTGAATAGCTACGAAAATGATCCAGTAACATTGAGATCTGAAGTATTAAAACTAATAGACAATTTAAAAAGCAATGAACTTGTGGCTAGCAGAAGAAATGTTTTATTTTAATTAATTTGACTGAGAGGATTTTATAAATATAAATTGGATTCCAAAATAAAAAATCAAACTTTGATTCAAATAAACTACTCAGTATTTCAACCATAATTTTTAATTTACTATTTTATAAAAACAGATAATAACTATATTTGCATCACAAAATGGAATCCTATAAAAGATTCTGATATAAATTCAGAATAAATGACTTGAGCAACAGCGACAGCATTACACGAATAAAAGCAATAAAGACAAGTAATGAAATACAAAAGAATTCTTCTAAAATTGAGTGGCGAAGCATTAATGGGTGAACGTCAATACGGAATTGACCCAAAAATTTTGGCTGAATACGCCGACGAAATCAAACAAATCCATGATAAAGGCGTAGAAATTGCTATTGTAATTGGAGGCGGAAATATTTTTAGAGGAGTAGCTGGAGCGAGCAATGGAATGGACCGAGTTCAAGGCGATTATATGGGAATGTTGGCCACCGTAATCAACGGAATGGCGTTGCAAGGCGCTTTGGAAGATAAAGGAATGTTGACACGTTTGCAAACAGCCTTGAAAATTGAAGCTATTGCCGAACCTTATATCAAAAGAAGAGCCGTTCGTCATTTGGAAAAAGGAAGAATTGTTATTTTTGGAGCCGGAACTGGAAATCCATATTTCACAACCGACACCGCTGCCGTTTTGCGTGGCGTTGAAGTAAATGCCGATGTAATTTTGAAAGGAACTCGTGTTGATGGTGTGTACACTGCCGATCCTGAAAAAGACAAATCAGCTGTAAAATTTGATTACATTTCGTTTGAAGATGTGTTGAAAAAAGGCTTAAATGTTATGGACACAACTGCTTTCACATTAAGTCAAGAAAATAAATTACCTATTGTAGTTTTCGATATGAATAAAAGAGGTAATTTGCTCAAAATTTGCGAAGGCGAAAACGTAGGAACAATTGTAAATATATAAGTTTATCGTTTATGGTTTGTAGTTTATTGTTAACTATAAACCATAAACAACAAACTACAAACAAAAGAAGAACATGGAAGAAATAGAATTTATCATTGATGAAACTAAAGAAGCAATGACAGCTTCGGTAGCACACTTGGAAAAATCATTTTTAAATATTCGTGCTGGAAAAGCATCGCCTCAAATGTTAGGAAGCGTTTTTGTAGAATATTATGGTTCTCAAACACCATTATCACAAATTGCCAATGTAAATGTACCTGATGCTCGAACCATTACGATTCAACCGTACGAAAAAAGTATGTTATCGCCAATTGAAAAAGCGATTATGGTAGCCAACTTAGGTTTTAACCCAATGAATAATGGTGATGTAATTATCATCAGCGTTCCGCCACTCACAGAAGAACGCAGAAGAGATTTGGTCAAACAAGCCAAACAAGAAGCAGAAGACGCTAAAATTGGTATTCGTAATCATCGTAAAGAAGCTAATACCGAAATTAAAAAACTAGAAAAAGACGGCGCATCGGAAGATTTGTGCAAAAAAGCCGAAGACGACGTTCAAAAACTAACCGACAATTTCATCAAAAAAATCGAAGAACATTTGGTGATCAAAGAAGCCGAAATCATGAAAGTATAGTGTTAATAACACTCATAATAACTAATCCAAACACCACAATGTTTGGATTTTTTTATCGTTATTTTTGTGTAGCTATCATCAAAACCGTATGAAATATTTTTGGACATTCTGCCTTATTCTTTCCGTACATTTTGCCATTGCCCAAAAAACATTACAAGGTCAAGTTATTGATTACGACAATGCAATTCCTATCGCTTTTGCTAAAATCACACACAACAACAAAACATTAACTGCCGATTGGGAAGGTCGTTTTAGCATTACGATTACCAACGAAAAAAAACCAATCGTTTTTAAATATAAAGGCTATTACGACAACAATTACTATGTGAGTGAAAATGCAACTTTTATGATGGTCAAAATGATTTCTGACAACTCACAAAAAGAAGTTCAAATTCATTCTGAACAAACGGTAAACAACCTAGTGAAAATGATGATCGAAAAAAAGAGCGTCAATAATCCGGAAAAGGCCTTGCAATCATTTGAATACAAAAACTACGAAAAAGTACTAGTTTCAGCTCATCCTGAACAAATTAGCAGTAAAATCGATACGATTGTAAAACGAAATATTTTTGGCGTCAAACGAATCAAACTCGATTCATCAAATTACCGTTTTAAAAAATTCACTGAAAAACAACACATCTACCAAGCCGAAAAAGTCAACCTTATTCAACACAACGAAAAAGGATTGAAAGAAACAGTTTTAGCCACTCGAATGGCAGGATTCAAAGAACCCGTTTATGAATATTTGGGTTTAAAATTAGTGTCGTATTCAATCTATGAAAATCCGTTTGAAATCATTGAAATTCCAGTGATGAATCCCATTTCAACTTTGGGAAGACGCGTTTATACTTATAAATTGATGGATACATTGAAGATTCAAAACCGAACTGTGTACCGCGTTTATTTTCAGCCAAAAAACTTAAAATCAAGCAGTTTAAGAGGTTTAATTTATATCGATGCCGAAACTTATGGTGTGGCCAAAGCATTTTATAAAATCTACGGCACGGTTAATATTATTGCCACTTACACGTTCAATTACATGAAAGAATTTAATCTTTGGTTTCCTGAAAAGCGAAAGTTTCAAGTTATCAAAGGCAACAATACCGAAGATTTAAAAATTTTGGGCGGAACCATTAAATTCAATTCTACTTCGAAACTTCGCGAGCAAAGTGATGCTTCCGATCAAGCGTATTTACTTATTGAATCGAAACCATTTGACATTAAAATCAACCAAACAACTTCGATTACGCAACCTTTTATCAAAATTGATATTCCCAAAACGAGTTTACAAGTCGATGAAAAATACTGGAACACCTTTAGCAAAGATTCACTCGACAAACGCAAAATTTATACTTACATTGCTTTAGACAGTATTTCAGAAGCTGAAAAAATTGAAAAAAGACTTCTTTTCGGAAAAAAAATAATCAATGGTTATGTTCCATTCAAAATCATTGATATAGACTTACGGAGTATTGTTAAATACAACAATTACGAAGGTTTTCGTTTTGGATTTGGAGCTGTGACGAATTCCAAACTTTCTGAAAAGTACAAACTGGCCATGTACGGTGCTTACGGATTAAAAGACGATGGTTTTAAATATGGAATTACGCCTTCTTATCAACTTGACAAACCTACCAATACTTGGGTAAGTTTGAGTTATTTTGACGATTTAAGTGAAATTGGTCAAATACAATTTGCTACTCAAAATCGCCGTTTCCGCATTTACGATCCGCGACCTATTAACGTTTCTACTTTTTATGAAAACCAAACTTTTTCGGCTTTCATAGAGAGTAAATACGTTCCCAAAACCAATACTTTTTTCTCTATTACTCGGTCGGAAATACAACCTTTGTTTGATTATAATTTTATTGCCAACGACCAAGTATATGACCAATACAAAATCACAACAGCGCTTTTTGCCCTGCAATGGAATCCATTTAGTGGTTATATGCAAACGCCTAGCGGTCGATTGGAAATTGAAAAACGGTTTCCGAAATTTTCGTTGCAAATCACCAAATCCATTCCAGGTTTTTTAGATAGCAATTTTGACTTTACCAAATTTGACTTCAAAATTGAACACGAAATTCCGTTCTTATCAGGACAAAAAACGACTTTTTTAATGCAAACTGGTATCAGTAATGGCGACATTCCTTTGACCCATTTGTACAGTATTGCGCCCAATAATTTGGACAAAAACAGCTTACTCAAACGATTAACTTTTGCGGGAAAAAACAGTTTTGAAACCATGTATTACAATGAGTTCTTTTCCAACAATTACATTATGCTTCAAGGCAGACACACTTTTAATCGCTTGAAATTGGCCTACAAAATAAACCCTGAAATTTCGATAGTAACCCGAACGGCTTTTGGCAATGTCAAACATCCTGAACAACACCAATTATTTGAATTCAAAACCTTAGAAAAAGGGTTTGTAGAAAGCGGCATCGAAGTAACTAAAATATTCAAAGGTTTGGGCGCAAATTTCTTCATGCGATATGGCCCAAATGCCTTAGCAAAATTTGAAGACAACCTTTCGCTAAAAGTAACCTATCATTTGGATTTAGGACTGTAATTTGATTTTTTGAATATAGAAAAACTTCAATTTACGATTTAATCATCAATGTTGACGGTACATTGCTCAACCAAATGGTTTGCGAATCAACTAAGTTTTTCCAACTTTCAAGACTTATCATCATCAAATCTTGGTTGATTAAAAATCCTGCATTCATTTCTTTTTCAGAAATAATAAAAGCGTTTCCAGGGTAATTCCCGATTAATCCATCGATTGATTTTTCGAGTACAAAATTGCTTTTCAATTGATTATTCACATCAATCAAGGTAATTTTTGAATTGTTGTTGTGGATTAACTTCTGCGCATATTCAATCAAAAAAATATCATCCGAATTAAAGATAGGAACAAATACATCGTTCACTTGATTCAAATCTTTATCAATCAAAATGCCAAGTGGATTTTTACTTCTGGTAATAATTTGACGCGTACGATCATCAAAAGGAGAATTTTGAAACAGTCCTTCTTTTCCTGTAAATTTATCCAACAAACGATCTGGATTTATAATTCGAGTAGTAAATCCGAGGACTTTTCCTAGCAACGAGCCTTCAAAAATTGATTTTCCAAAACCAACCAAAACCAAGTCATAATCGCCTCTCGAAGCAATATCCACAATATCATTTTCGATATCTACTGTTGCTTTAAAAATGGTGTCAATTTCTTGGTGCAAATATTTTGATTCTTCTATTATTGGTTCAAAAATTTCTTTCTCGTATTCTTCCAAATTGTACGCATGCATTTCATCACTCAACGACAAATGCAAAGCAGTAACATTGGTGTTTTCCTTTTGATTTTTAACAAAACTATTGGCCAATCTCAACAAAGACTTTCCTTTTTCTTGATTTCCAAATGAGATTAAAATTTTAAACTTACTATTCAAAATGTCTTTTGGAATCAAAACGTCTTTGGATTTGAAAATAATATTAATCAAATCGAGCGCTGGTCCAGTCATCACAGTAGTTACCAACGCCATAATCACCATCATAGTGAATATTTGCGGTGATAGAACGCCTAGTTCATAACCAATATTCAACACTACCAATTCCATCAAACCACGCGTGTTCATCAAAGCGCCAATGGTTAAACTATCGCGCCAATTTTGCCCAACAAATCGAGCAGCCAAAGCACTTCCGAAGAATTTACCAACAACAGCAACCAAAACAATCAATCCGGTAACTTGCCACAAATAACTGTCGTTAATCAATCCGATTTCAGTTCGCAAACCAGTAAAAACAAAGAACAACGGTAACAACAAAATCACCGAAACATCTTCTACTTTTTCGATAAAAATATTTCTGAACTTCGTATTATCTGGCATAATTGCTCCTGTCATGAAAGCACCAAACAACGCATGAATACCAATGATTTCAGTTAAATAAGAAGAAATGATTAGCGTCAATAAAAATATCGCAACAACAGATTTGCTCAAACTTTCACGATTGGAATACAAATCGCCAATTTTTTTCAAGAATGGTTTTACCAAAAACAGCATTACTACCACATATAATGCCGCTAGTAAAATGATGTACAAAGCACTGGCAAAAGTTCCCGCTTTTACAATTGCGATAACAGCAGCCAACAAACACCAAGCGGTAATATCATCGGCGGCAGCGCAAGTAATTACTATGGTTCCAAGTTTGGTTTTATGAATACCTCGCTCTTGCACAATTCGAGCCAAAACAGGAAATGCAGTAATACTCATTGCAATTCCCATAAACAAACTAAAGGATAAAAATTCAACGCCTTCAGGAGCAAATTTGTGGTATACAAAATACGATAATCCAATTCCCAATGCGAAAGGAATTACAATACTTGCATGACTAATCACGACTGCTTCGTTGGCTTTGTTTTTAAGTACTTTTAAATCCAATTCCATTCCGATTACATACATAAAAAGAATTAGACCAATTTGACTTAAAAACTGCAAATTACCTAACGATTCTACAGGAAATAATAAAGCCGAATATTCGGGAAAATACAATCCGACCACCGATGGACCGAGGAAAATTCCTGCTACAATTTCACCAATTACAGTCGGTTGTCCAATTTTTCTAAAAACCCAACCAAAAAAACGAGCCACAATAATTATCGTAATAATTTGTAGCAATAATATGGCTAAAGGATGTTGTAAGTTGTGGTAAAGTGACACCAAAAACTGATTGAATAAAGTATCTTTTGATGTTGGAGAAATCACGTTTCGTCCAATCTCCAATGCTTTTCCCTTAGAAACAATCCAATACATTAAAGCGGTGAAACCACCAGTAACTCCAATATAGAAAATAGCATTCTTTAGATTCTTCATACTCAATTTTAAGGCTGTACAAATATGAGAAAAGTTCTGCATGTTTGACACAAATTGATGTAAAAATAATATAAATTTTGCAATGCTTTTTTTAGAAAAACTTTTACACTCGCAGTCTTTGATTTTGAGCGCTTTTGATTACCTTTGCACTCCGTTTTAAGTCTGTATGAAAAAGATGTTAGGTATTGGTTTCTGGGAATTGATTGCTAGAATTATTCTCAGAAACAGAATTGTAATTTTGAGTGGAATCGTTTTGATCACGATTTTCATGGTATTTCAGTGGAAAAATATCAAGTTCACGCATACCGAAGCCAACTTAATTCCTGCCGACGATCAAGTAAATGTAGACTACAATAAATTCTTAAAAAACTTCGGCGAAGAAGGCAACCTGATTGTCATCGCCACCAAAGACTCAAAACTTTTTACTCCAAAAGTATACCAAGCATGGAGCCATTTGATGAATACAATCAAATCGCACAAAGAAGTTTCTCTTGTTATTTCGGTCGATAATTTACAAACGCTTTCTAAAAACGATTCGTTACAAACATTTGAATTAAAACCGTTTGTCAACAAAAGTAAAGTCAATGACGAAAATTATCTAAAAACCATCAAAGCCGATTTGTTTGCCAAATTGCCGTTTTACGAAGGTTTGTTGTTCAATAAAAAATCAGGTGCTGTTCGCTCGGCCATTTATTTGGATAAAAAAATAGTCAACACCATTGCCAGAAAAGAGTATGTGCTTAACGACTTAATTCCTGAAATAGAAAAATTCGAAAAGGAAACAGGAATTGATTTACATACTTCAGGAATGCCTTACATTCGAACGCTTAACGCCAAAACCATCATCGACGAAATTGGTTTATTTATTGGCGCTGCGTTATTGATAACTTCGTTAATCTTCTTCTTTTTCTTTCGATCATTTCGAGCTACTTTAATATCTTTAGTCATCGTAATTATTGGCGTAATGTGGTCGTTCGGAACATTAGCCATGTTAGGTTACGAAATTACGGTTCTTACCGCTTTAGTTCCTACTTTGGTGATTGTAATCGGAATTCCGAATTGCATCTTTTTTATCAATAAATACCATCAAGAATACCAAAAACACGCCAATAAAGCCAAATCCTTACAACGCGTAATTACCAAAACCGGAACAGCAACGTTAATGACTAACGTGACAACTGCTTTTGGTTTTGCTACTTTTATTGCTACGAATAATACTTTGCTAGTTGAATTTGGAGTCGTGACTTCCATCAATATTGTGTTGATTTATTTGTTGTGTTTGCTCATTATTCCAACGTTTTTCAGTTACATTCCACCACCAATTCCGCGTCACTTAGGTCATTTGGAACGCGAATATTTAACGTCGTTTATGAATTGGATTGTTCGCACGGTAAAATACAATCGCGTTGGCGTATACATCACGGCGGTTATTCTGTTGATTTTCGGAATTATCGGTATTTATGAAATGAAAATATCGGGAAGTTTAATTGAAGACATGCCGAAAAAGACCAACTTTTTTGAGGACATTCGCTTTTTTGAAAAGGAATTTGATGGCGTAATGCCGTTAGAAATCATGATCGACACCAAAAAGAAAAACGGTGCCATGAAGTTGACCAATTTGCGTCGAATGGAAGATTTAGAAGAAACGATTACTGATATACCTGAGCTTTCAAAACCCATTTCGATCGTTTCGATTGCCAAAAGTTTTAACCAAGCCTATTACAACGGCAATCCTGATTTTTACGCTTTACCTTCTTCCAATGAAGAATTTGCGTTGTTGCCATACATTAAAAATTCGCTAAAAAACACCAAAGAAAATCAATTAAAAAGCTACATTACCAATGACGGAAGCATTGCTCGAATCACTACTTTTATCAAAGACGAAAACGGTGAAAAAATGCATGCGATTGAAGAACAACTTCGCAACAAAATCAACAAAATATTCCCATCGCCTCGCTATGAAGTAATTATAACAGGAAAAGCATCGGTGTTTCAAAAAGGAACCAAATATTTGCTAGACAACTTATTATCATCGCTTCTTTTTGCCTTCTTAATCACGGCTGGTTTGGTCGCCATCATGTTCCGTTCGTTCAAAATGGTTTTAGTTTCGATTATTCCCAATTTACTTCCGTTGTTAATGACGGCTGGATTGATGGGCTTTTTGGGAATTCCGTTAAAACCATCCACTATTTTGGTATTCGGAATTGCATTCGGAATGTCAGTTGACGACACGCTACGTTTCTTAGCACAATATCGTCTCGAACTTTCGCGCAACGAGTGGAAAATTAAAAAATCGGTTTTTGCCACGTTTGACGATGCCGGAATCAGTATGTTCTACACGTCGATCGTGTTGTTCTTTGGGTTTTCGGTATTCATGTTGTCAAGTTTCGGTGGTACAATTGCGCTGGGCGGATTGGTAGCTTTGACCTTGTTCTTCGGAATGTTGTCGAATTTGGTGTTGCTTCCATCGTTAGTATTAACACTCAACAAAGCGTTGGCCAACGAACAAGAATTCATCGAGCCTATCATCGACATTTTGGAACACACAGATGAAGAATTGGACGAGTTAGAAAAGAAAAATAATTAGTTGTATTTTTTGAAGCCAATCCAGCTGTACGTTATATCTTTTCCTTTTTAAAGAAAAAAGAAAAAGGATGCCACTTCCATCTGGGCTAAATCAGTAGAAAAATTTATATTTGCAACAAGATTCATACTTAATTTTAAAATTTAAAATGAAACATACAAAAGTAAAAGACTTATTAAACAGCACATCGACGATTGCAGAAGTGAATGTAAAAGGCTGGGTGAGAACTTTTAGAAACAATCAATTCATCGCGTTGAACGACGGTTCGACTATCAATAATATTCAGTGTGTAGTAGATTTTGAAAACACGCCTGAAGAAACATTAAAACGTATTACAACTGGAGCTGCCATTTCGGTAACGGGAGCTTTGGTAGAAAGTCAAGGCGCTGGACAAAAATACGAAGTACAAGCCAAATCATTAGAAATTTTAGGCGATTCAGATGCTGAGAAATTCCCAATGCAACCTAAAAAGCACTCGTTGGAATTTTTACGTGAAAATGCGCATTTGCGTGTGCGAACTAACGCCTTTGGAGCCATCATGCGTGTGCGTTCGGTATTAGCTCATGCAGTTCACACGTATTTTCAAGAAAGAGGATTTGTGTATGTGAATACACCAGTAATTACAGGAGCAGATGCAGAAGGCGCTGGCGAAATGTTCCAAGTGACTTCATTGCCTTTGGACAATCCACCGCGCACTGAAGACGGCAACATCAATTACAAAGAAGATTTTTTTGGAAAACACACCAACTTAACGGTTTCGGGTCAGTTGGAAGCTGAAACGTATGCGATGGCTTTGGGTCAGGTGTATACCTTCGGACCAACATTTAGAGCCGAAAACTCCAACACTTCGCGTCACTTGGCCGAGTTTTGGATGATTGAGCCTGAAGTAGCGTTTAATGATTTGAACGACAACATGGATTTGGCAGAAGATTTCATCCAATTTGTGATTAAATATACGATGGACAAATGTCCTGAGGATTTGAAGTTTTTAGAAAGTCGTTTATTGGACGAAGAAAAATCAAAACCACAAGCGGATCGTAGCGAAATGACGTTGTTAGAAAAATTAAATTTTGTTTTAGAAAATAATTTCAAACGCGTTTCTTACACCGAAGCGATTGACATTTTAAGAGAATCAACTCCCAATAAAAAGAAAAAATTCAGCTATATTATCAACGAATGGGGCGCTGATTTACAAAGTGAACACGAGCGTTATTTGGTGGAAAAACACTTCAAATGCCCAGTGATTTTGTTTGATTATCCAGCCAATATCAAGGCATTTTACATGCGTTTGAACGAAGACGGAAAAACCGTTCGTGCGATGGATATTTTGTTCCCAGGTATTGGTGAAATCGTAGGTGGATCACAAAGAGAAGAACGTTACGATGTATTGATTGAGAAAATGAAAGTACTCGGAATCGACGAAGAAGAATTATGGTGGTATTTAGATACCAGAAGATTCGGAAGCGCAGTTCACTCGGGCTTCGGATTAGGATTTGAACGTTTGGTACTTTTCGTAACTGGAATGACCAATATCAGAGACGTAATTCCATTTCCGAGAACGCCGCAGAATGCTGAGTTTTAAAATGTTTATAGTTTATTGTTTGTAGTTGATGGTTATTAACTATGAACAATAAACCACAAACCACAAACCATTATGTTAAAACACAACCTACAATTCAAGCTCTCACAAAAATTATCGCCTCAACAAATTCAGTTGATGAAGTTGATTCAATTGCCTACGCAAGCTTTTGAACAACGTTTGAAAGAAGAATTAGTTGAAAATCCAGCATTGGAAGGCGGTCAAGAAGAGGAAGAATTGTATGAAAAAGATGAATTTGACAACAACGACGATTACGATGATTACGACGGAAATGAAAATATTGACGCCGAAGACATCAACATCGACGAATATTTGAGCGACGACGAAACGCCTGATTACAAACTACAAGCCAATAATTACAGTGACGATGATGAAGAGCGTGAAACGCCTTATGCGGCGCAAACGAGTTTTCATCAAGATTTAATCAATCAGTTGAATACTTTTATTTTGACCGATGAACAACGCGATATTGCTGAGTTTTTGGTGGGAAGTATTGACGATGATGGTTATTTGCGCCGTTCAATTCAAGATATAGTCGACGATATGGCATTTACGCAAGGTATTTACACCGACGAAAAAACAGTCGAGAAAATTTTGCATGTGGTTCATGAACTTGAACCTTCTGGTGTTGGAGCGCGCGACTTGCAAGAATGTTTGTTGTTGCAATTAAAACACAAAACTCCTACAGAATCAGTTGATTTAGCCATTGACATCATCGAAAATCAATTTGACGCTTTTACCAAAAAACACTACGATAAATTACTACAGAAATATGGTATTTCGCAAGATCAGTTGAAGAAAACCATTCATGAAATTGAAAAGCTAAACCCAAAACCAGGCGGGTCTTTTGCTGGAAACAGTCGCGTTACCGAAAATATTGTTCCCGATTTTGCAATACGAATTGTGGATGGCGAATTGGAGTTGACTTTAAACGGAAGAAACGCACCAACGTTACACGTCTCTAAAGATTACCAAGACATGCTGCGTACTTATAAAGATTCGCGTGACAAGTCCAATCAGCAGAAAGATGCAGTACAGTTCATCAAACAAAAACTCGATTCTGCCAAATGGTTTATTGACGCGATTCGCCAACGACAAGAAACCTTATTTGTTACGATGAATGCGATTATGCATTTTCAACAAGAATACTTTTTGGATGGAGAAGAAACTAGCATGAAACCAATGATTTTGAAAGATATTGCCGATATGGTTGGTTTGGATATTTCTACAGTTTCTCGTGTAGCGAATAGCAAATATGTGGACACGCCTTACGGAACCAAACTCATCAAAGAATTCTTCTCAGAAGCGATGAAAAACGACCAAGGCGAAGATGTCTCGACTTTGGAAATCAAAAAAATTCTTCAAAACGTTATCGAAGACGAAGACAAAAGCAAACCGCTTCCCGACGATCAATTGGCCGAAATTTTAAAGGAAAAAGGCTATCCTATCGCTCGAAGAACGATTGCCAAATACCGCGAACAGTTGGATATTCCGGTGGCAAGAATGCGTAAGAAAATATAACTTTTAAACCTTTATTCTTCCGATTTAAAGCCGATAGTTGTTCTTGGTTTTGTAGTTTCTTTCTTGTCCATTAATTCATCCAAATAACTAAAAACTAGCTCAATATTTTGATTGTGATTGGAGAGTTTCTTTTTGATTTCTTCAATTTCCAGTCGCAAATTCAAAGTATCGCTCAATGTATTTCTGATTTTGGTAAAAACTCTGATGATTTGAATATTGACTTTAATTGCTGTTGTGCTACTCAAAACGCTAGAAAGCATCGCAATGCCTTGTTCGGTAAACGCCATCGGAATAGTTCTATTTCCTCCCCAACTTGAGGTGCCAAATTGGCTCCTCAAGATTTCATATTCTATTTGGGTGAGTTCAAACATAAAATCTTCAGGAAAACGCTCGATGTTACGACGAACTTGACGTTTGAGTTGTTTGGTTTCTACAGCATAAAGTTTGGCTAAATCGCTATCTAACATTACTTTTTGCTCTCTGATAAAGTAAATTTTACTACTAATAACCTCTTCAGGCAGATAATTTTCGTTCATGGCTTGTATTATTTAACGGTTGATAGTACAACAAATCTATGAATTTCTGTTTTATCTTTACGATGAATATGTATATTTGAAGTCAAATTATTAGCATTGAAAAAAATACTTCCTTTTTTTTCGTACCTCTTTCATCCTATTTTTATTCCGCTTTTAGGAACGTTGTTGTACTTGTTGTTTAACGAAAACTACTTTACAATTGAGCAAAGTTATTTGGTGCTTTTTCAAATACTAATTATCACTATTTTTCTGCCAATGTCTTTTTTCTATTTATTAAAAACCTTTGGAAAAGTAGATTCTATAATGCTATCCGACGTTAATCAACGTAAAATTCCGCTGTTGCTACAAATGGCTTTGACAGCTGTTTTAATTACACAAAGTATTACAGTCGAACGTTTTCCCGAATTATTTTTCTTTTTCTTTGCCGGATTGATTACCACTTTTATTGCTTTTGTATTACTTTTTTTCAAAATCAAATCGAGCATTCATATGATTGGTATTAGTGCCTTATCCTTCTTTGTTATTGGGCTTAGCATTCACAATCAAATCAATATTATTTACACAATTGCAACCTTGTTTTTCTTTGCTGGTGTCATTGCTTCGTCGCGATTGTACATGAAAGCACATACAATGACAGAATTAGTATTAGGCTATGTAATTGGAATGGTGCCGCAAATTGGCATTTGGTATTTTTGGTTATAAGATATAAAACATCAATCCCACATTAAAAATATTCATCTTCAAATCTTGTCCATCAATTTTGGCCGATTTAAAAATAGGATTAAAACCATAATAAGCATAAATATTCCAGGTATTCCAACCTGCAGAAATATAGGCACCATAATGCAATTTCTCTAAATCAGGATTTTGTGTTTGTCGAATTTTAACATCAGGAGCATTCAATTTATACTGGTCATAAATAAGGTAGCTGAGCTTTATTCCTGTATAAATACGCCAAAATTTGTGGCTTTCAGGCGTTGAAGTACGCCAACGTAGTTCTATTGGAAGTTCAAGGTAATGTAAAATAAGTTTATTCTTTTCGAATGCTGTATTTAATATCATATAGTCTTCGCTATTTCCATTTTCAGGAACTCCAATATTTTGATTCAAAATGCTTAATCGATAACCTAAACCAGGGGCAATAGCCCAAGTTCTGCTTTTGTTTACAGGAAAATCGCGAAGTAAACCTGCTACAATATTGGGAGAAATTTTAATTTGGTCAAATCCAGCAGGAGAATTTTGCATATTGGTATACGACAACCCTAAGTAAAACTGATCTTCACGATAAAGTGAATCAGGAGTAGAAAAATCAATTTCTTTGTTTTGTGCCAACGCAAAAACACCAACTAAAAAAAGTACTGTAGAAATTGAAAATCGCATACTAAAGCATTTTGCAGAGAGGATGGGATTCGAACCCACGATGCAGTTGCCCACATACAAACTTTCCAGGCTTGCTCCTTCAACCACTCGGACACCTCTCTAATTGGTTGCAAAGAACTGACTTTTTTTGCAAATAAAAAAGTTTATACCATTTCTCCTCTAAGCGGAGTTTCAAAAATAGTTTTGAATACTTTTGATGCCACATTTTGACCCAATAAATACATCATTTTGGTAATGGCAGCTTCAGTAGTAATGTCTTTTCCTGAAATAATTCCTATTTTTTTGAGTTGGGTACTGGTTTCATATTGTCCCATATTGACACTTCCGCCCGAACATTGGGTTACATTTACGATATAAAGTCCATTTTTAATTGCCTTTTTCAATATTTGGATAAACCATTCTTCGGTTGGCGCATTACCAGAACCATAGGTTTCTAAGACAACTCCTTTCAAATTTGGAATAGAAAAAATGGCCGAAAGAACTGATTCGTTGATGCCTGGAAACATTTTGATGATTGCCACGTTATCATTGAGTTCTTTCCGAACTACTAATTTTTTGTTTGTTTTGGTATTGAGCAAATTAGTGTTTACATTCAAATGTACTCCCGATTCTGCCAACGCTGGATAATTAGGAGATGTAAACGCATTAAAATGTTCGGCGTTGATTTTAGTTGTGCGATTGCCTCGATACAATTTGTATTCAAAATACAAACACACTTCGTTGATTAAGGTTTTGCCTTTTTGTTGTAACGATGCTATTTGAATAGCAGTAATCAGATTTTCTTTGGCATCTGTTCGCAAATCTCCAATGGGTAATTGTGAACCTGTAAAAACAACTGGTTTGTTCAAGTTTTCGAGCATAAAACTCAAAGCTGAAGCCGAATACGACATGGTATCTGAACCGTGAAGCACAACAAAACCGTCAAAGGAATCGTAATTTTCTTCAATAATTGTGGCTATTTGTACCCATTTTTCGGGACTCATATTGGAAGAATCGATAGGTTTTGCAAACGAAATGGTTTCAATAGTACAATCCAATTGTTTGATTTCGGGAATTTTTTGAAGCAATTTTTTGAAGTTAAATGCCTTTAAAGCACCTGTTTCAAAATCTTTCATCATACCAATTGTTCCACCAGTATAAATGAGTAAAATATTGGGTTTAGATTGCATTTTCGTACTTTGATTTATTCACGACTGGGTTAGCGTACATGGCCAAAAAACTCTCCACCATTTGTTCGTTAGTTGTGTCTATTTTGAGTTCGTAGCGACGTTCAAAGAGTGATTTTTCATCATCAGTGTAGTGATTCTTATATTGATCCGTTTTATGCAACAAATCATAGGCAATGTAATTGGTTGGCCACAGTTTGTACGATTGCAATATTGAATCATCTATGACTTGCGCCAAAGCCTGAATTTGCTTATTTGTATTGTCATTTTCAGCTACAATAGCATCAATTTCTTCATCCAATACTTTTCCGACATGAATATGAATGTGCTTTTTCTGACCGATGATTCCGCTTAACAACGTTATAAAATCTTCATTCTTTTCCTTCTTGTAAATTTCATCGTTGGCTTCGGCCATTAATTGTGGCATTTTCAAAGCATCTGTTGGATCGTATTCATAGGAAATAGAAACAGGAACAATTTTGATTTTCTTGAAATAATCCATCACGTTTTTTTCGTCCGAACCCATTCCGAGCATTTTCAAAACACCTGAATGTGTGGCGTCGTTGCCGTCTTTGGTTCGCCCTTCGCGTTGCGCAATCCATACCGAACGATTTTCACGCAACAACAATTGCGCGATGTATTCTGACATTAATTTGGAACTTTCCAACAACTCTCTTGGCGGCAAACCGCGTTGTACGATAAAATTTCGATTGAGTTTGGATAAGGTTTTGAGAAAATCTTTTTTGACCAAATTGTCACCAATAGCAGATGCTGTCATGACTAATCGATGGTCGTGCAAACAAACATTGAGTAACGAAGTATCTAAAATAATATCGCGGTGATTGGAAATAAACAAATAAGAAGTATTCGGTTCCAAACGCTCAAATCCCGATGTTGTAAGTCCTTCTGAGCTTCTTTCAAGCACTTTTTTGACCGCTTTATAAGCGAAATTAATTTGAAAATCGCGTATCGAATGCGTGCGTTTGAGTTGTTCTTTCCAAACTTCATCGTCCACATTGGGATAAGCAAAATTCATCAACGCTTTCATCATCGGATGATGCAATGCTGAAAGAATAGCTTCGTTTACTTCAGCATCGTAATATGGACGAATTTTATCAAATTTGGACATTAATTGGTTTATTTTAAGAAGAACAAAAGAACAAAATTTTTACGAATTAATGATTATATAATCGTTAAATCCCAAATATTGTTTTTGAATTTTCAGTCGTAATTCTAGCAATTTCTTCTACAGTAACACCGTAAATATCAGCCAATTTCTGTGCCACCAAAACCGTGTAACTGCTTTCGTTACGCTTGCCGCGATGAGGAGCAGGCGCCAAATAAGGCGAATCGGTTTCCAAAACAATGTGTTGCAAATCGATTTGGTTTAAAAACTGATCTATTTTTCCGTTTTTGAAAGTCGCAACACCGCCAATTCCGAGTTTCATATTCAAATCGATAGCCTGTTGCGCTTGATTGAAATCGCCTGTAAAGCAATGGAAAATCCCAAATAAATCGTCGCTTCGTTCGCTTTCCAACACTTCAAAAATTTCATCAAAAGCATCTCTACAATGAATATTAATTGCCAATTGGTATTTTTTGGCCAATTGAATCTGCTGTTTAAAAGCTATTTTTTGAATGTCTAAAGTCGTCTTATCCCAATACAAATCGATACCAATTTCGCCCACAGCAGAAAAATTATGTCGAGCCAATTCGGTTTCCACATGTTTTAACTCATTTTCAAACGTATCGGGTTTTACATAACACGGATGCAAACCCATCATCAGAAATACATTTTCGGGATATTGTTGTTCCAAATCGTACATTCTTTGCGTGTATGACGAGTCAATGGCGGGAATGAAAAACCGAGAAACGCCAACATCGATAGCACGTTGTATCATTTCGGCAAGGTCGTCTTGAAATTGAGAAGAATATAAATGTGTGTGCGTGTCGGTGAGGATCATTTTGTTTTTTTGAAGTACAAATTTACAATTATTACACAAAGATGCACTAAGAAAACACAAAGTCACACAAAGCTAGTTTATATTCTTTGTGTGACTTTGAGAAAAATCTTTGTGAAACTCTGAGAAACAATTAATCCAACTCTTCCAATAACTGTTGTGCTCTACCATAATCTTCAGCATCAGCTGGAATTTCTTTCAACGTTGATTTGCATACTACTTTCTTGTCTTGTTTCAAATACGATAACGCCAAGTACCAAGTAGCTTTGTCTTTGTAAACCGAATTTCCGCCACGTAGTTGATCTAAAAACAACTCGGCTTTAGCATAATTACTTGTTTCAATTAATGCGATTGCGTAAAAGTATTGCAATTCGGGTTTTCTAAAATCTTGAATTTTATCAAAGGCTTCTATGGCTTGCTTGTAGTCTTTTTTATTGAACGCTTCTTGTGCTTTTTGAAGGTTTTCGTTGCTATCGCTTCGTTCAACAAAAACAGCAGTTTCGTGTTGGTTGAAATCGCTGTAACTTGGGTCATTTTGCATCATCATCCACATTCCAATTACTACAACAATTGTGGCAGCAACAGCGTAATACCAAGGTTTAAATGCGATGACTTTGGTCTCTTTTTTAGCTGTAAAATGCTTTGCAGCAATTGATTTCAGGTTTTGATTAAATTCGGCTTTCTCCTTTGAAAAATGATGTTCCAAAAACTGTGTCGTTTCTTTGTAAAGCGTAAAACTTTCGTTCATTGAAGCGTCGTTTTGCAATTGAGCCTCAAAAATTGTTTTTTCTTCAGAAGTCATTTCATCTGCGAGATACTGCTCAAAACGGATGTATAATTCTTCATTCATGACTTTAATATTTTAATGATTTATATCTACTAGATTGCTGAATCATTTCGGTCAACTGACCTGTACACAGTGATTTTTTCTTTCTCACATACGCATATGTTACGTTCAATTTGGTGGCTACTTCTTCCATTGTTTTGGTTACAAAACTTAGTTTAAGCACTTCCTGACATTTCTCTCCTAATTTTTGAAACATTTCGTCAAATAACGATTGTTTTTCGTCAAAAACTTCGGTTTGGAATGTCATTTCCTGAACAGATTCATCTATAGATACATTTTCATCGTGTAATGTTACCTCATTGTTTGAAGATTTTTTTATTTCGTTCAACCAACGTCGTTTGCACAACAGAAAAAAGTAAGCGTCAAATGGACACGTAAGTTGCAATCCTTTGATTTTAGCTTGGTTGTAAATGGTAATCAATACTTCCTGAACGACATCTTGTGCTTGGTCGTCATCGCCACTATTGGTGCGAATGTAATTGGTGACTTTCGGAACAAACTTTTTATAAATCGATTGAATGATACTGGAATTATTTTGCGCTAATCCATCAATATAGATTTGGTCGGGATGTAGGTTTTTTTCAGTCATAATTCCTTGATTTATGGGCTAATTTAAAAAAAATAAAGCACAAAGGGTAACAAATTTCCAATTCAATTGATATAGTACTGAAACGTTCTTCAACCAATGAAAATTCATCCTGAAAAAAATTAAAAAACTAGGGTAACAATTTGAATCATGAGTTGATATAACATCAGAAACAAATTAATAACAATAAAAACATTAGAAATCATGAAAACAAATTTCAAAAAAATCGGATTAGTACTTTTAGCTTCTTTAGCTTTAACGAGTTGTTCAAACGACGATGAAACAACAAACGAAATTTTCAGACCCAGCACAGGCGAATGGTTTGCCTTAAGAGATGAAGCTTTAAACAATATTAAACAAAATTTTACTTTCAATGCCGAAGATGGTTTGGCCACTTTTACAACTACAAAAGGTGTTCAATTGAGCATCAACGGAAATTGTTTGACCAAAAACGGAAACCCTGTAACTGGCGCTGTACAATTAGAATATATCGAAGTTTTTGACCCAGGAACAATGCTAGTAACTGATAAAACTACCATGGGAAAATTACCCAACGGCGATATGGCTTTGATCATTTCTGGTGGTGAATTTTACATCAATGCCAAACAAGGCGGAGTTCAATTAGACATTACATGCCCAATGCAATTGCTAATTCCATCAACATTAACAGGTGGCGCACAAACAGGAATGTCGCTTTGGGACGGAACCATCGACGAAAATGGTAATTTAGATTGGGATGAACAAGAACCCGGAACTGCAGGTCCGCAAGGAGGCGTGTTTACGGAAGGACAAGGCGCCAACGCTCCCTATTATGCTTTTATCAATGATTTTGGTTGGACGAATGTAGATAAATTTTACAACGACCCAAGACCCAAAACCACCATTTTAGCTCAGGCTCCAACGGGCTATAACTTTCAAAATAGTGGAATTTATTTACATTATGATGGCCAAGGAAGTGCTTTAGCCAAACTCGACACCTTTAACTCTGGAACCAATCAATTCTCAGAACATTACGGTCAAATTCCGATTGGATTGCAATGCCATGTGATTTTTGTAACCGAAGAAAGTGGCAATTTCAAATACGCGATTAAAGCAGTAACTGTGGCGGCTGGCGATGTGTACATCTTTACTGATGCAGAAACTACAACTGGAACTGAAGCACAATTAATTGCCGCTATCAATGCTTTACCTTAAAAGTAGTTAGGTTAATTGTTAGTTTTTGGAGAAAGTGGTGACTCGTTCATCACTTTTTCTTACTTTTATAAATGCTAACCAACTTTTTGATTATGAAAAATGTACTGCTTCTTTTCGTTATTCTATTGGGAACGACGTTTTCATTTTCGCAAACTAAAGTAAAAGACACCATCACGCGAAAAGCCAACATTAGCTTTGACAAAAAGGGAAATGCGCTAACTTTCAAAGCCGAAACACCGCCGTTAATTCAAATTGCTGGTGCTCCGAAAGCCAATTATACTTATTTTTGGGAATACGGTGACGGAACTTACAGTAAAACTGCCGAACCCAAAAAAGTATACAAAAAACCTGGTGAATACAAAGTCAACTTGACTGTAACCAACAATTACGACAACGGAAAACCACCCAAAACTCGCCCGAAAACAGTCGCTATAAATGAAATTTCTGAATCTAGTTTTGATGAAATTGCTTCACTGCCCGATTCAACTTCGATTCATCTTTTTGCCAATCGCGAACCCATGCCTGAAGAGGAAATTGTTGTGGTGTTGAGCTATCAAAACTTGTTGGATTATGTGGCTAATGGCAAATTGTATCTATTTTACAACGACAAAGAATTCAAAAATGACAACTTCGAATTGGTTGAAACACGAACGCATTTTGGCGAACGCGAAGTTATTGAAAACGGCATTGCTTGGGTTGAAAATGCAAATAATTCGTATCAAACTATCGCTTCCGCAGATGAGAATTCGGTGCTTCGAATTCCATTTTTAGTAAAAGAAGAAAACCTCGATTTGACCTTGGCGGAAAGCCAATCGCTTTTTCGCGATGCTAAAGTTTTTGAGTTCGACGGAATGGATGCTAAAGAAACTCGGAATGTGTTTTTCACCTTCAAAACCACACCCGAAATGATCAAAGACACCACAGCAACCGTCAAAATGCGCGGCGTTTTTGTGCCTGATCGAAATTACAAAAACCACAAAAAGAAAACCTTAGAAATGGAAATTGTAACGTCGCACGATCCCAACAAAATGTCGAGCAACGCTACTTTTATGAATTACCGAACCGTTCGGCTGAAAACTATCAACTTTAAAACGCGCTTCCAAAACGATGGCGAAGGTCCAGCGCGAATGATTCGTTTGGAAACTGATATTCCCGATATGTTTGACAAAAAAACCTTAAAAATTGTCGATTCATATCCCAAATGCCCGATTTGTCCCAAAGGCGAAGAAGTGAATTATAGTTGTTTGGACACCATTATCAAACAGAAACAAATTCATTTTACCTTCAAAAATATATACATTCCCGGTAGCAATCAAAAAAATGTAACCGAACGTGATTCGACCAAAGGTTTTGTCAAATACACTATGAAATTTGCCAAAGATTTTCACAAACAAAAAACCCGAAGTCGCACGGCTATTATTTTTGATAAAAATGAACCTGTGATTACCAATTTTGCTTTAACGCGATTCAAACCCGGAATTTCGATTGGTGTGCGTACAGGTTATAATCTTTTTACCAACCAAGAAAATTCAAAAAGTTATTTTTTGGGCGCTACCATTTCGCCTTATAAATCGTACCGTTGGTATTGGCAAAGCGAGTTGTATTACAATTATTTTGAAAGTAGTGCTTCGAGTTCGTCCGATTTTCAACAAATACAGTTTAATCCGCCTATTATTTTGAGTAATGGAACTCTGTACGATACTGGTTTTGCGCAAACTTCAACCGAAACAAAAACGATTAAAAACCTCGCCGAAGTGGTGCCAATTTCATTGCGTTATAACCTCAACAATTACATTGGCGTAGGCGTTGGTCCGCAATTTTCTGTTTTACTAGACCAAACCACCACATTCAATCGAAGTCGAAAAGTATTTGCTCCCAATTTGAATACCAATCCAGTTTCGCCAGGTGATGAACTAGAATCGCTGAGCACTAATGTCTCGGAAGAAAGCAAAACAAAAGCGTTTGAAAAAATGCAAACCAGTGTTTTTGCCGACGTTACTTTTGGTTTTGCACGAATTGGGCCGAGTGTTGGAATTCGGTATTATCAGAATTTTGAAAAAGACTTTAATTATTGGCAGTTTTATGCTATTTGGAAGTTTTAATTTCTTAGTGACACAAAGTTGCTCAGAGAAATTTGAGGTTCGCAAAGAAGTTCTTTGAGAAACTCAGTGCAATTCTTTGTGTATCTTTGTGAAATAGTTTTTGTATGAGTTTTAAACCAATTCTTCTATTATTTTTTTGCGTCCAATTCTCATTTGGACAAACAGTTTCTTTGGAAGATAAAATCTACAATACAGTTGATGTTTTTGTGGCCAATCCGAATGCAAAAAGTTTAGAGAAATTAGAACAATTAGAAGCTACTTTTCAACCCAAATCGAAACCCGAACTTTTGGCATTTGTAATATTAAAATGCAACAAAGCCTATTACGAAAACCAATTTGGATTGACTCAAAAAGCCATTAAAAGCTATGAAAAAGCGTGGCATTTGTACCAAAAAAACAAATTATCGAATTACGACATTATAGAATCGTGTTTGCAACCTTTGGGAAATTTATATACGCAACTAGGCGATTACGACAATGCTGAAAACACAATCAAACAGTATTATTTTATTGCCAATGTCGAAAAAAATCAGCAACAGAAATACGCTGCGATTTTGAATTTATCGAATGTTTATCAAAACACAGGGCGAATTGTTGAAGCCATCAATCTGTTAGAAAAAACGCTACAAACCGAAAAACTGTCCAACGTTCAAAAAGGCAATTTGTGGAACAATTTAGGGACGAATTATTTTATTCAAAATCAGTTTTCTTTGACCAAAAAAGCCTTTCAAAACGCTATTCAATTTCTTAAAAATGATTCATCTCAATCGAAAACACTATCAAATGTGTATCGAAATTTAGCCAAGATGGAAGCCAACGAAAAACATTTTGAAAAGGCCAATCAATTGATGGAACTATCTCGCGATTTGTTTTTTGAAAATCCAATCATCGAACCACGACAACAAGCGCAATTGTACTACGATATTGCTTTGATTGACTTTCAAAGGGCTCATTTCGACGAAAGTCAGATTAATTTAAAAGCAGCTTTTGACGTTTTGATTCCTAATTACAATGCTAAAAAAAAGCTTCTTCCAAGCAAAAATTCACTTTACCCCGAAACCGTTTTGTTGGATGCTTTGGATTTGCAAGCGGCCTTGTTTTTAGCTCAAAATCAACCCAAAGAAGCATTGAAGAGTTATGATTTGGCGTTTCATATCGAAGACTTATTTCAAGCGCTGTTGGTGTACGAAAACTCGAAAATCGTCACACAAATTCGCAGTCGCAATCGCACCGAAAAATGCCTTGCTATTTATTATTCTCTTTACCAAAAAGAAAAGAAAATTAATGATCTAGAATCCGCTTTTTTATTGGCTGAACAAACTAAATCAGCTGTTTTGAAGCAATCGCTTTTGGATATGAAAAACCAATCTCGAGAAGAAAAATTGATTCTTGAGCAATTGCAAAACTGGAATACTATTATTCTAAAAGAACAGCAAAAACTTGACGATGCTGATATTTCCAAAATCAAAAAAGCCATTCAAAAACAAAACGAGTTGATGTTGTTGTTAAAGTCAAAGACAACGGAAAAATCGAAAATTTCAAAAGAATTCAACATCACTGATTTATTTTCAAAATTAGATAATGACAAGGCTATTTTAGTTGAATATTTTGTAGGAAAAGAGTATTTGTATGTTTTTACTTTGAAAAACAAGTCGATTCAATTGCAACAGATTTCAGAAAATTTCAAAGAAGACTCGGTTATTCGAAAATTAATATCCTTTTTTAAAGATGCCAATGCGATAGTAGAAAATCCTGTCGCTTTTAACAATCAATCGAACATTGTTTTTGGTCATTTACAACTTCCAAAATCCAAATCGAATAAAAACCTCATCATAATTCCTGATGGAATTTTGAATTTTTTGCCATTTGAAGCTTTAATTACCAAAAGAAGTTCGACGACCAATTTTGCCAAAATGAATTTCTTATTGAATGATTTTACGATTGGGTACAACAATTCGGCTCATTTTTACCTGAATTCAATTCCGTTTCAACATCAAAAAGAGAATGTTTTGGGCGTTTTTCCAGTATTTGAAAAAACGAATTTAGAATTGGCATTTTCTAAAGAAGAAAAGCTAAAAATTCACTCGTATTTTGATGGCATGTATTTAGAAAACCAAAAAGCGACGTTTCAGAATTTCAAACAAAATGCGTCGAATTATTCTATTATTCATCTTTCAACTCACGCGTCTTCGGGCGATATTTATGAACCTGCGAGCATTAAATTTTACGATCAAAAAGTGTTGTATTCTGAATTATATCATTTAGAAATGCAACCCAATTTGGTGGTTTTGAGTGCCTGTGAAACCGGAATTGGAAAGTGGTTCAAAGCCGAAGGTGCGATGAGTGTGGCACGCGGATTTCAATTGGCTGGAGCGCAAAATTTGTTGTTTTCGTTGTGGAAAGTGAACGATTATACAACTTCAGTTTTGATGGATAAATTTTATTCTAATGTAAAAAATGGCCAATCGTACTTTGAATCTACACACCAAGCCAAACTCGATTATTTGTTGGATGAAAATATCCCTAACGCCAAAAAATCGCCCTATTATTGGAGTGCGTTTGTGTATTACGGAACATTGGAAGAGAAAGAGTCGAGTCTTTTTTGGATTTGGGGTTCAATTTTTGTTGGAATTGTAATCGTTGTATTTCTCTATAAGTTGTTTCACAGAGTTACACAAAGAAGGCACAAAGTTCACGATGAAAATTAAATTCTTCGTGTATCTTTGTGTAAAACTTTGAGAAACTCCGTGCAATTAACATGAAAGCCATTCAAGAACTTCTTCGGAAAGAAAAATACAAAAAAATCACTTTCAAAGTTTCGAAAACCCAGCATTTGCTAGTTAAAGCAACAATTAATGGAGTGAAAGGTAACTTTATTCTTGACACAGGAGCAAGCAATAGTTGTGTTGGATTTGAGAGCATTGAGAAATTTCAATTGACCACAGAAAAATCAGCCACACAAGCCGCTGGTGCTGGTGCGACCGGAATGTTTACCCAACTTTCTAAAAACAATCAATTGCAATTGGGTCGTTGGAAAGAAGTCGCTTTTAGTTTGGTTGTTTTTGATTTAACCCACGTAAATTTGGCGCTTACCCAACACAAAGCGAAACCCGTTGATGGTATTATTGGCGCAGATGTTCTACTGCAAGGCAAAGCAATTATTGACTATTACAATCATTGTTTTTATTTAAAATAGTTTCAAATTCTCGGTGAAAGCCTGCAAATTCTAATTTAGAATATTATTTTGTAAGTAAATTTCTTATTTTTGATTCTTAAAAGATTGATTATGAGAAAAATTTACACACTCCTTTTACTAGTTTTCTTTTTTAGTAGTTTTAATTCATTTGGTCAAATTGTAGCTAACGATGATACTAGTAGTCCAATAAATGGTTCAACAGGTAATCCAAATGTTGGAAATGTATTAAGTAATGATACGTTAAATGGTGTTCCTATTTCATCTACACAAATTACACTAACAGTAGTTACTCCTGCAAATCCAGTTTGGTCTGGCTCACCTGTTCCTTCAGTTAGTCCAGCTACTGGAGTTGTTATTGTTAACCCAGGAACTCCTGCAGGAACATACACTATTACGTATCAAATATGCGATAATGCCAATACCAGCAATTGTGATCAAGCTACCGTTACAGTTTATGTCACTGCGTCACCAATTGTTGCCAATAACGACTCTGCAAATCCTATTACTTCATCGGGAGGTATTGCATTTACAAATGTATTAGTGAATGACACGCTTAATGGTATTCCTGTCCAGCCTTATCAAATAACTCTATCGAATGTATCAAGTACTAGCCCAGGAGTTACTTTGAGCGGAACCAATGTTGTTGTTGCACCAGGAACACCACCAGGAAATTACACGCTTACCTATCAAATATGTGAAAATTTGAATCCTACCAATTGTGATACAGCAATAGTTTCAGTACCTGTTGTCGCATCTTTATCTCTTTTGAAAGATGGCATTTACGTTGATACTAATTCTGATGGAATCGTTAGTGTGGGTGATAGTATAAATTACACTTTTTCAATAATCAATAACACAACTGGAACTTTAACGAATGTATATGTTACCGATACAAATGCAACGGTTACAGGAAGCCCAATTACACTAAGTGCTGGACAAACCAATTATACTGCATATACAGCAACACACATAATTACCCAAGCAGACATTGATGCAGGTCAAGTGGATAATTTAGGAACTGTAACAGGAACACCTACAGCTGGACCAAACATTACAGCAACGTCTACAGATCCTACACCGTGTACTACTTGTTCGATTAATCCTTCCTGTTTAAATTGTACAATGGTACATTTACCTCAATCACCATCTATTCAAATAACCAAAGATGGAACTTATTTAGATTCTAGTCTTCCAGAAGGTGTTTCAGTCGGTGACACTATTGTCTATGTATTTGTAGTTACTAATACAGGTAATGTAACTTTAACAAATGTTAACGTAACTGACATCAATGCAACTGTTTGGGGAGGACCTATTGCCGCTCTGGCAGCAGGAACTTCTGACCCAAGCATTTTTACTGCATTTCACACATTAACTCAAGCCGATATCAATGCTGGACAAGTGGATAACTTAGCGACGGTAACGAGTGAGGCACCTAACGGCAGTCCAGTAACCAATATTTCAACTGATCCAACACCCTGTTCAGATTGTATTCCGCTTAATTCCAATTGTACAACTTGTACTATCGTTAGAGTCTCTCATGGAATTTCCATAAATGGTTCCTATTCAGATTATAACAATGACGGCTATACCAATGTTGGTGACGTAATTAATTATCAATACACTATTACAAATTTTAATACTACCAATCCAATAACAAACATCACTGTTGGCAGTTCAGTTGGTACTGTTTCAGGTGGAACTTTGACTTCTTTGGCTCCTTTATCAACAGACACAACCACATTTAGTGGCATTTATGTTTTAACACAAGCTGATATTACAAATGGCTTTGTAACTACGACCGCCATAGCTAATGGATTTTTATTAAGCAATCCTATTAGCACAACAGCTACAAATACTGTTAATTTAAACCTATCTAACGGAATTAAGCTAAATGCTTTTTTTGATACCAACGGAAATGGAGTGCAAAATGCTGGTGAACCCAATGTAACTCCAAATCAAGGAAATTTTTATTATCAAATTAACAATGATGTAACTCATACCGTAACAAGTCCGAATGGAATGGTAACTTTATACGAAGGTAATCCATTGACTAGCTATACTATTGGGTTTACAATAAATCCGAGTTATGCCCTGCAGTATACCGTTTCGCCATCATCATATTCAAACGTAACGGTTGCTAACGGCTCTGGGATTACAACGTATAATTTCCCTATAACACAAACCCCTTTCGTGGATTTATCTGTGAATTTATATCCTAACGGTGTTCCAAGACCTGGTTTTACTTATTCAAATTGGATTTATTACAGAAATAACGGCAACCAAACTATAGCATCGGGAACCATCACCTTTACTGTAAATAATGTGGTTACAACAACTTCTTATCCATCTGGCGCAATACCAAATGCTACTGGTTTTACCTATAATTTCACCAATCTTACTCCTAATGAATCTAGATCTTTTTATGTTTATTTCCAAGTCCCAACGATACCTACCGTAAGTTTGGGTCAATTGTTGACTAATTCCGTTTCCATAACTGCTCCTCCAGGAGATATTAATATAGCAAATAATTCGCAAAGTTTAACCCAAACGATAGTCGGTTCTTACGATCCTAATGACAAACAAGAAAATCATGGTGGTCGCATTGAGTTCGATGAATTTACAGCTAACGATTATTTGACATATACCATTCGTTTTGAAAACACAGGAACAGCCGAAGCTATTAATGTTCGAGTGGAAGATGTTTTAGATAATCAACTCGATGAAAGTTCTATTCAAATGATAGCAGCTTCGCACGATTATGTTTTAGATCGCGTGGGTAGTAATTTGATTTGGAAGTTTGATGGTATCAATTTACCGCCTTCAGTGCCTGATACTCAAATTGGTCATGGTTTTATCACGTTTCAAATCAAACCAAAACCCGGATTTGCGATTGGTGACATCATTCCGAACACGGCAGAAATTTACTTCGATTTTAACCCTGCTATCGTAACCAATACCTGTACAACTGAGTTTGTTGAAACTTTAGGCAACGATAATTTTGCTTTTGCTAATTTGAATTATTTCCCAAATCCTGTAAAAAATAGTTTGACGATTTCAAATACTTTATTAATTGATTCAATTGAAATTACCTCAATTTTAGGACAAAAAATGCTTTCTCAAAAAGTGAATGGTTTGCAAACTGAAATTGATTTAAGTGAGTTATCTAATGGAATCTATTTTGTGAAAGTAACTGCAGAGGGACAAGAAAAAATCGCTAAAATTGTAAAAGAATAACACTATGAATAAACTAATTACAGTTATTATTTTTTGTTTTTTGAGTGTTGCTTCGTTTGGAAACATAACCGATACCGAACCACCAGTTTGGACAACTTCTATTCCAGCACCTTCAACTATTGAGTGTGGTAATTCTGTGAATTTTGTTCAAATGTCTGCAATTGATAATTCGGGAACAGTAACCGTAACGTATGTTGATACATCCTCACAAGGAACATGTCCTGGGAATTTCCAGGTCGTCAGAGTTTGGACAGCAACCGATCCTTCTGGAAATAGTATTACAGCAAGTCAAATAATTTTAGTTCAAGATACTACGACACCATTTTTTAACGATTCTTTACCTAACAATTTTACAATTAACTGTAACCAACCATTACCCAACGCACCTGTTTTGACAGCAAGTGATAATTGTGGTTCTGCTAGCGTTGCTTTTGCAGAAGAAACGTTATTCACTCCAAATAATTCTGGCTTTAAAACAATTGTTCGAACTTGGACTGCAACTGATTTGTGTGGAAATACATTAATGCATACCCAAATCATCAATGTTATTATTCCTGAAACACCAACAATAGTTTCGATTGCGCAACCTTCTTGTGCTAGTCCAGTTGGAACTGTAACCATTGGAAACTTACCTCAAACTGATTGGTCATTGTCTATCTTTACAAATAGCTCCGATTTAATTATTCTTACAGGAAACACCTCTACTGTGACGGTTAATTTAGCTCCCGAAATTTATAGTGTGGTGGTAAGTACAGGTCAAAATTGCAACTCTTATGTGCTTCCTGTTTTAGTTGAAGGTTACGACATTATAGATTATAATATGCTTGGAACCTACCAAGATTACAATAATGATGGTTTTGTAAATGTGGGTGATATCATTCATTATGAATTTAGTATTTCTAATAATGCTTGTATCCCTATTCCTATTGTTGGCATTAGTAGCGCTACATTAGCTATCAATGGACAACTTCAATCATTACAAGGGCAAACAACTGATTCAACAACCTTTAGTGCTAATTATGTTTTAACTCAGGCAAATATCAATTCGGGTACTATAACTCATTCTTCCACCGTTGAAGTTATACATCCTTTATTAAACACATCTGTTCTAGAATCTGCAACTTCCACCATTCAACTCAACACTAGCGATGGAATACTACTCAAAGCTTTCTTAGACATCAACAATAATGGGTTGCAAGACAATGGAGAACTCAACGTGAATTATGGTAATTTTACATATCAAATTAATAACGGTAACTCAATTACAACTACATCATCCACAGGAGTGCTTTATTTGTATGAGAGCAATCCGACGAATATTTATACGATAAGTTATGATTTGAGCGGTTATTATACAAATTGTTTTACCACTAGTGGCCAAATTTATTCCAATGTTGCTGTTGCTATGGGCTCTGGGATTACGGTTTATAATTTCCCAATTACCTCAATACCGTGTACTAATGTAAGTGTCCACTTTGGCTTAAGTAATTCTCCTAGACCAGGAAGTCCTTATCAAAATACAATTGAAATAACAAATAATGGAAACCAGCTGATTCCGTCGGGAACCTTGACATTTAATTCTGACGTAGCACTTACGATCAATTCCATTTCTGTATCTGGTACAACCCCAATTACAAATGGTTTCACCTATAATTACACTAATTTAGCTCCTGGCCAAACTATTTCAATAGTAGTGATGATGCAAGTTCCTACTATTCCAACAGTGAGCATAGGACAAAGCCTTACCAACACCGTTTCAATAACTACGTCCAATGGAGACTTATGGGTAAATGACAATTCCGACAGTTTAACTAAAAGTATAGTAGCGTCTTATGATCCCAACGACAAACAAGAAGCGCATGGCGGACAAATTGAATTTGATGATTTTACTGCCGATGATTATCTGACGTACACCATTCGCTTTGAAAACACAGGAACAGCCGAAGCTATCAATATTAGAGTTGAAGACGTTTTAGACAGCCAATTGGATGAAAACTCTTTAAGAATGGTTACTGCCTCTCATAATTATGTTTTAGATCGCGTGGGTAGTAATTTGATTTGGAAGTTTGATGGTATCAATTTACCGCCTTCAGTGCCTGATACTCAAATTGGTCATGGTTTTATCACGTTTCAAATCAAACCAAAACCCGGATTTGCGATTGGTGACATCATTCCGAACACGGCAGAAATTTACTTCGATTTTAACCCTGCTATCGTAACCAATACCTGTACAACTGAGTTTGTTGAAACTTTAGGCAACGATAATTTTGCTTTTGCTAATTTGAATTATTTCCCCAATCCGGTAAAAAATAGTTTGATGATTTCAAATGAAAAAATGATCGATTCGATTGAAATTACTTCGATTTTAGGCCAACAAATGCTTTCGCAAAAAGTAAATAGTTTACAAACTGAAATTGATTTAAGTGAGTTATCTAATGGAATTTATTTTGTGAAAGTAACTGCTGAAGGAAAAGAAAAAACAATAAAGATTATAAAAGAATAAAAAACCACGCTATGAAAAAATTCATTTTATTAGGACTACTTATTGTTTCGCAATGGGCAATAGGACAAGCCAACAACCCAATCACCAACTTGGTTTCGTGTGGCGAAAATAATATTGGTACATTCGACTTAAATCAGGCCACTACACAAGCCTTAAACGGCTACAATCCAGCCAATTTTCAGGTCAATTTTTACTTGACTATGGGCGATTTGAATGCTGGAATCAACCCTATTTCAAACAGTAATAACTTTACCAACAGTGTTAACCCGCAAACTATTTACATTAAAATAGTTAATCTGACTACTAGCGAGGTTATTGTGAAAAATTTTGATTTGGAAGTGGTGAATATCCCTTCTGTAAGCAGTCAAAACTTTCAATTGTGTGATTTTGACAACAATGGTATGGAAGCCACGCAAGAAACACTATCTTATTATAATTACTATTTTTCATTCAACGACAGCTATGAAGTGAAGTATTATCAAACCTACACTGATGCAGAAAACTTAGTCAATGAAATTCCTCAATTTGATTACTATAATGTAGTAGGTTATGGAATACACACTTTGTATGTAAGAGTACAAAAAGCCAACACCAACTGTTATTCGATAAGTACGCTCCTTTTTGCTTTAAACGATTGTGCGTCTAGTGGTTATGCAACGAATTTGTATGGTTGTTTGCCTTATCAATGCTTTGACCTCTCATTTAACAATGACTATATTATTAACACTTTAAATCCAATTAATTATCAAGTAGCTTACTTTACTTCTCAAAGTGATGCAGAAAACAATACTAATCCAATTGCAAATGCCACTAATTATTGTGTTTCAAATAATCAATTTTTGTATGCTCGACTTACCAATTTACAAACCAATGCTTTTGAAACTTTTCCTTTTGAATTATTTTTAGAAAATTGTTCTACTGCTTATCCAGACAGTTTTTCAGAAACTTTTTGTGTCGAAGAAGGTGAAAATGTGTGTATTGACTTGACCAACTACAACCCTGAAGTTATTGGCAATTTAAATCTTTCGGAATATAACATTACCTATCACTTTACTCAAGAAGAGGCTAATACAGGATCTAATTCAATTGCTAGTTCACATTGTTTTGCGGAAGGTTATTATGACATTTTTTCCCGAATTGAAAGTAACGCCAACCCTTCGGTTTTTTATTCATCAATTAGTAATCTTGATGTTAGATCATATCTCTATATGAGTATTCATTATTTGCATCAGTGTGATGATGACAATAACGGAATTGTAGTATTTGATTTGGCTAGCTCTGAATCACAAATTGGTTATTCAAACTTAACCTATTACAATAATTTGGACGATGCCGAAAATCAAACTAATCCAATTACTAATCCAAGTAATTTTACTAGAGGTACTCTTACCTATACATTTGTATTTGGGCGTTACAACCAAGCCAATGATTGTGATTATATCTATCAAATTTATCTCGACGCTACTACAAATTGCATTAACCCTTTTCAATGTGTTGAAGCGAATTCATTATGTGGCGCATTGGGAACACCTTTCCTTAACAACCAATTTTCTTACTATGACGAACCCAATACTGACTACGGCTGTTTAGCTACACATCCTAATCCAACTTGGTTTTATTTGCAAGCCAGTCAAAACGGAACTATCAATTTGAAAATTGAACAAAATACAGGAATCAATTTCAACACGCAATTGTTGGATGTAGATTACATTGTATACGGTCCTTTTACAAACCCAACTTCAGGTTGTGCTAATTTGACCACTGCCAACATCGTTAATTGTAGCTATTCTGCCCAATCAACCGAGTTTCCAGTAATTCAAAATGCTCAAGCAGGTGCTTACTATCTTATTATGGTAACTAATTTTAGCAATCAATTGGGTTACATTAAAATCACTGATTTAAACACAACTCAAAGCATTTTGGATTGTGCAGGAATTAGAATGCAAGCCTTTGTTGACACCAATAACAATGCGATAAAAGATGCCAATGAAGTGAATTTCAATTTAGGAAAATTTGAGATTGAAAAAAACAACTCAGGCACTATTCAGCACGTCGTTGCTCCAAATGGAAGCCATACGTTGTACGACACCAATGCTGCCAATACCTATGATATTGCTTTTGCAATCAACCCAGCACATACCCCGTATTACACCGTTAATCCTGCATCATATAACAACATCACAATAAACCAAACTTCAGGTGTACAAACCTATAATTTCCCTGTTGTATCGGTGCAAAATTATACCGATGTTTCAGTTACCATTGTTCCGTTTGATGCGCCAAGACCTGGTTTTTATTACCAAAACAATATTATTTATACCAATAACAGCAATCAACCCATTGCGTCGGGTAGCTTGACATTCAACCACGATCCGAATGTTTCAATTTTTTCGGTTTCGCAAGCAGGAACAACTGCTATTACCAACGGATTTAGTTATAATTACACCAATTTATTGCCTTATGAAACGCGTGTAATATCGGTTACATTATATGTTCCTACTTCGGTTATTGCGGGTTTAACGCTAACTAATAATGCTACAATTCTGCCAACTACCAACGACATTAATACAGAGGACAATGTTTTTGCTATGAATCAAACCGTAATCAATTCGTACGACCCAAATGATAAATTGGAAAGTCATGGTGGCAAAATTGTGCATTCTACTTTTACGACCAATGACTATTTGTATTACACCATCCGTTTTGAAAACACTGGAACGGCAAGCGCGGTTAATATTGCTATAACGGATCAATTGGATGAACAACTCAATCCAGATTCCTTCCAAGTAGTATCGGCATCACACAGTTATGTTGCCAATTTGACGAACTCGATAGTTAATTTTGAATTTAGAAACATTCAGCTTCCGATTTCTGATGGAATTTCTGCTGCTGGAAAAGGATACATTACTTTTAAAATCAAACCCGATGCGGGCTATGCTATTGGCGATATCATTCCGAATACAGCGGCCATTTATTTTGATTTTAACGCAGCTATAATCACCAATACCCATACAACTGAATTTGTACAGACCTTGGGCAATGCCAATTTTGCCTTAAACGATTTGAATTACCATCCTAATCCGGTAAAAAACAACTTACTAATTTCAAATTCGGCTACCATTGACACAATTGAAATCACATCTGTTTTAGGACAACAAATGCTATCGCAAAAAGTGAATAGTTTACAAACCGAAATCAATCTGAGTCATTTGGCAAACGGAATTTATTTTGTAAAAATCACTTCAGAAGGTGTCGAAAAAACAGTGAAAATTGTAAAAGAATAAGCCATGAAAAAAATCTTTTTTTACCTCACATTTGCCTTCATTAGTTTCCATTCATTTGGACAAATTATCGCTAATGATGACACTATTGGCGTTTTGTACAACACATCGGCGTATACTTCCGCAGAGAACATCTTATACAATGATACCTTAAATGGTGTTCCCGTTAGTTTGAGTACGGTCACGTTGACACAACTTTCTACAACCAACCCAGGAATTTCGATTTCTAGCGGAAGTATTGTAGTAGCCGCAGGAACTGCAAGAGGCACTTACACTTTAACCTATGAAATTTGTTCTATCACCAACAGTTCGTTGTGTGCTACCGCTACCATTACTGTAAACACCAAATTGGTTGCAAATCCGGATTATTTTATAGGAAGTTGCCCTGGTAGCTATTTGGGTAATGTTTTAGGCTATGGAAATTTTGTTGACACATTAAATGGAGCACCGGCCATATTGCAAACTTACTACACGCAACCGGGCAATGTAGAGCATCCTGCTGATGTATCTTTAACTATATTGGAAAGCTATCCTTTTTTTGGTGTAGATACAGCTAGTGGTGATGTATACCTCAATTTCCCCGTCATGGGTCAATATACGATTACCTATCAACTTTGTGAAATTGCACATCCAAATAATTGTAGTATCGGCTACATTACCATCGATATTGTACCTGGTTTTTTAGATGCAGTAGATGACGATTTTACCAACAACCCAGTGAATAATGCAACTGGCGGTGGCGCTGGAAATGTTTTATCGAATGATTATTCGCAATGTGATGGTTTTCTAAACATGAATAACGCAACTGTAACTGGGCTATCTGTTCCCAGCGGAATAATAGTGAACTTTGACGGATCAGTTACCGTTAATCCTGGTATAGCACCGGGTATTTACACCATGAGCTATATGGTTTGTTCTTTAGTTGATAATTTCAACTGTGATTCGGCAAGTGCTCTTGTTTCGGTGTCTGGAATTTCTGATTTAATAGCCAACTACGATGACTTCAGCGGTCCATTTTACGCCAACACAACCACCGCCAGCGTTTTGGAGAATGATACATCCAACAATATGCCGGTTAATCCTGCTGAGATTGTATTAACACCGCTCAATATCCCTGTGGGATTTAGTTTTAATGCCAATGGTACCATTAACATCGGAGCAAACGTTGCCGAAGGCACTTATACAGTTCCTTACATGATTTGTTCCATAGTTGATCCTACTATATGCTATGCTAACTATGCCTATGTTGTAGTGCTAAAAAACAGATTTGTCGGCAAAGTTAAATTTGATAATGAAAACAACGGTTGCGATACAAATGACAGCTACATAGACGACATTATGCTACAAAATGTAAATGGCTCTACTACGTATACTTCATTAACACGCTATTACGATAACGATAGCTACTACTTAATTGGCGACCAAGGCACTAATACGGTTTCCATCACAGGATTACCTAGTTATTTTACTGTAACTCCAAGCACCCAAGTTTTTAACTTAAGCACACCTGGAACCCTATTTGCACCCGATTTTTGTATAACAGCCAATGCTAATGTTGACGATTTAGAAATTGTCCTAGTTCCGCTGTTCAACGTTGTTCCTGGGCTTCCTGCCTATTACAACATTTGGTACAAAAATAACGGAAGTACTACTTTAAACGGTCAAATCTCATTTCAATTTCCCAATTCAAAGATGACTTTTTCATCGAGCAGTCCTTCTCCAAATAGTACAGCGCCTAGTATGCTAACTTACAACTTTTCTTCTCTTACTCCTTTTGAGAGTCGATTAATTCGCAATGTTCGATTTGATGTACTTACACCACCAACAGTAGAAGCAGGCAACATTGTTTCGTTTACCGGAAATATTACTCCAAACACCAATGATAATATTCCGTTTGACAACACAAGTTCTATTTCTCAAGTTGTAGTAAACTCTCAAGACCCTAATGACATACTGGTACATGAAGGAACAAGCATCACGCTAGCCCAAGCCCAACAAGAGTACTTACACTACACCATCCGTTTTCAAAATATAGGAACTTCAGATGCGATTAATATCAAAATAATTAATGATTTAGACCCAAAGTTGGATTGGAGTACCTTTGAACTCATTAGCACAAGTCATAATTGCAGAGTAAAAAACAAAAACAATCACAACGAATTTTTGTTTGAAAACATTAATCTACCTGGCGTCAATTTTGGACTTCTGAGTCACGGGTACATTACCTACAAAGTAAAACCAATTGCTTCAATTGCAGTAGGTGATGTAATTCCGAATACGGCCAATATTTATTTTGATTACAACGCGCCCATTCAAACCAATGTGGCCACAACTACGGTTGTAGCTAATTTAAATTCAATCAACCATTCGCTTGATCAATTGTTGTGCGTTCCTAATCCGGTAAAAAACAACTTACTAATTTCAAATTCGGCTACCATTGATACGGTTGAAATCACTTCGGTCTTAGGACAACAAATGCTCTCGCAAAACGTGAATAGTTTACAAACCGAAATCAATCTGAGTCATTTGACAAACGGCATCTATTTTGTGAAAATCACTTCAGAAAATGCCGAAAAAACAGTGAAAATTGTAAAAGAATAACAGAAGAAATTCCAAATAAAAAAATCCCAAATTCCAGAGTATGCTACCTAGAATTTGGGATTTATCTTTTAAAAATTGTAGTGCTATTTTTTTCTTAAAGAATAATACGCAATCAATGTACTCATCAACATCAAAAAAGCACCCAAAACAAAAGGTGCTCCTGCAAATTGAAATGGAGCTTCTTTGTGGGTAAAATAGTAAAAAACGGTCGACATCATCGGTGGTCCAACTATGGCCGATGCACTCATCAAACTCGATAAGGTTCCTTGTATTTCGCCTTGCTCATTGGCGGGCACTTGTCCGGAAATCACTGCTTGCATCGCTGGTCCGGCAATTCCGCCTAAGCAATACGGAATCAAAAACACAAACAACATCCAGCTTTCGGTTGCCAATGTAAACAAAATCATCCCAAAAGTATATAAGGCCATACCTACATAAATGCTCTTTTCATTTCCTAATTTTGGGTTCACCCAACGAATCAAAACACCTTGTACCAAACCTACCAACAAACCTATTGCTCCCAACGAAATCCCAATCATCTTTTCATCCCAATTGAATTTGTAAATGGTATAATAACTCCAATTGCTATGTACTGCATGAGCTGCCGTGTACAATAAAAATATCGAAATTACTAAACCGATTAACTGCGGATAACGACGTAAATTTAAGAAAGCTCCTATCGGATTGGCGCGTTTCAAACTGAATTCTCTACGGTTGTCTTTGGATAATGATTCAGGTAAAATAAAGTAACCATACAAAAAGTTCAACAGACACAAAACTGCCGCTGCGTAAAACGGAACTCTAGATCCATATTGCCCTAATAATCCGCCAATAACTGGCCCTATTATAAAGCCCAAACCAAAGGCTGCGCCAATCATTCCGAAGTTTTTCGCTCGGTTTTCAGGTGTACTCACATCGGCAATATAAGCCGAAGCTGTGGTAATACTCGCGCCAGAAATACCAGCAATAATTCGACCAATAAACAACCAAGTAATATTGGGTGCTAACGCCAACAAAATATAATCCAATCCAAAAGCAAAAAGCGACAGTAAAATAATCGGTCGTCGACCAAACTTATCACTCAAATTCCCAATAATTGGCGAAAAAACAAACTGTGTAATAGCATACGAAAACGCAATCCAACCACCAATTTTGGCAGCTTCACTCACGTCGCCGTGAATCAATTCTTGAATCAATTTCGGAATCACCGGAATAATAATTCCCCAACCTGTAATATCAATCAACATCGTGATGAAGATGAATCCAATAGCCGCCGATTTTTTGTTTGATGACATAGTTTTTTTGTTTTTGGGCGTTACCACAAGGGTCGGGCTTTCCGTTACAATCTTTTTTGGTCAGTCGAAATAATTGTATTTGAAATTTTTTTAAACCAAAAAAGGATTTCCTCTTCAATCCCTAACGCGGAAGTACAAATAAACAAAAAATCCCAAACTCTTTTCGAATTTGGGATTTGTATTTTAGTATTTTAATCGCTATTGTTTTACAACTTTTACAGATTTTACTGTATTATTTGCCGTAACTTTGATTAAATAGGTTCCTGATGGCAATGCCGAAACATCGATGGAAGTTTCATTAGCATTAACCCGTTTGGTAATTATTTCTTGACCAAGTAAATTGTATAAAGCTACTGAAGTCATTTCTCGCTCAAATGAAAGGTTTACAACATCATTCACTGGATTTGGGTACACTTTCAATTCATTTGATGTGCTTGCATAATCATTATTAGCCAAACTAGTAGTCGGACAATTAATCGGTGTTGGTACACTGCGTTGCGTGAAGGTTCCATCACCCAATTGACCCAAATTATTACGTCCCCAAACATACATTGTTCCGTCGGTTTTGATAGCAGAAGTTGTAGAAACCCCAGCATCAATAGTTAACCAATCGGTAGCTGACCCAATTTGTACCGGAACCGAGGAACTAGTTGTATTACCATTACCCAATTGTGAATAATTATTTAAACCCCAAGCCCAAATAGTGCCGTTAGCTTTTTTACCCACAACATGTGCGCCACCTACGCCAATATGTTGCCAATTCGTTGTCGTACCAATTTGTACCGGTGTAGTTCGATTAGTGGTGGTTCCGTCACCCAATTGACTGTATTGGTTGTCTCCCCAAGCCCAAAGAGTGCCATCGGTTTTAATGGCAAACGAACTCCCATTACCTGCGCATACTTTTGACCAGTTGGTTGCAGTGCCAATTTGAACAGGTGCATTACTATCACTCAAATTACCCGTTCCCAACTGTCCTTTGTTATTGTATCCCCAAGCCCAAAGCGTACCATTGGATTTAATTCCTAATGTATAATCATAACCCGCTGAAACAGCAATCCAAGTACTAGTTCCTATTTGCGTAGGGTTAAAGTCATTTATACCAGACTGACCATATCCATTCGAACCCCAACCCCAAAGTGTTCCATTGGTTTTTATTGCCATTGTATGACCTGTACCAGCAGATACGGATTGCCAATTAGTACTTGTTCCGATCTGTATAGGCGACAAAACAGCGCTTCCAGAAGTCGAGTTGATATTTCCAATATTTTGTCCCCAACCCCATAACGTGCCATCCGTTTTAATAGCCATACCTGTAAAAGCAGTTTGAGAAACACTTTGCCAATTATTTGAGTTGCCAATTTGTACAGGATAATTTCGGCTCGTGTTAGCTCCATCACCAATTGAACCATTTACATTATTGCCCCAAGCCCATAATGAGCCATCCGATTTGATCGCTGTAGCTCCCAAAGCTGCACAACTAAGTTGAGCAAAACAGGTTGCCGTTGCAGTACCAAAAAATCCTCCATAAACCCACTCGGTTTGAGTGTTTCCACAAACGGATGCCACCCACCAATAATAATCTGCATTGGGCAATAATCCGGTTAAATTAGCCGAAGTAGAAGTTGTACTTCCATCAATACCGCCAATAGTTGGAGAAGTATTATACAAATACAAATAAGTTGTAGGTGTTGGTGACGCAGCGGTCCAATTCAAAGTAGCTGTTGTTGATGTAATATTGGTTGTCGAAAAATTAGTTGGAGGATTACATGTTGAAGTACTTGGCGTCATTTTTACCAAACCGCTTTCAACTGTTCCTACCCAAATAGTACCTGAAGCTCCTGTTCTAACTGCGCTAATTGAATTATCAGGCAAATCGGAATTGGCAACAGTATAAGAAGTGCAATTGGTGAAGTTTTGTAAACCTGTTCCATCAAATCCAATCCATACTTTGCTATTGCTATCAACATCCAAAGCATTGAATTGATAGCCTGAAAGACAAGAAGTGCTTTCATAGAGAATTGCTATATTAGTTCCACTTGTTGTTAAAGTCATTAAACCATCAAAGGCATCAACATAAACTGTCGTGTTAGCGATTTTTAATATTTTTTGGGCACCATCTGTAATGTTATTAAAATCAGTACCATTGAATTTACTCAAAAGATTTCCAGCAGTAACCCAAACACCATTACTACTGTCTGTTGCAACAGAATTAATATTTGTTAGCGAATTATAAGTGGTCCAAGTAGTACCATTAAACTTGGTAAGACCTGATGCTGTGGCAATCCAAAGATTGTTCAAACCATCGACAGCTATATCGTTAATGGCATTATTAGGAAGACCCGAGTTGGCTGTAGTATAATTCGTCCAAGTGGTTCCGTTGCGCAAAATGATTCCGTTGAATTGTGAGGCCATCCATTTTCTTCCCAAACCATCAATCTCAATTTTTTTGATGGCATTGGAAGCAATACCTGAATTACTTGTGGTGTAGTTGGTAAACGTTGTACCATTAAATGTTGAGACACCAAAATAAGTAGATATCCATAACAAACCACTTGAGTCTATTTTTATATCGTTGATACTGTTGTTTACAATTCCCGAGTTAGAAGGATCATAGACCGTAAATGTGTATTGCGCAGAGGCCGCAATAGAAATAAGGCTCAGTACTAAAAAGTAAATTTTTTTCATAGTTTTTAAGATTTTTTCAAAAGGCATCAAAAGTAAGATTTTTTTTATTAATCGCCTAATATAAGATAATGTATATTATTTTGTCGTAATGAACAAAAAATCCCAAACTCTTTCGGAATTTGGGATTTATATTTTGGAATTTCTCTGAATTATAATTCTAACGCTTTCTTAGCATTACCACCCATCAAATGTTCTACTGGGTTTTCTAAAGCTTCTTTTACCGCTACCAAGAAACCAACTGATTCTCTACCGTCGATAATTCTATGATCGTACGATAATGCCACATACATAACTGGAGCAATTACGATTTGTCCGTTTCTAACGATTGGACGATCTACCACATTGTGCATACCTAAAATACCCGATTGTGGCGGATTGATAATTGGCGTTGATAACATACTTCCAAAAACTCCTCCGTTAGAAATGGTAAACGTTCCACCAGTCATTTCATCAACTGTAATTTGTCCGTCACGAGCACGCAAAGCCAAACGCTTGATTTCAGCTTCAACGCCTCGGAACGATAAGGTTTCAGCATTTCTCATTACTGGAACCATCAATCCTTTTGGTCCAGAAACCGCTACAGAAATATCACAGAAATCGTATGAGATTTTCTCTTGACCATCAATCATTGAATTGACATCAGGGAATAATTGCAACGCTCTTGTTACCGCTTTAGTAAAAAACGACATGAAACCTAAACCTAAACCGTGTTTTTCTTTGAACGCGTCTTTGTATTCAGCTCTTAAATCGTAAATAGCTGTCATATCTACTTCGTTGAACGTCGTTAACATTGCAGTTTCGTTTTTAGCAGCAACTAATCTTTCAGCTACTTTTCTACGCAACATCGACAATTTGGTACGCTCAGATCCACGGTTCCCACCAGTCGGCGTTCCCATTGAAGGAACAGCATTTACTGCATCTTCTTTGGTAATTCTACCACCTTTTCCTGTTCCAACAATGTCAGTTGGTTGAATATTTTTCTCATCCAATATTTTACGAGCAGCAGGCGATGGCGCTTGAGTTGCGTACGTTTTCTCTGCTACTGGAGCTGCTTTTACTTCTTCTTTTTTAGGTGCCTCTGCAACAGGTTTTGGAGCTTCGACTGCTGGTTTTGCTTCCGCTGGAGCACTTCCGCTTGGTTTAGCTGCGCCTGTGTCGATTAAACAAACCACAGCACCAACAGCTACAGCGTCGCCTTCTGAAGCTTTTAAAGTAATGATTCCGCTAGCTTCTGCTGGCAATTCTAAAGTTGCTTTGTCAGAATCTACCTCAGCAATCGCTTGGTCTTTTTCTACATAATCGCCGTCTTTTACTAACCAAGTTGCAATCTCAACTTCTTTTATTGATTCGCCTGGTGAAGGCACTTTCATTTCTAAAATCATGTTCTTTTAGTTTATTGTTCGTAGTTTATTGTTCGTAGTTTATTGTTTGCAGCCAACTATGAACCACAAACCATAAACTTTTTTATCTAAATAAATTTTTATCAAAAACCATTCGAATGGCATCCGCGTGACGTCTTCTATCTCGTGTGTGACTTCCAGCTGCTGGTGCTGCGTAGGCTTTTAACGAAGCCAATCGCCAAGGCACTAAATCGAAATTCATCAACATATAGCCATAAGCTCCCATGTTTTTGGGCTCTTCTTGTGCCCAAACAAAATCGTCTGCATTGGGATAACTTTTGATAATCGCTTTCAATTGATCTACTGGCAGCGGGAACAATTGTTCGATTCGTACCAAAGCTACATCTTTTCTGCCTAAATTTTCTCTTTCGGCTAAAATATCATAGTAGAATTTACCCGTACAGAACACTACTGTTTTTACTTTTTTCTTATCTACTGAAGCATCATCAATCGTTTCTTGGAATTGTCCTTTGGCTAATTCATCTACAGTAGAAACACACAACGGGTGACGCAACAAACTTTTTGGTGAAAACACCACTAAAGGTTTGCGGAATTTCGTTTTCATTTGTCTGCGTAACAAGTGGAAGAAATTAGCTGGCGTAGTACAATCGGCAACGTACATGTTGTGACGCGCGCACAATTGCAAGTAACGTTCCATACGCGCAGATGAGTGTTCGGCACCTTGACCTTCGTAACCGTGAGGCAACAATAGTACAATTCCGTTTTGGTTGTTCCATTTGTCTTCACCACACGAAATGTATTGGTCGATCATGATTTGTGCACCGTTCGAGAAATCACCAAATTGGGCTTCCCAAATTGTTAAAGCATTCGGATTGGCTAAGGCATAACCATAATCAAATCCAAGTACACCATATTCTGAAAGGAATGAGTTAAAAATATTGAACTTTCCTTTTTTATCTTTTAATCCGTTTAACAAAATTACTTCTTCTTCGCTGTCTTCTACTTTTACTACCGCATGACGGTGCGAAAAGGTTCCTCTTTCTACATCTTGTCCGGAAACACGAATATCATAACCTTCCATCAAAAGTGAACCGTAAGCCAATGTTTCAGCCGTTCCCCAATCCAATGCATTGTTATCGTACATCGTTTTTCTGTCGGTAACAATCTTGGTAATTTTACTGATGAATTTTTTATCCGAAGGCAAAGTAGAAACCGTTTCAATGATTTGATCGAGTTTTTTGCGGTCGAATTTCGTATCGACTTTTTTCAACATCTCATCATCTGAAACTTGCTCAAAACCTTTCCACTCATCCTGCATAAACGGCTTGATGATGGTTAAATTTTTCTTGCGCGAAGCTTGCAGATTTTCGTCGAGTTTGTCTTTGTACTCGTTTTCAATTTTGGTAATGTACGCCGCATCGACAATTCCGTCGGTAATTAACTTTTCAGCATAAATATCTCTTGGATTGCGGTGTTTGGCAATGATTTTGTACAAAACAGGTTGTGTAAAACGCGGTTCGTCACCTTCGTTGTGACCGTATTTTCTATAACCTAATAAATCGATGAACACATCACGCCCAAATTGCATTCTGAAATCGAGTGCAAACAACATCGCGTGAACCACAGCCTCAGCATCGTCAGCATTGACATGAAGTACAGGCGACAACGTAACTTTAGCGACATCGGTACAATAGACTGACGAACGCGCATCTTGGTAATTGGTGGTAAATCCGACTTGGTTGTTGATTACAATATGAATCGTTCCACCTGTTTTGTAACCATCTAGTTGCGCCATTTGCACAATTTCGTACACGATTCCTTGTCCAGCAACAGCAGCATCACCGTGAACGGCAATTGGCAATACTTTAGAAAAATCGTCAGGGAAATATTTATCTTGCTTAGCACGTGTAATCCCTTCAATTACAGCTCCAACTGTTTCCAAATGCGACGGATTAGGTGCCAAATTGATATTGATTTTCTTTCCTGATTTGGTTTTGCGTTCGGATGTTAAGCCCAAATGGTATTTTACATCGCCATCAAAATATTCTTTATCATAGTCTTTTCCATCAAATTCAGAGAAAATATCTTGAGTAGCTTTTCCGAAGATGTTGGCTAATACGTTCAAACGACCGCGGTGCGCCATTCCCATTACAAAATGTTCTACTCCTTTTTCAGCCGCAGATTCAATTACTGCATCCAACGCCGGAATTAAACTTTCGCCGCCTTCGAGTGAGAAACGTTTTTGACCCACATATTTCGTGTGAAGGAAATTTTCAAAGGAAACCGCTTCGTTCAATTTTCCTAAAATGTGTTTTTTACGATCAGCATCAAAATTAGGAAGGTTATCATTAATGTTAATTCTGTCCTGAATCCACTGAATTACTTCGGGTTTTCTCATGTACATGTACTCGATACCAATGTGTTGGCAATACACATTTTTAAGATGCGCAATAATTTCTTTTAAGGTTTTGGGTTGATGGCCGAGCACTTTGGCTGCATCAAAAACCGTATCCAAATCAGACGATGACAAACCAAAATTCTCAATATCTAAATTGGGTGAATACACGCGACGATCGCGAACTGGATTGGTTTCAGTGAATAAATGCCCGCGTGAACGATAACCATCGATGAGTTTTAGAACATTAAATTCTTTATGCAGTTTTTCAGAAACCTGAGAATTATCCGAAGAAGCATACGTTACAATTTGTTCGCCTAAATTCTCTTCGTTGTAGGTAGCCATTCCGAAATCAAACCCTTGAAAAAAGGCTCTCCAACTAGGTTCTACACTGTCCGGATTTGAAGTGTATTGTTCATATAAATCGGCAAAAAATTGAGTGTGTGCTGCGTTTAAAAAGGAAAACCTATCCATATTTTTGATGTAAGTACAGTTGTGGTTGAAAAAATTTATGCAAAAGTAAAATAATTCTAACAATCTTTCAATGTTTTTGCTACTTTTATATCGCTAATTAACTATACATAGAGCCATGAAAACGAAAGTATTACCAGTTTTTATAAAAAGATTAACATTTAGTATTTTTTTACTTATTAGTTTGACTGTTTTAGCACAAGATGCACCAACTCTGGAAGGCCAAAATAGTTTTTGGAAAAAAATACAAATTGGAGGTGGACTTGGATTGGGTTTTGGTAATGGTTACACCAACGTTTCGATTGCACCAAGTGGAATTTACAATTTCAACAAGTATTTTTCGGCTGGTTTAGGCGTTCAATATAGTTTTTTGAAACAACGCGATTTTTATTCTTCGAGCATGTATGGCGGAAGTATCATTGGATTGGCGCAACCCATCGACCAAATTCAACTTTCGTTAGAATTGGAACAATTACGTGTCAATTTGGATTTTGACAATAATACGCCTTCTGATGATTTTTGGAATACTGGATTGTTTCTCGGAGCTGGTTATCATATGAATGGAATTACACTTGGTGCGCGATACAACTTGCTTTTCCAAGATGACAAAGGCGTTTATGGTGATGCGATAATGCCTTTTATTAGAGTTTATTTTTAATATACTTACTCATGAAAACATCCTTTTATTTATTGCTTTTGGTAGGTTTTGCTTCTTTTTCTCAAAATCAGAACACTACTTTGTTTGCTAATTCTTTGGAATCAAAAACACTTAAGATAATTGATGTAAAACCATTTCAATTTGATTTAATCAATACTCAATTTAAAAATGATTCCAACACCAGAAAACTGAGCATTTACAATACTACTACTCAGTGGAATGATATTTATTTACCTCTTGGAGCGGGTTATTTTATGTCCAATTCAAAATCTTCAGAAAATTTGAATTGGTTGGGCTACAGAACAGATTCTTTTAATCCAACGGGGACAGAAAATCTACCTTTTTACATTGGAGCTGGAGCATTAAATTTACTTTTGAAAAAATATTAATCCTACTTTAAAAAACTAAATGAGAACCATTTATCTGAATTCCATCAAAACTGCACTTTTTATTGTTTTTTTATCGAATACTTTAAGCGCGCAAACCGTTACTGATTCAATCAAACCAAAAGAAAAAAAACTGAAATTTGGCTGTGGATTCGGACTCAATTTTGTGGGTGGAACTAGTTTGAGTTTGGCGCCTAATTTAACATACAAAGTTTCAGAAAAAATTTCGTTTGGTGTTGGAATTCAAGGCAGTTATAACAAAATTAAAAACTTGCAGAACACTACAACTTTTGGTGCAAATTTACTCGGGTTTTACACTCCAATTGCCAATTTGCAAACCCAATTAGAATTTGCCCAACTTCACGTGAATACAACGACAGAATCCAACTTGATTGAGGTTAAAAACAGTTATTGGGATTCGGCTTTGTTTGTGGGAGCTGGTTATACAATTGCCAAAAAAATAACGGTAGGAGCCAAATACAACTTCTTGTATGATGAAGACAAAAGTGTGTACTCAAGTCCGATTATTCCGTTTGTGAATATCGTTTTTTAATAGCGATTTCTAAACCACACTTTCATCCATTCTCTTTTCAAAATTAAGAACGCAACTTGTTCGGAAAGTTCCATTACATCTGAGCCATCCAACTTTTTGACTTGGTCTTCAGGCACATCAATAATGTATAGCAAGTTTAAATATTCGGCAAATTTGTATTGGATTAGTCGATAAATTTTTTCGTGCAATTGTACTTTTAACTCATGAGGAGTCGTAGAATGATGAAAATCGATGGGTTCATTGGCTAAATTAAAATCTTTATTGATTTGCTCAATGAGTTTTTGGTACAAATTTTCTTTCTCAGCTTCAGAAAGTAAATGATCGGTGGATATTGGCGCTACATACATATTAAATTCCAATATTAAAATTCCAAATTCCAAAGTTTAATAAAGAATCCCATTGGAATTTGGGATTTAAAAAATTGGAATTTCTATTAGACATTTCGATTCATTAATTTTTCGCCAAACAATCGTAACATCATTTTTTTATCTTCTGAAACGCTCATTTTTTCAAGAGTTTCAAAGGCTTTAAAAGTATATTCTTGAATTGCTTTTTGAGTTGCTTCGGCGGCTCTAGTGGTGATGAAAATTTCTTTTACTGAATTAATTTTATCAGTGTTATCATCAGGTTGAATCGAAAACAGATGCGATAATTGCTCTTTTTCGTTAGCATCCGAAAACTCCATCGCTTTCAAATACAAATACGTTTTTTTGTTCTCAATAATATCGCCGCCTACTTGTTTTCCGAAGGTTTCTGGATTTCCAAAAGCATCTAAATAATCGTCTTGCAATTGAAATGCAATGCCCAAATTCAATCCAAAATCATAAATTAAATTGGCATTTTCTTCCGAAGTTTTTGCTACTATGGCTCCCATTTTCATCGCTGCACCAACCAAAACAGCCGTTTTATACTCAATCATTTTCAAATATTCGGGAATTGTAACATCATCACGAGTTTCGAAATCAACATCGTATTGTTGACCTTCACACACTTCCAAAGCGGTTTTACTGAATAATTTGGCTAAATCCCTGAAGATGAATGGTTCGTATTCTTCAAAATGTTGGTATGCCAAAATCAACATCGCATCGCCCGACAAAATTCCGGTATTAACATCCCATTTTTCATGCACCGTTTCATTGCCTCTTCGAAGTGGCGCATCATCCATAATATCGTCGTGAACTAACGAGAAATTATGAAAAACCTCAACCGCTGTGGCTGCTGCCAAGGCTTCTTTACAATCTACATCAAAAACTTCTGTTGCCATCAACGTCAAAACCGGACGCATACGTTTTCCGCCCAAATGCAAAATATACTCTATCGGTTCGTACAAGTTTTTGGGTTCTTTGGCTAAAGCTAATTCGTTAAAGTAAGTGGAAATGAGTTCTTGATAATGAGCTGTTGTACGCATATAAATGGTTGTAATTGCGGATTTTGTTATGCAAAGCTAAACATAAATTAGTTATCCAAAGGTCAAAATTGTGGTTTCCATTTCTAAATCAAATGTTAAATTTATGTAAATACATTGGAAACTATTTTGGTGTTAAAAGTTTCCTTGTTACATTTGCACTCGAATTAATAGAATCATTGAAGACCATGATTCTTAAACAAGTTCAAAATATATGAAAGATAAAATCATCAAAAAAGCCACCGAAATGTTTTTGAAATTAGGTTTCAAGAGCGTGACTATGGATGATATTGCTTGTGAAATGTGTATTTCAAAAAAAACAATCTACAAGTATTTTCACAATAAAGAAATGCTGATTGAAGAAGGTACAGAAGTGGTTCATCAAAAAATTCACAGCATTATCGATGAAATAGTTTCCAAAAATCACAATGCGATTGAAGAAAATTTTGAAATCAGACGTATGTTCAAAGAAATGTTCCAAAGTTTTGATCATTCGCCTGCCTTTCAACTGAAAAAACATTACCCTGAAATTTATGCCAAGATGATGGCAAACGAAATGGAAGATTGCAATACCGTATTCACGCAAAACATCAGCAAAGGTATAGAGCAAGGTTTGTACCGAAAAGATGTCAACATTGAAGCAGCAGTTCGCTTTTATTATACTTTGATCTTTAGTATAAATGAAAATACGCAATTGGAAAGCGAAGCCATCAAATTAGAAAATTTAGCCCTAGAATATCACACACGTGCTATTGCAACTCCAAAAGGAATTACTGAACTCGAAAAACAATTATCAATCAATATATAAACAATCCATGAAAAATAAACTAATCCTAACCTTACTCTTGTTGGCTTCTTTATTGCAAGCTCAAGAAAAAAAAGAAAGCTTTTCTTTTACCTTAAAACAAGCTATTGAACACGCCATTCAAAACAATTATTCATCCATTAATGCCAACCGAGATGTTGAAGCAGCAATTCAAAAAAAATGGGAAACAACCACTATTGGTTTGCCTCAAATTAACGGAACTGTAGGCTATCAGAACAATTTTCAAATACAACGATCATTAATTCCTGCTGAGGATTTTGGTGGTGAACCAGGAACGTTCAGAGAAATTGCATTTGGAACCAAACACAGTGTAAACGCTACTGCAACATTAAGTCAGTTACTTTTTGATGGTTCTTATTTAGTAGGCTTACAATCGGCTAAAACGTACTTACAAATTTCGCAAAATGCTAAGGTAAAAACGGCACAAGAAATCAAAGAAATTGTCATTAACTCTTATGGAAATGTTCTTTTGGCAGACGAAAGTATTTTGATTCTTGAGAAAAACAAAAAAATACTTGAAAAAACGCTGTCGGATACCAGAGAAATTTATAAAAACGGTTTCATCGAAGAAGAAAATGTTGAGCAACTTCAGATTACTTTATCGTCAATAAACAGTTCTTTAGAAAATGTAAAACGCCAAAAAAGAATCGCTGTAGATATGCTAAAACTAATTTTGGGCATCAACTTGGAAAATGATTTGGCTTTGACCGATAAACTGGATACTTTAACACAAAATAATGTTGACTTAGCGTTACTAAAAGAGGAATTCAATGTAAGCAATAACATCGATTATCAAATCGGACAAAACTTACTAACCAGTAAAGAATTGCTGTTAAAATTAGAAAAAAGTAGAGCATTACCTTCTCTAGGTGCTTCAGTAAATTTCGGTTATAATTCATTTGCTGATCAGTTTAATTTCTTTTCTCAAAATCAAAGATGGTTTAACTACTCTAACTTAGGAATCAACTTAAATGTTCCTATTTTTAGTAGTGGCGGAAGAAGTGCTCGTACGCAACAAGCCAAAATTGCCTTAGAACAATCGAAAACACAACTCACTGAAACAGAGCAAAAACTAAAACTTCAATTCGAAAGATCCAAAAGCGATTACGAATTCAGTTTGGAACAACTAGCCACTTCAAAAAGCAATTTAAACCTAGCTGAACGCATCGAAAACAAAAACCAAATCAAGTTCAAAGAAGGTTTGTCATCAAGCTTTGATCTTACCGAGGCGCAACGTCAATTGTATACGGCTCAACAAAATTATCTACAAGCAATGCTAGATGTTATCAATAAAAAAGCTGCATTAGAAAAATTATTCAATAAAAACTAAATCAACACCAATACAATCATGAGAAAAATACTTTTAATTACCATTGCATCGCTCACTATTTTGTCTTGTTCTAAAAAAGAAGATGGCAAAAGCATTGACGAATTAATAGAGGCAAAAAACACCACAGCACTTCAAACTAAAAAAGCTGCTTTACAAGCCGATTTGGCCAAAATAGACGAAGCTTTAGCTAGTTTAAATGTAAAAAAAGACGAAGCTTTAGTTGCTGTAACTGCTGTTAAAGACACCGTTTTTAATCACTATTTAGACATCCAAGGAAATGTAGATACCAAAGAAAACATTTTAGTACAGCCCGAAATGCCTGGAACATTGACTTCATTGACAGTAAAAGCTGGGCAACGTGTTGGAAAAGGTCAAATTTTAGGTCGCGTTGATGATGGCGGATTAAGCCAACAAGTAGCCAGTATCGAAACGCAATACCAATTGGCTAAAACGACTTTTGAAAGACAGAAAAATCTGTGGAATCAAAAAATTGGTTCTGAAATCCAGTTCTTACAAGCGCAAACGCAAATGATTAGTTTACAAAAACAAGTGGCTCAAGCGCGTGCTCAATTGGCTAAAACTATTATCAGAGCACCATTTTCGGGAACAATCGATGAAGTTTTTGTGGAACGCGGACAAGTAGTTTCGGCTAGTCCACAAGGATTAATGCGTATCGTTAACTTAAGTCAAATGTATGTGTCAACGACGGTTCCTGAATCGTACATCGGAAAACTAAAAGTTGGAACTTTGGTTGATGTTTACTTGGCTTCTTTAGGAAAAACTTACAAAGGAAGAGTGCGTCAAGTGGGCAATTATATCAATCCAAATAACAGAAGTTTTGGTATCGAAGTAAGCGTTCCAAATCCAGATAATTTATTGCGCCCTAACCAAGTAGCGAAGTTGAAAATCATTGATTACACCAATCCAAAAGCAATTGTGGTTCCTACCAATGTGGTTCAGGAAGATGCCGACGGAAACAAATTTGTATTTGTTGTAGCCAATGCTAATGGAAAAACAGGAACAGCCAAAAAAGTATTGGTTGAAGTAGGTAAATCATCGGATAATGTAACCGAAATCACCAGCGGATTAACAGTCAGTGATGTCATTGTAACCGAAGGTGTAAACACTATTTCAGAAGGAATGAAGTTGAATTTCTAAACGGTTTATAGTTCGTTGTTTATCGTTTATTGTTAAACAACCAACCACAAACCATAAACTAAAAACACAAAATGAGTCATCAAAATAAAGAATTTGGCATTTCAACTTGGGCGATAAAAAACAGAGTTACTGTTTACATCTTCACCTTTTTGATTGTGATTACAGGATTAATTGCCTACATCACTATGCCGCGCGAAGATTTCCCTGAAATCATTGAAAATAAAGTATACATTTCGTCTGTTTTCCCAGGAAACTCAGCCGAAGATGTGGAAAAACTAATCATCAAACCACTCGAAAAAGAATTCAAAAACATCAGTGGTGTGAACAAAATTACGTCTAGTTCGTTCCAAGATTACGGAATGATTATCGTTGAATTTGACGATAAAGTGACCATTCAAGATGCGAAAACTAAAATCAAAGATCAAGTTGATGTGGTAAAAGCCGACACTGATTGGCCGAATTTGGACAACGGAAGTAAAGTGGAACCAAGCGTTTTTGAGTTGAATATTTCGGAAGAAGTGCCGATTTTGAACATCAATTTAAAAGGAAATTACACGACGCAACAACTTAAAAAATACGGCGAATTACTGCAAGACGACATCGAAGAAATTCCTGAAGTGAAAAAAGTGGATATCTTAGGTGTGGATGATAAAGAAGTCGAAATTGCTGTTGATATTTTCAAAATGACGGCTGCTCAGGTTTCGTTCGACGAAATTCAAAATGCAGTGAAATACGAAAACATGACGTTGTCTGGTGGAAATTTAGTTTCTCAAGGTTCGCGTAATAACATCCGAATTGTAGGTGAAATCAAGGATCCAAAAGAATTAGAAAACATCATCGTTAAGCACAATGGCGGAACTGTTTACCTAAAAGACATCGCAGTTGTTACTTTCAAAGAAAAAGAAAAAACAACCTACGCTCGCGAAAAAGGAACCGAAGTGGTCATGTTGAATGTAAAAAAACGTTCCAACCAAAACATGATTTCGGCCATCGAGCAAGTCAAAGAAAAACTCGAAAAAGCAAAAGAAAGCTATTTGCCGTCGAATTTGGAATTACAATTGAGCAACGACCAATCTTCGCGCGTGGAACACCAGGTTGACGAACTTTCCAACCACATCATTTTCGGTATTATTCTGGTAATGATTGTGTTGATGTTTACCATGGGATTGCGCAACTCGCTTTTCGTTGGAGCCGCGATTCCTCTTTCTATGTTAATGGCGTTCAGTATTCTTTCTGCTGCAGGATTAACGTTAAACACTATGGTGCTTTTCGGTTTGGTGATGGGATTAGGAATGCTCGTTGACGACGGAATTGTGGTGGTCGACAATGTATTTGCCAACATGAAAAAAGGCATGAACCGACTCGACGCTTCTCGAATCGGTATCGGCGAAATCGCTTGGCCTGTAATTTCATCTACAGCCACTACCTTAATGGCATTTTTACCATTCTTATTATGGCCAGGAACGATGGGTAAATTCATGAAATATTTCCCAATTACGTTAACGGTAACTTTAACAGCATCATTATTCGTGGCAATGGTTGTCAACGCAGCAATGACGGGTGGTTCGATGGATATTGAAGATAAAAATGTTTCCAATAAAGCAGCCAAAAGATATACTGTTATCTTTACCGTTCTCGCTGTAGTTTTCATCGCTTTGGGCTACGGATTTGATTCGAAATTGGCAAGAGCAATTGGTAATTTATCGCTCATCGCATTAGGATTAATGTGGTTGTACAAAGTAAAATTGTACCAATGGACACAAGATTTCCAACACAGTTTCTTCCCTCGTATGGAAGAAAAATACAAAGCGTTCTTACGAAAAATCTTAACTGGAAAAAAAGCTTGGATGGCTTTGGGTGGAATCATCGGAATGTTGTTTTTATCGTTCATTCTTTTGGGAGTTTTCCCTCGAAAAGTACTATTCTTCCCTGATAATATTCCTAATCAGGTTATCGCTTACATCGAATATCCGCAAGGAACTGATATCAAAAAAACCAATAAAGCTACGTTGTTTGTTGAAAAACAAGTGATCGACATCTTAAGCAAGTACGTTGATCCTGAAACCAAAGAAAACTATTTGGCCGAATCTATCGTTTCGCAAGTCGGAGTTGGCGCTGGAAATCCAAATGTCGACGCAGGTTCAGCTTCTGAAACACCATTCAAAGGTAAAGTAACGGTGAATTTCTCCGAATTCAAATTCCGTCGTGGCATCAACACGGCCGATATTTTGGAAGAAGTTAGAGCCAAAGTAAAAGGAATCGCCGGAGCCAAAGTTACGGTTGAAAAAGACTATAACGGTCCGCCAGCAGGTTATCCAATTAGTATTCAATTGACTGGTGCTGATTACGATCAAATGTTGAAAGAAGCCGACAGAATGATCGCTTTCATCAATACCAAAAACATTCCTGGAATTGAGCGTTTGAATGTCGATGTCAACAAAGAAAGTCCAGAGTTAGAAGTAAAAGTAGATCGTGTAAACGCCGGAAGTTTGGGCGTTTCAACAGGACAACTAGGTTTCAATTTGCGCCGTTCGGTATACGGTCAAGAAATTTCGACTTACAAAGAAGGCGACGACGATTACAACATCACGATGCGTATGCAAGAAGACCAACGCACCAACGAAAATGTATTGTTCAACCAATCGCTTACTTTTAGAAATCAGGCTAATGGTCAAATGATGCAAGTGCCAATTTCGGCTGTATCGCAAACCGAAAAAACCACTACGTACAACCAAATCAAACGCAAAAACCAAAAGCGTATCATGACGGTGTATTCGAATGTATTGACTGGTTTTAATGGCGACGAAATCACCAAACAAATCGAAACCGAGCTAAAAGGTTACGAATTACCAAAAGGCGTTACCTACTCGTTTTCGGGTGTGCAAGAAGAGCAAGGCAAAAACCAAAACTTCTTGTTCTATGCGTTGTTCTTAGCCATTGCCGGAATTACCATCATTATTGTACTGCAGTTCAATTCGGTGTCTAAAACAGTCGTGATTTTGTTCACGGTATTGCTAAGTTTCAGTGGTGTTTTCTATGGTTATGTCATTGCCAACATGGATTTCGTAATATTAATGACCATGATGGGAATTATCTCGCTGGCTGGAATCGTGGTGAAAAACGGTATCGTATTGATGGACTTCTTCGTGCTCTTGATGGACGAAAAAGTAGCGCAAAAACAAGTAGAAAGTCACGATGATTTGACTTTAGAAGAAATTAAAGAAGTCATCATCGAATCAGGAAAATCACGTTTGCGTCCAGTATTATTAACAGCTTTGACGGCAGTTTTAGGTTTAATTCCGCTAGCTATTGGTCTTAATTTTGACTTCTTCGGATTGGTAACCGACTTGAATCCGCACTTGTTCCTTGGTGGTGACAACGTAATTTTCTGGGGACCATTAGCGTGGACGATCATCTTCGGATTAACCTACGCCACCGTGCTTACTTTGGTGATGGTTCCAGTGATGTTCTATTTGGTAAAACGCATCAAATATTGGTTACGCGACCGACGAAATGCCCGATTAGCATTAGAAAATGAATAAAAAAACTTTGTGATTCTTCGTGCAATCTTTGTGAAACTTTGTGCAATAATTTTAGAATTACAATTTTAAAACAATAAACGCTCCGAGAAATTGGGGCGTTTTTTTTTGGGCGAATGGCCGCGCTTTCCATTCCAAGTCCTCTTCTTTTGGCTTATTTTATACGTTATTTCGAGCTTCCGTTGGTCGCTCAAAATGCCTCTAAAATTACAGCCAAAATCCTGCGGGCTTTCCATTGCAATCGCTATCGCAATGGTTTTCAGTAGAAACTACGTTTTATAAATCAAAAGTTACATCCTTAATTTTTGAATTAGGATTAAAAAAGGGGGTTTTTCCTCTTTTTTGACGTAATGTAAAACTTTAACTTCGTTTTTTAACAAAAGAGGAATAACTATGGTCGAACAAAAATCACTAGCGCAAACGCTGATAGAAGAAGCGATAAAAACTCAAAACCCAATTTTAGACCTTGGTAATTGTGACTTAACCGATGGTTCGCCTGAGTTAGCGTTATTAGAAAAGTGCACTTTCTTGGAAAATTTGAATTTTAGTAGTAGCTATTTTGTAGACTCAAAAATATATCCTTCTAATAATAAATTAGCTAATAATAAATTTTCTACTATTCCAAAAAATCTTCCTACATCACTTAAAAGCTTAACGTTTAAAGAAGTTGGTCTACAAAAAATTGAAAACATAAGCCACTTAATAAATCTAAAAGAACTTTTTTTATATACTAATAGAATAGAGAAAATTGAAAATTTAGAAAGCTTGATAAATCTTGAATCACTTTATGTACATGGTAATCTAATTCAAAAAATTGAAAACTTAGAAACTTTAGTTAAATTAGATACACTCTTATTAGCTAGCAATCAAATTAAAAAAATTGAAAATCTAGAAAAATTAGATAAACTGTTATATATAGACTTAGAAAACAATCCAATTGAAGATGTTGACTCAAAGAGTTTAAAAGGTAATTCTATAAGCTTTGTAAAATCCTACCTTGCTCAAAAGAACAGATGGAAAGCAATACTAGAAGACGAAATAAAAGCCCAAAAAGGCATTCTTGATTTAAACAATTGCAATTTAGAAACCATTCCTGCTGAAATAGCCGAAATGACTTGGCTCACCGAATTGTATTTATACGAAAACCAAATAACCAAAATTGAAAACCTAGAAAAACTAACCAAACTAAAGGTTTTAAAACTCTACCGTAATAAAATAACTAAAATTGAAAATTTAGAAACCTTGGTGAATTTAAACTACCTCACCCTTCGCGAGAATGAAATTCAAGAAATAACAGGTTTAGAAAAATTAACCAAACTCACTCGAATTAATTTATCCAACAATCAAATTCGATCCATACAACCTTTATTGCCTTATATTAAAGGTAAAAAACCATTAACCATTTCTTTAGAACCAAGTTACGACACACGCGACAAAGGAATTATTTTGTATGCCAACCCCATTGCCGAACCACCAATAGAAAAAATAATTGCAGGTAATGAAAGTATTATTCAATTTTTTGCTGATTCAAAAAAATACGGAGTTCGATCGCTAGACATTTTAAAAATCATTTTGGTAGGTAATAGCAGTGTTGGAAAATCGGATTTGAGTAAATTTTTAAGAAAGAAACCCATTTCTACTCTGCATGATTCAACACAAGTTTTAGACATACAACCTTGGGAAATTGAACTTAATATTAATGGTGATAATAGGAAGGTTAAAGTGTATTTGTATGACTTTGGTGGTCAAGATTATTATCATGATGCACACCGAATGTATTATAGCGAAGACACCGCTTATATTGTTTTGTGGGATACGGAAAGCAATAAATTTTCTGAAAAAACAGAAACTTTTGATGAAACAGATGCTAACTCTAATACAAAAACAACTTCTACTATAATTTATGATGACTATCCTTTGAGCTATTGGCTTGAATCGATAAAATTTAACTTAGAAGGCAAAAAGAACGAAATATTAAAAACAAACCCTGAAGCGGCAAAACAAATTGAAACGCCATTGGCTCCTGTTTTAGTTCTTCAAAATAAAATAGACTTAGGAAAAGGATGCATCAACCAAGAAAAATTAAGCGAACAGTTTAAAAATATTTGGGGTTTTCACAGTGTATCGTTACGAGAGAAAAAAAGAACAAGAATTCTAGAAGAAATACTTCGTGATTTTATTGAATCCCATAAAATTGTTGGTCGTGAGCTCATAAAATACGAATACTTATTGTTTGAATATTTTATGAACAATACAGATCCTTTAACAACCTATAACTTAGATGAATTTACCCAAAAGTGCATCGCCATTATTGGTGACGATTCGATTCCGTTTGATATAACCAAAGCCAAAACTATAGCTAAGATGCTGAACAATACAGGCTTATTATATTTCGATGAACCTAATTCTATCATTTACTCGAATGTATTGGAATTTAACAAATCGATAAAAGAGGTTATGAATGCTGCCAAAAAAGGAAATGATAAAGGTTTGTTTAAGTTAAATGATTTAATTCAAAAACAAGAAGTGAAATTTGCTGAACCCATTATCAATCTTTTGTGCAGAAATAATTCAATAATAGAATTAGATACTGGCGAATTTGTGGCACCTCAGTTTTTGCCTACACAACCCGACCAAAATATATCCTTTTTTTTAGATGCTTTTAAGTACAATAACATTCGCTATTTGTATCCAGCTTATTTTCATAAATCATTACTACTCAACTTATTTGCTAAATACATTTCTAAAACTAGTGAAACAAATGCTGCCAATAAACTCAAGTATTTTCCTTTTTGGCGAAACGGAATCATTATCCGCAAAACTATAAATAATGTCGAACAAACTGTTTTAGTAGAGTTTAACAAAACTTCAACTCAAGGTATTATCACTATCAAAACGATGAAACCTTTTTCAAAAAATAGTTTAGAACATGAAATAGAAACCGTAATTGATGATTTAAATCGAGGTTGGACAGTTGAAAAAGAAATTTCGGTTGACAGTGAAAATTATTTTAATATAAATCAATTAAAACTTGATGCTTCAAAAGGTGTTTTCGAATTTGCTAACGAAAAAAAGAAATTCAGCATCAATGATTTTAAACATTTAGCAACGTTTGATAACTTACCAGCTCGAATATTTATTTCGTATTCGTCAAAAAATACTGAATTCATTCACCGATTTATTACTCATCTTGAAGTTCTAAAAGCGAACAATTCTATTGATTATTGGTACGATAGAAAAATTGAACCTGGAACCAAATGGGACGATGCTATAAAAGATGAGATGTCAAAAGCAGATATTTTTATTTTTATGTTGAGTCCCGATTTTCTGGCTAACAAATACATCTTTGAATTCGAATTACCACAGGCAACTGCACAATTTAATGACGAAAAATCAAAATTATTTTTTGTCGAACTGCAACCTTGTGGTTGGCAACGAACAACAATAAACAAATACCAGCAAACTATCAACAAAGAAGGAACAAATAAAGATATAGAAATAGTATTAGAACCAAATAACGATATGGTTTGGAATAAAATAATCAATCAACTCGAAGAAATCATCAAAAATATAAAGTCAAAAGAAAAAAATGATTAACCCTAGATAAAAACACAAATCATTTTATAAAAGTGTAACTCCAGTAAACGAAATAAAGCTCCATTTTAAAAGAGCTTCTATTCTTTTTTAAGGATAGGATGTATTGAAAAAATCAACCAAACTCTCCACATCAATTCCGCATATTTTTTGAAGTTCCAAAACGGTTCCATGTTCGATAAACGCATCGGGAATTCCCAAGGTTTGTATCGGAATGGTATAGTTATTTTGCGCTGCAAATTCAACAATCGCACTACCAAAACCACCTTTAATCACGCCATCTTCAATGGTAATAATAGTTTCAAATTGAGTAAAAATTTCATGCAATAACGGTTCATCCAACGGTTTTACAAACCCAAAATCATAATGCGCAATCACATCCGTATTATTCATCTTTTCCAACGCCAACGCTACATTATTGCCAATAAAACCCGTCGACAAAACCGCCACTTTATTTCCTTCTTTCAACAATTCAGCCTTCCCAATCTCAACTTTCTCAAATCTAAAATCTGAAATCTGAACTCTAAATTCTAAATTCTTCCCTCGTCCACGCGGATACCGAATTGCAATCGGATGTTCCAATCCCAACGAAGCCGTGTGCAATATATTTTGCAAAGCAACTTCGTCTTTCGGAGCGTAAATCATCATGTTTGGAATACATCTCAAATAAGCCAAATCAAAAACTCCGTGGTGTGTCGCGCCATCTTCACCCACCAATCCGGCTCGGTCTAAACAAAAAATCACAGGCAGATTTTGTAATGCAACATCATGAATCACTTGGTCGTAAGCGCGTTGCAAAAAAGTCGAATAAATATTGCAAAAAACCACCATGCCTTGCGTGGCCATTCCAGCTGCCAAAGTTACGGCGTGTTGCTCAGCAATTCCCACATCAAATGCTCTGTCTGGAAACGCTTCCATCATCAATTTCATCGAACTTCCCGAAGGCATCGCTGGCGTAATTCCAATAATTTTTGGATTATTCTTAGCCAATTCGACCAAAGTCAACCCAAAAACATCTTGAAATTTCATGGGCAAATGTTCTTCCGACTTGGCGTGAATTTTTCCAGTTACTGCATCAAACTTACCAGGCGCGTGGTATTTCACTTGGTCTTCTTCCGCCAACTGCAAACCTTTTCCTTTGGTAGTAATTATATGTAAAAACTTTGGGCCTTTTACTTTTTGCAATCGTCGTAATTCTTTGATAAGTAACTCAATATCATGACCATCAATCGGACCCGAATAATCAAAGTTCAACGACTTAATCATATTGTTTTGCTTCGGATTTTTACCTTTTTTCACCGCAGTCAAATAGTTTTTCAAAGCCCCTACACTGGGGTCAATTCCGATGGCGTTATCGTTGAGAATAACCAACAAATTGGCATCAGTAACGCCCGCGTGATTCAAACCTTCAAAGGCCATTCCGCTCGCAATAGAAGCATCGCCAATCACGGCAATATGGTGTTTATTTTCACCTTTCAACTGAGAAGCAATCGCCATGCCCAAAGCCGCCGAAATCGAAGTTGATGAATGGCCAACGCCAAACGTATCGTAAACACTTTCGCTGCGCTTTGGAAAACCTGAAATGCCACCCAATTGACGATTGGTGTCGAATTTGGTTCTTCTTTCCGTCAGAATTTTATGCCCGTAGGCTTGATGACCTACATCCCAAACCAGCAAATCTTCGGGCGTGTTGAATACATAATGTAAGGCAATTGTCAATTCAATTACGCCTAAACTTGCGCCCAAATGACCTTCTCGCACCGAAACCACATCAATGATAAAGTCACGCAACTCTTTGGCCACTTGAGGCAATTGAGTCGCGTCCAATTTTCTTAAATCGGCTGGGGTATTAATGTGTTGAAGTAAATTTACTGGCATAGTACAAATGTACAATTTGAAATCGTATTTTTACCTCATGGAAAACATTTTCACTGATGACTATTTTATGAAAAAAGCCTTGCAAGAGGCCGAAACGGCTTTTGAAAAAGGCGAAATTCCTGTGGGTGCTATTATTGTAGTTGACAACAAAGTGATTGCACGTAGCCATAATTTGACTGAATTACTCAACGACGTTACCGCTCACGCCGAAATGCAATCGATTACGGCTGCTGCCAATTTCTTAGGTGGAAAATATTTGAAAAACTGCACTTTATACGTTACTTTAGAACCTTGTCAAATGTGTGCCGGCGCGTTGTATTGGAGTCAAATTTCAAAAGTGGTTTTTGGCGCGCGCGATGAGCAACGAGGGTTTTTAACTCTTGGAACACAATTGCACCCTAAAACTCAAGTAATTCAAGGTGTTATGGCTAATGAATGTGCCGATTTAATGAAGCGTTTTTTTGCCTCCAAACGAAAATAATTCACAATTTTTTTTACAAGAAAATTTGTGTAAAAAAATATTTTACATTTACTACAATATTTCGAATAGCTTTTCAGTTATGCCATTAATTGAAAGTGTTAAAAAAATCATTTTTTCAAGAAAAAAAGTTCTAACAAATAATCCTTTATTCAAATGAAAACCAGTAAGTTAATCGGTTTGTTTTTGGCAATCTTCGTATTGCATTCGTGTACTAAAAAATCGGTCGCCGATTTTGATTCAGATTTTTCATTGTTTAAGGATTATATCACCAGTTTTTCGACTGGAATGGTTTCGGTTGATTCCGACATTCGTGTGCAATTGGCTTTCAACAAAAACGATTGGGAAAAAGACCAAGAACTCGACTCCGATTTATTCGAAATTTCTCCAAGCATAAGCGGAAAAGTTGTAGCGCTTTCTAACAATACGATTGCTTTTATTCCAAAAGAAAAACTGGAACAAAACACCTTGTACCAAGTTACATTAAATCTTTCTAAAATCACCAACAAAGTTCCCAAAGAACTATCCAAATTCAATTTCTCGCTCAAAACCTTTAAACAAGATTTTATTGTTAACACCCACGACTTACAATCATACAACAAAGACAGTTATTACCTCAACGGAACCATCAAAACCGCCGATAATTTGTCTTTTGAAGATGCCAAAAAACTGATTTCTGCCTCTCAAAATGGTGATGATTTGAAAATTAGTTTCGATAAATCCTTTAGCACTTCTACCGAATTCAAATTTACCATCGAAAACATCAAACGCCAAGAACAAGACAGCGAAATCACCATCAAATGGGATGGCGATGATGTCGATATCGATCAAGAAGGCGAAGTGCAAGTTACGATTCCAGGTAAAGACAATTTTAAAGTAGTCAAAATCGAAATTGGCGATGAAAACAACCAATCGTTACTCATTAATTTCTCTGATCCACTCAAAAAAGATCAGGATTTTAAAGGCTTAGTCAATATTCAAAATACCAATAATTTGAAGTTTTCTACGATGGGTAATGTGCTGAAAGTATTTTTCAATAACCAAGAAGCACCTAAAGTAGATACAAGTCAGGCGCTTCAAGCTGCTGTAGATACTACTGCCGTAATTGTAGATTCAGCAGCTGTTGCAGTAGATAGCGCTACAGCCGTTGAACCAGTAGCCACCGAATACATTGAAACCACTTCTGAAAACACAACATCAACACCTGCTTTTGATGCCAATCGTATCATCGAAATTTTTCAAGGAATTGAAAGTGTTGACGGCTACAAACTCAAAGAAAATTACTCCGAAACATTGGTTTTTGAACCGATAAAACCAGCCGTTCGTTTCTTGAAAAGCGGGAACATTTTGCCCAGTTCCAACAACTTAAAAATCAATTTTGAAGCGGCCAATTTGAAATCGGTCGATGTCAAAGTATATAAAATTTACAAAAACAATATTCTTCAATTTTTACAAGATAATGAACTCAATGGTACACGAAATCTAAAACAAGTAAGTCAACCCATTGCCAAATCGACCATCAATTTGAAGCAAAACAATTTGGCCGATTACAGCAAATGGAATGTGTATGCGTTGGATATTTCCAAACTTATTCAACCCGAGCCTGGTGCGATTTACCGCGTCGAATTTTCATTCATAAAGAAATATTCGCTTTACAAATGTGCTGCCTCTGAATCGAATAACGAAGAAGAAGAGGAAGAAGAAATCGATGAAGACGATGTCAATTACAGCGGCAATTACTACGATGAATACTATTACGACGAGTACGATTGGCGCGAAGACCAAGATCCTTGCTCCGATTATTACTATTACAACACCAAAGTTGGAATGAATATTTTGGCTTCGGATTTGGGTGTAATTGTCAAACGCGGCACCGACAAATCGGTTGTGATTGCCGTAAATAATATTGTCACTACCGAAACGGTTTCGGGTGCAACGGTGGATTTGTACAATTTCCAACAGCAAAAAATCGCTACTTCACGCACTGATGGCGACGGAATGGCCACATTTGAATTGACCAAATACGCTTATTTTGCTATCGTTACGCAAGGTAATCATAGTACTTACGTGAAATTGGACGATGAACTTTCATTGTCAGTCAGCAACTTTGATGTGTCAGGCGAAACATTACAAAAAGGCTTGAAAGGCTTTATTTATGGCGAACGAGGCGTTTGGCGTCCTGGTGATACGATGTATTTATCGTTTATTTTGAATGACAATGCCAACAAATTACCCGAAAATCATCCAATTAAATTGCGTTTGAATGACCCGAACGGAAAAACAGTTTACCAAACCGTAAAACGCGGTAATCGCTTGAACCATTATACGTTTGTCGTTCCAACCGAATCGAGTGCTCCGACAGGTAGTTGGGAAGCTGTCGTGAGCGTTGGTGGCGCTCGTTTTTATAAAAGTATTAAAGTAGAAACCATCAAGCCGAATCGTTTGAAAATTAAAAACAGTTTCAATCAACCTGTACTTTCGGCTGCGAAGAAAAACATCAATAACATTCAAGTGTTGTGGTTGCACGGTGCGATTGCCAAAGATTTAAAAACCGAAGTGCAAGCCAAATTCTCACAACAAGTCACAACTTTCAAAGGTTTTGACAAGTATATTTTTGATGATCCAACGCGTAATTTTTACACCGAAGAAATCAATATTTTCTCAGGAAAAGTCGATGCCAATGGAAAAGCGTCCATTCCGATTAATCCAACTATTCAAGGTCAAGCACCCGGAATGTTGCGCGCGGCTTTTATCACTAAAGTGTATGAAAATGGCGGCGATGTGAGCACTGATGTTTCGTCAACATCATACTCGCCTTATCCTACTTATATCGGAATCAAAGCTCCTGAACCGAATCGTTATGGCTTGTACGAAACGGGTAAAAACAACAATTTTGGCATCGTAACAGTAGACGAAAACGGTCGCCCAAAACGAGTTCAAAATCTTGAAGTTCGCATCTACAAACTCGAATCACGTTGGTGGTGGGATGCGTCTAACAACGATTTATCCAACTACAACATGGCAGTCGGAAAAGTAGCTTACCGCAATTATTTAGTCAACACTGATGGAACTGGTAGAGCAAGCGTGAATTTGAATGTTCCTAATGATGAATGGGGCAATTATTTGGTGCGAGTATATGATCCTGTGAGTAAACATGCCACTGGAGTTTCTGTGTATTTGGATTGGCCGTATTGGTCCGCGAAATCAAAAAACACCGATGGTGAATCGGCTAAAATGTTGAAGTTTTCTACCGATAAAACGAAGTATAATGTAGGTGATAATGCCAAAATTTTCTTCCCATCGAGTGAAGGCGGTCGCGCATTGATTTCGATTGAAAACGGTACCAAAGTGGTAAAAACGCTTTGGGCGAAAACACAAAAAGGCGAAACTCAAGTAGAATTACCAATTACAGGTGAAATGGCGCCGAATGTGTACATCAACATTACGTTATTGCAACCGCACGCTTCTACTAAAAATGATTCACCTATTCGAATGTACGGCATCGTTCCGATAGAAGTAATTGATAAAAACACCGTTCTTGAACCTCAAATTGCGATGCCAAATGTGCTGCGTCCGGAACAAACATTCAACGTAAAAGTGTCTGAAAAACAAGGCAAAGCGATGACGTATACGATTGCCGTTGTTGATGAAGGTTTACTCGATTTAACGCGATTCAAAACACCAAATGCTTGGGATAGTTTCTACGTTCGAGAAGCTTTAGGTGTGCGTACTTGGGATATTTACGACGACGTAATTGGAGCCTATGGCGGAAAAGTGAATCAAGTGTTCAGTATTGGTGGTGATGCCGATTTGGGTGGTGGAAAAGCCAAAAAAGCCAACCGTTTCAAACCAGTCGTAATGTATTTCGGTCCGTTCGAATTAGAAAAAGGGGATTCAAAAACGCACCAAATTAAGTTACCCAAATACATTGGATCGGTGCGAACTATGGTTGTGGCTGCGAATGCTGAATCGAGTGCGTATGGAATGGCCGAAAAGGCAACTCCTGTGAAAAGTCCGTTGATGGTATTGGCCTCGTTGCCACGAAAAATATCGCCATCAGAAAATGTGACGATTCCAGTAACGGTTTTTGCGACCGAAAATCATGTGAAAAATGTTACGGTTCAAATCAAACCCAATAATAGCGTTCGTGTAATTGGAAGTTTAACACAACAACTGTCTTTCCCAACTCCAGATGAAAAAATGGCGTATTTCAATCTGCAAGTTGGAAGTGCCACAGGCATAGGAAAAATTGACATTATTGCGACTTCGGGTAAAGAAAAATCAACCTATTCGGTCGAAATTGATGTGACCAATCCAAATCCAAGAACCAATACCTATACAGACATTATGGTGGAACCCAACAGCAGTAAAACAATCTCGTGGAAAACATTTGGCGTAAGCGGAACCAACAAAGCTACAATGGAAGTTTCCTCTGTACCAACGGTTGATTTTGGACGTCGTTTGGATTACCTCATTCAGTATCCGCACGGTTGTGTAGAGCAAACGACCTCATCGGTTTTCCCTCAATTGTATTTGGCCGATATTATGGATATTGATGTGATTCGCAAACAAAATATTCAGAAAAACATCACGGCTGCCATTCAAAAATTGGGCAATTTCCAACAACCTAGTGGTGGATTATCGTATTGGCCTGGCGATATGCAAGCCGACGATTGGGGAAGTTCGTATGCTGGACATTTCTTAATTGAAGCAGAGAAAAAAGGCTATGCGTTACCGATTAACTTCAAAACCAAATGGATAGGTTATCAACAAAAAATGGCCAAACAATGGCGCTATGATAAAAGTTATGGCAATGACTTAGCACAAGCATATCGTTTGTATACATTAGCCTTGGCTGGTGCTGCCGATGTAGCTTCGATGAATCGATTACGAGAAACCGTTGGTATTTCGAACGAAAGTAAATTGCGCTTGGCAGCTACTTATGCGTTAATCAAACAAAACTCAGCTGGATTGGCCTTATTGAGCAAATCATTCATTGACGAACCCAACGAAAATGAATATTATTATTACTACGGCTCTGCGGAACGAAATCGAGCGATGGCTTTGGAAACTTTGGTTTTATTGGGTCAAAAACAACGTGCTTTTGCTATGGCAACCAAATTAGCCAAAAACCTATCGAGCGACCAATGGATGAGTACACAAACCACGGCTTACGGATTGTATGCCATCAGTAAGTTTGCCAAATCCAATGGTAGCAAAGGTTTGTCATTCCAATATACGAATGCTGGAAAATCGCAATTGGTGACTTCTACTAAAACTATTGCCGAACGCAGTTTAGCCATTAAAACGGGCGCCAATTCGGTTACAATTAAAAACACCAAAAACAATACGATTTTTGTACGTGTGTTGAACAGCGGAATTCTGCCTGTGGGAAGTGAAAAACCAATTCAGACGAATGTTTCGGCAAGTGTCAATTTTAAAGATAGAAAAGGCAATCCAGTTTCGGTAACGAAAATCAAACAAGGCACCGAATTCATTGCTGAAGTGACTTTGAAAAACGGTAAAAACGAGTACGTAGAAAACATCGCGTTGACGCAAATTCTGCCATCTGGATTTGAAATTGTGAATACACGTTACACCGAATTTGGTAATGCGACTGAAAATGTTGCCGATTACATTGACATTCGTGACGATCGTGCCAATTATTATTTCAGTTTGAAAGCAGGCGAAACTCGCAAGTTTAAAATGTTGTTGAATGCATCGTACCTCGGAAAATATTATTTGCCTGGTTTGCAATGTGAAGCCATGTACGACAATGATTTCTTGGCTAGAACGCAAGGTCAATGGGTGGAAGTGATTAAGTAATTTTTTCTTAACCGCAAAGTTCGCAAGGAATTACGCAAAGTTCGCAAGGAAACTTTTAAGAAAAGCTTTGCGAACTTTGCGACTGCTTAGCGTCTTTGCGGTTAAATTTTAAAGTGATGAAAAACAAACTCAAAGCGTTATTTCAACGAATAAAGGACTACATCCTCAACAACAAAAAGAAATCCATTGTCGCTTTCGTGTTGTTGGTGGTGTACTATTTTTCGTTACCACAAACACTTTTTGAAGAACCGTATTCAACTGTTATAGAAAGCAGTGATGGCGAACTTCTGGCAGCCCAAATCGCGCCAGATGGTCAATGGCGTTTTCCTGCCAAAGACAGTGTTCCCGATAAGTTTAAACAATGCATCGTGTATTTTGAAGACGAACATTTTCATTATCATCCAGGATTCAATCCAGTGGCTATGGTTAAAGCCATTCGTCAGAATCAAAAAGCAGGAAAAGTAGTTCGTGGCGGCAGTACGTTGACCCAACAAGTGATTCGTCTTTCACGCAAAAACAAAAAAAGAACCTATTTTGAAAAAGCCATCGAAATTCTTTTGGCTACGCGATTAGAATTCCGCCATTCGAAAGACAAAATTCTAGAACTCTACGCAGCGCACGCACCTTTTGGAGGCAACGTAGTTGGTTTGGAAATGGCGTCCTGGCGTTATTTTGGTGTTCAAGCGCATCAATTGTCGTGGGCAGAAAGCGCGACGCTTGCCGTTTTACCGAATGCACCCAGTTTGATTTATCCTGGTAAAAACCAAGAAAAACTGCGTCGCAAGCGCAATGCGTTGTTATTAAAATTACATAACGAAGGAATCATCGACAAACTAACGTACGATTTGGCCATCACCGAACCATTGCCTCAAAAACCCTATAATGTACCACAAATTGCACCACATCTGTTGCAACGCGTGGCCAAAACCAATCAAGGTGAACGCATCAAAACGACTATTGATATTGCGCTGCAAAACCGCGTCAATCATATTGCGCGCCAATACCACAGTCAGTACAAGCAAAACGAAGTTCATAACTTGGCAATTTTGGTGATTGATGTGCAAACCCGTAACTTAATTAGTTATGTGGGCAACTCACCTACTGACGTTGATCACGACAAGGATGTTGACATTATTTCGGCACCACGAAGTACTGGTAGTATTTTAAAACCGTTTCTCTACGCTTCGATGTTGGACGATGGGGAAATTCTACCTAATACTTTGGTTCCCGATGTTCCGACGCAAATTTCGGGTTATACGCCACAGAATTTTAACTTAACCTTTGACGGCGCTGTTCCGGCACAAAGGGCTTTGTCGAGATCGCTCAACATTCCAGCTGTATTGATGTTGCAGGATTATGGCGTATTTAAGTTTTACGATGTATTGCAAAAGTTTCAATTGCACGACATTAACAAACATCCCGATCATTATGGTTTATCATTGATTTTGGGTGGTGCCGAAAGCAATTTATGGGACTTGTGCAGAACGTATGCCAACTTATCATCGACGGTGAATTACTTCAATTCTTCAAAAGGAAAATACCGCAGTAAAGAATTTGCCGAACTCAATTTTCGTCACGGATTGGAAACTGACTTTGGCGACGACAGTTTTCAGAAAACCATATTGGGCGCAGGTTCGATATATCTTACTTACAACGCTATGAAAGAAGTGAACCGACCCGAAGGCGATGAAGCTTGGCGTTTTTACGATTCGTCATTGGAACTCGCTTGGAAAACCGGAACCAGTTTTGGAAACCGCGACGCTTGGGCCATTGGCACTAATTCGCGTTATGTAGTGGGCGTTTGGGTGGGCAATGCTTCAGGCGAAGGGCGACCTGAATTGACAGGCGTGGATTATGCTGCGCCAATATTGTTTGACGTGTTCAATCTGTTACCACGAAAACCATTTTTTACTGCACCGTTGAACGATTTAGAGGAAGTCGAAATTTGCCAAAAAAGCGGTCATTTGGCACAAGATGATTGTCCGAAAGTAACCCAACTCATCAACCGCAACGGGAAGAAAACCGCAGTTTGTCCGTACCATAAATTGGTGCATTTGGATGCAAGTGAGCAATTTCAAGTGAATAGTTCTTGCGAAGACGTAAACAACATCGTCACCAAAAAATGGTTTGTGCTGCCACCTGTGATGGAGTTGTATTACAAAAGTTTGCACATTGATTACCAACCGTTGCCACCGTTTCGTGACGATTGCCAAAACGCACAACACAATGTGATGGATTTTATTTACCCCAAAACCAACAGCAAAATCTATTTGACTAAAAACTTCAACGGACAAATACAACCGATTATTGCCAAAGTAGCGCATTCCAACAAAGAAGCCAAGCTGTTTTGGTACGTTGACAATGTGTACAAAGGCACCACACAAACCTTTCACGAACTACCTATTGAAGCCAATACGGGTTTTCATTACATTACGGTTGTGGATGAATTTGGGAATGAAATTAAGCGGAAAGTGGAGATGATAAAGGAGTAAGTGGAAGAAAGTGGAAAGTACAAAGTGGAAAGTACGAAGTGGGAAGTACAAAGTGGGAAGTGCGAAGTGAATGGAGAAGGGAGTTTGCGTTTACTGGAAATCTTTGTGAACTTTTGCTTTCGCGATGCAATTCTAAAAAGCAAATCACAACTACGTTTCAAATTTCTATTTGGTTGCCTTTTTGGGTATGGCTATGGTATAAGTTATATATGGCTTTGGTATGGCTTTGATATGGCTTTGATATGGAGTAGTAGGATTTGTGATTCGTGTTAAATTAACTACACAGTTTATTAACATGCGGGTCAAAGCACAAATTAGAAATCTGCGACATCGGAGTTGTGAAATGTTAAAGTTCTTGAGGATTTGTTGGTTGTTTTTCACCATATAAGCTATGTAAGAACATAAAAGAGAAAACCTCAAATGACCTAATATGCCTTATAGGGTTCAAAATCCAAAAAAGCAAAAAGCAAATCCAAAAAAGTTCAAAAGAACCATTTTTTAAAACCATAAATCGTTTAGTATTACGCACTAAGTTATCTACGGCTTTGGTATAAATTATCTATGACGTATCTATGACGTATCTATGACGCATCTATGACGGGTTAACTTTTTTCACGGGTATTAAAAAGCTATCCTATTTACGGATATGTTGCACGATAAATAGTGCGGGGGAAATTCCAAAAAGCAAAAAACAAATTACAAATAAGTTCAAAAGTTCAATTTTTAAAATTCAAAACATTGTGAACCTTGCGACTTCATGGCGTTCTTTGCGGTTAATTAGAAGCGAATGGCTTGCGCCTTCTTGGCATCGTCATTCCCGCTTTACGTCACGCGCGGCTTTTCCTGCACACGAGCGTAGCGAACTGACGAAGTAATCGGGGCTAAAGAGTAATGGTCTTTTGTGAAGGTAATAGTGCTAAGAAATTATACTCAAAAAAAATAACTTAATGAGATCTCTCCTGCGTCGAAATGACAAAGTGCTAAGAAATGCTCTTTAGATTTTCACCATAATCTTGTCATTGCTTCGCCAGTTCGAGCAAATCTCTCGTGTCCGAGGCACGAGGAATCTCATCTTATTGTAACAAGTTTTGAAATGACTGTATTGGCTCAAAGTCGGGAGGATTTGAGGAGCTGGGGGCACGGATTGCAAATCCGCACGCAAACCTAAAAACTATTCCTATCTTTTATCACTTCCCATCAACTCATCGTTTTACTAGTTTTGAGTTTGGCATGAAAGCGTGAAAAGAAACGTTCGGCGTTTTTGTAGTCGTATTCTTTGATGAATTGGGTGTAGGCGTTGTACAAATCGTTTTTACGCAGGGTGGCTATGTAGTATTCCATCGGGAACTTGATGTCTTTGAATTCGATGAGCTCGTTGCGGATGGCTTGTTCAATGAGTTCGACATGAAACAAAAACGCATCGGCGCAATCGCGGATGTAGGCTTCTTTAGCGGTAAAAATTAAGTTATCGGTACGTAGGGCGTTTTGTACTTCTTCAAAGGTAATGGTGGCTTTTTGTGTGGGCGTGATGGCGAATTCTCTTCCCGACCAATCTAGCATGATGGTTGCGTCGTTGACTAGTGGTGAAACGAGCATTTCTTTTAGCATTTCGCGAGCGGCATTGGCTTGTTTCCAGCGTAAATCCATGTGCTTTTGGATGCGTGCTTGCTTCATTTCGGTGATGAGTTTGTAGGCAGTTAGCAATCCGCCTACAATGAGCACAATTTCCGATACAATTTGGATAATTTCTTTTGGTTCCATAGCAATTATTGTCTTTTTTGGTGGTCTTCAGGATACCCAAACTGGCCGCAACTTTGGCGTTTGTTGGTAGCGTTAAAGCAATGGTCGCAGGGTTCTACTTCGTAATGAAGGGTAATGGTAGTACAACCGCAATCGTATTCTAAGATTTCGGCGTATCCAGTGCATTCTGGGTTGGTGCACTTTTGTTTTAATCGGTTAACTAATTTGGCCATGTAGGTACATTTGGACTCACGTTTGGGGAAAACACAATGAGTAGTAAATCAATTTTTAAATGTAAATAAGTCATAGGAATTCATCCACAGGAAAAACACCCTTTTTTGTAGGGGAAAAACACCCTTTTTCTGCTGATGCAAAATTTATGGATTAAAAATAGTGTTGTGAGATAAAAAGAGATTACGGCTTTTCCGTACTTTTTGTTAAAATTTACCACAGAGAACACTAAGAAGACTCAAAGGTTAATGAAGATTTGAGACTGTAGAACTGTGAGATTTGGAAATTTGAAAATTTGGAAATTTGCCAATGGCTATTTTTTAAACACATAGAATCATAGGATGTTTTTTGTAAAAGTCGCTTTGCTGTGACATAGAACCAATGCTGTGTTTATTCATAGAAAAATATTGGGTTTTTACCGCGAAGATTTTTGATTGTGGAATTTTGGGATTTCCTTTTAGCTAATTGCTGACAGCTAAAAGCTTTAATAAATGTAAGACGTCTGTAGAAACGCACAGCAACTTCTTTACAATATTTATATAGATTGGTTTACTATCATCATTTTTTTTAACCACACAGAATCATAGAATATTTATTGTAAAAGTCGCTTTGCTTTGACATAGAACCAACGCTGTGTTTATTCATAGAAAAACCGCAATGGCGCGAAGGTTTTTGATTGTGGGACTGGGAGACTGTAGGACTGTAAGATTGGGGATTTGCTTTTAACTAATTGCTGACAGCTGAAAGCTTTAATAACCCTACGATTATATGATTTGATGATGCCTTTTGGAATAGAACAAAAAAACCGCCCAATTAAAACGAGGCGGTTGTTGTGGATATTTCAATTGATGGGTTACTATTTGTTTGGTTGTGGTGTCAATGGCACTGGCACTTTACTATCCCATTGTGCTTTTTGGGTTAATAACCAACTGAAATCGCCTGATAATTGCGGTAATTGCACGACTGAATCGCGAGCAATTGGGTTCTTTTTGGTGATTTTGGTTTTTCCCATAGCATAAATTCCCGCGCTTGAGTGGCAACCGATGCAACTTTCGGTGCCAAAAATGGTAATATCACTTGGCGGATTGGCTTCCATCAAATTAGTCGCTTGTTGATTTCCGCCTTGGAAGAACGTTTCCATAGAAATATTGGTCAACATTGGAATATTGGGATTTCCGCCCGCTTTGTTGGTTACTGATTCCGGTAAATGATAGCCTGGTTCTGTATGGTTGGCTGGCGGTACATTTTGATCGGTTGGATATTGGGTGTCAATTAATTGATAGTATTGAAAAACACTGCCTTGCGATTTGAAATAGGCTTGCATTTGTTGGTTGAGTTGTTGTACACGAATAGGAATGTCAACCATGCGTTTGGCTTGGGTTTTCATTACATTAGAATTAGCAAAATACTTGTTCGTATCGCCTGTTACCGTCCAATAATCGCCGTGTATCCCTTTGTTGAATTGGTAAGTTGAACCGCCGCTTTCCACATCTACATTAACTGGGCAAATAAGGCAATCGGGGTCGTTTAGCGTAGGGTGAATAGGCGTCATTTTACCGTCTTTTTCAATTGTGTTTTGATCTAAATTATCGATGTGTTCAAATGTAGACCAAACCCATTGTTTGCCTGTTGGCGTTTTTTGACTGATGTGAAACCCAATCATTCCGAGGTCTTTTTTGACTAACGCTTTGGTTTTGGGGTCAACCACATAGCCTTTTACACTGTAATAACGCTCTTTGTGATCGTTGGCTTCAAGGATTTTCCAGGCAAATTTAATTTCTACGGCTCCTACTTTATGGGTTTTGAAATCGCCCGCAGGAAAATTGGCAATTTGACCGTTTTTGGTAAAATCGATTTGACCGTTGCGGTTGTAGAGTTTATTTTTCACTACATAATCGTATTCTTCTTTATTCATCAGCACTTCGTAAACCACCACATTGCCATTTTGATCAAATAATTTTCCTGCAAATGCTTGATCGGTTTCGTCGGCTATATTTTTACCTCCTTTATGGCCAGTTGGTGTTTCGGTTGATAAAAAAACACGTGCTTCGTGATCGTTAAAAACACTTTCAACCAAGCCTAATCCGCCGCCAGTTCTTTTGCTTCCCCAAGGCGATGGATTACCACCGTCTTCTCGGTAGACTTGAAACGCTTCTTTCCAGCCCAACCAAGTTGGAGTTCCTTCGTCGGTAAATTTAGGTAACGGATTGCCTTTAGTGTCACGTGGCCAAAAAATAGCGACAAAAGATTGCCAACTGAATTTGTTAAACTCTTGGTTTAAGGCATAAAAATTGTCGTTGTTCTTTTTGAGTTTGGCTTGAATCTCTGGGTCAACATCCACTGGAATTTCATGTGAGATGGGAATTGGAGATTTAACGTCATCATACGTTGTATTGCAGGAAACCAAAAGCAGAAAAACCACAAAAGTTGATGCTGCAACTAAAGTCAACTGGTGACTTTTATTCAAAAAGCGGAAATTGTTTTTCATAATTAACATGATTAGGAAGAATACTGTACTGTCAAATCTACAGCAACGTTTTAGTATTCAATTAAGTAAAAATACCTCTTTTTGAAACCGCGTAGTTTTACTTAAGAATATTAGATTTGGGAATTTGAAAACTTGAAAATTTGCCAATGGCTGATGGCTAAAAAAGTAGGAACTTTGGGATTATTGACCATAAGACATCTGTAGAGATACACAGCAGCGCGTCTTTACTAATATTTATTTTTGAAATTATCCAAAAAAAAACGCCCTATCGTAAGACAGAGCGTTTAGTTTTATTTTCGAATTTCTTTCCCTTGATCATCAAAGAAGCGATATTCTAAGTACGTGTAAGCGTCACGAGGTATAATTTTCACCCATTTTTTATGTTCAAAAAGCCATTTTGAACGTAAAGATGGAAAACCTTTTTTAAGGTATGCGGCCACAAAAGGATGTACGTTGAGTACGAGTTTTTTGTGGTCATTTTTGTATCGTTCTACATCAGAAGCGATTTTGTCAATAATCAAAATAGGAGCATCTACTTCACCATTTTTATTATTCGGATCTTCTTCCCTAGTTTCGATATTGACTTCGGGTCTTACGCGTTGGCGAGTAATTTGAACTAATCCAAATTTACTTGGCGGTAAGATTTTGTGCTTGGCTTTATCATCGCTCATTTCTTCTTTTAAGAAATCGTACAATTGTTTGCGGTGTTCGGGATCTTGCATATCAATAAAATCGATCACAATGATGCCGCCCATATCGCGCAATCGCAATTGACGTGCAATTTCTGCAGCTGCGATTAGGTTCACTTCGAGAGCGGTATTTTCTTGGCTTGTGGCCTTATTCGAACGGTTGCCGCTGTTTACATCGATTACGTGTAATGCTTCTGTGTGTTCGATAATTAAATACGCGCCTCGGCTCATCGAAACGGTTTTTCCAAACGACGTTTTGATTTGACGCTCTATGTTGTATTTCTCAAATATAGGCGTGTCTCTCGACTGATAAAGTTTCACCATATTTTGTTTCGAAGGAGCTATCTCGGCTAAATAGTCTTTCGTTTCTTGAAACAACTCTTCATCATCTACTTGAATACCTGTGAAGGTATCGTTAAAAATATCTCTAAGCATGGAGGAAACTTTGTTGAGTTCACTCAGTACTTTAGAAGGATGATGAGCAGTTGGTAATTTTTTACACATTGCAGTCCAGCGATCCACGAGGTTCTGCAAATCTTTTTCTAGTTCGGCTGTTTTTTTGCCTTCTGCTACTGTTCTCACAATAACACCGAATCCTTTTGGTTTGATGGCTTGAACCAGTTTTTTGAGTCGGTCTTTTTCTTCTTTTTCTTCTATTTTTTGTGAAATAGAAATGCGATCCGAAAAAGGAACCAACACTAAAAATCTACCAGCAAACGACAGTTCAGAACTGATTCGTGGGCCTTTGGTAGAAATAGGTTCTTTGACCACTTGAACTAAAATCGATTGGTTGGCGCTCAACACATCCATGATGGCACCGTCTTTGTCGATTTCCTTTTCAAAAGGAAAGTTTTTTAGGGAGAAATCTTTTATTTTACCTGCGCTTACAAGTTTAATGAATTTCAAATAAGAAGCTAAATTTGGACCTAAATCGTGGTAATGCAAAAAGGCATCTTTTTCGAAGCCAACATTTACAAAAGCCGCATTAAGTCCGGCGACAGGTTTTCTGATTTTGGCAATAAACACATCACCTACCAGAAAATCGTTCTTTTTTTCTTCTTCTTTGTGTAATTCAATTAGTTTTCCATCTTTTAATAAGGCAAAATCTACAGCATTGTCACCACTACGGATGATAAGTTCTTTATTCATGTTGTAAATTTTTATCCATGTTTGAAATTAGAAGTTAGAATTTAGAGATTAGAAATAGTTTCTGAATTCTAATTTCTGAATTCTAAAGTTTCAAAACACAGATGGATTAAACATTAACAGGTATTTTGTACCCGGAGAATTTAAGAAGGCAGTCATCAGAGTGCAGAAACCAGTTGAGAAAACTGTGTTCTAATTTCTGAATTCTAATTTCTAAATTCGTTTTCAATGAACGTTTAAAAAGAAAAAAGTAGTTTAGAACTACTTTTTCTTTTTGTGGCGGTTAGCTCTCGCTCTTTTTTTACGTTTGTGCGTCGCTACCTTATGTCTTTTTCTTTTTTTACCACTTGGCATACTTTGTAGTTTTTGTGATTAATAAATGGTTTTATACTGTAACTTCAGTGTTTGATTTAACCGCTTCAACAAATACTTTAGCAGGTTTAAAAGCTGGAATATTATGAGCAGGAATTTTGATAGTTGTATTTTTAGAAATGTTTCTACCTGTTTTTTCAGCTCTAGTTTTGATAATGAAGCTACCAAAACCTCTTAAATATACGTTGTCACCACTTTCTAAAGATGTTTTTACCTCTTCCATTAAGGCTTCAACTGTTGCTTGAACATCTCCTTTTTCAAGACCTAATTTCTCTGAAATCTTTGCTACGATATCTGCTTTCGTCATTTTCTTTCGTTTTTAATGTATTTTACTTATTTTTTTGAGAGTGCAAATATACAAATAAAAAAAACTAATAATCAACCTAATTCATTAAAATTTAATTACATAAAGATTTACTTTTGCATTTCAATTTTCAATAATGACTTTTTACGACCGAATAACCCATTGGTATTTAATAAATAAACGCGATTTACCCTGGCGAAAAACCACTGATCCTTACGCGATTTGGTTGTCTGAAATCATGCTTCAACAAACCCGAGTAGCGCAAGGATTGCCTTATTTTGAACGTTTTATTTCGACTTTCCCTACGGTTTTTGATTTGGCTAAAGCCGATGAAGAGCAGGTTTTAAAACTATGGCAAGGTTTGGGCTATTATTCACGAGCACGAAACATGCACAAAACAGCGCAAAATGTAGCTAATGAATACAATGGCAATTTCCCTTCTTCTTACAAAGAATTATTACAACTAAAAGGTGTTGGCGAATATACTGCTGCTGCAATAGCTTCGTTTTCTTATAATGAAAAAGTCAATGTTGTAGATGGCAACGTGTTTCGGGTTATTGCGCGTTATTTGAATGTAACAACCGACATTGCATCGGCTACAGCCAAAAAAGAGTTTGCCGCTTTGGCCAACGAATTAATGGAAAACCGCGATTCAGCCTTGTTCAATCAGTCAATTATGGAGTTTGGTGCCTTGCAATGTGTGCCTAAAAACCCGAATTGTAGTAATTGCGTGTTGAACGAAAGTTGCGCTGCTTTACAACACAACAAAGTGGATCAATTGCCTGTGAAAACAAAAAAAACAAAAGTTCGCTATCGGTTTTTGAATTACATCATTTTTGAAGATAGTGAACAGCGAACTCTTTTGCGTAAGCGAACAGAAAAAGGAATTTGGCACAATTTATATGAATTTCCTGTAATTGAAACGGAAAGCGAAGAAGCTGTCGAACTAATTATTGACAAAATTAAAGACGTATATACTCATTTAGAAATCGATTCTGTCCGAATTTACGACGAAAACATCGTTCACAAACTCTCACATCAAAACCTTAACATTCGTTTTATTGGTGTAAAAACAAACAAAAAACTTGATAATGGTTTGTCAATCAGCGCCATAAATCAGTTTCCTTTTCCAATAGTTTTAATCAAGTTTATCGAAAAGTATTTGAATTAAAAAAAAATTAGTAACTTTGAATAAACTTAATACATAAACGCCATGAACGGAACATTGAATAAAGTTATGCTAATAGGTCATTTAGGTGACGATATTAAGATGCATTATTTTGAAGGTGGAAATTGCATAGGACGGTTTCCTTTGGCCACAAATGAAGTATACATCAACAAACAAACCAACGAAAAAATTACGTCTACAGAATGGCACAATTTAGTAGTGCGCAACAAAGCGGCCGAAATTTGTGAAAAATACTTAACCAAAGGCGACAAAATTTACGTTGAAGGTCGAATCAAGTCGCGCCAGTGGCAAGCAGAAGATGGAACGACCAAATACACTACCGAAATTCAAGTGACTGAGTTCACCTTTTTGAATGTGAAAAAAGATACGGAAAGCAACAAACACTTACCTACTTCGGAACCTAAAGGTAATTTTGATTCCAATATAGATAGTAACGATTTACCGTACTAATAGAGGTTTAACTAATTTTTTTAATTTGGACCCAGAGCCCAGTTTAGTTCTATTTACAGCAGTTGATATCCGAATTATTTTGGAATTTTCTGTTGTGTTTTTTCTATTAATTGTTTCCGCATTACTTTCGGCAGCTGAAGTGGCTTTGTTTTCAGTATCATCTAAAGAAATTACAGAATTAGCTTCCAAAAAACCATTAACCTCAAGTTTAATTTCGCAATTGCTTTTGCATCGCAAACGGCTTTTAGCGACTTTGACTATTGCTAAATATTTTGCTTCATTAGGCACAATTATCTGTTTTTTGTGGTTGTTTAAAGACCGTGAAATTCAATATATTGGTCAAAATCTGACTTTTGTTGTACAATTGCTTTTCATTTCGTTTGTACTGTTACTTTTTGGTGAAATTTTGCCCAAAGTGTATGCCAATAGCAAAAGCCTTGAACTCTCGCAATGGATTGTGTATCCAATAGTTGTGATTGATAAAATGATGTTGCCTATCAGTTATCCGTTGACTAAAATTTCGAATTATTGGCATGAAAAATTAGGTGCAAAGAAGCGTAATTTTTCGGTGAATCAATTGTCGCAAGCTTTAGAATTGACCTCAACAGATGAAACTTCGCACGAGGAACAGAAAATTTTAGAAGGTATTGTAACATTCGGAAATACCGACACCAAACAAGTAATGAGTCCGCGTATTGATTTGTTTGCATTGGAAGTTAATGAACCTTTTGCTGAAATTTATCCGAAGATTGTAGAGAAAGGTTATTCTCGAATTCCGGTTTACAAAGACAATATTGATCGTATAGAAGGCGTTTTGTTTGTGAAAGATTTGATTCCGCACATCAATAAAAAAGATTTTGATTGGAAAAAGTTGATTCGCGAACCTTTTTTTGTTCCTGAAAATAAAAAGCTCGATGATTTGTTGAAAGATTTCCAATCGATGAAAAGTCATTTAGCTATTGTGGTAGACGAATACGGTGGAACCTCAGGAATTGTTTCATTGGAAGATGTAATTGAGGAAATTGTAGGTGATATTAGCGACGAATTTGATGATGACGATATTCATTATTCTAAAATTGACGATCGGAATTATATTTTTGAAGGGAAAATTAATTTAAAGGATTTCTTTCGAGTAATCGACACCGACGAATCATTATTTGAAGACCAAAAAGGAGAAGCCGAAACCTTAGCTGGTTTTATATTAGAAATACTTGGAAATTTCCCAAAAAGAAGACAAAAAATTCAGTTTGAAAACTATTTATTCACCATTGAAGCAGTAGACAACAAACGAATTAAACAAATAAAAGTAACTATCAATGAATAAACCATTTGTACTTAAAATCACCTTTTTACTATTGGTATTTGCTTCTTTATTCACAAGTTGCAAAGACGATGTTTTACCCAAACCAAAAAGTCAATTGCGATTAGAATATCCTATTGCCGAATATGAAAAATACAGCGATCATTGTCCTTTTACTTTTGAAAAAAATGCTGACGCCATTATTAAAGAAGATGGAAAATGCGGATTTAGCATTACATATCCTAAAATGAAGGCGACAATTTATTTAACGTATAAAAATGTGAATGGTGATTTAAAATCGTTGTTGCGCGATGCACAAAAACTCACTTACGAACACGTTATCAAAGCTGATGATATTGTTGAACAACCATTTATAAATACTGACAAAAAAGTATATGGAATGTTTTACCAAGTTGGGGGAAATGCGGCAACCAATGCTCAATTTTATGCCACTGATAGCTTGAAGCATTTTATTACAGGTTCGGTTTATTTTTATGCAAAACCCAACTTTGATTCGATTATGCCTGCTGCGAGTTATATTAAAGACGACATGCAAACGTTGATGGAAACCTTAGAATGGAAGTAAATTCTGTCGAAAAGAAATAAAAAAAGCCGTTTCAATAGTAATTTGAAACGGCTTTTTGTATATGAATTAATAATTACGCTTTGTTTCCAAGCTTTACATCTGAAGTTTTGTATGATTTCCCGTCGGCTGTAGCTTCAATTGCTTTTACTAAGTCGTCAGCGGTCAAAACATCTAAATCAAAATTGATAGTAGCTTCTTTTTTGTCAAAATCAACTTTAGCTTTTTGAACACCGTTCATTTCAGCTAATTTCTCTTCAATGGCTTTGGCACAACCTATGGCACAAGTCATTCCTTCAATGTGAATGGTTGCGGTTTCTGGTTTTTTAGCAACGGTAACTTCTTTTTTTACTTCTGCCACTCCTGTTGGAGCGCTTGCTGTGTCTTTACAACCAATAAGAAGTGTTGAAGTTAATGCTAATGTCAAAATGGAATGTGAAAGTTTCATAATCAAAAATAGGGTTTAATTGGGGAATTCTTTGATTTATAATTCGATACAAAAATACTACTTTTTATAAATGACAATTCATAAAATTATGTCAAATTTGCACCTCAAACCATCATTTATGAAATCAGGTACGCTAAAGTGGCTTTTACTTACGGTTTTGGCTCTAATTTGGGGAAGTTCATTTATCTTAATTAAAAAAGGATTAGTGGGACTCACTCCGATGCAATTGGGTTCGTTGCGTATAATTTTTTCGGCTGTATTTTTACTTATTATAGGTTTTAAAAGTATAACTCAAATTAAACAGCATCAATGGAAATACATTGCATTGACCTCGTTGTTTGGCACCTTTATTCCTGCTTTTTTATTTGCCATTGCGCAAACACAAATTAGTAGTTCAGTCAGTTCCATTTTGAATTCGCTGACACCATTAAACACCTTAATTTTAGGTGGAATTGCCTTTGGATTGAGTTTTAAACGCACTCAAATTTTGGGTGTAATTATTGGCTTAATTGGAACACTTTTATTGATTGTAAATGGTGCTATTCATCATCCGAACCAAAATTATTGGTATACCATTTTGGTATTGATTGCTTCGATTTGTTATGCAACGAATGTCAATTTATTGAAAAAATATTTATCCGACGTTAAACCGTTGAGTATTACTACAGGGAATTTTTTGGTGATGTTAGTTCCGGCATTAATTGTTCTTTTTTCAACTGATTTTTTAACTGTAGTAAAAGACGTTGAAGTACAACACTCAATGCTTTTCATCATGATTTTGGGCGTTGTTGGAACCGGAATTGCCAATATTATTTTCTTCCGATTGATTCAAATGTCGTCGCCAGTATTTGCAACTTCGGTTACGTATTTGATTCCTGTTGTTGCTTTTTTCTGGGGATTATTAGATGGTGAAATGCTGACGCCTGTGCAATTTATCGGCGCTTTTATTATTTTGATTGGCGTGTATTTGTCGAGTAAAAAATAGTGTTCAGTGTTCAGTCCCGATAGCTATCGGGAGTGTTCAAAATTAAAAAAACCGTTCCAAATTAATGAAACGGTTTTTATTATTATTTACTTTAAATTATTGAAAATCAGCATCAGAAACGCCTTCGTTGATTTTTACCTCATTCATTTTGAAGTTCAATTCCATTCCTTGGTTGATGATCATTTCGTGTGGAATTTTAACTCCTTTTACCTCTTTGTAATCACCAAAGTTAGTCATTACTGTCATTTTTTGATCGCCTCTTTCTACCGTTTTGGCTTCAGCAACTTTCAACCCTGATTTTACATCGTAGTACAAAGTTGTTTTTCCGTTTTTAATAACGTAAGCATCCGAACCGTTCATTGGCTCAATTCCGTCAAGTACAATATCAGTTTTTTTCACCAAATTCAACTCGTCAAAAGTATTGGCAGAAGCTCTTCTTTCAGCAATTTCTTCTGGAGTTAAGTCTTTTCTTTGACCTTGTTGTACAGAATAACCGCCTTTAGTGTTCAACACTTGTTTCGATAATTCGCCCATTCCTTCCATTTCAATTTTAATCAAAACCTGACCTTTAGCGTCTTTTTTAGACGAAAACTTTAATGGTGCTGGAGCTTGTGGAATTGTAGCTGTTCCAGAAACGGCTAATGTTTTAACTCCAGAAACTGCTTTTTCTCCACCAATAGCATTGATGTAATTGTCTAAAACCGTTTTAGCTGTTACGCCAGTTGGAACGGCTTTTTTCATGGCTGGTTTATCCACTGGGTTTCCATATTTATCAAAGAAGAACATCGGAATTTTAAGTTTTTCTAAAGCTGGAATTACTTCGGCTCCCTTACCTGTAATAACAATACGTAAATTGTTTTCTAATACATATTTGTTCATCACTCTCATCACATCTTCTGCGGTAACTGCTTGAATATTTTTGATGTAGTTTTCATAGAAATCAGCAGGTAAACCTTCAGTTTCAATATTTAATGCATAACGAGCAACCGTTTGTGGTTTTTCTACTTGCATTACAAACTTTCCAACATAACCTGCTTTTACATTATTTAAGGTTTCATCGGTCACTTTTTCAGTTCTGATGCGTTTGATTTCTTTTAAGAACTCAACCACAGCACTGTCTGTAACCGCATTTCTAACTTGTGAGTTGGCTTTGAATTTGCTTTCTCCATATTTACTAGTTCCAACATACGAACGCGCTCCATACGTCCAACCGTGCGCTTCACGCAAGTTCATGTTTAAGTAGCTATTAAAATCGCCACCTAATACTTGATTGGCAACAATAACTGGAAAATAATCAGGATCTGATAATTTTAAGTTGATTGTGTTTACCAAAGCAATTTCCGATTGCACTGCATTAGGCATATCCACAAAATTAATTTGAGTGTATTGAACATTACTTGGTGTTGAATACGATTGTTGAGGCGCTTTTCCTTTTACCCAAGGAGAAAATAATTTTTCAACTAATTTCTTTGTTTCTTTGTAGTTTACATCACCAATAACTACTAAATAAGCTTTCTCAGGAACAAAGTATGTAGCATAATTTGTTTTTACATCTGATAATGAAACATTTTTGATGGTTTCCTCAGACAAATATTCTCCAGCTGGATGGTTTTTACCATATAAAAGTACATTTTCAACACGCGAAGCTACTACTGGAACACTTTTTTCCTGAGTTTTTAATCCTTCAATTAATTTGTCTTTTTCTTTGTCAAATTCTTCTTGTGTAAAATTAGGATTCAAAGCACCTTCGGCCATCAATTCTAAAATACGTTTCGAATATTTGGATAAACCGCTTGCGAAAGCTCCATTTGAACTAAAATTAATATCGGCTCCTAAGAAATCGATTTCTTCGTTGTAAGCTTCTTTTGTGATTTTGGTCGAACCATTTCCAAGTAAACTACTGGTCAAATCATCCACTCCTTTTTTGTTTCCTTCTGCATACGGAGCATTGTCAATTGACAAATTGAAAGAAACTCTTGGTAATTTGTGATCTTCTACCACCAATACTTTCAAACCATTTGGCAACACAAAGGATACTGGTTTTTTGATGTTGATTTTTGGCGCTGGTCCAGGTTTCGGTTGCGATCTGTCTTGTGCTTGCATAGTTACTGTTAAAAACAAGCTGGTTGCTATAATGAGTATTTTTTTCATGATTTCTTATTATTTGTTTGCTTCGGCTTTATCTTTTGCTGGAACATAATCCAAAATCAAACGTTGGTTTGGATTAAGGTATTTTTTAGCAATGTCTCTGATTTCCTCTCTTGTAATTGAACGGTACATTTCAATTTCGGTATTGATTAAATTTACATCACCATACAACAAATAGTAAGAAGCTAAGTTTTCGGCTACACCTTCAACGCTTGCATTGTTATTTACGTAATCGTTGTCAAATTTGTTTTTTAATTTTTGTAAATCGTTTTCAGAAATCAATTCATTTTGAAGTTTTACGATTTCTTCATCAATTTCTCTAATTAAATCTGTCGATGTGTTTTCACCTTGAGGCATTCCGTATAAAATGTACATTCCATAATCTTCTTGCGAATAGTTGAAAGCACCAATTTGTAACGCCATTTTTTTATCGTCTACAATTTTTTTGTACAATTTTGAACTTTTTCCATCACTTAAATACGATGAAATCATATCCAATACGCGAGCATCACGTGTTTTCATCGAAGGCGTTCTGTAGGAAGCCACAACCATTTCTTTTTGAATGTTTGGATCCTCATAACGTGCTTTTATGGGTTGCGTAATGGCGTCTTCAACAAATTTTTCTCTTTTAATTTCTTGTCCTCTCGGAATTGGACCAAAGTATTTTTCAATCCACGCTTTGGTTTGAGCAATGTCTAATTGTCCTGCAACAACCAAAACCGAATTATTTGGAGAATAGAATTTTTTATTGAAGGCTTGGAACTCTTCTAACTTTGCTGCATCTAAATGCTCCATTTCACCAATGGTTGTCCAACGATAAGGATGCTTCACAAACATATTTCGTTTTACTTGCGCAATTAAATTTCCGTAAGGTTGATTATCTACTCGAAGACGCTTTTCTTCTTTAACTACTTCGTTTTGAGTATCTACACCAATTTGATTAATTACAGGATGCATTAATCGCTCTGACTCCATCCACAAACCTAATTCTAAACTGTTTGAAGGGAATACTTCAAAATAATACGTTCTGTCGTCAGTAGTGTTTGCGTTATTGGTTCCTCCGTTTGAAGTAACAATTTTGAACCATTCACCTCTTTTGATGTTTTGTGTTCCTTCAAACAATAAGTGTTCAAAAAAGTGAGCGAAACCAGTTCGTTCTGGGTTTTCATCTTTAGCACCAACGTGGTACATAACCGATGTAATTACTACTGGAGCCGATGGGTCGTTGTGCAAAATAACGTGCATTCCATTGGCTAAATCGTATTCCTCAAAAGCGACCTTTTGAGCTTGTGCTGTTCCTCCAATTATAAGCAAAGAACTTAAAGCAATTAATGATTTTTTCATAAAAAATGTCTATTTTTTGGTGATAGCAGTATTAGTTGCTACACCTTGATTTTTGTTACACCAAAATTAACTTTTTTTGAGTAATAATATGTTATTTAACAAAATATTGAGGTAGCTTGTTTAACTTCCTGATTTTAAAGAACAAACTTTTTTGCAATTGGAGTTGTACGTGTAATAAAAAGTTATATATTTGCACACTCAAAAAAATTAATTAAACAATTTGTTATGTACGCAATCGTAGAGATAGCAGGGCAACAATTCAAAGTAAGCAAAGACTTAAAGGTTTATGTTCACCGTTTAGCTAACGAAGAAGGTTCAAAAGTTTCTTTTGACAAAGTTCTTTTATTAGATGATAACGGAAGCGTAACTTTAGGCGCCCCAGCTATAGAAGGTGCTTCAGTAGAAGCCAAAGTGTTACAACACTTAAAAGGTGATAAAGTAATCGTTTTCAAGAAGAAAAGAAGAAAAGGGTACAAAAAAAGAAATGGTCACCGTCAGTATTTAACGCAAATCCTTATTGAAGGAATTGTTGCAACAGGTGCTAAGAAAGCGGCTCCTAAAGCTGAAAAAGTAGAAGCTCCAAAGGCTGAAGCTAAAGCTCCAAAAGCAGAAAAATTAGTAGAAACTGTTGAAGAAAAAGCACCAAAAGCACCAAAAGCAAAAAAAGGTGGAGATGATTTAGTAATTATTGAAGGTATTGGTCCAAAAGCGGCTGAAGCTTTAGTAGAAGCTGGAATCGACACATTTGCAAAATTAGCTGCTGCTAGTGCTGAAGAAGTAAAAGCAATTTTAGATGCTTCCTCTTCTAAAGTACAACATTTAGATCCAACTACATGGGCACAACAAGCACAATTGGCTGCCGATGGTAAAATGGATGAATTGAAAAAATTACAAGACGAATTGAACGGCGGTAAAGCAGTTTAATTTAAGTATTAACTTATAAAACCAAAACATCATGGCTCACAAGAAAGGTGTCGGTAGTTCGAAGAATGGTAGAGAATCACACTCGAAACGTTTAGGCGTTAAGATTTATGGTGGTCAAGCTGCAATTGCTGGAAACATAATCGTTAGACAAAGAGGTTCAAAACACAATCCAGGTGACAACGTTTACATGGGTAATGATCATACATTACACGCTAAAGTGGATGGAGTTGTGGTATTCCAGAAAAAAAGAGACAACAAGTCTTATGTTTCTGTAGTTCCTTTTGAAGCATAATCAAATTTTATTTTGATATAGAAACCCGTTCAGCAATGAGCGGGTTTTTTGTTTTGGAAGCTATTCCAGCTATCCGTTCCAATCTTTTATTCCGTAAACTCCATAAAAGGATTTCCTCTGCTATCTGGGCTAGGGCAATTGTTCACTTAAGAACTTTATTGTAAAACTTGAACACAATCTTTCTGAGTAAACTTGTCATTCTGACGAAGCAAGAATCTTATGATCTTCGCTCATTCCCGATAGCGTATTTGTAATCCGTGCATAAACCATGAGATTCCTCCTGCCTCGGACACGAGAGCTTTGCTCGAACTGGCGAAGCAATGACAAGATTGTGGTAAATTTTTAACCGCGAAGAGCACTAAGAAGGCGCAAGGTTCGCAAAGGTTTGTATTTGATGATTTAATCAGTGAATCTGCGGCAAAAAACCTAACCCGTTTTGGAAATCTATTAGGAATAAAAAAACCACTCGTAATTGAGTGGTTTTGCTATTTATTCTGGGTCGTTCATTTTGAAACTTTCCATGAATTTTGTGGTATAATTTCCGGCCACATAATCGAGTTCATCCATCAATTGACGGTGAAACGGAATGGTAGTTTTGATTCCTTCGATGTAGAACTCATCCAAAGCGCGTTTCATTTTGTTGATGGCTTCTTCACGAGTTTGTGCTGTTGTAATCAACTTGGCAATCATTGAATCGTAGTTTGGCGGAATCGTGTAACCTGCGTAAACGTGCGTATCTAAACGAACTCCGTGTCCACCTGGAGCATGTAATACCGTGATTTTTCCTGGTGAAGGGCGAAAATCGTTGTACGGATCTTCGGCATTGATACGGCATTCGATAGAGTGCAATTGTGGCAAATAGTTTTTACCCGAAATTGGCACACCAGCAGCTACTAATATTTGTTCGCGAATCAAATCGTAGTCAATTACTTGTTCGGTAATTGGATGTTCTACTTGAATACGCGTGTTCATCTCCATGAAGTAGAAATTGCGGTGTTTATCAACCAAAAATTCTACAGTTCCAGCACCTTCGTATTTGATATATTCAGCAGCTTTTACAGCAGCTTCGCCCATGCGTTGACGCAAATCATCGGTCATGAATGGTGACGGTGTTTCTTCTGTTAATTTTTGGTGACGACGTTGAACTGAGCAATCTCTTTCAGATAAGTGACAGGCTTTTCCGTACGAATCACCTACTACTTGAATTTCGATATGACGTGGTTCTTCGATGAGTTTTTCCATGTACATTCCATCGTTTCCGAATGCAGCTGCGGCTTCTTGACGTGCGCTTTCCCAAGCTTTTTCAAGTTCATCTTCTTTCCAGATGGCGCGCATTCCTTTTCCACCACCACCAGCTGTAGCTTTCATCATCACTGGATAACCAATTTCTTTGGCGACTTTTTTGGCTTGAGCAAAATCTTCTAAAATTCCTTCAGAACCCGGAACACAAGGAACACCAGCTTCTTTCATAGTAGCTTTAGCTGTGGCTTTGTCTCCCATCTTATCAATCATTTCAGGGGAAGCGCCGATGAATTTGATTCCGTGTTCTTGACAAATTTTAGAGAATTTAGCGTTTTCCGAAAGGAAACCGTAACCTGGGTGAATCGCGTCTGCGTTAGTAATTTCGGCTGCTGCGATAATATTTGACATTTTTAAATAGGAAAGATTACTGGGCGGCGGACCGATACAAACCGCTTCGTCGGCAAATTTTACGTGCAAACTTTCGGCGTCTGCAGTAGAATAGACCGCAACAGTTTTAATTCCCATTTCACGACAAGTACGAATCACACGTAGTGCAATTTCACCTCTATTGGCAATTAGTATTTTTTTGAACATCTCTTGATTATTTTAAATTATAAATTATAAATTTTAAATGATTAGGATTGAAGAATGAAGAAAATTCATAATTCAAAATTTAAAATTTAAAATAACTATGATGGATCAACTAAGAATAAAGGTTGGTCGAATTCTACTGGCGACATATCGTCTACCAATATTTTCACGATTTTACCAGAAACTTCTGATTCGATTTCGTTGAATAGTTTCATCGCTTCAACCACACACAAAACATCTCCTTTATTAATTGTAGCACCTACTTCAGCAAAAGGCGCTTTATCTGGCGCTGGTTTGCGGTAGAATGTTCCAATCATTGGTGATTTGATTGTTACATATTTTGCGTTATCATCAGCGGCTGGTGCTGCAGGAGTTGCAGGTACAGCTGCTGGCGCTACAGGTGCTGCTACTTGAGGAATTGCCTGTTGCATTGGCGCTTGTTGTACGTATGTTATATCGGGAGAATTTCCTTCGAGCGTTGTTCTGATTGTAATTTTAATTTCTCCAGTTTCTAGTTTTACCTCAGCAACACCAGAATTGGATACAAATTTGATTAGGTTTTGAATTTCTTTTAAATCCATAATTATTTGTTTTAGTTATCGTTCGTTTATTGTTTATCGTAAGCCCATTTTAAATAGATAGAACCCCAAGTGAATCCGCCACCAAAAGCTGCAAAGATAAGGTTGTCTCCTTTTTTAAATTTGTGTTCAAAATCACTTAGAAGCAAAGGTAAAGTGGCCGAAGTTGTATTACCATATTTTTGAATATTTACGAGTACTTTTTCCTCGTCGAGTTCCATTCTTGAAGCCGTAGCATCGATAATGCGTTTGTTGGCTTGGTGTGCAATTAACCAGTCGACAGTATCTTTGGTTAGATTGTTACGTTGCATGATTTTATCACTCACATCTGCCATACCCGAAACGGCGTATTTGAAAACGGTTTTTCCGTCTTGAAAAACGTAATGCTGTCTATTTTCAACGGTTTCTTTAGATGACGGAAGAATAGATCCGCCAGCGTCAATTTTGAGGTATTCTCTTCCAATTCCGTCTGATCGCAAAAACTCGTCTTGCAACCCTAAACCTTCATAATTAGGTTCGAAAAGAACGGCTCCAGCACCATCACCAAAAATGATGCAAGTGGCTCTATCGGTATAATCTATGATGGAAGACATTTTGTCGGCACCAATCAACAGGACTTTTTTGTAACGCCCAGATTGGATATAAGCAGCAGCAGTTGACATTCCGTAAAGGAAACTTGAACAAGCCGCTTGAAGATCGTAAGCAAAAGCATTTACTGCGCCTATTTGTGAAGCTACATAAACTCCAGTAGCTGCAACAGGCATATCAGGAGTTGTAGTTGCCATAATTACCAAGTCGATTTCGGCTGGATTTAAATTGCGTTTGGCAATTAAATCTTGGGCTGCTTTTATGGCTAAGAATGAAGTACCTTTTCCTTGTTCTTTTAGCAAACGTCTTTCTTTGATTCCGGTTCTGGTGGTAATCCACTCATCATTAGTGTCTACTAAGGTCTCTAATACTTGATTGGACAACACGAAGTCGGGAACATAAGCACCCACAGCGGTAATTGCGGCAGTAATTGAATTCATAAAGTAGTTTTAAGTTCTTTTTTATTGAATTTAAAAGTGGTGGAAATTACAAAAAATTTAGCTACATTTTTCATAAAAATGATAAAAAACAAAAAACTCTCACCAAAGTGAGAGTCTTGTATAGTTTAACTATCAATATTATGCCTCAGCTACTGATTTATCAATAACTACTTGACCTCTGTAATACATTTTCCCTTCATGCCAATAAGCTCTGTGGTATAAGTGAGCTTCACCAGTTACTGGGCAAGTAGCGATTTGAGCTACTGTTGCTTTGTAATGTGTTCTTCTTTTATCTCTTCTTGTTTTCGAGGTTTTTCTCTTAGGATGTGCCATTTTACTATATTATTTATCCGTTAATAGTTGTTTTAATTTGTCCCATCTTGGGTCTGTATCATTTTCTTTGTTGTCTTCTTTTACCGATTTGACACTCAAATTATTGAGCTTCTGAAGCGTTTCCGACTGTAATGTACCGTCTTTTACGCCCGGATGAACTCTTTTGGTTGGCACTGACAACACTATCATTTCATAGATGTATTGGGCAATGTCAACTTGGTATTCACCATGAGGTAGAATTAGCATTTCTTCATTATCATTATTGAATTCTTCACCAAATTTTACTATCAAATTCATTTTCCCTTTAATGGGTAAATCAAAAAATTCGGTAGTCAAATCGCAAGGAACGTTTATGATTCCTTTGTGCTTGAAACTAATTTCTAAATGCGTACTTTTTTTATCTAAAACTACATCAACTTTAATATCACTGTTTTCATACTCGTGATAATCAAATCGTTCAAAGAACTTGTTATTGATTTGAAACTCAAACGGATGCTTGCCTAACTTTAATCCTATAAAAGGAATTAAAAACTCATTCTCTATTTTCATCTCAACTTCAATTATCCCTATTTATGGAATTCCATAAACGGAGTGCAAAGATATAAAATATTCGCAAATCCAAAAGACTTATTCACCTTTTTTTGTTAATAAGTGTTTTTCTTGGATTTTTAAGGGTTTTTTGCTGATTTCTAGGTATTCATTTCGCGAATTGTAAACGTCAATTGCCAAATAAACCGCTTCTTTGAACGAGGTGTTGTCGGCTTCACCTTTTCCTGCAATTTCAAATGCTGTTCCATGATCAGGAGAAGTTCTGATTTTGGATAATCCTGCTGAATAATTCACACCATTTCCAAACGATAATGTTTTGAATGGAATTAGTCCTTGATCGTGATAAGCTGCTAAAATTCCGTCGAACTTTTCGTATTGACCGCTTCCAAAAAAACCATCTGCAGAATACGGTCCGAAAACCATCATTCCTTTTTCGAATAATTTTTTTACAGTTGGTTTGATTACCTCATCATCTTCTTTACCAATAACGCCATTATCGCCTGCATGTGGATTCAATCCTAAAACCGCAATTTTGGGTTTGTTGATGCTAAAATCTTGAACCAAACTTTTATTTAAGGTTTCTACTTTTTGAGTAATTAACTTTTCTGTTAAATGTTTAGCAACATCAGTCACCGGAATGTGATCAGTTAATAAACCTACTCTCAAGTTATCACAAACCATTAACATTAAAGCTTCTTGACCAAACTCTTTACTCAAATAATCCGTATGCCCCGGAAATTTGAATTCTTCTGATTGGATATTGTATTTACTGATTGGAGCTGTGACCAAAACATCTATCGCTCCTTCTTTTAAAGCCTTGGTAGCTGCTTGAAACGACTTAATAGCATATTTCCCAATTTCATCATCGCTTTTGCCGTAATTAATCTCAACTGGCTCACGCCAAGTATTAATCACATTGATTTTACCTAAAACAAGTTGATCTAATTTATCGATTCCATGAATGACCGCGTTGAGTTCAAATGTTTTCTTTATGAATGAAATCAATTTCACATTAGCAAAAATGACAGGCGTACAAAGTTCTAACATTCGAGTATCTTCAAATGTTTTCAAAACCACTTCGCTTCCAATACCATTTAAATCTCCAATAGAAATTCCGAGAATAATATTTTCTGCTTTTTTCATAATACCTTTTATTAATTGCTAATTTTGTGGGGCAAATTTAGTAAAATAAAACCACAATGTTTACAGGAATTATCGAATCACTCGGAATTATCGAACAAATAGAAAAAGAGAACGACAATTTACATATCACCGTTTCTTCAACACTTACATCTGAACTAAAAATTGATCAAAGTGTGGCTCATAATGGCATTTGTTTGACCGTTGTAAAAATTGATGGTAGCCGTTACACTGTTACTGCCATAAAAGAAACAATTCTTAAAACAAACATTGGCAATTGGGCAAAAGGAGATTTGGTAAATTTAGAGCGAGCCATGAAACTAGGCGATCGCTTGGATGGTCATATTGTACAAGGTCATGTGGATCAAATTGGTCGATGCAAAGAGGTGAAAGAAACCAATGGAAGTTGGGCGTTTACTTTTGAATATGATGCTTCTTTAAATAATCTTACTATAGAAAAAGGTTCCATAACAATAAATGGAGTTAGTTTGACGGTTGTCAACTCTAAATACAACGAATTTAGTGTGGCTATTATTCCGTATACATTCGAACACACTAATTTTAAAAACATCACTGAAGATTCAATTGTAAATTTAGAATTTGATGTAATTGGGAAATATGTTGCCAAATTGTATACAAACAAAAAAGAGTAATACTATTGTACTACTCTTTTTTTATATTGGTATATTTTATAAATTCCAAAAGCTACCGCTAATATAACCATCACTATAATTCCTCCATCAATAGGTAAACCTGGTGGTGGTGGTGTTGTAGGTGGCGGCGGATCGGGTGCAGCAAAACTAAAATTACTCAGAAAAAACACTGCAATTACTAATAATATTCTCATCGGGACACTATTCATGGGCGTAAAAGTAAAAAAAAAATCATTTCATCAAAATTTTTTATCACATTTATTCAATAATAATCGATATAAAGTAACATTCCGTTAAAATCAACTCACATTTACGTACTATAAACGTATTTTTTTGACAAATAGTTTTCAACTAAACAAAAAAAGCTTCCATAGAGAAGCCTTTTTTGAATTGTGGTCCCACTTGGGCTCGAACCAAGGACCACCTGATTATGAGTCAGGTGCTCTAACCAACTGAGCTATAGGACCAGTTTGGAGGTTGCAATATTACCACTATTTTTTATTTGATGCAACTATTTTTAACCGATTTCTTGACAAAGTTCGATTAACACTCCGTTTGTTGATTTGGGATGCAAAAAAACCACCCATTTGTTATCGGCACCTTTTTTAGGAACTTCGTTCAACACTATAAAACCTTCTGCTTTTAATCGTTCAACTTCAGCATGAATGTCTTCAACATCAAAAGCAATATGATGAATTCCTTCGCCTTTTTTTTCTATAAATTTCGCTATTGGACTGTCTTCTTTAGTAGCCTCAAGTAGTTCAATTTTATTGGGTCCAACTTGAAAAAATGAAGTTTTTACGCCTTCGCTTTCCACTTCTTCTTCTTTGTAGGCTGGAGCATTAAATAATTTGGCAAAAATTTCGTTTGAGTCGGCTATACTTTTTACAGCAATTCCTATGTGTTCAATTTTTCTCATTTAATAAGCAACTGAGTGCCTGAGTGCCTGAGTTGCTGAGTCAAATATACTAATTTTTGAAACTTTTTTACTGATATTTGAAATAGATTGAATGCAAAAACCTTAGATTCCTCATTCTCAGTTACTCAGCTTCTAAGTTGCTCAGTATCTCAAAAAAATGTATTTTTGCACCATGGAAACGAATAGACAAAAGAAAATAGGAGCGGTTTTACAAAAAGATTTGGTGGATATTCTTCAAGGTGAAATCAGAAAGAATAACTTGACCAACTTAGTGATTTCGGTTTCAAAAGTGAGTGTCACTACCGACTTAGGAATTGCTCGTGTTTATTTGAGTGTTTTTCCACCCGAAAGAGCTTCTGAAATTTTAGAAGCAGTAAAATCAAATGCTCCTTTAATTAAGCACGATTTAGCCCAACGCGTAAAATTACAACTGCGCAAAGTGCCGAACCTTACTTTCTTTATTGATGATACATTGGATTATTTAGAAAAAATAGACAACGCCTTATCAGGTAAAGAAAATCCTATCACCAATCCTGATCTTCTCGAAAAACGTAAAAAAGCCTAAGTGAATTTTCCGCTTTACATCGCCAAACGATACATTTTAAGTAAAAGCAAAAGCAATGCGATTAATATTATTTCGGTGATTGCTTTAGGCGGAATTATTGTGGGAACTTTGGCTCTTTTTGTTGTGCTTTCGGTTTTTAGTGGTTTGCGCGAATACAGCGTTCAGTTTACCAACAACTTCGATCCCGACTTGAAAGTTATTACTGTAAATGGAAAATCATTTTCGATTACTGTTGATAACGAAAAGAAAATCAAATCCATTACTGGGATTGCTACCTTGAGTAAAACGGTGGAAGAACGTGTGTTATTTTCGTTCAACGGAAAACAACAAGTTACCTATATTAAAGGTGTTGACCGAGAATTTCAAAACAGCAACGGTATTTCAAAAAATCTTTTCAATGGTCAGTGGCTCAAACCCGAAACTCCACAAGCTGTAATTGGTTACGGAATTTCACAAAAATTATCGCTAGGATTATTCGACTTTAATAATCCATTGGAAGTTTATGTCCCAAAACCAAAAAAAGGGCAACTTTCCATGAGAAAAGAAGATGATTTTAATGTAGACTATTTAATGCCTGTTGGAATTTATGCTGTGAGTGAAGAATTGGATAGTAAATATGTATTCGTTGATTTGAATTTGTCGCAAGAGTTGATGGGGTTTCAGCCAAATGAAGTTACCGGAATTGAAATCAAAACCCAACCTAGTGCGGATAGAGAAAAAATCAAAACCGAAATCGAAACACTTTTTCAAGGAAAAGTAAAAGTCAAAACGCGTGAAGAACTCAATTCAACGCTTCACAAAATGCTGAATACTGAGAACATTGCAGTCTATCTAATTTTTACTTTAGTTATCATCGTGGCTTTATTCAACTTGGTTGGCGCTTTAATCATGATTATTATTGAAAAGAAAAACAATCTCAAAACCTTATTGAATTTAGGCGCAGAAGTTTCCGATTTACGAAAAGTATTCTTACTTCAAGGTGTTTTATTGAGTTTTTTTTGGTGGAATAATAGGGCTTATACTAGGAACGATAATAGTATTTCTACAACAAAAATTTAGTTTGATTATGATTACAGATTCGTTGGCCTATCCTGTGGTTTTTGAAATTTCCAACTTATTGATTGTACTTGCAACCATTTTGTTTTTAGGATTTTTAGCTGCATTTATAGCGAGTAGTAGAGTGAGTAAGAAATTATTGAATTAGAAGGTTGTAGCACAGAGTTACACAGAGAAAACTCAGAGAATAACTCAGGTTTTAAACGAATTGATAATTCGAATAAATATCCTGAATTTCGTCTAAAGCTTTGAACAAACTTTCGGCATCATCTAACGTCACTAATCGCAAACGGTGTTCTTTGAAATTGGAAACTCCTTTAAAGTAATTAGTATAATGACGACGCATTTCTACAATTCCGAGTCGTTCGCCTTTCCAATCCATTGACCAAGTTAAATGATTTCGCGCGGCTTCCACTCGATCACTCATAGTTGGAGCTGGCAAATGTTCGCCAGTTTTAAAGTAATGTTTGATTTCGTTGAAAATCCACGGATAACCAATCGCAGCACGACCAATCATCATTCCGTCAAGCCCATATTTATTTTTGTATTCTAATGCTTTTTCGGGCGAATCAATATCGCCATTCCCAAAAATAGGCATGGTTATTCTAGGATTTTCCTTGACGCGTTGAATGTGACTCCAATCGGAATGACCTTTGTACATTTGCGCTCTCGTTCGGGCATGAACGGTTAACGCTTGTACACCAATATCTTGTAAGCGTTCGGCCACCTCATCAATATTAATTGAATTTTCGTCCCAACCCAAACGGGTTTTTACAGTAACTGGAAGATTGGTTCCTTTAATTACCGCTTTGGTCAAACGCACCATTAAATCAACATCTTTCAACACGCCAGCGCCAGCGCCTTTGCACACTACTTTTTTTACGGGACAACCAAAATTGATATCAACTAAATCAGGTTGTACTGCGTCTACAATTCTAGACGACATTTCCATCGCTTCTTCATCGCCACCAAAAATTTGGATTCCGACAGGTCGCTCGTAGTCAAAAATATCCAATTTCATTTTGCTTTTTACGGCATCGCGAATCAATCCTTCCGACGATATAAATTCAGAATACATCAAATCAGCGCCATGCAACTTACACAATCTACGAAACGGCGGATCGCTCACGTCTTCCATAGGCGCGAGTAAAAGCGGGAAATCGGGTAAAATGATGTTGCCTATTTTGGGCATTGGATGTTGAATTTTTTGCAAAAGTACAAATTTTTGTCTGTTTCAAGTTTAAGGATGCAAGTTTGCGACTTATAAATCAAATCTTTGCTTTATATTTGCACACTAATTCCTAATTGACGGGAATTTGCGTTAAGGATTGTAGCATTGTTTGAGCTCTCCCGATAGCTATCGGGAAGCGAGTGCGGAAAGCCTGACCCTTGTGGGAACGCCCAAAAAACGAAGAGAAAGAGCATGAAAAATATTAGAAATTTTTGCATTATTGCCCACATTGACCACGGAAAAAGTACGTTGGCCGATCGCTTGTTGAGCGCGACTCAAACCGTTACGGCTCGCGAAGAAAAAGCGCAGTTATTGGACAATATGGATTTGGAGCGTGAACGAGGAATTACGATAAAAAGTCACGCCATTCAGATGGAGTACAAATACAAAGGGGAAGATTATATTTTGAACCTGATTGATACTCCTGGTCACGTAGATTTTAGTTATGAAGTATCGCGATCGATTGCGGCTTGCGAAGGTGCGTTGTTGATTGTAGATGCCGCGCAAAGCATTCAGGCTCAAACGATTTCAAATTTGTATTTGGCTTTGGAAAACGATTTGGAAATTATTCCAGTGTTGAACAAAGTGGATTTACCAAGCGCGAATCCGGAAGAAGTAAGCGACGATATTATTGACTTGTTGGGCTGTAAATTGGAAGATATTATTCACGCTTCGGGGAAAACCGGTTTTGGTGTAGAAAATATTTTGGCAGCGATTATTGAGAAAATTCCAGCACCAAAAGGCGACCCGAATGAACCATTACAAGCCTTGATTTTCGATTCACATTACAATCCGTTTCGTGGCATTGAGGTAATTTTCCGAGTGAAAAACGGCGAAATTAGAAAAGGTCAGAAGATTAAATTCATGGCCACCGGTAACGAATATTTTGCCGATGAAGTAGGAACGTTAAAGTTGAATCAGGTTCCGAAAAACGTCATTTCTTCGGGTGATGTTGGGTATTTGATTTCGGGAATAAAAGAGGCGAAAGAAGTAAAAGTAGGTGACACGATTACTGATGCTAAAACGCCAACGACCAATATGATTACGGGTTTTGAAAACGTAAAGCCAATGGTTTTTGCCGGAATTTACCCTGTTGACACCGAAGATTTTGAAGACTTGCGCGCGTCGATGGAGAAGTTGCAATTGAACGATGCGTCGTTGGTATTTGCTGCGGAAAGTTCGGCTGCTTTGGGCTTTGGATTCCGTTGCGGATTTTTAGGAATGCTGCATTTGGAAATCATTCAAGAGCGTTTGGAACGTGAGTTTGACATGACCGTAATTACTACGGTTCCTAACGTTTCGTATTTGGCATATACTAAAAAAGAACCCGAAGTTGGGATTATTGTAAACAATCCTTCTGATTTGCCCGAACCATCCAAATTGGATCGTGTAGAAGAACCTTATATTAAAGCGACCATCATTACCAAAGCCGATTTCGTGGGTAACGTAATGAGTTTGTGTATTGAAAAACGTGGAATCATCACCAATCAAACTTATTTGACAACCGAACGCGTGGAGTTGAATTTTGACATGCCTTTGGCAGAGATTGTATTTGATTTTTACGATCGATTGAAAACCGTTTCCAAAGGATATGCGTCGTTTGACTACTCACCGATTGGCATGCGAACTTCTAAATTAGTGAAATTGGATGTGTTGTTGAACGCCCAATCAGTAGATGCGCTTTCGGCTTTGATTCACGAAGACAATGCGTACAATATTGGTAAAAAAATGTGTGAGAAATTGCGCGAGTTGATTCCGAGACAGCAATTTGACATTCCGATTCAAGCGGCAATTGGTGCGAAAATCATTGCGCGTGAAACCATCAAAGCGCTGCGAAAAGACGTGACCGCTAAATGTTACGGTGGCGATATTTCGCGTAAACGAAAACTGTTGGAAAAACAGAAGAAAGGGAAAAAGAGAATGCGTCAGGTTGGAAATGTAGAAATTCCGCAAGAAGCTTTTATGGCGGTGTTGAAGTTGAATGATTAAATGTTATTTTGAATTTTAAATTATAAATTTTAAATGAACCCAATGACGAGAGTTGTTGGGTTTTTTGCTTTCGAAAAATATGTATATTTGATAAAAGTACTAAAAATATGATTATAAGTAATTTAAATGAATTCTATGACTTTATTTCTAAAAATGATATAATAGAAAAAAAAATCGATTTAGAAAATCATGAATTAATAATAAGCAAATTTAAATCATCATGGGTTACTTTTAACAATTGTGAAATTAATTGTAATTCACTTATAATAAGAAACATAGAAAACAATGATTTAGCAATTGAATTCAAAAATTGTACTTTTAACTGTGACATTGTTATAGATAATTGTAAAATCGAACGTTTACAATTTTTGAACATTAATAAACTTAAATCGCTGAAAATCTTTGGTGGTTATAGTGAAGAAAAAAAAACTGAAATTAAATATTTCAAATTTAACAATAGTATTGACGATAAAAAAGAAGAAGCTATTTTATCAACTTACTTTAACTTTGAAAGAGTGTTTTTTAAAAAATATTTTGAGTTTAATAACATCAACAATATTAATGGAATATTTAATTTTTCAAACAATGTTATTGGAGACGAATTATATATAAATAATAGTTCTTGTGTATTTCATAACTCAAAATTGAGTAATGTTAATTTTTTTCAAAATGAATTTAATACATACACATCCTTTAAAGATTCTAAATTTCACTTTAACATAAATAATTTCATTAACACAGGAAGTCAATGGAGTGAATCAAAATTCTTGTATAATATATTTCAAAAAGTAGACTTTAGTGAAATACATATTCATAATTTACTATTATTTAATAACTGTGATTTTAACGGTACAACTTGGTTTGAAGATTGTAAAAGTATTGAAACGGCTAACGTTAAATTTGTTGCTTGTAAATTTGAGAAATACTCTCTATTTGATAATTCAAAATTTAATGGGATTGAAATACTACGGACAAAGTTCCTAGATAAAGCATCTTTTGAAAATTTGAGACAAATAATTTTATTTTACATCAAACTACATTTGCTGGTTCGGCTTATTTCGAAAATTTAAATAAAAATAATAACAAAGTAGTTGAAAATTGGGACACAGGAACCCTTAGAGCAATAAAAAGAGAATTAGTAAGCACTCATAATCAAATAGATTATTTAAGATTTAAAGCATATGAGTTAAATGCTTATAAAAAAGAAATCGATAAAGATAAATTAAGTTGGAGAGACTCTATGATTTTATATTTCAACGAAGAGTCAAATAATTATGGTCTTGATTGGACAAAAGGAATAATTTTTATTTTTCAATGGAGTTTTATTATTTACATTTTTTATATAATTTCTTATGCAGCAAGAGTTGATGATATTTTTAAACTTAATGATACAAGTGCTTTTTTTATCAATTATTTAAAATTTTTAAACCCTTTTTCGTTTCTTAAACTACCAATAGAAGATAGTGAAAACTATTTTTTGCCTTTTTTGTTTTTTCTTATTGGAAAAATATTTGTCTCTTATGGGATTTACCAAACAGTTCAGGCATTTAGAAAATTTGGAGTCAATGGAGGTTAAAAAAGATTTTTCATTAACTTTGTTTTATGGAAGCAATTAAACTAAATATCAACTTAAGTTTGAATCAACTTTTGGATGCTGTAAAACAGTTATCTCCTAAAGATCGCTTAAAATTAAATGATGCTATTTGGAATGAAGAAACTGAAATTCCAATTGAACATCAAAAACTAGTTTTAGATCGAATGAAAAAGGCTTCAAAAAATCCTGAACGCCTTTTAGATTGGGATGAAGTTTCTAAAAATCTTTAAGATTGAGTTATAAAATAAATATTGATATTGATGCATTAAATGATATTCAAGATGCTTCTGATTGGTACGAATTTCAATCGAAAGGTTTGGGAAATCGTTATAAAAATCAAGTCAAAAAACAAATTAACTCATTAAAGAAAAATCCTTTTTTATTTGCTATAAAATACAATGAAATTCGTTGTAGAAAAATTGAGAAATTTCCTTTTTTAATTCATTATAAAGTTAATGATGATTCAAAAATAGTAACCATTTTTGCTGTTTTTCACACTTCACGAAATCCAGAAATTTGGAAAAGAAACTTGTAAGGTATTAGTCTTATAAAAGAAATCTTTTATCTACTTATATGCCTTATATGGTAAAAAAACATACCCAAAAACTCGTTTAATTTGTTTTCTTCATCAAAATTAAAAAGGTGAAACTTTCGCTTCACCTTCTTCATTTATAATTTTCTTCGGTTGTCTTCCGAATTGGTATCGATTAACTTGTTGTACGGATCAACGCCAACTTCTACAGGTTTTTCGTTGACAATGAGCGTTACTTTGTTGTCAATTTTGTTGATTTTTACTTTGCGAAGATACAATTCTTTGTCTGATTTTTTTCCTTTAATGGTTTGTTCAGCAAAAACACCTATTTCTACATAATCATTCAAAGGAAACGATTCGGTTTTTATTTTACTTCCTTTTTTTCCTACACTCAAGGTTCTTCCTTTACCATCTTTGTAAATACGTTTTCCAGTATCATCGGCTTTGTATTTAGCAACTTCAAATTCAATATCAACTTGGTATTTCCCATTGGCTATTTTTTTGGATTTAGCTTCTTTTATTCGGTTGTCATACAAAGTTATGGTTTCAAACATGTCATTAATAACATATTGTAATGAATCGGGTGTTGCCTTTTTCAATTCGGCGACAAACTCGATTGAGTTGGTATAAGGTGCTTCTTGAAAACCTACTTTTTTAATGTATTCTTTGAGCGCATTATTCATGTTTTTTTCACCAATAAAATCACTCAAGGCATACAATACTAAAGAACCTTTTTTATAGTGAATGTATTGTTGGTTTTCGTTGAACATAAGTGGTTGTTCTTTTTTGTCTTCCAATGTTCGTCCTTGTAAATAATCATCAAGAGCGTCTTTCAAAAACTTACGCATTTGCGATTTTCCATAAGTATGTTCTAATACTTTTAGCGAACTGTATTCAGACAAACTTTCAGACATAAGTGTTGCGCCTTGAACATTTGCTCCAATTACTTGATGCGCCCACCATTGATGAGCAACTTCATGTGAAGTAATTGAAAATGGGTAATCAACCGCATCAACATCTTCATCATCAACATCGGCAATAAAACCAATTGCTTCCGAAAATGGAATAGTATTGGCGAATGACTGAGCAAATCCGCCACCAGTTCTTGGGAATTCAATAATTCGAACTTGCTTATGTTGGTACGGACTAAAATTAGTAGTGTAGTATTCTAATGACTTTTTCACTCCTTTTATCATGCGGTCAATATTATACTCATGACCTTTATGGTAATAAATTTCGATGTTGATGTTTTTCCATTTGTCTCTTTTGATTTCGTATTTGGCCGATTGAAATGCATAGAAATTCAACATTTTACGATCCATTTTGTAATGAAAATAATTACGACCATCTTTTGTCCATTTTTTAGTTAAATAACCTGGAGCAATTGCAGTTTGATCACTTGAAGTACTGATAGTAGTTTCAAAAGTAATCCAGTCGGCATCACTACTGACGTAAGTATTTTTTCTAGCAATAGAATCGGTTGGAAGTGCCATACGTTCTCTTGGTTTGAGCCCGTATTTTTTTCGAACATCATCATCCATTAACTCACCTTGATCGGTATATCCTAAAGCAGGAAAAATTCTGTTATTAATGAATGTTCCGTTATAAATAACAGGAGAATTGTCGGTGAATAAATCATTAGGTTTGTTTTTAACCGTAAATTTCATTTGCATTGTATCGCCCGCAACCAAAGGTTTTTCTAATCGATAAATGTCGAAATTAAGTACCGTATCTTTTGAAATTAGTTTGGTTTTTACATTAAAGGAAACTTTGGCATCTCCGCCATGATTAATATATAAAGTGTCAATATTATTTTTGGTTTTATTTTTCAGGGTATAGACTCCATTGGCAACGAAATTGCGTTCTTTTGGAAACAAATCAACATCTACTTTAACATCAATTATACGAGGTTGGTCTTTATGGTCATATTTTTTGTATTTCTTTTCCCAACTTACCATTTCAAGCTCTTGTTCTTTTGCTGATTTATTATCGTTTACAATATTATCCTGATAATAAATTGTACTTCCAATAGCTACAAATGCAATGAAAGAAAGAAGAGTTGGAATTACAATACTGTTATTCATTCGTGCTTTAGCATCAGCAAAACGAGCTTTGACAGATTGTCCTACACCACGAGTCCAAAATAACAATGCTAATCCAAATAATACTAATCCAAAAAGGAACCAATATATTTTATACAAATAATAATATTTTAAGCCATGTCCGTAACCATTCATATCCGAATAATCAAAACCTGGATCACTATTATAATTAAAAATATCTTGTTCAACACCTATGGCAGGTAAGAAATTAAGTCCAATTGATAGTAATAATAAAACAAAAAATCCGAGTAAATAGTTTTTAAAGAGCGTTTGGATAAAAACGGCTAAAAGTGCCCAAATCACAAAATGAATGAGTCGGATTCCATAGAGTTCTGTTAAGTAATGACCAATCTCAAAATTGAAATAGCCTTTATAAATTTGAAACAAAATGCCTGCAATTATGATAACTGAAAGCAAAACCATTTGCATTTTTACTATTGCTATAAATTTAGATAAAAGTAAAACCCAATTAGGTGTTGGTGTAACATCTATTAGATGATTCATTCGTGCTGTTGCTCCTCGATGAATGAGCATTCCTGAAAACAAGAATGTTACTAAATTAATGAACAAGCCAAATGTTCTGCCAGGAATTTCTAACATTTGCCAGGTAACCGGATAGGTTTCGGTACCAAAAAAGACACCTGCGCTTAATGATGTAATCAAAATAAACATTAATCCAACCACTACTATTGCTATAAAAACCCAATTTTTAACTATAAATTTAAAATCAATATTGGATAAGCTCCAAACCGTTTTTAAATTTTGCTTTAGTGAAAAATCAAAACGAACATTTGGAAGATTGATTTTTGTAATTCCTCCAAAATTATTTTTGGTAACGCGTTCACTATTTTTACCTTTCCCAAATGAAAATGCAGTTTGTGTAAATGAAAAATAGCGATACATAAAAGCCAAAATAGCTGAAGAAATTGCGAGCCATAATAAGCGATTGTAAATTAGAACGCCGTTAAAAGGTAATAAATTTTCATTTTTTTCATACACCGTCCAATATTTTGTATAATACTGTAGCGCTTCTGATCCAAAAGGTTCGAATAAAGCAACCCAAAAACGATCTTCAACTTTATCAGTAAAACTTTCGACAATCGCCTGTATAAACAATAATAGAATAATGGTAATAAAGCCAACGGAGATATTTCGCGTAATTGTAACTACTGAAAACACAATTACACCATAAAAGAATAAATTGGGTATGACAAAAATCAAATAACTTTGAATGTAGGCTAAAAAGCGGTGTGGCCCGAGTAATTCTGGGTTAACTCCGGGTAAAAATGACGCCAAAAAAGCGCCCAATCCTACAAATAAAGTAATGATCACTACAATAAAAAAAGAGCTAAAAAACTTACTCATCAAATAATTCCATTTGGTAAATGGATACGAGAATAAGATGGAATGCATGTTGTATTTAAAATCGCGGTAAACAGATGCGCCAATAATAGATGGTAAAAGAAAATAGATAAAAACTGATAATCCATTGAGCATTCCGTTTAAGGCAATAGGTGAATTGGCCATTGCGTTGGAAGAAGTCGTCGTTTTGAAATTGTCAAAAATACCCAAACTACTTCCCATCATTAGTAATGAAAGTCCGAAGAAAATGGCGATATAGATATAAAAAGAAGGATTTTTAAACCATCTTTTTAGTTCGAAGGTGAATATGGTTCCCAACATTTTATTGATCGTTTTTTAGTGCAACAAAATATACATCTTCCAATTGAGGCTCGGCCAATGCGAAACTTTCATTGGGTTTATCCAAACTATGAACACGAATATTCAGTGTATTGTCTTGGTTATAATTGGACGAAATCACATTGAATTCCTTTTCGTTTTGGTCTAAAGCTTCTCGCGAAATTACTTTGGTCCAAATCTGACCTTTCAATGCTTCGGTTGCTGCTTTGGGTGTCGTTTGATTTAAAATTTTTCCACCGTTCAGAATTGCCATTTCGTGACACAATTCTTTTACATCATCCACAATATGAGTTGAAAAAATTACCGTATGATTAGTTCCTATTTCACGCAAAACATTCAAAAAACGATGTCTTTCTGCAGGATCCAAACCAGCAGTTGGTTCGTCCACAATAATTAACTTAGGATTATTTAACAACAATTGCGCGATGCCAAAACGCTGTTTCATTCCACCCGAATAGCCACTCACATTTTTCATGCGAACATCATACAAATTGGTTACTTCCAACACTTGTTTGACGATTTCGGCGCGGTCTTTTTTGGAAGCGATTCCTTTTAATTGGGCAAAATAATCGAGTAAATTTTCGGCTGACATATTGGGATAAACACCAAATTCTTGTGGTAAATAACCCAGTATTTTACGCAAATCCATTTGGTTTTCGAGCACATTGATGCCGTCAAATTCAATGCTTCCTGAATCTGGTTTTTGAAGTGTGGCAATCGTTCTCATCAAACTTGATTTTCCAGCGCCATTCGGACCCAAAAGACCAAACATTCCCGAGCCAATTTCGAGATTGAGATTATCCAATGCTTTTACGCCGTTGCTGTAGGTTTTACTTAGGTTATTTATTTTTAATTTCATAATCAATACTGTTTTTGGTTTAAGTTATAAGTGGATTACTACCGAATTTTGTTACACTGATTTTAACATTTTTTTAAAGATATGCTTTTTATTAACACTAAAATAAAAGTCAATCTCAATGCATTCAATTTACATGTAAGGTAAAAATTCTTTGTACCTTAGCGCCCTAATTTATGAACATAAAATGCTAGAAGATAAAACTCCGCAACGCACTTCGATTGCGCAATTGGGCGAATTTGGACTGATTGATCACTTGACCAAAAATTTCGATATAAAACAATCCTCTACATTAAAAGGTATTGGAGACGATGCTGCTGTTTTGGATTTTAAGAATAAAAAAATAGTGGTTTCTACTGATTTATTGATTGAAGGAGTTCATTTCGATTTGTCGTATATGCCTTTAAGACATTTGGGTTACAAAGCAGTAGTGGTGAATGTTTCTGATATTTGTGCGATGAATGCCAAGCCAACTCAAATTACCATTTCGGTCGCGGTTTCGAATCGATTTCCACTAGAAGCATTGGAGGAATTATTTGATGGAATTGCATTGGCGGCTAAATTTTATAATGTTGATGTGATTGGCGGCGACACAACCTCATCACAAAAAGGATTGATTTTGTCAGTAACCGCGCTTGGTGAAGCCAACGAGGAAGATATTGTCTATAGAAATGGCGCCAAAGAAACCGATTTGTTGGTAGTAACAGGCGATTTAGGTGCGGCTTACATGGGATTGCAAGTATTGGAACGCGAAAAGCAAGTGTTTCAAGTCAATCCAAATAACCAACCTGATTTGGATGGATACACCTATTTGATTGAACGCCAATTAAAACCCGAAGCGCGTCATGATATTCGGGAATTATTTTCAAAATTAGAATTAAAACCAACTGCTATGATTGATGTTTCTGATGGATTATCGTCAGAGATTTTACACATTTGTAAGCAAAGTAAATTAGGTTGTAATTTGTATGAAGAAAAACTACCACTTGATCCTCAATTGATTAATGTGTGCGAAGAATTCAATATTGATAGTACAACTGTGGCAATAAATGGTGGCGAAGATTATGAATTACTTTTTACCATTGCTTTAACAGATTATGATAAAATCAAAGCCAATCCGAACTTTACGGTAATTGGTCACATGGCACAAGAAAGTGAAGGTTGTCATTTGATTACGAGAGCAAATACAAAGATTGAGTTGAAAGCGCGTGGATGGAATGCTTTGGAAGAATAATCACAGATTTCACAGATTTTCATGATTACTATCAATCTGTGAAAATTAGCGAAATCTGTGTTTGTTTTTTTACTTCAACATCATACCATTGGTTTTGGCAATGTCGAGCAATTCTTGGTTGGAACATTTTTTCTTTCCGATGAGTTCTTTCATGTTTTCGATGCGTGATAAAACGGAAGCAGAAGAAATCGGAATGTACAACGCAACATCGTCGTCTTTAATTCCTTTGCTTAAAAAATGTAATATTTGTCGGTCGATGACGTCTACGTATACTTTTTCGTTTTGTTGTTGGTTTAAGAAATTGATGACTGATTCACTGTAGTATTTTTCACCTTTCAAAACCGATTCAATTGCCAAAAGCATATTATCAAAAGTCAAATCGTTCTTGATTACCAAACCTATTGGATCAATTTCATCAATGATGGTTTGCGCTTTTAGTCGCTCAGAGTGCATTGTAAGCAAAATTACTTTGCAGTTCGGCATTTCAATATTAATTAATTTAGCTAAATCTTCGCCAGTAAAAATATTCTTTTCAGGATATTCGGGCATACTAATATCTAAAAAAGCAAAGTCAAAAGAAGCTCCCGAATTCATAATCGCATCGTAACCTGTTTTACAATCGGACGCTTTAGTAATGGTAAATTCGTATTTTTTGTTGGGAAATCTTTTGATGACATTTTCATATCCTTGAATGATAAAAGGATGATCGTCAACAATTAATAAGTTAATGTTTTGGGGCATTGGTTTAAACGTTTATGGTTTCATTTTCGAGTGGAAATGTAATAATTATTTTGGTTCCTTTTCCAATTTGCGATTTAATATCTATTTTTCCTTGGCATTGGTGAACGCGTTCCACAATGTTATTGACGCCTATTCCTTTGGTTTTCTTACCGTTGGTGTTGTAGCCTTTTCCGTCGTCTTCAATTGAAAAAATTAAATTTCCTTTTGAATCTTTATTAAAAATCACGTTGATAGTTTTGGCTTCGGCGTGCTTATTGATATTTTGCAACGATTCTTGCAAAATACGGTACAAGTTAATTTTGATGGTGTTGTTGACCTTTTCCCAATCAATTTTATCACTAATAAGAGTATTGATTTTTGCCTTATTGATTTTTGTTTGCTGCTCGAGTAAATTATTGATAATAGCTACGAAATTATTAATCAACACCAAATTCTCCCGGCTCAACTCATGGGATATTTCGCGCAAATCTTGTTCGATTACCTTGAGCTCATTAAGATATTCCAAACGCTGTTGTTTGGTTTCTTCGTCGTCAAAGTTGTTCAAACCATCTAAGTTGAGGCGTAAACCAAAAAGTCGACCGAGCACACCATCATGTAATTCTTTGGAGATGCGTTTCTTTTCGAGGTCGCGCCCTTCTTCGAGCTGATTTTGGTGCGAGATGATGAGTCGGTAAATTTCTTCGTTGGCTTGTTGTTGCGTTTGCTTGAGCGCCAACTCGCGCGCCTTTAATCGCTGGAAACGTGCAAAAAACAAAAACCCACCAAACACAATGGCAATCATAAAATAATTCAGAATGTCACGGTTTTGCTCGGAGAGTTGGTTGTTTTCTTGGCGGAGTTCGTCGGTTTCTAGTTCGATGCGGGCGAAACGGTCTTTATTTTTGCGTTCTTCTTGTTGAAGGCTGTCGCTTATTCTTATATAATCTTCAGAGTATTTAGATGCATTTTTTTTATCAACAATTGAGGCTTGTTTTAATGCAAGGACCATATTATAAGGATCTTTACTATTAGTAGCAATGTTTAAAGATTTTTTTGCAAAGTATAATGCTTTTAAAGTGTCTTTTTTCAATTCATAATATTCTGATAAATGATTGTTACTGACAATAATTGCTGGAGAATTACCCAAACTATCTCTAATTTTTAACGATTTATAAAAGAATTTAGGCAAATTAGTATTTGAACCAAGTTTTAAATATGAGAACCCTAAGTTATCTAATAAATGACCATACAACTCGGGATCGTCTCTTTGTATAGCTTTATTTCTTAATGCTAAATTAAAATTTTCTATTGCCTTCTTATATTCTTTACTATTGTTATAAACCAACCCCAAATTATTATAGCATAGTGACTTTAGGTATTTATTGTTACTCATTGAGGTTATTTTTAGCGATTCATTAAAATACTCGACAGCATTTTCATAATCTTTTAATTCATTATTTGTTAATCCTAATTGAGTGCAAATTTGATTTAATCGCTCTAAGTTATTTTTCTTTTTAAAATAGTTATAGGCTTTTCTTAAACTGAGATCAGCGCCTATATAGTCGCTGATATTATATTTAACAATACTTTCAAAAAATATAATATTATAATAATCATCCTCTAAATTATACTTTTTATAGATTTTTTTGGCCTCAATATAATAATAAAAAGAACTATCATTTATACTTGTGTTTTTATAATAAGACCCAATATAACGATATGATTTCGCAATCATTATCGTGTCCTTGGTTTCTTTGGCTTTCTCAAGAAGAATGTTGGTTGACTCTTTAAACTTATCTAATTGATGGTTTTCAAAAAAAACAAAAGAAATTTCAGAAAGTAAAATTCGATTTTTTTTATTATTTGGCATTTTGACAACCAACTTGTATGCAGAATCAATAAGTTTTTGCCTGTGTTTGTAACTTAAAGTAGAATCGTCTTTTTTTGATAAGTAAAATTCTATAGTTGAAGAATCATCATTAATATAATCATTTCTTGATTTGTTACAAGAAAGAATTAAAATTAAAATAAATGATATTATTAGATTTTTTAGCAATTCAAAAAAGATTTAAACAAAAATAATGTTTATTTCAAATAAAAAATAAAAGTCAATAAATATAAACAAAAAAACCAACCCAACATTATTGTCGAGTCGGTTTGTTTGATATGTTATTACTATTATTCGATTAAATTTTATCTAAAAATTAATCAATTAGTTTATAATTGTTTATCCTATATTTTGATTTTTTCCTCCGACTTCATTTGAAGAAGAAATATTTACCGAAGTTTTACCGATATTTTGATTTTTTCCTCCGACTTCATTTGAAGAAGAAATATTTACCGAAGATTTACCTATATTTTGGTTTTTCCCTCCAACATCATTAGGCTCAACAAAGGAAGTTAACATTACTAATGTAAATAAAGCAAAAATAGTTACTAATTTTTTCATAATTTCTAGTTTTTTATGTTTTGTTAAATTGGGTTCTTTTAAAAGTCACTTGTTTTTCACAAATTGTTTGGGGACTTTTATTTGATGTAAAATTAGTTCTACACTCCGAGTCAATTGCAATGCTTACACGTCTATAATGTGGATTATACTCGTTTGATAGTGAATGAACCTCAAATTTGGGTGAATGGATGGATTTTAAAAACAGGTAGAAATACGGGGTAGTTTTGAAGTATTTTCCATATTTAAAACATTGATTATCATGGTTTTAAATGTATTTTAGAAAAAATAATCAAATAAATTGTATATAACAACTATGAAGAAGGTTGTAAATCAGGTATCAATATTGTTGTAGAATTCGGGTTTGTTTCGTAATAGTAATGTGTTGTTAATATCTAAAATTGATTTGCTTTTGTCGAGTTTAAAGTGTTGATCACTTAGAAACATAGATTCTTTTCTTGATGTTTAAGAAGATTCACTTTATATTGGTTTCATAGCCTTCGTGTTGCTTTGGGACTCTTTGTGTTGTTCAATGTAATTTTATGGATTAAACAAATCTGACGGATTTCATGTTTTTTTAAACACATAGAAACATAGATTTTTTTCTTTAATTGACAGAAGCTGCGCTTTTCATTGGTTTCATAGCAGTTGAAACTCTATTTTCTATTTTCTTACCAAATTTTTAAACCTCAACCGAACAATTAATCTCCGTTCCTTTTCCTGGTGATGTATTGATGGTAATTTCACCATTGATGGCTGCTATGCGTTGGTGCATGTTTTGGATGCCAATACCTTGTTTGTTGGCTTTAGTATCAAATCCTTTGCCGTTATCGCTAATGGAAAGGCGTAATTTGTTTTCTTCTAAGAGTAGACTTATGTTGGTTTTGCTGGCTTTGGCGTATTTGTTGGTGTTGTGAATGGCTTCTTGGATGATGCGATAGTAATTCATTTTGACTTCAGATGAAATGATGTCCCAATGGATTTTTGGATCTAATTCTAAACTGAAATCGGTAGCATGTAATTGGTTTTGTTGCTCTATTAGTTGGGTGAGTAAAGACGTAAAGCTGTTGCTTTTGGAAAAGGTTTCTTTGGATAATTCGTGAGTGATGTTTCTAATTTCGTCTTCGATGTCTTTGATTTTGTCGATATGTTGCACTGCTTCTTCGACCGTTTGATTGTCGGCTTTTTGGGTTAATGAAAATAAATTAAAACGAGTACTGGCAAGTTTGTTCATTACGTTATCGTGAAGTTCTAAGGCAATACGTTTCTTTTCTTTTTGTTTGGCTTCTTCTTCTTTGGATTGCTGATTGAGCATCAGTTGGTAGATTTCTTCACTGGCTTTTTGCTGGTTTTGAATTAGTACAAACTCCTTTTTTTGGCTCCGCTGTTTGAATATTATAAATAGCAATATAACGATAAATAAAACCGTAACTATTATTGACGTTTGCATCCATTTTTGCTTGATGGCTTTTTCTTTTTCTTGGGTAATTTCGTCGGTTTCGAGTTGGATTTTCAGAAATTTACTTCGTTCTCTTCTTTCTTTGTTTAATAAACTATCTACTTGTATGTCAAATTGAATAATTGCCTCTGAACCTCTCTCTTTATCAACTATTCCGATTTGTTTCCAAGCATTCATAATATCATATGGTGCCTTTGTTTTTTTTGCATAATCAAGGCATTTTTGAGCATACTTTTGTGCATTAAGAAAATCATTTCTTTCATAATAAAATTGTGATAAATCTTTTAAAATCCAATATTCTTCATCCGACTTATACTTTCTAGCTAGCTCTAATATTTCCAAAAACCTTCTTTCTAATCCTACTAACTGTTTTAAATTTAATTTACAATTTAAAATAGACGAATGACTTGAAATAAACACATTAATATCTAAATTTCTCAAATCTCTATCCTTTAAAGATTTCATATAAAAACCAACAGCTAAGTTGTATTTATTGGCTTGTAGATATAAGTTACCAATGTTATTGAGAATTATAGCTTCTTCAACTATATATTTTTTTTTATAAAACTTTATCAATTTTAAACCGTTCTGATATTCAACTAATGCTTTTTTAAAATTGAAACTAGATTTATATGTATTGCCTAATAAAATATATGTATGGATTAAATATTTTTGATTATCAACCTCAATAAATATTTTTTTCGCTTTCAAAATTTCTAATTCTGCACTTGAGTAATCATTAACTGTATAAAAAACAGACCCTTTATAAAGAATTGCTATTGCCAAACCACTTAAGTCCTTTGTTTTTAAATATGCTTTTTCTGCTTTCCTGTAGTAATAGAATGCACTATCATAATTCTTAGAAAATACTCTGCTAAATCTACCTCTATAATTATAAAACCTTGCTAAATTCAAAGTATCATATGCTTCTATTGACTTTTTTAAATGCAAATTCGAAACTTTATAATAATTCAAACTATCCTTCAAAGCAATGAAACTTCTTGCCGTTTCACCCAAATACCACCTCGTCACCGTATCATTCCTCTCCAAATCAATAAACTCAAACGCTTTTTGATTGTATTTTTTGCGCAGATCAAAAGACAAAGTATCGTTGCTGGCTAGTTTAAGGTATTTCTCTACCGAATCGTTGCGAGAATTTTTGGTTTGTGTCTTTTCATTGCAAGAAACCATGTTGATAATGAGTAAAATGATAAAAAGTTTGATTGCTTTCATATTTTGTTTTTGAACCATATAAGTCATAAAAGGTTATTTAAGTTTTGCTTTGTGTAATCAATGTGATTTTTACCACGGATAAAACTGGTTGTCCTTTTTTACCACATAGAAACATAGATTTTTTTGTTTGACAGAAGTTGCACTTTTTATAGGTTTCATAGTTCTTCTTTGCGATACTTTGTGACTTCTTTGTGTTACTCTGTGCAATAGTTTGCTCTAAAATAACAAATCTTAGCAAACTTTCCATCTAAAAACAAAGTGATTTCCAGAATAAATCTGAAAATCACTAGTTTCTACTTGTGCATTCGTGGCGTGAATTGTGACTGACTATTTTTAACTATGTTTTCTCGGCTTATAAATGAAAAAAGAGGGAATGTGGTTCACAAATAGTTTTTATAAAAATTGTAAAATAGAAATACCGTAATTAAAAGACTAATAATTGCAAATATCAATGTGCTTTTGGATTTTTCATTTTTGTTGTTTTGCATAAGTTTATATAAAATAAACAACGAAACAAGAATAACAACTATCAGAATCGTATTCTTAATTTCTGTGATAAATTGTATGGCTAAGACGTTCATTTTAAAAGAATTTAAATTTCTACTGTAAAATTAAAACGTTGAAAAACACGATTGGTACACAAAAAGTGTACATTTTTAATTTTTTAATCATTTATTGGAACTCAATCTTTCCAATAAAAAATCTCACGCTTACTAAAAAACGTGAGATTTACTTAAAAACTAACCTTGTATAAATTATTTTCCGAATTTCAATTACTATTCTTGAGCCAAAGTCATTGTAACATTATTTGGTAAATAATATTCTTGCTCAGGTTGCGATAATTGTTTAAACTCGATTGTTTCGGTCGCTGGATTAAGTGTAATTCTAACAGGAATAGTAACATCAGAAAACGCACTGTTTATTGAGCCTTCATAGATATTTTCAGTAATCCTATTTAGCGATATAGTGTTATTATTTTCTTCGGCACAATCCGTTTTAGATCCGTTAAAAAAACTACTACAATGCGTTCCTGTAACAGTATTGCCATTTTGAACCAGATATAATTCTGTTGTATTGGTTTGAATTGCGGATTCCCAATACCATGTTCCATTTAAATCGTTTTGACTTAAAACAGCAGCTTTTGTTTTTGTGCTTGTTTCTGTTTTTTCTACTTTATTTCGCTTTGAAATATACATTTGACTCAAAGCAGTGACAGAGACAAATGATACAATTAAGATTGTTATTTTTACTGATTTTTTCATAGTCAAAAGCTAATCCTAGCTATATTTAATTTAATTAGAGTCCTTTATCTATGAAAAATTAAAAATCCGCTACGATCAATTACTCTGAGAGTTAAAGTATCATCCGTTAGACCATAAATTTCATAACAAATTTTATCCGTATTATCAGAAGTATTAGTTATACTTAAGTATTCAGTATCAGAATCTACTAAAACAGTTTTATCGCATTGAGGAGAAGAATTACTAATCTGATACGAATAATTGTCTTGAAGTTGATTGTCATAATACCACTTACAAGTTGTGTTATCAAAAACTATCCTCCAATTCGCATCATCTTCACAGACCCATGAACCTTGAATGCTAGGGTCTAAAAAGTTTAGCGTTTTGAATGAAAACATGGTTAAGCTAACTATTGCAACCATTAGAATGGCAATCAATTTTTTATTCATCTGTTTCATTTTTTAATTATTATTGAGTTATACAATCTATGAACTGAACGCAAGCATTGTGCTTGATTACTCTATCAGCGAAGCCATTTTCACCTCCATTAACTTTATGAGTAATCGCTAAAACAGTACTATCAATGTTATTCCTTAAACTTGTTTTATCAATAACATTGTTTTTAAAAAACCACATTGCGCTAATTATGGCTAATTCGGTATTATTAGTAATTAATTCTGGATTAGTTATCAAATCTATGTTCTCACCAAATCGTTGAATGTAATGATTTTGAAAATTTTGATAATTTTCCTTACCTGATAACTGTATTAAACCTCTTCCTCTGTATTTATAACCCTCTTGACTTTGTGCATTTCCATTTCCCATTCTGTTTTTATAAACAAAACTGCCAACTTTTGAAGGGTTATTTAAATAAGTATCTGGATTCTCTTTGTTTGGATCAGTATAAGAAAAATATTTACCAAATACTGTCATTAATCTATTTGCTGTACTGAAATTAAAATTTTCCGCAATATTCAGGTTACTTAATCCGCCTGTCTCATGAGCAATTTGACTTAAAAAATGCCGCAACTTATAATTTGTATTAATTCCATAACTACTGCCATATTGATTAATCATATTGGCTAAAATCTGAGCATTATCCTCAGATAAATTTGGGAAAGTCTGCATTAAAGCTTCTTTTGAAGTATTACAATCCATTTGTGGTTGCAGAACTCCAATTGCTCCTCCCGGATTACATGGGTCATCAATATTTCTGCAACTTATGGTTTGAATATACGTAACTATTATATTCAAGCCATAGTTTCCATTCCCACATACGCTCCCTTTGTATGACTCCCAAGTAGCATAGAAAGCTTGACAATCTGTACAGACAAATGACAAGTCAATAGTGGTGCATCCACTTGAACTAGAGTAATTATTGGATGGATTACTACCAGTAGGGTTGTCAGGAACATCACTCCCAGAGTCACCAGGAAAATTTACCACAACCTCAGCGCAAGGATCACTTGGCATAACACTAATAGCCGACACAGTTCCTCTAAACTCATAAAATTCATTCAAATTGGCATTGAAATTTTGTGCAAACTCGTCGCTCATTTCATATTTCATAATGGTTGCTTCTAATGCATTTTCTTTTTCTGTCAAAACCAAATTATGAAACGTCTTCACATTATCATCGGGATGATTAAGAATTTTAAATGTATAGTTTTTAATTCCTAATGTATCAATTACTTGCAAAATATTTTCAAAATCAATCACACCTTCATTGGTTCTCATAAACGCTGAATTAGACGACAGGATTCTTATCTTAGAACCTTGATTTAGCTTATTGGTGAGCATTTCTACTACTCGACTCGCATCGCTACCTTTAAGGTAACTCGAATTAATTCCATTCTTTTTACCGAAATGATTTTTCTCTACATACAATTCTTCAGTTTGGCAACTCACTAAACTTAAGAACGTTAACATGGCTAATATACGAAAATAAATAATTCTTCTTTTCATAAAATTAAATTTTTGTGGTTAATAAATTACTTTTTAAAATGACTCTCTGTGTTAATTGTATCTTAGAGTTAATAACAATAATTTTGATACACTTTATGAGCTTTTAGAATTAAAAAGCTAAAATTCTATTCTTTCATTATGTGATGGTAAGTCACTCATTTACCGAATATTCTTTAATTATGATTAGTAAAATTATAGTGTTTTATTTTGATTGAAGTACACATAAAGTGTACATTTTCATTTTATTTTAAAAATTCTAACTCTAAGTAGATTTTTCCTTCTCCATCTATTGCATATGATCCTTTTCGAACTGTAATTATTAGATTGTTTTCTAAGGTTGTAGTTGAACTATTAATTACTTCTATTTGTTTAACTTTATGCAACTTGTCCCTTTTAGACTGTACTATTTGATTTACAAAAATCCCATGGCTTATTGGTTTAAAAACCTCATCTGATTGCCCAGTAAACGATTCATAACTTGCTTTACTAATAATTTTACAATGAACTAAATCGTCTTGAAATGGTCCGCCACAACACACTCGAATTATTGAGGGCTCTATTGCTTCAAAACCATCAACTTCTATATCCATTTCAGCACAAAAAATGCTTGATTCAGGAGGTTTTTCCTCAGGTTCTTGTGCTTGTGAAATAAATCCGCACAAGAAAAAGAAAACCACAGAAATTATGCTTCTTATTGTTCTAAGCTGTTCCATAATTTAATAATTCGTAACCATTCTATGTGTTTGCCAAGGCGCGCAATGACTTATTGATCTTTAGTATTAATTTATTTTTCTTTTAAATAAAAATACTTATATACACCAAAAAGATATAGCAATGCAATGATTATCTTAAAAAATAATATAGAACTTGATAGTAGAACAACAATCAAACATAAAGTAATATATAAGTACAAATCTCTCATTTACATGGCTTTTAAAAGAATAAAATTACTCATCTAAAAGCCAAATTAGGTACACAAAAAGTGTATATTTTCAAAATTTGATAAAAAAGCAAACCTGGAACCAACCTTTCTTAAATCAATCCTCGTTTTCGTGCTTCACGTAAAATATCTTCATCACTCCCTTTATCAATATCTAACAAGTCTTTGATGGTCGCTTTACGCTTATCAATAGCGCTTTTTGACAAGTGAAGTATTTCTTGTATGTTTTTGGTTTTTACTCCCTGAGAAAGCAGCTGTATGATTTGACGGTTATAGCTATCAAAAATCTTATTTCCGGGTACAAGCTGTTTTTTATAATTTAAAACTGTTGAAGTGTAATAGTTTTCGCCTTTCATGATAATGTCAAAAGCCACCAATAACTCTTCAGAAGTAAAATCGCTTTTAACCATAATTCCATTCGGATCACTCTCATTGAGTATGCGATACATCAATATCGCCTCAGCGTGCGAAGTCAAAATAACAATTTTGGCATTGGGCAAATGTTTTTTTACAACAGGAATCAAATCTTCTCCCGTGAACAGTTTTTGCTCAGCATACTCTGGCAAGGTAAAGTCAATAAAAACTATGTCAAACAATATAGTTTTTGGTTCTTGGGTAATAATTTTAAACGCATTTTCTAAAGATGTTGCAGCGGTTGTTTCAATAATAAAACCCGATTTATTAAACGATAAAATCGATTTGTATCCTTCAATAATAGACAAATGGTCGTCGACAATTAATAAATTTACGTGCATATACTTGATTTTGAATTATAAAAGTAATAAAATTTACAATTATATTTCTAAATAATTTCCAGACGCAATGGTGTTGATGATCGCATCAATATTTTCTTTGTAAGATTTAGAAAACGGCAGCTTAGTTGTTGTGTCTTTAATATGACAAACCGCATTTCCGGTATGAATGCGCGAAACATAATCTATATTGACAATGTAACTGTTGTGGATACGTACAAAAGGATATTTCAAAACGCTTTCAAAATGTTTTAGGGTCTTAAAAGCAGTTATCATCTCGCCACTCGCTAAATGAATATCGGTTGAATTGTTGTCGGCCTGCAAATAACAAACATCATTGGCGTTAATGTAACGGTAATCACCATACGATTTAACGCAAATAGTAAGTGGTTTGTCTTTGGAATTGACATTGGTAAACGTCACATCAGAATTAGTTTTCTCATCTGCGTTGAGTGGAATCACATCGAGTTTTTCTTCCATTTCGGAAGTTTCGCTATTGAGAAGTTCATTGGGTTCGATAATTACATGATCGTTGTTTTCCTCTTGCTGAAAAGCAGGCTCTTCAATTTCTTCAATTGTTGCCTCTTTCTCAGAAATAATGTCAGAGACGATTGGTGAAACGGCATTGAAATCGCGGTTCAAACGCGCAATAGTTTTCCTGAATTCTTTTTGTTCTACTGGCTTTATCAAATAATCGTAAACTCCGTGTTTGATCGCTTCAAAAGCAGATTCATTATTGTGTGAAGTAATAATAACTTTTGGAATAACAGGAAAATAACGGTACAATTCGTTGATGAATCCCAAAGACAAATTGGATTCTTTATTTTCAGGATTAACTTCTAAAAAGATAAAAGCTGGATTTTTTTCAAGAACGCAATCCATTCCGTCTTCGTAATTGGTTGCCGTACCAACACAAGAAAAGTTTTGAAAACTTTCAGCTATTGCCTTCGTCTTCAAAACCGTTTCTGGGTTATCGTCTATAATTACAAATGTAAAATTTCTATTCAATTGCTATCCTTTTTATTTGAGGCTAGCAGAAGTTAGATTATGTTTTTGAGTGGATAGCTTTGGGGAAAACTAGTCTAAATTCTTACGAATTCTGCACTAAAATAGAAGTTTTAAATCAATCAAAAAGCATTTTTAAAACGGTTTTTTTCAACAAAGCCGATATTTTAGTTGAACGGATTAAAAAGGTCGATAAATGACTTGTTTAGACTTTCATTTTTTCCTGTCAAAATTTGAGAATTAACTATTTATCAATCTTTTTCAAGTGTTTTGATTGTTTAATTTGTGTATTCAACAGATGCTAAATAAAAGAAAAAAAGCAGTAAATTAATATTGCTAAATAGCAATATAGCATTTATCGGCAATAGCATTGTTTTTTATTTGATTGGATAAAACACAATCCACTTTTTTCACTACTTTTGTGTTTTAAATACAATTTTCCAGCTAAAACATTTTGCTGGAAGAGGCCAGTCAAATAAATTTACAAATAGCGATATGGGAATTACAAAAACATTCGGTTTTGCCTTTAAAATCAACGAAATGGCTGATGTTTTAAAAGCATTAGGAAATCCGGCTCGACTGAAAATAATCCAACTTTTAATGACCCATCCGAAAAGTACTTGTGGTGATTTTTTGGTCATGCTTCCTTTAGCGCAATCGACGGTTTCCAAACATTTATCAGAACTCAAACGCGTCAAATTGATCAAAGGCAAGAACGTTGGGAATAACATTTATTATTCACTCAACGAAAAAACATGGCAACGTGTTAAAGATTTTGTGAACAGCGAAATTGTTCCAAGCGAAGAAGGTTAAAAAATTACATTTAATCTATTTTTTCAATTGAAAAATCAACCTTATCATCTTTGCCGTGTGCTTCTAGTACAACATAACCCAGTTTGGCTTTATTGGAGATAATATCTTCATTAAACGGCACTTTAAGTGGAATCTTTTTGTTTGTAATTATTCCTTTATTGTACTTTATAACATGTAACACCCATCTTTTACCGTCTTCTTTGTTTGATTCTCTATTTTTAAAACAAAAAACGAATTCGTCTTCACCCAAATTTTGCGCAAAAGAGTAACTAAAGTAGTTACCAGATGCAACACTTTCCCCACAAGTGTAAGGGTTATGTATTTTCTTTATGTCTTTTTCAACTTTATTCAATTCAACCAATTTCATTTTATCGTCAAAAACTAAAGTAAAAATATCCAACACATTGGCTAGACTGCCTAATTGGTATCCTTCAGAAGCTACAACCAATTTGTTGTCTGAAGTTAGTTTAAAATCTAAAAAATGGATTCTTCCGTAGCTTCTAATGTCTCCTTCTTCACTAATTTCGAAATGCGAGGATAAATCTGACCATTTGAAAATATCTTTACTCACTTGCTTGCCCGTTTGACGATCATAGACTGCCTTAACATAACCTAATTTGTCATTTAATCTGTACTCTCTTTTGTCATCAAACTTAAACAAAGAAGCTATCAAAACTATTTTATCCTCTTGAAGAAATAATTTATCATAATGATAGATGTAATCTGCATCTTTTAGTGGAATTTCAAATTTGTCTTTGCCGTTCTCTTTGTTTATGACTTGAAGAGAAAGATCAATCGGAATTTCGTCACCAGCTCTTTTTAAATACTCTTTAAAATAAATCAAATCCTTATTATCTGAAGTAAGATAAGTTAGGAAATTTGCATTTTTTTGGTCTTTGGTATTATTATATTTATAAACCCATTGTTCTTTAAAATCTAAGTCGCAAAAACTAAATTGATTGGACTGTTTATTCGAATCACAAAACTTTTTATCAACAATTATGTTTCCTCCTGGAACGATAAAAAAGCTTTGTATGGCATTAATAAAATTAAATGTTATATATCCTTCTGGTTGATTATTTAACTGATAATCTCTTAAAAAAAACTGATCTGAAATCGAAAAATCGTTTAAACTTATTTTCCTGTATCCAACCATAGCACTTTTGCTGTTAAATTCTTGACAATAGGTTCCTGAGAATTTCCCTTTAAAGAAAACAGAGACATATATTTCGTCTTTGATTTTTTTTATGTTTTGAATACAAAAACGTGTGCCTTGAGGTGACACTAATACAAATTTTTGTTTGAAGGTTCCTGAACTCAATTTATTCATATCCTTGTCCAACAAATAATATTCTAATACATATTCTTGTACACTGATTTTCTCTTTTTCATAAAGTACAAAATACCCAAATACATCTTTTTCATTATCGTCTAATATTTCTTTAAAATCAATGAATTTAGAGGAAGACAAATTGATTTGAGCCGATAAACTAATGCTTAAAATCAAAAAAAACGCAACAAAATATTTTTTCATATTCAAAGTATTTAACAAGTTGTCTTTTTAAAACCGTCAATAAAAATCGGATTAATAAAATGTAATACTACTAAAAAAACATTTAATAAATTAAGGATTTATCTTGCTCTTTTAGAAGAAATTTTAAAGAATAAAGATGTATCGTTTCTAAACTGTTCGCATCAACCAATTGCGCATAGAAACTTCTTCGTTGATAATTCTTCTTAAATCTGAGATTTTAACGCGGTCTTGTGCCATCGAATCGCGGTGACGAATAGTTACCGTTTGATCTTCTAGCGTTTGATGATCTACAGTAATACAAAATGGCGTTCCTAATGCATCTTGCCTTCTGTAACGTCTTCCCACTGCGTCTTTCTCGTCGTAAGCTACATTAAAATCCCATTTCAAATCATCAATAATATTTTGTGCTACTTCTGGCAGACCATCTTTTTTAACCAATGGTAAAACGGCTGCTTTGGTTGGAGCTAATACACTTGGCAACGCTAAAACAGTTCTTACTGAACCATCTTCCAACGTTTCTTCTTTAAGTGAGGTTGCAAAAACGGCCAAAAACATACGATCCAAACCAACTGAAGTTTCTACAACATAAGGAACATAGTTCGAATTGGTTTCGTTGTCAAAATATTGCAATTTTTTACCCGAATATTGTTCGTGTGCTTTTAAGTCGAAATCAGTTCTTGAATGAATTCCTTCCAATTCTTTGAATCCGAATGGGAAATTGAATTCGATATCAGCGGCTGCATTGGCATAATGTGCTAGTTTTTCATGGTCGTGGAAACGGTAATTTTTTTCACCTAAACCAAGTGATAAATGCCATTTCAAACGGGTTTCTTTCCAATACTCGTACCATTTCATTTCTTCGCCAGGTTTAACGAAAAATTGCATTTCCATTTGCTCGAATTCGCGCATACGGAAAATAAATTGTCTGGCTACAATCTCATTTCGAAACGCTTTTCCGGTTTGAGCAATTCCAAATGGCACTTTCATGCGACCTGTTTTTTGTACGTTCAAGAAATTGACAAAAATTCCTTGTGCCGTTTCTGGTCGAAGGTACAAATCCATGGCATTTTCAGCAGAAGCACCCAATTTTGTTCCGAACATGAGGTTGAATTGCTTCACATCAGTCCAATTGCGTGAACCTGTTTCAGGATCGGCAATTTCCAATTCTTCAATTAACGCTTTTACGTCGTCTAAATCGCCCGAACCCAATGATCTTCCCATACGTTCAAGAATTTCGCGCTCTTTGGCCAAATATTCCATCACACGCGGATTGGTGGTTTTGTATTGCTCTTCATCAAATGCATCACCAAAACGCTCACGTGCTTTTTCGATTTCTTTTTTAGCTTTCAGGTTTAATTTTTCGGCATAATCCTCAATTAAAACGTCGGCTCTGTATCGTTTTTTCGAATCTTTATTATCAATTAATGGATCGTTGAACGCATCCACGTGACCCGAAGCTTTCCAAGTGGTTGGATGCATCAAAATGGCGGCGTCGAGTCCGACAATGTTTTCGTGCATTTGCACCATTGCTTTCCACCAGTATTCGCGGATGTTTTTTTTGAGTTCAACACCATTTTGAGCGTAGTCGTACACTGCGCTTAATCCGTCGTAAATTTCGCTTGACGGAAATATAAATCCGTATTCTTTTGCGTGCGAAACTACATTTTTAAATAAATCGTCTTGTTTTGCCATAGTGGTGCAAAAATATAAAAAGTGAGAGTAAAAAAAGCACTAATTTTTGATTTGTAAAGCAGATTTTGCTATTTTTATACTATTCAAAGCCAAAAAGTATGTTTACAAGCCTAATTAATCTGTTTTATCCGCGTATTTGTGCGGGTTGCGAGTTGTTATTGTTGCAAGATGAAAAAGTAATTTGCACGCGATGTCGCCACGAAATTCCACTGACCCATCATTTGGTTATTCCCAACAACGAAGCTTTTATGAAATTTTACGGCAAAATTCCGATAGAATTTGCTGTAGCACATTGTTATTTTCATAAGAAAGGTATTGTGCAAGAAATGATCCACAAATTGAAATACAAAGGTCATGAGGAAATTGGTGAAGCCATTGGTATATGGTTTGCCGAAGAATTGAAAAATTTTGCGCCTTTGCAAGATGTTTCGTGCATTGTTCCGGTGCCGTTGCATCCAAAAAAATTACGGGAACGTGGTTACAATCAAGTCACCAGTTTTGGAAAAGCCCTGTCGGAAAAACTGAAAATTCCGTACGAAGAAAATGTATTGATTCGGAATTTGTACACCAAAACCCAAACCAAGAAAAACCTGATTGGACGAATCGAATTGGCTAAAAATCTATTTGATATTTCAAACGACATATCGCTAAATGGCAATCATATAGTTATAGTAGATGATGTGATTACTACTGGTTCTACACTCGAAAAATGTTGTTCAGCACTTCTCAAAATTCCAAATGTAAAAGTGAGTGTAATCTGTATGGCGATGTCTCAATAGCTAATTGAAACCTAACAGGAATAAAAACCTGTTAGGATTACTTTCTAGCCCTGAATGCAAAGGAAAGCCACTTGCGCACAAAAACTATTTTTTGACGGACTAAAAGAGCGACTAACAGAAGCTCCTTTTGGGCCGATCAAAAAAAGGTTTTGTGAAAAGTGCTTGGAATGGAATGCAGGAATAGCTTCGAAGAAAGTCAAAAGTCAAAAGTCAAAAGTTGAAAGTTGAAAGTTGAAAGTTGAAAGTTGAAAGTTGAAAAGACTTGTTGGTTATTGGATTGTATTAATTTAATGATAAAATATTTCGATAGGAAAAATTATAATTGTTATTTTGTGGCGGTTAACGAAATACTATGCGAAAATCTCTTCTTTCTGTTTTAATTGTACTTGCAATTGTGATTGGCAGTTGTGCCAAACGTGGTACTATTACAGGTGGATTGAAAGATACCTTGGCGCCAGTCATGAAGAATAGTACTCTAAAGAATGGCGCGACCAATTTTAATGGAAAAGAAATCAAGTTGTATTTTGACGAATACGTAAAATTGAAAAATGTAGGCAAGCAGCTGATTGTTTCGCCTCCAATGAAAAATAAACCAGAAGTTTTACCTTACACGGCGAGCAAATACATCACCATTAAGTTAAAAGACACGTTAAAGCCCAATACAACCTACAGTTTTAATTTTGGTCAGAGTATTGAGGATAATAACGAAAGCAATGTGTTGAATCAGTTTAAATACGTTTTTTCGACTGGTGATTTTATTGATTCGTTGACCATTGGTGCCAAAATCAAGGATGCTTTGGAATTGAAAACGCCAACATTTGTATCTGTAATGTTGTATGAAGTTAACGAAACCTACAACGACTCGACTATTTACAAAGAATTGCCTCGTTATATTACCAATTCGTTGGATGGTTTGTCGGCAGCAAAACTTGAGAATTTAAAAGCTGGAAAATACAGATTGATTGCTTTGCAAGACAACGGAAACAATAAATTTGATCCTAAAATTGACAAAATTGGTTACATTAATGATTTTGTGACGGTTCCGAATGATACTTTGTTTGAATTGGAATTGTTTAAGGAAGAATTGCCGTTTAAAACATTCAAACCGAGTCAGGTTTCTGGGAATAGAATGGTGATTGGTTACGAAGGAAATGCCAAAGATGTTGTGGTTGATGTGAAGAAAAATGGTGAATTTGTGCCTTTTACAGTGACACAATTTCCAAAAAAAGATTCGCTTCAAGTTTGGTTTCCAGCGATGAAAAAAGATTCACTTACAGTTTCAGTTACCAAAAAGAATTACAAAAGTGATTATTTGGTTAAGATTAAAGATCAGAAAAAAGACACGTTAGCCTTTTCATCTTCGGCTTCTGATTTGCAATTCCGAAAAAATTTCAAGATCCATTCTGATATTCCAATAGTAACAATTGATAAGTCTAAAATTAGACTACTGGACAAAGATTCGGTAGCTGTAAAATTCAATACTAGTTACGACAGTTTTAATCAAGATGTGGTATTTGATTTTGAGAAAAAGCCTTTAGAAAAATACCAAATGACTATTTTTCCTGGAGCTTTGACCGATTTTTATGAGAAGAAAAACGACACATTACGGTTTTCTTTTTCAACCCGAAACACAAGCGATTATGGCAATTTACGCGTTCCATTGGAAAACATCAAACGCTATCCATTGATTGTTCAAATTACAGATGACAAAGGAGTTGTGATTGAAAGTGAATATATTGAAAGCGGCAATAAAGTAGTTTTTGACTTAATTGAACCCAAAAAATATACCTTGAGAGTCATTTACGACGACAACAAAAACAAAGTTTGGGACGCTGGAAATTACATGGAAAAACGCCAATCCGAAGAAGTGATTTACTTTCCGAAAGAGTTGGATGTTCGCGCCAATTGGGATGTAGAACAACCGTTTGATTTGGGACTAAAGTGAGAAGTACAAAGTACAAAGTGTAAAGTACAAAGTACGAAGTGGGGAATTAAAGAATCTCAAAAGTATCTTTATCGTCCAAAAAAGCGAGTTTTTTTCGGGTTTCGAGTAATGTTTCTTTATCTAAATTCACTATAAAAATTTCCTCTGTTTCTTTGGGCTCTTGGATGTAATTCCCAAGAAAATCGACAGCTTGCGAATGTCCTACGTATTCTAAATTATTGTCATCAAGACCAACTCGATTCACACCAATTACATAACTCATGTTTTCGACTGCGCGCGCTTTGAGTAAAATATTCCAAGCGTTGATGCGCGGTTTAGGCCAATTGGCAACGTAAATCAACATATCATACTCTTCAACATTGCGTGAGAAAACCGGAAAACGCAAATCGTAGCAAATGAGTGTGCAAATTTTGAATCCTTTGTAGTCGATGATTAATTTCGATTTTCCAGAAGTGTACACTTCGTCTTCGCCAGCTAAAGTAAACAAATGTCGTTTGTCATACGTTTGGATTTCGCCTGTCGGATACACAAAAACCAAACGGTTGTAATAGTTGCCATTTTCTTTGATAACCAAACTTCCAGTAATCGCACAATTTTTTGATTTTGCAGTTTCTTTTAACCATAAAATCGTTTCGCCTTGCATGGTTTCGGATACTTCTTTTGGATTCATGGTAAAGCCAGAAGTGAACATTTCGGGCAATACGATTAAATCGACATATTGCGAAATAGAGTTTATTTTTTCGTTGAGATAAGCTCTGTTTTTATTGGGATTTTCCCAGAATAACGATATTTGAATTAAGGCTATTTTCATGGTTGTTTTTTAAAAACCCTTCCAGAGTTTTGAACTCTGGAAGGGTTGAAAAATTATTTAATGGTTATTTCATCAACAAAAATATAAGCGTCGCCATCGTACGGGTAACCCAAATGCCATTCGGGTAACTTGCCGTAATTGTAGGCTTTGACTTTGATGTATTTGGCTTTGATTTCTTTTTCAGCTATAAAAGGGAAATCTCTTACTGTGTTTACATCTACTTTCGGATCTAAAGTGTTTTTTATTGTTCCAACCAAAGTAAAATTGACATTATCGTTAGATACATAATATTCTACTTTCGTTGGCATTAAAATCCATGAACGTTGGTCTTGCAAGAAGGTCGCGCTAAAATTGCTGATGACTTTTTCCGTTTGTAAATCAACTACGGCTTCAAAATCTTGTTTTTGGTAGCCTTGCCAATCACCTTTGCGCCAGTTTTCGGTGCCGTGAATGCCGTCAAGCAAACCGTCTGGACCACCAGCGTGGTATTGTGGATCGTATTTAGACTTAATGTCAATGTTATAATTGTTGGGTTTTTTGTAGAAGGTGGCCGATATCCAACTGCTTTTTTGCTCATTTCCTGAATCAGATAACTGATAAGAATAAGCAGTTATGGTTGACGTTTTATCAATTTCAAAAGGCTGGTTGTAGGGAATAAAATCCACTTTATTTTTTTGATCATCTTCCACTAGATATCTAATTTTAGTATTGGGAGAATTGGATACAATTTCCACTTTAAGTTTGTCCTTGAATGATTTACTTTCAGCTTGAATTACTGGAACAGGAATAATATCGCTAGTTTCAAAATCAGCTGGCATTGTCTCAGCTACGACATCTTCTTCTTTAATCATATATTTCTCAAGTTTTGTTCCTAAAACCGAAAGATAATTTTTATAGGTTTCTTTTGTAATAATTCTTGATTTACTGTCTTCTAAGTTCAATTTTATCGAAGAAAAATATGGATCTGTTGTTGACCAAAACTTTTGTCCAGGTGTAACAGCATAAATTCCCATTGAACTCAACACATACCAAGCGCTCATTTGTCCACAATCTTCGTTGCCGATTAATCCGTCAGGAGTATTTTTGTAGAAATTATTTAAAATATAACGCACTTTCTCTTTGGTTTTTTCAGGTTTACCAATGTAATTGTACAAATACGCCATGTGGTGACTCGGCTCGTTTCCGTGGGCGTATTGACCAATTAAACCCGTTACATCGACTTGTTCGCGGCCTGTGGTTTTGCTTTCAGCGTTGAACATTTCGTCGAGTTTGGCTTCGAATTTTTCTTTTCCTCCGTAGGCTTGAATCATTCCTGGAATGTCTTGTGGAACGAAAAAGGAATATTGCCAACTATTTCCTTCAGTAAAATTGTTGTTGATTTCTTTGGGATCGAAAGGCGCAAACCAACCACCGTTTTTCTTCGGACGCATAAAACCAGTGTTCCAATCGAAGACGTTTTTCCAGCTTTGGGAACGTTGCATGAAATACTCGTAATCTTCTTTTTTGTTCAGAATTTGCGCCATTTGAGCAATACACCAATCGTCGTAAGCATACTCCAATGTTTTGGAAACGCTTTCGTGTTCGTCGTCCATCGAAATAAAACCTTGACGTTTGTAGGCTTCCAACCCTAAATGATCGAGCATCGCCGAATGTTTGGCGGCTTGAAAGGCTTTTTCGTAATCAAATCCTGTAATTCCTTTTGCCATTGCATCGGCCATTACGGAAACCGAATGATAACCAATCATACAATCGGTTTCATTAGAAGAAAGTTCCCAAACAGGTAATCTCCCTCCTTGTTCAAATTGTTTGATGAAGGTATTGATGTAATCAGAAGTACGTTTTTTATCAATTAAAGTGTACAATGGATGTGCGCCACGAAATGTGTCCCAAAGCGAGAATACCGTGTAATAATCAAATCCTTCTCCGTTATGGACTTTATTGTCGCGACCACGGTATTTGCCATCGATATCTTGAGCAATGTTGGGTTGAGACATGGTGTGATACAAAGCAGTGTAAAAAATAGCCAATTGGTCTTTGTTGGTTTCGGTGATTTGTATTTTTGATAATTCTTTGTTCCAAAGTTGTTCAGCTGCTTTTTTTACTTGAGCAAAATCCCAACTTTTGATTTCAGAACTGTTGAGTTTGGCTCCTTCGTAACTCGTTGGAGAAAGTGCCACTTTGACTAAAATTTGATCTCCTTTTTTGACTGTTTTTGAAAAAGCAAGTTTTAAAACCGTTCCGGAATAAAAGTCATTTCTTTTTTCTTGGTTGGCTTCGACTTTGCTAATTTGCATAGGAACATTAAACTCAATATGTGCATAAACATATTGATCTTTGGCCCAAGCTTCGCTTCTTCTTAGAATTTGGATGGTTTTATTATTGATAATTTTCACATCGCCATATAGCAATTTATCTCTATGGTTTAAATCGAGAATAATGTTGGCTTGACCAGCTTTATTGAAAGTATATTGATGAAAACCAACACGTGTAGAAGTCGTTAAATTGACATCAACATTGTGTTCTTCGAGCTTTACTGAATAAAAACCAGCCGAAGCTTTTTCGTTAGTATGTGAAAACGAAGAAGCGTATTCTTTTGGTGACAAACTAGGTTCGCCCATGGTTGGCATGAGCATGATATCGCCGTAATCGGTGCAACCCGTTCCGTTAAGATGTGTGTGCGAAAATCCGTAGATGAGTTTGTCGTCGTAGTGATAGCCCGAACAACCGTCCCAACTGCCATCGATGCGCGTGTCGGGTGACAATTGAACCATTCCGTAAGGAACTGTTGCCCCCGGATACGTATGCCCGTGACCGCCTGTTCCAATGAATGGATTGACGTGTTGAGCTAAATTTTGTGCAAAAAAGCTATTGAGAAAAAGTAAAGAAACGATTAAAAAGAAGTTTTTCATGATGTTGTTGGTTGTTCTCAAAGATAAAAAAATCATACTAATTGAAGAGCACTTTTACATAAACGGGTAAATGATCGGAAGGATAATACAAATTTTGGGAATCACTTAAAACAGCGCATTTTAACACTTGTAATGACTTGTTTTTAGACACAAAAATATAATCGATTCGAGAAGTAACGGCTTCATTGTGTTTGAATCCGTTGAACGTGCCTGAAGGCCCAAATGGTTTTTCGAGCGAAACTTCGAAACTGTCGTTCAATTCTTTTTTTAGGTTGATAATTCGCTCAGCTGTTGGTTCGGTATTGAAATCGCCCATCAAAAAAACGGGATAATTCGCAGTATTTAGTTTTTGGATTTGACTGAGAATTAATTGTATGGAATTGGTTCGAGCGAGTTCACCCATGTGATCCAAATGCGTATTGAATACCCAAAATTTTTGTTTGCTTTTTTTGTCTTTTAAAAGGACATACGTACAAATTCGGTTGAGTGCCGCATCCCAACCTTTGGAAATTTTTTCCGGTGTTTCGGAGAGCCAAAACGTTTTTTGTTGCAGTAAATCAAATTGATTTTTTTTGTAGAAAATAGGAGACGCCTCGCCTTTTCCTTCGCCATCGCGAGCTAGAACCACATGATTGTATTGTGGCAATGCATTGGCAATTTGATCCACTTGATTGGGCAGCGCTTCTTGAAGTCCGAAAACGTCGGGTTCGTAAAAAGCCAATTGAGCCGTTAGTATCGCTTTTCGGTTGGGCCAAGCGTTGGGTCCGTCGTTGGGATTGTCGTAACGAATGTTGTACGTTATCAGTTGGAGAATTTGTGCTTTTGGAACACTGCTTACCCAAATTAATAGTAGTAAAAGAACTCTTTTTTTCATTGTGGAACGAATATGCCCAAATATACGACATTTTGCGTTAAGGATAGTAGTGGAAAGCCCACAGCAAGGAGGTACGACGCGGCGAGGACTTGCAACGGATAGCCTGACCCAGTTGCTAGGAAATTTTCTATTAAACTATACTTTTCTGCAACTGGGGAACGCCATAATAAAAAAATTACCCCTATTTTTAAATAAAAAACCCTCTTAGAGTTTGGAAATCTAAGAGGGTGTGTATTCTATAATTTATTTTTATTTCATACTCGCCGCTAAATATTCGCGGTTCATGCGAGCAATATTTTCGAGGGAAATTCCTTTTGGACATTCTATTTCGCAGGCTCCAGTGTTGGTACAGTTTCCGAAACCTTCTTCGTCCATTTGGCGCACCATGTTTAAAACGCGTTGAGTTGCTTCTACTTTTCCTTGAGGAAGAAGAGCGTATTGGGATACTTTAGCACCCACAAATAGCATAGCTGAACCGTTTTTGCAAGTGGCTACACAAGCACCACAACCGATACAAGCAGCCGCTTCAAATGATTTATCGGCGTCGTGTTTAGGAATTGGAATCGCATTGGCGTCCATGGTTCTACCCGAAGTATTTACGGATACGAAACCACCTGCTTGCTGAATGCGATCGAATGCGCTACGATCAACTACTAAATCTTTGATTACGGGGAACGCTTTACTTCTCCATGGTTCTACATAAATGGTATCGCCATCGTTGAACATACGCATGTGCAATTGACACGTTGTGATTCCTGTATCAGGTCCGTGAGCGCGACCGTTGATGTATAGTGAACACATTCCGCAGATTCCTTCACGACAATCGTGATCAAAAGCGATTGGCTCTTTACGATCGTTTACCAATTGCTCGTTCAATTGATCTAACATTTCTAAGAAAGAACTATCGGTAGAAACATTATCCAATTTGTAATCTTCCATTTTCCCTTTTTCTTTGCCGTTTTTTTGACGCCAAATTTTGAGTTTTATATTGATATTTTTTTTAGAAGCCATGGTGTCTATTATTTATAATTTCTAGCTGCAATTTTGATAAACTCGTATTTCAATTCTTCTTTGTGAAGTACTTCTTGGCTGATGTCGTTGCCTTTGTATTCCCAAGCACCAACAAATTTGAAGTTTTCGTCGTCACGTAAGGTTTCTCCTTCAGCATCTTGGTATTCTTCACGGAAGTGACCACCACATGATTCTTTACGTTGTAAACCATCCATTGCCATTAATTGACCTAAATCCATGAAATCAGCTACACGAAGTGCTTTTTCTAGTTCTGGATTCAATTCGTCTGCGCTTCCTGGAACGTAAACATCTTTATAGAATTCTTCTTTCAAAGCCGCAATTTCAGAAATGGCTTCAGTTAAACCTTGCGCGTTTCTACCCATTCCTACTTTATTCCACATAATCAAACCGAGACGTTTGTGGAAGTGATCTACTGACTTAGTTCCGTTATTATTGATAAATTGATTGATGGTATCTTTGACTCTTTTTTCAGCTTCGTCAAATTCAGGAGAATCCGTTGGAATTTTTCCTGTACGAATGTCATCCGCTAAATAATCGGAAACTGTGTAAGGCAATACGAAATAACCATCGGCCAAACCTTGCATCAAAGCCGAAGCTCCCAAACGATTGGCTCCGTGATCTGAGAAATTTGCTTCACCAGCCACGAAACAACCTGGAATAGTAGATTGTAAGTTATAATCAACCCAAACACCACCCATAGTGTAATGTACTGCAGGATAGATTTTCATTGGTGTTTCGTATGGATTTTCGTCGGTAATTTTTTGGTACATCGTAAACAAGTTACCGTATTTTTCTTCCAACCATTGTTTTCCTAACTTGGTAATTTCTTCTGGCGTTGGATTGTGATTTCCTTTAGCGTAAGCTGCTTGTTTTCCTTTGTTTTGGATTTCGGTTGAGAAATCAAGGTAAACCCCTTCGTTGGTATCATTGGCTTCGATTCCGTAACCTGCATCACAACGTTCTTTGGCTGCTCTTGATGCTACGTCACGTGGTACCAAGTTACCAAACGCGGGATAACGTCTTTCTAAGTAGTAATCTCTATCATCTTCAGCAATTTGCGTTGGTTTTAATTTACCTGCACGAATGGCTTCAGCATCTTCTTTTTTCTTCGGAACCCAAATACGACCAGAGTTTCTTAACGACTCTGACATCAAAGTTAATTTGGATTGATTCGTTCCATGAACAGGAATACACGTTGGGTGAATTTGTACGTAACAAGGATTAGCAAATAATGCTCCTTGTTTGTGGACTTTCCAACTAGCCGTTACATTACTTCCCATGGCGTTGGTAGAAAGGAAATATACGTTACCATAACCTCCTGAGGCAATGATTACTGCGTGCGCCGAATGACGTTCAATTTCGCCTGTCACTAAATTACGTGCGATGATTCCGCGTGCTTTTCCGTCTACTTTTACTAAATCGAGCATTTCGTGACGGTTGTACATTTTTACGCGACCTAAACCAATTTGTCTTGATAAGGCTGAATACGCTCCAAGTAACAATTGTTGTCCGGTTTGACCAGCAGCGTAGAATGTACGTTGTACTTGCGTTCCACCAAACGAACGGTTATCTAATAATCCGCCGTAATCGCGAGCAAAAGGAACACCTTGTGCAACACATTGGTCGATAATATTACCCGAAACTTCTGCCAAGCGGTGAACGTTAGCTTCACGAGCACGGTAATCGCCTCCTTTGATGGTATCGTAAAACAGACGGAACGTACTATCGCCATCGTTTTGATAATTTTTTGCAGCGTTGATTCCACCTTGCGCAGCAATTGAGTGTGCGCGACGAGGCGAATCTTGAAAACAAAATGCTTTTACATTATAACCCATTTCACCAAGAGAAGCAGCAGCCGAAGCTCCAGCCAATCCCGTTCCTACCACAATAATATCTATTTTTGGTCTATTATTGGGAGCAACTAATTTTAAATGATCTTTATAATCGGTCCATTTCTTTGAAATGTGTCCTTCTGGTATTTTAGAATCTAATTTCATAGATATTAATTATTAAAATGATGAAATAATGCGATAAAAATGAATCCGAAAGGAACAATTATCGCAAATGCGTATCCTAATTTGTGTAATGATTTCGAAAATTTGTTATTGAAACCTACAGACTGGAACGATGAATTGAATCCGTGCCATAAGTGTAATGACAATAAAATGAATGACAAACAGTACAATCCAACACGAACTGGGCTTTCAAATTTGTGCACCATTTCCCAATAGTAACGTGTCTCATCTACTGGCATTTGATCTACGTATTTGTACATCATTTCTGGAATCCAGAAGTCATAGAAATGTAATCCTAAAAAGGCTAAAACCACCATTCCTGAGATAATCATATTTCGTGATGCCCAAGAGGAATTCGCTGCACCGTTGAATTTAGCATACTGAACAGGTCGGGCTTTGCGGTTTTGGAGTTCTAAAACAAACCCCATCACAAAGTGAAAAACAACTCCTGCTACTAATATGGGCTGCATTACGAATTGAATCAATCCGTTATTTCCCATAAAATGAGAAAACTCATTAAAGGTATCTTGACTGATAACAGAGGTGAAATTAATAAAAAAGTGAAGTGATAAAAAGGAAACTAAAAAAAGTCCAGAAAGCGCCATGGCAACTTTCCTAGCAATGGACGAACTCAATAAAGTAGATTTTGCCATATTTTGAATAATTTATTTAAAAAATCAAACAAAAATACAGCTATTTGACATTAACTACAACCTTTTCGTTATAATTTATAATGAATTTAAAGTGAGTTTAACAGTTGTTGATTATCAGTAAATTAATAAGGTTAATTTACGGCTAAAAGATTAAACAAAATTATTCCGAATACGTTGGAACCAAACCTCTTAACCCCATATCCACTACATTTTCTCCTAAATTGGGTTCGTATTTTCCGTTGCCATTACCATCAGCCCACTCAAAACTTTTGTTGGTTGATAAGGATAAAGTAACTGTAATATCTTTTTTCTCATTGCCTTGAATAACTAATGGCTCAAAAAAATTACCCGTTACCACGCAAGAACCAGGAGGAATTGGTGAAGAATTCCAAAGCGGATTAGGCACTGTTGTAGCTCCAGCTGGTGCTTGCCCTGAAGTAGAATAATCAAAATCATTTAACGCAAAAGCCCAATAACCTTGTAATTTATTTGCGTTTATATTAAAAACATGGCTTCCAATATTGAATGAATTGATGTAGGTGTTGTATCCAACAAAACTGGCCAGTGTTCCCGTGTAGTCTACTCCAGCATCTCGAACTGATATTTGATAATTTTGGTATGACAAAGAAACCCGCATCCAACGATAGGTTCCTGGATTTATCGATCTAAGAGGAACTTCTATAAAAGCTTCACCTTCTCCAACAATTTTGGCTTGACTAAAATCGATTGCCAAATCGCCACCAGTTGTTGTTTCTGCACCATGAAAAAGAATTTCTCCTAAGCCCAATGGCGTAGAACTTAATTCTGCCATTTCAATATAATTGGATGAAATTCCGTTAAATAAAGGTGATTGACCAGCATGACCCGCTGGAATTGTTGATATTTGACCTAAATTATTAAGACGAACTTGTGTAGAATCAAATTTGAATTTGAAAATCAATTTTGGATCATCTAAAGTATCATCCGAATCGGTACATGAAACTAAAGAAAAGGTTGTTATAAAAACAAAAAACAGATGGATAATCTTTTTCATACTATATTAATTATATTCAAAAGGTAGGTCAAATGTAATTAAAAAAGTTGTTTCAAACCAATCTAATAGGTTTTAGTTACATCTTCATCTATAACGAGAATAAAATCGGCTTTATTGTAATACTCTTTTTCAAGTTTTGATATATCTTTTTGTTCCACAGTTGCCACAGTAATAATTTGAATAGTAGGGCTTTGTTTTTTTAAATACCAATTGATTCCCTCATAATTATCGGAATGATAGGTTCCGTTGTAATGTATAAAAACGGTATTTTCTTTTCGGTTTTTTTCAATAAAATAAGCCATTGTCGCGTCTTTGATTGCTTGTGCTTTGGGCATATTCGGGCTAGCGTGCTCGCCCATCATTTTCATCATTTCTACATAACCAGGTAATTCAGCATCATAAGGAATTGGTAATGGCGCTATCCATGATTTTTCTTCTGCAGATAGTGTTTCTAATGCTTCAAATCCTTTTTTTGAAACCATCGAAGCATATCTTCTAGGTACATTTGTGGCTACAAAATGGATGTTATTCTCTTTAGCAAAATCAACCAATGGCTTATAATCGGTTTTGTGATTCGACCACAAGCGAGCTGTAGAGTCCAACTTTTTTTGATTGATTTCACCCTTTAAGTATTGGTCTAATTGCTTTTGATTGTCGGCCTCTATCATTTCTGCACCCAAAACAACTGGTTTTTTTTCGGCTATGTCTTTGGTTAATTCTAATTCTAACCAATGCGAAATGGCGTTGTTGTGGTACTCTCCAAAAAGAACTACTTCTGTAGTCGTTGACGCTTTAACCAACTTTTTGTAGGTGGTTTTCTTTCCGGTTTTGTCAAACAATTGATATGGTAATTTGTTTTGTGCCGATGCTATTATGGCAAACAAAAGGCAGAGCATTACGATTTTATTTTTCATAATCATTATTCTGATTTGGTGATTTCAAATTCTTGTGATTCCTTGATTTCGCCACTTTGCAACGAAACTTTATATTTGGAGATTGGCAAATAATACTGTTGGTTTTTGGCTTCTTTAATGGCAACATTTTTATCTTTTTTGTTCCAATTTTCTGCTTCTTTTTTGGATAATGTCAAATCGTAATCTACTTTGTTCAATCCTTTTTTAGAGGCAACTTTCTGAGTAAACAATGTTGTTTTTTTATCATTTTCAACAGACAAAACCACTTCTTTTTCTGAATTTGAATAAAACCAAATCGTCAATTTTGGCTCAATTGTTTTTTCCCAAGATGAATATTTGTCGCCCCACATTTTTGATTTCTCTTTTGCCTCTAACTTGAATAAATGTAATGATTTCTCGGCAATTTTTGGAGTAAGTTCTTGCAATTTTGCTATTGAAACTTTGTAAATCGATCGCCCATGAGTGCCAACAATCAATTCGTTGGCTTTGGTTTGAATAACTAAATCGTGTACAGCCACTTTGGGCATTCCGTTGGAAAAATCTTGCCAAGAAGTTCCTCTATCGGTGGAAACGAACAAATTGTTATCGGTTCCTAAAAACAACAAATTTTCATTGGTTTTGTCCTCCAAAATAACATTTGCTGGATGATTGGAACCATTTGAAATGCTCTTCCAAGTTACACCATAATCCTCAGAAACATATACATAAGTTGTAAAATCGTCGTTACGATAGCCATTTAAAGTCGCGTAAACTCTTTCTTTAACATGAGAAGAAGCCGCAATTCGCGAAACCCACAAACCTTGAGGCAAATTCGCTGAAATCAATTGCCATGAAACACCGCCATCTTTTGAAACATGGATTTTACCATCATCAGTTCCTACGTACAACAATCCGAATTGGAATTTACTTTCTGAAACACACGTAATGGTTCCATACGCAACATTTCCTTCAACTTTTCCGTTGGTCAAATCGGACGAAATTTTTTCCCACGTTTTCCCTTGATTCATTGAACGATGCAAAAAATTGGAACCTAAATACAAAATGTCTTGGTTGTGAGAAGATAATAAAATAGGCGTTTGCCAATTGAATCGGAGTTTTTCTTCGTCTTTCCCCGATTGTGGTGTGATTTGTTCCGATTTTTCGTTTTGTAAATCAAATCGGTAGTAATTCCCAAATTGAAATCCGGTGTAGACCATATTCGGATTACGATTATCGATTTGGATTTGCATACCATCGCCTCCTAAAATCTCTTGAAAAGGATATTTGCCCCGTTGTTGCCATGCTCGATTGTGTTGGTAATTATTGGGTCCGAACCAAACACCGTTGTCTTGTAAACCGCCGTAAACATTATAATTTTCTTGGTAATCCACATTTACCGCATACAACTGACCTACAGCTTGGTTGTTGCATTTGATCCAATGTTCGCCATTATCGTAAGTGATGTTGACTCCGCCATCATTTCCATTGATTATGTGATTCGGATTTTTTGGATTTACCCAAGTTACATGATGATCGGCGTGCACATTTTCTTTGCTTATACTTTTGAAAGTTGCGCCACCATCTTCCGAAAAAAGCAACTCAACACCACCAATATATATTCGATTATTGTTTTGACTATCTACAGTAATGTTAGCAAAATAGTAGCCATAACTGTAATACATATCGTCGATGAAGGTCTTGTTTTTCTTTTCCCAAAACATTCCGCCATCGTTTGATTGATAAACTTCACAACCAATTACTTCGGTTTCAACCAGTGCGGTATTAGCGTCTTTTGGTTGTTCGCTTTTAGCAGAAGGACGCTTGTTTTGATTATCAACTACAGCGTAAATTGTATTAGAATTACACGCAAAAAGACCAATTCGCCCTACATTTTCACCTAATGGGAAACCAGAAGTTGGCGTAGAAACCAATTGCCAGGTCGAACCAAAATCGGTGCTCTTATAAATTCCTGAACCTGCTCCGTTGCCTTTGAAATTCCAAGCTTTGCGATCTTTTTGCCACGCTGAGGCAAATAAAACGTTTGCATCAGTTGGCGAAATGGAAACATCAATAATTCCCGTTTCGTCGTTGATAAAAAGCGGTTGACTCCACGTTTTCCCACCATCTATAGTTTTATAAATGCCGCGTTCTTTGTTTTGGGTATACAAATGACCAACAACGCCAACGACCATTTCATCATTGTTTTTCGGATTGATGATAATTCTGCTAATGTGATGACTTTCGGGTAAACCCAAATTTTGCCAAGTTTTTCCTTTGTCAGATGATTTTAGAACGCCAATTCCTGAGTAAGAAGAACGTGACGAATTGACTTCACCTGTTCCGACCCAAATGATTCCCGAATTCCAGTCGACAGTAACGCTACCACAATTGATTGTTTCTGCCGAATCCATAACAGGTGTAAAACTCGTTCCGTTGTTGTTGGTATACCACAAACCGCCCGAAGCATATGCTGCGTAAAACTCGGCAGGATTTTGAGGATTGACAGCCAAATCGACTATTCTTCCACTCATAATGGTTGGGCCGATGCTTTGGAATTCAATGGCATCAAGGGAACTATTTTGCGCCAAAATGGACTGAAAAACGATCAATAGCAACCAAAAACACTTTCTCATAGTTGAAATTTTTTATAAAAATATTGTTTTCGTAGCAGTCATAAAAACTATTCGTGTAAAAAGAATATTTTTGTTTTGAAATTATCACACCAATGCCAACTTCTTCAAAAAATCCGTTTCTAACTTTCGCACTACGTTTTCTGGACTCCAAATCAGAATCGTTAATTGCACTAATGGAAAAAGCTATCGCTTCATTTTCAATTTTAGATCTAAAGAAAAACGATTTCTTCGTCAAAGAAAATGAGGTTTGCCATTATTTCTGTTTTGTTGAAAGTGGTATTTTACAACATTCGATAGTGATTGAAGGAGAAGAAAAAACGTCGTATTTGGCATTGAAAAATTCGGTTACATCGTCACTAAATAGTTTCTTGTTCCAAAAACCATCTCGTAAAAACATCAAAGCAATTGTTGCAACTAAATTGTGGGTTGTCGACTTAAAAACATTCAAAGAATTAATCGCTAATAACGAAGCGTTTCATCAGTTTTATTACAATTTAATAGAAAGACAACTCTGTTTGATCGACGATTATCGCATCGATTTATTGACACTCACGCCCGAAGAACGCTACAAAAAACTACTCACTAACGAACCTAAATTACTGCAAGAAGTTCCGCTGCATTACTTGGCTTCGTTTTTAGGAATTTCGAATCGACACATGAGCAGGATTCGTAGAAATACAATTTAATTTTTGGAACATAGATTTCAGAAATTTGAGAAATTGAAAAAATTGAGATTGATATTGAATTTTGATATTGAATTTTGATATTGACATTGAAAATAACGCCATTTGGCTACTTCACGAGTAATAATATTCACTAATTTTGGTCTTTTAATAATTGTCTTATAGTCATAAAATCTTACAATCTAAACTATGAAATACCATCCAATCAACCGCGATTTATTCATCAAAAACCGAAGAAAATTTACTTCGCAGATGAAACCCAATAGTGTTGCTGTATTTAATTCGAACGATATTTATCCCGTTTCAGCTGACAGTACATTGCCTTTTGCACAACACCGCGATATTTTTTATTTATCGGGCGTTGACCAAGAAGAAAGCATTTTGTTGCTTTTTCCTGATGCGCCTTACGAGCATTTGAAAGAGATTCTTTTCTTAAAAGAAACCAACGAACACATTGCCATTTGGGAAGGTGAAAAACTCACCAAAGAGCGTGCATTTGAAGTGGCTGGAATAAAAAGTGTCATTTGGTTACAAGATTTTCACAAAACCTTGAAGGAAATCATGGCTTATGCCGATACAATTTACATCAACACCAATGAACATTACCGCGCTACAATTGAAACAGAAACCCGCGAGGCTCGTTTTGTAAAATGGTGGAAAGAAAATTATCCGGCGCATAAAGTAGAGAAATCGAATCCTATTTTACAGCGTTTGCGTTCGGTAAAAGAAAGTGAAGAAATTGATTTAATACAAACCGCTTGTGATATTACTGAGAAAGGTTTTCGACGCATTTTGAATTTTGTGAAACCGAATGTGATGGAATACGAAATTGAAGCTGAATTTGCACACGAATTTTTACGCAATCGTTCCAAAGGTTTTGCCTACACTCCAATTATTGCGTCGGGAAATAACGCGAATGTTTTACATTACATCGAAAACAACCAACAATGTAAAGAAGGCGATTTGATTTTGTTGGATGTTGGAGCTGAATATGCCAATTATTCTAGCGATATGACGCGAATGGTTCCGGTTTCTGGACGTTTTTCGGAAAGACAAAAAGAAGTGTACAACGCCGTTTTACGTGTGAAAAATGAAGCAACTAAAATGTTGGTTCCAGGCACTTTGTGGAAACAATACCATGTAGAAGTGGGAAAAATCATGACGTCAGAATTGCTTGGCTTAGGGTTGATTGACAAAGCCGATGTACAAAACGAAAATCCAGATTGGCCAGCGTATAAAAAATATTTTATGCACGGAACTTCACACCATATGGGATTAGACACGCACGATTACGGTTTGCTACACGAACCAATGAAAGCAAACATGGTTTTTACCGTTGAACCCGGAATTTACATTCCAGCTGAAGGCTTCGGCATTCGCATTGAAGACGACATGGTGATTCAAGAACAAGGTGCAGCTTTCAATTTGATGCGCAACATTCCGATTGAAGTGGATGAAATTGAGGCGATTATGAATAGTTAGTTTTTAGTCGCAGTTTTTAGATTTCAGAACGCAGAAGCAGAACGCAGAAGCAGAATGCAGAAGCAGAATGCAGAAAAACATAAAAACGACTTATGAAAATAGGTCGTTTTTTTTTTTTTGAACACAGATTAAAGAAATTATTATAATTTTTAAAATTTCTCCAATCTGTGTTCCTAACTTTAAACCGTTGGTATTTTCTCTACCACAACAGCTTCTCCTTTTTTATCAAAATAAGTACAAGTCATTCTATCCATAAGAACCACCCACTTTTCAATGCCTGATTTGGCACAATCGCTCAAAAAAGTCATATAATCGGTTTGGCCTTGTTGGTGTGCTTTTAAATCGGATTTGAATTGTTCTACACGGCAATCATCGGCAATAAACAAATGATTATCAAAGCCTTCTGACGATATTGAAAATTCGTTTTTACCTTTATAATCTGTGTGATTATCAAACACAAATGTTTCAAAAGAAGTTACGCCTAGATCAATAATATCTTGCATATACTGCGGAAAATCGGCACCACTTTTGACTTTGGCATGCGCGTCGTGGATTTGTTGGATGGTGAACATGGTTTTTGTTTTTATAAAAAGTTATTCGACAAGCTTAGGATAATCAATTAGAAAATAGATTTTTGGTAAAAATAACTTCTTTTTTTCAACCAGAAAAGGCACAAAAGTTACTAACGTTAATTTTTAAACTTTCTTTTGTTTCTTTTGTGTTTCAAAAAAAATTAAAGTCATAGTTTTGTAACTGAAAACTGCGACTGTGACTAAAAAACTTATCTACAAAAACACCCAAATCTCCTACACCGACCAAGGAAAAGGCACAACTATAGTGCTATTGCACGGTTTTTTGGAAAATCAAACCATGTGGAATGCTTTTGTTCCTGAATTGGCCAAGAAACATCGTGTAATCACCATTGATTTATTAGGTCACGGTCAAACCGAATGTTTGGGTTACGTTCATTCGATGGAAGATCAAGCTGATATGGTTCATGGTCTTTTACATGAATTAAAAATCAGAAAAGCGATTTTGGTGGGTCATTCGATGGGCGGATATGTGGCTTTGGCTTTTGCCGAATTGTATCCAGACAATATGAAAGGATTGGTGTTATTGAACTCGACTTCGCGGGCTGATAGCGACGAACGCAAAATCAATCGCGACAGAGCTATTGTGGCTGTTAAGCAAAATTACGCTGCTTTTGTGCGAATGAGCATTGCTAATTTGTTTAGCGAAGACAATCGCGAACGTTTATCTGAAGCAATTGAAAATGTGAAATTAGAAGCTTTAAAAACGCCGCTTCAAGGCATAGTTGCTGCTTTGGAAGGCATGAAAATAAGAAAAGATCGAGAAGTGATTTTGCATTTTGCTCCGTATCCAATTCTGTTGATTTTGGGTAAAAAAGATGGTGTTTTGATATACGATGATAATATTGATCAAATTGAAGGAACCAAAGTACAACTCACCACTTTTGAAGACGGACACATGAGTCATATTGAAAATCAAGACGAATTGATGTCTGTTTTATTGGATTTTTTTAAGAAGATTTAGTTTGAAAAACTATATTTTTTCGGTAAACGGAATTTCTTCGTTCATAATTTCTGCCAACAAACCAACTATTTGTTCAAGGTAATTCTGCATCACTTCTTCTGAAACAATTGTAGTCCCTTCTTTACCTTCATTAAAAGTAAAAGGCAAAAAGCCTGATTTTAGGTTTTTAAACGATAAAATTCCTGCCTCCATTTTGCGCCCTTTCAACTCCTTTTCAAACATAAAAGCATAGGCTAGAACTTGTATGACTTTGTCGTTTTTGATATCATCCGTTAAACCATTCCATTGCTTTAAAATCAAGTTGTTTTTGTCAACTTTACCTGTTTTATAGTCGATAATTCTGATTATTCCGTTGCGCAATTCGATTCGATCTACATTTCCTTTAATCAAAACAGGAAAAGACAAACTAGAATGTTCTAAAAGACGCTCAAAGTTTTGTTCGAGCGCTAAAATTTGAATTTCGTCACCTTCTTCGAGTGAATTTAACTCTTGATTTAAAAAATTGGTTACGTTTTGCTTGGCGACTTCAAAAGCCAATAAGTTTCTACCTTTTTTAATTTCACCCTCTTTGTAAACTAATTTGAATTGTGTGAGTGTTTCTTGATCCACTTTTTTGAGTGTGTTTAGAATATCATTTTTAGTCAACAATCGCCCAATAAAAGGTTTGTAAAGCTCTTCTAAAGTTTTATGAATAATGGTTCCAAGTGTGTTTACAGCAATATTTTCTTCAACCTCATCAACTTCAGAAATACGTAGAACACGTTGAAAATAAAATTGAATTGGGTTTCGAATGTAGGTTGTTAATGAGGATGGCGAAAAACCTTTCTCGGCTATTTCGCGTAATCGTAGCATTACACTCTCGGTTTTGGGAACCTCAATAGGTTGATAGGCAATTGTTGGAACCGTTGGATTGTAGTAATCAAAAGTGTAATTATGATTTTTTTGTTTTTCTATTTCCAATTGGGTTATGAAACGGCTTTTTTCGGCAGCATCATAACCTTCATTATCAGCATTATAAATCAGAAACACATTTTTGGCTCGTTGCAATAAATGATAAAAGTGAAAGGCAAAAATGGCATCTTTTTCTTTGTACGTTGGCAATCCGTATTCGAGTTTAACATCGTAAGGTAAAAACGAATTCATGCTTTTTCCAGAAGGCAATTTTCCTTCATTTACGGAAGTGATTATTACGGTTTCAAAATCGAGTACGCGACTTTCTAAAACGCCCATGATTTGTAATCCATTAAGCGGTTCGCCTTCAAATGAAACTTCAGCTTCATCGATGATTTGCTTATAAATTGCGGATAAATTATTGATGTTATCTATTGAAGTGCCTTCGATAGTGGCAAAATAGCTTTTAAGTTTATTTAGTATTTTGAAAATGGAATACACAAAAGCTTTGGCTATTTTTTCATCTTCAGAAGTATTTTCTAAACGTGATTTCAGTAATAACAACAGTTGCGTTAATCGATTCAATACATCTTGAGATGAGTTTGACCAGCGCTCAAAAACCAAATCAAAAAATTCGTTTTCGGCTCCGTAAAGCTCTTTTAGGCGTTTTAAAGTAATGAAAGTATAATTGTTATAATTAATTTTAAAAACTAATTCATTTGGCTTAATATAAGGTTCAAGAAGAGGATGATTTAAAATTTCGAGTACTTCTTTATAGTAAAAAACATAATTTTTCTCGTCTTTATTTAAGGCATTGGTATGCAACTTAAACAATTTAGAAATCAATAATTGCGCAGGGTTATTTTTACTTGAAAAGCCCATGGTGATATTGATAGCATCTACAGCAGTAGGCAACGAATGTAATATGGGGTGTAAAAGATTTTCATCCGCTAAAACAATGGCTATTTTCTGTAAATCGCTTTTGCCTTCTTGCAGTATTGTGTTGACAATTTCACCTACAATTTTAGCCTGACCAATTGCTTTAGAAGTACTAATTATGGAAATATTTTTGTCTTCTTTATACTGATTAAAAATCCATTCATAAGGGTTGGTTTTGTAATAGGGCCAAGATGTTTTTATTTTTCGTTGAAACAGACCTGCATCATGATAACTGTCATTCAAGAAAGTTGAGTCAATATCCCAATAAACCGAAGCTTTTTCTATTGAAAGCAAATGTTGAATGATTTTTTCTTCCGCTAAGTTTAATGCATTAAAACCTGCAAAAATAATATGTTGCTTTACTGAAATTTGATTGGAAAAATGATTGATATTATCAACTGCTTCACGGTAAATTAGCCCTTGATAGCCTTTTCTTTTATTGAGTAAACTTTGGTATAATGAATGATAATATTCAGGAAGTTTTCTCCAAAATTGAAGATGTCTATCGATAAGATCAGTTCTTTTGTCTACTGAAACAGACCAATGCTCCAGTTCCTTTATGTTTTCAAGATACTTTAGAATTTTGTTTGGATCTAGTAAATAACGGTCAATTTCATTAAAATCCTGTAACAGTGTTTTTGCCCAATTGGCAAATATTTCAAAGGAATCTTTGGGTTCGGTATCTTCAATTTCAAGATAGATTTTGTAGAATTCAAATAGCAACTCGATGGCATCAATAGATCGAATTCCTGCAATATCTTGAATAAAATCTTCTATGCTAATAATCTCGGGAGAAAAAAGAGTTTGATTAGTTGTGTTGCGAAGTTCTTCGAGTAAAAAAACTTTAGCTCTTTTGTTGGGTAAAACTACCCATAAATCAGCGCTGTTCTGAGCATGATTCAGGATAATTGTTTGAGCAAGTTGATTTAAAAAAGAAGGACTTGACATAGTATAAAAATAAAAAAACGTCCCGATAAATCGGGACGTTTTAAGAAAATATTTTTAAGAAATTATTTTACTAATTTCACTTCAACTCTTCTGTTGTTAGCTTTACCAGCTTTAGTTTTATTTGTGTCGATTGGCATAGACTCACCAAAACCTTTAGATGATAATCTTGAAGAAGCAATACCTTTTTCGATTAAGTAATTTTTAACAGCAGCAGCTCTTTCGTCAGATAACTTCATGTTAGCATCATCTTTACCGTCGCTATCTGTGTGACCTTCGATAGAGAAGTTAGAACTTGGGTACTCTTTTAAGATAGCTGTAATAGCTTCTAATACTGGGTAAGTTCTTTGTTGGAAAGTAGCTTTGTTTGTATCGAATAAAATCGTTTTAGCATAATCATTCAAACGTTTGATAGCTTCTTCAGAAACTTCAGGACAACCTTTGTTAGCTGCAGTACCTTTAACATCTGGACATTTATCGTCTTTGTCTAATACACCGTCACCATCTTTGTCTGGCCAAGGACAACCGTTGTTTTCTTTTGGACCTTTAACTTCAGGACAATTATCTTTTTTGTCAGTGATTCCATCACCATCAGCATCTGGACAACCACCTAATGATTTAACACCAGCAACATCTGGACAAGCATCATCTTTATCAGCAATACCATCACCATCAGTGTCAGGACAACCATTCATTTCAACTGATCCGAAATCATTTGGACAAGAATCTTTACTATCTTCAATACCATCCATATCTGAATCCGGACAACCGTTAAATTGTTTTAAACCTGAAACTTCTGGACAAGCATCATCTTTATCATAGATACCATCATTATCTGTATCTTTAGCACCAAACTTAAATACTAAACCAGCATTGTGTTGCAAGTGAGTAGGAACATCAATAGTTACATCTCTTGTGTCGTCAAATGAATGTTTGTAAGTTGAAGCCCAAGTAATACCAACTTGTTCAGTAACCCATAACGTTAAACCTAAACCTCCATTCACTGTTCCTGCAGAAGCATCACCAAACCAAGTGTAACCACCTCCAACTTGAAGAGAAGGATCAATTACTTTTGATTTTAATAATTTCATGAAACTGTATTTAACAGCAGCATCAACAGAGTAATAGCTTAAATCACCTGGATTAGCTACTGGATACTCATCAGTATTTGTTAAAGGATCATAAGTTCTTTCTCCAACTACTTTGCTGATTTTGTTAACAGCTCCTGTAACTCCGAATGAGAAATTATCCCCTACGTATCTAGACACGTTAACAGAAGATACAGAAGGCAGGATACTCCAATACCTTTTGGCGTCAAAAAACTGTGAAAATTGATCTTCTAATTTTGTTGCAGCACTAACTCTGCCTCCGTCTACTGCGTTTGCACCAAACGAAATAGCCCATTTGTTATTGCTATCTTGCGCTTGAGTGCTAAAAGCAGCCATTAAAAGCAATGCAGCAAATAATTTGTTAAGATGTTTCATACTTAAATTTTTGTTAAATTATAATGGTTATAATGCGACAAAAGTAATACCTATAAATGAATTATCAAAATATTGTAGACAAAATTCTATAATATTTTGATAATGCTTATATAACATTTAAAGATTTTCCAACTTCTGTAAACGCCTGAATTGCTTTATCTAAGTGTTCTTTTGTATGTGCTGCAGACAATTGAACTCTAATTCTAGCTTTATCTTTTGGAACAACGGGATAAAAGAAACCTATGACATAAATTCCTTTCTTTAGTAATTCATCGGCCATAACTTGCGAAAGTTTAGCGTCATAAAGCATTACCGGAACTATAGCTGAATCGCCGTCAATAATGTCAAAACCTGCTGATTTCATCCCTTGTTTAAAATAGGTTGTATTCCACTCTAATTTATCACGCAAAGAAGTGTCTTTTTTTAGTAACTCAAACACTTTCAAAGATGCTCCAACGATTGATGGTGCCAATGAATTGGAAAACAAATAAGGTCTTGAGCGTTGACGCAAAATCTCTATAATTTCTTTTTTGGCAGTAGTATAACCGCCCATTGCACCTCCAAGCGCTTTCCCTAATGTTCCAGTGATAATATCCACTCTCCCCATTACTCCTTTAGCCTCAATAGTTCCTTTGCCTGTAGCGCCTATAAATCCTGCTGCGTGACATTCGTCAACCATTACCAATGCATCATATTTGTCTGCTAAGTCACAGATTTTATCAAGTGGAGCAACTAATCCATCCATTGAAAAAACACCATCAGTTACAATCAATTTAAATCTTCTGTTATCCTGATTGGCCTTAATTAATTGTTGTTCCAAATCGTCCATATTGGAGTTTTCATAACGGTATCTTGCCGCTTTGCACAATCGAACACCATCAATGATTGAAGCGTGGTTCAAACTATCTGAAATGATACAATCTTCTTCACCTAATAAAGGTTCAAAAACACCTCCATTGGCATCAAATGCCGCTGCATACAAAATAGTGTCTTCTGTACCGTAAAAATCGGCTATAGCTTTTTCAAGAGATTTGTGAATGTCTTGCGTTCCACAGATGAATCGTACTGAAGACATTCCAAATCCATGTGAATCAAGTGCGTCTTTGGCTGCTTGTATAACCTCAGGATGCGAGGATAATCCTAAGTAATTATTGGCGCAAAAATTTAAAACTGTTTCGCCATTTACCGTGATTTCGGCTCCTTGAGGAGAAGTAATAATGCGTTCTTTTTTAAACAAACCATTGTTTTGAATAGTGTCTAATTCGTTTTGAAGATGTTCTTTTATTTTACCGTACATAATGCTTTTTTATTTAGTCTACAAATGTATAATTTTGATTTCTTCTCCAATATAAATCAATGCCTTTTTTGCCACCTTATAACCCATTTCTTCCAATATTGATTGGTAATTTTCTATTTGAGACTTGTGTTTAGGCAGCGCTTCTCCTGTTTTATAGTCAAGTAATAAAACTTCATTTTTAGGAGTAAAAACAATTCGATCGGGTTTGGTTAAACCAAAATCTTTTTGAATTATCGTTTTTTCGTTGATGACTTTATTCTCTTCGGCAAAATAGTCTTTTAGTTCTGGATGTAAAACTATTTTGTTAATGCTTTTAAGGATACTTTCTTTTTGAAAAACAGCAATTAAACCATTTTCGATTGCTTTAATAATTACGTTGTCGATGTCGTTTTGTGTTTTGACATACGACAATATCTCATGCAAAAGATTACCATATTCAATTGCATGTTGTTGTTTGGTATTCCACATCAAACTTTCCTTTTGAGCAATTTTTATACTTTTAGGATTCATTTCTGAATAGCGTTGTGGTGTTGTTTTGGTCAACTTTTGAACGTTGCTTTGAATTGAAATCCTCTTGTTATTTCCGAATTCAAACTGGAGTTGATCTTCTTTAAATTGACCAATAAACTGTAAGTACTCTACAAAAAAAGAAGCCAAGTTATTCGGATAATTTCCGTCTTTATTTGGTTGCACTTCGGATGAAATAATGTATAATTGTTCTTCGGCGCGCGTCAATGCGACGTATATGACATTGATGTTGTCGAGTAAATTTTCCTGCTCTTTTTGCTCATACAAAACACTAGCTTCTTCACTAAATGAGGCGACATTTTTATTTTTGGCAACCAGTGCTTTTGACAAACCAATTTCCGTTTCATTAGCATCAATCCATAACTTATCTTGCTTGTTTAATGCATAATTTTCTTCTGCGAAAGGAAAAATAACTACCGGAAACTCTAATCCTTTCGATTTATGGATGGTCATAATTTTAACCGCATCGTTGCCTTCAGGAGAAGGAATGCTTAACGAATCGCTTTTGTCGTCCCAAAATTGTAAAAACTCTGAAATTCCCATTTGATTTTTAACATCTTTCTCTAAAATGACATCCAAAAAATATTGCACATAAGCACTTCTTTTTGAAACAGGAATGAGTTTCGAAATAATCATTTCGGTTGCTTCATACAATGATTTTTTACGAAGAATTTGAAAGTCTAATGCTGTTGTATTAATCAATAACCAATCTTGAAATTCTTCTTCATTTTTACAATCCATTCCTTGTGCAATACAATCATGAATTGCCATTTCGTCTTGCTGATTTTTAGCTAAATAATACAACATATTTGATTTGGCTTCCAAGTCATTTCTATTATTCATATATCGTAATGTATGAATAATGGCTAAAACTTCAGAAGACATCGATAACAATAGGCTTTCAGAAGAAACAATTGGAATTGAATGCTCCGTTAAAAATTGTGCGGTAAGCATTGCTTTTTTATTATTTCGCGATAAAATTACAATGTCTTTGTAAAAAAATCCCAACTCCCGAACGCGTTCAATTGTTGCAATAATTTCGTTCAAATACAAACTGTCTTTATCCTGATTTTCGTTGTCTTCATCAGATTCATTTGTAGTTGTTTTTGGAATAAAAGAAAGCGAAACAAAACCTCCTTTTTTATCGTTTTCTTTTTGAAAAGAATGATTCAAATACAAATCTTTGTAATCATCGTTGGCAAATTTGTTTGATAGAAAACTAAAAAAATGGTTGTTAAAATGGATTATTTCTGAATAACTTCGGTAGTTGGTGTCTAGCGATTCCACTTTTTTATCTTTGGTAACAAACGGATTTTTATTTTTACTCAACTCGATAAATTGCTCTGCTTTTCCGCCACGCCATCGGTAAATGGATTGTTTTGGATCGCCAACAATAAGTAATGAACCGCGCGTTCCATCCAAATCTTCGCTAGAAAGTGAGTTATCAATCAATGGGATCAAATTTTGCCATTGCATGACCGAAGTGTCTTGAAATTCGTCGATGAAAAAATGCTTGTATTTTTCGCCCAATCGCTCGTAAATAAAAGGCGCTGGTTGATTTTGAATTTGGTCGTTGATGAGTTTATTGAATTCAGCAATGGATAGAATATTTTTCTCTTTTTGAATTTCGGATAACTTGTTACTCAACGTATTGAGCAGTGACAATGGTGTAATATTTTTTAGAAAAGCTTCGTAAAAACTTTTCTTGTGGTTCATAGTATAAATCGAATTCAGCATTGCTAAAAGTTGTGGAATAAGATTTTCAATTAACAACTTGTCACTAGCGTTTTTGTTAATTTTGATATCGTCAAACTCGTGATACGTTTTGTTTTTAGGATTAAAGCGACCTTCTTTGATGCTCAATAAATGATTTGGGAAATAACCGCTTGAAAACGATTTTAAATCAATATTGTTTTCATTTAACAAATCAATTGCTTGCGATGCCAAATCTACACATTGATCATCAAGTTCTTTGCATAGTTCAATTAACTTAGATTTAATAAGTACAAAATCGGCAATCTTTTTTTCTTGAAAATGAATCAATTCTTCTCGGTTATTTTCGTTCAGTATGAGTTTTCCTGTTTCCATGATTTCACGCGAAACGTCCCAACTTTTATCGTCATTGGTTTTTTCTAAAGTATAATCAACCAGTAATTTTGTGATTTCTTCATCATCTCCGGCTAGCGCAATAATTGCGTCAACAGCCTCTGTCAATAAAGCTTCGGTATCCAGTGAAACTTCAAAAGTAATCGGCAATTTTAAGTCGTGTGCAAAAGCGCGTATAACTTTGTGTGTGAATTTATCTATGGTTGAAATGTCAAAAGCTGCGTAATTGTGAATCAGATTTTTGATAATGCTTTTGGCTTTTGAATGAATATCGTTGAGCGATAAATGTGTCTCGGAAGCAATGGTTTCCATCAGTTTTTGTGCCTTCTCAGATGGATTTTCATTAGCAAATTCTGATAAACTATCAATGACACGACTTTTCATTTCATGCACCGCTTTGTTGGTAAATGTTATGGCTAAAATATTTCGATATGCATCGGGTTTTTTGGACAAAAGAATAATTTTGAGGTATTCCTTTACCAAAGTGTAGGTTTTTCCAGAACCTGCAGATGCGTCGTAAATGGAGAATGCTGGTTTTACCATAATTATTATTTTAACCCTTCCAGAGTTTGATTAACCCTTCCAGAGTTTGAAACTCTTGAAGGGTTTGGATTTTTAATTTGATAAATATAATTCAATTTTGAGTCTTCTCCATAATATTCAACTTCTTGTTCACCTACTTTTATGGCGCCGATTTTTTCGATGGCTTTTTGCGAACGGAAATTTTGTGCTCCGATATGAAAAAACACTTTGTCAACGTATTGAAAGGCATAATCGAGCATGAGTTTTTTGAGTGATGCGTTGTAGTCTTTTCCCCAGAATTTTCGCCCTATAAAAGTATAGCCAATTAAAATGGAGTTGTCGTTTTCGTCAAAATCATAAAAACGGGAACTACCAACCACTTCATTAGTTTGTACCTCTCGAATCAAAAAAGCGCCATGCGATTGAATTGCGCCCTCAAAAAAATTTTGAAAAACGGCTCGTTGGTAGCGCAATTTGTTGGGATGTTGTTCCCAAACTAGTGGATCGGAAGCTACTTTGTACAATTCTTCAAAATCGTCTTCTTGTAAAGGAAACAACTGAATGAGTTGGTTTTGGAGGTGTTGTGGTTGTAAGTTGAATGTCATAATAACAGTAAATTCTAGCCCAGATTGCAGTGGAAATCTTTTTAAGCAAACCATTGAGTTGTACTTGCCGAACTAACGCGACCAACGGAAGCGCTTAGTTGGGCTTAGTAGAACCAATTGTTTTTTAAAAAGATTGCAACGTAAAGCTGGAAATAGCTTCTAAAAATACTAAAATAGTTTTGAACCGTTTATGTTATTATTTGAAAAATCTATTGCAGTTCGTTTCGGTTTGCCAAGTTTAATTTATAACTTTGGAATCATTAATTTTTTTAATCTTTAAATAAATAGATCATGGCTTTTGAATTACCACAATTACCTTATGCTTATGATGCTTTGGAACCGCATATTGACGCGAGAACCATGGAGATTCATCATACCAAACACCACAATGCGTATACAACCAATTTGAATGCTGCTGTGGCTGGAACTGATTTAGAAGGAAAAACAATCGAAAATATTTTGATCAATTTGGATATGAAAAACGCTGCTGTTCGAAATAATGGTGGTGGATTTTACAATCACAATTTGTTTTGGAGGGTGATGTCGCCCAATGGTGGCGGTTTGCCAAAAGGAGATTTGCTAGAAGCAATTGAAAGAGATTTTGGTTCATTTGAGGAATTCAAAGCACAGTTTGCAAAAGCTGGCGCTACACGATTTGGTTCGGGTTGGGCTTGGCTTTCAGTTCACAAAGGCGGAAAGTTAGAAGTTACTTCGACAGCCAATCAAGACAATCCGTTGATGCCCGAAATTTCTAATGGCAGTTTTCCGATTTTAGGAATGGACGTTTGGGAACACGCGTATTACTTGAACTACCAAAATCGTCGTCCGGATTATATTGAAGCTTTCTTTAATGTGATTAATTGGTCGGAAGTATCGCGCTTGTACGCAACTGAAAAATAGTTCTTTTTGTCCTAAATATAAAAACCGTTCTGAGACTCAAAAATCAGAACGGTTTTTTTATGTTAAAAAGGCATCCGCAAGAGCGAATGCCTTTTTGCCCCAAATCTACCATTAAACTTAACCTACTAAATTCTATGGTAGAGCGAAAATACTATTCCTTGTAGTAAAAACAAGCCTTTTGTATGCAATTATATTGGGATGATAGGCAAATACGAGTATTTTTTACCTTTTTGAAAGTGAGCTATTTGCGAAATTGATTTGGTTTTGATTGGGAATGGGTCAAAACTTGAATTTTCAATCGAAAGAAAAGTTAAAAATTCTTAGTGATTGATTGTTGAGGCTGTCAGAAAATAAAAAAGGTGAAATGTTACTTTCACCTTTTTTGCCCCAAATCTACCATAAACTTAACCTACTAATGCTATGGTTCACCAAATGTAGTAGCGTGACGATGAACTGTAAAAAATATTTGTTCAACTACTGAATTAATCGACGAACTACACTTTTTATTAAATTTTAATAGGCTCTAGCGTCTTTTCCTTCGTAAAAATTCATAAAAGCACGGTTGACCACACGGTTTCCACCTGGAGTTGGATAGTCGCCAGTGAAGTACCAATCTCCTAAATTTTTCGGACACGCTTTGTGCAAGTCTGCCACCGATTGAAATATGATTTTCACTTCGGCTTTAATGTCTTCTGAATTTAAGAGCTCTGCTATCTTATTTGAAATTTCCATATCGCTAAATGGCGAATATATTTCGGTAACGTAATTGACTACTTCAGAGTCTTTTAGGTTCTCTTGTGCTTTGCATTTTTTATAAACCTCATCGACAATTTTGTACTGATTTCGCTCTTTTAAAAGTTCGATTGCGGCTTGAAAAGCAACCAAACCTTCTAACTTTGCCATGTCAATTCCGTAGCAATCAGGATAGCGAATTTGTGGCGCCGATGAAACCACTACGATGCGTTTCGGATTCAAACGATCCATCATTTTCAAAATACTTTTTTTCAAAGTTGTTCCGCGAACGATACTGTCGTCAATGATTACCAAGTTATCTTCGGGTTTTATTACGCCGTAAGTTACATCATAAACGTGTGCAACTAAGTCATCACGACTACTATCGTCGGTAATGAATGTTCGAAGTTTTGCGTCTTTTATGGCAATTTTTTCCGTTCTAATTTTTACTGCTAATAACTCTTCTAACGAATCTTTGGTTAATTTTTTTCTATTATCAAGAATGAACTTGTTTTTTCGTTGATTTAAAAAATCATTGGCCGCTTCTACCATTCCGTAGAATGAAGTTTCAGCTGTATTTGGAATGTAGGAGAAAACGGTGTTGTCTGTATCGTTGTCAATTGCTTGTAAAACAGCTGGCAAAATTAATTTTCCGAGTTCTTTTCGTTCTTGGTAAATTTCGGCATCGCTTCCACGCGAAAAATAAATGCGCTCAAACGAACACGCTTTTTTTACGGTTGGCGGAATAATCTCCTCTTCGGTAACAGTTCCATTCTTTTTGATGATTAAAGCATTTCCGGGTTGCAATTCTTGTACTTCTTCAAAAGGAACTTTAAAAACCGTTTGAATCACAGGTCGTTCGGAAGCTACCACAACAATTTCATCGTTTTCGTAGAAATACGCTGGACGAATTCCGGCTGGATCTCTGAATACAAATGCATCACCGTGACCAAATAATCCAGCCATTGCGTAACCGCCATCCCAGCCTTTGGAAGCGCGTTTTAATATTTTAGCAACTGGAAGTTTTTCTGCAATTACAGGAGAGGCTTCTCGTTTAGACAAACCATTGTTTTTGCATTCTTGGTACAAATCGGTTACTTCATCGTCTAAGAAATGACCAATTTTTTCCATTACGGTAACGGTGTCGGCCATTTCTTTGGGATGTTGACCCAATTCTACCAAACTGTTGAACAGTTCCTTAACATTGGTCATGTTGAAATTTCCCGCCACTATTAAGTTACGGTGCATCCAATTGTTTTGACGTAAAAAAGGATGAACACTTTCAATACTGTTTTTTCCGAAAGTACCGTAGCGAACGTGACCTAAGAAAAGTTCTCCAATATAAGGAATATTGGCTTTTTGCAGCGCAATGTCGTTGGCATATTCAGGATGTGCATCCATTTCTTCGTTGATGCGATCGTTGATTTGTTTGAAAACATCTTGAATCGCTTGCGTATCGTTCGATCGAACCCGACTGATGTAGCGTTCGCCTGCATCGACGTCCAATTTAATCGAAGCAAATCCGGCGCCGTCTTGTCCGCGATTGTGTTGCTTTTCCATGAGCAAATACATTTTTTGTATTCCATAAAAAGCCGAACCGTATTTTTCTTTGTAGAATTCTAACGGTTTTTTTAATCGTAAAAGTGCAATTCCACATTCGTGTTTGATTGCGTCACTCATTGTTTTGTAGTTTAGTTGTGTTGCTTTATTCTTTTAAACACATAGAATCATAGATTTTTATTTTTTCTCTTTTTAAGAAGCTTCGCTTTACATAATAAAGACATAGCTATGTGAAAAAGAAACTTTTCTTTTATGTTAACTCTTACTTAAATTAAAGAATAAACTATGTTTCTATGTGTTTAATTTTTATTCTTATAATAAAAATGCCCCGAAATTTCGAGGCATAAAGTTATTATAATTCTATTTCAAATTGTGTTAACGCTTTGAATTGTTTTAGTCGGTTTTTCACTTCCGCTTCTTTTAGTTCAACCATGCGCTCGGTTCCGAATTTTTCAACGCAGAACGAAGCCAAGTTCGAACCTTGGATAATGGCTGTTTTCATGGTTTCAAAAGAAATGTCGCCTTGTTGCGTAATGTAACCTGCAAATCCACCTGCAAAAGTATCGCCAGCTCCTGTTGGATCAAATACATCTGCCAAAGGTAACGCTGGAGCAAAGAAAATATGTTCGTTGTGGAATAATAATGCGCCGTGTTCGCCTTTTTTAATCACTACGTATTTTGGACCCATCGTGTGGATTTTCGCAGCAGCTTTCACTAAAGAATATTCTCCTGATAATTGGCGTGCTTCTTCATCATTGATTGTGATTACATCTACACGTTTGATTACTTCTAACAATTCGGGTAAAGCACAATCCATCCAGAAATTCATTGTATCAAGGACAACCAATTTTGGCGAGGTTGTCATTTGATTCAAAACGCCCGTTTGCACTAATGGATGTAAGTTTCCTAACATCACTACATCGGCATCTTTGAAATTTTCAGGGACAATTGGGTTAAAATCAGCCAATACATTAAGCTCAGTTGCCAAGGTATCGCGCGAGTTCATATCGTTGTGGTAACGACCGCTCCAAAAGAAGGTTTTTCCACCTTGAACCACTTCAAGACCTGAAATATCGATGTTTCTGTCGGTTAATAAATCCAAATATTCTTGTGGAAAATCGTCTCCAACTACCGAAACAATGGACGACTGAAGGTTGAAATGTGAGGCTGATAAACCAATAAAAGTTCCTGCTCCACCTAATATTTTGTCTGTTTTCCCGAAAGGCGTTTCGATAGCATCAAAAGCAACCGTTCCTACTATTAAAAGTTTATTCATTCGTTGAGTTTCAAATTAAAGGCGCAAAGGTAATTATTAATTGATAATTAACAATGGATAATTGATAATTAGGAATCTAATAAAAATATAAGAAGTATCAGTCATTATCAATTGTCAATTTTCCATTATCCATTGACTCATAAAATTCATCCACCGACAAATTCGGCAAACTCGAAGCATACACCGCTAATTCATCGCATCGTTCGTTTTGAGGGTGATTGTTGTGGCCTTTGATCCATTTGAAATCAACTTGATGTTTACGGTAAATTTTGAGGAAACGCATCCATAAATCAGGATTTTTCTTGCCTGTAAAGTTCTTTTTCTCCCAACCAAAAACCCATTTTTTTTCCACAGCATCTACCACATATTTGGAATCTGAAATTACCAAGACTTTCATGTTGGGGTTTTTCAATTTCTCCAAACCGACAATTACGGCCAACAATTCCATTCGGTTGTTGGTAGTCAATCTAAATCCTTCATAAAATTCTTTTCTGTAGTTCGAGCCAACTAATTCCATGACCACGCCATAACCGCCGTTTCCGGGATTTCCTTTGGCAGCGCCGTCGGTGTAGATGTGGACTTGGTGAGACATTTGAAATTAGAAATTAGAAGTTAGAAGTTAGAAGTTGGTCTATAATTTTAGGAAAAAACTCATATTCTAGTTGTTGTACTTTTTCTGCAATTTGCTCAGGAGTTGTACAATCCTCTATATTGACTGCTTGTTGGAAAATGATTCCACCCTTGTCATACTGCTCGTTTACATAATGAATCGTAATTCCCGTTTCTTTTTCATGGTTTTCTAAAACTGCTTTATGAACGTTCATTCCGTACATGCCTTTTCCACCATAATTGGGTAAAAGTGCAGGGTGAATGTTGATGATTTTATTTGGAAACTCTTGAACAATGTGTTCAGGGAATTTTAACAGGAATCCAGCCAACACTATTAAATCGGGTTGAATGTCTTTTAATTGTTGTAAAACGAAGCCTTGTGAAAGCTCTTCTTTATTGAAAATCAATGCGCTTACGTTGTGATTTTTGGCTCTTTCAATCACTTTGGCATGTGGATTGTTAGTGAAGACTCCGACCACGTTACCTTGACTTCCTTTATTGAAATGTACTATGATGTTCTCGGCATTCGTGCCCGAACCAGAAGCAAATAGTACGATCTTTTTCATCTGTTATTTATTAAAGTGTAAATAGCTGTTAATAATGCACTGCGCCTCATTGATTCACTATTAGTATATGTAATTATAAAATCCATCAAATGACGCTAATCTATTTCAGCAAAACGCACACAAAAAAAAGAATAATAAATGATAATAAATAATATAATTGAAGCCAATTTTAAAATATTTTTTTTACTTTCGTGGTCACATTTAGTAACAAAAATGTTGTTTTAAAATAAAGTTTTTTATTTTTGCCAACAAATTAAAATTAAAAATTAGAAATTATGTCAGACATTGCATCAAGAGTTAAAGCGATTATCGTAGACAAATTAGGAGTTGACGAAAACGAAGTTGTAACAGAAGCAAGCTTCACTAACGATTTAGGAGCTGATTCATTAGACACTGTTGAGCTTATTATGGAATTCGAAAAAGAATTTGATATTCAGATTCCAGACGATCAAGCAGAAAACATTGCTACTGTAGGTCAAGCTATTTCTTACATCGAAGAAGCTAAGAAATAATAAAATTTATGAACCCGTAATCACTTTTTTGACTACGGGTTTTTATTATTTTAAAAAATTAACTTATTTTTGATTGAATTTCAATCACACTATATTGAAATACCCTTGTCTCTTTATAATTAACCTAAAGATTACATGGGTATTATTTGTTTAAAAGATTACTAAAAGAAAACTATATGCAATTAAAAAGAGTTGTTGTAACTGGACTTGGAGCTTTAACCCCAATCGGAAATTCAATCGAAGAATATTGGGATGGTTTGGTAAATGGTAAAAGCGGAGCCGCTCCAATCACCTATTATGATACTGAAAAGCATAAAACAAAATTTGCTTGCGAAGTCAAAAACTTTAATATTGAAGATTTTGTCGATCGTAAAGAATCTAGAAGAATGGACAAATTTGCTCAGTATGCAATTGCTGCTAGCGAAGAAGCCATTAAAGACGCCGGAATTACAGCTGATAACGTTAACAAACAACGTGTTGGTGTAATTTGGGGCGCTGGAATTGGAGGTTTAGAAACCTTCCAAGACGAAGTTATGAGTTACGCTCAAGGTGATGGAACTCCGCGTTTCAATCCGTTCTTTATTCCAAAAATGATTGCTGATATTGCTCCTGCTCACATTTCTATGCGCAACGGATTTATGGGGCCAAATTATACTACAGTTTCTGCTTGTGCTTCCTCTGCCAATGCTTTAATTGATGCGTTCAACTACATCCGTTTAGGCATGTGTGATGTCATCATTTCGGGTGGTTCAGAAGCTGCAGTTACGATTGCTGGAATGGGCGGATTCAACTCAATGCAAGCATTGTCAACTCGTAATGAAAGTCCGGAAACTGCTTCACGACCATTCGACGCAACTCGCGACGGATTTGTGTTAGGCGAAGGTGCTGGCGCTTTGGTTTTAGAAGAATACGAACACGCAAAAGCACGTGGTGCGAAAATATACTGTGAAGTTGGCGGTGGCGGAATGTCATCTGACGCTTACCATTTGACTGCTCCACATCCAGAAGGAATTGGCGTAATTGCCGTAATGGAAAATACACTTCGTGATGCTGGAATGCAACCTGAAGAAGTAGATCACATCAATACGCACGGAACTTCAACTCCATTAGGTGATGTGGCCGAATTAAAAGCGATAAGTCATGTTTTTGGTGATCATGCCAAAAACATCAATATCAATTCAACTAAATCGATGACAGGGCATTTATTAGGAGCCGCCGGTGCAATTGAAGCCATTGCTTCTATTTTGGCTATGAAACACGGAATCGTTCCTCCAACAATCAATCATGAGGTTGTGGATGAAAACATCGATCCATCATTAAACTTAACTTTAAACAAAGCTCAAAAAAGAGACATCAAAGTAGCCATGAGTAATACTTTTGGATTTGGTGGTCACAATGCCTGCGTTCTTTTTAAAAGAATTGATTCCTAATTTTCATGAGCTTATTCAGAAAAATATTTCCAAAAAAATCCCGCTCTACTGAAGACGGGAATTTTTTTGGCGCAATTGAAAAGATTATTGGTTCCAAACCCAACAATATTCGTTTTTACCAAAAAGCTTTCACCCATCGTTCTTCCAATAAAGTAGATGAAAAAGGAAATCCTATCAACTACGAACGTCTAGAATTTCTTGGCGACTCAATGTTAAGCTCTGTAATTGCTGCCTATTTGTACAAAGAAGCTCCATTAGGCGACGAAGGCTATTTGACCAAAATGCGTTCTAAAATTGTGAGTCGTGAGCACTTAAATGAGCTTGGTCGCGATTTAAACTTGATTGATTTTGTGGAAAGCAAAGTGCCTTTTTCGCATTTCGGAGAAAACATTCATGGCAATATTTTTGAAGCTTTGGTAGGTGCTATTTTTTTGGATAAAGGCTATGTGGGTTGCGAAGATTTTATTAATAAAAGAGTCATTATTCCTTACGTAGATATTGCTCGATTGGAAGGAAAAGTGATTAGTTACAAGAGTTTGTTGATTGAATGGTGTCAAAAGGAAAAAAAAGTATTTCAGTACGAAGTATTTGACGACAATGGCAACGACGGACAAAAACATTTTGGTGTAAAATTATTTATCGACGACAAATTAATCGCCAAAGCCAGAGCTACTTCTAAAAAGAAAGCCGAAGAAATAGCTTCCAAAAGAGCCTATTTTTCTTTTCAGGAAAAAATTGACAACAAAGCCTAGAAGTTTTATGAAAGCTACATCGTTTTCGTTCATAAATTAACGTTAATCTCACATTTCTATCACTCTTTGTATGGGCATAAATACTATATTTACATCTTATTTTAGTCGAAATGAGTGCTCTCAAATTAAACATTGAAGATTTTGATGCCATTGATTTTCAGCTTTTAGCGATTCACACCTCGTTAGAAGATTATCGTTTGGCGTATTTCATCAATCAAATGGCAGCATTGCGACTAAAAAAGTGTGAATCCGAAATCAACATCAAAAACAAAGAAGGAGAAACCAGTTTTAGTCATTTTATTTTTGATGACGAAGAAAAAGACATTTGCTGGAGTTTAATTCAAAATAAAACCGAAATTCTATCACAACAAAACCAAAAAGGACAAGGTTTATTTGCTGAAACAGAAAATCAAATTTCAACTAAAATCTATTTGTTGCCGGAATACAACAAAGTAGATTTTTTTTTGAAAATAGAAAACTGCTATGAAGAAGACTCTATTCAAACTGCAGTTTCAAAAATAACAACTATTGACAGGGTAAATTTGGCTTATCTGATTGATCCTGAGAAAATAAAATCTAAAAACAATTTAATTTTTTAATACTAATGCCAACAAGAAAAAAAACAAAAATTGTAGCCACACTTGGTCCTGCTTGCAGCACAAGAGAAGTTATAAAAGATATGATTGACGCTGGTGTCAATGTTTTCCGAATCAACTTTTCACACGCCGATTACGATGATGTTAAAGAACGTATTGATATTATTAGAAGTTTAAATACTGATTTTGGTTACACCACCGCTATTTTAGCCGATTTACAAGGTCCAAAACTGCGCGTTGGAGTGATGAAAGAAGATGTAGTTGTAAATCCAGGCGATATTATCACATTTCAAACTGCCGAAGATGTTCCTGGCACTGCCGAAAGAGTGTATATGAATTACAAAGAATTCCCTAGTGATGTAAACCCAGGTGAAAAAATTCTTTTGGATGATGGAAAATTAATGTTTGAAGCGCTCGAAACCAACGGAACTACTGAAGTAAAATGTAAAGTAATTCAAGGTGGTCCATTAAAGTCAAAAAAAGGTGTAAATCTTCCCAATACTAAAGTTTCGCTTCCTGCATTGACCAAAAAAGATATTAAAGACGCCATTTTTGCCATTGAAAATCATGTTGATTGGATTGCTTTATCGTTTGTAAGAACGCCTGCTGATTTAGAAGAATTACAAGATTTAATTGCCAAACATTCGGAGCATAAAATTCCGATTGTGGCCAAAATTGAAAAACCAGAAGCGGTTGAAAATATTGATAAAATTGTAGCGTTCTGCGACGGATTGATGGTGGCGCGTGGTGATTTAGGAGTTGAAATTCCGGCACATGAAGTTCCATTGATTCAGAAAAAATTAATTCACCGAGCCAAAACTGCTCGAATTCCGGTAATTGTGGCAACCCAAATGATGGAAACGATGATTACTAGTTTAACACCAACACGTGCCGAAGTAAATGACGTTGCCAACTCTGTAATGGACGGCGCCGATGCGGTAATGCTTTCGGGAGAAACATCTGTTGGGAGTTATCCCGTTCAGGTAATTGAAAAAATGACGCAAATTATTGAAGCTGTAGAAGATTCGCCACTGATTCAAGTGCCACAAAATCCGCCTCACGTTAGAACCAAACGTTTCATCACAAAATCGATTTGTTACCATGCTGCAGTTATGGCCAACGAAATTCATGCAAAAGCCATTTCCACTCTAACCAATAGTGGTTATACAGCTTTTCAAATTTCGGCTTGGCGACCAAAATCACATATTTTAGTCTACACTTCCAACAAAAGAATTTTAACGCAACTCAACTTACTTTGGGGCGTAAATGCTTTTTACTATGATAAATTTGTGAGCACTGATGATACTGTGGAAGACATCAACCAAATTGCTAAAGAACGTGGATTTGTAAAAAAAGGCGATATGCTCATTAACCTTGCTGCTATGCCAGTTGTAGCAAAAGGAATGGTAAATACCTTGCGTATTTCAGAAATCGAATAGGCTTTTTAATTGTTTAAAACTCATTTTTGTAATGCCGTTTTGCATCAAAAAATTACTTATTTTTACGTCCAATAACAGCCTAAATTTATATTAAAATGAGTACAGAAAAAGACGCCAAATTAAAAGCACTACAACTAACTTTAGACAAATTAGACAAAACTTACGGAAAAGGAACCGTAATGAAAATGGGTGATAAAGCCGTTGAAGAAGTAGAAGTAATCTCTTCTGGTTCTTTAGGGTTGGATTTAGCTTTGGGAGTAAACGGTTATCCGAAAGGAAGAATAATAGAAATATACGGTCCAGAATCGTCTGGAAAAACAACATTAACTTTACACGCCATTGCAGAAGCGCAAAAAGCAGGTGGAATTGCAGCGTTTATTGATGCAGAACACGCCTTTGATCGTTTTTATGCTGAAAAATTAGGCGTTGATATTGATAATTTAATCATTTCGCAACCTGATAATGGTGAACAAGCGTTGGAAATTGCTGAAAACCTAATCCGTTCGGGAGCCATTGACATTGTGGTTATCGACTCGGTAGCTGCTTTGACACCCAAAAGTGAAATTGAAGGCGAAATGGGCGATTCTAAAATGGGATTGCACGCGCGTTTAATGTCACAAGCCTTACGTAAACTTACAGGAACGATTAGCAAAACGCATTGTACCGTTTTCTTCATCAACCAATTGAGAGAAAAAATCGGTGTCATGTTTGGAAATCCAGAAACTACAACGGGTGGAAATGCATTGAAATTTTATGCTTCTGTTCGATTGGATATTCGTCGTTCGTCTCAAATTAAAGATGGCGAAAATGTGATTGGTAACCGTACCAAGGTAAAAGTGGTGAAAAATAAAGTAGCTCCACCATTTAAAACAGCCGAATTTGACATCATGTATGGTGAAGGCGTTTCAAAAATAGGCGAAATTTTAGACTTAGCCGTCGAATTTGAAATCATCAAAAAAGCAGGATCATGGTTCAGTTATGGCGACACTAAACTCGGACAAGGTCGTGATGCTGTAAAACTTTTAATCAAAGACAATCCAGAACTAGCCGATGAACTCGAACAAAAAATCAAAGAGTTTATCAAAGAAAATAACGCATAAAAAAGTAATCCCGATAATCGTCGGGGTTTTTTTTTAAATTTATACGCAACCATTTCACAAAACAAACATCTGTAATTAAACACCAGTAAAAAATGAAAAAAATTGTTTTATCACTAATCTTAACATTTGCAATCGTTTCATGTACTCCAGAAGGAGAAGAGTTCAGTCTTGAGGTATTGCCAGTTGCAAAAGTTGATATGCAAACTGCCTTTGCAAGAGACAGCGTAACCACAATACCTGTAACTTATTTAAGACCTTCCAATTGTCATTTTTTTGAAGATTTTTATTACCTAAGAAATGACTTTACTAGAGTTATAGCTGTATACAATTCAAAGGCTATAAAAGAGAGTTGTCAAACGCTTGAAAACGATTCAATTCAAGTAAATTTGAGGTTCAAACCAGCTGAATTAGGAACCTATACATTAAAATTTTGGAAAGGCGTTGATGCAAGTGGACAGGATGAATTTTTTGAATACCAAGCAGTTGTAAATCATTAATTAAAAAAATTGAGTATAGAACAACTTATCCATGATTGTAAAAAAAATGATCGTAAAGCGCAAGAACAATTGTATAGGTTATATGCTCCAAAATTGTTTTCGGTTTGCTTAAAATATTCTCGTAACTATACCGAAGCACAAGATAATTTACAAGATGGATTTTTATTGATTTTTAAAAATATACATCAATTTTCGTTTAAAGGTTCCATTGAAGGTTGGTTAAAAAGAGTCCTAATTAATCACATCCTGCAACAATATAGAAAAGAAACTTTTTTAAATGTTGTGGATGAAAATGTAGCCGAAGAGGTGATAGAAGTTGATTTAGATGATGATGGCGTTTCATCTGAGTTTTTAATAAAAATAATACAAGAATTACCCGATCGCTATAGATTAGTCTTCAATTTATATGTTATTGATGGATATTCGCATCAAGAAATTGCAGAACAGCTCAACATCAATATTGGAACATCGAAATCCAATTTATCGAGAGCCAAATTAATTTTGAAAGAAAAAATTGAAGCGCTAACAGGAAGCAAAAAAATGCCGAAAGTAAAATGAGTGAAAGAAAAAATATAGAAAATCTTTTTCAGGAAAAATTAGATAATTACACCAGCATTCCGCCAGAGGAAGTATGGAAAGCCATCGAAACAGAACTGAACAAGAAAAAAGAAAAAAGAAGAATCATTCCGTTTTGGTGGAGAGTTTCTGGAATTGCAGCATTGTTAGTTCTTGGATATTCGCTATATACAACTTCTTCTAAATTTTCAGAAAAAAGCATAACACCAACAAATGAATCAGTAGTTGGCAAAGAAACTGCTGAACCAACTCCAACAAACATAGAATATAATTCATCGAAAGAAATCGAAAATCAAATAGGAGAAAACAATGAATCTGTTTCAAATGCTGACGCAGATGATAAGAATAATGAATCCATTTCAACCAATTTTGTCACTAACAATCACGAAGAAAATTCTATCTCTTCAAAAAATAGTAGTAATAGAGAAAAAACAAAACTATCGAAAAGCAAATCTAATTCGATTTTGAATTCATCAAAAGAGCGATTGGCCAATCATTCTAAAACAAATAAAGAAGAAAAAACAACGGCTAAGCAAGAGCTTATTTCTTCCAAAAATCAATCAATTGCTCAAACCAATAACAATGTAAATATTTCAAACAACAATGTTGAAAAAAGCACATTAAACGAAAACAAAACTATCGCTGAAACATCTAAAAACAATACTAAAGTGGATAAAACCGCCACGGAAAAACAACTTAGTGCTGTAAAAGAAGACGTTATCAAAAAAGAAGATTCAACTTCAATTGCTAAAGTTGAACTCAACGCAATGGAAGAGTTGCTCAAAGAAAAAGAGGAAAAAAGCACCCAAAAACAAAAAATAAATAGGTGGCGAGTTACACCCAACTTAGCGCCTATTTATTTTGGGTCTTTTACCAACGGATCTCCAATTGATGAGTCATTGAGCGAAAATAAAAAAACCTACAAAACCAACATGAGTTATGGCTTGAATGTAGATTATGCTGTAAATAAAAAAATAAAAATCCGAACAGGTGTAAACGTTTTCTCTGTTGATTACGATACTCAAGGAATTGTTTTTTATCAAGATACGAATGCTCAAATGATGAGAAACATTAGTCCGACGCAACAAGGAATGTTTATTCAAATTAAACCGTTAAACAACGTAAGCACACAATTGGATAGAGTGGTAAGCGAACGATTTGATGGTGTTTTGAACCAAAGAATGGGTTATATAGAAATGCCTGTAGAAATGACATATAAACTTTTTGGTAGAAGATTGGGCGTTGATTTGTCTGGCGGATTTAGTACGTTGTTTTTAAATAAAAATGAAATTTATTTGCAGTCGGACGGCTATAGCAGAAAAATTGGAACAGCAACCAACCTCAACAATGTTCACTTTAGTACCAATTTAGGTCTTGCCTTTAATTATGCCTTTTTTAAGAATTTTGACGCTCGAATTGAGCCAACATTTAAGTATCAAATCAATACTTTTTCTTCCGATGCAGGATCTTTTAGTCCTTACATTTTCGGAATTTATTCAGGTATCAGTTATAAATTTTAGGGTTAATTGTTTGTTTAAAATTAGTTAAGTGATGTTATTTTCCTTCGGGTAATAACAAGAAAGAGTGCTCGGCCAAGCACTCTTTTTTTTATGCATTGTACTCGTGCAATTGATTCAAAATCACCTTACGTGTTTGCTCTCTAATACGCTGTTTATCATCTAAAGTCAATCCTTCTGTTGAAATAAAACAATGTACTTTGGCACGCATAATACCCGGACTTCCGCTAAAAAATGTATACGAAAGTCTTTTGATATTATCTGGAAAAGTCATTGGAACAATGGGTATTTGATGCTCAATGGCCAATCGAAAAGCGCCATCTTTAAATTCATCCAACAATATATGCTCTTCAGGAACTTTCCCTTCTGGGAAAATACAAATACTCAAACCTTGACTCAACCGTTTTTGTGCTCTAGCATACACTTCCGTGCGACTTTTTGGACTGTTTCTATCCACCAAAATGCATGTTCTTTTGTAAAAAAATCCAAAAAGCGGAATCTTGACCAACTCTTTCTTTCCCACAAAAACAAACGGATTTTTATGAATCGCCAACATCAACATAATGTCGGTCATCGAAGTATGATTGGCGCAAAACATATAACTTTTCCCTAAAACTGTTTCTTCTTCACGCTCTATTTTATAATAAAATCCCATTCCATAAAGGATAAAAACCGCCCAAACACGCGCTAACTTGAAGAAAAAAGGATACAATTTTTCGGATGAAATCGAAATCAACAATAACGGAAACATGACAATAATTGGAATGGCAATTAAAATGTAAAACCATACGCGCCATAGTATCCAAAAAATCATTTTTAGTAGTCTCATAACGTCAAAAATAAACAATCGTGCGGAATTTTTGATACAAAGCTTTAACTTTGCGAAAATATTAGTACTCTCATGGCCAAAATACTTACCGGAATTCAAAGCACAGGAACACCACATTTAGGAAATTTATTGGGCGCCATTTTGCCTGCCATTCAACTTTCTGAGCAATCGGGCAACGAATCGTTTTTGTTTATCGCCGATTTACATTCGATTACGCAAATTAAAAATGGCGACGAACTCAGAGGCAACACGTATAGCACAGCAGCAGTTTGGTTGGCTTGTGGTTTGGATGTTAATAAAGTGCTATTTTACCGCCAAAGTGATGTTCCTCAAACCGCAGAATTGTCATGGTATTTGAGCTGTTTTTTTCCGTACCAACGCCTTACTTTAGCGCATTCGTTCAAAGATAAAGCCGATCGTTTGGAAGATGTAAACGCCGGTTTATTCACCTATCCAATGCTGATGGCGGCTGATATTTTGTTGTACGATGCCGAGTTTGTTCCAGTTGGAAAAGACCAATTGCAACACATTGAAATTACCCGTGATGTAGCTTCTCGTTTTAACCATCAAATGGGCGAAACATTTGTATTACCAGAACCAAAAGTACAGGAAGAAACCATGTACGTTCCAGGGACAGATGGGCAAAAAATGAGTAAATCGCGTGGCAACATCATTAATATTTTCTTAGACAACAAAGCGTTGCGTAAGCAAATTATGAGTATCGAAAGCGACAGTACACCACTTGAAGAACCAAAAAATCCGGATACGTGTAAAATATTTGCCATTTATCAATTGGTAGCCAACGAAACTCAAATTGCCGAAATGCGCGCCAATTATTTGGGTGGAAATTACGGTTACGGTCACGCCAAACAAGCGCTTTTTGAATTGATTTGCGAAAAATTCAAAACCGAACGCGAAAAGTATAATTACTACATGAGCAATCTTAACGAAATAGAAGCTTTATTGCAACAAGGCGCCAAAAAAGCAGGAAATGTGGCTGATGGTGTTTTGAAAAGAGTGAGAGTAAAATTAGGATTTGAATGATATTTTCTTTTCCAGTAATTAGTGCTTTGGAGTTGTAAATTCTATCAAATTTTTTGAATCCAACGCGATAGTTCCTTTTTCGCTTTTGATGAATAAATCGTTGGCTAAATAGTAATCTTTCGAAAGAAGTAATTTAGCATTGGTTGCTAATTCTTTAAATCGAGGTTCTTCAACCGAGTTCTCAACAACAATTGGCAATTCATTTTCGGCATGAAATGTTGCTAATTTTTTTCCCGCATAAAAACTAAAAATACGATTGGACGGATCGCCTAAAGTGGCCAGTTCAATAGATTGATTTGATCGCACAAATACTGCTTGTTGCGGCATTTTAATCGAATCAAAAAGTATTGCTTTTTCAAACAAAACCACGTCGAATTCCGACTGATTGTGAATAGTTACGCCAGTTGGAATCTTAGCATACGAACCATTGTTAAATAAAAACTTAAACGGATTGTCGCCTGTTTTTATGTTGTTTAAATATTTTAAATTCAAACAACTGCTTGAATCATAATCCGTCAAATAACGATTCAAACTATCCACTTTGGGTTTCATACTAGTATAATAACGATCTAAAACAGGTTCAGTTGCGTTGCTTTCTGTTGAAGATGGAGCGCTTACTGAATTTGAGTTAGTCGCTATTTTATATACAAAAATCGTTATCCCCAAAAGCGCAATAACACCAAGAGCAATTGATAGAATCGTTCGCAATTCGATGCTTGATGATGACGAATTGGCTTTCTTGTACTCAACCTTACTTCGGTGAAGTAGCAATTCACTACTCAAATCTTCCTCAAAAGATTGATAATACGATAGTGCAAATAAGGTTTCGTGCGCCAAAGTCAATCGACTATTCTTTTTGTAAATCTTATCCATTTTGAACGAAAGTAAACGTACTTTTTCGTCCAATTCGATGCTTTTAAAATGCGATAAAAAGTCGTAAAAAGAGCGGTTTTTGATGTAACTAATGTCGGCCGATTGATTCACTGTTTCGTGTATTCTGGCTAAAGCAAAGTCTATTTTATCAATGGCTTTAATATTCCAACTTGCAATAACTTTTTCGGGAATAAACAATTTGTTTTCAAGTAATTTGGCTAGTTCTTCAAATTGATTTTGTTCGATATTTTGAGTGGAAAACAAAGTTAATGAAGGTTCCAAAAACAAAATCACAAAGTCGTGCATCTTTTGTTCATTGGTTGTTGAAACATATTGAAACGGGAATTCGTTTCGACTGTAATTGGTTTGCGCAAAATAATTGTACCATTCGCGTGTATTGATGATGAACAAAAACTCGTTAGAATAATTTTTTACTGCCAAAAGAAGATCATTGGCCAACTTAGCGTCAATGTTATGAGCGTTTTTTACTAAAATTTCTTTTTCAAAATGTAGAATAGTATCGTTAGACAAATCTCGAAATGCCGATTTATCAAATTGAAGCGCTTCAAATAACGAAAAGATGTTCATTGTAAAAGTATTGAAAAACAAAAATAACTTTTTATGGTCATCTTGCTATCATCACTGAAAAAAAGTAGAAAATACTTTTTCGTAATTTCAAAAAAACTAAATTGCTTCAAACCATTTTCCTGGCAACGGACGAATCACGCCTTTGAGTTCCATGTTCAACAAAATGGAAGATAATTTATACACTGGAAAATCACATTCTAAGGCAATAATGTCAAGTAGTTGCTTTCCATTTTTTTGAAGGTAATCGTATATTTTTTCTTCTTCATAATCTAAAGTCACAAACAATTGTTTTTGAATAGGTTGGTCATTGCGAGTTGGCGAAGCAATCTCCCAATTCAAAATATAAATCAAATCAGCTGCCGAAGTCAATAAATGAGCACGTTGAGTTTTGATTAAATTATTACAACCTTGGCTTAGTTTATCGGTAACTCTTCCTGGCACAGCAAAAACATCACGATTGTAGTCGTTGGCCATCGTTGCCGTAATTAACGAACCTCCTTTATCGGCGCTTTCAATGACTATGGTAGCTTCTGAAATGCCAGCCACAATGCGATTGCGTTTGACAAAATTTTCTTTTTCAGGATTAGATGTACTCCAAAATTCGGTTAAAAATCCGCCGTTTTGTTCCATTTTGGCAATGTACTTTTTATGTGTTTTGGGATAAATTTGATTCATTCCATGAGCCAGAACACCAATGGTTTGCAAACCAAAATCCATGGCCGCTTGATGCGCTACAATATCAACACCATAAGCAAAACCACTCACAATAATTGGATTCAACGGTGCTAAATCTTCGATTAATTTTTTGCAAAATTCAATTCCGTATGAAGTAATCTGTCTTGTTCCAACGATACTAATGACTTTGCGCGTATTCCAATTGATATTTCCTGTAGCAAATAACAAAATCGGACCATCAATGCAATGTTTGAGTCGCTCGGGATAATCGTCTTCTTGAAAATAAACCACATTGATATCATTTTCTTTGATAAATTGAAATTCAGAAGTTGCTTTTTGGAAGATCGATTTGTCTTTGAGATTTTTGATTAAAACCTCGCCAACACCATCAATTCGTTTTAAAAAAGAAGGTTTTGCCGTGAAGACATTTTCGGCTGAACCACAATGGTTGATGAGTTTTTTGGCAATAATGTCGCCTACTCCATCGGCCTTAACTAAGGCAAGTGCGTGTACTAATTCTGTATCGGTCATTGAAAAAATAATAGAAATCTAAAATAGTCACTTTTTCCGAATTGTTAATAATTTTTGTGAATAAAATTTTAGTTTTGCCCTTGTTTGACTAAATTTGCTCGTATGAAGATTGAACACCATATTTCGCAATTATTGTATCGTTACCAATGTGTGACTGTACCTGGTTTTGGCGCGTTTTTAACCGACACACAATCAGCGCAATTACACGAAGGAACGCATACTTTTTTTCCGCCGAAAAAAGTGGTTTCGTTCAACTCCAACATCAAAAATAATGATGGTTTATTGGCCAATCACATTGCGCAAACCGAGAAGATTTCGTTTGAAGTTGCAGTAAATACTATTCTTAACGAAGTTGCTGCTTGGAAAAACAACCTTCAAATTTACGGCGGCATTTCGTTGCACAACATTGGTGAATTATTTTTCAACTCTGAAAATAATTTGGTTTTCACACCAAGTAATCAACTGAACTATTTACCTGAATCTTTTGGTTTAACTTCGTATGTTTCGCCTGCTGTAAAGCGTGAAGTGTACAAACAAGAAGCAGAGCAATTAGAAGAAAAAGCTCCCATTGCTTTCACTCCAGAAAAAAGAAATAATTATGCCGTTTTAAAATACGCCGCGATGTTTGTTTTAGGAGCTGGTTTATTGACGACAGGCGGTTTTTTAGGCAATGATTACTATCAAAAACGCGTTCAAGAAGAAACATTGTTGGTACAAACCAAAGTACAACAACAAGTAAATCAAAAAATACAAGAAGCAACTTTTTTTATTGAGAATCCGTTGCCAAATGTGACATTAGCGGTAAACGGAACAGAAAATGTTGGTGTTGCAAAAGCGTATCACATTGTGGCTGGCGTTTACCAAAAACAATTTTTTGCTAATAAAATGTTTGCCGATTTACAACAATTGGGTTACAAACCACGTCGTTTAGCACCTAATAAATACGGAGCTGTTCCGATTGTTTATGGTAGTTATTCGAGTCATGCTGAAGCGCAAAATGCCTTAATTAAGATTCAAAGCACGCACAATCCAGAAGCATGGATTATGATTAAATAAAAATAAAGTCCCGATTTTTTCGGGATTTTTTTTTGGACTATTTATAAATAACTCCTGCCTATTCTTACCTTTGCAAAAAAATAAACTATGATTCCAAAACATCCTTCTGATTCATTAACCATTTTGACCGATTTAGTATTACCGAGTGAAACCAATCCGTTGAACAATTTGTTTGGTGGTGAGTTGTTGGCTCGCATGGATCGTGCGGCGAGTATTGCTGCTCGAAGACATTCGCGTAGAATTGTAGTTACGGCTAGTGTCAATCACGTGGCTTTTAATCGTTCGATTTCATTGGGAAGTGTGGTGACAATTGAAGCCAAGATTTCGAGAGCATTTACTTCATCCATGGAAATCTTTTTGGATGTGTGGATTGAAGACCGAGAAAGCGGAATTCGTTCGAAAGCCAACGAGGCTATTTATACTTTTGTAGCTGTAGATGATTCGGGAAATCCGGTTCCGGTGCCTGAGTTAATTCCGGTTACTGATGAAGAAAAATCGCGATTTGATGCGGCTTTACGACGCAAACAACTGAGTTTGGTTTTGGCTGGAAAGATGAAACCCAACGATGCCACCGAATTAAAAGCATTATTTATGTAATAAAAAACTCCGATGTTGAATCGGAGTTTTTGTTTTATTGACTAATCCATTGCTGCGGATTGGCATAAGTTGTATTTTGAGAAACCATAAACTTAAGCACTGTTTTTCCTTCGGCATTGGTTCTAACTTTTCCGAGAGCTTGTTTGGCAGTTACTTTATCACCTGCGCTAACATTGACCGAACTTAAGTTTTGATATACGGTAAAATAATCTCCGTGTTGCACACAAACGGCTTTATTTAATGGTGAAATTACGATTACTTTAGTTACTTCTCCAGCAAAAACTGCTCGTGCGTTTGCGCCACTTTCGGTTGTGATTTCGATTCCACTGTTGTGAATAACCAACGATTTGTAAACTGGATGCGCTTGATTTCCGTAACCTAATGTAATGGCTCCTTTTTCAACTGGCCAAGGCAATCTTCCTTTGTTGGCTTTGAAATTATTAGAGATGATTTGACCTTCCGGCGTTAAAACAATTTTGGTTGAATTTTCAATGGCTTTTGTTTCAGCGGCTGTTGTTGTTTTAGGATTTGCTTTGGCTTTGGCAGCAGCTGCTTTTTTGTTGGCTTCAGCAATTGCATCGCGAATCAACTTTTGGATTTGTGCATCGATTTTCTTCGCTTCTTGCTGTTTTTTCTTGATTTCGGCGGCAATTTGTTTTTTGTCTTTTTTCAGACTATTAGCAATTTTTTCCTGATCCAATTTTTCTTTTACCAACTCTTGGCGTTGTTTTTCTTGCTCGGCCAACAACTTTTCTTTTTCTGTTTTTTGACCGCTAAGTTTAGCGTTGTAATCTTCGAGTTCGGTTGTTTTTCTTCTGATTTCTTCGCCTTGCATTTTACGGTAGCTATTGTATTGCTTCATATACTGAAAACGCTTGTACGCTTGCGAAAAATCTTCAGAAGACAACAAAAACATCGCTCTACTGTGCGTTGACCGACTTTTGTATGATTTTACAATCATCGCAGCGTAATCTTCTTTTAACTCTTTTAAATCTTTGTTGAGTCGGTTTACTTGACGCTGATTGAGGTAAATATTATTGCTAATTAACTTGGTTTGTTTTTCGGTTGTATGGATTAAGTTTTCCTTCAAACCAATTTTTTCTTTTTGGATTTGCAATAGCTTTGCCACCGATTTTTCTTTCGAACGAACCGATTGCAATTGGGCTTCTTTTTCCTGAATCTCTTTCAATAATTTTTGCTTTTTTTGCTCTAATTCCTCTTGATTAGGTTGAGCAAAAGCAAGCGTTGTTATGCAAAGTAAAAGAAGTGTATAAATGTATTTTGCCATAAATTTCATTTTATATAAATGCGTTCGTAACCATCCGGAACCGAATAAGGAAAACCAAATTCTTCGTTTAAGGTTACCGATTTATAGTCGATATCAATAGTTGTTTTCTTCTCGTTTTGGTTGGCTTCGATGTTCAATAGCAACGGCAAAAATAACTCATTTTGCTTTTGGTATTGCGGATACAAAACCATTATTTTTCGGGCTTGATTAGGTTGAGCAATTTCTTGTTTTCGCACCAAAAATTGTTCAGCTTCAAAATAAAAATCCTTTTGCGTGTTGGTGTTTTCAATGGCTTCCAACTTATACAATTTGTCTACTATTGTTGCTTTGTATTTTGATTTTGATAAATCGTCTAATGCCTTTCCTAACAACATGTTTTGCACTTTAATGAAATCTAAATCGGTTCCCAACCAATTGCTCAATGCGATGTAATCTCCTTCAAAATAACTGCCATTGATTTTCTCATAGTATTGCACTGATGTTGGTGTAATCAACGCTTTTGCCATGGTAATTCCTAAAAAACGAACACTAACCAATATCTTTTCGTTTTTTTTTATTTTGATTTCGGCAGTTACATTTTGGGTGTTTTTTTCGTCTTCGTATTTGGCAGCAGCTTTAATATATAATGTAGAAAAGTCGAAATTATTGTTGTTGTATTTACTGATAATATTTTGCGCTGATATTTCATCGCTAGCATCAGCCGACGATACGAGCTGTTTTGATTTACAAGAAACCAGTAAAACAACCATCAAAAACAAACTGAAAATCCGAGTCATTTTATCGTTTCTTTTTAAGTAATTCATTGGCTTTGGTAAAGTATTGTTCTTTCTTTTTCAGGTCGCCCAATCCGTTATATGCTTCTCCTAATTGAATATTAAAATTGATTTCGGTAGCACTATCATCCACCAAATAATCCAATCCCATTTCTAAAATATCTTTGGCTTTTTTGAAATTTTGGGTTTGATTGTAGCCCAATCCTTGGAAGTAATAAAATTGTGGTTGTGTTGGAAACAATTGAATCCACTCGTCTGACTTGCTAATTAGTTTATTAAAATCGGCTTGTTCGACGTAACATTGCATCAAAAGAAGTCCAGTTTCAACATCGTCGGAAACACTTTTTAAATGCATCTCGAAATATTTTGCTGCGTTGGACCAATCTTTTTTATTGACATAAAACTTACCGATTTCTTTGGCCACTTGTACTTCTTTATCGTCTTGAAAATAGCTGATTGCTTTGCCCAAAGCATCCGAATATTGAGGATTTTTTTGCGTGTAGATTAAAAATTCATTTAAAATTCGGTGCTTGATTTTTTTGTCTATTTTATCACTAGCGAATACTTTATTCATTGAAGTGACTGCTTTATCACCTTCGTTATTGTTGAGATGAAATTTGAATAAACTCACTTGCGCCCAATCGGAAGTTGGAATTTCTTTTTCGAGCATTTTGGCAACTTCGAGTGCTTTTTCTTCTTGATTACTTTTCGAATACATGGTAATTAGCTCAATGTAATTCGATTCTTCTTTTGGGTTTTTCTTGATTTGATCTAACAAATTACCTTTTTCTGCGCCTTGGTATTTGGCATCTTGTAAAATTTGGCTTTTGTAGATTTCGCGTTGCTCGTTTTTACCGTATTTTTCATTCATTTCATTGATTAAAACCAACGCTTTATCAAATTGTTGCGTGTTCATGTACAACGAAATCAAATCGTCTTTGTAACTTTCTTTGAACTCGATGAGTTTTTGAACAATGATAATTGCTTGGTTGTAATCGTGTGTGTCGTAACAAACGTCGTACATTCCGACCCAAGCCCAGCGGTTTTTATCATCGAGTTTAGTCGCTTTTTCAAAATTATCGTAAGCGTCTTTGTATTTTTTTTGATAGTAATAATTTTTGCCTAATTCGAAATACAAAGTCGGATTGTCGGATTGTATTGCTACACATTTTTCTAACGATTCAATTGCTTTATCATAATTTTCAATGCCTTTTTGTTTGATGGCTTCGTAAAAATAATCTTGAAACTGATCGGAATCAATGGCAATATCTTCAGGTTCGGTTTGTGCCCAAACAGAATTTGAAATGATAAACATTCCAAAGAGAAGCGATATAAAAATACTTTTTTTCATTTATTGATTCCTTATTTTTGTAAAACTATTCCAAAACCGAGTAATCTCCGATGCTAATGCTTGTAAAATTACCATCATAATTCACATGATTTCCAATCATCGCATTATCTAATGTTGCGTTTTTAATATGCGAATGCGTTTGTATCAAACTATTTTTAATCGTCGAATTGATTACATGACAGCCTTTTCCAAGCGACACATTCGGACCAACAGTTGCGTTGATTAAAACCACATCTTCACCAATATAACAAGGAGGAATTATAGTTGAATTTTCTTGTTTGACATCGTAATCAATTAAATGAATACCATCGTTGTGCAAGAAGTTCAACATTCTATTGTTCGTATCCACGGTTACGTCTTTGTTTCCGCAATCCATCCATTCATCAACTTCACCTGGTACAAATTTCATGCCTTTTGCCATCATTTGTTTGATTCCGTCATTGATTTGGTATTCGCCTCCGTGAATGATATTGTTTTTGATGACCAATTGCAATTCGTTTTTCAGAACGCCAACGTCTTTGAAATAGTAAATTCCGATGACAGCCAAATCTGAAACAAACTCTTTTGGTTTTTCTACCAATTCGATAATTTCGTTGTTTTCGTTTAGGTTTACCACTCCAAAAGCTTCGGGTTGGTCAACTTGTTTTACCCAAATTACGCTATCAGCAGTAGCATCCAAATCGAAATCGGCGCGAATTAATGTGTCAGCGTATGCGATTACGGCTGGTCCGCTTAACGAAGCTTCGGCACACATAATAGCGTGTCCAGTTCCTAACGCTTCATTTTGGTAATATATTGTGCCTTTGGCTCCTAGTTTTTGAGCTATTGCAACCAATTCTTCTTCGACTTTTTTACCAAAACTTTCGTGGATGATGAAGGCGATTTCTTCAATTGGTTGATTCAAAACGCCCGCAATATCTTCTACTAAACGGTGAACAATTGGTTTTCCCGCAATTGGAATTAGTGGTTTTGGGATGGTTAATGTGTGCGGTCTTAGTCGTGAGCCGCGGCCCGCCATTGGTACTATTATTTTCATGTTTGATTAAAAGATTGTAAGATTTAAAAATTGAAAGATTGTATCCTTATTCTTTAAATCTTTGAATTATTAAATTATTTAATTCCTGTTGAGCCAAATCCGCCTTCTCCGCGTGAAGTTTCGGATAATTCCTGAACTTCTTGCCATTCGGCGCGTTCGTGTTTAGCGATAATCAATTGAGCGATCCGTTCGCCGTTTTCAATTACAAAATCTTCTTTGGACAAATTGACTAATATAACCCCAATTTCTCCTCGGTAATCTGCATCGATAGTTCCGGGTGAATTGAGTACTGTGATTCCTTTTTTGGCTGCTAAACCGCTACGAGGACGCACTTGAGCTTCATAACCAATTGGCAATTCGATGAAAAGTCCGGTTTTGACGATTGTTCTTTCTAGTGATTTTAAGGTAATTGGTTCGGAAATATTAGCTCTTAAATCCATTCCGGCTGAGGCGATCGTTTCGTAATTGGGCAATTCGTGCGCCGATTTATTGATGATTTTGATGGTCATTCTTGTAGTTCGATTTTTATACTTTGCTAAGATAGTAAGGTTTTCTATTTTAACCCAAAATCTGCGTTAGAAATCTGTTTTTATTAGCTTTTTAGAGGAATATAAATTTGAAAAAAAGGAACACAGATTTGAAAAATTAAAGAAATTAGGATAATCTTTTTTCTGAAAACTGTGACTGCGACTGATAACTAATTGGGAACACAGATTGAGGAAATTAGAGAAATTTGAATAACCATTTTGTGGTAAACCAATTTGGAACGCAGATGATACGGATTAAACTGATGCTCGCGGATATTTAAATACTTTAACTGCGACTGAAAAATAACTCGAAACACAGATTGGAATAATTAGAGAAATTTGAATAATCTTTTTCTGAAAACTGAGACTGGTAACTAATTAAGAGCACTGATTTCTGAATTCTGATTTCTGATTTCTGATTTCTGAATTCTGATTTCTGACTTCTTTCTTCCTAGCCGTGATGGTAGTGGAACTCTTTTGGACTGAAAGCGATTGGTTTTTGGTTAGTGCAAAAACGCGACCAACGGAAGCGCTTTTTGGACTTAGCAAAACCTCGCTTTTGGGTCAAAAAGTGGGAACGGACAGCGCGATTAGCTTCTTCTTTTCATAATACGAAGTAACGTCTCTTTTTCGTTGTGGTAGATGAAGTACAAAAAGGCTGAAAGTAAGATAATTTTGAGGAAATAGTTATCGCGTACGTAAGGAATATAAAAGGAAATGGCTGAAAATAAAATGGTCAATCCCAAATAGCCTAGAATTCGATTAATGTCGTATGGAATTGGGTATTTTTTTTGTCCCATTCGAAAAGAAATAATCATCATGGTTCCGTAAGCCGCGATGGTTGCAATTGCTGAACCGTAATAACTGAATTGTGGAATTAAAATGTAGTTCAACCCTAAAGTTACCAAAGCACCAATAATTGAGATGTAAGCCCCGATTTTGGTTTTGTCGATAAGTTTGTACCAAACGGATAAATTGGTGTAAATGCCAAGGAAAAAATTGGCCAGAACGATGAGCGGAACTACTTTGTCGGCTTCCCAGTAACTTTCATTAGGAACTAGTACTTGCTTGAGTAAATCGACAAAAACGATGACGAATAAGCAGATGAACGAGCCAAAAATGACGAAATATTTGGTGATTGTAGCGTAGGTTTGTTGCGCATTTTCGTTGCTAGCGTGACTGAAGAAAAACGGTTCGATCCCTAAAGTATAAGCCGTTCGGAAAAGCACCATGAACATTCCGATTTTATAGCAAGCGGCGTAGGCTCCGATTTCGGATTTGGGAACGTGGAGTTTTTCGAGTAGAATTTTATCAAAATGTTCGTTGATGGCAAAAGCCAATCCGGCTAATAAAATTGGAAAACCATAGTTCATCATTTTGCGCCATAAAACCCAATCGAATTTCCAATTGAGTTTGAAATAATCGGGCGAAAGCACAATGAATGTGGCCAAACTTGCTATCAGATTGGAGATAAAAATATAGCCAACCTCAAAATTAGGATAATAAAATGTGCTGAAAATACCATCGGGATTATTGTGCGCCAATTTGGGTAAAACCAACAGGAAGAATAAATTGAACGCAACATTTATGAGAACGTTTCCGATTTTAATTACGGCGTAAAACAATGGTCGTTTTTCGGCACGAAGACTTGAAAAAGGGATGATGACCAAAGCATCTAAGGCTAAAATCCAAATGGTGTAGGTTACATATTCGACATTGATATTGCCCCAATCGGCGAGTGATTTTCGGTATAAAAGTGCAATTACCAAAAATGCAAGCGACGACCAAAAAATGGATAACATTGCGGTAGAGTTGACTTTTTTCTTGTCGCCCTCAGTATTGAAAAAGCGAAAAAAAGCGGTTTCCATTCCGTAGGAAAGAATTACATTGAAGAAAACCAACCAAGCAAAAACGATGGAAACATCGGCAAACTCTTGTTTGGGTAACTGGTCAACATAAAGCGGATTGAGCAAAAAGCTCAACATGCGCGGAAGCACCGTTGCTAATCCGTAAATTAGGGTTTGTTTGAAAAGGTTTTTATATAAACTCAACGTGAATGATTTGTTTACAAAAGTATTAATTTCTTGGTCTTGTAGACGGATAGGCAAGAAGTTCTTTTTCTTTGATATCAACTAGTTTGTAATACTGCACTTTGTTTCCGATATGGAATTCGAGCATGGCTTCATTGTTTTGTAATTGGAATTCAGGGCGAATGATTTCGGGCGCTTTGTTGCCGTATTCTTTGGTGCTGTCTTCGTGAAGTATTAACGCTTTATCTTGCGGTTTGGTATAAAAGCGAGCAATAAAAGTGGTTTCATTTTCTTTTTCAAAAACACCTTCTTTGTTTTGGAAATACACTTTGGTTAGCGTAATGTTATTGGGTAATACTTCTTTGAGTTTCAGATGTAAATTAACGCCGCTTCCGGTTTGTTCTTGACCGCCAATCCATTGTTGAAAATAGGCTGATTCTACTTCGTAGGGAAGTGTTTTGTAGGTTTCTTTTTGGGAAGAACAACTTACTATCGCGAAAATGACAAAACTGAAAACTAATTTCATAGTAACTTTTTAGGTTAAACCTTCTTTGTTGAGTGTTTTTACAAAATGGAATCCACGTGGCGCGTAACCTTGGTTGTAATAAAATCGGTGTGCTTTGAAATTGCCTGTGTACGCATCTAAAACGATTACATTACAATTTAATTGTTGGGCAAGCTCGTCAATATAATCGGTCATTATTTTACCAACTCCTTTTCGTCGGTGATCTTCATGCACGATAAAATTATCGATTTCGATGTAAGGCCCTGACCACAGCTTAATTCCTTTCCAAAAACCAGTTAATCCAATACAAATACCGTGCTCAAAAATGGCGAGTTGTTGGTAATTGTGTGGGAGCATTTCTTGTAAATAGGATTGGTATTTATCAAATGTTATTTCGGGATACAATTGTTGAATGATTTCCCATTGCGAAAGCATTTCATCGATAGTGGTAAGTACTTTAGTTTCCATAGTATAAAAATAAAAAAAAGAGGACACTTTCATGACCTCTTTTGATATAAATAAGTTTTGAATTATCCTTTCAAAGCTTCAGCTCCACCAACAATTTCTAAGATTTCGTTGGTAATTGCAGCTTGACGTGCTTTGTTGTAGGTTAATTTTAATTGATTTCTTAAATCCGTTGCATTATCTGTTGCTTTGTGCATTGCAGTCATACGAGCACCATGTTCGGAAGCAAAAGAATCGCGAATGGCTTTGTACAATTGTGTTTTTAATGATTTAGGAATCAAAGTTAATACGATTTCTTCTTTAGAAGGTTCGTAGATATAATCTACTGAAGATTTTGAAGATTGATCAGATTGTGCAGGTGCTAAAGGCAAATATTGCTCAGTTTGAACGATTTGCGTTGCAGCATTTTTGAATTGGTTGTATACTAATTCAATTTTATCGTAAGCTCCAGAGGTGTACAATTCTGAAATTTCGTCTGCAATTTTGGCTACATTGTCAAAAGTCAACTGATCAAAAATTGCAGTTTGACTATTTACAACTGTATTTGTCTTCTTTAGTACATCATTTCCTTTTTTTCCTATAGCATAAACATCAACAACTTTTCCAGCGTATTGATCAGCAACCACTTTCACTTGCTTGATTACGTTGGTATTGAATGCTCCAGCTAAACCTCTATTGGAAGTAATGGCTACCACCAGCACTTTTTTAATTTCGCGTTGTGTAGTATAACTTCCTCCTACTTCACCATCAAGAGTAGCGCTCAAGTTTTGAAGTAATTCGGTTAGTTTTTCAGCGTACGGACGCATGGCTGTAATGGCGTCTTGCGCTTTTTTCAACTTAGCGGCAGAAACCATTTTCATCGCCGATGTAATTTGCATCGTTGACTGAACGGAAGTAATTCTGTTACGTATTTCCTTTAAGTTTGCCATTTCTATTATTTTAAATTATAAATTTTGAATTATAAATTATGAAACTCATTTAAAATTTATAATTCAAAATTTAAAATAATTTTAATTATATTTTGCTGCGATTTCTTGCGCTGCTTTTTCTAAAACTTCGGTGATATTATCATCTAACTTACCTGCTTTTAAAGCATTAAGAACATCTCTGTGCTTGTTGTTTAAGTATTCGATATAATCTTTTTCGAATTCTTTCACTTTATTTACAGGAACATTTCTCAATAAGTTTTTAGAACCCGCATAAATAATTGCCACTTGATCTTCTACTGTAAATGGGTCATTTACGGCTTGTTTCAAGATTTCAACGTTTCTTCTACCTTTTTCGATAACGTTCAAAGTGGCAGCATCCAAATCAGAACCAAACTTAGCAAACGCTTCCAATTCACGGAATTGTGCTTGATCTAATTTCAATGTTCCCGCTACTTTTTTCATCGATTTGATTTGCGCATTACCTCCAACACGCGATACCGAAATACCTACGTTAATTGCAGGACGAACTCCAGAGTTGAACAAATCAGACTCCAAGAAAATTTGTCCGTCAGTAATCGAAATTACGTTGGTTGGGATATAAGCAGAAACGTCTCCCGCTTGTGTTTCTATAATTGGTAAAGCAGTTAATGAACCGCCACCTTTTACGATAGGCTTTAATGAATCTGGTAAATCGTTCATGTTTTTTGCGATATCGTCATCAGCGATTACTTTACACGCTCTTTCTAATAAACGAGAGTGAAGGTAGAAAACGTCTCCAGGATAAGCCTCACGTCCTGGTGGTCTTCTTAATAAAAGAGATACCTCACGATACGCTACCGCTTGTTTTGATAAGTCATCATAAATAATTAAAGCTGGACGACCTGAATCGCGGAAATACTCACCAATTGCAGCACCCGCCATTGGAGCATATACCTGCATTGGAGCTGGATCAGAAGCATTAGCAGCAACAATTACTGTATATGCCATTGCGCCTTTGTCTTCTAATGTTTTAGCAATTCCAGCAACTGTAGATGCTTTTTGACCGACAGCTACGTATATACAAAATACTGGTTGACCAGCATCGTAAAATTCTTTTTGATTCAAAATGGTATCAATACAAACAGTAGTTTTACCCGTTTGACGGT
>CAYPXI010000001.1:328288-372196 GCA_964414655.1 uncultured Flavobacterium sp. | reverse complement strand
TGTCCCGATGTCTCCATCGGAACGGCTGTCAATTCAATATGTCTATGAACTTTTTTATTCTGTTTCTTTGACAAGTCTCGACTTGTCACTACCTCTTTTTTTGTCGACCTTAATAGCCTTCCTACTCAAAGCGGGTGCAAAAGTAGTCATTATTTTTTACCAAACAAGCTTTTTTGAAATTATTTTTGAATTTATTTCTAAATCGCTACATCTCAATAAAATCACAATGAACTTCCCGTTGCGGGGTGCAAATATAAATAACTTTTTTATCCCTTTCCAAATCTTTTTTAACCTTTTTTAAACCTTTTTACTAACACTCTGATAAACACTTTTTTGAAGAGTCATTTTTCTTGAATTTTACTGTTGCAGGACCAATTATCTTAATTTAAACTAACTTACTTAGCTACACAACTGCCCTAGCCCGGATAGCAGTGAAAATCCTTTTTATTGCAATAGAGAAACATTATTTGACGGGCTCAGGACGTCATTGCAATAAAAAGATTGCAACGAATAGCCGGATGAGCTTCTAATAAAAATACTTTAACATTCTACCTATTATATATTGTATGTGTTTTGTTAATCTTATATATTTGCAGTCCATAAAATTTTAGGAATGATAAAGATTACTCTACCTGACGGTTCGGTTAAGGAGTTTGCAAAAGGCACAACTCCAATGAATGTAGCGACTAGCATTAGTGAAGGATTGGCTCGAAATGTGATTTCGGCTGCTTTTAATGGTACCACTATTGAAACTTCAACGGAATTAACCACCGACGGTTCACTCATATTATATACGTGGAACGATAAAGAAGGAAAGAAGGCATTTTGGCACTCGACTTCGCACGTAATGGCGCAGGTGTTGGAAGAAAAATACAAAGGCATTAAATTGACTTTGGGTCCGGCGATTGATAACGGATTTTACTATGACGTTGATTTTGGTGACAACAAAATATCTGAAAACGACTTTAAAGCCATTGAGGACCGTGTTTTAGAGATTTCAAGAGAGAAACACGAATTTAAAATGCGTGCTGTTACTAAAGCAGAGGCATTGGAAGTATACAAAGACAACGAATACAAAACCGAGTTGATTTCGAATTTAGAGGATGGAACGATTACGTTTTGTGATCACGCTACTTTTACTGATCTGTGTCGCGGTGGACACATCCCGAATACTGGAATCATCAAAGCCATGAAAGTGATGAGTGTAGCTGGGGCTTACTGGCGTGGTGATGAAAAAAACAAACAGCTAACTCGTGTTTATGGAATTTCGTTTCCGAAACAAAAAGACTTGACAGAATATTTAGAATTATTAGAAGAAGCCAAACGTAGAGATCACAGAAAGCTTGGAAAAGAATTGGATTTATTCGCCTTTTCACAAAAAGTAGGTCAAGGTTTGCCATTATGGTTGCCAAAAGGCGCTGCATTACGTGATCGTTTGGAACAATTTTTGAAAAAAGCACAGAAAAAAGCAGGATACGAACAAGTAGTTACGCCACATATTGGGCAAAAAGAATTGTATGTAACTTCAGGCCACTATGCTAAATACGGCGCAGATAGTTTCCAACCAATCAATACACCGGCCGAAGGCGAAGAGTTCTTATTAAAACCTATGAACTGTCCGCATCACTGTGAAATCTACAATAACAAACCGTGGTCGTACAAAGACTTACCAAAGCGTTATGCAGAATTCGGAACTGTTTATCGTTACGAACAAAGTGGTGAATTACACGGATTGACTCGAGTTCGCGGATTTACTCAAGACGACGCTCACATTTTCTGTACGCCCGACCAATTGGATAGCGAATTCAAAAAAGTAATAGACCTTGTACTATATGTATTTGGTTCGTTAGGATTTGAAAACTTTACCGCTCAAATTTCGTTGCGTGACCAAGAAAACAGAGAAAAATACATTGGTAGCGACGAAAACTGGGAAAAAGCAGAAAATGCGATTATCAATGCGGCTCGTGATAAAAATTTAAATACAGTTGTAGAATACGGTGAAGCAGCTTTCTACGGACCAAAATTAGATTTCATGGTCAAAGACGCTTTAGGAAGAAGTTGGCAATTAGGAACGATTCAAGTAGATTATAATTTACCAGAGCGTTTCGAATTGACATACAAAGGTGCCGACGACAAGTTACACCGACCCGTAATGATTCACCGAGCACCTTTTGGATCGATGGAACGTTTTATTGCGATTTTACTCGAACATACCGCAGGAAATTTCCCATTATGGTTGATGCCAGAACAAGCTATTATCCTGTCTTTGAGCGAGAAATATGAAAATTATGCGAAAAAAGTTTTAGAATTGCTAGAAAATCACGAAATTCGCGCCCTAATTGACAACCGCAACGAGACGATTGGAAAGAAAATTAGAGACGCCGAAGTGCAGAAAATGCCGTTTATGCTGATAGTTGGAGAGGAAGAAGAGAAAAACGGAACCATCTCTGTTCGTCGTCACGGACAAGAAGGAAAAGGCAACATTACGGTTACAATTGAGCAATTCGCAGCCATAATTAACGAAGAAATCGCCAAAACATTAAAAACATTTGAAGTTTAACTAAAATTATAAAGCCATAGCAATTAGAAACAACAGAGGATATCAACCTCGCGTAGAAAAAACAGCAGCCCACAGAATTAACAATTTAATCCGTGGTGTAAACGAAGTGCGTTTAGTAGGGGAAAACATTGAACCAGGTGTTTACAAATTTTCTGATGCTTTACGATTAGCCGAAGAACAAGAAGTGGATTTGGTAGAAATTTCACCCAATGCTGAACCACCTGTTTGTAAATTGATGGATTATGGTAAATTCTTGTACCAGCAGAAAAAACGCGAAAAAGAATTAAAAGCTAAATCGACGCAAATAACAGTGAAAGAAATTCGTTTCGGACCACAAACTGACGAACACGATTACGAATTCAAAAGAAAAAATGCAGAGAAATTCCTTAAAGAAGGAGCCAAATTAAAAGCATTTGTATTCTTTAAGGGACGTTCAATCATCTATAAAGAGCAAGGTCAAATCTTATTGCTTCGTTTAGCACAAGATTTAGAAGAATTCGGAAAAGTAGAAGCATTACCAGTTCTCGAAGGAAAGAGAATGATTATGTACATCGCTCCGAAGAAGAAAAAATAATTTAGCTATAAGCCATAAGCTATAAGCTTTAAGCAATCTGCTTAAAGCCTAAAGCCTAAAGCTTACAGCATGAAAAAGTAAGTAAGTTAAATTTAAATAAATTAGGGAAATTATGCCTAAAATGAAAACAAAATCTAGTGCTAAGAAACGATTCAAAGTGACTGGCTCTGGTAAAATCAAGAGAAAACACGCTTTCAAAAGCCACATCTTGACTAAAAAGTCTAAGAAGCGTAAACTCGCTTTAACTCACGCTGCTTTGGTTCACAAAACAGACGAGAAAAGCATCAAACAACAATTAAGAATCATCTAATAAGCTAACAGCTAATAGCTGAAAGCTTTTAGAGAATCTTTAGGTTAAAACAATTTTAATAACCTTGGAGTACGGCCTACAAGTTCCTTCGATTCAATTCAGGACGCCTGCTACAAAAAAACAAGAAAAATTATGCCAAGATCAGTAAATTCAGTTGCTAAAAGAGCAAGAAGAAAAAAGATAATGAAGCAAGCCAAAGGTTTCTTTGGTCGTCGTAAAAACGTTTGGACAGTTGCCAAAAATGCTGTTGAAAAAGCGATGCTATATGCGTACCGCGATAGAAAAGCTAAAAAGAGAACTTTCCGCGCTTTGTGGATTCAACGTATCAACGCTGGCGCTCGCCTTGAAGGAATGAGCTACTCGCAATTCATGGGATTAGTTAAGAAAAACGGTATCGAATTGAACCGTAAAGTATTAGCTGACCTAGCGATGAATCACCCAGAAGCTTTCAAAGCTATTGTGAAAAAAGTAAAATAAAACGTTTGTACAACCTTATTTAACTTACTTATAAATCAAGTCCTAATCGAAAGATTGGGACTTTTTTTGTTTCAAGTTTTATTACGCTTCGCTCCATACAGTTTGGCTACGCCTCGAGTCAGGTTTCAAGTTCTTAATAACTGCGACTTCTGCTTTCTGCCACTGCCTTCTGATTACCTTTTGTTTGAGGTTATGATTTTTTTGTAGCACACGTTTTTCATTTACAAGAACATTCGTCCCGCTTTCCGTCATGCGCGGCATTTCCTCCAATCGGGGCTAATCAAGACGTTTCGCTTTTCAGTAGCACCTAATTACAGTCTTTTCTAGTTACTACTACGTCTTTCCCGCGAAGGCGGGAATCCACGCTCTAAGAATAGATTCTCGCCTTCGCGGGAAAGACGCACTGTAGATTAATCTTACAGTCCTACAATCTTGCAATCTTATAGTCTAAGAAGTGCTAAACCTAACAGGTTTTTAAAACCTGTTAGGAATGGCCGAAAATGTCTTCATTATGGCTAAATTACAAATGCAATTGTTTGTATTTTTGACACATAACAAAACAGACATGAAAACCAAATTTGTCTTTTTACTGCTTCCCGAAATTCACTTAATGGATTTAGCTGGTCCCGACCAAGCTATTCATGAAGCCATCGATTTTGGAGCTGAATTTGAAATTGAATATTGTTGCCTTGAAAACAACATCTCATCAACTTCGGGTTTACCTATTGGTAATGTCAATCATTTTTCAAAAGTACAACTCAATAAAGGTGATTTTCTAATTATTCCAGGTTCAAATGCGTCGTATTTGTTGTCGGAAAAATTCAAAAAACAAACCGAATTACACCAATGGATTGTTCGCAATCATCAAAACGGTGTTAATATTTGTAGCATTTGTGCCGGTGCTTTTGCTTTGGCCGAATGTGGTTTGCTCGATAACATCGCATCCACAACTCATTTTAAAAGAACCAAACAATTACAAGAGTTATATCCCAAGACCAAAGTAGTCGAAAACATCTTATTCACCGAAACCAACGGAATTTACACCAGCGCCGGAATTGCATCGGGAATTGACCTTACTTTACACATCATCGAAAAACTAAAAGGCAGTCATTTTGCTCACTTAGTAGCACGAGAACTTGTAGTTTACAATCGCCGTAACGGAAATGCGGCACAAGAAAGCGAATTACTGCAATTCCGAAACCACATTCACACTGGAATCCACAAAGTACAAGACTGGATCATCGAAAACATTCACCTCAAAACCAATTTACCCGATTTGGCCGAAATTGCCAACATGAGCGAACGCAATTTTACACGAACTTTTAAAAAAGAAACACAAATCACTGTCAACGATTTTATCACGCTCATCCGCAAAGAAAAAATCAACGAATTACTCAAAAATCCTAATTTGTCTCGCTCTGAAATTGCCAATAAAGTCGGTTTGCAAAGCGACAGACAAATCAGTCGAATTATTAACTCTTAAAAAAATTGCTATGAAAAAGATTTTTTTATTCATCATTTTAATCATTTTTACAATAAGCTGTTCCAGTTCTTCAAGCTCTAAACAAGTAATAATAGGCCACATCGAAAACAATAGCGAATACCGTGGTGGAGCCAATCCTCCTGATTTTCTTTTGGAAGAATTAGCCGTCTATAAACCTTCTGCTAATCAAACTTTTTTTGTGCGAAATGCTGCTAATTACGAACCTTTTGTTCCTTTAATTACCTCTTTTTCTACGGATGCAAATGGCAACTTTTCTATTAATTTACCCGAAGGAAACTACGCTGTTATTTGCCAAGATAAATACGATTTTGAACAAAATCCTCAAGCCACAATTGAGTGTAATTATCTTGTCGAACCTGATTTCACATTAACCATTACAAACAGCCAACAAAACTATAATTTGCAGTATACCAACAAAAGGAATAATTGTACAGAAGCACTGCCTAACTAATGAATTCATTTAGTATTTATCAAAAAAGACCAATCCGATTTGTCGAAATATTCGAAGTTGGACAGTGGAAATTCAAAGTATATAGCATTTCATCAAAAGGCGAATTAGCTGCCGTAAAATTTATTAGTAAAGCCAAAAATGAAGTCCAAATTTGGATTCAACTAAACGAAACCAATGCGTTTAAAAAACACGGATTTGGTACATTAATTCTGCACGAATTCAGTGGCGGTTGCTTTGCCATCATCAATTGGTGGATTGACGAAAACATGCTCCAACATTATGTTTACTTGACAAAAAATGAATCCGAACCATTCCAATTATTTTCGTCAAACGGCATTGTAACTTGTGTTTGGGAATCGGCCGTTATTTGGTTCGAACGCAATGCTTGGGTGAAACATGTTTTGCAAAATAATCAAAAACCAGATTTTGAAAGTTATTTACAAGAACAGCTAAATGAAGATGTATAAAATTCAGTTTCAATCATGAAAATCAATCAAAAATCAACAGTTCAATCCTTTCTTTTCGTTATTTTTTTACTTTCTCTCACCAAAATCTGGGCGCAAGAAATCAGTCAACTTCCACCGTTGTATGTTGAGCGAACACCTCAAATCGACATCCAACATATCGCTATCAATTTACAATTTGATTGGAAGAAAAAACAAGCATTCGGAACCACAACTCTTCAATTTTCAACACTAAAAAACACTTCTAAAATTACTTTAGATGCTGGAATGCTGACTATCAATTCCATCAAACTCACCAATGGAAAATCATTACAATTCAATTACGATGGAAGTGATAAAAATGACGCACTCGAAATTCTTCTGAACAAAACCTACAAAACCAACGAAAAGATCAGCATCATAATCGATTACCACACCAATTGGATAAACGAAATTGACCCGAATTCAATAGGCGGAAATAACGGAAAAGGAATTCGTTTTACCGAACCAACTTCTAATGATCCAATCAAAAAAAGAGAAATCTGGTCGTTTAGCGACGTTGATTCCAATCGCTATTGGTTTCCTAGCTATGATGCTCCCAACGACCTAAGAACAACCGAATTCATTGCAACCGTAAACTCTGATTTAACTGTAATCTCCAATGGAACTTTAAAAAGCAAAAAAAACAATCCCAACGGAACAAGCACTTTCCATTATAAAACTGCAATTCCTTATGCGAATCATTTGACCGCTTTTGCCGTTGGAGAATTCATTAATGTAAAGCAAAAACTTCAAAATACAGAACTTAACAATTTTGGTTATGATAAACAAAAAGATTGGGTTGAAGCCACTGTAGAACGTTTGCCCGATATGATGAATTTTTTTTCAAATCTAACGGGCGTAAATTATCCCTATCCAAATTATTCGCAAGTTTTTGTACAAGATATTGGCACATTTTCGGGCAATAATACCTTTTCAACCATTACCGAAAATATGGTGGACGATTATAATACGCACGCCGATTATTACTATTTATGGGATTTGACCGAAGCCGAAGCTGTAGCACAACAATGGTTTGGCAATTGCATTTCACCTCAAAATTGGAGTGATGCTTGGCTCACAAAATCGCTTGCTCATTATTGCAACGGATTGTACAATGAACACAAAAATGGCAAAGACGAATTTCTTTTTTATCAACATGCCTTTGACCAAAGCATTTATTTTTTCGACTGGAGTTCAGGTTATCAACGTCCGATTGTTACGCAACATTTTGACAATGCATTAGCATTTATCAACGATAATTATACCACAATTCGTGGTGCAACAGTTCTACATCTTTTACACCAACAATTGGGTGAAGAAAACTGGAAAAAAACGATACAACATTTTACAAAAAACAACCAAAATAAAGTAGTCACTACCCAAGGTTTTATTCATTCCGTAGAACAAATTTCGGGACAATCCATGCAATGGTTCTTTGATCAATGGTTGTTCAAAATGGGACATCCTATTTTTGAAGTAAGCAAAAAATACGATGCTACAAATCAACAATTAACACTTTCGGTGAAGCAAATACAAAAGTTAAATCCAAACAACGAATATCCGCAAGCCGATTTTTTTCAAGGAAAAATGGCTATCGAAATTGACGATCGAATAGAAGAAATTCAACTACAATCCAAAGAAGTCAATACGTTCACTTTACAATGCAAAAATGAGCCCAAATTCGTCAATTTTGACTTTGAAAGCAGTTGGATTAAAGAACTTGTTTTTGAAAAATCATTGGATGAATTACTGAATCAACTTCAATATTCAAAAGATATTTTAGCTCGTAATTCAGCCTTAACCGAATTGGTTGCGCTAAGTAAAAAAGAAACTACATCAAGTAACGATTTAGCACGAATAAAATCGGCAATTGAAAGCATCATTTCTGGCGATTGTTATTGGCGATTGCGTTTGACAGCTATTTCACAATTGGCCAATTTTTATGGCAAAAACCCATTGGATGAAACCTCAAAAAAGGTGCTACTGAATTGTATTGAAAAAGATAATTCTTGGACCAAAGCCAATGCCATCAGGGTACTTTCCTCAACAAACGATTTACAATATGTTGATTTATATATTACCAATTTAAACGATTCAAGTCAACGTGTAGTGGCTTCTGCTGCTGCTGCTTTGGGAAAATCTAAAAGTCCAAAAGCCTTTGAAACTCTAGTACAATTGATGGAAAAACCTTCAATGAAAAGTCAAAGTCGAATTGCTGCTTTGAATGGTTTAAAAGAATTAGGCGACCCGCGTAGCTTTGAAATTGCAATGAACGCATTATCGGATTTGAAATTACCTCGTTGGCGCTTGGCCACTTCCAATTGGGATTACAGAGTGTTTGCGGCACAACTTATTGCTTCTTTAGGTAAAAGTGAAGAAGCGTTTCCTCTCCTATTCGAGCGATTTAAAATTGCATTGAATGAAAATGATATTGATGGAATATTCAACAACATATTTCTAATCAATACATTGGCAAATCCAAAAGGCCAAGAAGCATATAATTTACTGAAAGAAAAGTACCAAAACAATGCTACTATTATGACGGCTACTGCAACATTTGAAGAGCAATTTAAAAATGCAATTAAACCCTAAAACATGAAAAAATCCGACATCCAAAAAATGCCCGAGTATTTTGATCGTTACATCAATTTAACAGATAATGTGACGTACATGGAAGCACTCGAAATTAGCTTAAATGAATTAGAAAATGCTCCAATAGACAAATGGAAAGCACTAGGCGAAAAAGTATACGCACCCAAAAAATGGACCATCAAAGACATGCTCCAACACATCATTGATACCGAACGTATTTTTGCCTATAGAATGACAGCATTTGCGCGAAAAGACACGCAACAAATGTTGGGTTTTGATGAAGACAGTTACGCTCAAAACGCTTTTGCCAACCGAAGAACAGTTGATGATTTGGTAGAAGAATTGATTTTGGTTCGCAAAAATCTAATCGCATTGTATAAATCGTTTACACCCGAAATGTTACAATTGGAAGGCAAAGGTTATAACGGAGCAACTTACTCTGTTTTGTCTATGGCATTTTGTATGGCCGGTCACCAACGTTGGCATTTCAAAATATTGGAAGAACGCTATTATCCTTTATTGTAACAAAAAAGGCAATCCAACCACTAATTAGGAAATCAATTATAAAATTCAGTTGGTTTCCTAATTTTGTTTCAACAACATGACTATTCATACATTAGAATCTATTTCAATTAAAGAGTTAACAAGTGCTTTCAACTCCTCATTTAAAGGTTATTTTATCCCTATTCAATTGAACGAAACCGTATTGTTGGATAAAATAAAAGCTGAAAATATCTTTTTAGAGTATTCTGTAGGCATTTCAATCAACAATCAATTGGTCGCTTTTATTTTAATCGGAATCGATTCCAAAAACAACCAAATGTTATCGTACAATGCCGGAACTGGCGTGATTCCGGAATTTCGCGGGCAACATTTACCACAAAAAATGTACGAGTATTTGCTTCCACTCTTGCACAAAAACAACATTCGCAATCACTATTTGGAAGTCATCACTCAAAACCAAAAAGCCTTAAAAATATACGAATCTATTGGCTATCAAATCACCAAAAAAGTCACTTGCTTTAAAGGAAAAATCAACGAACCCAAACAACTCTCTGAATACCAAATATTTGAATTCGATTTTGTAAGCGAATCTACCATTGAATCCTTTTGGAACCACCAACCCACGTATCAAAATACTTTATCTTCTATCAACCGTTGCAAAAATGCCCATACTTTTTTAGGCGCTTTTTCAGAAAATGGCCTGCTCGCTTACATCATTTACGCAAACTCTAACGCCAGAGTCAAACAATTTGGTGTCGACAAGAACTATCGAAAATCGTCGCTCGGTCACCATCTATTTTATGAAGTCCAAAAAGCCAATCCAACCCAAGAAATCTCAATAATCAATATCGATTCCAACGACACTGAAACCATCACTTTCTTACAAAAAATTGGGCTATCAACTACAGTCGAACAATTTGAAATGGTGCTACAATCCTAATTAATTTTGTCATTGCGAAAAATGAAGCAATCAGAAGCAGCTATTTTTCTTTCTTACAACATTCGTCCCGCTTCTTGTCCCGTTTTCAGAACGGGATCGGGGCTAATCATCCAGTTTTGTTTTCCTTCAGAAAATTTTCTCAGTCTTTTTACCATTTTACCTAAAACACGTAAAACTACGCTGTTATGAAATAATCTTTGTGAATACCTTTATACATTCAACAAACAATCATTTTTTTTATGAAAACTTCCATTTTAATTCGTCCTGCCGCTCGCGGAGGAAAATACCTTGGCCCTGATGCAGCAACGCCAACTGGTGTTAGCGCCATTATTGCCTTGTTAAATCCGAATACTTATGACATAATCAGCGCCAAAGTTGTGAGCACAAAAAACGCAGATGCTGGTCCGATAACCCTAATGAATCCCATTTCTCGAAGCGAACCTTATGCTACAGATGCTACAACTGTAAACGCTGTTTTCACTGTCGACATCAACGAACCTACAACGTATTTGGTTGCGGTAATTGGTCCAATAAAATACATGAACCAAACCCGTTGTACTTTAACTGAAATCACTGTCCTTCCAGGAATTGATATTGGCAACACAAATTATCCCGAAGGCATCGTAGTCGAAGTTCCTGGACTGTGCGTTAGTAATGTTACCTCCAATTTAAACGGAACTCAACTAGCCGCTTTTGCTCAAGTCACCATGATGTGCGGCTGCAAAATCGCTCCCAATTCGAGTTGGCTTCCCAAAGATTTCAATATTCAATTGGTAACGCAAACGCAAAAAGGCGATACGTATCACTATGATTTAGATTTCGACACTAATCCTGCCAATCCAAGCTCGTTTATAGGAAGTTGGCCCAACAAAGCTCCTTCCGATCCTATTGTAAAAGCATGGATTAGCGCTTCAGAACCCAAACTAGGCAACCAAGGCGTCTACTGGATTTTGGGCGGATTATCAAATAATTCAGACGGTCTTACCAACAAAATCCAACAGTTCTTAATTGCCAATAACAACTAAACAAAATAGTTCTCAATCTAAATAAGTCAAAAAAAATCCAAAATAGGGGTAACAAATTAAAATGTCAATTGATATATAGTTGAATTAACCATTAAAACTATACATCATGAAATCAACATTACAATTACTCGTTATCACTTTGTTATTTACAACAAATGTATTTTCTCAAGCTGGCACTACTTGCTGGCGCATGGTTTCGGCTGGTGAAAATTTCTCACTCGGAATAAAAACCGACGGAACACTTTGGGGTTGGGGACAAAACAGCAACAAATTAGGATTAGGAATCGGTAACTTAGCCAATCAAAATCTTCCTATTCAAATCGGAACTGCCAACGATTGGGCAACGGTTTCGGCTGGAAATGTACATTCGTTAGCTGTAAAAACCAACGGAACGCTTTGGTCTTGGGGCAACGGACAATTCGGTCAACTCGGAAACGGAATTTTCAATTCGGCAACAGCCAACGTAACACAAGTAGGAACAGCAACCGATTGGCTTACAGTTTCGGCTGGAAATCGCTTTAGTTTGGCCATCAAAACCAACGGAACCTTGTGGTCATTTGGTTTGAATAGTGTAGGTCAATTGGGAATTAACAATTTAATCGATCAAAATCTTCCTGTACAAGTTGGAACAGCAAATAATTGGGTAAAAATTGATGCTGGAAATCAACATTCTCTTGCCATTGACAATGCTGGCTTTATCTACGCTTGGGGAAACAACACCTTTGGACAATTCGGTAACGGAACCAATACCAATAGCTTAGTTCCAATTGTGGTTTCATCGGCAAATAATTGGTTAGAAGTTTCTGCTGGTTGGGATCACAGCATGGCTTTGGATGTGAATGGAATCCTATTCACCTTCGGAAACAACACCAATGGTCAATTGTGTGATGGAACCAACACGGCTTCCAACACTATGATTCCGATTAGTTTTAGCACTGCTGGAACTGTTACACAATACATCGCCATCTCTGCCGGAAATACCTTTTCATTAGCCCTCAAAAACGACAACACGCTTTGGTCGGGTGGTTTCAACACTAGCGGTCAATTGGCTTTAGGAAACAATACTAATACCAACATTTTGAACCAAGTAGGAAGCAGCAACAACTGGTTTTTAATCTCCGCTGGCGATAGTCATTCATTGGCAATGGAAACCTCAACCGGACTTTGGTCTGCAGGTCGTGGCATGGAAGGTCAATTGGGCATCGGAACTTGGGTAGCCATGAATACACTTCAATCAGTAGGTTGTCCAACTTTAGCCAATGATCAAATCGAAGCCGAAAACACAACATTCAATGTATTTCCTAACCCAACAAGCGACATCGTAAATATCAATTACAGTTTAGAAAATACTAATAAAGTAACCATCACAGTAGCAACCATTCAAGGTCAGACCATTTCAATCACAAAATTAGACAGAACTAGCGGTGTCAATTCCGACACCATCGATTTATCACAGCAAGCTAGTGGCATGTATTTCATCACTATCGCCACCGAAAGTAACAATTTTACAACTAAAGTTGTCAAAAGATAATTTTAAAAAAAATAATTTATTATCCCAATCTTGTTTACAAAATGAGGTTGGGATTTTTTTTTGAAGCAGAAGTTTATATTTCGATCACCACTTGTCCCGCTTTTCGTCGCACGCGGTTGCTCCTTCAATCGGGGCTAATCAAGACATTTTGGTTTTCAATATGCGATTGGCTTTGTCTTTTAAAATCAATACATTTGAAAAATTAAAATTTACGCATGAAAAAAATAATTGTTTTATTATTAGCCTTAGCATCCACATTAAGCATTTCAGCACAAGAAAAACCTACTAAAAATGATTTTTTTGAAATTAATAGCGACAAAACATTAAAGTTTTATCTAGGTTTAGGTTTTCGTTTATCAAAAAAAAAATGTGCCGACTATTACATGATCTGTAGGTTAGATGACCATAATTTTGAACTAAAAGATTCAGTAAAAGTGTATTACAAAGATGATAATTTGCAAATGAAAGGGTTCTATTCGGAAGGAAAAAAAAATGGACATTTCACCTATTATTACGATAATGGCTCACCAGAATGTGAAGGTAATTATGTAAATGATGTTATGTCAGGTTCATGGAGTTACTATTATCCCAATGGAAATTTAAAAAAAATTATTGACTTTACAAATAATTATGCTTACCTAAAAGATTTTTTCCATGAAAGCGGGAATCAATTAGTCGAAAATGGAAATGGTCAATATATTGACAATATCCAACTATATTACAACACGCAAACCAAAAGTACTGTTAAAGGCGAAATAAAGGACGGCATTCAAGATGCGAAATGGGAAATCTATACAGCCAACTTAAAAACGACTACCGAATATTTCCAAAACAAAAAATTTATAAAGGGAATATCACATTCTAAGCTAGGTGATACTAACTATTTTGATCAATTTTATTCTTCTTTTATTGACTGTCACAATTTTGAAATTTTAAATTTAGCTAGTTTTCCTATATGCATTGAACCAACAACTAAATCAAATGTCTCTTATGAAGAATTGCAAGAAAAGGTAAAAGTTGCGATAAATAACCCTAAAGTAAATCAAACAGTTGAAACAAGAACAACTGACGATCTATTTTACAAAAAAATAAAAGTTGTTTTTGATAAATCTGAATTAAAAAACAAAATTTTAAATGGTTGGTTCTATGTTGAAATGAATTTTAATAGTCACGGAAAATATGCTGTAAATATTTATTCTTACCAAGACGATTTTATTCAAAATGAATTAAAAGAAATAATTATCTCTTCCCATAAAAAAACAGCTGGTGATCTAAAAAATACAAATACAACTAAATTTTTCCCGGTAGTTATTCAAAACGGAAATGCTTTTTTACCAACAGATCCTGGTTTTAGTCTTATGTCAATTAATTAAAAAAGACCTGACAGGTGTTTCCAAAACCTATCAGGTCTAACTTTATTCTATCATATTGTTACCCAAAAATCTCTTCGTTCTCACCATCAAAACTCGCAAATACCATACTCGGATGTGAATCTTGGTGAAACATATTTCCGTTTTTATCAATAGCAATCGCACCAGCAAAACCATCATAAGGCTTCAATTCGGCAAAAGTTTTTTCAAAAGCTTTATCTAAGGTAAATCCATCGGTTACGCGTGTAACAATTTTGGCTGCTACAGCTCCACTTACAATGTCTTCACCTACTCCAGTTAAACTCACACCACAATGTTGATTCACGTAATTTCCAGCCACAGTAGCCGAATCCGAAATACGTCCAGGAATCTCAAATCCTTTCCCACCTGTAGATGTGGCTGCTGCTAAATTCCCATTTGCATCCAACGCTACACAACCCACAGTTCCGGTTCCAGTTGAAGCCAATTTGGCTTCGTATTCGTTTCTTCGTTGCTCTATTTCAGTCGAAAACACTTCAAATCCATGCTGACGAGCAAAATTTGTAGCACCACTTCCACCCAAAACTCTATCGTCTACATTCATCAACACTTGCGCTACTTGAATGGGGTTTTTCACGTCTTCAATATTAATCACACCACTAAATTTCTCGGTAGTCCCGTCCATCAACGAGGCACTCATCCTGATTTTACCGTCGCTCTGAATCTGCGAACCTATTCCGGCATTAAACAACGAATCGTCTTCCAACAACGAAACCGCATACACAACCGTTTCAACAGCCGAATGGGTTTTCAAATAGTCGAACGAATCCTTTACAATCCGCAACAAGGCCTGTTGTTTGGCAACTTTGGTTTCGTGATTGGTGGATGATTCTGAGAAGAAACCTCCGTGGATGATTATTTTCATTTGGATTTGATTGATTTTAGGAATGTAGACTGTAAGACTATAGGACTAAAAAATAGTTAATGTTGTAAAATCTTAAAATCTTACTGTCTTAAAATCTTACAGTCTTACAGTCTTAGAGTCTTTTAAACGTATTGCGAACTTTTAATCGTCATCTTAAACGTATCTAAATCAAACGTATCGTTTTTACTCATTACGTGCGTCACCAAATGATTAATCGAAATCGGCTGACCTAACTCTACTTGCGTTAAATTGGTGTCTTTTACTTCTCTTCCATCCACCAAAATCACCAGACCTGATCCAATTGCTTCCATTTGACGACCATTGTTAATCAACAATCCAGTATCTTCTCCCAAACCAATTCCTAATACTTTCGGATTGCCAACTACGGCTTGAAACAAACGCCCAATGCGTCCGCGTTGTACAAAATGCGTATCGATAATTACATCGTCAATCAATCCTAATCCAGAAGTAATTTTTACTTCGCCTTTCAACAAAGCTTCGTGACTACTACCTTGGTAAATCATGTTATTAGAAGCCGCAGCCGCTCCAGCCGAAGTTCCCGCATAGATAAATTCTTCGTTACGGTATTTGTCAATCAACAATTCGTCCAATGGAGTTCCGCCCAAAATCGACGTCAATCGCAACTGATCGCCACCGGTAAACATCACAACATCAGCAGCTCTTAAACGCTCTAAAACTTCAGTTTCAGAAGCTTGCTCTCTGCGTTCAATATGCAAAACATCTACATTATCAGCACCCAAATAACTGAATGCTTTAACGTATTCCGGACCAATTTCTCTCGGAATTTTAGAAGCCGTAGTAATGACTTCTATTCGAGATAATTCTTTATTTTTTGATTCCTTAATAATGCGTTTTAAAATACCTTCCTCAAAAAAGTTCAAATTCTTAGGCGCATTTCTATCTAAATTGGTTTCGCTAAAACTGCCTTTGTCAACGGCACCACCAATGATTATGAGTTTTCCTTTAATTTCCATGCGGTAAAAATAACGATTTCTTAAAACTACGCAAATCAATTTTTGGTTTTTGACACAAAACTTATTCGGCAGTTTTCAACAATTATTTGGAGTCCATTTTTTTATTAGAAGCAGACAATCCGTATTCTTTTGAACAGTTGTCCCGCTTTACGTCGCACACGGTTGCTCCTTCAATCGGGGCTAAAATAGAAAAGCAGTAGTTCTAAGAAATTTAGAGAGACTTCTTAGACTAGCTTAGACTAGTTTGGACTTTTGATTACTCCATTGATTGCACCTTAGCGCCACTGCGTCTTTCCCGCGAAGGCGGGAATCCATAGTACTTGAAAACTGGATTCACGCCTTCGCGGGAAAGACGATAAGAATAAAAACACAACTGTTTTAGAAAAACCAAAACCCTGAAAATCAACACAAATTCAACCTTCCAAATAAAAAACCAACTTTTTCTCATAAAAAAAGTGTCATACTAATAAATATTTTTTATTTTTAACAAATTCATTACCACAATACAAATTACAACTCATTATTACTATGAAAATAGATAAAATTCAAGCGCTACGTGGACCCAATATTTGGAGTGTTCAAAGAAAAAAATTAATCCAAATGCGTCTCGATCTCGAAGACATGGAAGAGCGTCCAACCAACAAAATTGAAGGTTTTAGAGAACGAATTGAAGCCATGTTTCCGACTATGATTGAACATCGTTGTTCAGAAGGTACTCGCGGCGGATTCTTCTCTCGTATCGAACGTGGTACTTGGATGGGACATGTTATTGAACATATCGCTCTCGAAATTCAAACCTTGGCCGGAATGGAAACTGGTTTTGGTCGTACGCGCGAAACCAAAACTCCTGGCGTGTACAATGTAGTTTTCAGTTACACCGAAGAAAATGTTGGTATGTACGCCGCCGAAGCTTCCGTTCGCATAGCCGAAGCCTTAATTGACGGAACCGATTACGATGTGGAAGCGGATATCCAGAAAATGCGTGAAATTCGTGAACGTGTGCGTCTCGGTCCTTCTACGGGAAGTATCGTTGAAGAAGCTGTGGCACGTGATATCCCGTGGATTCGCCTCGGAACCAATTCATTAGTGCAATTGGGTTATGGTGTGAATCAGATGCGTTTTCAAGCAACTATCACCTGCAAAACTAGTAACATTGCTGTTGACATTGCTTGTAATAAAGAAGAAACCAAACGCATGCTCGACTTGGCTTCGATTCCAGTTGCCAGTGGCGGCATTTGTGTAGACGAGGAAGATCTAGAAAATGTAATCAAAAAAATTGGTTTCCCTATAGTAATCAAACCATTGGATGGAAACCACGGAAAAGGTGCTTCCATCAATGTAAAAAATATAGAAGATGCCAAGGCAGGATTGGAATACGCTAAAAAATACAGCCGCCGTGTGATTGTTGAAAAATTCATCACGGGGTTTGATTTCCGTGTATTAATTATCGATAACAAATTGGTCGCTGCAGCCAAAAGAGAACCAGCACACGTCAAAGGCGATGGCAAACAAACTATCCAACAATTAATCGATGAAACCAACAAAGATCCACGCAGAGGTTACGGACACGAAAATGTACTTACCCAAATTGATGTGGATCGCGATACCCTAGATTTACTAGAGAAACTAAACTATACTTTAGAAACGGTACCGAGAAAAGATGAAGTTGTTTACCTTAAATCTACAGCAAATTTGAGTACAGGTGGAACTTCTGTCGATGTAACGGATATGATGCACCCAGAAAATATTTTCTTGTGTGAACGTATCTCCCGTGTCATCGGATTGGATATCTGCGGTGTAGATATTATGGCGGAAAACCTAACGCAACCCTTAAAAGAAAATGGCGGTTGCATTTTAGAAGTCAACGCGGCTCCGGGTTTCCGTATGCACTTAGCTCCTTCCGAAGGTTTGCCAAGAAACGTTGCTGCTCCAGTTATTGACATGTTGTATCCACCCGGAAAACCAAGTCGAATTCCTATTATTGCGGTAACTGGAACCAATGGAAAAACAACCACAACTCGTTTGATTGCGCACATCGTTAAAAATAATGGCTATCGTGTTGGATTTACAACTTCAGATGGAATTTACGTTCAAAATCACTTAATGGAAAAAGGAGATACAACCGGACCAATTTCGGCTGAATACATTTTGAAAGATCCAACCGTTGAATTTGCTGTCCTAGAAACAGCTCGAGGTGGAATTTTACGCGCAGGATTAGGTTTTAGTCGTTGTGATATTGGAATTATTACCAACATTCAAGAAGATCATTTAGGTTTGTCAGATATTCACACATTAGATGATTTAGCACGTGTGAAAGCTACGGTAGTTCGCAGTGTTAGAAAAGACGGTTGGGCAATTTTGAATGCGGAAGACGATCAATGTTTAAAAATTGCCAACGAGTTAAGTTGCAATGTAGCCTATTTTTCAATGGATGAAAACAATCCAAAAGCATTGCAATTTGCTAAGGAAGGTAAAATTGTGGCAGTTTATGAAAACGGATTTATCACTATCAAAAAAGGGGAATGGAAAATTCGAGTAGAACGCGCTACTCACGTACCTTTGACTATGGGCGGAAAAGCAAGATTCATGATTGCCAACGTGTTAGCAGCAACACTTGCCGCTTATTTACAAGGATTTAAAACCGACGATATTAGTTTGTCATTGCAAACCTTCATTCCGAGTGCAGCTCAAACGCCTGGTAGAATGAATATTTTTGAGTTTAAAAAATTCAAAGTACTTATCGATTTTGCACACAACCCAGCAGGTTACAAAGGAATCGAAGAATTCTTAACGAGTGTCGAAGCCACAAAAAAAATCGGAATCATCGCTGGCGTTGGCGACCGTAGAGATGAAGACATCAAAGAATGTGCAATGATTGCCGCGCGTATGTTTGACCATATCATTATTCGTCAAGAAAAACACTTGCGTGGAAGAACTGAAGAAGAAATCATTGGTTTGATTATGGAAGGAATTAAAGCCTCTGGACGCACGGTAACAACGGAAATCATTAAAAAAGAAGTAGAAGCCATCAAACATGCTATTGACAATGCCGAAGAAGGAAGTTTCATTACCGCTTTGAGCGATGTAGTGACTAATGCTATTGAAATTGTTCAAGAGTATTTGGATAAAGAGCAAGAAGAAAACGCATAACTACTTCCTCACTTTATAAACTAAAATCCCGAGCATAATTTGTTTGGGATTTTTCATTTTAATAGAAAAAAAATTGAAATGTTCAATAAAAATAAGACCTTTGCAAACTTTCAGTAAGTACAAAAGGATGAAAAAGAAAATTGAAATATTAGCTCCAGCCAAAGATTTAATTCACGGAATGGCCGCTATTAATGCTGGGGCAGATGCCGTTTATATTGGTGCACCTCAATTTGGCGCTCGTTCCAACGCACACAATTCGGTGGAAGACGTGGAGGCTTTAGTCAAATATGCGCACCTATACAACGCTCAGGTTTTTGTGGTTATCAATACAATTTTGTATGACAACGAACTCGAAACCTGTCGTCAATTGATTTGGGAATTGTACCATATTGGCGTAGATGCACTTATCATTCAAGATATGGCCATTTTGGAGATGGAATTACCTCCCATTGTACTTCACGCGAGTACACAAGCCAATAATCGAGATGCGGATAAAATAAAGTTTTTGGCTGACGCTGGAATCAAACGCGTTGTTTTGGCTCGCGAGTTGAATTTACATCAAATACGTGAAATTCATGAAGCAACTGATGTTGAATTAGAGTTTTTTGTCACAGGAGCGTTGTGCGTTTCTTTTAGTGGCAATTGTTACATGAGTGTGGCCAATGGCGAACGTTCGGCTAATAGAGGTTCGTGTGCGCAAAATTGCCGTTTGCCCTACAATTTAATCGATGGTCACGGCGATACTTTAATCAAAAACAGTCACTTACTTTCCATTAAAGATTTTGATGTAACCGATCAAATTCCGAATTTGATTGAAGCTGGAATTTGCTCCTTCAAAATAGAAGGTCGTTTGAAAGATATTGTTTATGTCAAAAATAACGTGTCGTTTTTACGTCAAAAATTGGATGCATTTTTAGCAGAAAACAGTGATAAATACACCAAAGCTTCTTCCGGAAAATCTACATATACGTTTGAATCTTCATTGAGTAGAACCTTTAATCGTGGCTATACAGATTATTTTGTCAATGAACGCCATCAATCGATTGGATCATGGGAAAGTCCGAAATCAAAAGGACAATACATCGGAAAATTGATTAAAACGGTTGGTAATTCGTATCAAATTGAAAACGGTGAATTATTGAATAACGGTGACGGATTGTGTTACATTAACGAAAACAACGAAGCCGACGGAATTTATGTAAACCGCGCCGAAAATGGTTTCGTATATCCTAATGTGTTGAAAGAAATTAAAGAAGGCACTTTTATTTACCGTAATAACGACGCCGCTTTTATCAAAATTGTAGAACGTGAAGACAGTGCAGTTCGTAAAATTAGTACGACTTTACTCCTTTCGGAAAACGAAAATGGCTTTGAATTAACCGCTACCGATGAAGACGGAAATGTGAGTAAAGTAGCCATCGCTCATCCCAAAGAACCAACCAAAAACGGCGAATCGTTGACTGAAAACTTCAAAATAAATTTGGCTAAAACGGGTTTTACGCCTTATACAGCCGATGAAATTGCAATTGAATTCAGTCAAAATTGGTTTCTTCCTATTTCTAAAATTAATGAAATGCGCAGAATGGTTTACGAACAGTTATCAGACATTCGTTTGGCCAATTATCATCGCGAAGAGCATCAAATTGTAAAAACATCACATCCATATCCAGAAACCAAACTGGACTTTATGTACAATGTGGCCAACAAAACAGCTCGAAAGTTTTATGAAAGACACGGCGTAACTGAAATCGAAAAAGCTTTTGAATTGCAATGGGATCCTGGGAAATCACGTGTAATGACGACCAAATATTGCATCAAGTACGAATTGGAAAAATGCCCGAAATACCATAGAGACACCATGGAAACCAAGTTAAAAGAGCCATTGGTTTTGAAGCAAGGTGAATTGGAATACAAACTCAAATTCAACTGCAAACCTTGTGAAATGGAAATTTGGGAAAAAGATGCTGAATTTGAAATTGAAGAAGATTAAAAAAAAGTAATTGCTTTTTTATAGATACATAAAATAAATTTTATTAATTTGTTTGAACCTAAGATATAGCAATATGGTGCTTTGTAAAAATTGCAATACCGCTTTAAAAGGAAAATTTTGTCATCAATGTGGACAAAAAATCATTACTGATAAAGACCGAACACTCCAACATCTTTTGGAAGAATTTTTTCATTATTTTTCGCATTTAGACGGCAAATTTATCAAAACATTAAAAGCTGTACTTCTAACGCCAGGACAAGTGACTAAAGACATTTCCAATGGAATAACGGTTAAGCACTTCAAAATTTCTACTTTCTTTTTAATTGGTGCGTTAGTTTATTTTTTAATTCCACAACAATTTATTGGATACGGATTTTTGAATTCGCCTTATGAAGTTCAAGTCAATAGCGGTATTTTCAGAGAATACAAAGAGGAAGCCTCAAAAAGAAAATACAACCAACTCAACCTAACTGAAGTAGAATACAGTAAAATTTATGACCAAAAAGTAGCCTCCAATGGCAAGCTACTCACCTTACTACTTATTCCACTAACGATTCCTGTTTTGTTGATTATTTCAATTGTCTTAAAAATGAACATTAAAAGCCATCGATATAAACTTTATGACTTGGCAATTGCTTCCTTAGAAATTAATTCCTCTTTTGTATATTCTATTTTTCTTCTGGTTGGAGTTACGATCAGTATCATCAACTATTTTTTTATCAAAAACCTTGATTACCAGCCATTACAAACATTTACTGTAGTACTAATTATGATTTTGGCGGCTTATACGCTTTTTAGTTTTTTTAAAAGAGCTTATTCGTTAAAATGGTATCAAGCATTAATTTCGGGCATCTTCTTTTTTATTGGATATACGTTTGTTGTGGTAGCTTATCAATTTTTTTCGTTTTTGATTATTTACTAAAAAGATAATAACTGTAACAAATGACACTATTTCAACACTAACGAAATAGTGTCTTTTTTTTATACATTTACAACCACAAACATATTTCAATTATGAACAAAAAAATTATACTTTTTTTAAGCTTATTCATAGCGATTTCAACGCAAGCTCAGTTGAAAAAAATCACCTTAGAAGACGGTGTTTTACAGCAAGGTCGCAAATTTGGATCCGACCGCATGACTGGTTTTCAGTGGATTCCAAATTCACTTCACTACGTGTATTATACTGATTCGTGGACCAAAATGATGTGTGCAGGAGTTGCTAAAAAAGAAGCTGTTGAATTAGCTAAACTTAGTGAAATAAATGCAGCTTTGGGAACACAATTGAAACATTTTTTTGGTACTGAATGGATTGATGCTAATACACTTTTGATTAACGATGGCGGAAAGTTTTACCGTTACAACATCAATACTAAAACGGGAAATTTAATGCAAGAAAGTACTGAATCTGCCGAAAATCAGACCTTTGATACAGCCAAAGAAAACCAAGCTTTTACCGAAGGAAACAATTTGTACTTCTTCAATAAAAACAAAGAAAAAATTGCAGTTACTTCTAATTCTGATAAAAATATTGTTTCGGGTCAAACCATTTCACGCAATGAATTCGGTATAGATGGTGGTATTTTTTGGTCGCCAAAATCTACTTATTTAGCCTTTTACCAAAAAGACGAAACCGATGTGGCTGATTATCCATTATTAGACATCAACGAAACTCCAGGCAAATTGGTCAATATTAAATACCCAATGATTGGTCAAAAATCGGAAAAACCGCGTGTTGGCATTTACAATTTGGCTACTAAAAAAACGGTTTTCATTTTGCCAAAAAATAATGTTGAAGATTATGTAACCAATTTGGCATTTACTCCCGACGAAAAATATGTAATTATTGCCGAATTAAATCGTGGGCAAAATGACATGAATTTGAATGTATACGACGCCAATTCGGGTGCGTTTGTTCGTACTATTTTAAATGAAAAAAGCACCAAATGGGTTGAACCCGAGCATCCAGCATTTTTCCCAAATGCAAACTCGAATAATTTTGTTTGGATTAGTGAAAAAGATGGTTTCAACAACTTGTACTACTACTCTATTGACGGAAAATTAATCAAACAATTGACTACCAATAAATTCCCAACTAGAGAAATTATTGGAGCTAATCCGGCAGGAACTGAAATTTATTTTAAAGCAACAGGGCCAAATCCGACGAATATGCTCGTGTACAAAGTAGATTTAAAAGGAAAACAAACGTTGATTACCAAAGACGAAGGCGTGCATAACGTGGCGATTTCTTCGGATGGAAACTGGATTTTTGATGAATATTCAAATCATTCAACTCCTTCAAAATCGTTGTTGTACGATAAAAAATTAAAAGCAACCACTTTATTGGAAAGCAAAAACAAATACGATGGATACAAAATTGGAACAGCGGAAATCAAAACGATTAAAGCGGCCGATGGAACTACCGATTTGTACACGCGTTTAATTAAACCAAGTAATTTTGATCCGACGAAAAAATACCCAGTTTTGGTATATGTTTATGGCGGTCCACATGCACAAATGATTACCAATTCGTATTTGGATGGTGCTAATTTGTGGATGTATTGGATGGCTGAACAAGGTTATTTGGTATTTACTGTTGACAATCGCGGTTCGGACAATCGTGGTGTGGCTTTTGAAAGTGTAATTCACGGTCGTTTGGGCGTTAATGAAATGGAGGATCAATTGAAAGGTGTTGACTATTTAAAATCATTGCCTTACGTTGACGGAAATCGTTTGGCTGTTCACGGTTGGAGTTTTGGTGGTTTTATGACTACCTCACTCATGACACGTAAACCTGACACTTTTAAAGTTGGTGTTGCTGGCGGACCAGTGACCGATTGGAAATGGTACGAAGTGATGTACGGCGAACGATATATGGACACTCCAGCCGAAAACCAAAAAGGTTTTGACGAAGCTTGCGTGATGAATTATGCTAAAGATTTAAAAGGAAAATTATTGTTAATTCACGGTACAAGTGATGATGTAGTGGTAGAGCAACACAATTTGGCTTTGGTAAAGAAATTTGTAGAAGCTAGTAAACAAGTAGATTTTTTCCCTTATCCGATGCATAAACACAATGTGATTGGCAAAGATCGCGTACATTTGATGGAAAAAGTGCTGAATTATGTAATTGACAACAACAAATAGTATTATAACAATATCAAATATAATAGGAAAAACCACCAAAATTTTGGTGGTTTTTCTTTTTGAAAATGATCCCCAACCATTTTCGTAAAACAAAACCTATCTAACTTAAAACTAAAAATTCGATATTCGTGATTGGCTTTCAAAATTGTTTCTGAGCTAATGGCTCTTGCAATAAAGTACGCCGCCAAAATATTCAACATAATCAACAAAGCTGAGTGATGTTGACTATTGGTAAGCAACACTATCATTAGAAATCCTAAAAAAGCATTTCCAATGTTATCTTTTGCTAACAAACGATGTGTTAGCATCAGATAAAAACAAAATTTAATACTAAATAAAAATAGAAAACTACCGAAATCACTAAGCTCACTAGACCTATCAACTGAACTAAAGCGAGTAGTTTGTTGTGTTTAGCATCTCTTAAAAGACTTATCATTTCCATCGTATTTTTGTTTTAATTCGACATAAAAACTAGTATAAATGGACCGCTTTTTTGTGAGAAAAACAAATAAATGTTACGAAATGCCTTGCAGTTGGTATGAAATGAGTTCTGTTTGTGATTAGAGTAAAGTAAATTGTTTATACAACGTTCAATTTCTTTACTAATTCGTCGTAATAGTTCTTTGTAATTGGGATTTTGCTAGCTACAATAGTAACGTAATTAGTTTCGATTTTCGATAAATAATCGAGGTTTACAATGTAAGATTTATGGGTTCTAAAAAACAATTCGCTGTTTAATCGCTCGATAAAATTTGTCAACGTAGCACGAATTAGCTCTTCTTTTTTGGTCGTTTGAATTTCGAGGTAATTGCCGTCTGATTTGATCCAAAGTATGTCGTTGATATTAAGCTTGGTGTATTTGAATTTGTCTTTAATAAACAAAGCATCTTTGATAATCAAAGCATCATTATCAGTAGGTGCAGTTTGTCCATTTTCTTGACTTAAACTATACAAAGCCATTTCAATAGTTGAAAAAAGTTGTTCCTTTTTAAACGGTTTCACCAAATAATTGATTGGATTTGTATCTTTTGCACGATTCAAAGTCAAACTATCCGAGTAAGATGTTGTGAAAATAAATGGTATTTTGTATTTTTCATTGATAAGTTCGGCTAAATCGATTCCATCTTTGTGAGAATTCAAATTTACATCAAGCAAAATCAAATTAGGTTTTTGGGTTTCCAATATAGCAATTGCTTCATCATAATCCATTGCTACATCAACCACTTCATATTCCATAGTAGTGAGCATATTTTTAACATCTTCGGCTATGATTAGTTCATCTTCAACAATTAAAATCTTGACCATATTCACAACATATTAATTTTTAGCAGTATATTTTTTTACATCTTTAAAAAGCACTTCAAAAGTGGTTTGTTTTTCATTATTCAAGTGCGAAAAACTACCACGTAACTGTTTGCTCAAAATAGTAACCAACTTTATTCCAAGCGATTTTGACTTATGAACATCAAAATGGGCAGGCAAAGGCTCACCATTATTACTTACAATCAAGCGGTAATCCAATTGGTTTTCTGTTAAAATTTTGATTAAAATTACACCTTCTTTTTGTTTTGAAAAAGCGTGTTTATAGGCATTTGAAACCAATTCATTTACAATCAATCCTAGCGGAATTGCTGTATCAAAATCGAATTGCACATTGGGCGTTTCAATAACTACTTTTATAGCATTTGAATTCCCTAAATACATGGTAGAAAGGTAACTTGTCAATTCTTTAAAATAATTTTCAATATTAACTTTATCGATAGTTTCTGATTGATACAAATTTTGGTGAATCAAACTCATCGCTTGTACTCTACTTTGTCCTTCTTGAATAGACATAAGCACTTTAGGATCTTCGATATCTTCAGACTGCATATTGAGCAAACTAGATATTATTTGCAGATTATTTTTCACTCGATGGTGAATTTCGCGAAGCAACGTTTCTTTTTCGGTCAGTGAAATTTGTATTTGTTCCTTTTGTTGTTCGACGATCAATTTTTGCTTTTTGGATGCTTTTAGGTTGGAATAGATACCAAGTGTGATTAAGCTTAAAAAAAATAAAGTCAATACAATTGCAATGATAAAGTTACGCTGTTTATTAGCTTTTAATTGTGCTCTTTCATCTTTTTCACGTTGCATTTGTTGTATTCTTTCTTGTTTTTTTTCAAACTCGTACGTCATTTGAATTTGCATTACTTTGTTGTTGACTTCACTGTTAAACATAGAGTCGCTAAGCTTTTTGAAAAGCACTTGGCATTGGTAAGCCTCTCTATAATTTTTTAAATGTGAATGGATTTTGGCCAAATTTTCATAACAAAATTTAATCGATTCCAATTCTCCTATTTGTGTAGATAGCTTCAATCCTTTTTGAGTATATTCTAAACTACTATTGTATTGATTAGTTGTCAAATAAATAACTCCAATTTCACGATACAGATCTGCTTCACCAGACTTGTTGCCAATATTTTTAAAAATGCTTAATGCTTCTTCAGCGTATTCTAGAGCTTTTTTAAAATCATTTTTCCCAAGATACACTTTGCTTAAACTTCTAGCCGACATGGCAAAATTGACTTTATTGTTTGACTTTCTTTCAAAATCAAGACAATTTTTGAAAATCGCCAATGCTTTTTCATACTGCTTCTGTTCTAAATATATAAGACCAATATTTGAATAAATAACATTTCTTAGTTTTTCCGCTGCTTTTGTATGTGTGTTTTTTATACTAAGTAAACCTTTATTATAATTTTTAAATTCTTCATTAAGTTGCTTTTGTTTGTTGTAAATGATACCAATATTGTTGTATACTTTTGCTTTTTTTATTGGATCATTGAGTTGTTCTGCAATTTTTAATGCCACAGTAAGATACTTTGATGATTCAGGAAAATCATTTAAAAACAAATAGCATTGACCCTTTATTAGATTGGACATATAAAAATCGGGCAGTGAAATTTTTTGATTGTTTATTTTCAGAGCATTGTTTGCGACATTTATCGATTGAGAAAAATCGCTTTTATCCAAAAAAATCTTAGCTAAATTATTGTACCCTTTTATTAACCCAAGTGGATAATTAATTGTTGTAGACAGTTGGTTTGCTTCTTTCTGAATGCGTAACGCTTCGTTTAAATCAATTGTGATTTGTTCATGCACAATTTTATTTAAAAGATTTACTTTAATAGAGTCTTTAATCGTGTATTTATTTTTTTTCTGTATATCGTGCTTTTTAACTAATACAAACAAACTATCAATTGTATTATTTTGCTGCGAAAAAATACAATTAAAGCTCAATAAAAAGAGCAACAACAAGATTCTAGTTTGTTTAAATTCAAGTATATTCATTTTTTTAAAGCTAATTTCAGAAAAAAAGACAATAAAAAAGGTTACCCATTAAATAGGTAACCTTTTATTTATTGTATTTAAAGTTTAACGTTTTACCATTCGAATTGTCTGAATAGCATCATCTTGAGAAACGATAACATTATAAACACCTTGAGGATAATTTGAACCGATTTCAAATACATCAATTTCATTTGTATTTACTTGTCTATCATCAATTAATTTGCCTATCATGTCATAAACTCTAACACTAATAACAGCTGTTGATGAAGATTTAACATCTAATTTGAAGCCGCTATCAAATGGGTTTGGATAACCAACCACATCAAATAGTGTTACTGCTAACTTACCAGTAGTAACTGGAGTTGTAATAGTACATGCTGTTCCATATGGAAGATAACTGCCATCAGTATTCAATAGCGCAACTTCAACACTATAATTGGTAGCATCGCTATAATCAGTAACTGAATTAAACTGGAATGCACGTGTTGGTCTGTCAATAATTTGAATCGAATTAGTTGTCAAATTAGTAACTCTAAAACGATAACCAATTATTCCACTAACATTATCAGCATATACAATATCTAATTTTGTAGCTAATGTTGATCCACATTGTGAGGCTCTTACTTGTGTAGTTACGATTGGTGTCGTTATTGTACATGAAGCGCCATAATCACTCCATACTCCATTTACTCTTACTGCAACCTCAACGCCATAAGCTTGATCGTATTCATAAATCGCTAGATTTCGTAAAAACAAGTGACGTAATGGATTTTCAGCAATTGCAATTTGATTTGTTCCTAAATTAGTTACTCTGAAACGGTAACGTTGAGCACCAGGAACAGCAGTTGCATAAACGATTCTGTTGTAAATATCTAAAGTTACACCACACTGACTAGGGATAATACTAGGTCCAGAAGCACCAGGAACTATTGTCAAATTCAACACTTCGGTTATACAACCATTTACAAAAGTATACGTTCCGCTAGCGGTATAAGTAACATTATTAACTGCCCATGTGTATGAATTTGGAGCAGTAATAGTTGTAGTATTGGTACTTGGTGTAACAACTGTCACAGTGAAGCTAGATGATGCAGAACATCCAGTATTGTTCGTTCCTACTACTGAATAGGTAGTAGTAGCCGTTGGGGTTAAAGTAACCGTTGGAGAGGTAATAATTCCGTAATATCCGTTAGTAGAATTCTCTACAAAATTACGATCTGTTGCACTTAATACTGAATTGAATAAGTATACCTCTGTCATGTCAAAGTCTGACATTTCAAAACCACCTTGCCATCCATTTAGTTCTATTCCGTTTGGTCCTGTTACTCCTCCACTGTTATTTTCAATTAAATTACCATTTTCGTACAACTGTGAAGTCAATCCATCGCTAGCACCAGAGTAAACATAGAAATTATCATCTGATATAGGATTTCCTGGATTTGAACTCACCCATCCTTCATAGTAGGCCTGACGTTTAGCTCCGCTCCAATATCCTAATAACCAGTTGTTAGATAACGCAGATAATACACGTTGTCTACTGCCTCCAGTTTGACGTGCTCCATAAACAGCCGTAAATGAAGAGGTGTAATTTTCAGTGTTATACATAAACTGAACCGTATTAAAATGTAAAACGGGTCTGTTGGCATAACCAGTAAGCACTAAGGTTGGCTGATTTGAACTAGAAAGTTGGATTACATTACCTCCATTTCCAGATTGATCATATAAAGTAACACAATATCCTGTGGCACCATTAAGCCAAGCTGTAATAGCAGCTGTATCAAGATCATTTCCACTAAAGCCAAAATCAGCTTCTGCATTGTCAGAATCTCTTCTTAAACGCAAACACGGACCTGCATAACTTGATTTCAATTTACGAAGACCAACGGCCAATCTTGCTCCACTTACATTATCCAATGGGATTGTTGTTGGACCAGGAATGTTCCATGCAAAGTTATCAGCGCCAGAGGCTGTTAATGTAACTGAATCGCCTAAACAAATAGTTGAATTTCCAGAAATACTTACGCTTGGTAAAGGATTAACTGTAACAGCTACACTAGCAGATGCATCACTAGTTAAAGCGCCTGTAAATTGTACTGAATAATTTCCAGAGGTTGTCACTGTGATACTTTGTGTTGTTTCACCAGTTGACCACAAGTAACCTGTACCTAATGTGGTACTAGAAGTTAAAACCACACTTTGTCCTTGACAAATAGCAGTGTTTCCATTGGCTGAAATTACAGGAACAACAATATCAAATGATAAAATTCCATAAGTTCCACCAAAACCTTCAGTAGCTCTAAACTCTACTTGATCAGTTGGGCCTAATATGCCTTGCCATACCGCTGGATGAGCATCACAACATCCTTGGTGATCCCATACCAAAACGCCATTAACATATAACTCAGCCGAGTCATCATGACCATCTACATTAAGACGGTAATAATTGGATGGGAAACCTTGTCTTTTGGCACTCCATGAGTGGTTGTCAGCACCTACTATACAACCTTGATAACCTGGTGCATCAGATGGAGAATTGTTCCATTGATTTTGAGTATTAAAGTTTACTCCACTTGCCGTATAGAAACCTGAATAATTATTTACCCAAGGATTATCAGAGCTAAAATTACCTCCTGAATTCCATGCATACACTATCCATTCATTGTTACCATAAACAGCAGGATTACCTGGAGGAGTTACAATTGATACTGTCAATGTGGTGGTTGTAGCACATTGCCCAACATTTGGTGTAAAGGTGTAAGTAGTTGTAGCTGTATTATTTATAGCTGGACTCCAAGTACCTACAATTCCATCAAGAGAAGTTGTTGGTAAAGTAAAACTATCACCCGAACAAACTGGTGCGATCGCACTAAACGTTGGCGTTATATTAGGATTAATTGTTACAGTAACTTGTCCTCTTTCACTTTCGCAACCATTTACGGTTTGAGTTACATAATATGATCCAGAAACTAAAACAGTTGAAGATGGTAGTGCATTACCATTGGTCGCCGCATCATACCATTGAAGATTTGAACCCGAAACGGCTACATCAGCAAGAGTAGCACCATCACAAAAAGTATACGTATTGTTTATACTTATAGCAAGAGTTCCATTATTACACTGAGTAGGAATCCATCCAGTTGTTGGTGGATATAAACCTGAAGGAACATTAGTATTCTCAAAGCCTGTTGAAGCTATACTATTACAACACCACAATACCCATTTTGTTCCATCAAATGAAATTTTTAAGGTTGTATCTGAAGACAAATGGAAAGATGCTTTTCCGTTTAGCAAACCTTCATAAATATAATCTCCTGATAAAAATCCGCATTGACCCGTAAATGTAACGTTAATGTTAGGTGTAACTGGAGATGGAGTAACATTTACCGTAACTGTCAATGTCGTTGAACTAGCACATTGACCAGCATCAGGAGTAAAGGTATAAGTCGTAGTAGCTAAATTGTTCAAAGCTGGCGACCAAGTACCTGTTATACCATTCAAGGATGTTGTAGGCAACGCTGACAAAGTAGCACCAGCACAAATAGGCGCAACTGGGTCAAAAGTTGGAGTTGTTGATGGATTCACCACAACAGTCATTGTTGTTGAACCACCGCATTGTCCTGCATTAGGTGTAAATGTATAAGTTGTAGTTGTAGTATTATTTATTGCTGGTGACCAAGTACCAGTATATCCATTGTTAGATGTGGTTGGTAAAGTAAAACTGTCACCAGAACATATTGGACCGACTTGTGTAAATGTTGAAGTTACATTTGGCAACACTGTTACTGTTGATGTACATGTAGAAGTATTTCCTGAAGTATCGGTAACAGTCAAAGTTACCGTCACTGGAGTTCCCACATTAGCACAGGTAAAAGTATCTGGGCTTACACTTAAGGTAACTGCTCCAGCATTATCAGAAGAACCATTATCAATTTGAGATGCTGTGATTGTAACAGAACCTGAACCAACATTTGGAGTTACCGAAATATTTTGACAAATTGCCGTTGGAGGTGTGTTATCTACAATATTCAAATTCGCAAAAGGAACAGTTGATAAAGCAGGTGGAGATTGCGCATGAACCCAATTGGAAACATCTTCAAAGTTCGCAGCAGAAACCGCTATATTTCTCTTGGTTGCATCATACTCTGTTCGAGCAGGTGCAGTCGCAGGGAAACCATCCACAACTAACGCTTTTAAGAAAATATTAGATGGATCTTCAATTGAAGGCAAATTTCCACCTGATACTGTTGGAGTTCCTGTGAAAAGAACCGCATAAATATCCGTTACTCCATTTGAAGGATTAGTATCATTATCTTCATAAGCATACATAGTTTCTCCAGTAGTGGCTACAGCTAAGTTTCCTGAAATTAGTGTAACGCTTCCGCAAGTTCCATTACTACAAGTAACTGTAAAAGTATCAGGAGCTGTTTCAGTAACAACTACCACATTTCCTTTGGTGATAACAGTTCCTGGAGACGTCCAACGAACAACAGCTTCGCCAGAAGCAAAAAGCAAACTAGAATTATTGAATGAATTATCTGTAAAATAAACCACTGTATTGGCTGGAATATCTTGAGCGGCTACAAATGAGAATCCGTCAGGATCAACATGACTCAAACCTACTAAAGCTACTAAAGGATCCGAATCGGTAGTATCATCATTGTTGATTAATCCTGTTGCAGCATTTGGACTTCCACCATCGTAACCAGTTCCACCTGTAATTGTCAATACAACTGACTCCTGAACTTCAAGAGCTATATCTCCAACAGGAGTCACACTTACAGTTGCTGATGATGAACCATTCGGAATCACAACTGAACCTGTTGTAGCATTAAACGAAGCTGCACCAGATGCTGTGTAATCTGTTGTAAATGTTGCAGATCCACTAACAGCAAAATTAATTGTAATATTACTTGTAGCTGGACTTGTCAATGCAAAAGTATATACCATTGCTGTACCACTGTTTTCATTCACACTTGAAGGCGAAACAGTTACACTAGCAAACGGATTTGCAACACCTGTAGAAATAATGATGTTAGCAAAAGGAACTGTTGATAAAGTAATGTTACTACCTCCATTGATCCAGTTTGCAGGATTTTGGAAATTAGCGCGATCTACTGTTGTACCTCTCAATGCAGGATTGTATTCTGTTCGCAAAGGAGCAACTGCTGGGAAACCATCCACAACTACAGCTCCAGGATAAATTAATGCAGGATCTTGAGCAGCTGGAATTACGCCACCTGAGGTAGTTGAAGTCCCTGTAAAAAGAACTGCTTGCACAGAAGTTACACCATTAGTATGGTTTGAATCACTATCCAAATAAGCATACAATTCTTCACCAGTCGTAGCCAAAGTAAATGTTCCACTAACAACCGTTACGTTTCCACAACCACCTGACGAACATGTAGTTGTAAAGGTATTTGCACCAGTTTCGGTAGCAACAACCACTTGTCCTCTAGCCAAACCACCAGCGGGTGCTGTCCATTGCATTACAGCTTCAGCTCCTGAGAATGTTAATGAAGAATTGTTAAATGGATTTTCTGTGAAATAAACTGTTGTGCCTGCTGTTATATCTTGTAAAGCAACGAATGAAAATCCGTCAGCAGTTGTACTGTGATTAACACCAGTTACGGCTACTATTGGAGTAATTGCTAATGTATCGTCATTATTTATTGTTGTTGTTGCTGCGCCTGGACTACCCGCAACATAACCTGCACCTGAAGACAACGTTAAAGTAACTGTTTCGTTTGCCTCTAAAGTTGAATCTGCAGTAGGAGTTAGAGTAAATGTAGCAGAGTTAGAACCATTTGGAATTGTTACAGTTCCAGCTGATGCATTAAATGAAGCTGCACCCGATTGCGAATAATCAGAACCAAATGTAGCGGTACCACCAACAGTAAAATTAATAGTAATATTTGATGTTGCTGCTGTACTTAAAGCAACAGTATATACCATACCAGTACCACTATTTTCGCTTACTGATAATGGAGATGCTGTAATACTAGCGATAGGATTAGAAGCAACCAAGTTCAAGTTGGTAAAGAAAATAGTTGAAAGCGCTGCACTCGTTTGAGCATGAACGTAATTAGAAGGGTTTTCTAATGTCACTTTTGTAACATCTGTTCGTGCTGGGGCAGTTGGAATAAACTCGGTTCTGTCAGGGGCAACAGCTGGAAAACCATCTATTACAATAGCCGTTGGGAAATCAAAAATAGGGTTTTGAGCAGCAGGAATATCACCTCCGGTAATTGTGTTAGTTCCTTCAAAGTAACCAGTATACAACACAGAGTAAATGGTTGTAACACCGTTTAGAGGATCAGCATCAGAATCTGTATAAGCATACAATGATTCTCCACCCGTTCCCAGAGCAAAAGGCCCGGCACCACTGATTACGGCAGTTCCACAAGAGCCACCACCAGTACAAGTTACTGTAAAAGTATTTGTTGTTGGTTCACTTACAAATACAACATTTCCTTTTAGAATAGTTGAATTTGCTGTAAAAACTACTACAGCCTCAGAAGCATCAATGAATGCATTAGTAGCATCATTGTATTCATTTTCGGTAAAATAAATAACCTCGCCAGCCGATAAATCTTGGGTAGCAACAAACGTAAATCCGTCGGTGCCCGTGTGATTAATTCCGATAACTGCTACTTTTTGCGAATAGCCTAAACCGACCACAAAGAGCAGAAAAAGGAACATTAATTTTTGAGTCATTTTTTTCATAATTGATTGTTTTAAGTACATATGTATGGATTTTTCCAACCCGTGTAAGGAAGTTCTTCCATTTTATTATAAATAATATCAGAAAAAGAGGAATCCAACACCTCTTGTACTGCATTTTGATATTTACCCACAGTTCCTTCTAATTTGCGAATTTTAAAATACTGAGGGATTGATTCGTTGTATTTTGAAAAACGCAATTCTCCTCGAGGAGTAGAAAGCGTTTTGTTTGAAAAAAAAGTTCCTACTTGAGCAGGAATTGAACTCTCGTTTTGAAGGCAATGCACTAAAATTAGACCTACTTCATTTCCAAGAAGACAAAAAATATTTGGGCTTTCAGCATACTTACCCAAGTAACTTTTATTGAAATCTTCCATTGATTTTGTATCTTCACCAAAAGCCCAAGAAGCGATCGAGTAAAAATTATCAGGAAGTTGTAGTTCAACTTCATTACTCTCATCCGTCATTAACGGAATGGCTACTGTGGGGATTGAATCAAGACCCGATTGAGCCAATTTAGTTACTACTTTGTTCCCTTCTTTATAACTAAATATTGGAAAAAGAACATCTGGTTGAGTTGCTTTTAAACCTTCAATCATAGTGTCAAATGTTTCCGATTTATAATCCATCGGACTAACATAATTGTATACAATTTGACCACCATGATCGGTAAATCCTTCAAAAAAAGAGGCCGCCAATTGGTAACCACCATCATAAAAAGAACTTAACAGAGCGCCTTTTTTGCCAAAACTTTCTGCCGCATATTGACCCGACAAATAAGAGGTTTGACATAAATTTAATGACATATGAAGAACGTATGGACTCAAGTGGGTTGATTTTAAAACTCGAGCTCCTAAAGTCATATGAATTATTGGCTTTCTATATGAATTAGCAATTGTAATTAATTGATTTAACATAAAATAACTACAAAAACTAACTATAACTTCTGCTTCTTCTTGAAGAAACATTCGTTCTATTCGTTCTAACAAACTTGAATCTGTAGCATTACCTACACTTTCAAATAAAAACTTAGGAACCTTATTTTGGTTTTCATTCTGGTTGAAAGCTAGTTTCAAACCGTTCATAAAATCAATTGCCAATCTGGGAAACATATCGGATTTTGGCAACAAAACTCCAATTTTCAATTCCATAAATTAATTTCTTGACGGATAAATACCTTGCATAGCAATGCAAATATTCATCCCTAAATAAGGATTTCTAATAGCCAATGGTTGATTACCTCCAACCGGTTGCTGATTCACACCACCAAGAAAACTATTTGGAGTAACGTCTTCACTAAAACGATTAGTCCCTGATGCAATTTTGTTTGTAGGTATTGAATCTTCTCCTGTTGCCGTGTTTACACTAATTGACACATTGTGAGTGTGAGCAGGTAAATTTGGAGTCAAGATACTCACGTTTTCAACCCCAGAAACTTCTCCCCAAGAAATTGTAGATAATCCAGGTCCTGAGCCAGGATGAACCATTACTCTTCCTCTTAGATCAGGTAAAGCAAATGTAGTTTGTCCGTTTCCACCATAAGTGGTTCCTAATAAAGAAAATAAAGCGGTATTTTGAGCTATTGACATCATTTGTCCGCTACATTGTTGCCAACCAACTGGAGCAAAATTAAATCCGAAGGCCTGAATTTGTCCGATATATGGATCCATAATTTAAATTTTAAGGGTTATTATCGAATTAGTTTCTAGATGGGAAAATACCTTGTAAAGCAATACTATGGTAAATTCCTACGTAAGGATTACGAATAGCAAGAGGTTGATTTCCTCCAGCTGGTTGCTGATTAACACCTCCAAGAACAGCATTTGCCGTTACATCTTCACTAAAAGCATTAGTACTAGAAGCAATTTTGTTTGTTGGAACGGAATCTTCACCAGTAGCTGTATTTACACTAACCGAAACATTGTGCGTGTGAGCTGGCATATTACCTATCAAAATACTTACATTCTCAACCCCAGCCGATTGACCTTGTTGAATTGGTGACAAACCTGGCCCTTGTCCAGCATGCACCATACTTCTACCTCTTAAATCAGGTAAAGCAAAAGTAGTTTGACCGTTTCCACCGTAAGTGGTTCCTAATAATGCGAATAAAGCTGAATTTTGCGCAATAGACAATAATTGTCCGTCGCAAAAAGCCCAACCTTGAGGTGGGAAATTAAATCCGAATGCTTGAATTTGACCTAAAAATGGATCCATAATAAAAATGTTTAAAAGTTAGACTGCTATGTTAAATTTGATTGTTGTTAAACTGTTGTTGGTTTGGTGCGTTGGAAAAAGTTTTTCCCCTAAAGCCAAATTATCTTCATAATGTTTATGATTGATATAAGCGTTGTTTCCTGCTATAGACAACTCGGTAAAATATACTCTGCCATAGGTTGAAACTTTAAAGAAAACTTTTGGATACTTACCTTCCTCTTTGTTAGGCAAATCAGTTAAAATACTGTATTCACCATTTTGATTTACAGTAATTTTGGCTTGATGTCTGTATTTTTGTGAATTAGGAGATAAATGCCAAGCTTCAACAGTGGCATTGCCTAGCTCCTTTAAACTTGATTTGTCAAAAATTTGACCTTCAATTTTCACATGATTCCCAAAAAGAGTAGAAAGACGTATATCAGCTTTCTCTTCAGCATATGGGTTGTAACCGTCGTAAGGACATTCCTCTTTATTGAATGCCTGAGCGATGGTAGTAGACGAAAGAAACGCAACTCCTGAAGTCACCAAGGCAACATTCTTAAGGAAATTTCTTCTAGCGTACATGTTTTCCATAAATATTTGATTATTTGTTATACCCTCTAAAAGTAGAAAAATTTCTACAATTAGCAACAGTTCTTCTTTAACATAACAAAAATATAAACTATCTTTTTTTTGGATATACGTATTTATACGTGTTTTGCATTGCCCATTTTTACTAACTTTGTTAAAAAATATAAAACACTTTGTCTACTTCAATTCATCTCGAAAAATTGTCCGCTATTTCTGACGTAATACTTGCTGAAGAAATCCATTTTATCCAACTTAGAGACTCATTGCATGAAATGAAGTCAATTTTTAACATTATATCTGAAATAGATACAGAAAATCCAGCTTTTGATAAAGATATTTACCATGAAACCGGAAAAGCTATTGGTCCGAAATGGGCTGAGTTGTGTATTGACGATATTATGCGTACCAAGCGTTTTTCAAAAGGCACTTTTCATGCGATAACAGATCTATTGAAAACAAAAAAAGCGAATGAACCAGTGACTTTATTATATGTTGGAACTGGTCCGTATGCAACATTAGTCATGCATTTAGTAACCAAATTCAAACCCGAAGAACTACAATTTATATTTGTAGAAGTCAATCCGACTAGTGTCGATAGTTTGAAAAATTGCATTAAAAATTTGGGTGTTGAAGCTTATGTAAAGTCAATTATATCAACAGATGCAGTGCGGTTACAACTTGAAAACGCACATGAAATTGACATTCTACTTTTGGAGTGTTTGCAGTTTGCTTTGGTAAAAGAACAGCAAGTTGCTTTAACCTACAACTTAATTTCTCAACTCAAAAAAGAAGTCATTTTATTGCCAGAAGAGATCAAACTCAGTATCTGTTTAATCGATTCAAATGCGAAAATGCGAAATAGCATTAGCGATGGCAATGAACCTTTTTACAAAAACATCAATACTATTTTTGTGCTAAATAAAGAAGAAGTCCACAAAAGAAGCGCCACACTAGTTCGAGATGAATTGCTAACATTTGAGCCAGTTACAACTTCTATTCCTTCTGATAGAGAAAACTACAACCGAATCAGCATTAATACTGAAATAGTTGTTTATGGTGATGAAAAATTGGAAATCGACGAATGTTCATTGACAATGAACTACAAATTGAATGATCTTGAAAACATCAAATCATGTCAAGCTGTTGCAACGCAATACATTGTCAGCGAAGTTCCTTCCTTTAAAGTAGATTGGATTTAGGGATTTAGGTTTTCTGTTTCTTTTTTCGGGCTGCAGGAAACAAAATATTATTCAAAATCAAACGGTAACCTGGTGAATTTGGGTGTAAATCCAATACGGTTGGTTCATCTCCTACTCGATGTTGGTAATCTTCTGGATCGTGGCCGCCGTAAAATGTAAAAAAACCTTTCCCTTTTTGTCCGTGAATGTAACGTGCTTCGTCATTCAATTCGCATTTACCTAAAACCATCACATTCGACTTGATTAATTCGCTGTCAAAGGAAGTACTTTGTCCCATAAAACCTTTCACTAACTGCGTGTGATTTTGACACAACATACTCGGAATTACATCCCATTTGGCCGAATATTCCATCAAAGTAAAATAATCTTTTTCAAATTGAACTTTACGTTTTTCGGTCATATCAATATTGGAAAACTCATAACGTTCAGGTTTTCGTTCCAAAATATAATCTTTGAATGCAAAAGTTTGCGAATAATCAATTCGTGATTGGTAATTGGCATCGCTGTCATCGCCGTCAAACATAGGTTCGCAGATATCAACACCTTCTGCCGAAAGCGCAATATCGAAACTATCAGTTGCCGAACACATGGCAAACATAAATCCGCCACCAATCACAAAGTCACGTATTTTTTTGGCAACTGCCAATTTTTCTTCCGAAACCTTATTGTAACCTAACTTTGCGGCTAATGCTTCTGCGTCTTTTTTCTGTTCAATGTACCAAGGCATATTTCGGTAAGCTCCAAAAAACTTCCCATATTGACCCGTAAAATCTTCGTGATGTAAGTGCAGCCAATCGTACAAAACTAGTTGGTCACCAAGAACTTCTTCGTCGTAAATTTCTTTGTATGGAATTTCGGCATAAGTCAAAACCAATGTCACGGCATCATCCCAAGGTTGCTTTCCTTTTGGTGTATACACAGCAATTTTAGGTGCTTTTTCTAAAATAACCGTTTCCATATTTTGTGATGGACTCGATATTTCTTCTAAAATTTGGTTGGCTTCTGCGTCCGTAAGAATCTCAAAACTCACATTTCGAATTTGGCATTCTTTTTTAATTTCGGGCGCGTCAGGCAATAAAAACGAGCCTCCTCGATAGTTGAGCAACCAACTGGCTTTGTATTGCTTATCGAGAGCCCAATACGTTATACCATAAGCTTTGAGATGATTCTTTTGTGAAGTTTCATCCATTGGCAACAATATAAAATTGGCTTTTACTGTTGCCACACAAAGCAACAACAACGATACAAAAACGAGTTGAATCTTTTTCATGCTCTTCACTATATTTTTATCGAAGATACAATAATTAACGTGTATGCTCAAAGGTAAATTTTTGTTAAATTTTAAAAACTAAAAACACGTAAAAATACGTATATACAAAAAAAAAGAAGTATTTATTTTTGAAATAAAAAAGCTATTTATGGAATCGAATGAAATTTTTCAAGAAAAATCAAATTCTAAGTTTGCCTCACTCTTAAAAAAAATTGGAGTTTTAGTCCTTATCGCCTTGGTAATTAGCTATGTTTACATTTCTATTCGATTTATCGCAAGTTAACTTTAGAGTGTAAAGTCGTCAAAATCGATGATTTTATTCTGCAAAGCAAATACAACTAAACCAGCGACATTTCTAGATTCCGTTTTTAATAACAAACTATTTCTGTGTCCTTCGACTGTTCTTGGACTAATGAATAATTTTTCGGCTATTTCTGCAGTAGAATGTTGCATACAAATAAGTTGTAAAATTTCTCTTTCGCGATTGGTAAGATAGTCATCAGAGAAGGAACTTTTATTCAATTTTGCCTTTTGATTGGGCGATATTAATCCGTCATTGATGACTTTTAGCACCACATCGTTGTAGTAAAATCCTTTGTCATAGACTTCATTAATTGTATCAATCATTTCTTTTGGGGTAGCATTTTTAACCAAATAAGAAACAGCGCCAACGTGAATCATATTCGCAATAAACGAGTCTGTGTTATAGCTGGTCAATGCAATAATTTTGATTGTTGGGAACTTGCTCGACATTAGTTTGGTTGCTTCAACTCCGTTAAGATGAGGCATTTTTAAGTCCATCAAAACTACATCTGGTAAGTCATCAATACTGTTAAGGTAATCCATCAATTCTTGTCCATTACTTACCTCTTTGATGATTTCCATATTTTTTTCACGGCCTAAAATAAATGAAATCCCTTTTTGAAAAAGCAATTCATCGTCGGCAATAACAATTTTTATCTTTTCTTCCATTTTAAAAAACGATTTTAGCTTTAAATCCTTTATTTGGTGACGAATTAATAGTAATTAGAGCGCTAATTAAATCAACTCTACTTTGGATATTTTTCATCCCTAATCCTTTTTGATTATTGGCATCTGAAGCGTCAAAACCAATTCCATTATCACTGTAAACACAAACATTTTTATCACCTTCAACATTGAATATTACCGTAATGTTTTTGGCTTTACCATGTCGAAGTGAGTTATTCATTAATTCTTGCAAAATTCTGAAAATATGCAAATGCTTAGTTTCTTCTATAGTGTCAAATTGAATGTTATTTTCATAATAAACTGTAACAGCTTTACTACTATTAAACTCCACTCCTAGCTCAGAAATAGCAGCATTAAGTCCGAATTTTTCTAAAACTGGCGGTAATAAATCGTGCGCAATTCGGCGAGAATTCTCGAGTGCCTTGGCTGTCAAATTGATAATATTTGACGTAACATCATTGTATTCATTATCCGACAATTCTGTTCCAACCAACATTTGACTATTAAGCGCAACAATATTGAGTTTTGAACTAATGTCATCGTGCAAATCTTGAGCAATTCGCATCCTTTCATTTTCTTGTGTAATGATTACCGAATGAAGTAAATCTTTTTGGTAATTGATTTCCAAATTTTTCTTTTCAATTTCTTGCTTTATTATTTTCTTTCGTGAAAAATAGAAAAACAGAATCAAAACCAAAGCCATTAAAACAAAGGCAAGAAATGTGTAAATTATTACATTAATTACTTCAGATTCATTCATAAGACATTCTTTTACGATGATATAGAGTTACTAATTCATACATAATAAACAATTGGTAAACAACATATAGAAAGCTATTTAAATCAAAAATACTATTGAAAACTATTTTTGATTTAAATGAATTAAGCAAATTAGCTGTCAAAAAAACGACCGTACTACCAAAAAGATAAATGGTGAGCCCAACAGTTATATAATAATATTTTTTGCTTTCGTTTAACATATTATACAAATGAAAAGTTGCAAAAACAATAAGAGCTAATGATGTGATAAAAATCTCGAAATGATTAAAAATAAAAAAAAGCTCAAAATTTAAAACGTACTGAATAGTTAATAAAACCAAGCAAGTTATTAGAAAATATAAAATCACTTTTCTTTGAAACTTATCATTTATTAAGTTGTAAAAAAAAGCGCTCAACAATATAAATTGAATAATAAAATAAAAATGAGATAAAAATAAATTGTGCATTTTCATCCAAATAAATACTTGTGACATCAATTGAATAACCAACATGGACAAGCTATACAATGCAAAAATTTTAAAAGGTCTTTCGTTATAAGAAAAACCTTTTAGTAATAATATACAGTTAACTAATAAAACTGCATACCCAACATAAATAAAAATACTTGAAATCAATACTGTTGCTGGATAAGTGAGTATAATGGACTAGCAATATCACAATTAGATGGACATGGTTGCGTAAAATCATAAATTCCATTCATAATAATATCATTTCCGCCTCTAGTAATATCACCCTCAACATTTACTAATATCAATTTTGGTTCTGCTGGATCTGAATCTGGTGTTCCCCAAGCTAAGTAAGCTCTAGCTCCAATACATCTTCCATCAGCTAACAAATCAGTAATATCACTTTTAGGAATAAAAAATGCTTTCACACCTGTGTCAGGGTTAGCTCTCCAAGCAGTAATCCAAGTAATAGCATCATCTAACGATATTTTATTTCCTCCTACTGGTGGTCTACTACCATCATTTATTAAAGTAAATAAAGGACTATTTACATCACAATTGGAAGGGCACGGTTTAGTGAAATCGTAAATTCCATTGTTAATATTATCCGAACCGCTTGTTGTACCGTTATCATCAACATCAACCAATAACAGTTTAGACTCTGCTGGTAATCCATCTTCATTTCCATAAGCCAAATAAGCTCTTACTCCGATACAATTGGTGTCATTCATTAAATCAGTTAAATCATCTTTAGGAATATAAAAAGCTTTGACTCCAGTGTCGGGATTAGCTCTCCAAGTCGAAATCCAATGAATAGCTGTGCTAAGGTCAATAGTATTTGTTGCCATAATGTTTAATTTTTAAGTGTTTTACTTGATTATGTTTTACTTCTATAAAATTAGAATTTAAAATCAATAAAAAAAATTATTATCTAAAAACAGGTAGAAATACGGGGTAATAAAAAATCCCGAAAAAGTCGGGATTCTGATTTTTAAAAAGGTACGTCGCTATCGTCGTCATTACTACTACTTCCAAAAGCTTCATTGGCTGAAGGCAGGTTTTTGGTAAAAAACGGATTATCATCTAAATTCATTTTAGAAGGCAAATCGTCAAATCCACCACCAAAATCTTCTAAATTATCAAATTTACCCAAACTACCTATGAATTTTAATCGAATGTTTTCAAGAGATCCATTACGGTGCTTGGCGATTATAAACTCGGCTTGACCTTGTGTTGGCGATTGTTCATCGTCGTCCCATTCATCAATTTTGTAATATTCAGGACGATAAATAAACGAAACAATGTCGGCATCTTGCTCAATTGCTCCCGATTCACGCAAGTCAGAAAGCAAAGGACGCTTACTTGAACCACGCGTTTCAACTGCACGTGATAACTGTGATAAAGCTATTACAGGAACTTCAAGTTCTTTTGCCAATGCTTTTAAGTTTCGTGAAATGGTCGAAATTTCTTGTTCACGATTGCCGCCACCTTTTCCATTTCCACCTGCAGTCATCAATTGAAGGTAATCAACTATAATTAGTTTGATACCATGTTGCGACGACAATCGACGGGCTTTGGCGCGCAAATCGAAGATAGAAAGCGAAGGAGTATCATCAATGTAAAGTGGTGCTTTTTCTAAATCACGCACTTTTACGCTCAATTGTTCCCATTCGTGTTTTTCTAATTTTCCAGTACGTAATTTTTCGGAAGACAAGCCTGTTTCTGAAGAAATCAAACGCGTAATTAACTGAACAGAAGACATCTCAAGAGAAAATAACGCTACCGGATGACCAAAATCGATAGCAATATTTCGTGCCATAGATTAAGTTTCGTGAAATGGTCGAAATTTCTTGTTCACGATTGCCGCCACCTTTTCC
>CAYPXI010000001.1:153691-328188 GCA_964414655.1 uncultured Flavobacterium sp. | reverse complement strand
AGAAAATAACGCTACCGGATGACCAAAATCGATAGCAATATTTCGTGCCATAGATAAAACGAAAGCCGTTTTACCCATACCTGGACGCGCTGCAATAATAACTAAATCGGAAGGTTGCCAGCCCGAAGTGACTTTGTCTAATTTTTCAAAACCAGTTGCAATTCCGCTTAAACCTTCTTTGTTAGCAATTTCTTCAATGCGTTTTTTGGCTTGAATTACCAAACTTTGCGCTGTTTCAGAACTTCGTTTGATATTGCCTTGTGTTACTTCGTATAATTTGGATTCAGCTTTGTCCAATAAATCAAACACATCCGTTGTTTCATCGTACGAATCTTCAATGATTTCAGACGAAATTCGAATCAAACTACGTTGAATGTATTTCTGTAAAATGATGCGCGAGTGAAATTCGATATGTGCCGATGACGATATTTTTTGTGTCAGTTGAATCAAATAAAAATCACCACCTGCCAGCTCTAGTTTTCCGTTCTTTTTTAATTGAGACGAAACTGTTAATAAGTCAATAGGCTGAGAATCTGTGAATAACTGGAAAATCGCTTCAAAAATGTACTTGTGAGCATCTTTGTAAAAAGCATCCGATTGTAAAATATCAATTACTTCATCCACTCCTTTTTTATCAATCATCATCGCTCCCAAAACCGCCTCTTCAAGGTCGAGTGCTTGTGGTGGGAGTTTGCCTCTTTCAAGATTTATTATCGTAGTTTTATCTACTTTAATTGGGTTTATATTCTTCAAATTTTCCATATAGCGAAAGTAACCTATTTTGCACTTTTGGGGAAGTTTAGTTATTACAGATTTTTGTTTATAACTAAATATTTTTTGTTAATAACCATAAAAAAACCGCCTCGTTATTGGCGAGACGGTTGGGATATGATTTTCACAATTTTACTCTTTATACTCGCCCATTTTACTGTATTTATCCATCCTTTGAGCCACTAGCTCAGTTGTTGATAAATCTTTTAATTCATTATAAGCTTTAGTAATGTATTGTTGTACCGTTTTGAAAGTAGTTTCTCTGTCGTAATGCGCTCCACCAAGTGGTTCTGGAATCACATCATCGACTAATTTTTGCTTTTTCATGTCGGTTGAAGTTAACTTTAATGCTTCAGCAGCGGTTTCTTTGTGTTCCCAACTTTTCCATAAAATAGAAGAGCACGATTCAGGAGAAATAACCGAATACCAAGTGTTTTCCATCATCAAAACGCGATCGCCAACTCCAATTCCTAATGCTCCACCTGACGCACCTTCACCAACAATAACACAGATAATTGGCACTTTCAAACGGCACATTTCTAAAATATTACGAGCAATGGCTTCACCTTGACCTCTTTCTTCAGCTTCCAAGCCTGGATAAGCACCTGGAGTATCAATAAAGGTAACTACTGGAATTCCAAATTTCTCTGCCATTTTCATTAAGCGTAATGCTTTACGATAGCCTTCTGGATTGGCCATTCCAAAATTACGATACTGACGTGTTTTGGTGTTGTATCCTTTTTGTTGTCCAACAATCATGAATGACTGTCCGTCAATTTTACCTAAACCGCCTACCATGGCTTTGTTCTTACTTTTTACGAATAGTTTTACAGCGGATTTTTTTCAACTAAAATTACACGATTTACTCTACTTATTTATCCTTAGCTCTATTTGTACACGTTGCCAAGCAGTAAGGTTTTTGTATATTTTGCGTTTGGTTTCTTCTAGTTTTTTCTCGATTTGTTTGCAAGTATTGGTTACGTCAACATCCGATTCTTGACCAATTATTTGACATTTGTCTAACTGATCCTCCAATTCTTTTATGGGAAGCTCAAAATCTAAATATTCCATAGGATTTGTGCATTTAATTAAAGTTCGAACTACAAATATAAAATTTTAAAATTTCTTAAAAAGCAATTTTTTATGATAAGTTGTAAACAAAAAGCTAAGTGACTTTTGTTCTGCTTTTTAGGATTCCGTTCAAGATAACAGTAACTACAATTAGCAAGGCTCCAAAATAAAAACCTGTGCTCATTTGTTCCTTTTCTTTAAAGATAATAACGGCCAAAATGATGCCGTAAATTGGCTCCAAATTGATAGTTAACATTACAGTATACGGACTCAAATATTTCATTACTGCTGTAGAGGCAATAAAAGCATAAGCTGTACAAATAGAGCTAAGGATAAATAAGTAGAGTAAATCGTGTAATTTTAGTTGAAAAAAATCCGCTGTAAAACTATTCGTAAAAAGTAAGAACATTGAAAAAAACAATACGCCTCCAGCTAGCTCATAAACCGAAATTACTGTTGGTTCGTAATCTTTAACAAACTTACTATTAATCACTGCAAATGAAGCCGATAAAAAAGCCGATAGCAAAGCCAAAAGAATACCTTCTATATAATGTCCTTCAACATTAAAAATAATACAAAGCCCTGCTACAACTAGTAATCCAAAGAAAATTTCATACCAAATGATTTTCTTCCCAAAAAAAATAGGTTCGATTAAAGAAGTAAAAAAAGCACCTGTCGACAAGCAAGCTAGTGTAATTGAGACATTGGATACTTTTATAGCTCTAAAAAAGGTAAACCAATGGAGCGCTATGACCAAACCCGCTATCAAAAATTTCAAGACCATTTTGCGCGGAATCTTGGTGGCGATTTTTTTGTATTTAATAAAAATGAGAATGAAAATTACAGCAAACAACATTCGATACCAAACCAACGGCATGGCATCAAGAGTGATTAATCTACCTAAGATAGCTGTAAATCCCCAAATGAATACTATCAAGTGAAGATGTAAATAGCTTTTTAGGTTATCGTTTGGCATTTCGAAGGAGATAAATAGCTAGTATTCCGAAAACGATATTCGGAACCCAAACAGCAATTATAGGTGGAGCAGCAGATTTTTCGGCCATTACTCCAAAAATCTTATCCAAAAACACAAAGGCAAATGCTAGTACAATTCCAATAGCTAAATTCATTCCCATTCCACCACGCCGTTTCATGGAAGAAACTGCTACTGCTATAATAGTCAAAATAAATGCCGCAACTGGAATACTAAACTTTTTGTACAATACAACTAAATAACGGTTGATGTTGGTTGAACCACGAGAACGTTCTTTTTCAATAAAATCGAGTAACTCGTCATATGGTAATGTTTCAGCAATATAAACAACTGGTGTCAAATCTTCAATGTCAAAATTAAAAACGGTGTCCTTTTTAGTAGCAGTTTCAAATGTATCGTCTAGCTCCCCAACCTTTCTTTTTCGGTAGTTCGTCATTGTATAGGTACTGTCTTTTTCATTCCATTTCAACTGATCGGAATTAATTTTATACAACATCTTTCCGTTTTTGAATTTCTCTAAAGAAAAATTGAAAGCCGTTTTATTAACTGTATTAAAATTACTTACATAAATGTACTCATCTTCACTAATTTGGCGGTACACATCACTATCGTCGCGCATTTCACTTTGTCCACCACCAATTAAATACATGTATCTAAAATTTTTGAACCCTTCAGATGCTTTAGGTACTAAAAAAATTCCCATCAAAAGCGCAAAAATTGACACTATCACAGCGCCAATGATATAAGGTCGAAGGAATCGAGTAAACGAAATACCCGAACTCAATATGGCAATGATTTCAGTATTATTGGCCAATTTAGAAGTAAACCAAATAATAGACAAAAACAAAAATATCGGAAACAGTAAATTGGCAAAATAAATGGTAAAATCAACATAATAAGCCGCAATTGCCTTGAAAGGAACTTTGTTCTCAATCATCTTGTTTACTTTCTCAGAAACGTCAATGACAATTCCAATCGGAATAAACATCAACAACATTACTGAAAATGTAGTCAAGTAGCGTTTTAATATGTATTTGTCAATTATTTTTAGCATCAATAAAGTTTATGGTTTATGGTTCATGGTTTATGGCTACTAAATTAACCATAAACAATAAACTACAAACAGTTATAACCGTTGACTCATTTGTTTCACCATCATTTCTTTCCACACTCTAAAATCTCCTGCTAAGATATGTTTTCTAGCTTCACGAACCAACCACATATAAAACCCTAAATTGTGAATCGTGGCAATTTGCTTTCCTAAAAATTCCTCTGCCGCAAATAGGTGGCGCAAATATGCTTTGGTGTATTCGGTGTCTACAAACGTAATTCCCATTTCATCGATTGGCGAAAAATCATCGGCCCATTTTTTGTTTTTGATATTGATAATACCATTTGCTGTAAACAACATTCCGTTTCTGGCATTTCGCGTAGGCATCACACAGTCAAACATATCCACTCCTAAAGCAATATTTTCTAAAATATTAATCGGAGTTCCAACGCCCATCAAATAACGAGGTTTATCTTCTGGAAGTATATCACAAACTACTTCAGTCATCGCGTACATTTCTTCCGCGGGTTCTCCTACCGACAATCCACCAATTGCGTTACCTTGTTGGCCAGCATTAGCAATATATTCGGCCGATTGAATGCGCAAATCTTTATACGTACTTCCTTGTACAATCGGGAAAAAAGTTTGGTCATAGCCATATTTAGTTGGCACTTTTTCCAAATGATGAATACAACGATCCAACCAACGGTGTGTCATATGCATGCTGCGTTGTGCGTAACGATAATCGCAAGGATACGGCGTACATTCGTCAAATGCCATGATAATATCAGCTCCTATCGTACGTTGAATTTCCATCACATTTTCGGGCGTAAACACATGGTACGAACCATCAATGTGCGATTTAAACTTCACGCCTTCTTCCTTAATTTTCCTATTGGCCGAAAGCGAATAAACCTGATAACCTCCTGAATCAGTCAAAATATTGCGATCCCAATTCATAAACTTATGCAAACCGCCAGCTTGTTCTAAAATAGCAGTCTGCGGACGCAAATACAAATGGTACGTATTTCCTAAAATAATATCGGGATTGATATCGTTTTTCAACTCACGTTGGTGAACACCTTTTACCGAAGCAACCGTTCCTACAGGCATAAATATCGGCGTTTCAATTACACCATGATCGGTCGTAATTTTTCCAGCTCTGGCTTTCGAATTGGGGTCTTTTTGTACTAAATCAAATTTCATTTTGGCATTTTTCAGTTGGCAAAGATAATTGATTTCGGTTTTTAGCCTCGCGATTTAGGATTTTATTTAACATTTTTGAATGCATTTGTAAATGATTTGGGCGTGCCCCCGTTGGATGAAGATAAACTTAAAATAGTTCGTTTTCGTCCAACGGGGTCGTGCTATCCGCTGTATCTTTTGCTCCTCTGCGTTGCGCAAAAGGATGCCGCTCCTATCACTCACGCGCAGAGCTTCTAAGAAATTTATTTTGTTTACAACCTTTAATAACTTCTAAAAAATTCATTTGCCAAGCTTTAAAATTACGTTTACTTTTGAAGCATTAAATTTTTAACTACAAACAATGTCTAACATTCAACAACTACAAGACGTAACAACACAAGTACGAAGAGATATTCTTCGAATGGTTCACGCTGTAAATTCAGGTCATCCAGGAGGTTCTTTGGGTTGCACTGAGTTTTTAGTGACGCTGTACCAAAACATCATGACACGCAAGAACGGTTTTGACATGAACGGAAAAGACGAAGATATTTTCTTCCTTTCCAACGGTCACATTTCGCCTGTTTTTTACAGTGTTTTGGCTCGAAGCGGTTATTTTTCAGTAAGCGAATTGGCTACTTTCCGAAAACTAAACTCGCGTTTGCAAGGTCACCCAACAACTCACGAAGGTTTGCCAGGCGTTCGTATGGCTTCGGGTTCACTCGGGCAAGGTTTATCGGTTGCCATTGGAGCTGCTCAAGCCAAAAAACTCAACAACGACCGTCATTTAATTTACTCGCTTCACGGTGATGGCGAATTGCAAGAAGGACAAAATTGGGAAGCCATCATGTATGCTTCTGCCAAAAAAGTAGACAATCTAATCGCAACCATTGATGTTAATGGCAAACAAATTGACGGAACTACTGACGAAGTATTAAACATGGGAAGCTTAAAAGCCAAATTTGAAGCATTTGACTGGGATGTCATAGAAATCAAAGAAGGCAACAACATTGAAGCTATTATTGCGGGAATGAGCGACGCCAAATCAAGAACGGGTAAAGGAAAACCGGTTTGCGTTTTACTCTATACCGAAATGGGTAACGGAGTTGATTATATGATGCACACGCACGCTTGGCACGGAAAAGCGCCTAACGATGAGCAATTAGCCAAAGCATTAGAACAAAATCCAGTTACTTTGGGCGATTATTAGTTGGTATGAAAAAAGTAATTGTTATCACACTTTTTTTAATTTCAAAAATTAGTTTTTGTCAAGATTATCTGTTTGATAATTTTTATGAATACAACACAGATGGTGGCTCCCGTTTTTTAATGGTAAATTCTGAAAACAAGAATTATTTGTTTTTTGGCTATCCTCAAAACGACGAAATCTATGGTTATATTTTTGATTATAATACAAGTGAATTTCATTACTTTAATGTAAAAAACTACAACAACGAGGTTCTTTTTAACTACTCTTCATCACGGAAACTTAAAAACTGTAAGTGTACATCTGTTGAGAAAAATATTGAATTTGATGTAAAAAGTGATGATCTTGACAAATTCAAATCAAAAACTACGATATACAAAAACAAAGTAAAAAAGAATGGTAAGAAAAGTTGGAGAGGTGAAATTGAACTTGTGTACAATAATGATGAGAAATCAGTTTTCAACTCTAACCATTTGAATTTCTTTTTGCATCATGCTTTAAACGGATTTGATTTGAATAGTGTAGAAAACAAATTACCAACTCAAATTGCAATTAGCCCTGAGAAAAGAGTAAAACATACTTTTAATTTAAATAAAAAGAAAGAAATAAACACTTTGTTATCTATCAACAAAGAACAACTAAATTACAACTAATGAAAAAATACGAAAATACAGGAAGTAAAGATACACGCTCAGGGTTTGGCGCAGGTATGACCGAACTCGGACAAAAAAACGAAAATGTTGTCGCTTTGTGCGCTGATTTAATCGGATCATTAAAATTTGACGATTTCAAAAAAAATCACCCAGAACGTTTTTTCCAAATCGGAATTGCTGAAGCCAACATGATTGGAATTGCCGCTGGATTAACCATTGGAGGAAAAATCCCTTTTACAGGAACTTTCGCTAACTTTTCTACCGGAAGAGTATACGATCAAATACGCCAATCGGTAGCCTATTCGGATAAAAATGTTAAAATCTGTGCTTCTCACGCTGGTTTAACATTAGGAGAAGATGGCGCAACACACCAAATTTTGGAAGATATTGGATTGATGAAAATGCTACCTGGAATGACGGTAATCAATACTTGTGATTACAATCAAACCAAAGCCGCTACAATTGCATTAGCCAATCATCATGGTCCAGCTTATTTGCGTTTTGGTCGCCCAGTTGTACCTAACTTTATGCCAGCTGACGAACCATTTGTAATTGGGAAAGCCATTATGTTAAACGAAGGAACTGATGTAACCATTATAGCAACAGGTCATTTGGTATGGGAAGCTTTAATAGCCGCCGAAACATTGGAAGCAAAAGGGATTTCTGCTGAAGTAATCAATATCCACACAATCAAACCGTTGGATGAAGAAGCTATTCTAAAATCAATAGCTAAAACAGGTTGCGTTGTAACTGCCGAAGAGCATAACATTTTAGGAGGTTTAGGCGAAAGTGTTGCTCGAACGTTAGCTTTAAGCAATCCAAAACCACAAGAATTTGTTGCTGTTCAAGACTCATTTGGAGAAAGCGGAACACCCGAACAATTGATGGAAAAATACAAACTCAATAATCAAGCAATTGTCGAGGCAGTTGAGAAAGTTTTGAAACGAAAGTAACAAAAATTAAATCTAATAAAAAATCCCACTCAAATCGAATGGGATTTTTATTTTAGTGACAACTTGGGTCTAAGTGCTTTCTTAATCTATTACTCGAAGTGTAATCGGGAGTTGCACCACAACTTGGTATTCCGAGTGTTTCATTTTGAGGAGTCAAAGGATCGTCAACTAAAACCCCTTGAAATGGATAATAATATTTGACTCCATCAATCAAATACTCTGTTTCCTTTTTTGTCAAATAATTATCGCCATCATCGTCTATATCAAGAAAATCAGGCGTTCCGTCATGGTCAGTATCATCCTCATAAGTTATTTCATTATCTCTCAAATACCCATCGCCATTTCTGTCTTCTAAGTAAGAATAAATACCATCATTGTCGTTATCTACTCTATTTATCTCATAAAGTTTAAAGCCAAAAATCAAAGGGGAATAAGCTGGTATACTGGCTCTCGAAACATTATAATAACCTAAACCTGAAGGAATAAACATCACACCCGCGCCAAAATCAGTGTAAGTAACTGTTCCATCTGGGTTTGAAACATAAGAGCCTGTTTTAAATTTAGGAAAAATTTCACTCCAACCTCTTATCACACCAGCTAAGTTAAAGTAATCTTGCGGATTGTTATTGGTTTCAAAACTTGTAGCATTTGCATCCATCAAAAATCCTTGGTAAGCCGTCAAAACATTATCATAATTACATGGCGATTTACTATTTGGCCCAGAACCTTCTCGCAATTGAATATAATAACAGGTATACGTTATAAAATCCTTTTCAACTTGCAATTCCAATAAATTAGCATTGTGGGTAGCATCATCAGTTCCCCAAATTGAAGAAGGCGACAAAGCAGGAACTTCAGTAAAACTAATATTTTGATCGTCTCTAAAACCCGGATGATTCACCACATTAATGGAATGGGTTTTTAAAAAGGTTTTAATTACTTCTTGATCAACTGCATGTTGAAAAGTAAAATCTCTTATCTGCTCAGTTTCAGTGTCATCTGTTTTGCTGCAAGAGAAAATAATTAAACTAAAAAAACTCAACAAAATCAGGCTAAAAACTTTTTTCATAATTATTTTAAAATTTGGTCGCAAGATACAATATTGATTTATTTTTGTAAACTATTTAACGTCGAATTTAGAAAAAAATATGAGAGTTGATAAATACTTGTGGTGTGTTCGTTATTACAAAACTCGAAACATGGTTACCGAAGCTTGTAAAAAGAACCACATTAGTGTTAATGGTCAAGTAGCCAAGGCTTCAAGAGAAGTTTTTCCTAGTGATAAAATTACATTTCGGAAAGACCAAATTAACTATATAATTATTGTTTTAGATATTCCTCTTAATCGTGTAGGTGCCAAATTAGTTGATATTTACAGAAAAGATGAAACACCTGCAGAAGCATTTGCTCATTTAGAACTTTTAAAATTATCGAAAGAGCATTACCGAAAAACCGGAGATGGAAGACCGACAAAAAAAGACCGACGTGACCTAGAAGATTTTGAATTTGACTTTAAAGATGACCAAGATGAAATTGAGTAGTGAATACTGGGAAAACCGATACCAAAACAATGAAATTGGCTGGGATTGTGGCGCTATTACAACGCCGTTAAAAGAGTATATTGACCAATTGACGAACAAAAACCTAAAAATTTTAATTCCAGGTGCTGGAAATAGCTATGAATTTCAATACCTGATTGAAGCTGATTTCACTAATGTTTATGTTTTGGATTATGCTACAACACCAATAAAAAATCTAAAAAATAAATTGCCAAACGTCAACGAAAAGTTTTTCTTAGAAATGGATTTTTTTCAACTCAATGAAACCTTTGACTTGATTATTGAACAAACTTTCTTTTGCGCTTTGAATGTTGAAATGCGACAACAATACGTTGAAAAAATGCATGCCATTTTACAACCAAAAGGAAAATTGGCTGGTTTACTATTTCAATTTCCGTTAACAGAATCTGGACCGCCATTTGGAGGTTCTTTAGAAGAATACATCCACTTATTTGATGATAAATTCGATATAAAAACACTCGAAACAGCACATAATTCAATACAACCACGAAAAGGAAACGAACTCTTTTTTATCTTTACCAAAAAATAACCAATATGAGTCAAAATACTATTCTTAATCAAGAGCAAATCAACCATATTATTAAGCGAATTGCTTATCAAGTGTATGAGACTTTTATTGATGAGAAAAACATCACTATTGCTGGGATTGCTTCTAATGGTTATATTTTGGCAACAAAAATCGCGACTCAATTAGAGGCCATCTCCGATATTAAAGTAGTGCTTTGTGAAGTTAAAATTGACAAACACAATCCCAATTCGGAGATTATTACATCTATTTCGGCAAACGAATATCAAAATAAAGGTTTGGTTTTGGTTGATGATGTACTTAATTCGGGAACGACTTTGATTTATGGCGTTAAGCATTTTTTGGAGGTTCCTATCAAAAAATTTAAAACAGCTGTTCTTATTGATAGAAATCACAAAAAATATCCTGTAAAAGCCGATTTTAAAGGCATTTCTCTTTCAACTTCCTCTAAAGAACATGTAACCGTAGTTTTTGAGAACGAAAACTCATTCGCATATTTAGCTTAATAAGCGTTCTATTTCTGAAACAATCAATTCAGGCGATTTGCCATCTACTGTTACAATATGTTTAGCTTGATGATAAAAATAACTACGCTCAAACAAATGCTTGGCAATGAATTCATTTAGCTCGTCATCATTCAAATTAGACAGCAATGGTCGACCTTCACGATTATTCTTCAACCGATTAAATAATGTTTCTACCGAAGCTTTTAAGTAAATTGAAATACAATTTTCTTTTTGCAACAATTCATGATTGTTGAAATAACAGGGCGTTCCTCCACCCGTACTCATCACAAAAGACAAATCTGATTCCATTTGTTCCAAAAAAAGTTGATGCTCTAGTTTTCTAAAAAACAATTCACCTTTCTTTTCGAAAATCATTTTAATGGTCATTTGTGCATTTTTTTCGATCATTTCATCCAACTCCAAGAAAGTCAATGCCATTTTTTTAGCTACTAATTTGGAAATAATCGACTTCCCACTGCCCATATAACCCACTAAAACAACTTTACGCATATCAATAAATCCTTATATATTAAGGCATTAAGAATGAATATTAAAAAAAGGTAAATTTAAAATAAAATTGCTTTGAAAAATAAATAATAACGCCTTATATTTGCACCCGCATTCAAGAAATTAAAATGACTCGATAGCTCAGTTGGTAGAGCACAACACTTTTAATGTTGGGGTCCTGGGTTCGAGCCCCAGTCGGGTCACAAAAATGATCTTCATTTTACAACGTATTGAATGCATTGACTCGATAGCTCAGTTGGTAGAGCACAACACTTTTAATGTTGGGGTCCTGGGTTCGAGCCCCAGTCGGGTCACAAAAAGCGTTCGTCTTCCGAATGCTTTTTTTGTTTAGGCCACGTGGAGAAATTGGTAGACTCGCCATCTTGAGGGGGTGGTGCTGCAAGGCGTGTGGGTTCGAATCCCATCGTGGTCACGAATAAATAGATTAATAAGAAAAAATGCCAAGATTCTCTTGAGCATTTTTTTGTTTAATCTATTTTCAAAGCGGAGCTTTGTGGGAAAGACGAAGTAAATCCAATTTACCTCAAATCAAAAAAATGCTTCGGTTTTCGACTCATTGGATGAAACACAATCGGATTTAAAACTTCAATGGTAGTAAACTCGATTTTGGGAGTAACACGCAATTTGGCCCTAAAATGATCTTTTATTTCTTGCAAAAAGTCGTCCGATTGCTCTTTGACTGCAATTTTAATAACTATTTCGTCTGTTCCTAAATCGTTAGTTGAGATTTCAATGATATGATTCTCGATGTTTTCAAAGTCATTCAACACATCAACCATAGCTGGCGGATACAATGTAGTACCTTTATATTTGATCATTTGTTGCTTTCTCCCAATAATAGGTCCGATTCGTAATGTATTACGACCACAAGCACAGGAATCGGTGTGCAACGTAACAATATCACCTGTTTTAAAACGAACCAAAGGCATAGCTTCAATTCCAAGTGTTGTAAAAGTCAATTCTCCCGACTCTCCGTTTCCAACTGGTTTATTATTTTCATCCAAAACTTCAACAATAATCAGTTCAGGATGATGATGTCCACCCTGAAAATGTTGGCATTCCGTAAATGCTGTACTCATTTCAGTTGAAGCATAAGTCGAATACAGATTAATATTCCATTTCTCAGTAATTTTCTTTGACAACGTGTTCATCGTCAAATCATGATTTCGCAACGATTCTCCAATACAAATTGCTCCTTTTATTCCACTTTGGTTGTAATCAATTTGATGCGCTTCGGCATATTCAATCATCTTTAATAAAAAAGAAGGAACCGTAATTAAATAAGTTGGTTTGTATTTTAAAATGGAATCCCATTGCAATTCAGGAATTCCAGCGCCGACTCTAATCACGCCGACTTTCATCTTTCTTAATCCCAAAAAATAAGCCAATCCAGCCATAAATCGACGATCAATTGTGGTCATCAACTGTACAATATCGCCTTGCTTGATTCCAGCACAATCAAACGAAATGGCTTCATTGTAGGCCAATCGCTCCAAATCATTGTCGGTTAAACCAAAAGTAACAGGTTCACCTAAAGTTCCCGAAGTTGTAGCAAAATCAATAATATCGGTTACTGGAACACATCGAAAATCATCATTAAATCGCTGTAAATCTTCTTTGGTAGTTAATGGCAATTGTTGTAAATCTTCCAGTGTTTTAATGGTTGAAATATCAATAGAATTCTCCGCAAATAGCTTCTTATAAAATGGCGATTTTTCATTCACATACTGCAACGCTTTAGCTAATTGTTGCTCCTGAAATGCTTTAATTTCATCTAAAGATTGCTGCTCAATTGGTGGAATCATTTCAATTTTCTTTTGATTTTTCTCAAGTATTTTTCTATTTCTAACTTCGCTGGAACCGTTGTGATTTCTTTGGTTAATGCCTTTTCAAATTGTTCCTTGGCTAACTGATAGTGCTTGTTTTGATAAAAGGAAAGACCAACTTTATAGTAAACCAACCAATAATTAGGATTCAAAGATTGGTAATTTTCGGCAAAATCAGAAGTTAATTTGGTTTTATTTTCCAAAAAAGCATCCATTTTTCGGTCTTCAATGCGGAATAATTCGTAGTTTTTATAAGTATCTGCATCTAGAAACTTGTCTTTGGGAATGTTTTTGTTTTCTATTTGCAGCGAGGTTACTTTACTCGTAATTTCCCGTTTTTTAAAAACTTCATTCAAATCATAACAAACCATTTCGCCCAACTGATACGGATTGCTCGACACCCAAACCAAGCGCTGTTCAGGTTTAAAAATAATGCCATGATGCGCTAACAATTGGTTGAGTGCTTTTTCGTTTCCGTAACCAATTGGTAAATCGTTCAAACCTTCGCGATTGCGCAAAATAGAGGCTGCGATTTGCGGATTGATTTTTGGATTTTCATTAAACAATTCAACCATTCGATCAAATCGGTATTTAGAATGGCTATTGGCAATTTGATTCAAATTACGCTCATCGTTCTTTAATGCTTCACTTTGAAAATGATTCGAACAAATGAGTTGATTGCTACTATTTTCGACTTCATAAACACCAAAATTATTGGGCGAAACTTCAATCAATACTACTTTTTTATCTTTGGCGCTTGACACCATAATCGATTCAGAAACAAAGACTTTTTTGCTTTTTGCAATCGCAATTGCTTCGTCTATCGTGGTGGCATATTGCAAAATTTCACGCGTTAAAATCGAAATAGGCGTTTTGGCTATCAAAGGAATTTTCGATTTTCCTGCGTTAATGGTAACTGTTAAACCTTCATTGTTCATACCCGAAACCGCGCCAATCATTCCTGCCCAAGTGACCATCATAAATGGGTAACCTTCTTTCGGATTGACAAAAGCAACCACTTTATCTTTGGCAAATTCATCGCCCGCGTAAAAATCGAAATTGCGTCCTAAAATCAAACTTCCGTCTTCCGATTTTTCACCCCAAGCTGCAAATGATGAACATCCAACCAAAGCCAAATCTTGTAGCGCGTGACCAATATCGTGAGCGCCATGCAAATACAAACTTCGTAAATATCTGGGTGCAATATGATCGTAATCGTGCGACGTATATTCAGAAATACCGTAGATTTCGGTTTTGTATTCTTCGGGAACATTGAGGTATAATTTACGATTGTACCATTTCAAAAAACCACGCAATAATCGCTGTTTGAAATTGGACGGCACTAATTCATCGATTTTGGAAAAAAATATCTTTTCTTGTTTTTTCAATAGCGAATCGGTTAATGCGCCTGAGGTTAATCCGCGTTCTAGAGCGTCTCCTTCTACATACAATTCCCAAAGGTTTTGCTTGTTTTTTAAAAGAAAATTATTTCCTGAAGAAAAATAAGTTGCTGATTCTTTTTTCACCACTGGAATTGCCGAATTACAACCTTCCAATTGCGGTTTGTGGTGCAATGATTTAGACGTTCCACAAGAATACAATCCTAGCATTAGTATCAATGAAACAACTATGTAAATTCTAAATCTCATGAACTAACTTCATTGTTGATTTTATTCACCAAATACTCTTTCCCAACAATTTCAGAGCAAGTTACTACAGCACCAATTGTTACGCCTAAAACGCCGTGCATATTGATACTTTGCCCTGTTAAATACAAATTATCTAACTTTGTTTTAGGAGCAATAAACGTTTTCATTGGATTATTCGAATCTTTTACATATCCGTACATATTGCCATTACTTCCACCAATATAATCGCGGTATGACAACGGTGTTGAAGTATGAATCGAATGAATACATTCGCGAATACCCGGAAATTTAATTTCAATTTCTTGCAAAAAACGTTCGGCCTTTCTGGCTTTAAATTCATGGTAACTTTCACCACGATCTCCTTCTTCTGCAGTAGTATTAAATGTGTTTTCCCACGGTTTCATGTCTTCGTATTTCATGTACGTAATGAAAGTCATTCCATCGGCCCAAATTTCCTCTTTACCCGAAGCATTCATCGAAGCCATATAAGCCATTGGCCATGTATTTTCATCATAATCATAAGCATTCCAAACAATTGTACTGTTTTTAAAATGGTAGTAATTATGGTTACGATACTTGAACGTTTTTGGTTTAAAAACAACATACAAACTAAAAGCTGAAATTACGCCTTCAAGGCTTTCAATTCGACTAAAAAATGATTTTCTAAAATGTTCCTCACCGACCATTCTTAGTGTTGTTTTGGGCTCAATATTGGAAATAAACATCTTGGCTCCAACTGAAGTTCCGTCTTTCATATTGGCCTTTGTAATTGCATTTTCGACCACATCAAAACGAATCACTTCTTTGTATTTATATACTTCTCCACCGTACTTTTTAAGTTGTTTGATGAGTTGTTTTGTAATTTGACTTCCGCCATTAATACAACGCCATGAACTTTGTATGTACGAATTTACCGAAAGTGCATGCACATAAAATGGTGATTTATCAGCAATTCCTGCATAAAGAAAATTAGAGCCTGCTAAAACAGCTCTGAGTTTTTCATTGTCGGTAACTTCATCTATACAGCTTTTGGCATTGAGTGATAAAATATCCGACTCGTATTTGCCTTCCCAATTCAAATTGTACAAAGGAAAAGAATCGCAAATTGTTACCACTTTATTACAATAGTCGCGAATTGCTTGTTCTTCATCGGGGAAAAATTCAAGTAATTTAGCAATAAAATTATCATAACCTTGAGCGTGTGGATATTCTTCATTTTCTTCTTCAAAAGAAATTATATCAAAACCGTCTTCGTCCATTTTTTTCAGACGCAAATCGTCCATAATTCCCAAATACTTGAAATACTTGTACAAATTTTGACCTTCACTTAATCCGCCTATGTAATGAATTCCTGTATCAAAAATAGTCTTGTCGCGCACAAAGGTTTGCAAATTTCCTCCAAATTGATTGTTTTTTTCGAGTACACAAACGCTGTAGCCTTCTTTAGCCAGAATAATTCCAGAAACTAAACCGCCTAAACCGCTTCCAATAATGACTATGTCGTATTGCTCTTTCATTATTTCTTTAAGATGAATATAGAGTCATTTTCACTTTGCAACTGAAATCCGTTTTGAATTAAATTTTCTTTTATCAAATTGTACCTTAATACAATGACTGTTCCAGTAAAAGTAGCAATATCTGTTGAAAAATCAGGATCTGAAATAAGTAAAATTTCGTATTTATTCCAATCGATTGCATCACTTTTTTCAAGGTATGAAATCGTTCTTTTTTTCAGATAATGATTCGTTTTAGCGCACATTTTTTTGTCTTCATCATGAATGACTGAGTCGATTTTTCGAGTCGATTCTTGTAATGTCAAGAGCACGTCTAGTTGGCCGTAATCATTGGTAAAGTGAAGGATTTTGGCTTTACTACTAATACATTTATTCAAATGATAATACAACTGATGATTGGCTTTGAAATCTTCTTTTACAGCCTGAATCACTTCGAGTTCTTTGTAATCAAAACTATTGAAAAGTGTTCGTTTGAAATAGTTGGAATCTTCTTTTTCATGACGAATCACATCATACTTTTCTCTAAAAAAACGATTAATTTTCTTCGCTCTTTCAGTGTAATTCGATCCAAAATTAGGATCATTTGGAGTAATTCTCTCTAAAATCTCAACCGTAGTAGATGAACCGTACAACATAAAATCTCCCTTCGGAGAAGCTTCTGAGTATCCATGAATAATTACGGGAATTACATCTAAATTGAACTCTTCTGCCAAGAAAAAAGCACCTTTATGGAAACGTTTCACCGAATTATCAACCGATCGCGTTCCTTCTGGAAAAACCATCAATGAGAAACCTTGGTTGACTTTTTCACGCAAATGTTCTACACCATTGTCGATTCCGTTAGAAACAGGATAAAACCCAGCCAAGCGAACGCCTTTTCCGAAAATGGGCGAATTGTACACCCAATCACTTACTAAAAAGATAATCTTCGGACTCAACATCCCAACCGCCAAAATATCCAAAAATGAAGTGTGATTGGCAATGATTACTGCTGGTTTGTCAAATTTTTCGTTATTCAAATTGACAATTTTTCTTCTGATGGCAGGATACGTCCAAAAAACAGAATGCATGAATTTGGAAAGTACAGCATGAAAAATTCGTACTTTTTTGGTTTTGTTCATTGGAAAAAACTTCACAAAGAACGAACCCAATAACGATAAAATAAATCCGCCTAAACCATAATAGGTAAACGATAAAACCGAGTGAATAAAACGTCTAATTTCAAACGGAGGATTGCCTTTTTTGACATTACTTGTTACAAAGAAACCAAACACCAAAGGTTGAATGACAAAAGTGACCAAAACAGCAGCAAAGATCCCAATTAAGGCAATTAATGCAATTGATTTTAAGGCTGGATGTTGTGCAAAAACAAGTACTCCAATTCCTAAAATTGTGGTAGCCAACGACAGTAAAATAGACGTTCTGTAAGAAGGTAATTCTACTCTACCAAACGTATGTTGCTTTTGTAAAGCCGTTGTCATAAAAATACTATAATCGACACCAATTCCGAAAATTAAGGTGCAAACGATGATGTTGATAATATTGAATTCGAGGCCGAACATTCCCATTACACCCGTTGTAAAAACCCAACTAATCATAATTGGAATAATGCTTACAATGACCAATTCAATACGTCTAAACGACAACAATAGAATTAGAAAAACCGCTATAAACGAATAATTGACAAGGTTTTGAAAATTATCTTTAAGTATTCCTAAGAAGGTTTCGTTGGTTTGTTGACGATCAATTACCACCAAATTGGGTTGTTTTTGAATCGCTGCAACAAATGCATCGCGATTTTCCTTGGTTACTTTTACCAAAGAAGAAACAGTATAAAAATCACCCTTTTTAGACACAAATTCGTCCGTAAAAAGCGATTTGACTTTGGCGTAATCCCCAAATGAAATGGGTTGAAAAGTTTGGTTTAATGTTGTGAAGAAAAGCTGATACGCTGAAGCATTGAATCCTAATTTACTTCCATTGGAAATGATAGAATTTTGTACAAAACTTTTTTTGTTGTTGGTCCAAAATGCATTCCATTCAGCTATTTTTTGCAACTGACTTTCTTTTGACAAAACTATTCCGCCAATTGAACTAAAATTGACAATTGAGTTTTTTTCTTTTTTACAATTTAAATCATCAAAAAGTTTGTTGTTGTTGGCAATAACTTCTTCATAACTCTTACCATACGAAGCCAAATAAATTGATTTCGCCTCACCATCTGACAATTTTTCTAAATCGTCTTGGGCTTTTTGAAGTTCGGCGGGAACAAAATTCAATGCAGCCAAATCGTTGTTGAAATTGACTTTTTTATACGTGAAAAAACTCGCAATCAAAATAATCAAAACGCCAACAATCAAAAACTTATTTTTATGATACGAATAGGCGCCCAATAGGTCAATAACATTGGATTTTGGAACAACAATTTTGTTTTTAGTATTGTACAAAAGCGGAATCAAAACCAGCGAAAAAACAGTAGTTGACGTTACGCTCAACGCAGCAAAAATGGCCAAATCTTTTAGTGCTTCTGACTCAATAAAGAACAAACACAAGAACGTTACCGAAGTTGTAATTCCACACAAAATAAGTGGTCGCGTGATGTCTTTGTATAACAACTTGACGTTTTTATTGTCACGCAAATGTGTTAAAACATAAATGGAATAATCGGTGGTTTCTCCTAATAAAATCGAGCTTATTCCGAGGGAAATGGCCGAAATAGTTCCTTTGGTAAAATACAAAACTGAAAGTGCAAAAACAGCTCCAAAAATCGAAGGAATGAAGATTATAATTGGCGTTAAAAAACTACGATAGAAATACATCAAGAGCAAAATCAATGAAATTGTTGCAAAAATTGATGTATTGCGAACATCGGCTTTGATTTGCGTGGCGTTGGCTACAGCAACTGGAGTCGCACCAAAATAAGTCAATGACGCTTTTGATTTGAATTGTTGGTTTAGATTATCGCGAATTCGATTGATGTTTTCAATAAAAATGGTGTTTTTGTCGGTCTCGTTGGCTGCTAATTTAGGCGTGATGAACAACAATAATTTCGATTTATCTTTGGTGAGTAAAAATCCATTTTGCAATTCAAAATCGTCACCAACACTCAATTGCTGTAATTTATTTAGAGCGATGAACGAAATTCCCATTGGATCTTTCAAAATAAAATCTTTTGAAACAATACCTGTTGGTGATATCAAACTGCGGTAATTTCCTTCTACTATAGCAGCGATACTGTCGCTATTGATTTTACGCTCAATTACTTTGTAATCATTTTGATCTAAAAAAAGTGGTAAATTTTGGTATACAAAATCGAAGGTTTCTTGAATGTTTTTTTCGTCCAATTGTCCTTGAATTTTTCCAACATAAGGTTTGCAATTGGCATTTAAACTATCAATAAATTGGGTTGCATAAGTGGTTAAATCATCTGAATTTCCATTTGATTTTCGTTCAATTATGATGGAAATTTTATCTGCAAAATTAACTTGCTTGAGTACTTTGGAAGTGATGTTAGACTTATCGTTGGACGGAATTAATTCAGTAATATTTTCCTGAAACGAAATCTGTGAAGCGAAAAAATACAAAACCAAAAGAGTAGCAACGCTAACACCATAAAATCGAAATTTATTGGCTTTTAAGAAGTTATGAATTGCAATAAAGAGATTTTGCATTAGTTCTTTTTATTTTTAAAAGTACTAAAATAATTCAATACTAAAAACCCAAAAACACCAAAAAGTAATGCCGTGATTGCAGCTAAAATAAAACTCCCGATGATGTATTGCTGTAAATTGTTGGTAATTGCATCCAAGGTTAACGAAGTATCAAAAAGTAGCGTTTTTGAATTGCTCACAAAATAACTTCCAATTTTCAATGAACCATAGAGTATAAAAGGAATCATTGGTGGAATGCTGATGTTGGAAGCCGCAAATGAAATGACTTTATTTAACCGAAAAAAGACGGCCAACGAAATGGCTAATAGTGTTTGAAAACCCCAAAAAGGAGCAATTCCGATGAAAACGCCGAGTGCAATTGAAGTTGCTTTTTTGGCATTCGAATCCGAACTTTCGAGCACATCTTCTTTTAAAAACTGCTTAAAGCTTTTTTTTTTGAAGCTTCTGAAAAAATTTCGAGGCTTTATGTATAAAAGTGTGATGATGACTAAAACAGTATTGAGAATACTTATACGAGTAAAATCCTTGAAAGGTCGAAAATGCGAAACGCGTTCGTTAGGATCGTATAAAATTTTGATGGGAACGTTTTTGACAGGCACATCTTTCCATGCAGTGCGAACTATAACTTCGATTTCGAATTCAAATTTTTTAGTAAAAAAACGTTTCGGAATGTGTTGCAACGGATACAATCGATAGCCTGATTGCGTATCGTCAAGCTTAATTCCTGTTTCGAACCAAAACCAAAAATTGGAGAAGTTATTACCAAAACTGCTTTTCTTCGGAATTCCATCTTGTTCCATATTTCGGTTTCCGATGAGCAAAACAGGTTTTCCTTCTTGTTCCAAAGCATCTAAAAAAACCGGAATATCATCAGGATAATGTTGACCATCCGAATCGATGGTAATAGCGTGATGATAACCCAAGTCGATGGCTTTTTTAAAACCTTGCCGAAGCGCATTTCCCTTACCTTGGTTTTTGTTTATTTGAACAATGGTTAAATGCGAATAGGATTGCAGTATTTCGGCTGTAGTATCGGTCGAACCATCGTTGACGATGATAATATGGTTCGTAAAATTTAAAACCCCATCAATAACACGTTGCAGTGTTTTGTAGTTATTGTAAGTGGGAATAATAACACAAGTCTTTAGTTTCGAAATTCTTTCGCGAGTAGAAGCTAGAATATCCATGACTATTTGTGTTAATTGAGAATACTTTTCTTTTCAATATCAGTAAATACAGTCGACTGTTTTACAAACGATTGAATATGTTCTTTAAGCGCTTGATTTTGCTTGCCAAAGTTAGCTAAAATAAGTTTTTTATCCTCATTTATATTTCCTTTGTAGTTCAGAATTTTAGGCGTATTTTCTTGGATACTTAAACGAATTAAACGTATCTCTACATTATTGGGTTCACTTTTAATTGCGCTTTCTAGAAGTTTGACACCTTCGATAAATAAAGCTTTTTTTGCTTTTCGATCTTTAGCAAATTTGGCTTTAAGTGCGATTGCAGCGCCTTTGTAGGCTTGCATTACTTTGTTGTCTTTGCTAGCATTAGCAACTAAATTGTAGAAATCTTCCGCATTTTTTTGACTTTTAGTAGCTTCACTATATTGCTCTCTTACGCTTGGCAAATCTTGGCAAACGAAGTTTAAAAAAGAAAGAAAAATAGTTAAAGTTAGTTTCAAAATTAAGCTACTTTGTATACGTTGGTTAGTTTTAAAGCTACTGTTTCTTCAAATGAAGTGGTGTTTTTCACTTTAAATTCTGTAGATGCATCACCAGAAATTTCGAGTTCTAATTTTAATTTAGGATTAACATCAGGATTGATTAATGCCATAAACTTGACATTAGAAGACGATGTCATAACCAATGAACTTCCTGTAATTTCTTGAACAAGTTCTTTAATGATTTGCATCATACAAACGCCTGGAGTTACTGGATTTCCTGGAAAATGACCTTTAAAAACATCGTGAGCATTGTTTAAAAAAACAACGGCTGTGTATTTTCTTTCGTCCGTTTTATCGAGTTGTTCTACTGTATAAAAATCCTTTAGTAACATTGTATTTGTTTTTAATGTGATGCGTGGCAAAAGTACCAATTTAGAATTGAATTTGCATAAACTTCGTTCAATGTTTGTATAAATTTAAAACATTCAACCCAGAAAAATTACTGGATTGAATGTTTCATATTGATTTGTCTACCACTTCGAAAATAGAGAAACGAAGCAGAAACGAAATTTATTTAATTAAATTACTTAACGTCAAACGTATAGGTAGCTCCAACAGAGAACACTACATTTGTATGGTTGCTGTCTGAAAAATCCAATACTGGAATAATTCCTTTTTTCACTCTAGCTTCTACTCCGAAATTTTTAGTAAAATCGTATCCTGCTCCTAATTGGAAAGCAAAATCAACATCACTGTCGGTATCAAAATCATCTTCTACAACAAAATCAACAGTTGGTCCTACGTGAACATTAAATTTGTTGAAAGTAAATTTGTTCACTACGGCAATAGATAAGTAAGAAACGTTCAAATCTTCAGTTGTTCTGATGTTATTAGAGCCAATATATTCATAAGTTGAACCTTGACGTGAATAGTCAATTTCAGGCTGTAAAGTATACATTTTCGTTAACTTTAATGCGCCGTACATACCAAAATAAAAATCAGTTTTTGAACCAAAATCTCTTTTACTGTTTGTGTAAACATAGTCTGTACCATCATAATAAAAGTCGTTGTAACTATCCCCTTTTGTGAAATGAGAAAAGTTAACTCCACCTCTTACACCTGGGCGGAAAGAAACTTGAGCTTCGGCTTGTGAAAATGCGAATAAACTAATAACTGCTGCAATAAATAATTTTTTCATGTTTTTTTGTTTAATTACTAATTTGATTTAATTCTATTTTTAATTGGATGTTATAATGCTGAATCAAAATAGACTCGGCAAAAGTAACATTTTTGGACACGAATTTAAAAACCACTTTTTCTTTTGTTTTACTTGTGTTTTTTAATTCCGTTATACTATTATTCTCTTTACTCTTAATTACATAATTGCTCTGGCTTCCTTCTTTCGATTTATAAATCATTTCTTTTTCATTTTCAAATACTTCATCAACCGAAAAATTGTTTTTTAACAGCAATCTAAAATCTTTTTTTAATGTATTGATTACTATTTTTTTATCTAAATCAGCTACAATTGAATTGACTTTAAAATCACTTTCTGATAACTCAAAATCGAGTAACTTATTGCCAAAATCGGTTGTTAATACAACTCTGTGTTTGGCTTCATTCATTTTTTTTACTACAAAAATGCCACTCAAATCGTTGCCATATACTTCAATGTGCGCTTTGTAAACATAGTCGATTTCAGGATTTGAAAAATAAGCATTTTGAATGTTTCTTACATCGCTTTCTATTTTTTCAACGCCTTGTATTTTGTATGATTTACAAGAAACAATCAACAACAAAAAGACACTAATTGGTAAAAGCCGAGTCATCAATTTTGGCATTGAGTTGTTTGTTTTTGAATACTATTTTGGTAAAATCGCCCGATGGTTCAATTAGTTTTACTTGTGAAACCGTAATGTCATTTATTGGAAAAAACAAGTCGATTTGTTTGATGTATTTTTGAACTTCTTTGGTTTTTGGCAACAATTTAGTGATGTAAAACTCTTTGGTTTTAAAGTACGAAATGGCGAATTCTTTATCGTCAAAAACATTTCCGCTCACACTTCCGACAATCATTTTATTGATTTTTTCAAACAACTTGCTGTTGCCTGCATCGACCGTGTTTTTCTTTCCTTGATCGTTGATATACACTTTGTTATTTTTAAAAACGATACTGTAATTGTAAGGTTTTGTGTATTGCCAATTCAATAAATTAGGTGTTTTGAACGACATTTTACCCGAAGTTTCGATGTCTTTCGACAGAAAATCCATGTGTTTGTATTGGATAAAATCGGTTTTGATGGTTTTAATAGATTTTGATTCTTTTTCAACTTCAGCTTTAAAAGAAGTAATTTCAACAGCAGACATTTTCTGCTCTTGTGCTACCATTATATTCGAAATAAAAATCAGAAAAAAGAAGGCTATTACTCTACTCTTCATACGCATTTAAATTGAGTAACTCATCTAAAGGAGTTACCTCATAGTTTTCCGTTTGCAAAAATAGCAATAATTGTTCCAAAACTTGAACCGTTTTCAAAGAAGTGTCATGAAGTAGTACAATTCCTCCAGGATTTACTTTCTTTTTGATGCGATTAAGAATTGCTTTTTCATCATTAATCACAGTGTCCAACGAACGATTATTCCAACCAATAACATCATGCTCAGTAAGCGCTAAGGCTTTAGCTATCTTCGGATTAGTAACTCCAAAAGGCGGTCGGTAAAATTTTGGTTTTTTATTTAAATAAGAAGCGATGAGTTGATCGTTTTGTTGAATCTCGTTTAGAACTCTTTCTACAGAAAAAAAACCCATACCATTAGAATGCGAATACGAATGATTGCCAATTAAGTGTCCTTCTTCGAAAATTCGTTTAAAAATTTCAGGGTATTTTTCAATTTGGGTTCCAATGCAAAAAAAAGTGGCTTTAGTGTTGAATTGCTTTAAAACATCTAAAACTTGTTGTGTAAATTCAGTCGGACCATCGTCAAAAGTAATTGCTATCTTTTTTGAAGAAATACTCGGATTACTACAATAGGTTTTGGTAAAATAATTCGCTCTAATGTCAAAAGCGCCATAAGCAGTAAAACAAAGCCACAAAAACCCGACGAGAAAAAATTGCCAAAACTTAATTTCGGTAAAAAAAGAAAGAACAATCAGTAGACTTATTACCAGCAAAAACAGAACAGATATGTTCTTGTGTTTTAGCATTTTTGGAGTAAAATTAAACTATGATCTTTGCCTTTGTATTTATTGTAAAGCAAAACATATTGGTAATTTTCGCGTTGCAATTCATTGATTTTGATGACTTGCGGAATACTTTGTGTTTTCACAATTTTTGAAGCTACCCAAAATCCAAAAGCTGAAGCGGTATTGAATTCGCCACTCAAATGTTTGTAATATACTTGCGGTGTTTGTGCAAAAAGCGAATCAGCAAATTGGTAATAATTGTCAAATTGTTTGTCGCCGTTAATACCTAAAACCAACGCATCTATTTGATTCACTTCAATATTGTTGGAAGCTAAAAACTGAGCTACAAAACCTTCTACATCATTTGGTTTCATATCGTTAAAGACAGAAATCGCTTCAACAGTGGCATAAGAACTTGGTTTGGCTACATTTTCCAATACAAAAAAAGAAGAACCTTCACCAAAAACAATTCCGTTTGAATTTGAATTCAGTACTTTGTAGGGTTTGTCATTTTCGCTTTTGATGACATTCGTGATTTTGTATAAATCAATTGTATGTTGCGATGATTCGTCCATACCGCCGACTAAAACCGAATTGGCTTCGTCGTTTTCCAACTGCATTTTGGCATCCAACAAAGCAGTTTCAAATGAAATAGCTCCGTTTACATACGTAAAATTATATCCTTTGCATTGCAATCCTAGGGCAATTTGTGCGCCTACTGTATTGTGCGTCGATTGAATGAATGACGTTGGCGTAAGAAACTCTTCGTTATTATCTAAAATAGCTTTCAAAAATTTATCAGAATCTTCCACACAACCCATTCCAGTTCCGGTTACAATAACGTCTGGAACTTCAAGATTGGCTTCTTTCAAGGCTTGATTGGAAGAAAAAATACCCATTTTCACTCCTGTCGCCATACGACGAATCATCGCTGGTGGAATTACTTCTTTGTACGACGGTTGCATCGCTTCGAGAACATTATCCGTTTCGTTTACTGTTGCATTTTCCAAAAAACCCGCTTCAAAAGTAGGTTGGGCTGTAATACTTCCTATTCCGTTGATGTATGTTTTTTTCATTGCTCGTTGAATCGATACATGTTGCAAATATAAAAATTATGTGGCATTAAAAATGAATAAAACTAAATCTTAATTTGGTCGGGCTTTATTTTTGAGAATAAAAAATATTATTGATTTTTTTTGTAACTAATTACTAACGTTACATTAAAAACACTAATTGTAAGAGATTAAAAAGTTTCTCAAATTTATAAAATCTTTTTTACAAGATGTTAGTTGCCGCAAGAGGCCAATAGTAATCTTTTAATTATATTTTTATACCATTTATGAATCTTTATCAAAGAAAATAATTCAAAAATCGAAAATTAGAATGATAAAAAGATGATAAAAGTCATTTTAACTATAAAACAACATCATTACATTTGCTAAGTTAAATCCTACTTTTATTCTAATTTAGAGATTTAATTACAGTCGAAAAATTCTTATATTCAACCATGAGATTCAATAAAAAACGTACACTTTTTGCTTACTTTTTAATTCAAAAGTGTTAATATTTTTGTTGGTGTTATTGATTAATATAATATAAAAACACAACCAATAAAAAAAAGCTATGAAAAACAAACTTCTTATTTCAATGTTTTTTGCCTTTGGAATTTCTTTTGGACAAAAAATCACATTTGCTTATGATGCCGCTGGAAATCAAACAGGTATCATAATTTGTACAAGTTGCGCTTCAAAAAACGCTTCAGATTCGAGTTATAAAAATGACGAAACCGTGACTGAAGAAGACATGGTTAAAGATGAAGAAATTTTCTATTATCCAAATCCAGTTCGTGAGGAATTGTATATTAAATGGAAAAATACTAACGAAAAAGAAATTACAGAGATAAAACTTTACTCGATGCAAGGTCAAGAACTTAACAGAATATATGACCTTAAAGCTGTTGAGTTAGCCAAAATTGGTTTTATCAATTATCCAACAGGCTATTACATTATAGTTTTGGAATATTCTAATGGAGAAAAAAAGGATTTGAAAATTATTAAAAAATAATATTCTATGCAAAAGATATATTTAAAGTTATTATTATTAACTTGTATAATAACTAATGCTCAGGTTGCATCAACAACGCCTACAGGTAGTTCACAAGAAGTTGGAGTTACTGCTGGAGAATTGTCGGTTACATTAACTGGTTCTGCTACCTATAACATTCCTTTGATGGTTCCTCCAGGAATTAATGGAGTTGAACCTAAAATAGGTTTATTTTATAGCAATAATAATGGTAATGGAGTTGCTGGTTTTGGTTGGGACATTTCAGGATTGTCAGCTATAACTAGAATACCCTCTTCTATATACCATGACAACGTTTCTGATCCTGTTGATTTTGATGCTTTAGACCGATTTTCACTTGAAGGGCAAAGATTAATTGTAAAAAATGGTACTTCTGGAGTATATGGTGCAAACAATACCGTTTATGAAACAGAAAATTTTTCTAATGTGAAAATTACTTCATATGGTGTGCATCCTAATGGTGCTAATTATGGTCCCGCTTATTTTATTGTGCAATATCCTGACGGTTCCTTAGCTCACTATGGAAACTCAACTGATTCAAGAACAATAACTACATGGTCAATTACCTATTGGCAAAATGCTCAAGGTATAAGAATCAATTATTTTTACACACCTTTAAACAATAACCTATATCTATCCTCAATCAAATATGGAAATATAGGCACAACACAAACTTTAAACGAAATTCAATTTACATATATTGATAGATTGAGAACAGAACAAGGATATATAGCTGGACAAAATATTGAGTACAAAAAAATATTATCAAATATTTTGATCAAGGGAAACAATGAAAATTTAAGAAACTATTTGCTTGAATATTCGCTAAGTACTTTAAATTTTCAAAGATTATCCAAAATATATGAAAAAAATGGAGATAATAGTCTTAGTTACAACCCAACAGTATTTAATTATGATGTTGATACAATTAACACTCATTCAGTAGGGAATCTATCAATAACATCTTCTCCGCAATCACTTTACAATAAATATTTGAGCGGTGATTATGATGGAGATGGGAAAACAGATTTACTTTACTTTTACAAACAACCTGGATTTAGTAATCAGTTTCATTTATATAATAATTTAGCTGTTAAGACCTATAATTACAATACCCAACAATATGAACCTAATAATCAAATTGCTACAAATTATCCAATTTCAACATTAATAAATGGTAATCCTGAAATTACGGAAGCATTTAACTCAAATCAATTATCGGGTGATTCTTCAAGCGGCTTCAAATTAAAAAATGGTTGGGTTTTAGTTCAAAAAACTGAGTCATTTAATAATTTTTCTAATTTTGTCAATAAATATGCTTTCAAATCATATACAGTCAATAGCGCTGGAAATGTAGTTTTAGAACAATCTAAAATAATAGAGAATACTAGAACATGCCAAAGCTTTTCTTCGAATAAAGGTGATTTTAAAAAGTTTCTTTCGGGTGATTTTAATGGCGATGGAATAACGGATGCTATTGCTATTTCTGTCGCTCAAGAGAGTCCAAATATTATAAATGTTTGTGTTAAGAATGAAGTTTTTTTTGTTAATCTAAAAAAAGATGTGGTAACAAACTACGTCAATAATTACGGGGAGATTCCTCAAATTGGATCAGCCTCTCAAAACGTTTTTACCGATAAGACACGAATGGAAGTGATTGATTTTGATGGTGATGGGAGATCCGATTTTTTACTTTTAGATAAAAATTGTTTACGTGTTTTTACATTAAGTAAAACAGGATTTTCTTTGATACAATTATATTCTTCATATGGCTCAGCAGACAATATCACAGAAAACAGTCATAAAATTCACATTGGTGATTATAATGGAGATGGAAAAACAGATGTAGCAGCACCTATAAGCAACTTAGATTCATGGAAATTTTTTATTTCAAACGGTTTAACTTTTGTAGCATTTACCAAACCTATAGGCCTTGTATACGACGATAATAGTGGCATTAGAGTTGACTATGAATACCCTACAGGATATGGACCAGTATTAGGCCTGGAACCTATTAAAATAACTTACTATCAAATTATCTCAACTTATATTGTAAAGGATCTAAACGGAGATGGCAAAAGTGACATTTATTGTCAAAGAAATAAAATTATTGGTCTTGAACAAAATAGAGATATCTTTACTTGTGGTAATAGTTTTTGTTATACACCATGGGTGGATAGTTATCCCGTAGGAGATACCATATACTCTGAAACATTTTCTCCAAATTCTAATACAGTAAATAACATCACTTTTAACAATGCAGGAGGGGCTTCTTTTCCAGCTTTTGCCAACAGTAATGATCCAGTTCAGTTTTTAGACTTCAACAGTAACCAATCATCCAATGAATTAATTTACGTTAGATCTAATTCGTTTGCTATCAATAAAAATAACTTTTTCAAACAAAATTTATTAACGAAAATAACAACGGGTAATGGTGTCCAAGAAACCATCACTTATAAACCATTAGTACAAGAAGGTGATAGCTTTTATACAATTTACAAACCAACTTTGAATACTGAGAATTACCCAAATATTGATTTGCCTAGTACGCAAAATTTAATGGTAGTTTCCAAAATTGAAAAGCAAAGTAATTCAACATACAAACAAAGACTTTTTAGTTACTATGGTGGGGTGTCTAATGTAAATGGTTTAGGATTTTTAGGATTTCGACAAGTAACACAAACTAATTGGCACAATCCAAATATTGTGGATCAAGTTTTTTCGGATGTATATAGATTTGACATTGCTTTAAGAGGAGCAATATGGAAAAAATTCCTTGTAAATGGTTACATTCCTCCTTATACTTTCTCTTGGGAAAATGACCCTCCAACAAAACATAAATTATATAATGTATACAACTCTGCTACAGATGCAACTTTACCCAACAAAGTATTTAAACTAAAACTAAATCAAAGTCAAGAAATTGATGTACTCACCAATATCACTACCAATTCAAACTACCCTTTGTACAATGCTTATAACCAACCTACAAGTTCCGTTGTTACAACATTGAATGGTGCAAACATTGAAAAAATAGTAAATAATTCTTTTGGCTATGAACATTTTCCGACGGGTGCAACTTATATTATTGGAAGATCAACAAATAAATCACAGACAATTACGTTAAATCCGAGTCAATCTAATCAAGATATTTCAACATCAGAAGAGATATATAGTTACAATACAAGTTATTTATTATCACAAATTAAAAAAAGAGCCACAAACTCAAATGTAACAACAAATTACTTAACTCAAGACAACACATACGATCCATATGGTAATTTAACTAAAAAGAAAATTACAGCAGTTGGAATGACTCCTAGAGAAAACAATTACCAGTATAGTTCTACCTATGGATACCGTTTTTTGACAAAAAGTATAGATGTTGATGGTCTTGAAACAACTTATACTTACAATAGTTCAACTGGAAACTTATTAACAGAAACATTACCGTCTAACAATGGATATCCTTTAACAACTACATTTAGCTACGATACTTGGGGAAAAAAAATCAATACACAGGATTTCCTTGGAAACAATCAAACTATTGAATATCTAAAACAAAACGAAAAAACACTCGTAACTAAAACTAATGTAGCGTCAGATGGAAATAGTGTTAGCACTGAACTATTAGATGATTTGGGCAGAAATATGAAATCGGGTACAAAAACTATTAATGATGAAATGTCTTACATTGAATACGAATACGATAACAAAGACAGAGTCATTAAAGTGAGTGATCCTCATTATGAAATTGACCTCATTTTATGGAATCAAACTACTTACGATGGTTATGGAAGAATAAATCAAATGATTGATGCTAAAGGAAAAACAACTACAATAAATTATGTTGGGCTAACAACTACAACAAACGATGGTACAAAAATTAAACAAACTGTAAAAAACTCTTCGGGCGATATAACTTCGCTTACTGAAACACCTGGTGGAACAGTGAATTATTCCTATTTTGCTAATGGCAACTTAAAGAGTACTATTTATGATGGTGGAACAACAACTATCATTCAAGATGGCTGGGGTAGAAAAAAAGAACTCAATGATCCTGCTGCTGGTTTATATAAATATACATTTAATGATTTAGGAGAACTAACAAAAGAAGAAAACCCAAATGGTTTTACAGATTACACCTATTCATCAACAGGAAAATTATTAACTAAATGGGTGAAAAATGCTACCGCGCCAACAACAACTAATATCAAGAGTACTTATACCTATAACCCAACCTCTAAATTACTTAGCGTAATTACTATTGAAAATCCAAATGATGGAAACAACACGATTACATATAACTATGATAATTACAGAAGACTTACAGGTACAATTGAAGATTACACCACAATTCAACCAAGAACTTTCAGTAAAACTTTAACTTTTGATAGTTATGGTAGAGTTGCAACAGAAACTATTTCGGCAAGTGCTTTTGGTATATCAAACACGAAAACTACTTGCAGTACTTACCTTAACGGATTCAGTCACCAACTATTTGAAGGTTCAACTCCAAATGGTAATCCGATTTATACATTAGATTATCAAGACGCTAGAGGAAATGTTCTTTCTGAATACTATGGTAATGGCTTGTATAGAATTAATGAACATGATCAGTATGGTTATCCGTTTATTTCGAAAGTCAAAAAAGGAAAAGTATCAATGATTACCTTAACCAATACATTTGATCAACAAAGAGGCAATCTTCTTAGTAGAGCCAACAGCTTATTTTCGTGGAACGAAACTTTTGATTATGACACAGCTGACCGATTAATTCAATATAAAAACATTCTCGAACAATATGTAACACAAGATTACTCCGATAGTGGTAAAATTGAAACTAATCATTTGGGAACGTATAATTATACACAAACTAACAATCCGTTCAAAAACACTTCAATTACAGACTTAACTACAGATGGGCAAGCGTTTTCGACAAGTAATGCAGGCTCGCAAAATGTATCTTATAATGCTTTCAATAGTCCAATTGACATTACACAAAGCAACGAAATAGTAAGTTTTGGTTATAATGCGTCTGAACAACGAAGTGTTATGTATTATGGCAGTAATGCTGCTGACAAAATGAATCGATCAACGCGAAAATACTACAGTGCAGATGGTAGTGTAGAAATTAAATACACTTTGGCATCAGGTTCTATTCCTGAAAAAGTTGAGTTTTTTACCTACATTGGAGGCGATGCGTATTCAGCACCAATTGTGGTAAGAAAAATTGATAATGGCGCTTATGAAAACTTCTATTTGCATCGAGATCATTTGGGCAGTATTATAGCTATTTCAAATAGTTCTGCTGCAATTGAAGAAAAACGTTTGTTTGATGCTTGGGGCGCAATCATTAAAGTTCAAAACAGTGCCGGTGTTACACTTCCTAAACTTACGTTCTTTGATAGAGGTTACACAGGACATGAGCATATTCAAGGTGTTGACCTAATTAACATGAATGGAAGAATATATGACCCAAAACTTCATCGCTTTTTACAACCCGATAACAACATTCAAGATCCTTTTAACACCCAAAATTTCAATCGTTATGGTTATGTACTAAACAACCCTCTGAAATATTCTGACCCAAGTGGCGAATCATGGCTTTCTGTATTATATTATATTGGAGGTGCAATATTGTCTAGTTACATCTCAACTGCACAAGCAAACAATGAAGGAAACGTTTTTAAATGGAATGCGCAATCGTGGCAAAGTTTTGGCATGGGTGCAGCTTCAACGGGGGCTTCCGTCACTGCAACTAATTATGGCAATAAATATGTTGATAACTATAATAATAGACCTAATTTAAACTTTGAAGAATATAATCCAGTTGAAGATCATGAATATGTGCTAAGTACAGAAGCAATGTGGAAAAGTATAATTGAAGCAAGAAAACAAGAAAAAATCAACCTAACCAGTTATTCTTTAGCTTCTAATATGTGGAATTCTCCGATGGCTCGATTATTTATTCCAGACAAAATAGGATTTAGCCTATCTTCATCTGTTACTGTTTTATTTGGGATGAGTGATAGCATAGATATTAATTGGATAACTAGAGGAAATGATGGAAGTTTTATTCCTTATGTGACATCAACACTTGGTGCTCATGTTGCTCTGGGAACCGACTCATTAATCCCTACTGCAGATGCATTTATTAGTCCATCAATTGGTTGGTATAATGCACTTGACATGAGATCTGTAAAAAAAGGTGAAGTAGCTAATGGATTATTAGGCCCAAGCATTAATGCAAATGCAAAAGTAAAACTTGGTGTTGCAGGCAGTATTGGCGGATCTGTAGGTTTTAGAGATAACTCTTTTAGTGACCCACTTTGGTTTAGCTTTAATATAAGTATTGGAGTAGGTACACCTGCAGCAGGTGTAAACGTTGGAGCGTCTAATACTTATCAAGTCAGTGATTTTAAAAGAAATTAGTTATGAAATATAAATATATATTCTTATTCTTTATAATCTTCTTTGGTTTTTTTATAATTAGATCATATCTAATAGCTAAACTAGAAGATAATACCCATTACAACTTTGTTATAAAAAAAATTGAAATTACTCCTGTTCATAGCATGGTTTTTTTCGATAGCAACAACAACAAAATATCACCACATAATTTTTTAGTTGGCGAAAATGAAGATGTAAAAGTTGGTGATAAAATTATTAAAGAGAAAAACTCAAAAGTTTTAAAGATTTATAGAAAAAATAATAATGGAATTTATGAGGAACATTTAGAGATATACTCTAATAATATTTTATAAAACAAAACCATATTTCTTGGCATTATCTGCGAAATATTTAAATGTAGCAGAACTTAGTTGGACTATTCGATAGGGATTGGGAGTTTGGTTTTCTATTATGAAAAGTATAATAATCTCCTATTTAGACCAAACTCATACATATATGGAGAAAGGAATAGAAAATGGATTATAAACACCTATTATATTAAGAGGCTAAAATTGAAAATATGAAAATATATAAATACATATATTACAGTATTTATTATGCGAAAAAAGGAGATAATTCTATTGATGCGATCGCCTCAATTTCTTTTATGCAAACATTTAATATAATAACTTTATTAAATCTTTTCCTTTATTGGACTAAACTTATAAAGGACTATGCACTACCAGAGGTTTACTTATTAATTTTGATTGCAATGGTAATCGTTAATTATTTTTATTTTATAGTTAAAAAAATCAAGAAAAAATAATAAACGATAAAAAGTACTCATTAGGCAAATATTCATTCTTAAGTTATTTATATATTTTTTTGTCTGTTTTTCTTGCTGGTTTTACTTATTATGTTTACAAAGAATATTAAAAATTAATTCTATTTTCAAAGTATTAATTTAAAAGCTTTCACAAAAATAAAGTTATTTGTTTAATTAAAATTAAAACTCGCTAAGAGCTATGTGAAAATTTAAAACCTAAGAATAGAAAGAAAGGTATTTCGCCGAATTGATATGTCGCATGAAAAAACTAACTCTGAATTAATTATATAACATTTAATTTATGTTTCTGTAATTTGTAAAAATTATCAAGTAAAGTTTTACGATTATTCTGACTAATTAAAACTTTTAATAAAAAAACTATTTTTTAGAAAAAATTACAGTGGAACAATTGCCTCCAAACCCAAATGAGTTGGATAAAACATGATTCAAATGCTTCTCAGTTAATTGAGTCACAGGCAACAAATCAAATTCCTCCATTGGAGTTTTGAAGTTCATATTGGGGAAAATGATATTGTTTTGCAAAGCCAAAATACTGTACACCGCTTCAATTGCTGCTGCAGCTGCTAACGTATGACCTGTGAATGGTTTGGTTGAACTGAATTCTGGTGTATTCTCACCAAAAACTCTCAGAATAGCACGACCTTCAGACAAATCGTTGTTGGGAGTTGCAGTTCCATGAGCATTGATATAATCGATATCGTTGGGTTGTAAACCTGACATTTTTAAGGCTTTGTGCATGGCTAAAAAAGCGCCTTCACCGTTTTCAGAAGAAGCTGTTTGGTGAAAAGCATCGTTGGCATTTCCGAAACCAGAAACGTAAGCCAAGACTTTTTTGTTTTGCTTTTTCACAATTTCATCTGATTCAAGTACAATAAAAGCGGCTGCTTCACCAAGATTTAATCCTTTTCTATTGTTGTCAAATGGAGTGTTGTATGTATCGGATAATATCATTAAGGTTTTAAATCCGTTGATTGTAAATTTAGACAAAGCGTCTGTTCCGCCCACAATAACTCGGTCTAATTGACCCGATTGTATCAACTTAGCTCCCATCATGATTGAATTAGCTGCCGATGAACAAGCTGTACTAATTGTGGATACAAAACCTTTTAAACCCAAATAATCGGCTGTATTGTGTGTGGTATCACCAGCATCTTGACTTTTGATGTACTTTCTACAACCTTCATCGTCAAAATATTGGTAATAAAAACGTTCGGTCATATCCATTCCACCCACACTTGTAGCTGAAATTAAACCTGTACGAAATTCGTTTATATCAACAATTCCTGCATTTTCAACTGCTTGCTTTGCGGCCAAAGTAGCTAACATTGCTGTGCGTGAAAAATTATTATCCGTTGAAAGTTGCAGTTGTTGCGCTAACTGTTCGTTGGTGAATTTGATTTCACCTACTTTAATCACATCTTTATGAACCGTTTGGATGTTTTCAATAGTTGAAATTCCCATCTTACCATTAATTAAAGCATTGAAATTTTCTTCCACCGTCATTCCGATAGAAGAAACAATTCCCATTCCAGTTATTGCGACTTTTGGCATTCTTTATAATTTAGAAATTAGAAATTAGAAGTTAGAAGTTAGAAGTTAGAAATTACGTATTAATTTGACTTTTCTCTGTTTATTCTCAATTTTGTTTTTTTAAGAATTGTGACAAATATTGATGTCAACTCATTGGCTTCAACCAAAGCTTTATCAATCCTAATATCTTCAATCCATTTTTTTTCTTTAATTAATTCCATCCAAAATAAACTTTCATCCGATTCTTCTAAAACTATATTCATTTTAGCAATAAATTCATTATCACTTCTTGCTCTTGATGATGCTCTGTAATTTGCTCCTACAGATGTACCCGATTTTACTAATTGATTTGCAATTGCTCTTGCAGCAATGCTGTTGGGCAATAAATCAACTAAATCAATTACTAATAAAGAAAAATCTCTTGTCCTGGCTTTTAAATCATAAATCATATTGGCTTGTAATAAAAATAAATCTTGAAAAACTGAATTCTGAATTCTAATTTCTGAATTCTAATTTCCTATTTCGTGCGATTAGCTGTAATATACGCAGCCATTGTTTCAACTGATTGGAAGATGTTTTTACCTTCTTTTGGGTCGGTCAATTTGATTCCGTAATCTTTATCTAACAACACAATTAGCTCTAATGCATCGATTGAATCTAACCCTAAACCGTCGCCAAAAAGTGCGTCATCGTCATTGATATCTTCAACTGAAATGTCTTCTAAATTTAACACTTCAATAATTTTTCCTTTTAATTCTGCTTTTAATGCGTCCATAATTATTTATATAATGAATTTATATTTTGTTGATTGTGAATTTGACTTCCATGTTTATCCGCCAAATATACAAAGGATTTGTAATTTTCTTGATAAAATTCGACCCAACCACAAAGTACTTTTTCGGCTTTGCCTGATTGAATCAATTGATTGGCATAATTGACCATAAATTCGGCGTTGAATTCGTCAAAAACAAAGAACGCATTTTCGGTTTGCAAACGATGTTTGATACTAATTTCACCTACGCAAATGTTGGGCAAAGTATACACAAAAACCGCTGGTGATGGAAAGTAATTATCTTTGTTTTGGATGGAACTTTGGTATTTTACATCCGTGTCCAAACTCGAAGCTTGGTTGGCAAAAACAATAGCAGTATTATTTTCTTGATCGTTTTGAACTACTTCTTTCAAGATAAGTTCAGCTGTCAAAAAAGCCAATTTACTCAAATTATCCATTTTAAAAAACTTCGGATAATCCACTTTGAGTTCTTTGTAAGCACTTTTGATGAACTCTGAAAAAGGTACATTTTTTAATTCAAATTGCAATTCACCATTAATAAAAACAGTGTTATTTTCAATTCGACAATAGTGTGATATGTAAATTTCTGAATTCAATTTATTGTATTTTTTCAAACAAAATCGCAGTATTACAACCTCCAAATCCAGAAGCTGTTTTCAAAAAGCAATTTATTTGTTTTTCTTTATTTTCTGAAATAATACTAATGGATTGAGACACACCTAATGCATCAAATCCTTTAGAAACCATCAATTGATTTCGATTGGCGCTTTCTATTGCCAAAACAGTTTCAAGTAATCCAGATGCGCCTAATGTATGACCTAAAAATCCTTTTAAACTATTCACGGGAACATTTTCCAATTGCAAACGATTGAAAGCAATGGCTTCCATTTCATCATTGTACAAAGTTGCTGTTCCGTGAGCGGATATAAAATCGATTTTATCAGCAGAAATTTGAGCTTCATTCATGGCACTTTGGATACTTCTAAACAAACCTTCTCCTGTTCGAGATGGACCTGAAATGTGATTCGCGTCGTTAATTGAACCATCGCCAATAACTTTAACTGATTTCGAATTGACTTTATTTGCATCAGCAGTCACATAAACCGCAGCAGTTGCTTCGCCAAGTGAAACTCCATTTCGATCTTTATCGTATGGTTTACATGGTAATTCGCTCATGGCTTGAAACGAATTAAATCCAGAAAGTACAAATTCAGAAACCTCATCACCAGCAACGATGAAAGCATCATTATAAAAACCTGTTTGAATCATTCGTTTTGCAACAGCAACAGCTAAAACTCCGGAAACACAAGCATTGGAAACTACAATTGGTTCAGAAATGAAACCAAAATAATGTGCTATTTTTTTTGCTAATTGGGAAAGTTGCGCCGATTGAATGGAGTTGTTTTCGTTTGCTAAAGCGGTAATATTTCCTTTGGTTGTTGAAAGAATAAAAGCGGTTTTAGGAGTGATTGCATGTTTTGAAATCATGGGTTGCAACGCCAAAATCATCATTTTTTCCAATCTAGTGAAATTAGCGTTTTGCTCGGTTTTTTCAAAAGAAGCATTTATTTTTTTAGTATCAATTACCGAAGCATGATAAGAAATTCCGGGCAACAAATCATTTTGAAACGACTGGATTCCAGTTTGACCATCGAGCATTGCATTCCAATTGGATTCGACATCAAATCCGAGTGGTGTAATGCAATTGGTTTCGGTAATGTAAACGTTTTTATTCATTGAGTAAGCCTACTTTTCGCTTCCATTCTTCATAAAAAGGCGGACAATTCAAGTTCATTTCGCCATTTGAATTGACAAATACTTGCACTGTTTCTCCTGTACAAGCAATAGCTCCATTGGCATCAAATATTTTATATCGAAAAATCATTTTAGCAGCTGGCGAATTGACAATAGTCGTTTCAATTCGAGCTACATCGCCGTAGCGTAATGATAATTTGTGTTCGCAAACTGACTTTACAATTGGCGTTGTATAACCATGAGCATGGACATCCAAATACGACAATCCGTGATGACGCCCAAAGGCTTCGCGACCATCTTCAAAGTACGTAATGTAATAGCCGTGCCAAACAATTCCGAGTGGATCGGTTTCATTGAAACGCACCCGAATGTCTTTTGAAATGGTCAGTTCGCTGGCTTCGTTATACTGCTCTTTTCTTTTTATCATACAAAATGGCAAAGGTAATAGTCGTTATAAAAAACAAAAGTAGGCAACTTATTTCGGGTAAAATATCTACACAACTTCCATTCCGCAAAAGTACGTCATAAAAGGCATTCAATCCCCAATTCATTGGTGAAATATGCGAAACGTATTGCATTATTTTAGGCATCGCAAAAACAGGAACCCAAACACCGCCAATAGCAGCTAAAATCACAACCGAAGTGGCGCCAAATGGAGCCGATTGTTCTTGGGTTTTGGCCACAGTTCCTAATAAAATTCCGAATCCAATTGCGGCTAAACCTGAGAATAGTGCAACAATTATCATTAATATCATTTTACCAGAAACATCCAAAATGGGCAAATTTAGATAAGGAAAAACGTAAATTCCAACGGCTACCATCAATAAGAATTGAATCATACAAATGAGTAGATATGTTGCAGTTTTACCAGCAATGATAAGCGAATAGGGAACTGGATTTGTAATCAGACGAATTTGCGTTCCTTGTCCTTTTTCTTTTACAATATTGATGGACAAAGGTACGACAATAAAGAAAATCGCAAACAACGACCAAGCTGGAACATTGTGTTGGACTGAATTAGGAAGAATTTCTTTGTCGTTGATTTTGGGTACGATTTCTTTGAAAGAAATGAAACTTTTTTGATCAAAAATAGGTTCGTCGCCTTCACCCAATTGGTCTTGAAACGTTTTGTAAATCGATTGTGTTTCGATTTGTGAAATCATTTTATCAATAGCACTTTTCACACCATTTTTAAACGTCATTTGCGTAGCTGGATCAAAGTACAAACGTACTTCTTTTTGGTCGATAACGACCTCTTGTTTTTTTACTGTGGTGGAATCTTCTAAACCAAATCCACTTAGAATTTTATTTACATTTTGGTCAACTTTGGCTTGTAAATCAACGCTTAATTTTTCGGGAATGATGATAGCTAATTGGTATTTCCCTTTAAAAACGGCTTCTTGTGCTGCGGCTTCCGTTAGATTTTGATTGTCTATTTGTGTGACGATAATGAAAGTGCCACTTTTATCTAAATTTTCTTTGACGGTTTTGGCAATTTCACCTTGATCGTTATCAACCAAAAGTACTGGTATTTTATTATCGGAGATGGTTTTGAAAGTAGCATTTTGAATGAGCGTAATGGTAATAATCAACACCAACGGCATCACAAAAAGGATAACCAAACCTCCGAAGTCGCGACGCAACAACAAGATTTCTTTTTGAACCGACATGAAGAATTTATACAGCATCTCGAAGTTCTTTACCAGTTAATGAAATAAATACATCTTCCAAATTGTGTGCATTGGGCGTACTCGCGATTAAGTCTTTTGGAGTTCCTTCAGCATAAATTTTGCCACGATCGATAATGGCAATTTTAGTACAAAAATCTTGTGCTTCCGACAAGTGATGCGAAGTATAAATAATCGTTGTTCCTTTTTGGTTCAACGCTTTCAAATAATCGATAATTACGTTTTTGGATTGTACATCAACTCCCACAGTAGGTTCATCTAAAAACAAAACCTTTGGATTGTGCAAAATACCCGCAATTAAATTCACCCTGCGTTTCATTCCACCCGAAAAAGTATCGATACGTTTGTGAGCAAACTTAGCTAAGCCTAAATGTTCCAGTGCTTCATCTACTTTTTGACTCAAATCTTTGCCTTTTAAACCATACATACTACCAAAATACATCAAGTTTTCTTTGGCTGTCAAAGTTGGATATAAAGCGTATTCTTGTGGAACAACGCCTATGATTTTTTTGATAGTTGTTGCGTTTTTATCATACACAAAATCAGCTATAGAAAAACTTCCAGAAGTTGGTTTGATTAAACCACACAACATTGAAAGTAAAGTTGTTTTTCCTGCGCCATTTGGTCCTAATAAGCCGAAAATTTCTTTCTCTTCAACCACCAATGACAAATCGTTGACCGAAAAATCGTCGGCATCTTTATACTTTTTATACAGTTGTTGAATATGAATAATCGACTGACTCATTACTGAATGGCCTTTTTTAATTTTTTGAAAAATGCTTCTTCCAAATCGGCTATTTTCATTAGTTCGTCCGACAAGCTATTGTAAACATCCGTTTGGTTGCTACGGTTTTTGAAAACACGAGAAGCATTGATAGCAAAATCGCGCCACATATCACCAATATTGGTAATTTCTGTTGAAAGCGACTTTAATTCGTCATTCTTCAAAATAACAGATGCCTCTTGTAAAAAAGCACCGTATATGAAACGAAATCCGCCACCGCCAGTACCAATTTCTTCTTGCATGCGCACCATTTGCGCTAAATAATGATTGGCTACTTTAACGCCTTTTTTGACAGGCCATTTTTTGATTTGATTGGCCACCACACGAATGGCTTTTACACCCACAATTGGCACAGGAGCCAACATATCATTGCAGGTGTTTTTGATGCCTTTTTTGATGGCTTTTTCCCAATCCATGTCTTTTGGAATAAACGTTGGATAGTACATATGACCTTTCGGAGCCAACGCACCTTTGGCAAAACGCACTTTTTCCAATTCTTTTTCTGTCAGCGTGGTTACCGTCTCCATAACAGGATCGCTGATTAGAAATTTGTCTTCAGTTTTTCCGTACACCACCAAATTGTGTGCATTGAAGTGAAAACGATATTCGTCTGGGAAATACGTTAAATTGTACACTCCAACTTGCAAACCTGTTGGAATGTTGTTATTGAGGTTTTCTTCCAACGCTTTTTGCGCTTTTTCAGGCGAAGAAAATTTGATTCGTTTGACTTTTACGCCCAATCGTTTAGCCGCTTTATTAAAAATAAAACCAGGCATTGGTCGGTAACTTATGGCTGGAGCGTGATTGACTCTTAAAAGTGGAAAATAGAAAAAGAACAATCCAGAGCCAATACCAAAAATCATGGGTTCGCTAATGTTTATTCCGTGGTGCTTCAATAAGTTGGAAGCCACGCCATTCTCGCAATGCGCTGATTGATGGTGAATAAAATTAGTTTCCATTAATTGGGTTTGTAGTTTTTAATTTCATTGACTGTAATTTCAAAAGCTTCAGCATATTTAGCTAATACTTTGTCATTTAATTTTCTAAAAACAGCAGGTTTAAAATGTCTTTTTACACGCCATTGCCACATTCCTACATAACTTGCTAAGGTTGGAACATCCATTTTATGTAATTCCATAAAATACACAATTGGACTAGACTTTCCTTCTTTTATATCTTGATTGGCTTTTTGTACTCGCTCTTGAATATCTTGAATAGAATTATTGAGTGCAATGGTTTTAGGTTCCCAGCCTTCGCTTAAAACCGTAGTGTAGTTTCCGTCTTTATCGGTAGCGTAACACAATTCGCGTACGTTACTTTTAGAGAGACTACTTTTGTCTTGTGGAACTTCTTCTTTCTTCATGGCTTTATTGTTCTTGAAGGAAAAGATTAATTTCTGCTTCGAAAATCAACTGATTGTTATTGCTAGTTGTACAACTCATAGTACAAATGCGGTAACCTTCGGCATCAAAACGTGAAACTAAAACGGCTGTAGTTTGTATCGTATCGCCTACTTTAGCCACATCAAACACTTTCAATTTTTTAATTCCGCTGATGAACCCGATTACATTAACATCGTGTTTTTCTTCGTTATTTTCATCTACATAATACGACTTGGCTACAATAGCAGAACATGTTTGCGCTGCGTTTTCGATTAAACCCACTTCAGCAAAAATACCATTTTCAACAAAAATATTTTCCGCCTTGATTTCTAGAACTGTTTTTACTTCTTTTTCGGTCAATTCGTGAATCACATCCACCATTAACATTGGTTCGCGATGCGGTAAATAGTTTTGTATTTCGATGATGTTTTGCTCCATAATTTAGCTAGCTAATACCGTTTTCATTTGACCTCGTGCAATTTCTACATTGTTTAACTTGGTTGAAATATCAACCAAAGTCACGCCCATAAATTCTTGTAAAATGGATACTGTAGTTGCAATTTCATCACCTAATTTTGGCAATTGAAATATCTCGATTGATTTAATAGAACCAATATAGCCAGTTGGAGCTGGTTCGTTTTTCAAGAAGAATTGGTAACCCGTAAACAAAGCCACTGATTGCGCCATGTGCTCGATTAAACCTGATTCTTGAAAAATAGTATTATCAACAAAAATATTTTCAGAAGGAATCGTTAAACCTGCAATCACCTCATTTTCAGAGAATGAAATGAGTTTATCAATCATCACAAACGGAAACTTTTGTGGAATTAAATTTTCAACAAAAGCTTTATCAGTAATTGGAAAAGTAGTGGTGTTTTCCATAGTGATTTAGCAAACGGTTAAAAATGCGTAAGCGTAAGAGAATCGACCGCTTTCTGGAACAGACAACAAGATGCGTTCTCCTTTTTTCAATTGACCGGAATTCATAAGTACTTCAAGAGCAATATAAATTGAAGCGGCACCAATATTTCCAACGTCTTTTAGGTTCATGAACCATTTATCTTTTGGAATATCCATTCCTCTTTCGGCCAATGATTTTCTTAATCCGTTCACGAAATAATGTGACGAAACGTGTGGTAAGAAATAATCGATTTGGTCGGCAGTAATATTGTTTTTATCCAAAGCAATTTTCATGCTTTCTGAGCCTTTTTCTAAAATATATTGGTCTAATAATTTAACGTCTTGTTTGATTGAGAAAACCGATTCGGTCAACCATTCACTCGATTTGAAATCGCTCCAAGGTTTGATACTTCCGTCTTCTAATTTATCGCCACCAGCATACATACATGCTTCAATTTCGTGGGCATACGAGAAAGCTTCCATCCATTCAATTTTCAATGAAATTTCACCTTTGGGTTTGTTTTCTAGTAAAAAAGCGCCCGAACCGTCTGACAACATCCAACGTAGGAAATCTTTTTTGAAAGCGATAATTGGTTGTTCTTCAATTTTTTTAAGATTAACAATTTCATTCTCGTATTTATCAGCAATCATCCAAGAAGATGGACGTTCAGAAGCCGAACAAATAGCGTTTTTAGTATTTCCTGATTTTATGGAAAGATAGGCAAACTTCAAAGCATTCATCCCAGAGCAACAAACTCCAGAAGAGGAATTAAGTTCTACTGATTTATTTTTCATGAATCCGTGAACCATAGCAGCATGAGAAGGCAACATTAAATCGGGTGTAGAAGTTCCGCAAGACAATAACTCAACATCATTTTTGGTAAACGTTTCATCGTACAATTGTTCAATTGCCAAGTTGGCCATTTCAGCATTAGAATGTGTTGGATTTCCTTGTTTATCAATGGCGTAGTAACGAGAAGTAATTCCGTTATTTCTTAGAATAATTCTTCTTGCCTTTGATGCAGCGTCGTTAATAAGTCCCAAATAGCTTTCCATTTCATCATTAGAAATCGGACTGTTAGGTAAATATTTTCCAGCTTTTGTAATGTATACTTCAAACATAATTATATTTTGTCTTCTAAACTCCTTGATAATACTGAGTTTCTTGCTTTATTTTCTTCAATTTTAATGGATACAAAAAGATATGCAATATATATACAATTGGCGAGATAAGCCAAATTGCGAGTAATAAATATATATTAAATATTTTTAACCATGATTTTCTTGTGTTTTTTTTGGTAATGATAAAATTTGACCATTTTCTAAAGATTTTGTTAGCCGTTTTATCTACACTAACTAAATACGAACTAATTTTTACTGCGTCAAGAGCTACTAATTTGGGTTGCAAAGTGTTCAAAGTATCTTGCAAAAGAGATTCTTTGATTTTGTCTCCAAATTTTGATGACTCAAGAATATCTTTATCGGAAACGCCAGGCAAAGGGAAAATGCCTAGGTATTTCTTTTTCACACCCGAAAACATCCATTCTACGATGGTAATAACACTGATTAAATTTCCGGCTCTATCTACCAATGCTACATTTCCTTTTAAGAGAGCGTCATTTTGTTTCAATAGTGTTTTCATTTTTTCCTGCGCCATTATCCACATATTTCTTGATCCATTAATAGTTACAACTGGCGTGTTTTGGAGCAAAATTTTTGCTTCTGGGCTTTTTAAAAATGAATTTACTGGAATTGAAGGTGTTAAATACCAAACTTGGTAATGCAACAATACCAAATCGTATTTCACATTCAGAATTTCAGTAGGAATCGGTTTTAATTGTGCAGGGATTTGCAAAAAAGATTCAGGAAAAGCATCAAAAAAAGAAGCCTTGTCCCATGGAAATGGGAATGGTTTTTCCAACTGAATTTCGTGAAATACAACATTTATTTCGTTAGAATCCACTAGTGGTTTGGCAATATTTCTTGCAATATCCTTCAGTTGTCCTGACTGAGAATAGTAAATCACAAGAACGTTTTTCATTTTGCTACTTTTTTTAAGAGTGCAAATTTACTGAAAAAAAGCATGCGTTAACCATCTATTTTTATTTCCTTGAAAGTACGCACTTTATCAGCGCGTTTGGTATGAATCCAATCGGGCCAAGTTGAGCTATCTTCAGCATCATAAACTCTCACTTTTTGAGTGTCATCTAGTTGAATTAAATCATCTTTATGACAGTTTAAAATCACTGAAGCAGCCATCAAACCAGAGTGTGTAGCGCCCGAAACACCGTGGGAAAGTGTGCTTGCACCGCAAAGAAAAAGGTTGTCAATTTCAGATTTATTTTTAAAAGCAAACGGACCAACTTGTCTTAAGGTTTTTTCGGTTCCGTAGACATTTCCTTTGGTAGAATTAACATAGAATTCATTGGTCATCGGAGTTCCTAATTCGGCTTGAACGATATGATTTTTTGCTCCAGGAATTATTTTTTCAACATTGTTCATTAACTTTTTTGTTACTTTTTCTTTGAACAACGTGTATTCGTCACAGTGGTAATCCGTTTCACCTTTGAACTTTTTGATAGTATCATAATTGACATACGTAACAATTTCAAAATTATGATACCTACCATTGAAACTTACAGGATCTTTTAGTGTAGTACAACTCATAAACAAAGCTGGGAGATCTTCACCTTCAGTAACATCCATAGTCATTAAATCGTTGAAATGTTTATCGATATCTTTGTCTTTTACCATCCAAATATTGCCAGAATCGATACCAAACTTAGTGACATCCATGTCCAATGTCAGAAACAATATCAAAGACGTAACTGAGTATTTCGTGTTTTCAAGTTTCTTGAGTAACTTTTTACTTAAATACTCTTTACCAATCAAATTCAAGTAAGTGATTGAAGGATCTGCATTTGATATAATATTAGTTGCTTTGATGATACTTCCATCAAGTAATTGTACCCCGATTGCTTTGTTATTTTCAATTAAAATTTTCGCCACTTTTTGTTGCACACGAACTTCTCCTCCATTACGTTTTACACCATTGGTCATTGCTTTTACGATTCCGCCTCCACCGCCCATTGGATAAAATCCGCCATTAAAATAATGATCCATTACCGAACAATGCACCGGAAAACAAGCGCGACTTGGCGGTAAACCATGATCGCCACATTGGATATTCAAAACCGCTTGTAACATTGGATCTTTAGTATGCCAACCGACTACTTTTTTCAATGAAAATAAAGCAAATTTTCCGAAATGTTTGGTTCGAAAAGGAACTGTAATTTTTTGCCACCAGCCTTTTAATTTCGGCATTAGTTGCAACTCGAAGTTCACTTTTTGCACTAAATCTAAGTATTCTTTGATGTTTTTTTCTTCTTTCGGAAAACGTTGAATAAGTAATTTTTCGAGATTGTCTTTACCCGCTGGCAAATCAACTTTCTCATCACCAATCAAACAGTGCTCATAACCTTTGGGATTCATTCGGAAGAAAACCATGTCGTTGGCAATTCCTAAACCACGATATAAATCGCTTGTAGACTGACCTTCATCCAACAATCCTACGTAATGTACACCTGGACTGAAACGCTGACCACCAATAGTAAAACTATGGCTCCAACCTCCAGGAACGTAATGTTGTTCTAAAACCAGCACTTTTTGACCAGCTCGAGCTAAACAGATTGCTGTTGCTAATCCACCTACACCTGAACCGATAATTATTGAATCAAATTGTTCCATAATGCGATGGATAGTTTGGTTATTATGTTTCTTGTTTGGAATTTGATTCTGATTTGTACCAAAAATCAAAATAATTGAACCATTGAAGCGGATATTTTTCAACCATAGACTCAACACTTTCAACGTAAGTTTCGAGTAAAGCCTGACTATCTCTATGTCCAGTTTTAGCTTCTCTAGCATACAAATGATAATGCAAATTGGCTTCTTTCATTACATACACAAAAACTACAGGTACTTTTAAACGTGAAGCTATTAAGAAAGGCCCAGCTGGAAAATTTGCTTCTTCTCCCAAGATAGTTGTCGACAGGCATTTGGTTCCTTCAAAATAGCGATCTCCAGTAAAGCAAATTAACTCATTTCTAGCTAGTGCGTTATTGATGTCGAAAATGTGGGACATATCATCCTTGATAAAAATGAATTTGATATTTGATTTTTTGGTAACGGTTTCAAGGTATTCTTTGATCGCTGAATGTTCTCTATCGGTTGTAACCAAATTGATTTGGCAATCGTAATCGATATCACCAAAAAAGTGTTCAGCAATTTCGAAATTCCCCATGTGAGCACTGATTAAAACACCGCCTTTTTTTTCTTTTAGCAGTTGATTTAGAATTTCAATTCCATCAAACTCGTACGTAAAACGACTTCGTAAACCAGCTGAAATAGCGATTTTATCAATTATGGTTTGACCAAAAGTGAAGTAGCTTTTATAAACATTAATCTTAGACTTGAAATAGGGATATTTGAGTCGTTCATTAAAATAGTAGAAAATGGCTTGATTGCTTTTCTTTAGGAACAAAAAATAATAAAAAGCTACAAAAACCAAAACAATGTACGATGTTTTAATTCCGAGCTTTTTTATACAAAAAACAAAAATTTTATATCCTAAAAGAGTCCCTCTGGACTTGCCATCCCATTGACTCATGCTGTATTGAGGTTAGAATTTAGAAATTAGAATTTAGAAAGGTAGAAAACTTTAAATTATCCTTTGAGTTTAATTTTTGCGTCTAAAAGATTGTAAAAATCTTGGAACGTGTTGATTCCTACAAAGTCAGCTTCTCCTAATTTCACACCGAAATTAGCTTCAATAGTTACTACTAAATCTACATAATCTAAACTATCTAAACCTAAAGTATCTTTTAAATTAGCTTCTGGAGTGATGACATCAGCATCTACTTCAAATTCATCTACTAAAATATCATTAATCTTATCTAAGATTGCTTCCGTATTCATATTCAATTAAATTTTCTTAACAACTATTGCCGAATTGGTACCCCCAAATCCGAAAGAATTCGACAAATATACATCAAAATTTTTATTTAGTGTTTTGTTAACTAAATTTATCTTTTTGGAATCTTCGTCAGGATTTTCAAGGTTAATATTGGGTGCGATGAATGAATTTTGCATCATCAAAGTTGAATAGATTATTTCACTTGCGCCTGCCATCCAACACTCGTGACCAGTCATCGATTTAGTTGAACTAACATAAGGACCATTTTCGCCAAAAACTTCAAAAATGGCTCTTGCTTCATTAGCATCTCCTACTGGAGTTGAAGTAGCATGTGCATTGATATATTCGATATCTCTAGGTTGTAGCCCTGCTTGTTCGATTGCTCTGCGCATAGCGGTTGCGGGACCGTCTACATTTGGAGTAGAAATATGTCCGCCATTAGAAGAAAAACCATAACCTAAAACCTCAGCAATAATGGGAGCTCCACGTTTGATTGCCGATTCGTAACTTTCGATAATCAAAGTTGCGCCACCACCACTTGGCACCAATCCGTCGCGGTTGGCATCGAACGGGCGAGAGGCTTTGTGAGGTTCACTTTCGTTGGGAGAAAACACACCTAAACCATCAAAACTAGACATAGCGTATTTATTGATTTCTTGAGCGCCTCCGCAGATAATCATGTCTTGTAAACCTTGTTTTATTAGCAAATAAGCCAAACCAACAGAATGTGATCCACTTGCACAAGCAGCGCTTACTGTCATATTGATGCCACGCAATCTAAAAATGGTAGACAAATTCATAGTTACCGTTGAATTCATCGATTTGAAGATAGCTCCAGAACCGATTAAAGCAGTGTCTTTCTTTTCACGAATGATATCTGTAGCCTCGATTATTGCTTTAGAAACACTGTCGTTTCCATATAAAATTCCCACTTCATTTTCATCAAAATAAGAATCTTCAATTTTAGCATTTCTCAAAGCTTCGATGGTTGCCATGTAAGCATATTCAGTTTCTTCACCTACGCTTATTCTTTGTCTTCTACTTAGTAAATCTTTTAATTCTGGTTTTGGAACCATACCAGTAATAGCCGATTGAAAACCGAATTCTTTTCGTTCAGCATCATATTGAATTCCCGATTTTCCTTCGTAAAGCGATTGTTTTACTTCTTCAAGAGAAGTACCAATACACGAATAAATTCCCATTCCAGTAATAACTACTCTTCTTTCCATTCTATCCTTATGAATAAATTCCGCCGTTGATATTAATAATTTCTCCAGTAATGTAACTTGCTTTTTTAGAAGTCAAAAAACTGACCAAATCAGCTACTTCTTCTGCTTCCCCAAAACGATTGACAGGTACTAATTTGATTAATTCTTTTTCATCTAAATCATCTGTCATGTCAGTTCTAATAAAGCCTGGGGCTACTGCATTGACGGTAATATTTCTTTTCGCTACTTCTTGTGCTAACGCTTTAGTTGCCGCTACTACAGCACCTTTTGCTGCCGAATAATTGGTTTGACCCGCAGTTCCTTTTACACCAGAAACTGAGACCATATTGACAATTCTGCCGTATTTATTGCGTAACATTCTTTGGATAAAGAAGTTAGTTACGTTGAAAAAACCATTCAAACTGGTGTTAATTACATTTGTCCAATCTTCGTGTGACATCCACATAAAAAGACCGTCTTTGGTAATTCCTGCGTTATTGACAATAACCTCGACTACCGCTTCTGGGTTGGCTTCTTGCCATTGCGTTAACACCGTTTTTACTTCCTCTGCATCAGCAACATTGAATTTTACCAATTCGCCAGTTGCACCATTTTTGATGACTTCCTCCAAGGTTTGTTGTGCCGCTTCTTGATTGGATTGGTAATTAATTAAAATATGGTAATTGCTATCTACTGCTAATTTCTCACAAATTGCGCGTCCAATTCCTCTCGAACCGCCTGTTACTAATGCACATTTCATAGTATAATTTATTTACAAAATAACTCGGCATTTTCATACCATTGATTACCTAAAACGGTTCCGTCAGGCTTAATAAAACCCCATTTGTTTTCGTTTTTTACACGAGCTAATCCATCAACAAAACCTTTTTCATCGTCTTTAAAAAGAGCGAAAGGACCACCTGCAGAAATATCGTATTGTGTGGGAACAACTATTTTGCCTGAAGCATTAATAAAACCCCATTTTTTTTCTTTAACAGGAGCCAAACCATCAGTACTAAAAATTTCAGCATCTGTATACATAGGTTCTACTACAAAAGCTCCTTTGGTATTAATATAACCCCATTTTTTTCCAACGAAAACAGGGGCTAAACCTTTTGAGAAAGCTCGTGCTTTATCGAATTTTGGTTCGATTACCCAATTGCCGTTTAAATCAATAAATCCAATTCTATCGGCTTTTCTTGCATAGGTTAAATCTTCTTTATAAAAATCCCAGATTTTATCTACACCATCAATGGCTTTGAATTTTCCGTTGGAAATCAATCCAAAAGCATTACCGTTTTTGGCCCAAGTTGTGTTTTTGTAGTAATTCCCAATTTCGTCATACATTATATCAACAACCACTTTTCCACTCTTGTCAATAATTCCCCATCTTTCATTGTTTCGAACTCTAGCGTAACCATTTTCAAAAGGCTTAATTACTTCATATTTAGGTTCTAAAACCACTTCCATTTTGGAGTTAATAAAACCTGTTTTATCGTTGATTTTTATGAACGCGATTCCATCTTCAAAATCGTATACTTTGTCGGTTGTTGGCGATGTAACAGTCTCTCCTTTTTTGTTAATGTAGAACCATTTTTTATCTTTTGCAACCACACAATAACCGTTGTGAAAATATTTGGCTTCATCAAAAGTAGCAGGAATTACCCAATCTCCTTTTGGATTAATAAAACCCCATTTCCCACTATCCTCGACAGCGGCTAAACCTTCAGAGAAATTTTTAGCTATTTTAAATTTGGGAGTGATAACAAATTCACCTGTCTTTGAAATGTAACCAAATCTGCCGTCTTTTCTAACCAAAGCCAATTCTTGGGCAGAAATCATTTGGAAACAAATTACAAAAAGTAAAATAATTTTTTTCATGATAGATTGTATTAAATGTTATTTCATTAAGTAATCCTTCACTTTTTGAATGAAAGGATACATAACTTGATCTTCTTTGAACTCAGGAATAATAGCACGAACTTCATCATACATTTTACGAGTAGTTGTTGAAACTTGGTCTTTAAACCCGAGAGCGTCAATTGCTTGAATGATAGTGATTAATTCGATAGTCAATACTTCGTAGGCATTTTCAATTACTTTTCCTGTTATTACGGCAGCATTGGTTCCCATACTTACAATATCTTGATTATCATTGTTGTTGGGAATACTGTGAACGTACATCGAATTGGATAATGTTTGACTCTCTGCAGTAGTTGAAGTAGCTGTAAACTGAACTCCTTGCATACCAAAATTAAACCCTAAAGTACCTAAATTAACAAAAGGAGGCAAAATTTCGTTCAATTTTGAATTCAATAAATAATTCAACTGACGTTCAGCCAACATGGTTAATTTGGTCATCACCAATTTCAATTTATCCATTTCAAGAGAAATATAATCGCCATGGAAATTTCCACCGTGGTAAACATGTTGCGTTTTCACACAAACAATAGGATTATCGTTGGCCGAGTTAATTTCATTTTCAAGTACCTTAGCTACGGTGTTGATTGTATCTAAAACTGGTCCTAATATTTGTGGAACACATCGTAAAGAATAATATTCTTGTACTTTTTCTTTGAAAACTTCTTCATTATTTTCACCATTGTACAAGTGATCTTCTCTTTTTCGAACTAGTTTGCTATCGGAAAGATTATTACGCATTTTTTTGAGCCACTTCTTGTTGACCAAAATGCAACTTAGTGTTATTTAATTCTGCGCCTAAATGATCGTCATAAGCTTGCACTATTTCGTTGATAGCACAAGAACATTTCAATGCCCAATCCAGTACTTTTTCAGCATTGTGAACGTTTACAATCCCGATTCCTGTCATCACTGAAGTTCCGTTCATCAAGGCTAATCCTTCTCTGATTTCAACTTTAATTGGCGCTAATTTTTCTATTTCAAAAACTTCTTTAGTGCTTCTTCTTTCCCCTTTGTAAAACACTTCTCCTTCACCAATCAAAACTAATGCTAAATGGGCTAATTGTACTAAATCGCCACTTGCTCCAACTCCACCATGCTCAAAAATCAAAGGTGTAATATCTCTGTTGATTAACTCTTTCATCAGGTGAATTACTGAAGAATTTACACCTGAATTCCCTAAAGAAAGTGTATTCAAACGAGCCAAAATAGACGATTTAACACAAACTGGACTCAGTGGTTTTCCAGTACCTGAGGAATGACTGCGGATTAAATTGTATTGTAATTGCAATTGATCTTCGTCCTTGATACGGTATTGCGCCATTGGTCCGAAACCCGTATTAACACCATAAATAACCTTATTCTTGGAGAAATCTTTTAGAAAATTAAAGCTCTCATCCACCCTGTTTAACACTTCATTACTAACTTCTACTTTGCTATTATTGAACACAATAGCGATAAAATCATTTAAGCTTAAATATTCCTTTATTATTTTCATTTAAACATTCATTTTTATCTATAAATAATAGACAAATTATTTTAAAATTAAATTATATGTAACTACATTTGAGGACGCAAAGATAATACTATTAATAAGAAGTAAAAAACAAAATATATGCAGAAAGAATTTATCGACGTTTTAGTCATTGGCGCTGGTCCTTCTGGTTGTGTTTCTGCCAGTTATTTACACAACAATGGAACCAAGGTAAAAGTGGTTGAAAAAACAAAATTCCCTCGATTGGTTGTGGGCGAAAGTTTGATACCACGTGTGATGGATCATTTTGATGAAGCGGGATTATTTCCTGCTTTGGACGCAATGAATTTTGAAAAGAAATTGGGAGCACGTTTTATTCGAGGAGAAGAAATTTGTGTATTTGATTTTAGCGATAAATTTTCGGAAGGTTGGGATTGGACTTGGCAAGTACCAAGAGCTGATTTTGACAATACACTAGCACAAGAAGTGATCAATAAAGGGATCGATTTAGAATTTGAAAGTGAAGTATTAGCTGTTCAGTTTGATGGTTCTGATTCGATTACAACCGTTAAAGATAAGGACGGTAATTTGAAAGAAATTCACGCTAAGTTTATTATTGACTCAAGCGGTTATGGTAGAGTTTTGCCTCGTTTGTTAGATTTGGATACACCGTCAAAATTGGATCCACATTCGTCTATTTTTACACATGTAAAAGACATTAACCGTCCTGAAGGAGAAGAAGGCACGCTGATTTCTTTTGACATTTTAGAAACTGAAGTTTGGTTGTGGGTAATTCCTTTTTCAAATGGAAATACAAGTTTGGGAGTAGTTGGACCTACTTCTTTTATCAACTCATTGTCAGAAAACAAAGACAACAGAGAAGCGCTCAACAATGCTATCCAATTATCAGATTATTACGTAAAACGCTTTGGTGGTGTTGACTTTTTGTTTGAACCAGTAAAATTGGAAAATTACTCGCGTTCAGTTAAAAAAATGTATGGAGACGGATTTGCACTAACTGGAAATAGTTCTGAATTTTTGGATCCCGTTTTCTCTTCTGGAGTTGCTTTTGCAACTGAATCGGGAATGTTGGCAGCCAAGTTAATTCATCGCCAATTGAATGGTGAAAAAATCGACTGGGAAGTTGAATTTACTGAATACATGAGAAGTGGAATTGGTGTTTTTACCACCTATGTAAAAGAATGGTATACTGGAAATTTACAAACTTTATTTTTCCACCGACCTGAAAACCCTGATGTAAAACGCAAAATTTGTGCAGTTTTAGCAGGATATGTTTGGGATAAAGAGAATCCTTTTGTTAAAAAACACGACAACGTGATTAAGAATATGGCACATTTAATCAACTCTGAAAAAAGTGCAATAGGATCATAAAAAAAGCGGATACAAAATATCCGCTTTTTTTTATAGAATTAGAAACTTATCTTTTAGTATTCTTTTTGATATCAAATGCTAATTCTTTTGATAATTTGGCATACCCTTCAGAAATTCTGTATCCTGAATTAAAATCGTATCCCATAGCACCGTCTCCGTGCGCTTTTTCGTATTCAACAGAAATTAAAACATTAGATGGATTTGCTGTTTCAAACACAGTAATAACTGCAGTTACATAAGCATCCCTTCTTACAACTCCAACATTGTATCCTGGAGAAATCCAAGTAGTTTTTACTTTCATCGTGTATTTAGCATTAGTCAAACCTTTGTCGGCTTTAACTTCACCATCGTCAAATCTTTTGTTGAATGATTCAATGAATTTAGGCTCATATCTGTTGGCTCTATCGGCAAACCAAGATCTTTTAAAATCATCATCAGTACCTTTCTCTTCTCTTTTTTTCATTTTATCAGCCAAAAACTCTTCTTCAGTTTGAAATTTATCAACTTTGATGTTTTCGTAATCAAAAACTAAATTGTATTCTGTAATCCCTTTCAAGCTTTTGAAGTCACCTGATAATACCTTAACTTTCTGTGCACTAACAAGGCACGAAATAAAAAAAACCGCAAAAATAAATTGTTTTTTCATTTTGTTTAATTTAAAAATTTAGTACAGCAAATCTAATAGGTATTTACCATAAAAAAAACAAATCTGTGATTTATAACTAATTATTTATTCATTTTTTATGAAAGAATAAAAAAAATCAATATTTTTGTTTAATCTTTTATTTAAAAAAATGAACAACATAAAAAGTTCTTTCAGCATTAAAGATCTAGAGAACCTCTCTGGAATTAAAGCGCATACCATTAGAATTTGGGAAAAAAGATATGATGTTTTGCAACCCATGCGCACTGACACTAACATTAGATTGTATGATTTATCAGCATTACAAAAGCTTTTAAACATCACCTTATTGCATGATTATGGTTATAAGATTTCTAAAATTGCCAAACTTACTCCTGAAAAAGTAACAGCCTTAGTTAATGAAATTGCTACTGAAAAAAACGCCAAAAATCATGCTCTTAGTTCGTTTAAATTAGCCATGATGAATTTTGATCAAGCGCTATTTTTTTCTACTTATGATGAACTTTTATCCGAAAAATCATTTAGAGAAGTTTTTTATGAAGTTTTTATTCCTTTGATTACTGAAATTGGATTTTTGTGGCAATCTGGTACAATTACGCCTGCTCATGAACATTTTATAAGCTATTTGATTAAACAAAAAATACTGATTAATACCGAAAAACTCCAAATTCAAGAGCCTACTAAGACTACGACAACTTTTGTATTGTACTTGCCTTTAAATGAAATTCATGAATTGGGATTAATGTATCTTAATTATGAGATTTTATTAAATGGTTACAAAACAATTTATTTAGGAGAAAGTGTTCCTATTGAAAATTTACTCGATGTAAAGAAGTATTTTGAAAACATCACTTTCGTTTGCTACGCTACAGTAGAACCTAATACATCCGAAATCAATTCTTATATTAACGATTTGAACACCAAAATATTGGATTCAGAAACTTCCTTATGGATGATTGGTAGAATGGTTGAATACATTACAATTAAATCGCCCAATCCGAAAATTAAAATATTTCAGTCGATTGATTCGTTGGTTCAAAATTTATAATTGCATTGAAAAAAAACCGACTTCTAACAGAAATCGGTTTTTTTATAACTAACCTAAAATTTTATATTTATTTCATTAAATCTTGCAATGGCTTTAATTGCTCTAAGTCGATATTGGATTTTTGCAAAACCGAAAGCATTGTCATCACAGCATTGGGATTCATTTTTTCTCCGGTTACTCGAATCACAGCAAAACCGTTTTCTTTTCGATTGGCGTAAAAAATAAACTCATCTATATCATCTTCGGTTCCTACAAAACTTACCGAAGCACCTTGACTACCCGAACCCACTTTAATCAATTCTTGGTATTCTTCATTTTTCAAAATGGTGTTGAGTTTGTTTTTTTCTACTTCGTATTCTTTTTGGTTTTTACCATTGGCTTTGAATGCAATAATATTCATTTTATCAAATGATTCCAATGCTTGTTTTTGCTCAGAAGACAATTGCGCTTTATCTACATTTAAAATATCCGAGGAAATGTCTAAGGCAATAAAATCTTTCTTCTCCGAATTTTCTACAAAAAACTTTTGTAAAGTAGGTTCGCTGTTGCAACTAATAAGTAGTAAACTTACTGCTATGGCTATGTATACAATAACTCTCATATAGGTTGTATTTTTAAAAAACCCCACAGCGAACTGTGAGGTTTACTAATTTATTTTTTTCCTTTTCCTGCTTTTTCTAGCTCAGCGCCTCCAGGTAAATTCATTTTATCAGTCAAGGCAGACAATTCATCTAAGTCGAAGTTGCCTGTAAGTGACATCAATACGGTTTCTTCTTTTCCTGAGCCTTCAATAAACATTAAAAGTTCTTTTACTTGTTGATCGCTTGCGCCTGATTTTACGTAAATCTTTACATTTTTACCTTTTTCATTGATGCGCATTAACTCGTCTAAACCTGAAGTTTTTAAGTATTTATCAGAAGTTGCTTTCATATCAGCCGCTTTTTTACTGTTGGAAGTAACAAATACTTTGAGGTTGTCTAACTTTTTAATCAAGTTAACATATTGTTGCGACTCTTTGTCTTTGGTGTCGACTTTACTCAACATTGAAAACATCTTTTTGTTGACTATAATAGCCGTAACATCGTCTTGGTTGTCAAACTTATCAAAAGGGGTTTGAGCAAAAATGGTATTAGATACTAATACAAAAGCGATTATTAAAATTAATTTTCTCATAATTCCTATTCGTTTTTTGATTTATTTTTTAAAAATTCTGTTTTTTGAGTTTTCGTACTCATTGATGTAATTAACACTTTCTATGCCAACATTCAACTTTTCAGAAACTAAAGCCAATGCCTTTTGGGTTTCTGCGAGTGCAATCTCTGGGTTATCGTACGTACCATACTCTCCAGAAGATTGGGGTTGATCATTGGCAAACTTCATGATTACGATTCCCAAAGCTAAAACTACACTGGCCGCAATCGATAACCAAAATACATTGAACTGTTTTCTAGGTTGTAAGGGTAACGATTTGGTAAAATGTTGGTCTTTCGCTTGATTAAAGTAACCAAAAACAGCGCGGTATTGCTCTAAATGTGGCGCCACAGTTGAAGAAGAGAAATAGGCCTTCAATTCTTTTTCTTCGGCAATACTGGTTTGTCCTTCGAAGTAGTTGTCAATTAGTTTTTCTATTCTAGTTGATTCCATAATTATGGGTTTGTGTCATTGTTTCTCGTATTGTTTTTCGCGCTCTTGATAAGGCAACGCGCACTGCCGTTTCATTCATTTCAAGTATTTTGCCAATTTCTTCAAATTCCATTTCTTCAATGTCGCGCATTTGAATGATTAGCTTTTGTTGTTCGGGCAAATTGTCAATGATTTTCTCTACCCAATGCCAGCTATCGACATCTTCCATCTTTTTTTGCAAACTGGCTTCATTGGATGAATAATTGCTGTGAACCAAAGTCATATTCGATGCTCGCTTCGATTTCAATTGATCTAAACAATAGTTTTTGGTCATCGTCATTGCCATCGCTTCTACACTTTTTAATTCGCCCAAACTTTCGTTTTTGTTCCACAATTTGACCAGAACTTCTTGTGTTGCATCTTCCGCTTCCTCACGACTTACCAACAATCGTTTTGCCAATCGAAACACTTTGTCCTTGAATGGATTAATTACGTTGATAAATTCGTTTTGGTTCATTTGGATTGCTTGTTATATAGTGAAGACGAGACACATTTTGTTTTGTTACAATAAATTTAATTTTTTTTAATTGATAAATTACAATTGTTAATTGTTAATTGTTAAATTATTTACTTTACAAAGATATGAGTCGGGAGACTTCGCAGAGCGGTGTTGGTTCGTAATTTGTATTGTCTTTTGTATGAGATTGGATGTGATTTTGAGCAGTATTATATGATGCATATACGTTATAAAGTTACTATATAGTTACTATATAGTTATTATATATATGCTATATATATTAGTTTACTCTATTTTTGCTACAGCATTGACTCGTCCTAAATAACTATCCCGACCGCACGGATATGGAATACAATTGAATGCGCCATCAGGGTTATAAATCTGAGTTATCGTTTGTACAAGATGAGATTCTTTCTTCGTCAGAATGACAAAATCATTAATAAAAGTTCTTTCTACTGCAAAAGCCCTAGCCCAGATTGCTTCGCTCGTGTGCAGTGGAAAGCCCGGAAGGCTAGAACGAAGTGGTTGTTGGCTGGTGCAAGCAACCAACGGAAGCTGGCAACTGCCTTACAATCACACTTTATAGCCTGAGGACCCTGCCTACCGGCAGGCAAGTTGTAACGAAAAGCTGGATTAGCTTCTTAAAAAAAATTACTATATTTGAGGTAAAATTGAAATTATATGAAAAAGAGTCTACGCATTTTTTCAGTTATTGTGCTATTGTTCGCTTCATTGAGCTGTACCAAAGACGATTTAGAGGTTCCTACCGAATTACAAATCAATAATTTTGTTTGGAAAGGCATGAACCAATATTATTTATGGCAAGCGAATGTGCCGAATTTGGCTGATAATCGGTTTGCGAATCAATCGGATTTGAATGATTTTCTGTCGGGCTATTCCGATCCTGTTGTTTTATTTAATAGTTTGCGTATTGATAATTCGATTGATCGTTTTAGTGTTATTTTTAGTAATTACACTACGCTGGAAGGCATTTTGACGGGAAATACTTTGAACAATGGTGTTGATTTTGGCCTTCGTTATAAAACGGGTAGTACCACTGACATTTTTGGTTGGGTTCGTTATATTCTTCCCAATTCAAATGCTTCATCAACCGCTATTAAAAGAGGTGATATTTTTTATGCCGTGAACGGAACTCCTTTAACAGCAAGCAACTATCAATCGTTACTTTCGGGTACAACTTACACTTTAAACTTGGCTGATTACGACAATGGAAATATCACGCCAAATGGGCAATCTATTACGTTGACCAAAACACAATTGGCTGAAAACCCGATATACAAAACTAGTGTTTTTGAACAAGGAACTAAAAAAATTGGTTATTTGATGTACAATGGATTTTACTCTTCTTACGAAAACCAATTGAACTTTACTTTTGAGCAATTCAAATTGCAAAACATTACCCACTTGGTGCTCGATTTGCGTTACAATTCAGGTGGTTCTATTGATACTGCAACACGATTAGCTAGTTTAATTACAGGCCAATTTACTGGCCAAATTTTTGCCAAACAACAGTGGAATGCTAAATTGGACGCTTACTGGTTGCAATACAATCCAGATTCGCTATTTAACTATTTTACTGCTACAACTGGTACTGGCGCTGCACTCAACTCATTGAACTTAACTAAAGTGTATATTTTAACATCGAGAAGTACAGCTTCGGCCAGTGAATTGGTAATTAATGGTTTGAAACCTTATATTGATGTAATTCAAATTGGTGATACTACCACCGGAAAAAACGTGGGCTCAGTAACATTGTATGATTCCCCTAATTTTGCTAAATCGGGTGCCAACCCAAATCATAAGTACGCGATGCAACCTTTGGTGTTGAAAACCGTTAACGCGGCTGGTTTTGGCGATTATCAAACCGGTTTAGTTTCGACCATTCAACAGCAAGAAGATTACGGAAACATGGGTATTATTGGTGATACCAACGAACCGCTATTGGCAACCGCAATCAATCACATAATGGCTAGCGGAAGACCTGTTCAACAACCCTCAAAAACATTTGTATATTGCTCAGATGCAAAAGCAATAGAACCTTTGCGCAATGAAATGTATATCCAATTGAAGTAAATTGGAATTATTAAAATACAAAAAGGCACAATTTTACCACTTAAAAATTGTGCCTTTTTTATTTGTTTAATCTGACTATAAATTGATGTTCAAACCTAGCTTGAAGTTTCTTCCACGTGTAGAATAACCTGTATTTTCTATAAAATCTTCGTTGAAAATATTGGTTACATTTCCGAAAATAGTCAATCTACTTTTCACTAATTCGTATTGCAATAACGCATTTACTAATTTATACGAACCCAATTTTGATTGCATAGTTTCATAGGTATTCCCGTCAAAAAAAGCATCCTGTCTGCCATCAACATATTGGTAATTGATATTGAAAAGTGTGCGTTGGGTTGGCGTGAAATCAACAGAAATATTGCCTTTGTGCTTTGCTATTAAGCGATTTAAAGCCTCGTCCACTTGGGTAAAAGTATAATTTGCGTTGAGTTTTAATTGATTGGAAAATTGGTAACTCAACTCGGTTTCAACTCCTTTGGCTTTATTGGTTCCTTCGATATTGATATAATACGACTCGTAAGTAACTTCATCAAAGTAAAAACCAAAACTATCGGTTTGTTCACGGTGAAAAGCTACCGTATTAAAGCGTAGTTTTTTATTCAAAAGAGCGATTTCAAATCCAGCTTCGATGGTTGTATTTTGTTCTGGTATCAAATCTAAATTCCCGTATTCTGAATACAATTGGTACAAACTAGGCGTAACATAAGCTGTACTGAATGAAGTCAATATCTTGATTGGACTATTTTTTCCGAATGAAAAGGAAGGATTGATATTATAAACAATTTGATTTCCATATTCACTATGAAGGTTGATTCGGGAACCTAAATTAATATTCAAGCCAAAATTAGACGTGTAAACTCCAGTAAAATAACCATCAATTGCGTTGAATTTGGTGGCTTCTTTCGCAATTGAACCATAAGGCGTTTCGCTCATCATATCATAAAACTGATAATTGGCACCCAAAACAAGGAAAAAGTTAGTATTAAATTTGTACTTGGCAAACACATCCAAGTTAGCATTTCTCGATTCGTACAAGGAAGAATCCAAAGTGCTTGAAAACGAATTCCATTCAGAATACCCACGTTGCAATTGGGTAAAACTTGAATTTAAAACGACTTCGCCATTATTAAACTTGTATTTTGGTGAAAAACCTACACGAAACTGTTCCGAATGCGTTTTGTTGCTACTAGAATCGTTGAAACCTGTATTATCAAAAGTCAAATCGTAGTCGTTTTTGAGTTGGTCGTAATTCCCAAACACCTCCAACCTTATTTTTGGAGAAAGCAAAACGCCAATTTTTGTTCTGTAATTCAGGCGTGAAAAGCGATCAGCCTCATAGTCAAACGCACTTGAAGGTGCTGCAATTTGAGACATTCCATTGGTTTCAGTACTGTTGATAGCTGCTAAATAAGTCAGTTTGCTTACCGTTCCGTTAACAGAAAAACCTTGGTTAAAATCTTGTCCGTTTATTTTAGAATCATTAGCGGTGTTGTTGGAACCAATATTCAAATAAGCATTGGCTTGTATTGGTTTTTTACTTGATTTTTTGAGTGTAATATTAATTACGGCAGTTGCTGCGCCCGTTCCGTAGAGTGTACTTGCTGCTCCTTTCATAATCTCGATACTTTCCACTTGATCGATAGGAAGCAAACGCAAATCGTATTCAAAACTAATTCCGGATGCATCAGTAACCGGATTGCCGTCGATTAAAATTAAGACTTGTTGATTTTTACCACCTCGAATGTAATACCCCAAATTCTTTCCGTTAGCACTTTGGTTTCCATTGATTTCGATTCCTGCTACAGAACTCAAAATGGTGGCTAACGATTGGCCCGATTTCTTTTGGAGCTCATCGGCTGAGATTTTGGTAATTACCTTACCCGATTTTTCTTTGCTCTGTGCAAATTTGGTGTCTGAAATTACCACTTCATCGAGTGGATTGACACTCAGAGAATCTTGTTGTTGAGCGAACCCAACGGTTGTTACCAATGCAACAATGGCACTGATACGCATTACTTTTTTGTTCATTTTTTTACATTAAACAATTTACCAATTGTCGGAGAAAAGTATAAAATTTATCCATATCCACCCGTGGCGGACACGCCCAAACCTTTTTTCCCGAAAGTTTGTTACTCAGTGTAAGTGGCAGGTCTCCTGGCTTGCGTCTTGTTGTTGACCTTCTCATTCCGATGAATCGGAACAATGGTAATGCAGATAACAACAAGCTGATTAGCTTACAGTTGCGGGTACAGCTCGGGATTTTTGAAGTTAGAATTCAGAAATTAGAATTCAGAAATTAGAATTCAGAAGTTAGAAAAGAATCTAACACACTATCAATCACCCGATTCCCTTTTAATGTTGTTCCGAAAAAACGGAAAAACAACCGAAATACGAGTGCAAATATACCATTATATTTTTTGATTATGTAAGAAAATATTCCTTATATTTGTTTTATGATTCATAAACTCCTCATTATGAAAAAACTACTATTATTTTTATTTGTTATTCAATTTGGATATTCTCAAGAGGGAATTGAAATTAGGTTGGTGAACCCAAATGTTGGATATGCGGTAATTTATAATGAATTTTTACCTAATCAATACCATGCGTCAAATGATGCGGGGCTCAATGCTATTTTAAGCAATTATGGCTATCCTATTTACGAAAGAAAAGTTGAACATCCTTATCCTCCTTATCAAGATAGAATAATGCGTGTGTATTCAACATCTAATCAACTATTTGCTGATTTGCAAGCTTACTCATCCGTAATTGAAGTAGTCCGATTTAGTGACAACAATATCTTTTCTGATGTTGCAACTTTACAACTTTTAAATGCTGATATTGGTGTACCAACGGGGTTTGATACTAATAACATTGTTCTTACAAATGATAATGATTTGAATACCATCTTACAAAATCACAATGTGTTTCATTATGAAAAAATGTTCCCATCTATAACCTCAGGAGTTTTAGCTAAAGTCTATACTCTTGTTTGTAATTGTGAGGTAAATGCATTGATAGCGGATCTCGATAACTATGAATCTGTTATAGAATACGCTGAAAATTATACTTCAGGAACATTATCAAACAATGAAATTTCAAAAGAGCAGAAAGTAGTTGTCTCACCAAATCCTTTTTCAACTGTTTTAACTATTCAAGCCAATGAAGCTATAACACAGTATTCATTGAATGATATTTCGGGTAAAGAATTAGTTGCTACATCATCAAAATCAGAATTAGACACTGTATGTTCTAACTTAAACTCGGGAGTTTATTTATTAAACCTTCAATTTGAAAATGGTTCAATAGGTAATTATAAAATCGTAAAAAACTAATTACTTCTCGCCTCTTTTCTTAGAAAATTTAATAATTAGCCAAACAAAGCCAACTATAAAATGCAGCAGAATAATGCCTGCGACTATGTACATAAAGGTGTTTGAATTGTCTCTCATGACCTCAATTTTGTACAAAATTATCCTAAAGTAGAATAGCATTTAGCATCAAATGTTACACAAAGGCCAATTTGTAACTACAATATTTTACTTTTGTGAAAAATTTTGCGAATGCTCAACCGATTTCAAGTATTTCTTTTCCTAACTGTTTTCTTTTTTTTTATTCAATGTAAACAAAAGGAAACCGCAACTAGTACACCTGTAAACCTAAACACAGTCAAATACGCTAAAGGTTTTTCGATTGTCAACTACGAAGGTTATTCAGTGGTAAAAGTGCGTAATCCTTGGCCAAATGCAACTAAAACGTATACTTATGTTTTAAAAGAAAGAAATGGAGTTGTTCCAGACTCATTGAAAAAACATACAACCATTTCGATTCCTATTCAAACGATTGTGGTGACTTCAACTACTCACATTCCTTCATTAGAAATGCTCAATGAAGAAAAAACGTTAGTCGGTTTTCCGCATTTGGATTATATTTCTTCGCTTAAGGTTCGCAACTTAATAGACGCAGGAAAAGTCAAAGAACTCGGTACCAATCAAACACTCAACACCGAAGTTTTGATTGACTTGCAACCCAACGTGATTATTGGTTACGGAATTGACAACACCAATCCAACCTTAGACAATTTAGAAAAAAGCGGTTTGAAAGTCATGCTCAACGGCGACTGGAACGAAGAAACACCCTTAGGAAAAGCCGAATGGATTAAGTTTTTTGGCGCTTTGTACGGCAAACAAAAACAAGCCAACGAACTATTTACCAAAATTGAAAAAGAGTATTTAAAAACCATCCAAATTGCCAAAAGAGCGCAAACCAAGCCGACCATTTTAATTGGTGATATGTTTGAAGACAAATGGTATTTACCTAAAGGAACCAGTTGGGGTTGTTTGTTATTGAAAGAAGCCAACTCTAATTATTTGTGGCAAGAAACCAAAGGTACTGGCAGCTTGGCCTTATCATTTGAAACCGTTTTTGAAAAAGCCAAAGATGCTGATTTTTGGATTACTTCCGGTCAATTTTCTTCTTTGAAAGAAATGACAGATGCCAATCCGCATTACGACCAATTCAAAGCATTTAAAAATAAAAATGTATATTCGTTCAGTGCAAAAAAAGGAAAAACGGGTGGCATTTTGTATTACGAATTGGCTCCGAATCGCCCCGATATTGTTTTGAAAGATATTGTTAAAATTTTGCATCCCGAATTGTTAGCTGGCTACCAACCTTTTTTCTTTGAAAAATTACACTAATGTTCCAAAAACGATTTACTTTTCTTTTCACTTTGCTAATAGTACTATTGCTTGTGGCTTTGGTTTTGAATATTTCGTTTGGGCAAGTTGCCATTCCGATCAAAGAAGTTTTTAAAAGCGTATTGGGTTCGCCTGCTAACAAAGAAACTTGGGAATACATCATCATTAACTTTCGATTACCCAAAGCGATTACCGCCATTTTAGTTGGCATTGGTTTATCAACAGCTGGTTTATTGATGCAAACATTATTTCGAAATCCGTTAGCCGGACCGTATGTTTTGGGCTTGAGTTCAGGTTCGAGTTTGGGTGTTGCCTTTGTTATTTTGGGCGCAAGTGTTTTACCAATTGCTTTGGCTGAAACTTTACTTTCCTCATTTGGAATCATTATAGCGTCTTGCTTAGGTAGTTTTTTAGTGCTTTTATTAGTGCTATTAGTTTCCCAAAAACTGCGTGATACTGCTACCATTTTGATTGTTGGATTGATGTTTAGCAGTTTTACAAGCGCAATTGTTTCAGTATTAACTTATTTTAGTACCGCCGAACAATTGCAAAAATTTACCTTTTGGAGCATGGGAAGTTTGGGTAATTTATCGTGGGAAAATATTGTGATATTAGCTGTGGCAGTAACGCTTGGTTTAGTAATGAGTTTATTCTCTATCAAATCATTAGACGCTTTACTTTTAGGAGAAAATTACGCGAAAAGTATGGGATTGAACATTCAAAAATCGCGTTACATCATCATTATTGCAACGAGTATTTTGGCAGGAAGCATAACCGCTTTTGCGGGTCCGATTGCGTTTGTGGGTTTGGCTGTTCCACATGTTTCCAAATTAGTATTTCAAACGAGTAACCATAAGATATTGTTTTGGAGCACCATTTTGACTGGAGCCATTATCATGTTGCTGTGCGATATGATTTCGCAAATGCCTGGAATGGATTTTACTTTACCAATCAACGCAATCACCTCAATCATTGGTGCGCCAGTGGTGATTTGGTTGTTGGTTCGAAAGCGGAGTTTGGTTTGATTTTTTTATAAACACATAGAAACATAGATTTTATTTTTTGCCATGATAACTCAAAAATATTTAGACGAACTGTCCTATGAAGTTGTAGGAACAGCAATTGAAGTACATAAAATAATGGGAAGAGGGTTGTTAGAAAGTGTCTATCATAAATGCTTGAAAGAAGAACTCATAGAAAGAAAAATTAATTTTTCTTCAGAGATGAAAATCCCGTTAATTTATAAAGAAAAAGAATTACAAGTAGATTTTAGATGTGATTTATACGTTGAAAATTGTTTGGTTGTAGAATTGAAATCAATAGTACAATTAAACCCTATAATTGAAGCACAGCTTCAAACCTATATGAAACTCTTAAAAGCGCCAAAAGGAATTATAATTAATTTTAATTGCTTTAATATTTTTAAAGAAGTTCAAAAAACATTTGTCAATGAGTATTTTAAAAAATTACCCAAAGAATAGAAAACCTATGTTTCTATGTGTTTAAAAAATGCAACAAAGTAACAACATACTAATCACCAAGAACTTATCCATTGGTTATGTCACCAAGAAGGATAAAATGGTCATTGCTGAAAACTTAAACCTGAATCTAGAGCAAGGAAAATTAATTGCTTTGATTGGTGGCAACGGCATTGGAAAGTCTACGTTGTTGCGAACACTTTGCGGCATTCAACCACCACTTTCGGGTGAAGTTTTTTTGAAAGAAAAAGCGTTGCTTACTTATTCGCCAGTAGCATTAGCACAACAATTGAGTTTGGTATTGACCGAAAAATTACCGCCTAGTAATTTAACGGTTTATGAATTAGTTGCTTTGGGAAGACAACCCTATACCAATTGGTTGGGAAAACTTTCTGAAGATGATAAAACCCAAATCAATCGCGCCATTGAACTAACTCAAATTGCCTCTTTAACTGAAAAAAAACATTTTGAAATTAGTGATGGTCAATTGCAAAAAGTATTAGTAGCTCGAGCATTAGCACAAGACACACCTTTAATCATCTTGGATGAACCCACAACCCATTTGGATTTATTGCACAAAGTTTCGTTATTTAAATTATTGAAAAAATTAGCACAAGAAACCAACAAATGCATTTTATTTTCCACTCACGACATTGATTTGGCGATACAATTGGCCGATGACATGATTGTAATGACTGAGGAAAGTATCGTTCAAGACGAACCTTGCAACCTGATTGCTAAAGGAATTTTTGATCAAATATTTAAAGATGAAACCATCACTTTTGATACTGTGAAAGGGAAATTCATCATCGGTTAAGGTACTTTTTCTTGTTGCGAAACCAGTAAATTTGAGCTAATTTTTCGATTCGTTGAGGATTTAATTCCAGACCATTTATAGAAAATTCAATAGTCACTGTTTTAAGTTGAAAAACAATATAATAAGCGTAATGGTCACCTACAAGGCGCTTTTCAACAAAACAAGCTAGTACTTCTTCCCATCGAATAAATTCTTTCTGATGTAATTGAACGCCAGTATCGTCCATTCGAATTAGAACAACCTTATGAAATATTGCAAAAATTCCTATTGCCCAAAAAAACAATGCTACTGCAAATGCAATAATTAGATAAAAGCTTGCTGTTTTAACTTCTAAATAACCATAAATCACACATCCAAGCATAAAGAAACCCAAAATAAAAGGAATCGTTTCCCCTATTTTAGAAGCCTTTATTTTGGTCACTTTGGGAATCGAAAATGCATCGTGAAATACCTCTTTTGAATCAAACTTCTTTTGAATATGAGCTATTTTTTTTCTTAACTCATTATCACGAATCTGTTTCTTGTCATCTAAAATGAAATTTTTATTGATTAACCGATTCTCGATGGCTTTTCTTTTTAACTCATTTACATTTTTCACGTTTGAAAAAGCCCACAATTGCCATTTCTTACTTGAATAATTCCAATACAATTTCATTGCAACGAATCCTGACAAAAAACCAACAAACAAACCAATTGATAGATGTATTTTAAATTGATCCAAAACTATCCCAAAACCAAAAGAAAAACCAATCAAAATAGCCAATGAGGGAAAAATAACCATTCGTTTTCCAACACTTAAAGCTTCTTTAATGGTAACTTCTACATTCATTCTTATTTGCTGTTAATTTGCCTCTTCGCCTCGCCAACTACAAAGGCAACCGAATTGGCAATATTGTAACTGCGAATTAAATTCGACATCGGAATGGTCAAATGATTTTCGAATTTAGACAACACTTCTTGACTCAAACCAACACTTTCTTTCCCAAAAACCAACCAATCTTCGTCTTGAAAGTCAATTTCATAAAACGATTTTGAAGCATGTGAACTCATTAAAAACACGCGTGATTTATCTGGGATTTGCGCTATCCATTCGTCTACATTTTGGTATTGATGCCAATCGAGATGCACCCAATAATCTAAACCCGAGCGCTTCAAATTTTTGTCGGTAATTTCAAATCCAAACGGATGAATCAAGTGCAAACGGCTTTGGGTTCCTACGCACAAACGGCCAATATTGCCAGTGTTATTGGGGATTTCGGGCTCAACTAATACAATGTTTAGCATAATAGATTTGTTAGACTTCTTAGATTGTTAGACTTTTTAGATTATTAGAATATTAGACTGCTTAAATTGGGAACTGTTCTACTTCCATGACTTCTCCTGCTTTCAAATTATTCAGTTTGATTGCACCAACCCGAATGCGAACCAATCGCAAAGTTGGAAAACCAACCGCTGCAGTCATTTTACGCACTTGTCTGAATTTACCTTCGGTTAACGTAATTGAAATCCAACTTGTTGGTCCGTGGCGTTCATCACGAATTTTCCTACCAACTCCAATACAATCAGGTAATTTAGATATTATTTCAGCTTGGCATTTCTTGGTGGTATAGCGGATTCCTTTAAAACCAATTTCGACTCCATTTTGCAGTTGTTCAATAGCTTCATTAGTAACAATACCGTCAACTTGTGCATAATATTCTTTCTCGACGGTTTTGCTGCGCACTATTTCACTCATCATTCCGTCTGTTGTCAACAATAACAAACCCTCTGAATCTTCATCCAAGCGTCCAATTGCCATGGTTCCTTTAGGAAAATTGTACAATTCACCCAACAATTTTTTGTGTCGCTTTTTTTCATAAATAAACTGACTTAAAAAACCATGCGGCTTATGAATGATAAAATGTTGGTGTGTTTGCATGCTTCGGTTTTGGCAAAAATAAAAAAAAGACTACCAACAATTGCCGATAGTCTTTCAATAATATGATTTAAAAAATTAGTGTCTGCTTTGCACGTAATCTGACAATTCATCCACATTGCTGCTGAAGGTAAAAATACCGTTCAATTTAAAATAGTTTCTAGGCTCTATACAATAATCATACGCAAATTTGGCAAACTCCAATTTATTGTCTTCAAAACTAAATGTATTGGCTATTTGAATAATTTGATCTACATTGAGGCAATTCGCCGAAATCACTTGCTTTGCGGTTTTCAAACGCGTGTCTTCAAAACTTTGCTTTTTGATAGTTGCCAAAGCAGCATTAAAATTACCTGGTGTCATACACGAATTACCGCCGCAACCTCTCACAGGTTCATTGTAATGTTGATTGTGATTGCTGTTAGAATGTGTTGTCGTAGTAGTTTGGGTTTGAGTAATTACTTCGCCACCCATATTGTCATTGATAGTGATTCCCATATTCACTCCACCAACGTTTACGCCAACACCAACATTAGTTCCGCCAACTTGAGTGGTTGTAGTTGTAGTTGTTTGCGTTACACCACCAACTGGTCGAGGTTGGCCATAATGAATCACGTGAACATTCGAAGCTGGGACAAAATTAGGCTGCACTGGAATCGATGAAAAATAATTCATTTTCATCTTGGTTTTATTGTTTTTGTCTCTCTTGATTTTATACGTTACATCGGCAAAATTACCATCAGCATCCGTCAACATTAAATTATTTTTGGAAACTTCAGTCAATGTTTGATCGGCAAACTTAATCTTGGCATTGTAATACGGCTGATTCAAATCTTCAACACGCAAATTAGTTTGTGGTGTGTCATTGATTACTTCTCCGTTAAGTATTAAAGTAAACTTATCACCATCTTCAGAGAAAATAGTTAAATGACCCACAGGACCGATTTGAGCAAATGACAATGTTGAAATAAACAATAAGGCTAAAAGTGTAATTTTTCTAGTCATAATCTACATTTTTTTTGATGATTGCAAATATAATTCATTCTTTCATTTTTTTGCAAAACCAAAAACGATGCCAAAGTTGAAAACTATTTTGGGTTGAAAATTAAAAATTGATTGAAACTGTGTATCTTTAAACTCTTTTATTTTTTAGTTACCATGAACGACACCCTCATCACCGCAATCACCTTTGTACTTGCCTTAGCAATTGGAATTTTCTTAGGAAAACAATTATTTTCTGCCCATTCAAAAACCGAAAAAGCAGCATTTGAAGAAAAAATAAACGGATTGCTCTCACAAATTGAGCAACTCAAATTACAGATTACGCAAGTGGTTCAAGAGCGAGAATCAATTCGAACAGAAAAAGAATCGCTAATGATTCAACTTTCCAAAAAAGAGACTGATTTTGAAAATTTGTGGGAGCGCAACAAAGAACAAAAGCAAGAAGTAGAGCAACTTCAGGAGAAATTCACGAAAGAATTTGAAAATTTAGCCAATAAAATTCTAGAAGAAAAAACGACTAAGTTTACCGAGCAAAACAAAGAAAACCTAAAAAACATTCTCACTCCATTGCAGGATAAAATTCAGCTTTTTGAGAAAAAAGTAGAAGACACACACAAAGAAAGCATTGATTACCACGCCGCATTACGCCAGCAAATTTTAGGCTTGCGCGAAATGAACGAGCAGATGAGCAAAGAAACTTTGAATTTGACCAAAGCACTCAAAGGCGATAGTAAAATGCAAGGCAATTGGGGCGAATTGGTGTTGGAACGCGTGTTGGAAAAATCGGGATTGGAAAAAGACCGCGAATATTTTGTGCAACAAAGCTTTGTAACTCAAGAAGGCAACCGCGTTTTCCCCGATGTGATTATCAACTTACCCGATGGAAAGAAAATGATAGTCGATTCGAAAGTCGCTTTGACCTCTTACGAAAGATACATTAATGAAGATAATGATGAAACCAAAGCACAATATTTGAAAGAACATGTGGCTTCCATCCATCGTCATGTGCAAGATTTGGGCAATAAAAACTACCAAGATTTGTACCAAATGGAAAGTCCTGATTTCGTGTTGCTGTTCATTCCTATTGAATCGGCTTTTGCTATTGCCTTAAATGAAGACACGAGTTTATACAACAAAGCTTTTGAAAAAAACATAGTTATTGTTACGCCTTCTACTCTATTGGCAACCCTTCGCACTATTGATAGCATGTGGACCAATCAAAAACAACAAGAAAATGCTTTAGAGATAGCACGTCAGGCTGGCGCTTTGTATGACAAATTTGAAGGTTTTGTATCCGATTTAGTAAAAATTGGCAAGAAAATGGACGAAGCCAAAGTTGAATACCAAGGCGCTATGAATAAGCTAGTTGAAGGAAAAGGCAATTTGGTAAATAGTGTCGAAAAATTGAAAAAAATGGGCGCCAAAGCCAAAAAAGCACTTCCTGATAATATTTTAAACAGAGCTTCATCAGTGGAAGAAAATTCAAATCAAAATTAAAAAATTATGTTACGAAAAATTGGAATTTATTTTGTTATTGTGGTAGTTGTACTGACAGCATTATTTTTCACAATTGCTTATTATGCAACCTACAGCGAAGGAGATCGAACAGGTGAATTGATAAAATTCAGCAAAAAAGGATATGTTTTTAAAACCTGGGAAGGCGAAATTAGTCAGGGAATTGCCGGCGCTCAAATTTTTAAGTTTTCAGTATTAGATAACGATGAAGAAGTAATTGAAACGCTTAAAAAATACCAAGGCCAATATGTTAAAGTAACCTATGTTGAACGCTACACGACATTTCCTTGGTGGGGCGATACCAATTATTACATTACTGCTGTGAAAAAAGAGCAATCACCATTCAAATTAAAATAATTTTTTTTTAGAAAACAGTCTTTCATCGTTGATTTAAATTTCAATCACTGACTATTTTTGTTCCAATATAAATTTCTTAAAAATAAGAACTTGTATTTCATTTTTTTTTATAGTTTTGACAATAAATTTTAAAGAAGTAAATGAAAAAGAATTATTTATTAGGGATTTCGCTTTTTATTGCGTCAATAATAATCTTTGTCTCTTGTTCTGATAGTGATGAAGAATATGTTCCTCTACCTCAAGTATCCCCAGTGGTAGTAGATTTAACTCAAGTGCCTTACCCTAAGCTTTCCGACTACCATTTTTTTGAAGGTGACATCAAAAATCAAGTACCATCATTAAATGTAATTCCTCTTGAACCAGCTAGTGGGCTTTTTACTGACTATGCTTCCAAAAAACGATTCATTTGGATGCCCAATGGCACTAAAGCCAATTACGTTGCCGATGATAAAATACTGGATTGCCCAGTTGGAACAGCTTTAATAAAAAACTTTTATTACACTACTATTCAGCCAGGAAATACTACTAAAATCATTGAAACTAGAGTAATGATAAGAAAATCAGATGGCTGGAAATTTTATGAATATTTGTGGAGAGATGACCAGACTGAAGCGGATTTAGTTGCAGGAACTGATTTTACTAATGGAAGTTCAAAAACCATTACGTTCAAAAAACCTAACAATGAAATCATAACTACTGATTACCGTATTCCATCGGATGCAGAATGTTTTGCTTGTCATAAAAAGAATGAAATTGCTACACCAATTGGAATCAAACCACAAAATTTAAATCATAATTTTAGTTATGGTGAAGGAAGTAAAAATCAACTTCAAAAATTAGTTGAGCAAGGCTACTTGCAAAGTTATCCTTCTTCAATAGTATCAACGGTTGACTATCATGACACTACGCAATCTTTAGAGCTAAGAGCACGCTCTTATTTAGATATAAACTGTGCACACTGCCATCAAGATCAGGCTCGTTGTGATTACAGAGCACTTCGATTTGCATTCAGCGAAACCTCTAATGCGACTAATCTTGGTATTTGTGTAATGGCTGATGAAGAAATTAGCCCAACATTGCAACGACTAATAACACCTGGAATTCCAAACAAATCAATTGTGCATTACCGATTAAATTCAAACGATGAAAGCGAAAGAATGCCTATGTTAGGCAGAACTATCGTTCACGATGAAGGAGTTTCCCTCATAGAACAATGGATTTCATCTCTAACACAAACTTGTAACTAACCTATTAATAAAAAAAAGTATTATGAAAAAAACATTACTTTCCTTGTTTTCAATTTGCAGCTTTACAATAGTAATGGCCCAAGGAAACTGTAACACAGCGATAACTGTTGCTGTAGGATCTACAACAACGGCACCCGCATTTACCAATGAAACAGGAACAGCTCCAACTCAACTTTGCGGTTTAACAAATGGAGCTGGAACAAAAGGAAAATGGTACAAATTTACTGCAACTGAAAACAACTCTTATATTGTTTCAACAGCGCTTTCGCAAAACAACAATGCTGACACAAGAGTTATAGTGTATTCAGGTAATTGTTTTGGTTTAGTTTGTGTGGGTTCAAATGATGACTATAATGGAGGCAACACTTCTCAAGTAACCTTTACCGGAACCGTTGGAACAGTTTATTACATTGCATTCGATAATAAATACAGTCAAGCTGGATTTGATTTTACAGTAAACATAGCTCCTCCTCCTGCACCAGACAGATTATCTTTTACCTCAACTCCAGTTGCTGGCATAACGGGTTCATTTAACAATTGTATTGTGGATATGAATGGCGACTATAAAGATGATATTGTTTCTGCTGTTAGTACTACCTCAATGGCCATATCCTACCAACAAGCTGGCGGAACATTTACTACAACTACTTTCACTTTATCCAATACCACAATAACTCCATCATGGAGCATTGCTGCTGGAGATTACGACAATAATGGTTATAATGATTTGGTTTGGGGTTCAGGAAGTGGTGTTACCTTTTTGAAAGCAAATTCAAACGGTACTGCTTACACTACAGACAGAAAAACACAAAGTTATTTAGTTCAACGTACAAATTTTGTTGACATCAATAACGATGGTAAATTAGATGCTTTTGCTTGCGACGACAATGCTCCAAATAGATACTACATTAATGATGGTACAAATTTAAATCATAATCAAGGCGGAATTGGAGATTTCCCTTCTGGAGGAAATTATGCCTCAAATTGGTTTGATTATGATAACGATGGTGATATTGATATGTATCTTGCAAAATGCGGTCAAGGTGGTTCTGGTGCAGGCGGTAATATTGATCAACTGCATAGAAACAATGGCAATGGAACCTATACTAACGTGGCTACAGAAGCTAATATGGCAAATCCAGAACAAACATGGTCTGGTGCTGTGGGCGACTTTAATAATGATGGATGGATGGATGTAATTGTTGGTGTAAATTCGAATTCAAATGGTGCAACTAATGTGAAAAGAAATAATGGAGACGGAACATTCACTAGTGTCACTGCAGGTTCAGGTTATGATACAACTACCGCAACTGGGAGAGAATATGTAGCTCAAGATTTTGACAATGATGGATTTTTAGATGTTTTAGGGTCAGGAAGCACCATAATGTTTGGTGATGGTAACTTTCACTTCACACCAAACCCTAACACCTATCCTTTATCGGCTGTAGACAGACCAATTGGCGATTTAAACAATGATGGATTTTTGGACATTCAAAATGGCACAAATATTCTTTTCAATAATGGAAACTCCAACAAGTGGTTAAAAATCAATTTACAAGGCGTTCAAAGTAATAGAAATGGAATTGGTGCAAGAATAGAAATTTATGGCTCTTGGGGTAAGCAAATTAGAGATGTTCAAAGTGGAACTGGTTTCCAAAATATGAGTACTATTACAGCTCATTTTGGGCTTGGACAAGAAACTGCTATTTCTCAAGTAATAATAAAATGGCCATCAGGAACAATTGATGTTCTAAATAATCTTACATCAAACCAAACTTTGTTAGTTGTTGAAGGGTCATCACCGCTTGCCAATGCAAGTTTTACCAATACTGATTTTAGCGTATATCCAAATCCTGCACATCATACCCTAAACATTAAGTTTAATGATAACATCACATTGGCAACAGCTCAAATTTTTGATTTACAAGGTAGATCGATTCAAAAAACTTCAATTACAAACACAACTATTAATGTTGAAAAATTAGTATCTGGAACTTACATTCTTTTACTAACAGATACAAATGGTAAAGAATATACAAGCAAATTCGTTAAAGAATAACTTTTATAAAACCGAATTTAAGCCCTATTGTACTGTCAACAATAGGGCTTTTTTTATTAAATTATTTAAAAAAAGTAGGGTGTTGTACTTTTGAGTTGTATTACTATAATAGACTCGTTACAAAGCAATTAAGTTTTATTTTAAATTAGAAATTAAATTAGGAATTTCTGTTTTTTTTTATACTTTTGGTTGATTAATTATTAAAAAATAAATGAAAAAGCACTACTTATTAGGCATTACACTTTTTATTGCATCAATTCTAATCTTCGTTTCTTGTTCAGATGATGACGAGGGCTATATCCCAGTTCCTGCCGAATCACCTGTTGTGGTAGACTTAACTCAAGTTCCCTATCCCAAACTATCAGACTATCACTTTTTTGAGGGCGAGATGAAAAATCAAAAACCATCTCTAGGTGTTTTACCCTATGCACCAGCTTCAGTACTTTTCTCTGACTACGCCCACAAAAAGCGATTTGTTTGGATGCCACCTGGGACAAGTGCAACTTATAATGGCGATGGCAATGTGTTAGAATTACCTGTAGGTTCTGTTTTGATTAAAACATTCTACTACGATAATGTTCAAAATGTTACTCCTGTTGGATCCACACGAATTATTGAAACTAGAATTATGATTCGTAAATCTACTGGTTGGATATTTGCAGATTATGTTTGGAACGCAGAGCAAACAGAAGCCTACCAAGATTTAAATGGAAGTTATACCAACATCACTTGGTTAGAAAATAGTGTAAGTAAAAATGTGAATTACCGAATTCCATCTGAAGTACAATGCATTATTTGTCATAAGAGAAAAGATGTTGTTAATAACAATGAGGTAACTACTCACATGCCAATTGGTATTAAGCCACAAAATTTAAATTACAACTACAACTATGGTACTTCATCACAAAACCAATTAACTAAATGGATGCAACAAGGTTTTTTACCTACTAATTTTACATTACCTTCTGAAGCAAACACTACAATTGACTACAACGACACGTCTAAATCATTGGAACTAAGAGTTCGCTCGTATGTAGACATCAATTGTTCGCATTGCCACACTACACAAAGGCATTGTGACTACCGCCCTATGAAATTTGATTTTGCAAGCACGAACAACAATTTAACCAACATGGGAGTTTGTGTAAACACTGAAGATATGCAAGATTTTGACCCTGCTTTAGATAAAATAGTCAATCCAGGTAGTCCAAATCGTTCGATGATGTACTATAGAATAAACACAACAAATGAAGCGTTCATGATGCCACTTCACGGTAGGTCACTTATTCACCAAGAGGGAGTAGACTTAATTGGTGCTTGGATTAATTCGTTGCAACCTTGTCAATAAAAATAACCAAAACTAAACTATAAAAATGAAAAAAATTACATTACTAATCATTACTGTGCTTTCCAGCATGTTCTCTTTAGCACAGAACAGCTGTAGTGAAGCGCAACCAATCACAGCAGCTGGAACGTTTGTAGTTGACGCTATCAACGGCGCTGTAATTCCAAGTGTTTGTGCTGGTGGTGGATTGGGAACGGCTGCCGAATGGTATGCTTACACTCCATCACAAAACTACACAGCAACAGTAACTACTGACTTGGCTATCAACATTTGTAGAGATACACGTTTTCAAGTTTATACAGGAACATGTGATGCTTTATTATGTTTAACTGGTGATGACGACTCTGGTGTTATTGCTTGTAATTCAGGTAATGCTAATTCCTATTTATCGACCAAAAGTTTTAATGTTACTGCTGGTACAACCTATTACATTGCTTTTGATAACAAATGGGAATCATTAGGTTTTTCTTTTCAAATAACTGAAGCTCCAATTGTTGTTCCTCCACCAACTCCAATTTCTTATACAACACAAACCGTTGCAACAATCCCAACAGGAGGAGGAAATTATAACATTTGTGTAGTTGATATGAATGGTGATCACAAAGATGACATGGTGAATGTAAGCGCTAATAACCTAAAAATTCACTTTCAAGGGGATACTGCTAATTCATTTACAATAGCGGATTTTCCTATCACAGGAACAAGTAAGATGCCTTCTTGGAGCTTGGCCGCGGGAGATTACAATAAAGATGGATTAAATGATTTAATCTTAGGTGCTGGAAATGGTTTGTCTGTTTGGACATCAAATTCAACAGGAACTGCTTATTCAAACTTTAGCCCTAATGAATACATATTTTGTCAAAGAACCAATTTTGCCGACTTAAACAACGATGGTAATTTAGATGTATTCTCATGTCATGATGTTGCTCCAAACTGTTACTATTTAAATGACGGAGCAGGAAATCTAACTTTTTATCAGTCAAATACAACTCCAGGCGCTATGAATTTAAGTTCTCAAGCTAATGGAGGTGGAAATTATGCTACTTTGTTTACCGATTTTGATAATGATGGTGACACTGATGTTTTCATTTCTAAATGTTCTGGACCTCCATGCCAATTAATTCGCTATGATGGAAATGGTGTTTACACAAACATCTCAGCAATAGCTGGAATTGATGTTACTCCTATCCAAACTTGGTCGTCAGGTATCGCTGACTTTGACAATGATGGTGATATGGACATTATCATTACAGCAAGTTCTGGTACTCATAGATACTTTAGAAATAATTTAGACACAACAAACAATACAGAAGAAGCTTATACTAATATTACTGCTGGTTCTGGTTGGGATACGAACACTTCAACAAATATTGATAACGTAGCTTATGATTTTGACAATGATGGTTATGTTGATGTTTTGGGTGGCGGAAACAAAATTATGTTCAACCAAGGTAATGGTACTTTTGCTCCTGTTAGTTATAGTGGAATTTCTGTTGGTGCTATTGGAGATTTAAATAATGACGGTTTCTTAGATATTTTAAATGGAAATACAATTCGTTATGCTGTGCCTAACGATAACAATTGGATAAAATTCTCTCTTCAAGGAATTCAAAGCAATAGCAACGGTATTGGAGCTCGTGTAGAAATATATGGCGCTTTTGGAAAACAAATTAGAGACATTCGCAGTGGTGAAGGATTTAGATACATGAGTTCTTTGAATGCTCATTTTGGACTAGGTCAAGCAACTGCAGTAACTCAAGTTGTTATCAAATGGCCTTCTGGAATTGTAGATACTATTAATAATCCGGGAATCAATCAAAAAATTGATATTGTAGAAGGTTCAACTTTATCAAATGAGAGTTTTGTTAGCTCAGAATTAAGTATTTTCCCAGTTCCAGCTAAAAACATTTTAAACATTAAAACAAATTCAAACATTAGTCTTAACTCTGCCGAAATTTTTGATATTCAAGGTAGATTGGTTCAAAAGTCAACTATCGAAAATGAAGTAATAAATGTACAAACATTGACATCTGGAACCTATATAATCTTATTAACAGATTCAAACAACAAAATTTATACTCAGAAATTCACAAAAGAGTAATACATCAAAACTAAATCCCATCACCTAAAAATTGATGGGATTTTTGTATATTGCGCACACTATTAACATTTTAAACTAAAATTACCTATGAAAAAAATTACCCTACTTGCTCTATTGGGTTTATCAATTCAGATAGCCAATGCGCAGAGTACTTGTGCTACGGCATTACCTATTACAGCCGGAACACATGTTGTAGATGTTGTTAACGGAACTGAAGTTCCAACACCTGTATGTGCTGATAACGGTACTGGTGCTACAGCTGGAAAATGGTATACCTACACCCCTACTCAAAACTATAGTTTAACAATAACTTCGGATTTACAAATAAACTCAGGAAAAGACACGCGTTTTCATGTTTATACAGGTGATTGTAGTAGTTTAACTTGTTATGCAGGTGATGATGACGGAGGAGTTATTGGTAATGGCTATCTTTCAGTTGATACATTTGTAGTTCTTGCAGGAACTACTTATTACATCGCTTGGGACAATAGATGGAATGCTTCTGGATTTACTTTTGAAGTAACTGAAGGTCCATATGTTGCTCCGATACCAACTCCAGTAAGTTATACCAATCAAAACATTAGTACAATTAATAGTAACTATAATATTTGTGTAGTTGATATGAATGGTGATTATCTTGATGATATTGTTGGTATTAATAACAATCGAATCAGGGTTCACAAACAAAACAATACTGGAGGAGGATTTACAATAGCAGATTATACCACAACAAATGCCGATCATATGCCCGATTGGAGTATGGCAGCAGGCGACTACAACAAAGATGGTTTTAATGATTTACTTTATGGAAGTGGTAATGGTTTAACTTTTATGAAATCAAACAGCACTGGAACTGCTTATACAGAAGATAGTCCAGGTCAATATATTTTTTGTCAAAGAACCAATTTTGTAGACATCAATAATGATGGAAACTTAGATGCTTTTTCATGTCATGATATTGCTCCAAACGTTTATTATATCAATACTGGCTTTGGTTCATTTACATCTTATCAATCTGGTGTGACTGCTGGTTCACTTTCGTTAGGCACCTTATCTAGTGGAGGAAACTACGCTTCATTATGGACCGATTTTGATAACGATGGTGATACCGATATGTTCATTTCAAAATGTTCTGGACCTCCTTGTGAATTACACCGAAATAATGGAAACGGAACTTATACTGATATTTCAGCTATTGCTGGAATCAATTTCACTCCTGTTCAGTCATGGTCTTCTGCTATAGCTGATTTTGATAACGATGGTGATATGGATATCATGGTGGGTTCAAATGGAAGTGTTGGACATCGTTTTTTCAGAAACAATTTAGACACAACCAACTCTACTGAAGAAGCTTACACTGATATCACGGCTGGTTCTGGTTTAGATACTGACAATTCAATCAATAGAGACTACATCGCCTACGATTTTGACAATAATGGATTTATAGATATTATGGGAAGCGGAAGTAAAATTCTTTTCAACCAAGGAAATAATACTTTTGCTGCTTCTGTATATCCTTCAATTGGTGTTGGAGCTGTTGGAGATTTAAACAATGATGGATTCTTAGATATTTTGAATGGTTCAACAGTACGTATGGCTGTTCCAAATGGAAACAATTGGTTTAAAGTAACATTACAAGGAATTCAAAGTAACTCTAATGGAATAGGAGCTCGTATTGAAATTCATGGTGCTTTCGGAAAACAAATTAGAGATGTAAGAAGTGGAGAAGGTTTTGAATTTATGAGTAGTTTAAATACTCATTTTGGTATTGGAACTAATACAGCTATCACACAAGTTGTTATCAAATGGCCTTCAGGTACGGTTGACACAATCAACAATCCAACGATTAACCAAACATTACATGTTGTTGAAGGTTCGACATTATCAACTGATAGTTTTTCTTCAAATACATTTAGTATTTACCCAGTACCTGCTAAAAATCAGTTGAGTATTACTTCTAATACAAACACAAGTTTAGTTTCTGCAGAAGTATATGATTTAAATGGTCGTAGAATTTTAGATTCTAAAATTGAAAACAATGCAATCAATGTTCAATCATTAGCAACTGGAACTTACATTATTTTAGTAAACGATGTAAATGGAAAAAGAACTACTCAAAAATTCACAAAAGAATAACTTTAGTTCTCTCATAAAAACAAAAAACCAATCGTTAAGGCGATTGGTTTTTTTGTTTTATGTATTTTTTTAGCTTAAAAAACACGCAACAAATTGAATCCAAAGTAAATATCATTCTTTTCCCACAATCCTGTTGTATTGCCTAAAAAACCAGCTTCGTGAATGCCTTGCGAATTACTAAAATGCATTTGAAAAACATGTCCACCAGTTTCCAAATCAACCCCAATAGATAATGGATCATGAAAAGGTGAAGAATCAGAACGATTCAAATGAGTTGCATAATCTACATTCAATGACCAACGCTTGGCAAATTTATATCTTCCTCCCATTCCTAATGCGAATTGGCTATTACTCTGAGCATCATCAACTACAAAATTTTCATGAAAATGAGTTGGAGCCAATTGTAATGACAAGTTTTTACTCATTTTGCGAGAAATTAACAATTGATTTACAAAAATCATTCGGTCACTAAATTCCATGTTCGGATACAAACTTTCTTTCATAGTATTGTTAAAAGCAATACTATTAAACCCTACAATCGAAACCGGAAAACCATCTTTTATTTGAGGCTTGAGCAAATATTTGGCCGAAACATCATATGCTGGTTCACTTCGAGCAGCACTAATAGTTAACCAGTCTGTCAATCCGTAAACAAACTTCAATTGAGTAACAGCATTATCCAATCCAAAAAAACCATCAATTCCATCTTTAACAGAACCAAAACGATGGGCAACAATAAAATACAAATCGCCTTTTGCTGCCAATTTTGTCGATTCTAAATTCACAATTTTCAAGCCTTTGAAGGCAGAATCAACACGCTCATTGGTAGAAGTTGAGTCTATTTCTTTTAATAAATCGTCTTGCGCAAAAATTAAAAGGGGAAATAATAATGCAAATAATACTAGTTTGTTTTTCATAAAAATATTGAGTTGATTTATTTGATATTCCATTTATTCAATTACCGAAGTTTGGTCCATTTTAAACTCTTCAACTAAGTCGTCATAAGCCAAAAATCTTCCTTTAATTGTTATTTTCTTGTTTGTTTCTACACCAGATGGTAAATTTCCGTCAAACTGAGCGTAAACTTTATCATCAATAACAAGCGATTTACTTTGTACATCTACATTGGTAATTACGCCTTGTATTTGAATCACTTTATTTTGATATTTAACCGTTGCCAAACTATCATTTTCAGTAAACTCATTTTGCAAAGCGGAAACAGTAAGAGAAAAATCAGCCTGAGCAGCAGCTATATCGCGATGACCTTTATAAGCATAAAAATAAACAGCAACCAATACTCCAACTATTAGTATGCTTGCAATTATGAATTTCTTTTTCATATTTTCATTAGTTTTTACTATTCTTCAATACAAATATAATTACGAAAATAATTTTTATTTAGATTGATTTTAAAAAAAAATAATTATTTTTAATTTTTAAACCAAAAAATGTCTTTCAACGAATTTTATTTTACACTAAAACATAGTATAACATTATCTCTAATTTCAAAAAATGAAGACCAAACTCTATCTTTACTTACCTTTACTTGCAGTCTTTTCAAGCTGTTCTGAAAATTCAACCGATGACTTAGTAAATGTTACACAACCTGTAACAGTAACTTATTCAAACTCTATAAAAACAATTATTGACAACAATTGTATTAGTTGCCACAATTTGCCACCCGTTGCTGGAGCTCCAATGCCATTGTTAACGTATGAAAATGTAAAAGATGCCTTATTAAACCGTGGTTTATTAGATCGAATTTCAAGAGACCAAGGTGCGTCTGGAATGATGCCATTGGGCGGTTCTCGACTACCGCAATCTAGTATTGATATGTTTGTGCTATGGCAAATTCAAGGTTTGGCAGAATAATTGTAGTTGTATTGTAAAATCTAAAAAATAATTACTATGAAAAAGTTCGTCACCGCACTAGCATTATTCATGATCACAATTGGATTTGCTCAAGATAAAATGTTGACCAAAAACGGAAAAATTACTTTTGAAGCTTCCGTTCCTTCTTTTGAGGAAGTCAAAGCCAAAAACGAAGGTGTAACCTGTGTCATCAATACCAAAACTGGCGAAATAGCTAGTTTGGCCATGGTCAAAGGTTTTCGCTTTAAAGTAGCCTTGATGGAAGAACATTTCAACGAAAATTACATTGAGAGCGATAAATATCCGAAATCAACTTTCAAAGGGAAAATTGAGGGTTTTGATGCGTCAAAAGTTACGAAAGAAGGAAAAACATACACCATCAAGGGAAAACTTGAATTACACGGAAAATCAAAAGACATTACCATTACTGCAACCATCAAAAAAACGGCTGATGGCATGTCATTAAACTCAAACTTCACCGTAAACACTGACGATTTTGACATCGACATACCAAGTGTAGTAAGCAAAAAATTATCAAAAAAGGTAAATGTGACTTTGGATTTTAATTTGAAATAGAAAAAATAAACAACCCAATTAAAAAGCCACGAATTATAACGTTCGTGGTTTTTTTTATAATACAACTTTTGAGTATGAATTCAATTTGTCAATTTCTAAATTAGTTTTTGTATCGTTTTTACTTTGCGTAAACATTGGATTAAATTTAGCTCCATAAACCACCTCATCAAAAGTATAGGAAGTTCGCTTGACTACAGTATTACTAAACATATCGTCAAATGCTTTTAAGTAAACCATTATTTCTCCTGATATTGTTTTAAAATCATTTTCAGTAAATCCAAAAAAAGGACTTGATTCAGTAATCGGATGCACCAAAGTCCAACTCAAATTCAATGAGTTAATAAAGCTCATTTCTAAATCCAGAAAATAAAACTTATTGGATACTGTATTATTTTCTTCTAGTTGAATTCCTAATGTAATTTTAGCTTCCGCATCGGTTAGTTGCGTGTTTTTAAATGGTGTTAAGCGAATCATTAAAGCTTGTCCATCTTTATACGGCGCAATTAAAGCATTTTCAGAAAAAAGAATATGAGCTCTAGGTTGACTAAATCTACCATAAAACAAACCTGTAGCAATAGCAAAACTCAACAATCCAAATAGTGCTTCTATGGAAGCTAAAACACTCGTTATAAATCCACTCGGGCTAATGTGCCCATAACCAACCGTAGTGTAGGTTTGAATACTAAAGAAAAAAGCTTGTCCAAACTGATCGAGCTTGGTTGTAGCTTCAATTCCTTTTAAATGCTCAACACCAATTAAATAATACAAGGAAGCAAAACAACAATTTACTATGAAATAAAAAAAGATGATTATGAAAAAAAACTTCCATCTGGGAATAGTCAGCATAGTATGGTACCAACTGATTCCTTCAAAAAAACCAATCCCCGTTTTGCGAACATTAGCATTACCGCTTTTAGTAATGTAACGACCACCATAACTCGAAGCATTGGTACCAAAACCAGTATTAGATTCGGCTTTGGCTTTATTGTTAATTTTTTTTCGAAAGGCCATTTTAGATTTTTTGTAAAACTATGAAATACCAAGCACATTATAAAAAATGAATTATACTATATTTGTAATACCATTTACTTTACTACCATGAAAAAGTTCGCTTTATTTTTACTAATGACATTTGTACATTCCGCCTTTGGTCAAAACCTTGAATTGGATTATAGCTTTGGAACCAATGGTTTTGTGACCTTGCCATTTGACTCTGATGCTGGGTCATTCAACGTAAATCGAATTCAAAATGATGGTAAAATACTTGTTTGTGGACAACGATTAAATGGCACTCTAAGGGAAGATTTCATTGCACGCTACAATCCAGATGGAACTCTAGACACTAGCTTTGCTAACAATGGATTCTATATTTGTAACGATACCATCAATGATGTTAATGGCCCTAACTTTTTTATTTTAAGTAGTGGTAAAATCATTTGTGTTGTTGGCGATATACAAGGTGAAATTACCAAATTGAACACCGATGGAAGCCTTGATACTACTTTTGGCACTAACGGAAAAATGAATTTCAACTATTTTAATGATAGTACGGCCTACCTTGATAACAACGATAATATCTATGTGGGTACAGGAACTCTAAATCAACTAGTCAAAATTAATACTACAACAGGCGCCATTGATACAAGTTTTGGAACCAACGGAATCATCAACCTTGGAAATAGTTTTAGTAGGATTTACTCTTTTGAGAATGATAAATTCCTTGTGAAATCTAATTTTTTTGATAATTCAACAATTCCTTCAACCTATCATCCTGCCATCAAACGATTTAATAGTAATGGAACTCTTGACACCTCCTTTGGAACGAATGGCTCTTTAGTGTTGTATTACGCAACTACTCCTTCTGAACTAGACAACATTATTTTTAATGTAGATGTAGATAATAGTAACAGTATTTTTTACGTAACACAAAGCAGTTTTAGTAGTTTCATTACCACCATTCGAAAATTCGACAGCAACGGAAACTTACTTACATCATTTGGCAATTCTGGTACAGTTACGCTTCCTGCCAATAATGACATCATCAGAACAAAACTTCATAATAACCAACTTTATCTAGCTGGCGCCAACAATGCTACAGCCAACTATAACATGACATTAATGCGATACGACGCCAATGGCGTAGTTGACTATACTTTTCATTCTGATGGAATTTATATTGAAAACAACAACTCATTGTTAGAATGGGCAAAATGCGTAAGCGTAAATCCTGATGGAAGCTTGATTGTGAGTGGCGAATACATTAATGGCAGCATGTACAAACTTTTCCTAGCCAAATACAGTCCATCTATTTTAAACAACATTACATTTGAAGCGGATTTCGATATCAAATTCAATAATCCAATGGAAAATCAGCTTGAATTCGTTTCAAATAAAAACATTGCATCAATAACGCTTTACAATTTGTACGGAAAACAAGTAGGAATAAGTAATTCAAATGGTATTGAAACAACTAACTTAGCTTCAGGAATGTACATTGCCAAAGTCACCTCATCTGAAAATGAATCGAAAATTGTAAAAGTTGTTAAAAACTAATACTCAAACACACCAAACTCACTTTCAATAGTAAGTTTCTTGCTCTCACTCGCTTCTACTCTACCCACAATTTGCGCTTCTACGCCAAACGATTGTGAAATTTCAATAATGCTTTGGGCAATTTCTTGAGAAACATACAACTCCATGCGGTGACCACAATTGAACACTTGGTACATTTCTTTCCAATCGGTTTTGGATTGCTCTTGAATGAGTTTGAATAAAGGCGGAACTGGAAATAAATTGTCTTTGATCACATGAACATCCTCCACAAAATGCAATACTTTGGTTTGCGCGCCACCACTGCAATGCACCATTCCGTGTATCTCTTTGGAAGAATAGTTTTCCAGTATTTTTTTGATTATTGGAGCATACGTTCGTGTGGGCGAAAGCACTAACTTTCCAGCATCGATAGGTGAATTTTCTACTGCATCGGTCAATTTTACGTTTCCTGAATACACTAAATCACTTGGAACTGAACTATCAAAACTTTCTGGGAATTTTTCGGCCAACTCATTAGCAAAAACATCGTGTCGCGCCGAAGTCAAACCATTACTTCCCATGCCACCGTTGTAACTTTTCTCGTAAGTGGCTTGACCAAAACTAGCCAAACCTACAATTACATCGCCCGCTTGTATGTTGGCATTGTCAATTACATCCGAGCGTTTCATTCGTGCTGTAACCGTTGAATCTACTATAATCGTTCTAACCAAATCGCCCACATCAGCCGTTTCTCCTCCTGTAGAATGAATCGTTACACCAAAACTTTTCAACTCGGCAATCAATTCTTCCGTTCCGTTGATGATGGCCGAAATGACCTCAGCTGGAATCAAATTTTTGTTTCTACCAATGGTTGACGAAAGTAAAATATTATCCGTAGCGCCAACACACAACAAATCGTCGATGTTCATAATCAACGCGTCTTGGGCAATGCCTTTCCACACCGAAATATCGCCTGTCTCTTTCCAATACATGTACGCCAACGACGATTTGGTTCCGGCACCATCAGCATGCATAATCAAACAATAATCGTCATCATTAGTCAAATAATCGGGAACAATTTTGCAAAAAGCCTTCGGAAATAAACCTTTATCAATGTTTTTAATGGCGTTGTGCACGTCTTCTTTTGATGCAGAAACTCCGCGCATGGCGTAGCGTTGGCTGTTGTCAGAAATCATTTTAAGTTGTGTGTTGTTGTGACGCAAAGATAGTAATTTAAGATGGAAAATTTAAGTCGCAATCGCAGTTTTCAGTCGCAGTTGTAGTTTTTTTATTAGAAGCAGAAGTTTAGCTCTTTTTACAGCAGTTGTCCCGCTTTCCGCTTTACTACGTGCCGCTGCAATCGGGGCTAGGTTAGACGTGTTGTTTTCCAACAGACGTATTGTTCAGAAGGCAGAAGGCAGAAATTAGAAGGCAGAAGGCAGAAAGCCGAAAGCAAATCTCAGAAAGCAGAAGCTAAAGGCTAAAAGACTAGAAGGCAGAAATTAGAAATTAGAAGGCAGAAAATAAATTGCTAAAAGCTAATTGCTAAATTGGATTTCTTTAAACTACTAATAGAAACGTGTACTGAAAAACAAAATTCCAAATCTAGCCCCGATTGGAGGAAGCACCGCGTGCGACGGAAAGCGGGACAATAAGTCATTAAAAACACAAAAATACCTGCTTCAAATAAAAAAAGTACATCAGTGGTTAATAAACCTTGCGTTCCTCGCGACAAACTTGGTGTCTTTGCGGTAAAAAAGTGAGCGCAGCGAATGTTAATTCTCCAAAATCAGAATTTCCACCCGACGGTTTTCGTCTTCTTCCAAAGCATTTTTTTCGGGAATTTTATGTACTGGTCGTGATACGCCATAACCTTTGAAACTCATGCGCGCACGATCAATTTTGCCGCGAATTAAGTAATTATAAACAGTGCGAGCGCGAGCAGTTGAAATCACTTCGTATTCGTTGGGCATTTTGCAGCAAATGTGACCCTGAATTTCGATTTTGAGTTTCGGATTGTCGACCATCACGCAAAGTAAATCGTAAAGTGTGGGTTCAGATTTAGGCACGACTTTGGCCGAATTGTTGAAGAAATAAATGTTTTCTAATTTAATAATATCGCCTTTTTTGGCCGATTTGATTTGGTCTTTAAGTGATTCTTTGGGTTTTTCAGGTTGTTTTTCGGACACTACAACCTGGTTTTTTAGTTGATAAATAATAGTTACACGGCGGTTTTCTCCTTGAACGGGCGATTGTTCAAAATCTTCACCAAATCCGCGAATTTCGATATCTTTTATCACGTCAATATCGCTCGCTTTCAGGAAATTGTAGACTTCATTGACGCGCTTTAAAGCCAAAGTATCGTTATAGGAATTGGTTCCTTTCCAATCGCAAAAACCGTATAACTTAGTCACTTGATACTCTTTACCTTCGGCAATCCATGAGTTGATTTTTTTGATAGCCATATCGTTGAGTTCATGCTTATCAAAATCAAAATAGAGGTTAAGCTTTTCTTGAGCGAAGGAAGAAAAGGCAATTAAAAGAGTAAACCAAGTAATTGCTTTTTTCATACAAAACTATTTATCCAAAATCATGATTTCGACTCTTCGGTTGCGAGCCGCTTCGTAGTCGCTTTTTTCTGGAATTTCAAATTTAGGTTTGGATACGCCAAAGCCTTTGACTGAGATGCGTCGTTCACCAATTCCTTCTGAAACCAAAATACGTTTGACTTGCTTGGCACGATCGGTCGAGAGGTTTTTGACATCTTTATCCACGCAACAAATATGGCCTTGAATCTCGATTTTGAGTTTTGGAAACTTATTCATTACGTAAATGAGTTCGTCAATTCCGCGTTTGGACGTTGGCATAATGGCAAAGGTATTTTGGTAAAAATTGATGTCGTTGAGGCGAATCAAAGTGCCTTTGCGTGAGAGTTCAATTTTATCTTGAAGTGTAGCGTTTTCGGGGAAGTTCATCGTTTCCTCTTCAATAGGCTCAATTTCAACCACTTCAATAACTTTAGGGGTTTCTTTGGGTTTGATGCCCAAAATTTCATCTTCACGCGCTAAATCCTTGGCTAAAATATAGTACACCGTAACTTTTCTGTTCTCGGCTTTGGTTTTGGATTGCTGGAAATTCTCGCCAAAACTTCGGGTTTTGAAATCGTCACGAATCGCGATTTTGTCTTTCACTTTGTTGTAAATATAGTTGACTCTTTTTTTGGCCAAAGTATCGTTGAAACCATTTGTTCCGTCTTCGTCTGTATAACCATTGATGGCCACAATTTTGGAATCTTTATTGGCATTCATCCAATCGGTTAGCCTTTTCAATTCGACTACATTTACCTCATGACGATTGCTATCAAAAAAAATCGAAATTTGTTGTTGAGCATTAGCAGAAACCATAGCTACAACCAAAATAATTGCTGATAAAAAGTGTTTCATATTCATATAACGAAAGTAGTCAAAAATAATTTTATGTTAGCAAAACTAATACCAATAAAAAAAATCATTATTTTTGGGAAAAATCTTATCACTATGAAAAAAATTATACTGATTTTCAGTTTGTTGTGCAGCATTGTACTATTTGCGCAAGTGCCACAAGGAATTTCTTATCAAGCTGTTGCACTAAATCCGCAAGGTTTTCCGGTTGGAAACACCTTAATTGGTGTTCGCCTTTCTATTTTAGAAAACAGTGTTAGTGGTAATACAATTTATACCGAAACCCATACCACAACAACCAATGACCGAGGTTTGTACAATTTGGTGATTGGTCAAGGAATTCCGGTAACTGGACAATTCCCGTTGATTAGTTGGGCCAATAATTATAAATTTTTGAAAGTAGAATTGGATACAACTGGTGGAACCAACTATGTATTAGTTGGAAGTACTCAATTGTGGAGTGTTCCCTATGCATTGCATGCTGAAAAAGCCAGTAGTGTAAATGCTGAAGATATTGTTGGAGACATTAGTTCTTCCTATGTTTCAGGATTCATAACAGATAGCAATGCTTATTATATGTACAACGGAATCTCCAACCAACCTAATGAATGGATACAGCAATCCCTTTCGGGACAACCTATTGATGTCAAATCCAATTTCTACACTATGGGAGTAATGACTTCAACTAATGCCTATGCATGCACAATAATCAATAATGGTAATGATACTTCGAATACCTATGCTCAATGGTTTCCTGTACAATTATCGGGAACTCCTCTAAAATTAATTATTTCTAATGAATCATTTGGAGTATTAACATCTACGCATGCTTATGCTTTTGTTTACACTTCTAACTCAAATAATGATGTAACTTATAATTGGTACAGTCAGCCAATTTCAGGAACACCAAAGGATATTTATGCATTTGGCACCAGTAGTATTGGTGTTGTTACCGATACTAATGCTTATGCATTTGCAAAAACAGCCCTTTTGTCATCTACAGAAACAACAGCAAGTTGGCACACAACAGAACTAAGTGGTAATGCTATTCAAACAAGACCAACGCATCATCTTTTTTCAGTTTATACTCCAACTCATGCCTACTCTTTCGTGCCTGTTTTCACATCATTAGGCAACACATCATTCGAATGGAAATCAATTCAAATGAATGGTAATTTTATCAATTCATCAAAATAATATCAATTTTTATTAAACTCAACAAAAATGAAAAAAATCATTCTAATTACCTTATTTTTTAATTCTTTTTTGAATTATGCACAATCAACAATTCAGTCGGTAAATTCTGGGAGTTTAATTACAACAAGTTCTTCTGTTTCCATTGGTGAAATTGTAGTCAATCCGGTTAATCAATACCAATCAAGTTCAGGTTTAATTGGCATTTTATCGCAAGTAAATCAGCAACTCGAAGTACCACAATTTGAACTTTCTGAAAACGTAGTGGTTTATCCTAATCCAACTGAATCAAGTATACTTTTTAAAAGTAAGGAAAATTTAAATAATGAAAAAGTGACTATTTATAATACCAACGGACAACTTATTACAGAAAAAACGATCCTAAGTGATAATTCGGTTGATTTATCGAATTTATCCACGGGCATTTACCTTATCCAATTGTCATCTAAACCAAAAAATTCATTTAAAATCATAAAACATTAATAACATTTATGAAGAAAATTATTACCTCTATAGCCTTACTTTTTACATTATTAACTTTTGCTCAAGTACCACAAGGCATTTCCTATCAAGCGATTGCTTTGAATGGAGCTGGAAATCCTGTTGTGAGTTCGAATGTTGGGCTTCGCTTATCCATTTTAGACAACTCGGCCACTGGAACTGTTTTATATACTGAAACACATACCAAAACCACCAATCCTCAAGGTTTATTCAACTTAGTGATTGGTCAAGGAACGCCAACAAGTGGTACTTTTTCAACTATCAATTGGTCGACGAATTCAAAATTTTTAAAAGTAGAAATAGATGCTGCTGGCGGAACCAATTATGTTTTGACAGGAACGACACAGTTATTGAGTGTTCCGTATGCCTTGATGGCTGGTGGAATAGCGGCTAACAGTGGCGCAAATGATGATTTGGTAAACAACAAGTACAGTAATTTTTGTTTTTACAATCCTGGTAATTTTACCACTTATGCTTTCAATCAATTGACTGGAAATTGGGTTGGACAAGCTGGCGGCAGTAATACTCTAGTGGGATCGAATGGAAATTTTTGCTTTTATGATTCCGGTACATTTACAACCTATGCTTTCAACAAAAATACGGGTACTTGGGTGGGGCAGCCTGGCGGAAGTAATACATTGGTTACATCAAATGGAAATTTTTGTTTTTATAACAGCGGAAATTTTACCACCTATGCATACAACAAAAACACAGGCACTTGGGTAGGTCAAGCTGGCGGTAGTAACACAATTATTGAATCCAATGGAAATTTTTGCTTTTATAACAGTGGCAATTTTACCACCTATGCATTCAATCAGAAAACAGGAACTTGGGTTGGCCAAGCTGGCGGAAGTAGCACAATTATAGGAGCTGGCGGAAGCTTTTGTTTTTACAACAGTGGAAATTTTACTACTTATGTCTTCAACAGAAATACAGGAACTTGGGTTGGCCAAGCTGGTGGAAATGCAACCATTGTGAAATCAGAATCGAATTAAAAAACAAAAAACCTGCTCTAATTCAGCAGGTTTTTTCCATATTTATTCTCTATTTTCTTTGTTATAAAAGAAAACTATCTCGTAAACAACAACTCTCTGTATTTAGTCAACGTCCAGATTTCGTCGTCTACCAATAACTCTAATTTGTCGCAATGTTCTCTGATTACATCAAAGTAAGGTTTTACTTTGTCGCAGTACATTTCTGCCATTTTTTGAGCATCTGTTAAGGCATTGGCTTTTTTACGTGCTTCAATCATATCGTCTACATTCGAGTTAATTCCTTCTATGTGTTCTGAGATTTCTTTGATGATTGAAATTTGTTCTTTGGCAATTTTTTCGAAATCTTTTCCGAAAATATCTTTCAATCCGCGTACATTTTCAATCAACGTATTTTGGTAACGAATTGCTGTTGGAATTACGTGATTACGAGCAATATCGCCTAAAACTCTTCCTTCAATTTGGATTTTTTTAGTGTATTCTTCCAATTCGATTTCGTATCGAGCTTCTACTTCAACGTGGTTCATTACATTCAAATCACTAAACAATTCTAGTGCTTTTTTAGAAACCTTAGCTTTCAAAGCAGCTGGTGTTGTTTTGTGATTGCTCAATCCGCGTTTTTTCGCTTCTTTTTCCCAAGCTTCACTGTAACCATCGCCTTCAAAAAGGATATTTTTAGTTTGCTTGATGTATTCTCTTAGTACATTGAAAATCGCTTCGTCTTTCTTTAAATCTTTTTTCTCGATTAAGGTATCTACTTCTTTCTTGAATTCTTTCAATTGTTTGGCTACGATAGAATTTAATGTAGTCATTGCATTCGCACAATTGGCCGACGAACCTACTGCTCTGAACTCAAATTTATTTCCTGTAAAAGCAAAAGGCGACGTTCTGTTTCTGTCGGTATTGTCTAACATTACATCTGGAATTTTACCAACCACATTCAATTTCAAATCGGTTTTTTCTTCAGGTGATAATTTTCCTTTAGAAACACCTTCTAATTCCGCCAAAACTTTGGTTAATTGCTCACCAATAAAAACCGAAATAATAGCTGGTGGTGCTTCGTTGGCTCCCAAACGGTGATCATTACTAGCTGTAGCAATTGAGGCTCTTAGCAACTCTTCGTATTCTTGAACTGCTTTTATTGTATTGATGAAGAATGATAAAAATTGCAAGTTGCTCATTGGCGTTTTACTTGGTGAAAGTAAATTCACTCCAGTGTCTGTGGCCATAGACCAGTTGTTGTGTTTACCAGAACCGTTTACACCTTGAAATGGTTTTTCGTGAAATAATACTTTAAAGTCGTGACGCTCACCCACTTTTGACATTACATCCATTAATAGTGAATTGTGATCGACTGCCAAATTGGTTTCTTCAAAAATTGGTGCTAATTCAAATTGATTTGGTGCTACCTCATTGTGACGCGTTTTTACTGGAATTCCCAACAACATACACTCTTCTTCCAATTCTCTCATGAAATTTAATGCACGAGACGGAATCGAACCAAAATAATGATCGTCTAGTTGTTGACCTTTAGCAGAAGTATGTCCAAGTAAGGTTCTACCTGTCATTACTAAATCTGGACGAGAATTCGCCAACGAACTATCAACTAAGAAATATTCTTGTTCCCAACCTAAAGTGGCTGTTACTTTTTTAACATTTTTATCAAAGTACTTACATACCTCAGTGGCAGCCTCGTCAACTGCATTTAATGCTCTTAATAAAGGCGTTTTATAATCTAATGCTTCACCTGTGTACGAAATAAAAACAGTAGGAATACACAAAGTTGTTCCAAAGATAAAAGCAGGAGAAGTGGGATCCCAAGCCGTATAACCGCGAGCTTCAAATGTATTTCTGATTCCACCATTAGGAAAAGAAGAAGCATCGGGTTCTTGTTGTACTAATTGACCACCCCCAAATTTTTCAACAGCTTCAGAACCATCGTAAGACGTTTCAAAAAAAGCATCATGTTTTTCGGCCGTTGTACCAGTTAAAGGTTGAAACCAGTGTGTATAGTGAGTTACACCTTTTGACAACGCCCATTCTTTCATCCCCATAGCGATGTAGTCGGCTAACTTTCTGTCAATTTTAGTTCCGTGCTGCATGGCATCTTTTACACCTTTGTAAGCATCGGCAGTCAAATACTGCTTCATTGCTTTATCATTAAATACATTTGAACCAAAAAGTGCTGATTTTTTACCAGCCTCTTCAAATTTTACTGGCTTTCTGCCTGATGCATCTTTTAATGCTTGAAAACGTAAAGTTGACATAAAAATTAGTTTTTAAAAGTTATACCCTATAAATTTTATGCAAATATATCAAAATTTTAATTTAAAATTAATTTTACCCTATTTTTTTAGGGGTATTTTTGTAAAAACAAAAAAATTACAATAGCAATAGCAATAACAAATACCTATTCTTATCGATTCGCTTTGCAATTGAATTTGAATTTTGTAATTGAAATTGAATTTTGTAATTGAAATTTGAAAAAGTATATTTGTAAAAAATAGATATTATGATTGTTTGGATTTTATTCTTTGTCTTAGTATTTGCCATTCTTGCCTTAGATTTGGGCGTTTTTAACAAAACACCTCACATAATTAGTACTAAAGAAGCTAGTAAATGGACGGGGATTTGGGTTACCTTATCGTTTTTATTTTCGGGAGTGATTTATTGGTTGTACGGAACGGATTACATTGCCAACCCTACCACATTGTCTCAAACTGGAGCCGCTTTAAAATTCATAACTGGTTATTTGATTGAGCTTTCATTGAGTGTTGACAACATATTTGTGATTGCTGTGATATTTGCCGCATTTAAGATTCCACAGAAATACCAACATCGTGTGTTGTTTTGGGGAATTTTGGGAGCGATAATCTTCAGAGGTTTGATGATTTCGTTTGGAGTAATTATAATCAATAAATTTGCCTGGACAACGTATCTATTTGGTGTCTTTTTAATTTTTACCGCTTTAAAAATGTTGTTTTCAAAAGAAGATGACGAGTTTGACCCCAAACATTCTTTTGTTTATAAAACCATTGGAAAAATAATTCCGATTACATCCGAACATCACAAAGAAGACTTTTTTGTAAAAACTGAAAAAGGTAAAGCTGCAACACCATTATTTGTAGCCTTATTAGTTATAGAAGTAATGGATGTATTGTTTGCCGTAGATAGTGTTCCTGCGATTTTAGCGATTACTTCGGATCCGTTTTTGGTGTTTAGTTCGAATATTTTTGCCATTTTGGGTTTGCGTTCGATGTATTTCTTTTTGGCGAATATGTTAGAGAAATTTAGTTATTTGGAATACAGTTTGATTGCGATATTGAGTTTTGTTGGAGTGAAAATGTTGGCTCACAAATACGTTGAAATTCCAGAATGGGCTTCACTTGGGTTTATTGCATTGGCTTTGGCTGTTGGTATTTTTTATTCGCTACACCAAAGTAAGAAAGAAGCCGAAGAGAAACCTTCGCGCGATGAAGAATAAAAATTATCTGCTGAAAACTATGGCCCTAGCCCAGACATAAGCGGAAAGCCCACAGTACGAAACAGCAATTTTTGTTACAACCAAGAAGCGACCAAAGGAAGCTTTTTGGGTGTTAGAAAAATGCTGATTTGGACGCGGACTTGGAGTGTTGGCTGGAAATAGCTATAAAAAAAGAGGCTATTGTAAACAACAACCTCTTTTGACCAACTAAACAACTATATACTAAACTATGCTTTAATTTTTCTGATTTGTGACGGATTGATATTGTATGCTTTCAAGGTTGCATTGTAATCATTGAAATCGACTTTGCTTGAATTTTTGCCAGAGAAATAACCCGGAATAATTACGATTCGGAACGTTTGGTTTTGCGTCCAAGCTGGAGATAAAGTGTTCATATCAAAATTGGCATCCAAAAATAACTGCACATCTTCACGAGTAAAATCATAGTTATAATCCAATTCGCCACCACCTGTAAAAAAATAGGTTTGCGGCATCAATCGCCATACATCCAATCCTGTGGTAGGATCTACTTCATACAAATGGTAAACCAAAATCATATCGGAAGCGAAAATCGGTGGATTTATGGTCACAAAACGTCTGAATTGGTTGGCTTGGGAAAACGAAGTAGTTACTTCAAGGACTTCACTGATGGTATCGTTATCAACAGTATCATTGTTTTCGTTTACAGTACAACTTTGTAGTCCTATCATCCCGATAAAAGCTAAAATAAAAGTAATTTTTTTCATGACTTGTATATTTAATGATTAATGATATTGTACCTTAACCAATTGTTGTGCCAAAGTTTGGTTTTAATAAAAAATTGTATCTTTGAAACATGGGAAGAAACAACGAACGCAACATAAAAGCGCACAATGATAAGTTGCACAAGGCGCAAGACAAGGCGAAGGCAAAAAAGAAAGCGCGTGAAGAAAAGCTGAAAGAAATAGCTCGAAAGTTTAACGAAACTAAATCCTAAAAAAACTCCGCTAGTAATAACGGAGTTTTTCTTTTTTATTCTTTTATAATTTTTCGAATAACCGAACCTTTATCGGTTGTGATTCTTAAGAAATAAATTCCGCTAGATTGTTGTGATAAATCGGGTTTAGTAGCTACTAATTGTCCTAAAACAGAGAAAATAGCGATTTCTTTAATTTCCATTAAGCTTGTAATGTTAATTACTCCCGAAGTTGGATTGGGTGCAATTGAAATCGCATTGCTCCAATCAAAACTAGAATTGCTTAATTCACCAAAAGTAACACACTCAGAAACACTTTCACATCCATTGGTTGTGAGTTGCACTGCGTATAATCCGGCTAGTGTTGGAGTATAAACTTGCGATGTTGCGCCACTGATTGCTGTATTATTGTTATTGCAATCCAACCATTGGTATGTGGTTCCAGCTAAATCTCTGTCAGCAGTCAATTCGGTTGATGTAACAGTAATGCTAGTTGTAAAAGCATTTTGCGAATCGGTAATAGTAACTGGAATGGTCACAGAATCGGTTTGACTTGGACTGCAAAAATCGTTTACAATTGTTAATTCTACATCATAAGTCCCAGGACAAACATAATTGTGGGTTGGATTGGGAGAAGTACTTAGAGCCGAACCATCGCCAAAATCCCAAGTTAGCGTATCGAAATTGGTACTCGCATTAACGAAAGAAACTGAAGCATTGTTGGTTACTGGATCAAAATCGGCCGCTACAGGCAAATACGCAAATAAAGCATTAGGAGCCAAACAACGTTCGATGTCAAAATAGTTTACAGTTGTAGGAACCCATTGACCAGCCACTTCATTTCCGTCTACTTGAAGAACTGGAATTCCATAAGCAGGATCAAACCATTTATACGAAATAGTGGTCACGGTTGTTTGCTGTGGAACACCATTATTGGTAATGGTGATATTGCTTACCAAAGTGGTTTTCATCTTTAATACATTGGCAAAACTACCAAATGGCGTAGTAAGAGAACCCCAACCTTCTACTAGATTGGTACGTTGACCAGTAGAAGCGATTTGAATTGGAACACCAAAAGGAGTTAAATCCAAACTCAATGCACTGTTGTTGGTATAATTGTCATTGAAATTCATTGGAAATTGATACAACACATCAGGCGATTGAAACGAGGCAACAAATGGCACTGTTGTTCCGTTGAACGTGATATTGGCACCTATCATTTTATCTTCCAAAGATGAAGTTGTTAGTTTTAAATGGTCGGTAACATTTGTCAAGCCTATTCCTTGTAATACAAGTCCATCTGTTAATCGTGTAGCCAAATTAAAGCTATTATTGAACTGCGAATTGCAATTAATAATATAACCGTTGAGTAAACACCAAATGGTTTTATAACCCGCGTTGTTTGGGTTTTGGTATGTTATGGTTTGTTGTGATGCTGGAATTAAAGCACTATAATCCCAATTGAAATTAGCACCTGTTTGTACATAATCTAATACCAAAGCTGGAGCAGTCGCTGTACTGACAATAAACGATTCGTTTTGAGCCGCATAATCAGTAGATAAATAAGTGGTTTGTGCCTGGTTTATTGAAAAAATCAATAATATTACTAAAATTGTAATTTTTTTCATGAAAATGAATTTAAAATGCAAGTCAAATTAAAACAATTTCACTAAGCTATACAAAGTTGGTCGGTAAATGCACACTTTTATCCGATGAAATAAATTAAATCACTATTTAAAAAAGCGACTCTTTCAACCACAATTTTTACGTTAATGTATATGTTTCTTTTTATATTTACTCACTAATTATTTTCTAATAACGATTCAAATGAAATTCAAAGTACTTTTACTACTATTAGTAACAAAACTAAGTTTTTCTCAAAGTTTAGACACTACATTTGGCACCAGTGGAGTGGTTACTTCTCAACTTTCTAATTCACCCACCAACAACATTGCAACTACAGCCATCATGCAACCTGATGGAAAAACTGTAATGGTTGGCCTATACACAACTTTATACGGAGTAAGTTCAGTTGTGGTTAGAACAAATACGAACGGAACTTTAGATACTAGTTTTAACTCAATTGGATACCGAAGCATTCCAGGACAAGGCTTTGAGGCAGTTGGCGTTCAAACCGATGGAAAAATTATTGTTGCAGGTCAGGACAAAGCTTACCGTTTGAATAGTGATGGTAGTATTGATTATGAATTTGGAACGAATGGTTTCGTAAAACTCTACTTTGGAGATAATATGTGGATGACTATTAAGTCTATTGCTACTAATGACAGTAAAATTATTTTAGGAGGATATTCAAGAGTAGCTAATGGAGAATATAAATTTACATTGGTACAATTAAATTCAGATGGAAGTTTTGATTCATCATTTGATGGAGATGGCAAAGCTTTTTATTATGATACTTCAACAACTTCTGATTTGGCTTATGCCATAAAAATTCAGGCTGACAACAAAATTGTTATGACAGGACAAACTAGCGATGACGCAACAATAGATGATAACTTTTTAACAATTAGAGTTAATTCTGACGGAAGTTTGGATACTGACTTTGGAACTAGCGGAAAAGTAATTACTTCATTTGCCACTGGAGACGATTATGGAAGAAATCTCGAAATTCAAAGCGATGGTAAAATTTTGGTTATTGGAGGCAACAACAATAGATATGCTATTGCAAGATACAACACTAATGGAAGTTTAGACACTAGTTTTGACGGAGATGGTAAGGTGTATCTAACCAACAATTTATCTTTATTTATTTCTTCAAGTCAAGTTATTTATGACAGACCTAATATAAAATCATTAAGCTCTGGTAAAATAGTAATTTCAGGTACTTCAAACTTTAACTTTAACCTTATTCGACTGAATCAAAACGGTAGTTTTGACAGCACTTTTGGATCAAATGGAGTGGTGAATTATGCTGCAAATGTTAGAAATCGTTCGAGTTATTTAATCATTAATAGTGACAATAAAATTATTACTGGAGGAAGCAGCCATAATAATACGGGAAACAATATTTCAAAAATAAATCAAATACAATTTTCAGAAAATGGTTCATTTGAAAGCAATGTTGGTTTTACTTTACTAGAAGGAATTAGTCGAATATCAAATGCTATTGAACAAGCCGATGGAAAAATTATTACTTTTATAGAAAATCGAACCAATACATATGATTGCGCTTTGGTTCGTTACAACTCAAATGGAAGTATTGATTCATCATTTGGAAACAATGGTATGCAAGTGATTGGACAAGGTATGCCGAATAAAATGATTCCACGCAATAACGGAAAGTTAGCAGTAAGTTACTTAAATAGTCCCAACATATATGGTTATAATTCCGATGGAACACCAGACAACACATTTGGAACTAATGGCTCTGTAAACATTGACCAACTCAATTCAATTGCATTTAATGTTAGTGCATTCACCAGTTCGGCTAATGGTTCCATTTATGTTGCTACTTCTACAAATTCAGGAACATTTGGTTTATTAAAAATCCTCCCTAATGGAACCGTTGACAATAGTTTTGGTACCAACGGCATCACTTCAACTTCTTTCAATTTCTTTCCTAACAATAATGTTGAAATTCCAACTGATGTAATGTTATTATCGGATGGAAGAATTATTCTTGCCGGAATTTTAAGGTTCTCTGGACAAATAGCTGTAACTGGTATTTGCTGTTTTTTACCTAACGGAACAATAGATACTTCATTTGGTACTAATGGAAAAATTACCATTCAACATGGCAATTTGACTTCACCTTCTTCACTAATTCATTTTGAAAACGACAGTTTTGCTGTTAATAACTTTTCATCAGACTTTAACAAATACATCATAACAAAATTCTCTTCAAATGGATTGATTGACACTAATTTTTCCTTTGATTCAACGCCAAACCTTTATGGAATTTACAGTGGTATTGCGCAATCCGATGGGAAAATTCTTATTGCTGGCAGAAAAAATTACTATGATAATGGTGAATTTTTAATTGTTCGTTACCTTCCAGATGGTGGTTTAGATCCTTCTTTTGGCACTAATGGAGAGTTTACCATTCCGATTTTAAATGGCTCCACAATTACCGATTTCATTCCTTTAGCAGACGGAAAATTCTTAGCAAGTGGATACGCCAATACTGCAACTCATATTCTATTAGCTATGGCTAAAATAACTGATGAAGATCTAAAAACTTACTCTTTTGAAAACAAAAAAAATAAAGCTGTAATTGCTCCAAACCCTTTTAAGGAAGAAACTTTTTTTGATTATGAAATTGATAAAGCAGGCCACGTAACAATTGAACTATTGGATTTGAATGGTAAAATTATTCAAACTATTTTGACCAACCAATTTCAAACACAAGGGCATTACCAACAACGAATTCAGTTCAATAAAACATTCACCGTTGGTGAATATATTGTTCGCCTTTCAGTTGGAAATCAAATAGAATCGTTAAAAATCATCAAGTCGAATTAGTTTGGTAAATCAATCTAACCATTTTATTTTTGGTTAAATGTGATTCAAAATAAAAAGACCTCTCAATGCTGAAAGGTCTTTTTCTATTTTTCTATTTTCCTTATTCTATTTTCAAAACTTACATATTGCGTCTGTATTGACCACCCACCTCAAACAACGCACTCGTAATCTGACCTAATGAACAGACTTTAGTCGCATCCATCAATTTTTCAAAAATATTTTGGTTGTTGATAGCGGCTTCTTGTATAACATTCAATTGCTCACTTACTTTATCAGCATTGGCTTTGTGAAGATTGTCTAACATTACAATCTGGTATTGTTTTTCTTCTTCGGTGGCACGAATCACTTCGGCCGGAATTACCGTTGGCGATCCTTTCGAACTCAAAAAGGTATTTACACCTATAATCGGGAATTCGCCTGTGTGTTTCAATGTTTCGTAATACAAACTTTCCTCTTGAATTTTAGAACGTTGGTACATGGTCTCCATAGCACCTAAAACGCCACCACGTTCAGTGATTCGGTCGAATTCTTGTAGCACAGCTTCTTCTACCAAATCAGTCAATTCTTCAATGATAAACGAGCCTTGAATTGGGTTTTCGTTTTTCGCCAAACCTAATTCTTTATTAATGATTAGCTGAATTGCCATGGCTCTACGCACTGATTCTTCCGTTGGAGTCGTAATCGCTTCATCATACGCATTGGTATGCAACGAGTTACAGTTGTCGTAAATTGCATACAATGCTTGCAACGTAGTTCGAATATCATTAAAATCAATTTCTTGCGCATGCAACGAACGACCCGAAGTTTGAATGTGGTATTTTAACATTTGTGCTCTTTCGTTGGCACCGTATTTATTTTTCAAAGCTTTGGCCCAAATTTTACGAGCTACGCGGCCAATCACAGCATATTCTGGATCGATTCCGTTGGAGAAAAAGAACGATAAATTCGGTCCAAAATCGTTGATGTTCATGCCGCGACTTAAATAATATTCCACGTAAGTGAAACCATTGGCCAACGTAAACGCCAATTGCGTAATTGGATTCGCTCCTGCTTCGGCGATATGGTAACCTGAAATTGAAACCGAGTAAAAATTACGAACATTATTTTTGATGAAATATTCTTGAACATCACCCATCAATCGAAGTGCAAATTCAGTCGAGAAAATACAGGTGTTTTGTGCCTGATCTTCTTTTAAAATATCGGCTTGAACGGTTCCGCGAACTTGAGCTAAGGTTTTTACTTTGATGTCGGCGTAAACGTCGGCTGGCAACACTTGATCGCCTGTAACGCCCAATAACATCAAGCCCAAACCATTGTTTCCTTCAGGTAATTCTCCTTGGTAACTTGGTCTAGCTGTTCCTCTTTTCTTATAAATTTCGTTGATGCGGTTTTCAACTTCGTCTACTAAATTATGTTCGCGAATGTATTTTTCACAATTTTGATCGATGGCAGCATTCATGAAAAATCCTAACAACATTGGCGCTGGACCATTAATCGTCATCGAAACCGAAGTCAACGGATGACTCAAATCGAAACCAGAATACAACTTTTTAGCATCGTCTAAACAACAAATCGAAACGCCAGCATTACCAATTTTTCCGTAAATATCAGGGCGAATATGAGGGTCGTTTCCGTACAACGTTACACTATCAAAAGCAGTTGAAAGTCGTTTGGCAGGCATTCCCGCACTTACATAATGAAAACGTTTGTTGGTGCGTTCTGGTCCGCCTTCACCAGCAAACATTCGACTTGGATCTTCTCCTTCACGTTTGAATGGATACAAACCAGAGGCAAACGGAAATTCGCCAGGCACATTTTCTTGTAAATTCCAACGCAAAATATCGCCCCAAGCTTGGTATTTAGGCAAAGCCACTTTCGGAATTTGTGAATGCGACAAACTCTCCGAATGCGTTTTAATTTCGATGACTTTATCACGAACTTTAAAACTATAAATTGGATTTTTGTATTTGTTTACTTTTTCGTCCCAGGTCAAAATGATTTCCCAGTTGTATGGATCGAGATTCATTTTGACGCGGTCGAATTCTTTTACTAAAAGTGACAAGAATTCATTTCTATTTTCATCTTTCGATTGTAGAATAGTTTCCTCGATTCCAGCTTTGGTCAAATTAGGTTTGCTTCCAAAAACCGTTTCAATTGTTTTGTAAATTCCGTATAATTTTTGAGCAACTTCAACTTGTGAAAGCACCGTTTCATCATACTTTCTGTTATTTTCTGATATTTCAGATAAATAGCGTGTTCGGTGAGGTGGAATGACGAAGATTTTCTCACTCATTTCACGCGTAATTTCGAATGTCGATTTCAAATCTGCTCCCGTTTTTTCCACGATTTTATCCATGATGGATTTGTAAAGCGTATTCATTCCAGGATCGTTGAACTGAGAAGCAATCGTACCAAAAACCGGCATTTTATCTGGGTCAACATCCCACAAATTATGATTACGTTGGTATTGTTTTTTCACATCACGAATCGCATCCAAAGCACCGCGCTTGTCGAATTTATTCAAAGCTACCAAATCGGCAAAATCCAACATATCGATTTTCTCCAATTGAGTCGCAGCTCCAAATTCAGGCGTCATTACATATAAAGAAACATCAGAATGCTCTAAAATTTCGGTGTCACTTTGTCCGATTCCCGAAGTTTCTAAAATGATGATATCGTATTTTGCTGCTTTTAACACTTCAATTGCTTCGTTTACATATTTTGACAAAGCCAAATTGGATTGACGTGTAGCCAACGAACGCATATAAACTCTAGGATTATTGATCGCATTCATACGAATTCTATCGCCTAATAATGCGCCACCTGTTTTTCTTTTGGATGGATCTACCGAAATCAATCCGATTGTTTTTTCAGGAAAATCAATTAAAAAACGACGCACTAATTCATCTACCAATGACGATTTTCCTGCTCCACCTGTTCCTGTTATTCCGAGGACTGGAATCTTAGAAGTTTTATTTTTCTCGTGAATGGCTTCTAAGGTTTCTTTAGCAATTTCAGGGAAGTTTTCTGCGGAAGAAATTACACGAGCTATAGCCGTTGGATTTTTCTCTTCCAAATGATTGATTTCACCATTCAATTGATCGCCAACTGGATAATCGGAACGTTGCACCAAATCGTTAATCATTCCTTGTAACCCCATGGCTCGACCATCATCTGGCGAATAAATACGTTCAATTCCGTATGCATGCAACTCCGAAATTTCAGATGGCAAAATTACGCCACCGCCACCGCCAAAAATCTTGATATGACCCGCTCCTTTTTCCTTCAATAAATCGTACATGTATTTGAAATACTCGTTATGTCCGCCTTGATAAGACGTCATCGCAATGGCATTCGCATCTTCTTGAATGGCAGTGTTAACAACTTCTTCAACGCTTCGATCGTGGCCTAAATGTATGACTTCAACTCCAGTCGATTGGATAATTCTCCGCATGATGTTGATGGCAGCATCGTGACCGTCAAAAAGTGAAGCAGCCGTTACAATTCGTACTTTATTTTTAGGAATATAAGGTATTTGTGGTTCCATTTTATCGATATACTAATTTTGAGTGCGCAATTTACGAATTTAATAAATTTTATGCATTGTTATTGATTTAAAATTTGAGGCATTATATTTGTTGAGGAGAGGAAAGAAAATAGAGAATAGAATAGAGACTTTTATACAATTACTATGAAAAAAATTGCTTTAGTAGCCATTGCGGCTTACACCTTATCGAGTTGTGCTGAATTACAGCAAGTTGCCAATCAATTGCCTAATGTTTTAGAACAAGGAAATATAGATATTGCAGGTGGATTGAAAGAAGCCTTAAACAACGGAATCAGTAAACAAGTAGTGAAATTGACAGCTACTGATGGTTTTTTTAAAAATGAAGCCGTAAAAATTTTATTGCCCGATGAATTGAAGAAAGTTGACAAAGGTTTACGCGATATCGGCATGTCAAAATTGGCAGATGAAGGTTTGAAGGTGCTCAATCGAGCTGCTGAAGATGCCGTAAAAGAAGCAACACCTATTTTTGTGGACGCTATTACTGGAATGACTTTCAATGATGCAAAAAACATTTTAATGGGCAATGAAAGTGCGGCCACAACCTACTTACAGAGTTCGACTTCTTCCGCTTTGTATGCCAAATTCAATCCTGTAATTAAAACATCGTTTGCCAAAGTGGGTGCTGACAAAGTGTGGTCAAACATTATTTCCAAATACAATTCGATTCCGTTAGTGAAAAAAGTCAATCCTGATTTGACCGATTACACAACCAACAAAGCAATGGAAGGCGTTTTTAAAATGATTGCTGTGGAAGAAAAAAACATCCGAACTGATTTGAGTTCAAGAACTTCCGATTTGTTGAAAAAAGTGTTTGCGTTGCAAGACAAACCATAGATTTGTGCGAGCTCTTAAAATTATGCTAAATTTTTAATTATCAATAACATAAGTATAACATTGCCTTAACACAATCAATACAAAAAAAGTCGGACATTTGTAATGTAATAAATGAGAGTTTATTATTTTTGTTTGGTTTAGGTTAGTTAAAAAAATCGCCGGTGTTCATAGCATCGGCTTTTTTTTACAATTTAGAATGAAGAAGTTTAAAATACTCAAACGCTTTTACTAAACGAGTTCCGTACCATGAGAACATTTCACCATCTACAAAAACCGTTTTAGCATGATGTGTATATCGGCCGAGTTCAAAAGCATGTTCGTCGTTGAATGGAAAAGGTTCAGAAGAAAGAAAAACAATTTCAGGATCGCCTTGAATACGCATTTTTTGAACTATAATTTCGGGATAACGTTCTTCTCTATTAGCGTAAATATTCTCAAATTTATTCAACTTTAAAAGTTCGTTGATAAAAGTATCTTTTCCAGCCACCATATACGGATTTGCCCAAATAAAATAGGCTACTTTTTGGACTTCTTTATCCGAAATAAATTGTCTAAAATCGTTAAGACCAAAACTAATTTTATCCAACCATTTTTGGGCTTCAACGCGTTTGTTAAATAGCTTTCCAAAATCAGTTATCATTTGCAAATTGTCTTCAATTGTTACAATATTAGTCACCCAAACTAGGCAAATTTTACTTAATTCGTCAACGATTTCTTTCGTGTTTTCCTCTTTATTGGCAATGATAATATCGGGTTGAAGTGCTTTTATTTTGTCGAATTTGACATTTTTGGTTCCGCCAACAATAGTTTTAGTTGATTTCAAATGAAATGGATGCACGCAGAATTTGGTGATGCCAACAATTTGCTCTTCCAAACCCAAATCATATACTAATTCGGTTTGTGAGGGAACTAATGAAACAATACGTTTAGGCGAAGTTTCGAAGGTGTGAGTGGTACCGAGTTGGTCTTTTAGTTGGATCATTTTTTTAACCGCAAGGAGCGCAATGATTTACGCAAAGTTCGCTAGGAATTAGAATTAGACAATATCGACTCCATTTCTTGTTGCATTTTCAATGCTTCTTCTCTGGCTTTTTGAGCAAAATCAGTTCCTTTTGAGGCATAAATAATGCCGCGTGACGAGTTGATTAGCAAACCAACATTCTTATTCATTCCGAATTTACACACTTCTGACAAACTTCCGCCTTGAGCGCCAACACCTGGAACCAATAAAAAACTATTGGGAATTATTTTTCTAATTTCGGTGAAATAGTCGGCTTTGGTTGCGCCTACAACATACATCAAATTTGCAGCATTTTTCCACGACTTTGATGTTTCGATAACCGTTTTGTACAACTCTACGCCATCAACATTTTTTGTTTGAAAATCGAAAGCGCCTTCGTTAGACGTCAACGCTAATAAAATGGTGTGTTTGTTTTCAAAAGCCAAAAAAGGTTCCACTGAATCTTTTCCCATGTAAGGCGCTACAGTAACACTATCAAAATTCAAATCTTCTAAAAAAGCTTTGGCGTACATGGATGACGTGTTGCCAATATCGCCGCGTTTGGCATCAGCAATAGTAAAAATTTCGGGATGATTTTGATTAATATAATCGATGGTTTTTTGAAGCGATTGCCAACCTTTGATTCCGTAGGCTTCGTAAAATGCTGTGTTGGGTTTGTATGATACACACAAATCGTGCGTTGCATCAATAATGGCTTTATTGAATTCGAAAATAGGATCGTCGAGTTCGAGTAAATGTGTTGGAATTTTAGTTAAATCGACATCAAGGCCAATACAGAGAAAGGATTTTTTGTTTTGGATTTGGGTTATAAGTTGTTGTGTTGTCATATTGGGTAGCTGAGTGACTGAGAAACTGAGTGACTGAGATGCAAAGTTAGTTTAAAGTTTTTGAACCGCAAAGACACAAAGAAGGCACTAAGTTCGCAAAGGTTTATTTTGAACTACCGATTTTTGCTCCTAAAGTTGACTCTCTAGCCCCGATTGAAATGGAAATGCAGCGCAGCGGAATTGCAATGCAAAGCGGGAACATGGATTACAAGAAAGCCCAAACCATTCGCTCCAAAAAAAAAATGCCAAACCAACCGTTCAGCATCTCTTTTCTATTTTCTATTCTCTATGTTCTATTTTCTATATTCTATTTTCTTTGTTCTATTTTCTCTTTAAAAAACTTCGCTCTCTTTCAGTTTCTCCATGTTGTTGACCAACTGAAGTTCGTCGACAAATTTTTGAATTTTCCCGTTCATCACGCCGTCCATATCAAAAACATCTAGACCAATTCGGTGATCGGTAACGCGACCTTGCGAGTAATTGTAGGTTCTAATTTTGGCCGAACGGTCGCCCGAACTTACTTGAGACGAACGTTTGGTCGCATCTTCGGCTTGTTTTTTGGCCAATTCTTGCTCGTACAAACGCGAACGCAATACTTCTAGGGCTTTATCTTTGTTTTTGTGTTGCGATTTTTGGTCCTGACATTGTGCCACTAAACCGGTTGGAATGTGCGTCAAACGAACTGCTGATTTCGTAGTATTTACTGATTGTCCACCTGGTCCAGACGAACAGAAAAAGTCAACACGAACGTCGTTCATATCAATTTGTACGTCAAATTCTTCGGCTTCAGGCAACACCATCACTGTGGCTGCAGAAGTGTGCACGCGACCTTGCGTTTCCGTTTGTGGAACGCGTTGTACACGGTGAACGCCTGCTTCAAATTTTAATGTTCCGTAAACGTCTTCGCCAGTCACTTCAAAGATAATTTCCTTAAAACCACCCGAAGTACCTTCGTTCATATCCACAACCGAAGTCCTCCAACCACGTGCTTCACAATATTTAGTGTACATTCTGAACAAATCGCCAGCAAAAATCGAAGCTTCGTCACCACCCGTTCCAGCACGGATTTCCACCATAACGTTTTTCGCATCTTCTGGATCTTTCGGAATCAACATGAATTTGATTTCTTCTTCCAATTGAGGCAAACGATCTTGTGCTTCGTCCAATTGCATTTTGGCCATTTCCACCATTTCGGCATCCGAACCATCGGCAATAATCTCGTTGGCTTCTTCTATATTTCCGGTTACGTTAATCAGTTCTTCACGCTTTTCCATCAGCGCTTTTAACGTCTTGTATTCTTGGTTTAATTGCACATAACGTTTCTGATCGGCAATCACATCGGGTTGAATAATCAAATCCGAAATCTCGTCGAAACGCTGTTTTACGTATTGTAATCGCTCTAACATGGTAATATCTTTCTTTTTTAAAAGTGTGCAAATTTAGTAAAAATAGTAGAATTTATTTTATTTTTTTTAGAAGCTAATCCGGCTATTCGTTCCAATCTTTTTGCAACTCCGTTTCACTACGTTGAAGATTTCTCTCCGCTCCGCTCCGAGTAATCCAAAAAGGATTTCCACTGCTATCCGGGCTAGTTGCTATAATTTTCATAATATTGTATATCTTAAAAATAGAAACTATGAAAAATAAGCACCTTATTATTGTGATTTTCGCTACATTGACCTGCATTGTTTCTTGTAGGCAAGCAGCATCAAAACCTGAACTCAAAACAAAGCAATATCCAAAATTGGAAAAAGCCAAGTGGTTTTTGGGTAATTGGGAAAATGTAACCAAAGAATCCGTTTCAAGGGAAATTTGGACGCAAAAAAACGATAGTACACTATTTGCAGAAAGCTTTACAACTGTAGAAAAAGACACCGTTTTTTATGAAAAAGTTGATTTGATTGAACGCAACGATAGCTTATTCTATATCGTTTCTGTTCGCGACCAAAACAAAGAAAAACCCGTTTCTTTTTACCTAACTAAATCGACTGATAAACAAATGGTTTTTGAAAATCCAAAACACGATTTCCCTAACAAAATTGAGTACAACAAAGTGGGTAAAGACAGTGTTTTTGCCAAAATTTACGGCACAGATAAAGGTAAAGAAGTCTCAGTTGATTTTCCTATGAAACGCAGTAAGTAATTGCGCAAGTCAAACTTTATTTATACTATTGTATCGAAATAAGTACTAATGAGAAGAATCTATTTAATAGCAATTGCAGGCGTTTTGTTTTTTTTGCATTCGTGTAAAAAATACGATGAATTTGGCAATGAAATTATTTTTGAAGAATTGTACAAAGCGCATTGGTTGCAAGGAAAATGGCAAGTTAAAGACAGTTTAGGCGTTTTAACCGAAACGTGGCAGCCTTTAGACGATAGTACTTATACTGGAGAAACTTTGTACGTCAAAGACAAAAAAGATACTATTCATTTTGAAACCATGCAATTGATGCAAGATGGCGATTTATTGGTATATACTTCAACCGTTAAGGGCGAAAATGGCAACCAACCTGTAGCCTATCGACTCATTGAAGATTCGGATAGTTTGCTCGTATTCGAAAATAAAAAACACGATTATCCGCAAAAAATTCGTTACCAAAAAGAAAATGACAGTACAATACAAATTGTCATCTTAGGCAAACAAAATAAGAAAGAAACTGGCGATAGCTACTTAATGAAGCGACTTCCCGTCGAGAAAAAATAAACCACTTACTTCTAAAGCTTGTCGATTGACAAGTTTTTTTTGCTCTATTTTTCACGCAATCAACGTTTTAAAAAATATTATTTTTATTTATTCTAAATAAGCTTTGTAAAACAAATTTCTGTATTTATATTTGCATTATTATTTTTAATTAATCTAAATAAAATGAAAGATATAAGTATTGCTTTACTAGCCATAATACTAATAACAAATTATGGATTTAGTCAAAATAAGGATGCTATCTCACCAAAGGACTCAACAAAAACAAAAGAAATCATTCATCTTGAAGAAGTAATTGTTACTCCAAATCCATTTAAAACACCAGTCAATGTAACCCGAAGCAACATCAAACCAATGGATTTACCACAAGGTATTCAAACGGTTGATAAATCAGTTATTTACCAACAACAAGCGCTTCGCTTGAGTGATGTTTTTAAAAACCTCAATGGGGCATATGTAGGTTCGGCGCGTGGAGGCGCTCAAGAATCGTTTTGGTCACGTGGTTACGATTTAAGCGCAAATAATATCTTTAAAAATGGCTTCCGTACGAGTAGCGGTTCATTTCCAGAAGTAGCTTCTTTAGAACGTGTCGAATATTTGAAAGGAAACTCTGCATTGTTGTTTGGTAATGTAGTTCCGGGTGGAATTGTTAATTTAGTTTCTAAAACACCACAATTCAACTTTGGTGGCGAAGCAACATTTCAAGCGGGAAGTTATAATTTCTACAAACCTGCCGTCGATATTTATGGTCCTTTAAGTAAATCGGTAGCGTATCGACTAAATGCTATTTATGAAAATTCAGAAAGTTTCAGAGAGGTTGTACAACGTGAACGTATTTATTTCAACCCATCTTTTCTAATCAAAATTACACCTAAAACCGAGTTCGTATTACAAGGTGATTACCTTAACGATGATTGGACGCCCGACTTTGGAACGGCTATGATAGGAAAAGAAATTCTCGATTTGCCTCGCAATTTGTACATGGGAGCCGATTGGTCTAACGGGAACACCCAACAAACTACTGCTTCAGGATTACTCAAGCATTGCTTTAACAAAAACTGGAAACTTCAGTTCAATACTTCTTTTCAAGATTATGATCGCGAATGGAAAGGAACGGAACGAATTCAACCAACAGCTACTGGTTATTGGGAGCGTCCTCTCGGTCAAGCCAAAAACACCGAACGTATTCTTGCAGACCAAATTAGTGTATCGGGAACATTTCAAACATTTTCAATAAAACACCAACTATTTACTGGTGCTGATTGGGAAAATTCGTTTACAGAAGCATTTACATTTTCTTCTGGTATTTATGGCAAAGGGAATGTCTATGATTTTGGCAATTTTAATCAAGGTTCAGGAATCATTCCAGAGTTACAAACCACACGATTAGTAGAAACCAAAACCAATCGCTTCGGAGCTTATGCGCAAGATTTGATTTCATTTCCAAAATACTTCAAAATTTTACTCGGATTGCGTTGGTCATGGCAACAAACTGAAATCACTACCAATGACTATTTAGCAGCAACAACAAAAGAAGAACCAAAGCGAATTGACAAAGCATTTTCGCCCAAAGTAGGATTGGTATTTCAACCTGATGAAAATACTTCTTTTTTTGCGAGTTATTCCAACTCTTTCACGCCCAACTCAGGAACAACAGTTGATTTACAACCAATTGAACCTTCTATAATAACACAGTACGAAGCTGGAATTAAAAAAGAATTAGTCAACCAACGACTTTCTGCTGGAATTACGGCTTACCATATTGTAAACGACAACTTAGCACAAACCTCACAATTTAAAGCTGACGGCAGTCTGAATATTGACCCTAATGTGAAAGTTTTGAATGGCGAAACTACAAGTAAAGGTTTGGAAATTGACTTAACCGCCAATCCAGTAAAAGGATTAACCATGATGGCGGGTTATAGTTACAATGATATGCGTTTTACCAAAACTTCGGTAACCAATGGCGGATTTATTGAAGGTGATCGATTAACTCGAACTCCATATTGTACTGGAAATTTCAGTACTTATTACAAGTTTTCACAATTTGTAAAAGGATTAAATATTGGTGCTATGGTTCACTATATGGGAAGACGATTAGGCGGCTGGAACAACGATTACCAAATCAATCCGGCTGGAATACTAACTATTCGCGACAGAGTAGTTCCGTTGAGTGATTACACAACAGTTGATTTTTCAGCAGGATATGAATGGAAAAATTATTCTATCTTGGCAAGATTATCTAATATTACCAACGAGTTGAATTACACTGTACATGAAAATTACAGTGTGAATCCGATTGCTCCCAGACAAGTTACCGCAATTATCAAATACAAATTTTAAACTATGAACCATTTAAAAATCAGAAACTTACACCGCGACTTAGGCTATTTCTATATTGGATTGATTATTTCATTTGCCTTTTCAGGAATATTAATGAACCACCGCGAACATTGGCATCCTGAGAAGTATACCGTTCAAACCAAAGCCATTACAGTTAGCATCCCGAAAGACATTGAAATTACCGAAAAATTTGCGGAAGAATTAGGTACAAAATTAGGTGTCGATGACAAAATTCGCCGTCACAAAGTGAAAGACGACGAGTTAAAAATTTCGTTCGAAAAAAACGATGTTGAAATTGATTTGAAAACAGGCAAAGGCGAAATCGTCACCTTTACCAAAACACCAATCATCAGTCAAACCATGAAGTTGCACAAAAACACTTCCAATTGGTGGATTTACTATAGTGATATTTTTGGCTTATCATTAATCACAATTGCCATCACTGGTGCCATAATGATTCCAGCAGGAAAATTCACATTCAAAAAGCGCGGTTGGAAATTGGCTTTAGCCGGATTAATTGTGCCGTTGCTGATTTTACTTTTTGTTTAAGGAAATAATTATTTCATCCATTTTGTTTGCAAAAAGCTCTTATGTTACGTAAGAGTCTTTTTTAGTTAACTTTACATTTCAAAAATTAATAAAGATGTTTACACTAACGAAAAGGTTTTACGTTATTTTGTTGATTATATTGATAGTGTTAATAATTCCAGTAGTTTCGATGCAATTTACAGCCGAAGTCAATTGGTCTTTGTTTGATTTTATTGCTGCTGGTATACTCCTTTTAGGAACAGGTTTGGCTATTGAATTCGTGTTGCAAAAAGTAAAAAGCATAAAGAATAGAATCCTAATTTTGGGAATCATCATCATTTTACTTTTGTTGCTTTGGGTTGAACTCGCTGTTGGTGTTTTTGGGAGCCCAATAGCAGGTAGTTAAAATTTTAAACACAAAAGGCACAAAAGATTCAATTTAAAAACCTCGCTTATTGCTAAACGAGGTTTTTCTATATTCTATTCTCTCTTTTCTAAATTCTAACTTCTCTCCGGAATATTCGCCAAAATCTCTAAGAAAAACTTCCAGAATTTTTGTGACGATGAAATACTCGCGCGTTCATCAGGACTATGCGCTCCGTGGATGGTTGGTCCGAACGAAATCATGTCCATTCCTGGGTAATTTGTTCCTAGAATTCCACACTCTAAACCAGCGTGACAAGCTACCACATTGGGTTTTGAATTGTTTTGTTTTTCGTATATTTTGACTAACAAATCCAATATTTCAGATTTCACATTAGGCGTCCAACCTGGATAACTTCCTCCAAATTCTACTTCACAACCAAATAATTCGTAAGCCGAACGTAAAGCATTGGCTAAATCAAATTTTGAACTTTCTACCGATGAACGCGTTAAATTTTGAATGGATATTTCGCCATCTTTCACCACTACTCTAGCGATATTATTGGAAGTTTCCACCAAATCAGCCATATCAGCAGACATTCTATAAACGCCATTGTGAGCAGCGTAAATCGAGCGCAACAAACCTTCTTGAACGCCCAAATCCATTACCTTAGAAGGCAAATCCGATTTTACAATTTCGATGGTCAAATTGGGTTCTGTCGTTTTAAATTCAAATTTAATATCATTGATCACTTCTTGCATATCAAACACAAACGCTTCGTCGTACATTCCAGCTACAATCACTTTGGCCACACTTTCACGCGGAATTGCATTGCGCAAACTTCCACCTGAAATTTCGCTGATTTGAAGTCCGAAATTCTCAAAACCATCAAACAATAAACGATTCATGATTTTATTGGCATTGCCCAAACCTTTGTGAATGTCCATTCCTGAATGTCCGCCGTTTAAGCCTTTAACAGTGATTGTATAACCAACTGAACCTTCTGGAACATCTTCTTGATTGTAACTTCTAGTAGCTGTAACATCAACACCACCTGCACAACCAATGTCAATTTCGTCGTCTTCCTCAGTATCTAAATTTAATAGAATTTCGCCTTTTAGGATTCCGCCTTTTAAGTTCAAAGCACCTGTCATTCCAGTTTCTTCATCAATAGTAAACAAAGCATCAATTGCCGGATGCGGAATATCTTTGCTTTCCAAAACCGCCATAATTGCGGCTACTCCAAGTCCGTTATCAGCACCAAGAGTTGTTCCTCGAGCACGAACCCAATCGCCATCCACATACATATCAATTCCTTGCGTAAGGAAATCAAAATTGGTATCGTTATTTTTTTGGTGCACCATATCCAAATGGCCTTGCAGCACAATGGTTTTGCGGTTTTCCATTCCTGGAGTTGCGGGTTTGCGGATGATAACGTTACGAATTTCGTCTTCGAACGTTTCCAATCCTAAACTGTTACCGAAGTTTTTCATGAATTCGATGACGCGTTCTTCTTTTTTAGACGGACGAGGCACCGCATTCAAATCGGCAAATTTGTTCCAAAGCACTTTGGGTTCAAGGTTTCTAATTTCTTGGCTCATATTTTTAGTTTTACACAAATCTCACAAATCATATTCATTGCTGAAATTTTGCGAAATTGTATTATTAATTTTTCTCGAACACAAAGTTACAAAGTTTAATTGCTTTGTGATTATATTTACGTTTTAAATTGTGTAGTGAAAAGAAAATACATTTTACCGTTATTTTTATTGCTTCAGATAGTGTTACTGAAAGTGATTGCCTTTTTCCCACAAATAGTAGAACGCTTTTACAGCAATGGTTTGTATGTATTGATTTCCAAAATAGCACGAACGCTTTTGGGACGAATTCCGTTTTCGGTGGGCGATGTTTTGTACGGAATTGTGATTTTATATTTGCTCATTCGTTTATGGAAATCCCGAAAATTATGGCGAAATAACTGGAAAGATCAGGTTTTGAAAGCGTTGAGTGTTCTTTCGATAATTTATTTTTTATTTCATTTTTTGTGGGCGCTGAATTACTACCGCGTTCCATTATTTGAAAAGATGAATATTCAACGAGAATATACTGAAGCTGATTTGATTGCTTTTACTCAAAAATTAATTGTGAAAACCAACGAAGTTCAATTTCAAATTACGAAAAACAAAAACACTAAAATAATCGTTCCTTATTCGCAAGCAACCATTTTTGAAATGACTCAAAATGGTTACAATCATTTGTCCAAAGAATATTCTTTTTTTGAATATGAAATTCCGAGTCAAAAAAAATCGTTGTTGAGTTTACCCTTAACGTATATGGGATTTGGCGGCTATTTGAATCCGTTTACCAACGAAGCACAAGTTAATGATAAGTTACCTATGTACGGTTTTCCGAACGTAATTTGCCACGAAATGGCGCACCAAATTGGTTATGGAAGTGAAAGTGAATGCAATTTTATTGGTTTTTTGGCCAGTATTAAAAACGACGATTTGTACTTTCAATATTCGGCTTACTCCAATGCTTTACGCTATTGCATGAACAATATTGGAATGAAAAACGAAGCCCAATTTGAACTTTTAAAAAAACAAATCAACCCAGGAATTATAGCCAATTATGACGAAAGCGATGCTTTTTGGAAACAATATGACACTTTTATTGACAAAGGTTTTCATGCTTTTTACGACCAATTTTTAAAGATGAATCAGCAAAAAGATGGCTTGGAAAGCTACAGTAAGTATGTGGATTTGTTGGTGAATTATTATAGAGATAGAGCATTTTGATTGAACCGCAAAGTAGCAAGGTTTTTCGCAAAGTTCACGAAGTTTTTTACTTTTAATTCTGTTAATTTTGGAACGCGGATGACACAGATTTAAAAAATTTTCGCAGATTTTATTCATTACTTTATTCTGAATTCTGCTTTCTGAAAACTGAACACTTTTTTTAGACTTCTTTAGAAATAAACAACGTCTAAACTAGCCCCGATTGTAGTGGAAATCTTTTTTATTGCTTAAAAAAAGCTCTTCGACTGCGCTCAAGTTGACAAGCAATAAAAAAATTGCAGCGAAAAGCGGGACAACTGTCAATTAAAATTCAAGACTTCTGCTACTAAAAATACTAAATAATGAACACTGACTATTGAGTACTGAACACTAAAAACTAAACCTCATCACTCGTAAAAGTAACAAAACTTCTTTTTTTGTAAGGTCGAACAATCAATCGTCCTTCGCGGTCAAAACGAATGTAATTGTAAACCCAATTTAAGAAAACAACCGCTTTATTTTTAAATCCAATGAGCGAAAACAGATGCACAAACATCCATACAAACCAAGCAAAGAATCCGTTGAAATGGTATTTGGGTAAATCTACTACGGCTAAATTTCGACCAATGGTTGCCATCGAACCTTTGTCGTTGTATTCGAAAGGTTTCATTGGTTTTTTGGCAATCAGTTTTACTAAGTTTTCGGCCAATAAATTGCCTTGCTGCATTGCCGGTTGCGCCATCATCGGGTGACCTTGCGGATACTTTTCGCTTTCCATTGAAGCAATATCGCCAATGGCAAAAATATTTTCGTAACCAACTACTTGATTGAATGGATTGACGCGAATACGTTCGACACGTTCCACTAAAGATTTAGCATCTAGACCATGAATAGCTGCGCCTTGTACACCAGCTGTCCAAATTACGGTTGCCGTTTCAAAAGTTAAATCGGAATTGGTGGTAATAGTTCGTCCGTCGTAATTGGTTACACGCACGTTTTTCCAGACCTTTACGCCTAAATCAACCAAGAATTTTTCGGCTGCTGCTGATGATTTTTCGCTCATCGTATTCAGTACGCGGTCGCCACTTTGCACCAAATTGATTTCCATTTTGGAGATGTCCAAATCAGGGTAATCTTTTTGAAGAATGGCACGTTTCATTTCGGCCAAAGCGCCCGCTAACTCTACGCCTGTTGGTCCGGCGCCAACTAATACAAAATTAATTAGAGCGTTTTTATCGGCTTCGTCTTTGGTTAAAACCGCTTGTTCAAAATTTTCTAAAATTAGACTACGAATATTGAGCGATTGCGGAATGGTTTTCATCGACATCGAGTTACGCTCGATTTCTTTATTACCAAAATAATTGGTTTTAGAACCCGTTGCAATGACCAAATAATCGTAATGCAAATCGCCAATTTCGGAGATGATTTTTTGGTTTTGTGTATCGATTTCTTTTACAGAAGTTAAACGGAAATAAAAATCGTTGTATTCTTGAATTACTTTACGAATTGGGTATGCAATTGAACCTGCTTCCAATCCGCCTGTTGCTACTTGATACAATAAAGGTTGAAAAGTATGGTAATTGTGTTTGTCGAGTAAAACGACTTGTAGACTTTTATTTTTGAGCTTTTTGGCTAAGGCCAGACCTGCGAATCCACCACCAATAATGACTACGCGAGGGTTGGATGATTGAGGGATATTCATGTTATTTGAGTTGCTGAGTGACTGAGAAACTGAGTTACTTAAGATTGTGGTGCAAAGTTACGAAGATATTTAAACTCGATAGCATGTGAAGTTTACAAAATTTAGTGCTAATTCCTGATTTTTTTGTTCCTAAAGCCGACATTCTAGCCCCGATTGTAGAGAAAATGTAGCTTTAGCGGAATTGTAACGGAAAGCGGGAAAATGGATTACAAAGAAGCCCAAACTATTCGCTTCAAAAAAATAACTAAACTTGTAACAAAAACCAGCTATGGTTTACTAACGTAAGTATGAGTGAGAGTTTAGAACAATCGTTTGTAAAGCAACTTAAGGATAATCAGAACATTATCCATAAGATTTGCCGACTGTATACGTCGGGTGAAGATGCACACAAAGATTTGTTTCAAGAAATTACCATTCAGTTGTGGAAAGCCTTTCCGAAGTTTCGAGGTGATTCTAAATTCTCCACTTGGGCGTATCGTGTCGCCCTGAATACGGCGATTACTCTGTACCGAAAAAGCACACGCAGCATTTCGACAGTGGATTACGAAAACAAGAGCTATTTTATCTCGCAAGAAGATTATAACTCTGAAGAAGAGGAACAAATCAAACTTTTATACCAAGCAGTTCATCAGTTAAATGACATTGAAAAAGCCTTAATTTTTATGTATTTAGAAGACAAAGATTACACTGAAATTGCTGAAACTTTGGGTATTTCTGAGGTGAATGCCCGAGTAAAAATGAACCGTATTAAAGGAAAATTAAAAAAAATATTAAATCCGTAAGCTATTATGATTGAGGAATTGGATTTATTGAAAAAAGACTGGAAAAAAAGCGAAAGCTCTTTCCAGCAAATTACTGAAGTGGACATTTACAAAATGATCCACAAAAAATCGTCGTCGATAGTGAAATGGATATTGATTATTAGTATGATTGAATTTGCCATTACTACCATAATCAATCTTGCTTTTAATGCTGACGATTATTTGCGTAAAATTCACTCTGAATATTTGATCGAGTATTTTAGTTATTTAACCATTTTTAACTGTGTAGTAATTGTTGTGTTTATTTACTTTTTTTACATTAACTACCGAAATATTTCGGCTACTAATTCGACCAAACAATTGATGAAAGACATTTTAAAAACCCGAAAAACAGTCAAATATTATGTATGGTATAATTTGGGAATGATAATTTTGAGCAGTATTGCTGGTTCAATTTTAGCTTTTAGTATCAATCCTAAAACAGAATTAATTATGCACAATACCAAAGCATTAGTCATCACTATTTTAATATTATGCTTATTTATAGCTGGTTTTGTAGGTGTATTTTGGCTATTTTATCGTTTGGTTTATGGTACATTATTGCGAAAATTATTCAAAAATTACAACGAACTTAAAAAAATAGATTTGTAATGAAAAAGCTATTCGTATTGGTTTTAGGATTCATATTTGGGATTTCATCAGCGCAAACAAATGAAAAATCACTGTTGTGGAAAATTTCAGGAAATGGTTTATCACAACCTTCCTATTTGTTCGGAACGATTCATATTACTTGTGATGCAACCTTACCAGAAAAAGTAAAAAAAGCACTCGATAAAACCAATCAATTGTGTTTGGAGTTGGATATGGACGACACCAATATGCAAACTGAAATGATGGGCGGAATGATGATGAAAAACGGCGTTACCATGCAATCGCTTTCTAGTAAGGAAGATTTTGAAATTGTAGATGCTTTTTTAACCAAGAATTTAGGCTTTTCGGCCAAAATGCTCAATACTTTAAAACCGTTTATGGTAAGCGCTATGTTATATCCAAAAATGATTTCTTGCGAAATGCAATCGGTGGAAGGCGAATTGATGAAAATAGCCAAAGAGCAAAAGGAAGAAACCATTGGTTTGGAAACAGTAACCGAACAACTCAATGTTTTTGACGCCATTCCGTACCAAGATCAAATGAACGAATTGGTTAAAACGGCAAAAAGTGATTTGACTCGTGACAAAAAGGAGTTAGATGATATGCTAAAACTCTATAAAACTGAAGATATTGAAGCCTTATATGCTTTTACTCAGCAATCTGAAAATGTACTGACTTCGCAATTTGAAGATGAATTACTAAACTCTCGTAACCAAAATTGGATCGCAAGAATGAGTAAAATTGCCAATGAAAAAGCTACTTTTTTTGGAGTTGGAGCAGCACATTTGGGAGGCGAAAAAGGTGTAATTAATTTACTAAGAAAAAATGGTTTTACTGTAGAACCCGTACATTAATATTCCCATTGTCGAGTTCGATTGAGGCGCTCTTGCTCTTCAATTTCTTCAGCTGGAATTACCTTTAAAAACGACGGATGTTGCTCAATGGCATATTCTACTTTCTCTACAATTTGTTCAATCGTGTCGTTTTCATAATCAATTTCAAGCGGTTCTTTGATGATGAACGATTGCAGGATATTTTTCTTTTTCAAACGCAATCCTTTTTTGTCAAACGAACGTCGGAAACCATCAATTACAATCGGAACAACAATAGGTTTGTGTTGCTTAATGATGTGCGCCGTTCCCTTACGAACAGGTTTGAACGATTTAGTTGTTCCTTGCGGGAACGTAATTACCCAACCATCAGCCAAAGCCATTTTTATATTTTCGGTATCATTCGGGTTTACTTCTCGCTTTTCTGTCACATCTTTTCCGCCAGCGCGCCAAGTTCTCTCTACAGTAATTGCTCCTACATAAGCTAAAATTCGAGGTAACAAACCTGCTTTCATTGTCTCACTTGCCGCAACATAATACATATTCATTTTGGGTTGCCACAAATAACCTACGTTTTTGATGCTGTCTTCTCTACCAGAAAGACTAGCGTTGAATACGTGAAACATTGCCACTACATCGGCAAAATAGGTTTGGTGATTGGAAATAAAAAGTACATTCTTATCGGGCAATGTTCGGATAATTTCAGAACCGTCAATTTGCAATTCGTTGAATCCGCGGTAACGTCGGTGCGTAATGACACCCAAAATACGAATCAACCATTTTTTGATAAAAAGGATATGACCAAAAGGATTTCTCTTGAATAAACCCATAATTTTTCCAATTTTTAGCATGCAAACTTACAAAAAGTAATGATTTATAAAACCATTTTCAACATATCTTTTAACTCACTGAGCATCATAGCTGTTGCGCCCCAAACTGTATGCTCGTAGATTTGAAATGCGGGAATATCAATCGATTTTGAATAGGAAGTTTCTATAGTTTTATGGGTTATAATAGTGTCGTCCAGCAAAATAGCTAAAGGTGTTTCTATAATTCCTGCGACTTCCTCTTCTTGCAACACAAACTGAATTTCGTGCTCTGAAAATCCCAAAAAAGGATGTACCAAAAAATTACTTGGTGGAATATAAACAGTTGTAAAACTACGAACAACCTGAATTAAATTGGGATGTACGCCAATTTCTTCGTGGGTTTCGCGCAACGCAGTTTGCATCAAATTTTCATCTTCCTCTTCTACTTTTCCACCTGGAAATGCTATTTGCGACGAATGAACACCAGGATAACTATTGCGTTTGATTAAAGTAAAATGCGTTTTACCATTTTTGGGATAAAACAACATCATCACTGCAGCATTTCGGGCGTTTGGGCGATTGAAATCAGCTTCTTCAAGTATTTTTATTCGTTCCAACGGTGCCATTTTTTTGTGCGATTGCAACGCTGGCAAGTCAAAATGCTCCAGTTGTTGAATTGCAATTATAAAATCAGAATGATTCATGGCAGTGGAATTAATTTTCTAAATTTACAAAAAAAATATAATTTCAGATTTTTAATGTACAGTAAGGAAGAAAGCCAACGAATAAAAAAAGAGTTTTGGATTGCCTTTGCCGAAGCATATCCTCGAAAATGGATTTTGTACGATACTAAAATAAAAGACGTTTCGTTTAAATTTTATGTCGATAACAAAAAGGCACAGGTTTTGTTAGATATTGAGAATAAAGAAGATGAAAAGCGAACTATTTATTACGAAAAAATTGAATCGCTGAAAACATTATTACTGGAAGACCATTTGCCAGATGCCATTTTTGAACGCAATTTTTATCTGGAAAACGGAAAGTTAATCAGTAGAATTTGGGTTGAAAAACTCGGAATCAGCATCAATAATCCGAAAACTTGGCCTGAAGTGTTTGACTTTTTCAACGAGAAAATGACGGCTTTTGAATATTTCTTCTTCGAACATGAAACGTATATTAAAGATTTAGAAATCAACACCTAACTATTGCTATGATTGTAAACCAGCGATTCAAATTGACGAAAACAACCTTGTTTATTGGTTTCTTTCTCGCTCATTTTACTTCTTTTTCTCAAAAAACACTACAGGATTATAAAAATTTATATCCCGATTACAATGAACTTATTTTGAATGACAACACAAGTTATGATCTTTTTTTAGAAGACAAAAAACTCAACGTCATTGAAGATAGTTTCTACGAATCGATGATTTTGACCGACAATGGTATCAACAACAATTCGGAAAGTTTTACGTATTCTGAATTAGTGAAACTGATTGATTTTGAGGCAGAAACTGTGCTCAATAACAAACGAATCAAAGTGACGCAAACGAATGAAAAGGAGTCGCGTGACGACGCTATTTTTTACAACGGAGTCAAAGAACGTCAACTCATTTTTACCAATTTGGAAGCTGGTGCCAAAAAAGTATTCAAATACAAACGTGAATACATTGATTACCATTTGATTCATAAATTTCTTTTTGGCAACTCATTCCCTATTTTAAACTCGACGTTAGAAATCAAAACCGACAAAGAAATCAACATAGGCTACAAAATATTCAACGATCCCAACCAGGCGATTGAGTTTTCTAAAACAGAAAAAAAAGGACGCTACATTTACCGCTGGACACTCAAAGACATTAAACCTTTAAAGTACGAAGCCAATTCGCCCGGAATCTTACATTTAGTGCCACATGTTGACATTTATGTGAAAGATTTTACCATTGACAACCAAAAAACTGAGGGTTTAGAAGACGTTGGAAAACTATTTAAGTATTACCAAGAATTTGTCAAAGACTTGAATAAAAACGAAGATAAAGAATTAAAAAACATAACATTACAAGTAATTTCAGGTGCTAAAACTGAAGAAGAAAAGGTGAAAAATATTTTTTATTGGGTAAAAGACAATATAAAATATGTGGCTTTTGAAAACGGCTACGAAGGTTTTATGCCTCGAGAAGGAAGCATAGTTTGTAGTCGAAAATTTGGTGATTGCAAAGATATGGCTAGCATTATTACTGCAATGGCAAAATACGCTGGCATTCAAAACGTATTTATCACTTGGATTGGAACACGTGAAATTCCGTATTCATACAGCGAAAATGCAACACCTGGAGTTGACAATCACATGATTGCAACCTACAAAAAAGGAAGTGAATATATCTTTTTAGACGCAACAGATAAGGAAACGCGCTATGGAATACCGACGGGTTTTATTCAAGGAAAAGAAGCCTTGGTGTACGAAAACGATTCGTATAAAATTGTAAAAGTTCCTATTGTTACTCCAGAAAATAATTTGGTTACAGACAATGTAAAACTGAAAATAGAAAACGAAAAAATTGTTGGTTCAGGCAATATAATTTTTAATGGTTATAACCGAAGTAATCTACTCTCACAATTGGGTGATTCGGCCAATAAAAAGCGTTTTGAAATGATTAAATCGATTGTCATTAAAGGGAATAATAAATTCAAGTTACTAAATTTTACCGAAGAGAACATCAAAGATCGCGACTTGCCTTACCAAATTGACTATCAATTTGACCTTGATAATTATTTGATTAAAATTGATAAAGACATTTACATCAATATGAATCTTGATACGCAAATGGAACAGTTAGTTATTGAAAAAGATCGAATTTCAAAATTTGAACTCGAATTTTTGACGGCAAGTTTGGGAACGTATGAGCTTGAAATTCCGCAAAATTACAGTGTAAAATTCCTTCCAAAAGACTTTGCTATTGATAATGAATTGATAGCTGCGAATTTTAAATACCAAGTAAAAGAAAATAAAATAACCTATACTGCTCAAATTTCTCAAAAGAAAATGTTGCTTGAAAAAACCGATTTTGAATTGTGGAATGAAACCATCAAAAAAATTAAAACCAATTACGGTGAAACTATAATAATTACCCAGAAATAATGAAAAATTACGCTTTTAAATCCCTTTTAGCTTTTGCTTTTATAGCCATTTGCAACTTTAGTAATGCGCAAGAATATACTTTTAAAAATTACGATTGGGACGAAAAAGTTTCGACCGCTGAAATACCTGATAAATACAAAAATGAAGTTGAAGTCATCTTAAATCGAAATGTAAAAATTGAAATTGCATCCGACGGCAAAGATGTTTTTCAATATTATTTGTTTCACGAAAAAATTTATATCAATTCTGACGATGCTATTGAGCGAAACAATCGTATTTACATTCCGTTCAACACAAATGAAAGCGTTATCGAAACCAAAGCTCGTGTGATATTGAGCAATGGTAAAATTATTTCTTTAGACAAAAACGACATTAAAGAAGAAGTGGATGAAGAAAAAGGGATAAAATTCAATTATTTTGCCGTTACCGGAATGGAGAAAGGCGCCATTATTGAAAAGTTATATGTGCTTAAAGAATTTCCTGAACTCGACGGAAAAACCATCAAAATGCAAGATGAATACCCAATTTTAAATGCCAACTTTGAATTGATCTATCCCAATTTTGTCAAATTCAAATCTAAATCGTACAACGGATTAAGTGAGCCAACAATTGACATAAAACGCTATGAAAACAAAGAAGTCCTTTCGCTTTCTGAAAAGGAAATTCAGGCGCTTCATGACGATGAAAAATATGCGAACTGGAATGCGAATCTAAAAATGTTCCGATACAAACTCTACGAAAACTTTAACAACGGCGCTAAAAACATTTACAATTACAAAAAATTTGCTACCACAATTTACGAGCGTTTTAATGAAGAATTGGATAAAAAATCACAAAAAGCAATCGATGAATTTTGTGCTTCCATTCCGAAATCAAATGACACACAGGAACAAATTTGGAACATTGAAAACAAAATCAAAAAAACCATTCCCTACAATCGCTATTTTGATTCAAAGGAAAATTTGGCTGATGTAATCAAAGCAAAACAAGCCAATCAATCGGATATTTTAAAGCTGTATTTAGCTGTTTTTAAGCATTTTAAAATCGAAACCAATACTGTTTTTACTTCCAACCGCTACAAAGATATATTTGATGCTGAATTTGAAAGTTATGAGAGTTTGAGTGAAATTCTTTTTTACTTTCCTGCGATTGAACAATATTTATGTCCAACCGAAATTGAGTTCAGAACACCATTGATTCCGAATCATTTAGCAAATCAAAACGGATTATTCATCAAACCCAAAGACATTGGTGGCATTACGATGGGAACAGGTGAGTGTCAATTCATTCAAATTCCGGGTACTGAAATAACACATGATGTAATGGAAATTACCGTTGACTTTACCCAAGATTTACAAAATCCTACCATTAAAAGTAAAATGGCTTTTGGTGGCTATTCAGGAATTAATTTTCAACCTATAAAAGACTTTTCTGATCCAAAGCAATACAAAGATATTTTGAAAGAAATTGCCGAAAATTATACCGAACAAAAAGAATTTAAGTCAATTACAGCTGAAAATGATGGCTTGGATTATGTGGGGAAAAAACCGTTTGTACTCAATTTAGAATACGAAGGCAAAGATTTGGTTCAAAAAGCAGGCGACAATTATTTATTTTCTGTTGGAAAAATTATCGGTCCACAAATGGAATTTTACCAAGAAAACAAACGTACTTTACCTGTCGAAATTGATTATCCTCACTCCTATTTACGCAAAATAAAAATTCTGTTGCCTGAGGGAACAACGGTTAAAAATTTAGATAAATTCAACTTAAATTTCAAAACCACTATCAACGGAAAAGACGAAGCAGTTTTTGTAAGCAGTTACAATACTACAAAAAATGAAATCAATGTTGAAAACACGGAATATTATAAAATCATGAATTATCCTTTGGAAAAATTTGATGAATACAAAGCTGTAATCAATGCTGCTGCCGATTTTAATAAGATTGTAATAATACTGAACAAATAGTTTCGTTTTTCCTAAAAAGCAACAAACCTGTAAGAAATTACAGGTTTTTTTTATTAAAAAAGGGTGTTTTCCCTATAGACAAAATGATTTTAATAATTTAACTTTGGAATTAGTTTTTGTCTTAAACAAATAATCATGGAAAATAAAAAATACAAGTTTCCCGTAAAAGAGATACTGGAACGAACTGAAAATGATGCTGAGAACTTAAAAAAAACGTTTGTCATTGGTACTTCAAGTAGAGATGCTTCATTAAGTGGAATCATTGACAGTAGCGAAAAAGATCATTTCTATCAATTTGTTTATGACGATGAAACTTCATGGTTTGCCGATGCAGACACCATGGAGGATTTATTTGCCAATTCCAAAAAAAGCAAACGGAGTGGATCAGATGATACGTATGATTTATCGCTTTCAATAGAAAGTGATAACCAAAATAGAAATGCGCTGACAAGTATTGTTTTAAAACTAATTCATGTTTTCACTAAACCTGCTGAAGATTTATTAGTTGAAACCATTGCTCGAAAATTGGAAGACTCACATCTCACCAATGCAGAAGGCAAAAGTACAGAAGGATTGAATAAAGTAGATGCTAACTTTAATTTAATCAAGTTTAATAAAGGTAAAGAAAATGCTCCAAAAACCTATCTTCTTTTTATTCACGGTACAAATTCGGATACCTTAGGAGCATTTGAGGGTTTGAAGAAAAATGAAACTTATAAAAAAATTAATGCTTTATACAATGATAATGTTTTAGCTTTTCAACATCGAACTTTAACCGAATCACCATTAAAAAATGCAGTAGACTTAGCAACTGCTTTACCAGATAATTGTACTTTACACATTATCAGCCATTCAAGAGGTGGTTTAGTAGGCGATATTTTATCAATGTATGCCGACAATAATTCAACTGAAGCAAAAGGATTCAAAAAAGAGCAAACGAATTTACTAGTCAAAGAAGGAAGAACAGAGGATAGTAAGCACATAGCCAAACTAGATGCACTTTTTAAAACAAAAAAAATAAAAGTTGAGAAATTTATTCGCGTGGCTTCTCCTTCAGCAGGAACTATATTGGCATCAGACCGAATGGATCATATTTTGAATGTTTTCTTTAATTTAATGGGAAAGAAAACTAGTATTATTGCTACGTTAACTCATGACTTAATAGGTTCCATATTAAAACAAAAAGACAATACAAAAGTACTTCCTGGATTAGAAGCTATGAATCCAGAATCGCCATTTATCAAAGTATTGAATTACAATTACGAAAAGAAATTTATAGAAGGTAATTCCTTGATGGTGATTTCAGGAAACGGTAAAGTGAGCATTAATTTCCATGGGTTATTGGTTATATTGGGAAAACTCTTCTACTTACGTCGCAATGACTTAGTAGTAAATACTGACTCAATGTATTTGGGTGCGCCTCGCAAAGATGAAATCCAATATTTTTTTGATGAAGGAACGACCGTTGATCATGTGCATTATTTTGATAATAAAAAAACGCAGGATGCCATTTTAAATGCGCTAAAAACCTCAGTTGGCCAAACAATTCCAGGTTATAAAAAAGTAGAACAACAAAAAATCCCTGCTTCTGACAGAGGCGTTTTAGGTGTTGATGGTGGAGAATTACATCCATCTGAAAACCCAGCTGTTTCAGGGAAAAGACCAATTGTTATTTTATTGCCTGGTATAATGGGTTCGAATATTTATTCCTCAAAAAACAAATTATGGCTTAACTATTGGGGAATTGTTGGCGGTAATTTAACGCAAATGGGAACACAACCAAATGCTACTGCAAATTCTGTTATCAGAAGTTCGTATGAAAAAATAAACAAACAACTACAATACAGCTATGATGTGGTTATTTTCCCATTTGATTGGAGAAAACCAATGCATCTTCTGGCTGCAGATTTAGATAAAAAAATTCAAGAATTACTAAAATTTAAACAACCGATCAAAATTGTAGGACATTCGATGGGTGGCGTTTTAGTGAGAGATTTTATGGTATATCATCCCAGAACCTGGGAAACATTAAACAAGTCGGAAGGTTTTAAATTACTCTTTCTAGGTTCGCCTTTATTGGGTTCACATCGTATTTTAACAGTTTTGTTCGGATTGGATGGCATCATAAAAAAACTGAGCTTTCTTGATATTCATCATTCTAAAAAAGAACTGGTTGCTATTTTCTCACAACTATCTGGCATACTTGCATTGCTTCCATTTACTACATCAAAAGAGGACGACTACGCCAACATTGCTGTTTGGAATAAAATGAGAAGTGCCTTTGAAGATACTACTTGGCCAATTCCAAGTGCAACTCTTTTAGAACAGTTCAAAAATTACCGAGATAAAATACTAAGTACTTTAAAAGGAGATATCGATTACTCAAATGTATACTACATTGCTGGACAAGACAAAAAAACCCCTTTCAGACATTTCATTAAGGATGGAAAATTAGAATTTGAATATACAAAAGAAGGTGATCAAAGTGTGACATGGGAATCAGGAATTCCAAAACCTCTAATCGCCTTAAACCATGTGTATTATTCGCAAACTACTCACGGTGAATTAGCCAATGATTCGAAGCTTTTTAGCGCTATAGAAGAAATTTTAGCATTTGGAAACACCAATAAATTGAGCCAAACCAAACCTGTTTTCAGAGATGGTGTCATTGCAGCTTCAACTCCTGAATATACTGATTTTGATTACTCAATAACGGGTCTTAACAACACATTGTTCGGAGTGGATAGTGAAGGTGAATCCTCGGTTAGTCAAAATCCAATTACGGTATCATTAAGTCATGGTGACTTATCCTATGCTTCTTTCCCAGTATTGGCAGGTCATTTTAAAAATGACGGAATATTATACGCTGAAAAAGCAATAGATTATAATGTGAATGGAATGCTATCCCACAAACATCAATTAGGCATTTACCCTGGCGATATAGGAACATGCGAAATCATTGAAGAGCAAAATTTCTTTAAAGGCACCATCATTATTGGCTTGGGAAGCCCAGGAAAATTAACACCTCATTTATTATCGCAAAGTGTTGAGCTCAGTATTACCAATCACTTATTGAATCTTTCAAACAACAGTAAAGAAATTAAAAGCTATGGAATATCACCTCTAATGATTGCAAGTGGTTATGGCGGATTGAATATTGAATCATCAATAAAAGCTATTATTGAAGGAATAAACAATGCCAATAAAAACTGTATCGATCTAAGAAAAGAAAATTATTGTTACATCAGTCATATTGAATTTATTGAATTGTATGAGTCTAATGCTATTTCTGGACTTTTTGCTATCAAAAAAATCATTGACTATGATAACGATTATTATAATATTGCGGTTGAAGAATTCAAAATAAAAAAACTATTTGGTTCAAAAATGAAACTTCCACTTGAAAATTCTGAGGAATGGTGGAGCCAAATTACAGTAAAAACTGAGGAAAAGAAATCTGACAAATGCCCAACAAAGAGACTTAATTTTAGCCTCAATACTGGAGATGCCAGAGTAGAAGAAAATGATTTATACACCAACACATCCTTAGTAGATACTTTTGTTAATCAGATTTCTATTGACAATAACTGGAATGAAAAAACAGCTGTAACTTTATTTGAGATTCTTATTCCTAATGGTTTCAAAGAAACGCTTAAAAGAAAAGGAAATATCATTTGGCAAATTGATAAAAACAGTGCCTATTATCCTTGGGAAATTCTGGTTGATAATTCAAAAAACACCAAACCTTTCTGTATTGGAAGTGGAATGATTCGCCAATTACTAACCAAAGATGCGCAACCTAAATTGGATCGTTTGGTTGAAGAAAAAGCACTTATAATTGCCGACCCACAATTGGATAATTTCATAAACCAGCTCAGTGGCGCTGCCAAAGAAGGTAAAATGATTGCCAACTTAATGCTAAAAAATAATTACAAACACCTACCCTTACTACATTCAACCGCTAGTCAAATTATAGAAACATTATTTTCGAGTTCCTATAAAATACTGCATTTAGCTGGACATGGTGTGTTGAACACTGAAGAAGGCTGTGAATCTGGTATGGCAATAGGAAACAATATTTTCCTTACACCTTCACACATTCGTCAAATGAGTAATTTACCTGAACTTGTCTTTATCAATTGCTGTCATATTGGTTATATTGATGCGAATGAAGAAAGAGAAACCCAAGAACAATTTAAACTCGCTGCCAACATAGGAACTGAACTTATCGATAAAGGCGTAAGAGTTGTAATTGCTGCAGGATGGCAAGTTGATGATGAAGATGCTGAAATTTTTGCTACCGAATTTTACAAAAGAATGTTTGAAGGTGAAACATTTGGAAAAGCGGTAAGAAGTGCTCGTGAGGAAATTTACAGAAAAAGTAAAGCCAACAATAATACTTGGGGAGCTTATCAATGTTATGGCGATCCTTTTTACAAATTGGTCAATCATGCAAAAAGAGGTTCCAATTCAAATAGTACAGAAAAAGACTATATCATTGAAGATGAGGTTTTTATTGATTTATACAACTTGTTAAACAAACTCGATGTTAGAGATATGAAAGAGGAAACGATTTTGACTCAATTGGAGGCCATCACAACGAATCGATTGAAAGCAAAAATTGAAAGTACTCGTATCATAGAAACTGAAGCCAACATCTATTATGAGCTTGGAATGTACAAAAAAGCATTTGACAAATTTGAAGAATTAAAGAGTTCTAAAAGCTCTAAATTTAGCGTATCTTCACTAGAAAGACATTGCAATACAGAATGTTACCATATTTATGAGCAATTCAAATTAAGGCAATCTAATCCTAATAGTAACCTTGGAATTGAAGCATCTAAAGCTCAAACGGATTTAGTTGTTGTCATTAAAGAATTAGAAAAATTAAACAAGAGTAACAACAGCGCTACTGATGAAAGATATAGCTTAATTGCTAGTGCGTATAAACGATTGGCTTACGTTTGCGATAAGAAAGAAAAAATTAACAATTATGCTAAAGCCAGTGATTATTACCTCAAAGCTTATAATACAGGTGAAAAATCCTATCCTTTGAACAATTATGTAATTTTTAAAAGTATAATAAACTTTAATTCGACTGAGAATATCGAAAAGGATAAAGCTGAAATGAAAGAGTGGATTGATAAGAAAAAAACAATCATCAACAGTGCATCATTAAATATGGATTATTGGATGACTTCTGATGCTTGTGGCATAAAATTGGCCGATTTATTTCTTAATGTAAAAGAGGCAGAAGATGACAACAAATGGAAAGAACTTCTTGAAACCTACCAGTTAAACAGAGCAAAATACGGTTCTATTGGCAAGAAAAAAGCAGAACTATACAACCTCGAGTTGATCATTGATGCTTTAAATTCCTTGAATAATACCAACTCCAAGGAATTACCGAACAAACACGCAGAACTACTAAAGGTTAAAATGTTAGGTCTTTTAGACAAATTAAAATAATAAAACCAAGGTTATTGATTGATAACCTTGGCTTTTGCTGTTTCTATTATTTACATTTAGCAGGCATGAAATCGTGAAAGAAGCATCAATTTCCAATGGTATTGTTCTCTTCTTTCTTCTCTTTATTCAACAAATTAGGGTCTTCCTTGGCCAATTTGTTTTTGGTGGGGATTTTATAATTGATGCTGAATCCAAATCGGCGTGTATCGTATTTATTTTCTAATAAAATTGGTGTATCAGCTGAAGTAAATCCTTGTTTATTTGAGTTAAGCACATCGTCAATATCAATCGAAACCGTAAGTTGATCTTTCAAAAATTTGCGCGAAATGTTGAAATCTAAACTATTATTGAAAGGTAATGTGGAAATAAAATAGTAGTAATTCCCTCCTGTTGTAGTGGTGCTAAACTCAGTGATAAATTTGATGTCTTTAGGCAAAACCAATTGCGACATAAAGTTGAATGTCCAAAAGCCTTTGGTTTCCAATCCCGGAATTTCTTGCAATTGATAACCCGTGTAAATGTACAAGAAATTAATCTTATCCGGATTGAAATCGAACTTCATTGTTTCTTTTAAACCTTTAGTAAACAACATGTAAGGCAATGGCATTCCGAAGTTAAAATTGTGAATTTTCAAATCAGGTACATTGACAGAAGTGTTGGAAACCGTATTTCCATTGAGCAGCACTCGGTTGACTACTTGATTGTGAATGGAACTCATATTGTAACTAATAAATGCGTAGTCAAAGGCACTCAACTTTGCTTCAAAATTGTCAAAAATGGTAGGCTGTAACTGCGGATTTCCTGAAAAAACAACATTCTGATTTTGGTAATTGGTATTATTTGGGTTCAAAGATGAAGTGCTTGGTAAGCTGATTTTTTTGTTGTAATTGACGTTAAAAAAGATTTGCGAACCAAAATTATATTGCATCGAAGCATTCGGAAACAAACGGAATTGCTTGAACGGAATCAAGTTTGTTGTATCTGTATTTCCTGTAATGGCGTAATCTTCGGCACGAGTTCCTACTATAAAATCGAATTTCTTGAGAGTAGTTTGAAATTCGGCGTAAGCTGCCATTGTTCTTCGGTCGTAATCCAAATTGGTAGTACCAAAACTTTGGGTTTCAAATGCTAAGTTATCGATTAAAGTCCCCAAGTTAATTTTGCCTTCATCAAGCACTTTGATAGGTTGCGAATAATCGATTTTGAAATTGACATAATCTTGTAGCGAATTATTGTCCAATACATTGGTATTAAAAATTCGATTGGATAAGCCAAAATCAGTAGTATTACGAGCAAAATTAAAACGGAAATCGAGCTTTTTATCTCTGTTTTCAAAACGTTTTTGGTAAGTTGCAACCGCTTCTTGACGCACTATTTGTGTTTGACTCGCATCATCCGAGACAAATCCGAAACCGTTGGCTAAGGTGTAGGCGTCGTTAGTATTGTAAAAAATATCGTAATTGAGCAACAGACGGTCTTTTTTAAAATCGAAAGTCAAAGCCGATTTGGCATAATACAAACGCGTAATTCGGTCGGCATCGGTATCGGAAAGATTGGTAATAGGTGAAGTATCTATTCTACTAACATTCGACCAAAGCGCACTTTCGCGGTAGCTTTGTCCTACGTTAAATTGCCAGCCGAAATAATTATTCTTAGCGCTGAGAAGTATACTATTATTGAACCGACTTCGCAGTTTATCATACGCAGTAAAATTGGCTCCTGAGGAATACGTTGCACTGATATACTTTTTAGCACTTTTGCTCGTGATAATATTGATAATTGCGCCACCCGAAGTAGCTGGAAATTCAGCTCCGGGTTGTGTAATTACTTCTACCCTTTCGATGTTATTGGCGGGCATTCCTTCCAAAAAAGCGGTCAATTCGTTGGATGAGATATTGAGCGGTCTTCCGTCGAGGTATACATCCAATTGCTTGCCTTGGTACATCATTCCAGCTACATCTGAGACGATCAAACCGGGTAACTTTTTTATTCCTTCCAACACGGTTCCGGAATTGAGATGGGATTGCGACGCGAAGTCAAAAATGGTTCGATCGGCTTTCTGTTCTATTGCTTTACGTTCTTTTTTGATTTGCACTTCTTTCAACTCGACCGTATCTTTTAATTTTTCTTGAGCTGATACTATCGCAACGGATAAAAGAGAGAGCAATAAAGCTAGTTTTTTCATGAATTAGGCTATTTTTTTATCTGACTGAAAAACCCTACTTTCGTTACACTAAATTATTTTTTTAACATTATAAAATGAAACTCAGGCCTTGGACATTCGAAGATACGGAAAACTTAGCTAAATATGCCAACAATCCCAATGTAGCAAAATACCTGACCAATGCCTTTCCGCATCCTTATACGATAGAAAATGCTCACTCCTTTATTGCAATGGTTGCAACACAAAATCCAACTTCAATATTTGCTATTGATGTAGATGGTGAGGCTGTTGGAAGTATTGGTTTGCATGCACAGAGTGATATAATGTGCAAAAACATGGAATTGGGCTATTTTTTGGGCGAACCGTTTTGGGGAAAAGGCATTGTTACAGCAGCCGTTCAACAGATGGTTCGCTACGGATTTCAGCATTTTGATATTACTCGGATTTATGCACGACCTTATGGCAATAATTTAGCTTCCCAAAAAGTGTTGGAAAAAGCAGGCTTTAAGCTCGAAGCTCGAATAGAAAAAAACATTTATAAAAACGGCGAATTCCTTGACGAATTGATTTATGCCGTTCGAAAATAACACATTATGACATTATCTATAGAAACACCCGCCTTGCTGTTTTCAGCTACTTCGTTGATTTTATTGGCCTATACCAATCGGTTTTTGACCATTGCACAAATTGTTCGTGGGTTAAAAAAAGCCTACGATCAAAACCGAAACAAAAGTATTCTTCTGGAAATTAAGAACCTCAATTTGCGCCTAACCTTGATTCGGTATATGCAATTGTTTGGCGTGTTGTGTTTGTTTTTGTCGGTATTTGGGATGCTGATGCTGTTTTTTGAATGGCAAACTGCAGGCATCTACCTGTTTGGTTTTAGTTTGTTGAGTTTGCTTATCTCGCTTGGGATTTCATTTTGGGAAATTAGTATTTCAGTCAACGCTTTGCGCTTGCATTTGAGCGATATTGCGGAGGAGGAAACTATGAAAAACTAACCGCTAGTTGTTTTTTTTCACTTATGGTCATGGGATTTTTATGGCTTTAGCATGAATTAAAGTTACTATATAGTTACTATATAGTTACTATATAGTTATTATATACTTATCATATAATTATCATATATATGACTTTATATCAATAAATTAATTACTTTTACCTACACAAAATTTGGGTTTATGGCAAAAGTGAAAAGTATAGTACAATTGAACGGCACTATTGGAGGGATTAATTTTTATATGCGAAAAGGCGTTGCCGTTGCGCGTGCTGCTGGAGGCGGATTTAATGGCGATGCGATTAAGAGCAAGCCTTCGATGGTTCGCGTGCGTGAGAACGGCAATGAATTTAAGGGTTGCATGAAGAGTGTTCAATTTTTCAAGCAAGGTTTGATGCCGTATTTGCATTTGTTTAAGGACGGATTGTTGCACCAGCGCATGGTACGTTTGTTTACCCAATTAAAAGATTTAGATAGTATTGCAGAACGCGGCCATCGCAGTGTGAGCAATGGTTTGAAAAACGATAGCGGGAAAGCACTTTTACGAAATTATGTGATTAGTTCGGGGAAAGAGTTTCGCGAAGTGATTAAAAACACCTATAGTTACGATTGGAATACGGGATTATCATTGAACAATTTTGATGGAACAGCAGTAGCATTCAACGACAACGCTACCCATTTGGAGCTGGGTATTGGCTATTTGGTTATTGATTTTGAACAGTTGACTTTTAGTTTTACCAAAAGTGAGTTTGTTTATTTGACGACTAGTAGTACAGGCACTATTAGTATCCCCAAGCCCGAGTTTGAGGCGGGAACAGGTTATAGAATTGGCGTTGTTTTTGGCCGATTGGGGCAACAGGTTAATGGTGATTTTTATCCTTTAAAGGGCGAATTGAATGTGGTGTTGGAGGTATTGGGTGTTGGGGAGTAGTTGATATATTCAATAAAAATAAAATTACCTATTAATGGGTAGTTGGTTGTTTTTTTAGTTGCATAAGTTTGTTAACTAAAACTTTAAAAACTAAAAAATTATGGACAAACTTACTTACACAGCAATCGGAGCTGGAAAAGACATTGAAAATGGGATATTGAGTTTTGATGTATATCTTCCTCAAGAAGACCCTCAAAACCCGTATATTATTACCCCTTTGTTTGATTTATCAAAGTTTCAACTTTTTGATAAAAACATTAATGTTATTTTTTGTCATTTGAATGTGCCTAATGGAGATGGTGTTCTTAGTGGTAATTTTACGAAGCGTGTTGATGTTGCAATCAATGAATTGGAAGATTATGACACTCGCATTAATAGAAAATTCAATTTTAATAACGAAGAAACATTAGTTTTGCTTTACCACGAAAACATTAATGAAGATGAAGAAGTTGATATCTCGGTAAATTATATTAATGAATTATACAATAATGTTAATCTTTTTTATGAAGTGGCCAAATTTGGAAATTTTGTAACAACTATTCCGACTAATTTTCCTAAAGATAGAGATACAATGTATACAGGAAGACCCAGAACACTTGGTTTAAGTATCATAAGATAACTTTTTAAATGAATAAAAAAATTGCTTTTCTTATTAATTTCATTCTACTGCTTTTTTTTCTTAAAGGTACTATCTCTTTTGGGCAAAATAGTACCTTTAAGAATATCCAACAATTAATGCAAAAAGGCAAAAATGATGAAGCTATCAATGCATTAAAGAAAATTCAGTCTGTAACGAAAGTTCCTTGTGAAAAGTGTGAACTATATTATTTGTTAGCAACTGCCTACAGTAATACAAATGAAAATGATAAAAGTTTATACAACTATATTAAATCGCAAAATTGCTACAAATCAATAGACAGTATTTCAAGAGTTTATGAAATTGACTTGGATATTGCCAATCTATTGATTACACAAAAAGCTAGTTATGCATCGGCTAAAACACACACTAAAGAATACTTAGACTTTGCTGAAAATTCTAACGACATCAATAAACGATGTTTAGCTTATCATAAATGGGCTTCTTTACTTATTGAAGAGCAACCCAAAGAAAGTAAGCGCTATTTTTTTAAAGCTTTACAATTAGTACAGAAAACAAATAATGATAGGCTTTATCGTGATATTACATCCAATCTTGGTGTATTGTTAAATGAAAAAATTAAGCTACATGATTCTGCATTATTTTATTATCAAAAATCATTACAAGTTTCCAAAAAATACAATGATGTTGATGCTATTTGTCAGAATTTAATCAATCAATCGGCCGTTTACACCTATCAGAAAAATTATACGAAAGCAATTGAATTATTGAATGAAGCGGATCATTTGCCATTGACTGCGTTTATCAAAAAAACAAAAGCTTTTATTCAAAAAAATCTTTCGGAGAATTATGTCCTACTAAGTGATTATAAAAAAGCGTATACCGCTTTGTATATATCAGATAGTTTAGAAGAAAAAACGATTACCGAAATACAAAACAAGAAAATATTAGAACTGCAAACCCAATACGAAAGTCAAAAAAAAGAACTTGAAAATTTAAATTTAAAGAGTAAAATACAAACCAATAGAATTGTAACCTACTCTACTATAGGTTTACTCGTAATCAGCATTTTAATTGGATTTTTAACCTATAATAGTTTGGCACGAAAAAAGAAAATAGTAGAACAGGATAAACTATTACAAATCCAAAAACTCGAAACCAACCTCAAAGAACAAGAATTACATGAAATTGACGTAATGCTTGAAGTACAGGAAAAAGAGCGTCAAAACATAGCCAATGAATTACACGATAATTTGGGAAGTATGTTAGCCACATTAAAACTCAATTTTGAAAATCTTAAACTTCATGGAAAAGATGCTGCTAAAAACCTTACGCCACTTTATGAAAAAACAGATACCTTACTTGAGGAGGCGTATCAAAAAGTCCGCACCATTTCGCATTTAAAAAACTTGGGGGTTATTGGCAGTGAAGGGTTGGTTGTGGCTGTAAAAACAATGGCGGAAAAGATGAGCATATTAGATAAATTAAGGATCAATGTGATTCCGCATGGTTTAAACGAACGACTTGAAAACCCATTAGAGATTACCTTGTATCGTATTATTCAAGAACTGTGCACCAATATTATTAAACATTCAGAAGCCAACGAAGTAAATATTTATTTAACACAACACAATTCATCTGAACTTAACATTATCATTGAAGATAATGGAAAAGGATTTGATCCAAAAACGGTTATAGAAAAATCGGGAATTGGATTGAAAAGCATCGAGAAGAAAGTAGAGCAACTCAATGGAACGTTTACTATTGATTCGATCATTTCAAAAGGAACCACTATAATAATTGATATACCCATATGATAACAATAGTATTAGCCGAAGACCATCAATCGCTTATTGACGGTGTACAATCGTTTCTCGAATACGAAGATGATATTGAAGTAGTTGGCACTGCCAATGATGGAGAAAAACTCATTGATTTAGTACGAAGTAAACAACCACAAGTAGTAATTACTGATATTAGAATGCCCAAATGCGATGGAATTACCGCCACAAAAATCATTAGAAAAGAGTTTCCCCAAATAAAAGTCATTGCCTTTAGTATGTTTGATCAAAAAGAAGCCATTAATCAGATGAAAGATGCGGGAGCTTCTGGCTACATTATGAAAAATTCATCCTTGACAAAAATGGTAGAAGCCATTCATGCTGTGGTAAAAAACGAAACTTTTTATGATGATTCGATCACAACCATTGATACCTCAACAAAAGAAGAAGTATTATTAAGTAATCGCGAGAAGGAAATTCTGCGTTTAATTGGTGATGGGCAAACTTCGCAAGAAATTGCTGAACAACTATTTATTGGCAAAAGTACAGTTGACTCGCACCGAAAAAACATAATTAAAAAGTTAAATATCACGGGCAAGAATGAATTGATTCGCTATGCCATTGAGCGGAAGTACGATTTTTAAGAATCATTTTTATTATTTGTAAAAATCCCTATTGATAGGGATTTTTTTTTTGGAGGAAAGTAGGAGATTTGTTCTATTAAAGTAACATTAAGGTAATTTCAATAAAAAATAGAAGAATTTAGATAAGAACTATAATTGTTTGTGAGAATAAAAACTAAAAGACATGAGTAATATAATTGATGATATAGTAAATGATTATCAGGAAAAAATGCAAAAAGGAATCAATGAAATATATTATAAAGCTGATTTAACAGAAGGTGCAAAACTATTAATAGGTTTAATAGGTATAGGCAAAATATTATTAGCATTAGGAATGTTAGCTGGTAGTGCAATTACGACAATTTTGAGTTGGGCAAATAGGAATCCGCAAATTGCTGCAAATTGCGCTAAAATCTTAATTAAAAATCGTAAAGAACTAGTAGAACTTATCAACAGTATTGGATCAAGATTTAATGATGCTTATAATGAACTGTCTGAACAAAACAAGAAAAGAGTCCGAACAGTCATATTATTAATTGCAAAAAATGGTTTAAGCTGGGAGCAACTAAAATAAATTCATTTTAAATCAATTAGAAAAATTTAATCTTACTAAAAATGTTCTTCTTAATAACAAAATTTATTGTTCTTTTGACTTTGTTAATTTCGACTTCAATATATAGTGCTCCATTAGGAGGTCTAATTTGGGCTAGGATTTCAATTCTAACATTTTTTGGTAAAAATAATATTAGTAAGCTATTTAGACTATTTTTTTATGACTATACTAAGTTAATAATTCTATTTAAGCTATTTAGTTGGTTTATTTCTTCATGTGGTTCTCTTTTGGGGCTGCTGATATTTAATTTTATCTATAAATATCCTATGAATAAATGTGAATTATACTTAATATTATTAATATCTCTATCCAGCATTTTAAACATTTCAGCAAATTTTATAACATTTGATATAATAACATATAATGAGTTATTACCAAATACTAAAAAATACTTTAAAAAAAAATCTTATAAAGAAATTTTTGATTTCATGAAAGATAAAAAAACAAAACAATCAATATCAAGGTCGGTATTTGCTGATCTCTTTATTACACAGTTATTTAGACTTTTTTTTTCAATAGCTTTAGTATATTTTTCATTAGCACATTTAGGTTATCTTCAGTTTGTAACTAATACTACAACTTGCACAATAACCGAATGTATTCAAATAGCATTTACGAATATTCAACCATTAGCTACAAATTCAATAACAATTTTTAAAGGTCAAGTTTGGACTGTTTGCAATTTTAGCGCCTCATTTTTAGTCTTTTTATGGGTGGTCTTTTTCGTTTCGTCAGCTCAATCAATGTTTTTAGATGAAAATTAAAAATAAGTAAACCCAATAATGCAGGCTCAAATATCAAATATGAAATAAATAATACGATTATCTCTAATACTTCCAAATTACACACTACAAACACAGGCTATAGAAAAAGAAATAAACATTCGTTATTAGTAATGATAGATTTAAACATTTTATAGTGATACAGCAAAGCAAAAAACCTAAAGAAATAGGGATATCCCTAATAATCGTAAAATAAACATAAAATATACTTAAACTGTATATATCAGGAATACATATTCTAGTATTAAGTGTCAAAAAAAAATTAAATTACAGAAATCATGAAAAATATTTTATTACTATTATTTATAGTTTTTTCTTTTAGTATTTATTCTCAGAGTTTTCAACGAATGAGAATAGCTACTGGAAGCTATAATTTGAATTCATTTGAAAATAGCTTACCATCACAATGTCTTGATCAGCATCTTCCTAAACCATCTACAGACGATTATTATGAAGAAATATCGGACAATATTACAATTCAAAGAAAAGATTCAAATGGAAAAATTGAGCAATTACTTTTAAAAGAAGCTATAAATAAATGGGTTAAAATACATGGAAATTATTCTACTGCTGAGTTAATAGTTGAATTTCTTAAGCCATTTGAAAATGATGAGTTCACTGTAAATGTAGAAAAAAAGTCAGGTGTTTTTGGTGAAAAAGAGAGTGATATTAGAAACAACCTACCTAATGAAATATTAATTGAAAAAGTTGAAATTGCTGATAGCGAAATAAGAACTTTTGTTAAAAACAATTTCGAAATTATATTCAAGAAAATATTGAACGATTATCAAAAAAATACAAATGAAATTTTAGATGATCTTGATAAATCTATTTTAAAAGCCTATTTTAAAAATAATTTAGATGATTTTAGTAATAACCTTCAAATTTTTATTTGGTTAGATCAATCAAAAATGTACAGTAAATTATTTATGAAAGAATTTGTTTCTAAAATTGAAGAAAAGGGTAAGCTATGTAAAAAAATTAATGAAAATAAAAACACATCAGAAGATGAGATTTACCAATGTTATGAGAATTTAAAAAAATATGATGATTTTGATAACATAATTCCAAAAAAAACTGATTTTAAAAAATCTACGGTTAAAAAAATTAAGGTAGAAAAAGGCAAAGATCTAAAAGAGTTTACTAGCGAAATTGAGGCTCAAATCTATATTAAAGAAAAAACAAAAGAATGCAGAATAGAAGAAATGTGTATTACTCCCTCTAAATCTAAAGGTAGTATGCAAATTTGTTGTAATGATGCTTGTTTGACAATATCGTCTGAAGGTGATTCTGAATTTGAACTTGAACTAGCTGGTGGTCAAATTAGCTTAGAATTTGAAGATGGAACAGTATCATTAGGTATAAAATTATTTGATTAGAATTACTTCAGATTACTTGGATATCTAATCTTAGCAAATACTTAAAAAACAATCCCAAAAAAGCAATATAGAAATACAAAAATATCGTTAACTTCATCTTGCTTTATCATTTCTACTTTCAAATGTATTATTAACAAACAACAATATGAGAAGTATATTAATTTTTATCGAGCGTTTATACAATTCGATACTTTATAACGGGTTTTATATTGTATTGTCTTTTTTGTTTCCTTTTATCATCTATGAACTTGAAGCAGGTCATGAGATAATAGAGAATATCCTAGATGAAAATATTGGTCTCAATATATCGTTAATTATGATTTCATTTTTTCTAGTAGCTTTTAGTGTGTGGTGTGTACCTAGTGTTGCATTACCAATCTGGAAATTTTTTACAAAAAATGAAACAAAAAACGAAATTCTTTACAACTATTTAACTACCGTTTATAATGGTGATGGGAAATTAGCAAACAGTAATTGTACTAATACCAAAATTCACTCACACATTCAAATTCCTATAAAATACTTTGCAGTGTTTCCGTGGATGATGTTTATATTTACTTGCATTGAGATTTTCACCTGTTCAATTGCTACTTTTTTTGCAGTCTTATTTTTGATTGCAGCATTTTACTTTATTAACAAGAATATTGCAAAAATTTCAAATGCCTGTAACCAATGGCTTTTCAAAAATAACTTCACTGAAAATAAATTTTCATCAAGATACATAGTATTTATTTTAGTATTCTTATTCTTTATTTTTATACCTGCTTTTATTGATAAAATTGCCCCTGAATTGTATACAAAAAAAATTCTGGGATATAAATTCTTAATTTTTATTAATTTTTTACTATTACTTGCATTTTACACGTTTATAAGTTACCTAGAAAATTTGGGGGAAAAAATTAGTTTAAAAACTAAATATAAAATATTAAACAACAGCTATAAAATTGTTTTAGGAATTTCAATTCTTACGGTTATACTTCTTTTTATACTCAACAGACATTTTACTATTTCAATATGCAGCCCAATATTTGTAGTCGTTACAATTGTAGCCTTACTCATCATGTTTTTTGATATATTTTTTACCTCCCAACTATTACTAACGCATATTGCCTATGATATAAAGCCTAGTTGTTCAAATCCAAATTGCGATTTAAAAATAACAGATTTGCTAACATTAAAGGTTTATAAATGGGTAATATATGCATTAATACCTGTTTTTATCTATTTTATTTTTTTCCATTCTATTAACAAACATTTAATTAGGGAAGTAAATACCCCAACAAAAGGAGTGTTCTCAGACAAGAGAGCGACTTTTGATAATTATTTCAAAAAATGGTATCAAAATAGAACAAGCCCTAAAGATACGATTTACTTAATTTCTGGTCCAGGTGGTGGATCTAGAGCTGCTGTTTGGTTTTATCTAGGAATGAAAAAACTAGATAAAGTTTATGGTGAGAACTTTTATAAAAATGTATTTTCCATCTCTACTGTTTCAGGTTCAACGTCTGGAGCAAATATGTATTTGGCAGAAAAATATTTATATGAAAATAACTTAATTTCAAGAAAAGCAATATCTACTGAAGAACTAGCAAAAAAAATATATTCTAAAAATTATTTCTCAAGTAGCTTTTTCGGGCTGCTAATTGGGGATGGAATAGAAGGAATAATTAACCCCAAAGTGGATAGAAATTATTATTTTCAAAAAGAAGAGATGGAAGCTTTTAGCTATGCACATCAATTGAAAGGTAAAGAAATTAAGGAAGCAAATAAGTATTTTGAAAATGACTTATTATATCCTTACAAAAAAAATAATTTTCCTTTGTTTTTAATAAACACATCACTTATCAATTATGGCAAAAGAGGTGTGTTTTCACCTGTAAAACTTAATAATGTAAGTCTTGGTTTTGACTTGTATGGTGCTTATTCTTCTAATAGTCAGAAAAAAGGTTTTGGTTTACCAATGGTTACTTGTGTAAATCAAAGTCAGGCATTTCCAATAATAAATTCGTATAACTACCTCGAAGGAGCAGGACGCCTTTGTGACGGTGGTTTATATGACAATTCAGGTTGTACAACAACACTCGAAGTTTATCAAGCTTTGAAGAAATATTTTAAAAAAAATAATTTGACTAACATAAAGATCATTTGTTTGAATATTATAAATGGAAAGATTACAGAAGATTTTAGTCCAGAATATAAATCATCATCCATACTAAATACACTCACAGGTGTTAAAGAAGTATTATTTTCAGGTCATGAAAGTTATGCTTATTATAACTTGAAGCGACAAATCAATTACAATAATAGCATTTTAAACACAAAGAATATGGATACTTTTATAACGATGCAACCCAAAGAGAAATATAATTTAACCCGAATGCTCAGCAAAAAAGCCATTAATAGTATTTACATTGACATGAAAAAATGAATTACTAGATAGTTTAAAATAGTTAACCAAAATCTACTGACTATTTTTCCAATAATAAAATAACTACTTAAAAAAACAAAATCCCTATTGATAGGGATTTTTTTGTGGAGTTAAATGAGGAATTTTGATTATAAAAATCAGAAAAAACAACAATTATGAAAACAACTACTATCACAATTTTATTATTAATGCTTTTAAAAGTTAATGCACAAGAAAAATCAATTGTTGCCATTATGCCTTTTATAAGTTCTATTAAAGAGAATAGACCCAAAGCCATGCAACTCAAAGAAATTGTATTTGAGACTTTAACCCTAAAAACCAATATCGAGCCTTTGGATCGTGCCACTGACTCACTATTGAATGATGAGTTAGATCGACAAATGAGCGACCGATCCATTGCTTCTGCAAAATTAGTCGAACAAGGAAGAAAAATTGGCGCTAAACACTTGATAATTGGCACCTTAACCGATATAAATGTGGTAGAAAATGAATCCGCAGCAAAAAATGGGTCTTTGGGAGTTGGTATACTAAAAAAAACAGTAGGCAATTCTGATAATTTCAAAGCTAGTATTAGTTTTTCATTACAAATAATTGATGTTGAAACAGGAAAAGTAATCAGTCATAGAGCTTTTAATAATACAAAAGATAAAGCTGGAATTGCTCTTCCAATATTAGGAACAGGAACTTCAAAAGAGCAAGCCATTGTAGCAGCAATGGAGGACAGTAAGAATAAAATAGTAGAATGGCTCAATGAACTCTATCCTGCCGAAATTAAAATTGTTCGAATTAAGGACAAAGACAAAAATGGTAAGCCTAAAACACTACAAATTAAGGGTGTAGATAAATCATTAAAAGAAGGAGATCAGTTAATAATACAAGAAATTGTTCTAATTCCTGATGGCAATAATAAACCTTTACAGGAAATAACTACAATTGGTAAATTAACTATAAAAGAAAAACAAGGCGATTTAACACTCTGCATAATAACAGAAGGTGCTACTGTAATAGAAGAAAAAATTAATAACGGAAACGAACTCAACATAAAGCAACTAGCTTCAAAAAAGAAATCATTTTAAAATGAAACGTAATACCTTACTATCGATTTTACTAATCGTTTTTACCTTTAGTTATGCTCAAGATTCTAAAACAACTGTTGGGATTTTGCCTTTTTCAAGTATAAAAAATAATAAAGAAATAACTACAGAATTGCAAGAAATCGTTTTAGAGGCACTTAATAAAAAGAGTAATATTTTAACCATCGATCGATCAAAGGAAACTTTACTCAACAAAGAATTGGATTTACAAACCAGTGAAAGATCAATTGCTTCTAAAAAACTTGTTGCACAAGGGAAAAAAATGGGAGCTGATCATTTGCTTATTGGCACCTTAATTAGTTTTGATGTTATCCGAGAAAAAGGAAGTTCAGATGTATACAATGCAAGTCTAATTTTTTCATTACAGATTATAGATGTTGAAACTGGGAAAATTATTAATCAAAAAAAATTCAATCAAAACAATATTGATTCAAGTCTTTTGGGGTTATTAGGTAACACTGACACGAAAGACGATGCTAAAATAAATGCAATAAGTAACAGTAAAAGAGAAATAAGGTTTTGGTTAAATGAAGTTTATCCACCACTAATTAAGGTAGTTGCAATTGAAAAAAGAAACAAAAATGGCAAACCAAAAACAATTTTAATTACTGGAGTAGATAATTCTTTGAAAGTGGGCTTCAAATTGGTATTAGAAGAAACCGAATTAATACCAAACGGAACTAATAAAGAGCCTTTAAGAAGAATAAAAAAAGTTGCTACGTTAGTTATTCTTGAAAAACAAGGTGATATAACTGTTTGTAAAATAACCGATGGTGAGGATACAATTGAAGAAAAAATAAAAAACGGCATCGAATTAAACATTAGAGAATAACTAAAACAACAACTATGAAAACAATTTTTCTCATCTATTTTATACTTTTCAAGTCACTCTTTATATACTGTCAAGATACTACAATCAATAGTACTATTAAACCAAAAATAATAGTTATCCCTAAAACTCCTGCTGGAGTTACTATAAAAGAATTTTATGAAAATAATCTAAATGTTCAAATAGCTATTTCAAAAATTAATGAAGCACTATTAAAAAAAGGCGCTTCAATTAGAAGTTTTACACAATGTTTAAAAGAACTGGAAGAAAACGGATTAACTATAGGTTCACCTGCTGATATCAAATCTAGGATTATAGAAAAATCCTTTGCAGACATTTATGTCGAAGTTAAAATAGATGTTGTAATCCATGCGGAACGAAGAGCAAAAAGTGTGACCTTATCTTTAGAAGTTTATCAAAAAGGGACCTCCAATATTTTATATGATACTACTTATGCAGGTCCAATGTTTCAAACGGATGATATTGGAAGATTAACTATGATTACGATTGATAGAATTTCTGAGGATTTTTTAAATAAAATACAAGGAAAATTTGATGAGATAGTAAAAGAAGGTCAATCCGTTTATGTTGAGTTTAATGCTTCTAATAAATCTAAGCATAATTTAGATTCAGAAATAAATGGAAAATCACTGTCAAGTCTATTAAACAATTGGTTTTCTGAGCATGCATTAAACAATAGCTTTACTAGTCAAGGATCAAGTAGTTTAAACTATACCTTTTCGGATGTTAAAATTCCAATCAAAAATCCAAAAAATTTAAACTTAAATTATAATACCCAAAATTTATTCGATGACATTTCTGATTACTTAAAATCTTTTGGTGTAGGTCTTAAAAGAGAAGTATGTACCAACAACAAAATTATAATTACTATTTTATAATGATACAATGAGAAATAACTTTATCCTACTTTTAGTATTAATTCATTTTTCGGGTTATTCTCAAACTTCAACCGAATTAAATTCAATTTCATTCTCTATCGATAAAAATAAAATCGCAAATGAATTATCTGTTGCCAACATTGATTTTTTACATCAAAAAGTTGCTCAAGCGTTTATCAATTATGGTGCTACAATGGATAATAATTCATTTTTTGAAGTTGTTCCGAAACTTATAATTACCTCAATAACTAATGATGGAATTGACACCAATATAATGTGCCGATTGGATTTAACTATTTACAACAAAAAAAATGCGTCCATTATAACTAGTTTTCAAAAAAGCATAACGGGCTATGGCAATTCGAAAGAAAATGCAATCTCAAATGTAATAAACACAATCGATTCATTAAATAGTGATGAAGAGTTTAATACATTCATTTTAACCTTAAGAAATAAAATAAACGAATATAAATCACTCAAAACACACAACATTAGTTCTAAAAACCAAGAAGTAAGGAATGATACAATTATAGTTCATACTAATCCCCCAAAAGAGGAAAAACCAATCTCATCAACAAATATCTTCATTAAAATATTTCAAACTAGTAAAAACTGGCTGTCCGAATTTTTATCAGATATTGATAATTTATTTGGTATAATTGGAGCATTAGCAGCATTTTATTACTTTGTAGTTAAATTACGAAATAGAAAAAAAAGTACGAAAAAACAAAAATAACCCAAAATCACCCCAGTTACAGTACCCCAAAACAACAATCACTGATACGTTACCACACTCGGTTTGGGTATTTCAAAGTTGGGTAAGGTCAAATCATAGCTTCGGATGGAATTGGTTTTGAATGCCTCGCTTCCTTCTGGGATAGACGGAAAAAAGGAGAACGAAAACTGAAACGAACTGAATACCAAAAAGTCGTTGCTGACAATCACACCCGCACTAATTTGCGAATACATTTTGCTGTCTTTGAACGTATCGTTGGCATTGGACAACATTCCCATGGAATAACTAAAATAAGGATTCAATCGAAAACCCAATATATTCCACGGTGAATATCCTTGTGTTTGCAAATTAATAAGCACTTTTTTGGTTCCGGTTAATAGGGTTGATTCAAAGCCTTGCAATCCCGAATCGCCGTTGAGATTCAATCGATCAAAATTGGAGTTCAAGCGATTGATACCTAGTACCAATTGGGGCTTGAAAAATTGCCTAAACTTCCATTCGCCCAGTTCGATTAAATTGGTAAAATAGACGACATTCCAATTGATGGTGGTTTGTTCTGTTCTTTCACCACTAAAAAAAGTACCGTATTCAAAATTGGTACTTAAATACCCAAAAGGATAAAAGCGGCCTAAAGCCACTCTTCCGCCAAGGTAAAACCGATTCCTATCGTTTTTCAACTGATTGCCAGCTGTGATACTGTAGATAAAACCCGAAGCAATATCTTCAATTACATTAAATTTAAATAAATTCTTGTGTTGGGTAAATTTTCGCGAAGCAAAACCAAAGCTCGCCAAATATTGTTTTTCGGTTGAAAAATTGGAGAACACATCAACGGTTGGATCGGGCTGTTCCTCGTAATTAATTTGCAAATGGCGTGCGTTGACAAAGAAATTGGTGGCTCGGTTGTATTCCGACTTTCCGCCCAAAAAAGGATACGAATACCCCAACCAATAGTCTTGCGAGCTGTATTTGTACGATTGCGGACTCAGATTTCCATTGCTATCCCTCAAAATTAGTTTCTTGTACTGTTCATCTCCGTATATTCCGCCCGCCCAATGCGAATAGGACGAGAAGAACGGTCGCTCCAAATTGACGTACTTTCCGTAGCTTCCGTCAATTTCTTTTTGGTAATTCAATTGAGCGCCAATAAATGTTTTGAAAATGGTTGGAATAGTATACCCTGTACTAAAAGAATGGTCTTTGTTGGTTAAACTTTCGCGGTAGGTTCCAGAAACCTCATGACCGACTCCCAAAAAATTACGTTCAGTCAATCGGAAGGTCGAACTAGTGGTGGAAGTAGAAAAATCGGGGAACAAGCTCCAAGCATCCAATACTCTGACATACACATCTACTGAATCGGTTACCAAATGTATTTGCGTAGCTACCGAGCGAACATAGCGTTGGTTTCGCAACAAACGTTCGGATTCTTTGACCAAAAGTGAATCGAGAAAATCGCCTTTCTTATACAGCAGCACGTTGTTAATAGCAAATTCGCGGGTTTTATAGTGCAGCGCGTTTCCAAGTCGCTCCCGTTTGAGTTCGGGTAACTTCACTGTGTCGATTTCAGAATACCCAAACGGATCCAAGGTAATGATATGTATATTGCGAATCGGCTTGCATTCGAAGTTTGCAAAACTAGTCTTAACCGCTTTTGTTATCTTACTTTTTTTGGGTTTATCTTTTACTATAGGTTCAAAAATAAGTTTATGCACCAATTGGGTGAACTTACTTCGCTTGGAATAATCCTCAATTTGACGGTACACTTTGGTGGAATCGTTCTTTTGCACTGGTTCTTGCGACCAAACCGAAAAAGAACAACACCACAACAGGAAAAGTAAACGAAGCTTATTCAATTGCATTACAGTAGTATCTGGGAAATGAGGACAAATTTACGATTAATACTAGTATTAGTGGGTTTTTGGTTTGTGGTTTTTGGTTTTTGGTTTATGGTTTGTGGTTTATTGTTTGTGGTTAATTGTTAATTGTTAATTGTTAATTGTTAATTGTTAATTGTTAATTGTTAATTATTAATAACTTCTTTTTTACTCTTTTATTTAAACCATTGGTGTTAAAAAAAGTCTAAATTGTATACTTAATTATTTGGGTTATGGATAAAAGCACTCTTTGGTCACTACGGTTGGGTTTTTCGGGTAAACAAGCCGCTGCAATTGAACAATTAGGTATTGAGAACTTCATCAAAAAGTCGATGGCTACAACTTTTCCAAAAGAGTTGCCAGCGTTTTTGAATGACGAACCCAAAACCATTGCTGACCTGAGAGCAGCACGCCAAAAAATCAAAGAAGCCGATTCGGAAGAGCAGAAGAAATTCTTAAAGAAACAAATCCGCAATTCGGTCGAGCTCAAAAAATGGTGGATTAATAGAATTCGAACTGAAGCATTCCCTTTGCGAGAAAAGATGACCTGTTTTTGGCATAATCATTTTGTAAGTACTACCCAAAAAGTCAAATCCAATTATTGGGTGTACCAACACAATGCACTTTTGCGCGAAAATGCTTTTGGTAACTTCAAAGAACTCACCAAATCCATTATCAAAACCAATGCAATGGTGCGTTATTTGGACAATATTGACAATCGGAAAGATAAAATTAATGAGAATTTGAGTCGCGAATTACTGGAACTTTTTACCCTTGGAATTGGCAATTACACCGAAAACGACATTAAAGAAGGTGCGCGTGCCTTGGCGGGTTTGGGTTTGGGTGAAAATCAAGCCATGTACCGCCGTTTTGCTGAAGACAACAGCAACAAAACCTATTTTGGCAAAACCGGAAACTGGAAAGCCGACGATTTGGTTGACATTATTTTTGAACAAAAAAGCATTCCGTATTTACTTACTCGAAAACTGTTGAAATGGTTTATTTACGATAATCCGTCAGAAGAATTAGTGACGTATTATGGTGATTATTTTCGAAAAGAAAACTTTGAGATAGAACCTTTACTCATCAAAATGTTCACCGAAGAATATCCAAAAAATACAGCCGGAAGCAAAATCAAAGATCCTTTGGTTTACCTAACCCAATTAACCGAAGAATTGCATGCCACCGACCTTCGTGATGCTATGTTTGTTTTTTTCCTAGTCCAACAAGGCATGGATTTGCTCAATCAACCCAATGTGAAAGGTTGGGATGGTGGAAATTCGTGGTTAACATCCCAAATTTATTTGCAACGCAACAACGTTTCCGATTTGCTTTGCAGCGGGCGAAACCTCAACCGAAAAATGTTCAGCAAAATTGAAGAAGAAGGCGAACAGCCCGAAATGATGCTCGAAAACATCAAAATAAAAGTCGATTTTAACAAAAAAGGCAACAACATAGCCATCATTGCTGAACTCAGTAATCGTTTGCTCTTTCAGGTAGATGAATCGATGCAAAAAGACATGGAAGACCTATTGAAATACGATTTCGATGCCGAGAAAGACCATGCACAAAATGCCGTTTTACGCTTGTTCAATTACATCACCAAAACGCCAGAGTACCAATTGATTTAAACGCAACATCATGAACAGAAGAAACTTTTTATCGCTCACGGGAACCTTTACGGGTGGATTGCTTATTTTACCCGAATTTCTGCATGCATTGGGTTCGCAAACCAACTTGGTAATTGGCGAACAATGCTTGGTTTTTATTCAGTTGAATGGCGGAAACGATGGTTTGAATACGTATGTTCCTTTTGACAATCCGTTGTACTATCAACTGCGGCCCAAAATAGCTTTGAGTAAAAATGAAGTCGTTGGAGCCAACAACGGAATGGCTTTTCATCCAGCCTTAAAGGATTTTGCTCAAATGCAACAAAACGGTGATTTAAGTGTGATTCAAAATGTAGGGTATCCCGAACCCAATCGTTCGCATTTTCGCAGTCAGGAAATTTGGCAAACGGCAACTGGTTCCAATCAATATTTGAACGAAGGATGGCTCGGACGTTATTTGGATTTACAATGCAAAGACCATCAACCAACCGCTGGCATCAACATTGATTCTATTGATAATTTGGCATTGAAAGGAGTTGAACCGAATGCCATTACCGTAAAAGATCCGAATCGATTTAAGATGAAATCGGATCGAGAAGAATCGGTGAAATTATCTAACAATCCACAATTGGATTTTGTTCGAAAAATAGCCAACTCGGTTACCGAAGGTGCTGAAGATATTCAAAAAGCATTGTCCAAATCAACGGGAGAAATGAGTTATCCGAAAACTGGTTTGTCTAAAAACCTCGAATGGATTGCGCGATTGATTAAGGGAAATTTGAATTCCAAAGTATATTATACTTCACTGGGTGGATTTGACACCCACGACAATCAACTCGATATTCACAATCGAAAATTGACGGAATTAAACGATGCTATTTATAGCTTTTACATCGATTTGAAAAAAGCACAATTACTTCAAAATGTGACGGTTGTTGTTTTCTCTGAATTTGGACGAAGAGTAAAAGACAACGGCAACGGGACCGATCATGGAACAGCAGCACCGATGTTTATTATTGGTGGCAATACCAAAGGAAAAATAATTGGCAACAACCCCAACTTGGCCGATTTAGACAATGGTGATTTGAAGTATGAAATTGATTTTCGCAGTGTTTACGCGACTCTTTTACAACAAAAAATGAATTTTAATCCCGCTTCTATTGGTATAAAAAACAGTGAATTGAAAGGTATTTTTTAAAAAGTAATCATTAATTCTTTGCAATTCGCATCTATGTCTTACATTTGCGCCTCACTAAAAAAAGGAAACCATGTTTGATATTTCTATGACAGAATGGGTTGGGTATTTGGCATCATTGGTATTGATGATTTCGTTTTTGATGAAAAATATTAATCGCCTAAGAATCATTAACTCGATTGGAGCCGTTTTATTCATTGTATACGGAGTAATGTTGGCAATATCTTGGCCAGTAATCATTACTAATGCGTTTATTTTGGGTGTAAATGTGTTTTACTTGACTAAGCATTACAGTCAAAAAGAGTAAATACACCATTTTAACTAGCTTATTATTAGTTGCTCCTATTTTTCTGAAGCAATTGATCACAACTTCAATTTTCAGTTCACTTTTTTAATTAAAAACTGTTCGACTGCATTTCTTTCTTTTGCATGAAAATTGTGTGGTATTTCTTAATTTGTAAAAAAAGCCAAAACCACGCAAAAGCCCCTAAAAACGCCGGTAGAATAAATACTACAATTGTATTTTCGATAGTAATTTTACTTATTTTAGTCAAAAAACTATTGACTATGAACTACTCTTGGCATCTCATTTTGATGGCGATTTTATATATACTATCGGGAGCCAATCACCTTTGGAAACCCGAATTGTATTTTAAAATGATTCCATCGTTTTTAGTTTACAAAGATTTTATTAACTTTATGACTGGTTTTTTGCAAATATTATTTGGCGCCAGTTTATTAATTCCTTATTATCGATCGGTTGCTTCATCATCAATCATTATTTTATTGCTTTTAATTTTTCCTTCCAACCTGTATATGGTTTTTGAAAAAAAAGCAAGACTAGGATTGCCTTTTTGGATTGTGTTACTTCGATTGCCTTTACAAATTGCGCTCATTTATTGGGCCTATTTATATGTTAATTAAATCAACTAAATCACTTTTATTATGAAGAAACTTTTTGCAGAATTTTTTGGAACCTTTTGGTTAGTTTTTGGAGGATGTGGTAGCGCTATTTTTGCTGCTGGAATTCCCGATTTAGGCATTGGCTTCGCGGGTGTTTCACTTGCATTTGGACTTACCGTTTTGACAATGGCGTATGCTGTTGGTCACATTTCTGGAGGTCATTTTAACCCTGCTGTTTCGTTTGGATTATGGGCTGGCGGGCGTTTTTCTGTCAAAGATTTGGCACCCTACATCGTGGCGCAATGTGTAGGAGCAATTGCCGCGGCTGGTGTACTCTATTTTATTTGGACAGGCAAAGCCGAAAATGCAATTGATGCGACTAAAGCTGGAGCATTTGCAACTAATGGTTATGGTGCTTTTTCGCCGCAAGGCTATTCCATTGAAGCGGCTTTCTTTGCAGAGTTTGTGCTGACCATGTTCTTTTTGATTATTATTTTGGGCGCCACTGATAAGTTCGCCAACGGAAAATTCGCTGGAATTGCCATCGGACTGGGACTTACTTTGATTCACTTGATTAGTATTCCTATTACCAATACCTCTGTCAACCCGGCACGTTCCTTATCGCAAGCGGTTATAACTTTGGGCGAACCATTATCACAAGTATGGTTGTTTTGGGTAGCTCCGATTGCAGGAGCCGTTTTTGGTGGATTTATTTACCGTTCGTTACTAGAGAAGAAAAACGATTAGAAGTGGATAAATAATATAAAAAAATTAAAGCGGTGAAGTTCATCGCTTTTTTTATTTTTGTGGAATGAGTACGTTATTTCCTCAAGAAAAAATTGTTTTCGATTTACCCAATGCCGAAATCGAATACCATCCGAACTTTTTTGATGCTGAAAAAGCGACTCTTTTATTTGAGAAATTGTACCAAGAAACACCATGGCAACAAGATGAGATTAAGGTTTTCAATAAAATCCATCCTCAACCTCGATTGACCGCTTTGTATGGAAATGAAGGAAAGCCATATTCCTACTCCAATATAGTGATGCATCCGCATAAATGGAACTCTGTAATTATGTACATTAAAAATGAAGTTGAAACCATTTGCCATGAAAACTTTACAACCGTTTTACTCAATTTGTACCGAGATGGAAAAGACAGCAATGGTTGGCATGCCGATAACGAAAAAGAGTTGGGGAGAAATCCGATTATTGCTTCGGTGAGTTTGGGAGCCGAGCGTCAATTTCATTTGCAACACAATACCATCAAAGAAGCCAATGTCAAATTGAGTTTAGAACACGGAAGTTTATTATTGATGAAAGGAGAAACCCAGCATTATTGGAAACATCAAATTCCGAAAACAGCTAAAATTGTTGGACCAAGAATAAATTTGACATTTCGTATCATCAACTAATATTTTCATTATTTTTGGTAAAATTCAGTACAAATGAATGAAGTAATTCAGTATTTTGAAACCATTCCATCCTTGCATAGAGGTTTAATTTTAGCAGGTGGAATTGCTATTTTTTGGTTGATTGAGAGTGCGGTTCCATTTTTTAAATTCAATTACAATAAGTGGCAACACGCTGGAATTAATCTGTTTTTTACAGCTACTACAATAGTAATCAATTTTGCCTTAGCCTTTATTTTAGTCAACACTGCAGATTATGTCACTAAAAATCATATTGGGATATTACATTTACTTCCCCATTGGAACAGCTTTGTTTATACTATCATCGGGTTGCTTTTGCTAGATTTTTTTGGAGCCTACTTAGCGCATTATGTTGAACATCGCGTAAAGTTTTTGTGGCGCTTTCATCTCATTCACCACAGTGATACTTACATTGACACAACCTCAGGAAACCGGCATCATCCTGGTGAAAGCGTGATCCGATTTGCCTTTACCACACTCGGAGTACTCGTAGTTGGAAGCCCGATGTGGATGGTATTTATGTACCAAACATTATCGGTAGTAGCTACACAATTTACGCATGCTAATATTTGCTTACCCAAAAAGCTCGATAATTGGTTAAGTTATGTAATCGTTTCACCCGATATGCATAAAATTCACCATCATTATAAATTGCCTTACACCGATAGTAATTATGGGAATATTTTTTCCATTTGGGATCGATTGTTAGGTACTTTTAGTTCTATGGAACGAGAAAAAATAGTATATGGAATAGACACACATATGAACCCAAACGAGAACAATGTATTGTCATCACTGCTGCGAATTCCATTTGAAAAAACGAGAACTCCTAACGAGGATTAAAAATTTTATATTCAATTTAAAAAGTAATTCTTTTTTTTACTAATATTGGTATACCATTTGATTTTTTAAACAAGGATAACGTTAATAGTACTTTTAACTAATGAAAAAAAGTAAAAGAGTAGAACTTGACAGCGAACAAATTGAGCGAGTTGTCAGTATGGCACAAGAGGAAAGAAAACCTTTTGAAGTTTTGAAAGCTGAGTTTGGCATCACCGAAAATGAAGTAACCGAACTGATGAGAAAACGATTGTCGAAAGACAATTTTGAGCTATGGAAAAAGAAAGTCACGGCCAGTAAACCGAAGCCAAAACCAATTTCTGATGATTTTGATGATGACGAATTAGACAGTAAATACTATATCAAAAATAAATTTGACTAAACTTACAACTCTTGTTCAACAAGAGTTTTTTTATTATATATCTTTATTCTAGAAGATGCAGATTCATTCAAACACAAGTGATAATAAAAGCATACAAAGCGGTAGTTAGTGCCGCTTTTTTTATTCAATTTAATCAACTTTTATTATCTATTTGTATATTTGAATATTAATTTTATTGATAAATATTTAAATTTTATTTAATATATAATAAATTATTTTTATTTTTGCTAAAAAAAAGATGCAACCAAAACTCCCAGTTCAATGTCCGAGTTGTGAAAATTCGCTATCCGTAACACAATTAAGTTGTGCAAACTGCGCTACCTCAGTTTCGGGGAATTATACACTTCCCTTATTGCTACAAGTTACTGAAGAAGAGCAGAACTTCATTCTTCAATTCTTTTTAACCAGTGGGAGTTTAAAAGAAATGGCTGTTCAAATGGGCAACAGTTACCCAACCGTTCGCAATAAACTTGATGACATCATTTTAAAAATTAAAAATCTTCAACACAAATAATTATGAAAACAAGTGTTTTATATACTGAAAAACAGTACTTCAGACAATGGTGGCTTTGGCTACTGATAGTGCTATTAATAGGCTTTATTTTATATAAAATCATAATAGAAAAAGATTTTGGGACAGCAAAAAACACACTAGAATTGACTCCATTACTTCTTTTAATTCCTTTTATCGTTGGATTATGGATGGTTAATATGGTAACAGAAATTACTCAAGAAGGAATCTACATTAGTTTTTATCCTTTGCTTTTAAAAACAAAATTTTATTCTTGGGAAAAAATACAAAGTGCTCAAACCAAAAAATATAAGTTTAGCGAATTTGGTGGCTGGGGAATTCGATTAGGCGCCTATAATGTATCGGGGAATAACGGTTTGGAAATTGTATTTAAAGATGAAACCAAATTAATTATTGGAACCCAACAACCAGAAAAAATTCAATCAGTTATTAATCAAATTTTTACCAATGCTAAAACTACTAATTAATCCTTTCGAACGCATTTTAGAAAAGAAATTATTACTATTGGGAATGCTAACTTTTTTGATAGGATCCATAATAGGATATTTATTCAAAGGAAGGTATGATGGTGTTTTGGATGTTCATTTTGTGGATGAAATACAATTTTACGAACCTTTACTCGATATAGTAATAAGTGTTTTATGTGTTACAATTCTACTTTTTGCATTGGGTTTATTTATCAATAAAAAAACACGTTTTATTGATATTTTAATTACTGCATTATTAGCTAAAGTGCCTTTTTATTTATTGCCATTGTTAAATTATAAAAACGGATTATCAACGGCTACTAACAAAATAATACAATCGATTTCCTCAGCTGCAAGTCCTGATCTTAACTCATCAGAAATCACATTATTAGCTGCTTCATCATTATTAAGCTTGATTGCGCTAGTATGGTCGATAATTTTACTTTACAACGGATTTAAAACAGCCACAAATGCAAAAGAAGCGAAACACAACTTGTTTTTTGCAATTGTCCTAATTGTAAGTGAAATTCTTTCAAAAGCTATTTTTTATTTAATCTATTAAATCATGAGAAATATAGTATCCTTTGTTTTTTTATTTGTTTCTGTATTGCAACTATTTTCGCAAGAAAAAAGGTGTATAACTAACGAGATTGAGATCAACCCATTGATTAAAGGAACGCTGTTTTCATCTCTGAAAACGGACAAAAAAACCAACTTGGTAATTTTAATTGCTGGTTCTGGGCCAACTGACCGCAATGGTAATCAAGAAGCTACTGGCGATAACAATTCGCTTAAATTTTTAGCTGAAGGATTGACCAATTCTAAAACGAGTGTTTTTAGTTACGACAAACGCGTTTTACAACAACTAAAAAACAACGATTTAGATGAAAAATCCCTTCGATTCGACGATATGATTACGGATGCTTGTGATGTATTTGCCTTTTTCAAGTCGCAAAACAAGTACACCAAAATTTTTATTGCTGGTCATAGTGAGGGTTCGCTAATTGGAATGGTTACCACTTCAAAGATGAAAGCAGATGGATTTATATCATTAGCTGGACCAGGGCGTCCTATTGATGAAGTACTTTTTGAACAGATTGAAAAAAATGCACCCATTTTAAAAGACGATTCTAAACCTGTGCTTGATAGCTTAAAAAAAGGGAAAACGATAGCGATTAAGAATCCACTTTTAAATACTATTTTTAGAGAGAGTGTTCAACCTTACTTAATATCTTGGATAAAGTACAAACCCCAAGATGAGATTAAAAAAGTTCAGGCACCTATTTTACTGATCAATGGAACAAAAGATTTACAAGTACCAACAACAGAAGCGAATCTTTTGAACAAGGCCAACCCAAAATCAGAGTTATTTATTATTGAAAATATGAATCATGTATTAAAAGAAATTATAAACGATGACGACAACCTTAAATCGTATAGCAATCCTGATTTGCCTGTCACGCCAAGTTTAATTGAACGCATTACGGTTTTTATAAACAAATAATAGATTATTTTCACCAAAAGGAATCCGCAAAGAATAGCCATTTTTTGCGGATTTTTTCATTATTTTGCGCCAAATTAAAAATTATGTCAAAAAAGATTATTCTATTGTTTTCATTCGTTGTTTTGCTAGCTTGTTCTGAAAAAAAATCAGACAAAAATCTTCAAATTACTGGATATATCAAAGGGTTAAAAAAAGGCACATTATACATTCAAAAAGTTGATGATACTATTTTGGTCGCTCTTGATACGATTAAGATCAATGGTGATTCACACTTTACAAGCGAAATGAATATTGATGAACCCGAAATGTATTATTTGTTTTTGGATCGTGGTGTAACTAATTCACTGGACAACAACATTGCTTTTTTTGCCGAAAAAGGAAAAATTAATATCGAGACTTCATTGGATTTTTTTACTGGGGATGCCAAAATTACGGGATCAAAAAATCAGCAATTGTATGAAGAGTATAAAAAAGTAACTTCGAGATATATAAATCAAGATTTAGATTTGATTAAAGATAGTTTTTATGCTAAGAAATCAAATGACTTAAAAAAAGTAGAAGATATTGAAAATCAACGAAACAAAATTACGGTAAGTAAATACTTGTACACTACAAATTTTGCTGTAAATAACGCTAAATACGAAGTAGCACCCTATGTTGCACTAGCCGAAATTTACGATATTAACTTGAAGTATTTAGACACCATTCAAAAGTCGTTATCACCAAAGGTTGCAAAATCAATGTATGGCAAAAAATTGTCTGAATTGATTCAAGAAAGAAAAGCGATAGAAAAATAAACAAGTTATTTAAATAATAAAAAAAGGAAAGCATAAAGCTTTCCTTTCTTTTTGAGCCGATAGAGGGACTCGAACCCACGACCTGCTGATTACAAATCAGCTGCTCTAGCCAGCTGAGCTACATCGGCATCTCAATTCGTTTGCAAATATATATTTCAAATTTAATTATCCAAAATATTTTTGCACTTTTTTATTGATTTTTTTAATTAAAGTGCGTTGATTTTAGCAACCAATTGATTAGCAGTTTGTTCTAATTCGGCATTGATTTGTTTAAAATGTGCTTTTTTGTTTTCCACATTTTTTGCATTCACTTTCGTAATTAAGGCGTCAAACGATTCGATGGCTTCATCAATAATAGCATTACTTGCATCAGATGGTTTTCCTGCTCCTGTCATTTCGCAGATGTAAACTGCTTCAATAATGTCTCCTAAAACGAAATTGATGTCTTTTTTTAAATTTTTTACACTTGGCATATTCTGTTACTTTTAAATTTGACGCAAAATTACATATAATCTTTTGAAAACAAGTTTCTAAATGTAAATTTCTAAAATATTCGCCTTTCCGATTAATAAAAAAGATTCCATTTTTGCAGGAATTAAAATAGTATCACCTAAAGTATAACTGTATTTTTCATTACCTAAAACCAATTCAAAAGCACCTTCTACACACATAAATACCTTGAAAGAAAACAAATCTTGTGGTACACTTTTTTTCCCATCAAGATTGATGAAATTGGTAACAAAATAGCGGCAACTAGCAATTTTATTAGACTTGTTTTTCTTTTTTAAATAGTTTCGTTGTGCTGAAACCACATCATAATTAATAGCATCCAAAGCCAAATCAACATGCAATTCACGTGCGTTACCATTAGCATCTACTCGATCAAAATCATACAGTCGATAAGTAATATCAGAAGTTTGCTGAATTTCTGCAATCAAAATTCCAGCTCCAAGTGCGTGTACAGTTCCTGTACTTAAAAAGAAAACATCTCCTTTTTTCACTTTTTTTGCATCTAAAATAGATACTAATGATTTGTTTTCTAAATGTTTTACATAATCCTCTTTTGAAGATTTTTCTTTGAAACCAACAATCAACTCAGCATCATTATCAGCTTGCATTACGTACCACATTTCGGTTTTGCCAAAAGAATTATGACGTTTTTTTGCCAAATTATCATCAGGGTGTACCTGAATTGATAAATCTTTTTGAGCATCAAGGTATTTGAAAAGTAATGGAAATTGTTTGCCGTAACGAGCAACTACTTTTTTCCCTAAAATAGCTTCTGGATGATTATCTATAAGTTGATTAAGGCTTTGTCCTTTAAAATTTCCATTGGCTATAACGCTAACATCATTCTCAACTGTTGAGATTTCCCAACTTTCCCCAGTAATTGAAGACGAAATGGGTTTTTGTAAAACGTCTTTTAATTTGGTTCCGCCCCAAATTCGTTCTTTTAAAATAGGTTCAAATTGTAATGGATATAATTTCATAGCTTACAAAAAGGCAAATGGTTTATCTTTAGCCCCAATTGTAGCGATTGCCATGCAAAAGCAAAAAGTGGGAACATGGATTGCAAAAGTAACCAAACCATTCGCTCCAAAAAAATTATAACGTTTTTTTAAGTATTTCCAGTGCTTTAGTAATGTGGATTTTGGCTGACATACTATTAAAAATCATCTGAATAGTTCCGTTGGTATCCACTACAAAAGTTTCTCGACCTGGCAGAATCAAAAAGTTATTGGCTACACCAAATAGTTTTCGCAATTTTTTATCATGGTCTGAAAGTAAAATAAAGGGTAAATTGAACTTGCTTTTGAAACGAATATGTGATTGTATCGAATCGGAACTAATACCAATAACTTCGGCTCCTAAATCTTTAAATTCTTGGTAATGATCTCTAAAACTACAAGCTTGTACTGTGCAACCAGGCGTGTCATCTTTGGGATAAAAATAAATCACTAAAGGTTGTTTTCCGATAAAATCTTGACTATTAAAAATAGTTCCGTTGGACTCTTTTGCGGTAAAATTTGGAAGCCTATCGCCTAATTTGAGTGCCATTTAGTTGCCTTTATAAGTTACAAAATTACGAGGCGTTTCATACAAAACCACTTCAAGTTCTTTATCAGAATCGATAAATTGACGCAGTTTATTCCAAATTACAACGGCAATATTTTCGGCAGTTGGATTGAGGTTTTCAAATTCGGGAACATCCAGATTGAGGTTTTTGTGATCAAAAGCATCTTCGATATGCAATTTGATTAAATCAGACAGAATTTTGACATCGATGACAAATCCAGTTTCCGGATTTATCTCGCCAGTTACTGAAACAATTAATTCGTAGTTGTGACCATGAAAATTGGGATTATTACATTTACCGAAAACGGCATCATTTTGCTCCATTGACCAATCTTTTCGGTACAAACGATGTGCAGCGTTAAAATGCGCTTTTCGGGAAACGGTTACTTTCATGAACTATAATTTATGATCTTCTAGGTAATGGTAAAATTCGTCGAAAATGATTTTGAACCAAACTGTGTATTGTTCTGGATTTTGGACCATGTCAAACTTAATATCTTCAATGGTCATCCATTTCCAACTTTCCACTTCGTCGTCGTTGATATTAGGCTCATTGTTGTAATAACCAATCATCACATGATCGAGTTCGTGTTCGGTCAAACCATTATCAAATGGCGCTTTGTATATAAAATGAAACAGTTCTTTGAGTTCGGTTGAAAAACCCATTTCCTCTTCCAGTCGGCGTTTTCCAGCTTCAATATTGGTTTCGCCAGCACGCTGATGACTGCAACAAGTATTGGTCCACAACAAAGGCGAATGGTATTTGTGGTGTGCACGTTGTTGCAACATCACCTCGTTTTTATCATTCAAAATAAAAACCGAAAACGCACGATGCAAAACCGCCTTTTCATGCGCTTCTAACTTGTTCATCAGGCCAATTGGCTCGTCATTGTGGTTGACTAAAATTACTTGTTCTTCTTTCATTCATTCGATAATGATGGTCAAAAGTACAAAAAATATAAATCGCAGAACTATTACCGGATTCAAACAATAGTTAAACTTCTCCTAAATGAATGTTTTTTGTATCTTGCCTTAACAATCTTATCTGATGCAAAAACTAACCGATTTCTATCTCAACCATAATGAACCTAACAAAGGTTGTTTGCTTGCTTTGCGCGAAATTATCTTAAAACAAGATCTAGAAATTACTACTGTAATGAAATATGGCATGCCTTTTTTTTGTTATAAGGGAAAAATGTTTTGCTATTTGTGGTTTCATAAAAAACACCAACAACCTTACCTCGGAATGGTGGAAGGCAATCATTTACATCATCCCAATTTGATTATTGAAAAGCGATCACGAATGAAAATAATGTTACTCAATCCCGATGAAGATTTACCCATTGAAACTATTGAACACATCCTACAAGAAGCACTAAACCTGTATCGGTCGGGAACTATTCAAATTGGCTCGAACAAGCGTTAAACTTTCCTTAAATCAACTTGATTTGTAAACCATACGACATTATATAGCGTAGATGTATTGTAAATTTGTATTCACATTTAAATCAATTACAATGCGAAAAATCATTCAACTAATGTTATTTGTACCACTATTCACTCTGAATGCTTGTGGTCAATCTACTGCTAAAAAAGTGTCCAATTCAAATACAACAACTATGCACAATCCTATAAGTAAACCTGAAAACCCGTATTATTCAAATACCGATACCAAAAAATTAAATGTCTCTAACGAAGAGTGGAAAAAAATACTTTCTCCCGATTTGTATGCTGTAGCTCGAGAAGCCGATACTGAAAGAGCATTTACTGGAACGATGTGGAAATCAGAAACCAAAGGAACCTACTATTGCTCAACTTGTGGCAACAAACTATTCAAATCGGACCAAAAGTTTGTCAGCAGCTGTGGTTGGCCTAGTTTTTTTGAACAAGATAACAAAAACAGCATTTGGTTTCGAGATGACAACTCTTATGGAATGCGACGTACTGAAGCGCTTTGTAGCAGATGTGACAGTCACTTGGGTCATTTGTTTGATGATGGTCCGAGACCAACAGGAAAACGTTATTGTATGAATGCCATTTCGTTGGATTTTGTTCCAGATGAATTGGTTGCTACTGACAACAATGGTCATTTAGAAACCATTACTTTGGGCGGTGGATGCTATTGGTGTGTTGAAGCCGTGTATGAAAATTTACAAGGTGTGGAAAAAGTAGTTTCAGGTTTTGCTGGCGGAAACGTTGAAAATCCGAGTTATGAAGCAGTTTGTACAGGAAGAACAGGAGCTGCCGAAGTAGTTCAAATTACCTATGACACTACCCAAACCAATTTAGATGAAATTTTCCAGGTGTTTTTTACTGTTCATGATCCTACTACACTCAATCGACAAGGCGCTGATGTGGGAACACAATACCGTTCGGTTATTTTTTATAAAAATGATGAGCAAAAGAAAGCTGCTGAGAGTATTATTAAAGAGTTGACCGATGCTAACGCCTATTCAAGTAAAATTGTGACTACTTTAGAACCTTATAAAAAGTTCTATCCAGCGGAAGATTACCATCAAAACTATTACAATAACAATAAAGAAAAGCCTTATTGTCAGATGGTTATTCAACCTAAAATAGAAAAATTTGAAAAGGTATTCAAAAACCGATTAAAGAAATAAATTCCATAAGCCTACAGTAAATGTGGGCTTTTTTTTTAGAAATTCATTCGAAGGAAAATATTGGGTGTTATTCCAAGAGAGTAGTAATCTTGAACCACGTAATTAGGAACCGAATAGTCAATTATATTGGCATAACTTCGCTCCAGCTCTTTATTGATAATAGTTTTTCGATTGTAAGCATTATAGATAGAAACACCTAATTTGAATGATTTATCTTCTGTTTTAAAAAACTCATAAATAGCAGAAATATCCAAACGATGGTAGGATGGCAAACGATCGGCATTGAAAGTAGCGATTTGACTATCCGAATTAAGCAAACTATACGGTTTTCCTGAATGCAAAAACCAACCTAAAGCCAGTGAGAAGTCGTTCCATTTTTTATTAAATGCTACGTTGAACGCATGCTTGATATTGGAATTAATTTGAAAATACTGATCTTGGTTAATACCATCAAATTTGTTTTGAGAATCTTGGTACGTATACGTCATCCAAGCGCGCCAGGTTGGTGTACTTTTTTGCACCAAAATATCAATTCCTTTTGTAAAACCTTCTCCTCTATTGATAGTAGGAACGGCTTGATTGATAAATCCTAAAGTGAAAGAAGTAATTCCTGTAATCGTTTTGTAATACAAATCAACATCGACCAACCAATTGTTTTTCTTAAAAATCAATCCTGAAGTAAATTGATTTCCTTTTTGAACAGGGTATTCGTTGTTTTCGGCTACTATCCAAACGTAATTTTCTAAACTCAAATCGTTCGCAACATTTTCGCGCACTTGGCTTACAATTTGGCTTTTACGTTCGTACGAAACTTGTAAAATTAAGTTTTCAAAAAGCGTTCTTTGGATAAAAAGTCGAGGTTCAAAGCTATTTGCATCAATTTTAGCAAAGGAATTATAACGCAATCCACCATGCAAATTCCAATTTGAAGCATCGTATTTTAAATTGGTGTAACCTACATGTGTAATATTATAAACGTGTTTCAAACTCAAGTCAAAAGCAATATTTTGATTGTAACTTGAAAACAAATGTGACACATCATTTCCAAAAACTTGATAGCCATAATCAACACTCCAATTGTCATTAAAAACATTCTCCCAATTCAGTTCAACACCCGAATCTACGATGCGATTTAACTTTCTAAAAGCTTCAAAACTATTAGGATTAAACTGTTGTTTTTTATCATAATCGAAATCATAAATAGAGTAAAATACCAAAAATTTCTGTTTCCATTTGGAACTAAAATTTTGCGTCCAATTCAAACTATAACCTTGATTAAAAATGGCCATTTCTTGTGTATTAACACTCAAATTGGGTGATTCTGTAGTGAAATCTAAATTATTGTCGATTACAATTCCTGTAACCGAAATACTGGTATTAGCCGAAGGTTTGTAATTCAATTTACCCGAATAATCTTGAAATCGGAATTGGTTTTCATTATCAAAATCGGTAAAATTGGTGTTTTGAAATACTTTATCAGCCAATTGATTAAAAGTGGGTAACTGAAGCCATTCGGTAAATGATTTTCTCCCTGAAAGTTGCAAACCTAATTTGTTTTTTAGCAACGGAACTTGAAAATACAAATCGGCATTCAACGCGTTGATTCCGGCTTTGGCTTTCAATTTTTCAGTAATATTGTCCGAAGACTTAATGTCAATTACACTTGAAATTCGCTCACCAAATTTCGGATTGGTCGATTTGTTATAATACGTAACTGTTTGATTTACATTGGGATTAATTCCCGAAATCATCCCAAACAAATGCCCCGGATGGTACAACCGAATTCCGTCCCAAAGGATTAAGTTTTGATCGGAAGTTCCTCCACGCACATGTAGTCCGCTTGCCGTTTCGTTTGGACTTTTTACACCTGGAAGTTGTTGCAAAGAAAGCAAAATATCCGCATCAGTTACGCCGGGAAGGGTTTCAACTTTTTGCGGATAAATAATAAATTTTTGATTGGTTTTGTTGATTCCTTTGGCCAAGAATCCTTCAACGAGTACATCTTTTAACCAATAATTTTTGATGGAATCATTTTCTTTCTTTTTCTCTTGGGAAATAGAGTAAAAACGATTGTCAATTTTGGTAATTTTTAAAGTCGTTTGGTTTTCAATATCCTCGTTTATTTCTTCTAATGAATATTGTTTCCTGGGTAATGTTATTTTTTTTTTGGAAATGATACTGTCAATATAGGAATACTTAATTTTGAATTTAGATTCAACTTCATTAAGTACCTTTTCCATCTTTTCAGAAGTGTAGGCAAAAAAAACTCTTTCAGGTACTTGAGACCGTGATTTTTGGAAGAAAAATAAAAGTAAAAATAGAAGAATTACTTTCTTCATTCTGATATTTGAATGGTTCCTGACTTGCTATTAGAATAGTTTAAATTTAAAGGAATACAAATTGATTTCAAAGCAATTTCTTTATCAGAATTGGAAAAACTTCCCGTAAACTTGATTTGTTCAATATTCTTGGGATAAGTAATTTCTACGTCGTACTGTTGTTTGAATTTTTGAAAAACATACTTCATTGGAATATTCTTAAAAGCAGTTTCACCTGAAATCCATAATGGTTTTGCGGGTTGAATTTCTGCCCAATTTTCCAAATTATTGTTACTCAATCGCAAAACTTCTCCTTTTGTTAAAATAGTTGAATTGTTTTGAGTGACAACATTTACTTTACCTTCGTAACAAATTACTTCAAAATAATCGTCAAAAGAAGCTACATTGAATTGCGTTCCTAAGACAGTTACTTTTCCTAAAGTCGTTTCAACTGTAAAGCTACTTCCTTTTGAAACTTGAAAGAAAGCCTCTCCTTCCAACTTGATATTTCTATTGAATTGAAACCAATTTGGATAGGAAATTTTTGCTTTAGAGTTGAGCGTAACTTGAGAATTATCACTTAACATCACTGTATTCGTTTTACCGAAATCGGTGGCTACTTCATTTGAAAAAACCAACAATTGGTATAAGCCAAAGGTAATAATAAAAGAGGCAGCAATTGCAACATATTTCCAAATCGGGATAACTTTTTTTGCAGGCAAAGCAACCACTTGTTTTTTGTCTTTCATTTTTTGCTGAATGGCTGCAAAGTTCTTATCCATATCTGGCGCTGGTAGAGCGAACTTTTGCAATTCATTTTTAATGGCTTGAAAGGCCAAAAAGTCATCTTCTGAAATCAATTGTTTCAGTTGAGCATCTGACATTTTTCCTTCTAACCATTCTGAAAGAAAGGTCTCATTTTCCATTTCCATATTCATTTTTTAAACATTTTTGGCAACTTTCCTTAATGAAAGCAACGCTTGATGCATTCTTTTTTCGACAGCTTTAACAGACAAATCAAGTAATGACGCTATTTCACTGTACGAATGGTTTTCGAAACGATTCATCAAAAAAACCGTTCTTTGCTTTTCTGGTAAATCATTGATTGCTTTTTCAAGTAATACCTTTAATTCCGATTCTTCCAACAAAAATTCAGGCGATTCTTGATGTATTTCTTTTGGCTTAGATTGTATTTCAAAGTTTAAAACCACTTTATCATGTTTAATATGATTCAGTGAAAGTCGAATGGCAGTAGTAAATAAAAAACTTTTGGCTTGTTCGGGTTTCAGCATTTTACAGTTTTCCCAAAGAATAACAAAAGCGTTTTGTGCAACATCTTCTGCGCGTTCAACATCTTTATATCGATAAATCAAAAAATTGCGTAATACCTTAAAATTAGTCTCAAAAACCGACTTAAAAATCGACTCAGAGCACAAGTAAGAATTTATTTTTTGATCTGTGTCACTCATTTTTTGTAAAATTTATCACCACATACTCTTAGTAGAATATGTGGCAATAAAAGTTTAATTAATAACCCAATTTTCTATTTTAAACACAAACTAACTATAACTTTTAATTACAATTCACAAAATCGGCTGTAGTAAATCCTGCACAATTGGCAATACATTCATTTTGAAACTGTAAAATTCCACTTGATGTTTGTACACAAACTGGTTCGTCAATTGGCGCACAGTTACAAGGATCATAACAATCATCATTAAATTCAAAAAACTGATACGCATTTTGAATGACTATTGTTTGATTATTTTTCACAACTGAAAATGGATACACTATATCTAAAATATAATTTCCATTGTTCTCAGAAATCACATTTAACATTTGACTTTGCCCCGTCATCACCGCTGTTTGATTAGCGTGATTAACCACTGAAAATGGATATACAAAATCATAGCACGGGCCATTTACAATGTAATCATTGAAAGTGGTAAACCCACAATTTTCAATTTTATTTTGAAAATCGGCTTCATTTGAAATTGTTGTTATTTGACCATTCGTATCAGAAACTACCTGAAATGGAAAAGAAATTCCATTAATGTAAAGCAATTCATTTTCGTTAGTTAAAATGGTCAGTAAACCTTCAAAAGAAGAAACGGTTACGTCAGTTTGATTGTTGTAAGAAAGTCGTATTGGATAAACAAAATCAAAACAAGCTGAGACACTTGGCTCTCTTCCGTCAATATTGTGTTCCGCCTTGACGTTGTTTAAGGTAACTCTTAATCCTATACTTTCAGTTGTAGTGAATTCTTTTTCAATTGGCTCTCCATCAGTACACGAATAAAAGCCTAATACACTAAAAAAGAAGAAGAGAATTACTAAATAATCTTTTTTCATAGCAATTTTTGGTAACAGATTCATTTTCATAGCGTTTTCTTTTTCATAGCACTTCTTTTTCATAGCATCTTTTTTCTTGGTTGTAATTTCTTTTTCATAGCAATTTTCCCCAATTTGTAAAGTAATTCTCTTTTCTTTATTACTTAGACAACTTACAATTGCTTCTCCCTACTTTTATTTTTTAAAAATTTATTTTTTTATTGCTTCGGCTATTTTGATAGCACATTTTTCGCCATCAATAGCTGCAGAAATAATACCTCCTGCATATCCTGCTCCTTCTCCACAAGGATATAATCCTTTGATTTGAACATGTTCTAACGTTTCATTATTTCTTGGAATTCGCACAGGTGATGAGGTTCTAGTTTCTGGAGCATGCAAGATAGCGTCATTTGTTAAATAACCACGCATCGTTTTTCCAAATTGTGAAAATCCTTCTCGCATAATTTGCGTTAAAAAACCAGGAAATACTTGTCCCATTTCGACAGAAGTTGTTCCCGGAACATATGACGTTTTTGGTATAGATTGCGAAACTTTATTTTGTGTAAAATCGACCATTCGTTGCGCAGGCACTTTTTGGGTTGAACCAGCCAATTGCCATGCTTTTTGCTCTATGGATTTTTGAAATTCCATTCCGGCCAAAGCACCAAATTTAGCAAATGGTTTAAAATCTTCTAATTTCAGCTCAACTACAATTCCCGAATTGGCCGTAGCTTGATCTCTTTTGGAAGGCGACCAACCGTTGGTAACTACTTCGCCTGGATTCGTAGCACAAGGCGCAATTACTCCGCCTGGACACATACAAAACGAATACATTCCTCGACCGTTGACTTGTTTGACAATCGAATAAGGTGATGGAGGCAAGTATTCGCCTCGGTAATCACAACTGTATTGAATTTTGTCAATCAACTCTTGTGGATGTTCCGCTCGAACACCAAGAGCAAAAGGCTTAGCTTCTATATAAATTTTCTTTTGTTCCAATAATTCAAAAATATCACGTGCTGAATGGCCTGTAGCTAAAATAACATTGTTTGCTTCAATAACATCGCCATTTTGAACTACTACTCCTTTAATTGTATTTTGTTTTATGATAAAATCGGTAACGCGAGTTTCAAATAGCACTTTTCCACCACATTCAATGATTTTTTCTCGAATGTCTTGAATAATTTGTGGGAGTTTATTGGTTCCGATGTGCGGATGAGCTTCGACTAAAATTTGATCGGAAGCGCCAAAAGCAACTAACAATCGTAAAATTCGATCCACATCTCCACGCTTTTTTGAACGCGTGTATAATTTCCCATCCGAATACGTTCCTGCTCCACCTTCACCAAAGCAATAATTAGAATCTTCGTTGACAATATGATCAACATTGATGGCTTTTAAATCTCGGCGACGACCACGAACGTCTTTTCCGCGTTCAATTACTATTGGTTTTAATCCGAGTTCTATCAATTGTAAAGCAGCGAATAATCCAGCTGGTCCGGCGCCTACAATAATAACTTCATGTTCATTGGAAACATTTTTATAATCGGGAAGTTCTATTTTTTGGGCTACAAAATCTTCCCCTTTAAAAAAAACATTGACTTTATAATTGATCTTTATTGCTTTTTGACGCGCATCAATGGAACGTTTGACAGGAATAATATGCTCAATTTCATTAGCTGACATTTGAAATAATTTAGCAATGTGCTCTTTAAGCAAACTTTCGTTCGCTGCAACTTCAGGAGCAACTTGTAATTGTATTTCGCGTGGCACTTTTATTTTTTTTTGCAAAAGTAAGAAATAGAAACTAGTAATTTATTCTTACTTTTATGCTTTGTAAAATTAAACTTCACAAAAAAACTATGAAAAATAAATTACTCCTTCTACTTAGTCTTTTGGCTATTTCACAAATTCATTCGCAAGCGATAAATGTAAGCACAACTACTTACACAGTGCCTCAATTGGTTCAAGATGTATTATTTGGTTCTCAAGGCAATGGTTGTGTCGGAACTGTTTCCAACATTACTTGGAGTACTGGCACTAATTTTGGAGGTTCAAGTGGAATCGGTTATTTTACGAATACCAATCCAAATTTTCCGCTACCATCGGGTTTGGTTTTGTGTTCAGGAGATGCATCTGCTACAGTTGGACCAAACACAACTACTTTAAGCAATGGCACTTGGCCTGGTGATAATCAATTGTTTAATTACATGCAAGGATTAGGTATCGACCCGGGACTGAACAGCTACAATAATGCAACAATCCTAGAATTCGACTTTGTTCCTTTATCAACTACTATGAGTTTTGATTTTTTATTTGCTTCTGAAGAGTATGGGATTTATCAATGTACCTTTTCAGATGCTTTTGCCTTTTTTGTTAATGATCTAACAACAGGTGGTCCATCCTATAACATAGGATTAATTCCAAATACATCCATCCCAGTTTCTGTAGTTACAGTAAGAAATAGTGCGTACAACAATTTTTGCCCTTCTGCTAATCCCAGTTATTTTGATAAATATTATCTTTTGCCTGAAGGTTTAAACCCAAACACAGCACCTATTAATTTTAATGGTCATACTATAAAAATGACGGCTTCAACCGCAGTTGTACCTAGTCATACATATCATATAAAAATTGTGGTCGCGGACCGAAATGATAGCGCACTAGATTCTGCTGTATTTTTAGGAGCAGGAAGTTTTGACATTGGACAAGTAAATGGAATTACAGGAGCAACAGGTACTGGATTTGAATTCCTTTCTGATTTTACAATAGCCAATGGAAGTGCAATTTGTAATCAACAATCGAGGGCTATTCAGTTTGGTTCTTCACCGATTGATGGCGCAACTTATCAATGGTTTAAGAATGGAACTTTAATCACGGGTGCAACTACTCACAATTTTATTGCTGACCAACCAGGTGTTTATTCGGTTATTGTTACGCTTTCGAATGGTTGTCAACTGACTGACTCAATGTTTGTGGAATTTCTGTCAATGCCTCCTTTGTCAAACCCGATTAATTTAACAAGTTCGAACTCCACTTTTGATTTAACTTCTAACACTCCAATCATATTGAATGGTCAAAATCCTACTGATTATACAATTAACTATCACACCTCCTTATTGGATGCTCAAAATTGGGCTTTTTGGATTCCCAATCCTTCAAACTACAGTGGATTTGATGGTCAGATAATATATGCTTCCATAGTTGATGAGTTTACAGGATCAGATTGTATTCAAGTAAAGTCATTTATTTTAAATGCGCCTCAAGCGCCACTCAATGATGAGTGCTCTGGAGCTATACCAATAACTGTTGGTTCTTCATTTGGAGAATTTCCGGTAAACGGAACCAATTTTGCTGCCACCAATAATGCTTCAAATACGGAACAATCATGTGGCGGCACGGATCTTCCGTTAGACGTTTGGTATGCTATAACAGTGCCTGCTAGTGGTAATGTTACTTTAGAAACTCAGAACAACAACGGTCTTACAAACACTGTAATTGAGGTATTTAGTGAATGTGGTGGCAATAATGTAATAGCCTGTAATAATGACAATGAGAATGGTTTGCTGGCAAAATTATCTTTGACTGGTTTAACGCCAAATCAAACCCTTTTCGCAAGAATATTTGGTTATAGTCAAGCGCAAGGAACTTTTGTAGTATCTGCCTACGATTCATCACTATCAACTAATAATTTTGAAGACATAAATTTTCAATACCATCCAAACCCTATTGATAGTCAATTGTATTTTAGTAATAATCAAACGATTGATTCTGTTGTTATATTTAACATAGTTGGTCAAGAATTGCTTTCAAAAACACTTAACGCTACTGAAGGAACATTGGATATGTCAGATTTTTCATCAGGAACTTATTTGATAAAAATTACTTCCAAAGAAATAACAAAAACTATCAAAGTGATTAAAAACTAATCACTTGCAAAATAATTTAAAAGCTGTCTAGTTAGGCAGCTTTTTTTATTAGACAAAGTGTCAAAAAATAATTATTTTGTAATATTTAACTTATTTAAAAATAAAATATTTGCACTTTGTCGATTTTTTTATGCTTTTCATCGATTTATATTTATCTTTGAGTAGTTAAAAAATGGTTTATTGGTTTAAATTGGTTAAAATTAAACACGAAAAAGGTCGTCCTGGTTAGACGACCTTTTTTATTTTCTTTCTTCAAAAGCGCGCAAGGCAAAAGAAGCCAGCCAATGTTCTCCTTCGTAATTTCCATCCACTATTGAAGGTAAGGAAAACTTAAAATGTGTATCAGCCAACAATTTCAAATGAGCAAATTCTTTAGGGTATTGGTTTATCAAATGATACAAATTCCATGCTCTGCTGAAATTCAATCCGTCAAGATGCACCAAATGACCGTCGGTTCGATCGGAAACTTTAGCAACATCCCATTTAAAATTTTTATTAAATAATTGTGGTGCAAATTTTTTGAGCCATTGTAAAAACTCCGTTTTCGGTAAAACCCGTTGCATCAGCGCCATTTCTTCCATGCATGGAGAAAGAAAATCGGTACCGCTGGGTTCCCAATTGAATGGACAATTTTGATCTTTTTGGTACAAACGAATGGCGTTTTCTTTAATACTTTTCTGAAAAACTACATTCTTTGTATGAATCGCGTAATCCCAAGCGTGTGTTAGTCCATAAGCCGAATTAGAATGGGTTCCTACTCGAATTGGATACAATAACTTGGGTAAAAATTCAATGTATCGTTCAACAATCAAATCGGAAAGCGGTTTTAAATTTTGAGCTAATTCTTTTGCAAAAGGCTCGCTTGAAGTTTCCAACTCCAATTGCAGTTTTAGAATCCAATTCCAACCATAAGTACGTTCAAATGATTTTTCGTGTTTTTTGGAAAGATAGTTTATTTCAGTTTGAATGTTTTCTTTGGATAAATTGACTTTTAGTTTGGAGATGATTTCATCCTTTTTAGCAAGATTTGGAAATTGTTTTAATAGAAAAACCAAACTCCAATGGCCATGAACAGAAGAATGCCAATCAAAACAACCGTAAAATGCTGGATGCAATTGTTTGGGCGATTGTATTTCGGTGCTATCAATAAGCATTTGCCCTAATTTATTGGGATATTCTTGTTGCAAGCATTTGATAGGCAAACTAGCTAAATGATTGGCTTGCTCAAGGGTTAGCTGTTGACAAAATACAGAACAGTAACAGAAGAATAAAATCAGTTTAAAATAGTTCATATCGTGTTTTTTTCAAAAGTATTAAAAAAGCATAAAAAAAGGTCTAACTTTCGTTAAACCTCTTTTGCCTTTATTATTGCGATTAATTTTTAATGAATTTATAATTCAAGGTTTGGTTGCTAGTAGTTAATTTGACAAAATAAATTCCTGTTTGCAAATCCGACACTGATACTGACTCAATTGCATTGTCTTTTACTTGCTTAACCAAAGTACCATTTATTGTATAAACTGAAGCCGACGTAATTGACTCTTCGGAAGCATTATCAATAAACAAAATACTTGAGGTTGGATTGGGGTACAAACTTATTGCGTTTTGCAAAGTATTTGAAATTACACCTAAAGCTACACCGTTTTCTAAATAATCGGGAGTAGAATTGCCATTAGTGTCGTCATTTAATGGATTACCATCACCGTTATAATCTTCCTTAAAAGTCAACAAACCATCGCCGTCATCATCATTGTCAAGATAATTTGGAATAGTATCTGAGTCTGTATCCAACAGTGCATTCATTGAAGGACTATTATTTCGATTGAAAACATATTCTACATTTGTCAAAATTAAATCGCCATCGTCATCATTGTCAAGGTAATTTGGAATTCCATCATCATCTGTATCATCATTCGCTAAATTTGTATCTGAATTAATATCTTCTAAAGCAGTTGCAACCGTGTCACTATCATTATCAATTGAACAATCAATTACAGATAAAATTACAGCTTTTACTTGTCCATTACCAGCGGCATAGATAGTTTGAGGATTTGTAGTATTGGTGTAACTTGAAGTATTTGTGATGGGTACTGTTAAAGCTGCATCTTCATATAAAGCTGGATTAAAAGAAGCTAAATCATTTTGCACAACGGTTAAATCAAAACTGGCAATACCGTCGGTGTCATCATCACACATTGTAAATGGATAATTTGCATAATATCCTAGACGTGAAAAACGCCATCCTTCATGAAAAGCTGTCCAAGAACCTGTATTTCTATTGGGTGGTGTTATTGCCAAAGTGCCATCGCTATTGATTAAGCCAGTAACCGCTCTTCCTCCGTTCCAATTAACACATGTTTGTTTATCAATAAGTTGTACATCAATTATACTCTTAGACTCAAATAATATAATTTGAAAAGTACTTTTTTTACTTGAGTTGCATGAAAAATGAGAATTATTGTCATACGCAACCACAAATTTTCTGTAAGGAGCTGTACCGTAAGTTCCATAGGTTATAGTACCTTGACCATCTTGATTGTTTAAATCGTGATAGGCGCCTAAAATTGAATTTTTTACGGGAAAGCTAACATTCGGGATAGTTTGATTAAAAGACCATGGAGCTCCAGTTCCAGCAGTCAGAATTGTAAAATTAATATGTCCATTGGTACTTACCTGAATACTATTATAATTAATACCATAAAAATTAAATGTAAAAGGAAGTGGAATGGCTTCAGAATAGGTATCATCTTGTGTAAACAGCAAAGGCAAAGTGCCTGCAAATTGTTGAAATGGAATGGGATTTACAGTATAATTGGACTGTGAAATTCCTTTTACGGATAGAATCAAAAAGATTCCTAAAATATACTTTTTTATCATAGCTATTTGTTTTATTTTTAACAAATCTACAAAAATTCTGAATAAGAAATACAAAGCATTCAAAACTAATAGTATATCTAAAAATTGTATCTGTGAGACAAATAAAACTAATTTGGGATTTCCGCGGACCAGCTTCATCAAAAACTGCAGAGCATCACGAAATTCATTTGAAAGAATACATCGCTATTGAGCAACTTCCAATTTCAATTACGGGTTTTGAAGTTTTGAATGAAATGTATGCGATTGCTTTTATGGTCGTGACTGATGAACATATGATTCAAGTGCGCGATGCTTTGAAGCCACATCGTGGAGAATTATTTAATGAATAATGAATAATGAATAATGAATAATGAATAATGAATAATGAATAATGAATAATGA
>CAYPXI010000001.1:0-153591 GCA_964414655.1 uncultured Flavobacterium sp. | reverse complement strand
ATAATGGACAACTACATCTTGTAAATTTTATTGTTACAATTGTTAATTGTTAATTATTAATTGTCAATTAATTCGCCACTTCACTAATAAACTTAATTCGCATTAAACGCAATTCTTCGATATCGTAGTCGCCATCAAATTCCTTTAAGGCATCTTCAATTTTATCGGATTCCGATTCCATGAAATAATCGTGAATTTCTTCTTGTTGTTCTTCATCGAGCATTTCATTAATCCAATAATTAATGTTTAATTTGGTTCCAGAATACACAATTTGCTCCATTTCTTTGAGTAAAGCATCCATGTTCATTCCTTTGGCAGAAGCAATATCTTCGAGGGATAATTTTCTATCAATGTTTTGAATAATGTACAATTTGTTGGCCGAATTAGCTCCTGTTGACTTCACAACCAAATCATCAGGGCGAATGATGTCATTGTCTTCTACATAACGACTAATTAACTCAACAAATTCTTTTCCGTATTTTTTGGCTTTTCCTTCTCCTACTCCATGTGTATTGGTCAATTCTTCCATGTTGATAGGATATTTCAGCGCCATATCTTCCAAAGAAGGATCTTGAAATACAACAAACGGCGGAACACCAAGTTTTTTGGCTACTTTTTTACGCAAATCACGCAACATCGCCATTAACGTTTCATCAGCAGTTCCAGAAGATTTTGAAGCTGTAACAATTGCTTCATCTTCAGCTTCGTTGTATTCATGATCTTCCGACATTAAGAACGAAGTTGGATTTTTGATGAACGCTTCTCCTTTTTCAGAAACTTTTAATATTCCGTAAGTTTCAATATCTTTATTTAACAAACCATCCACTAAAACCTGACGAATTAACGCCATCCAATAACGCTCTTCAAAATCTTTGCCACAGCCAAAAAAGGCTTTTGTATCGGTTCTGTATGCTTTTATAGTTGCATTCACTCTACCAATCAACGCATACACTACTTCTTTTGATTTATACAAATGTTTGGTATCGCGAACCACTTCAAGCAACATTTTGACTTGATCTTTAGCTTCAACTTTGGTTTTCGGATTGCGAACATTGTCGTCCATATCAGCACCTTCGCCATTTTCACTATCGAAATCTTCACCAAAATAGTGAAGTAAGAATTTACGTCGTGACATTGATGTTTCAGCATAAGCCACTACTTCTTGCAATAAAGCATAACCAATTTCTTGTTCAGCAACTGGTTTACCCGACATGAATTTTTCTAGTTTTTCTACATCTTTATAGGAATAGTAAGCCAAACAATGACCTTCTCCTCCATCACGCCCTGCGCGACCTGTTTCTTGGTAGTAACTTTCGAGTGATTTTGGAATATCGTGGTGAATCACAAAACGTACATCGGGTTTGTCGATTCCCATTCCGAATGCAATGGTTGCCACAACCACTTCCACATCTTCCATCAAAAACATGTCTTGGTGTTTGGCTCTGGTTTTGGCATCTAAACCTGCGTGATAAGGAACTGCACTGATTCCATTTACTTGCAAAACTTCAGCAATTTCTTCCACTTTTTTACGACTCAAGCAATAAATAATTCCTGATTTGCCTTTATTCTGTTTAATAAAACGAATAATATCCGCTTCAATATTTTTGGTTTTAGTACGTACTTCATAAAACAAATTTGGACGATTGAAAGATGCTTTAAAAGTTGTAGCATCAGTCATATCCAAGTTTTTCAGAATATCTTCTTGCACTTTGGGAGTTGCAGTTGCTGTTAATCCAATAACTGGAACATCACCTAATTGTTTGATGATAGTACGTAAATTACGGTATTCTGGACGGAAATCGTGACCCCATTCTGAGATACAGTGCGCTTCATCTATAGCGACAAAAGAAATCGGAACACTTTGCAAAAATTCCACATACTCTTCTTTAGTCAGAGATTCTGGAGCAACATACAACAATTTGGTAACACCCGAAGTAATATCTTTTTTAACTTGATTGATTTCAGTTTTGGTTAAAGAAGAATTCAAGACGTGCGCAATTCCATTTTCAGCCGAAACCCCACGGATAGCATCAACCTGATTTTTCATCAGTGCAATTAAAGGCGAAACCACAATAGCAGTTCCTTCCTGAATTAAAGCGGGCAATTGGTAGCAAAGCGATTTTCCGCCACCAGTAGGCATAATCACAAAAGTATTTTTTTTATCAATTATACTTTTAATTACTTTTTCTTGCAGACCTTTAAATTGGTCGAAGCCAAAATATTTTTTTAATTCTTTATGGATGTCAATTTCGTTGTTGCTCATTCTAAAATTGTACTGTTTTTTTATCTAAATTTGTAACCATAAATATACAACTTTCTTTCATTAATACAAATTTTATAAAAATCTATTTTGATAACAAAAGAGAAGATATTAGAATCTGCACGAAAAACCATTGATTCTGAGAGCAAATCCATCGCAAAACTGATTGATTTTTTAGATGATGATTTTGTAGCAGTTGCCCAACTTATATACGAATTAAAAGGACGATTAGTGGTTACAGGAATTGGAAAAAGTGCCATTATTGCACAAAAAATTGTTGCCACTTTAAATTCGACTGGAACGCCTTCATTATTTTTACATGCCTCTGAAGCTATTCACGGCGATTTAGGAATGGTTCAAAAAGACGATGCTGTAATTTGTATATCCAAAAGTGGCAATAGTCCTGAAATTAAAATCCTTATTCCCCTATTAAAAAACTTTGGTAATCAGCTGATTGCCATTACTGGAAATCCGACTTCCTTTTTGGGTAAAGAAGCACATTTTGTGTTAAATACGTATGTTGCTAGCGAATCGTGTCCGAATAATCTAGCACCAACTGACAGTACCACAGCACAATTGGTTATGGGTGATGCTTTGGCCGTTTGCTTAATGGAAATGCGCGATTTTAAACCCGAAGATTTTGCCAAATACCATCCTGGTGGTTCATTGGGTAAAAAGTTACTCCTTCGTGTAAAAGACATGTTGGATACTTCTCGAAAACCATTTGTAGAACCCAATTCAAGCATTAAAAATGTAATTGTAGAAATTTCAGAAAAACGACTCGGAGTTGCTGCTGTGATTGAGAATAACAAAGTAGTCGGAATTATAACCGATGGCGACATTCGAAGAATGCTCAACAAAACCGAGACCATTACTGGTTTGACAGCTAAAGATATTATGACGGTGAATCCGAAGGTTATTTCGTCTAATGATATGGTTATTGATGCGCTGAATATTTTAGAAGATTTTTCAATTACACAATTGGTTGTAGTTGATAATAATGAATACAAAGGTGTGATTCATTTGCATGACATTTTAAAAGAAGGTATTGTATAATGGCCAAAGAAGTTAAGAAAGAAATGTCATTTATGGACCATCTTGAGGAATTCAGGTGGGTTTTAGTTCGAAGTTCTTTTGCCATTGTAATCATGGCTGTAGTTGCCTTTTTCTTCGATGATTTTATATTCGACACCATACTTTTTGGTCCGAAAGATCCGAACTTTGTTACGTATCGCTTTTTTTGTGAATTGTCACAAAAACTAGGCGTTGAAAGTTTTTGCGTACAAGAATTACCATTCAAATTACAAAACACCGAGATGGAAGGACAAATGTCTTTGTACATCTGGACATTGATTTTAGTTGGTTTTATATTGGCTTTCCCCTATATATTATATCAATTCTGGAATTTCATCAAGCCTGCTCTTTACGAAAAGGAACAAAAAAATGCAAAATCATTCATTTTTGTTTCATCGTTTCTATTTTTTATAGGTGTTTTGTTTGGGTATTTTGTAATTGCTCCGATGTCAGTCAACTTTTTTGCTACATTTTCCGTTAGTAAAGTGGTTGAAAATGAAATCAACATTGACTCTTATATAGGATTGATTAAAACTTCATCTATTGCATCTGGTTTGTTTTTTGAGTTGCCTATTATTATTTATTTCTTAACCAAACTCGGACTCGTAACGCCAAAATTCCTCAGAGAATACCGTCGCTATGCCATCGTTATTGTATTGATTTTAGCAGCCATTGTAACACCTCCTGATGTGGTAAGTCAAACTATTGTTGCTATTCCTTTATTAATTTTATATGAAATAAGCATTATTATTTCTGCTGTCGTACATAAAAAACAACTTGCCAATGAGTAATTTAGTTGAAGAATTCAATAGTTATCGTTCTAAAATGAATGAAAAGTTATTAGCTGATAATAATTTGGTGATCAAACGAATATTCAATTTAGACACCAATGCTTATACAGAAGGAGCGTTAGATGTAAAAACAAAAGAACTTTTAGGTTTAGTAGCCTCAACCGTTTTGCGTTGTGATGATTGCATCAAATACCATTTGGAAACCAGTTTTAAAGAAGGCATCTCCAAAGAAGAAATGATGGAAGCCATGGGAATTGCTACTTTAGTTGGCGGAACCATTGTGATTCCGCATTTGCGAAGAGCTTATGAGTTTTGGGAAGCACTTGAAGAAAGTGTTCAGTAAACAGTAATCAAAAAGCAGTTTTTATTTGCTGTTTTTTAGGCATTAATTTCCAGCTTGTATCCTTTTCCTCTAACTACAATTACAGCAACATTGGAATCCAATTCCAGTTTTTTCCTGAGTTTTGAAATGAACATATCCAAACTTCGGCCAACCACAACGCCTTCGTCTTCCCAAATTTCTTTTTGTAGTCGGGCTCGTTCTATGGTTTTATTTGGAGATGAGGCAAAAATGCGTAGCAAACGAGTTTCTGTTGCTGTCAGATTATTAGTTTGCTCATTCATAATCAGCTTTTTATTCTTCGAATCAAACAATATTGAACCTAAATTGAACGTGTCTTCAAGCTGATTTTCAGACAAATCATTTCTTCTCTTATTCAATCTAATAAAAACAAAACCTACAAAAGCTAAAACAGGCAAACTTCCCAAAAGATATACTTTATTAAAAGCAGTTAATCCTGATGATTTGAACTTAATGTTGATTACATAACATGCTTTGGGCTGTTTTCTTCCTAAACAAGCAACAACATCATCTTTTTTACTTTTGGAAACTGCAAATCCATAAACCACGGTAGTATTATCACAATTTAAAACATTTACTACATAATCCTTAGCAAGTGGATCTTTTGCTAACCAATTTCGAGCAGTACTAACCAACAACTCTGGCTGGAACGAAAACTCATTTTCAAAACTGATCTGGTATTCATTTTCCGAAATCTTTTTTACAGGAAGAACTCTTGAAGTTCTATCGCCTGAATGAATAAGTAGTTCGTGCCCAATTCTCCGAAGCAAAACTTCTCTTCGTGCTACATCAAAATTGTCATTATCATTGGTAGTAAAAGCCACACATAGCGTCAAAAGACCACTTAATAGTAGCAACCCAAATAGGTACTTTCTTTTAGCAGATAATTGATTTTGAATAAGATGCATAGTGTTACGAATATTTTTACAAAGTTTACAATTTTATTTACAATCCAAATGAGATGGTTTAAAAAATATCAAAGTAATTTTATCCTATCATTTTGACAACACCAAACTTACCTATAAATTGATGTTTAATTTGTTAAATCTAAAAAATTATGAAAAAGTTAATTAACACCTTGAAATTCGTTTTTGTTGCAATACTCGGTTTAGTAGTTGCCAATTGTGAAACCAAGAATGAAACTGCTAAGAATAGAACGCCAAATCCGCTTTCTAAAGCTGAAATGAAAGCCCAAAGGAAAAAATGGGAAGCCAGCCCAGATGGAATTCGATACAACCAATGGAAAACTTCTGCTGAAGGAAAAAAAGTGCTTGCCAGTGCAGCTAAAATAAGTAAGCAAGGTCGCGAATTTAGCGAAATAGAAGCTGTTATTGTCTCTCTTTCTCTTCCACCAGGATCAAGATTAGGTTTTGGTTTTATGGCCCAAATTGATAGTGAATACTATATTCTGAATTTTGACACACAAAAATCTCAACTCGAAGCATTGAAAAGTTTGAAAGTAAACGACAAAATAATTGTTCGAACTCAAAATGTAATGCACGCACCAAAGTACACTTATGCTATTGTAAAATGCGACTATGTGGAACGCGATGGTAAAGTAATTTATAAACGTATTCCCAGTAAAAATGGATGCTAAAAAAGATCAAAAAATTGGAAAAGATTAAAATCAATAAATTCAATTAGTTTCATAAATATTCCTAAATATTCAAATCGGATACAAAGTTTCCAAAATTGTAGTTAAGATGAGTCGATAGAATAAATGGATTTTGTTTATTTGCAGTAAATAAAACTCAGTAACTTTCCTGATAGCTATCGGGACTCAATAACTCAGATACTTAAAAATGAAATTAAGAGCCGAAAATTTAGTTAAAACCTACAAAGGACGAAGCGTAGTAAAAGGAATTTCTGTTGAAGTAAATCAAGGTGAAATTGTGGGTTTATTAGGACCAAATGGTGCTGGTAAAACGACTTCTTTTTACATGATTGTAGGATTGGTAAAACCCAATGCTGGAAATATTTATTTGGACGATATGAATATAACCGAATTTCCGATGTACAAACGTGCGCAAAACGGAATTGGGTATTTGGCGCAAGAAGCTTCGGTTTTTAGAAAATTAAGTATTGAAGATAATATATTGAGTGTATTGCAACTAACCAACTTAACCAAAGAGCAACAAGAAGCCAAAATGGAAAGTTTGATTGATGAATTCAGTTTGCAACACATTCGAACCAATCGCGGCGACTTACTTTCGGGTGGAGAACGCCGTAGAACAGAAATTGCGCGTGCATTGGCGACTGATCCTAAATTTATATTATTGGACGAACCTTTTGCTGGAGTTGACCCAGTAGCTGTAGAAGACATTCAACGCATTGTAGCCCAATTGAAAAACAAAAACATCGGGATTTTGATTACCGATCACAACGTACAAGAAACCTTGGCTATTACCGATAAAACTTACTTAATGTTTGAAGGAGGCATTTTGAAAGCAGGAATTCCAGAAGAATTGGCTAACGACGAAATGGTGCGTAAAGTGTATTTAGGTCAGAATTTTGAGTTGCGTAAAAAGAAATTGGAGTTTTAATTCCGTATTACTTTATTGTCCTTTTCGTTCAAATACTCAAAAATTTGAATGATAGATGCTATTAGTAAAAACCCATAAAATATATCTTCAAAAGGAATTGTTCCCATTCGAATGCCTAAGTTTTCGTTATTGTTGTACCAAACCACGGGTTCATCAATATAACTTCCAGTCAGCACTCCATTTACAATAAAAAAGAAAATCAACGTCACTAAATAGGAAAAGTAGATTCTCGACATGTCAATTCTTTTTAAATAATTGTATACCAAAAAGATAGCACACAAAAAGAAGGTTATTGAAGTGTACAGATGATTCCAAAAAAACAACCCAATAATGCTTAATGAAATAACTAAAATTAAAGTTATTAGAGAATGGAATTTTTCTAGCGGGTTGATTTTTATTAGGTAATTTAAAGCAAAATAGACAAAAACACTCGAGTACGGAATGCAAAAGAAAAACAAAACTTCTTCTAGCGGAATTGCAGAAAGTTTTACACCAATTAAATACCTTTCATTAAAACCCCAAACGCCAATTTTGGTAAAAATGATGTCCCAAACGATAAACAAAAATGCAACAATGAAGTTGGCAATAAAATAGTTTTTCCACTTTTTATAGAAAGGATGTTTGGGATAAAAACTAGCTATAAAAGGAACTAAAACGCTAGCAAAGTTGATAAATAAATAAAGGAATTTATCCATTTTGTTTAAAATATTTTTTGGGAACCAACAGCATTCCGAAGCATTCTCCATCTTCTTTACCCAAATATTTGTGGTGAATTTTATGTGCCTTGCGTAAACCTTTAAAATAAGCGATGTTAGTTCTTTTAAACCATTTTATTCGTTGGTGAATTAAAATATCGTGAATAAAAAAATAAGCTAATCCATAAAAAAATATGCCCAATCCAATAAAAAATAAATAGTTTAAATTGGGCGTTACTCCAAAGTAGAATAATGTAATGCTCGGAATCGCGAAAATGACAAAAAACGTATCATTTTTTTCAAAAACATGTTGGTATTTGGGTTGATGGTGATCTTTGTGCAAATACCATAAAAAGCCGTGCATCACATATTTGTGTGTCAACCAAGTGACCATTTCCATCAAAAGAAAAGTACCAACTGTAACCCCAATAAACAAAAGAATTTCCATTATCCTAAATAGTTAAATTGATATTTGACATACGATTTGCTGATAATAAACAACTTATTTATATCATTCACTCTAATGCGTTTATTCAAAATTTCATCGGCTTCGGTTTTCTTTATTTTTGAAACTAAACTCTTATAATATCTGTATGCTGTGTATACACCAAATTTAGCCTCTTTCGGCAATTTATGTATACCAATCATAGCTTCTGCAAAATCATTTTCTATTTCTTTCACTAATTTCAATTTTTCCACATTGGATAAATTTACTAAATTTATATTTGGAAAATAAATTCGGCCCAAAGTACCGTAATCGTATTGTAAATCACGTAAAAAATTAACTTTTTGAAAGGCTGAACCCAATTTCATCGCGCTTTCTTTCAACTCTTCGTACTTTTTCTTATCGCCATCAACAAAACTCATCAAACACATCAAACCCACAACATCGGCCGAACCAAAAATGTATTCTTCATAATCTTGTTTGGTTAAATAGTTTTTTTTGTGCAAATCCATTCGCATACTTTTCATAAATGGAACTACTAAATCCATCATATCATAACGATGAACTACTTCTTGAAAAGCATTCAAAACCGGATTTAAAGAAATTTTTCTATCGTACGCTTTTTGGAATTCAATTTCAAATTCGGTCAATAATTCCGCTTGATCATATCCTTCAAAAGAATCTACAATTTCGTCGGCACATCTTACAAATCCGTAGATAGCGTAAATGTCATTTTGAATTTTTGGTGATAATAATTTTATCGCCAAAGAAAAAGAAGTACTGTAAATTTTGGTAATCTTTTTGCTACATTCTAAAGAAGATTTGTCAAATAAATTTTTCATAATTTGTTTTCCTTTATAATTTTTTCACTAGCTATTTTACCCGAAATCAATGAAGGTGGAACTCCTGGTCCTGGAACCGTAAGCTGCCCTGTGAAATACAATTTCTCTACTTTCCTACTCTTAATTTTGGGTCTTAAAAAAGCTGTTTGAATCAAAATATTCGCCAATCCGTAGGCGTTTCCTTTATAGGAATTGTAATCATTTTTAAAATCATTGACACAAAAAGACGATTTAAAGACAATATTTTCTCTGACTTTTTGATTGGTTAATTTTTCAAAACGATCCATTATCAAATCAAAATACTTTTCTCTAATTTCAGGCGTATCTTCTAAATCTATCGCCAGCGGAATTAAAAAAGTAGCGGCTTCCATTCCTTCAGGAGCAAAAGTGTCATCTGTTAATGAAGGAAAACTAGCATAGAAAAGCGGATTTTCTGGCCATTTTTTGGTATCATAAATTTCTTTAGCATGTTGCTTAAATTCCGCATCAAAAAAGAGCACATGATGATTGCAATTTTGTATCTTTTTATCAAAACCAACATAAAAAAGAAGTGAAGACGGAGCAAATGTTTTTTTATCCCAATACTTTTCGGAATATTGACGTTTTGGTTCTTCTAACAAAGTCTCTGTAAAATGATAATCTGCGCCGCTCAACACAATATCGGCATCAATTTGATTACCATTTACAATCAATCCAGTTGCTTTGCCTTGGTTTACAATTATTTTCTCAACGTTGGCATTCACCTCAAATTGTACTCCGAGTTCAGTGGCCAATTGATGCATTGCTTCCACAACTTTGTACATTCCGCCTTTGGGATGCCAAGTTCCTAAACCAAAATCGGCATAGTTCATAAAATTGTAAAAACTCGGTGTATTTGATGGCTTTGCTCCTAAAAACAACACTGGAAATTCTAATATTTGTTGCAACCGATAGTCATTGAATTTTGATTCTACATCGCGACTAATCGTAGAAAAGAATTGCGTTACTTTTTTGGCTGTCTCTAATGTGATGAGTTCAAAAATGGAATCGCCTGGTCGGTAAACCAAGTCTTTGATAGCAATATTATAGTTGCTCTTAGCTTCATTAATAAACGATTGTAATTTTTTACCGCTTCCTTTTTCAATCGATTCAAAAGTGTTTACAATCGCTTCTAGATTGTCAGAAATTTCAACAGAGTTATTATCAGAAAAATAGACTTTATAAGCTGGTGATAGCCGTTCGAGTTGATAATAATCGGAAGATTTTTTGCCAAAATCATTGAAGAATACGTCAAAAACATCAGGCATCCAGTACCAAGTTGGACCGATATCAAATGTAAATCCATTCGATTTTAACTGCCTTGCTCTTCCGCCCAACGTACTGTTTTTCTCATATACAGTAACATCGTAGCCCGCTTTCGCTAAATAGGATGCAGCTGCTAAGGAAGAAAATCCGGAACCAATAATTGCTACTTTCACTTGAATTTTTGTTTAACTTATTTTAATTTTTATTAAACAAAACTACAACCTTATTTTGAAATAATGCAACTTTTAAAATTATTTAACGTTCCGTTATATATATTTAAATCCACTTTTTGATTAATTCCGTTGATAACGGCCTCTTCAGTGAACTGCCAAAACAGCCATTTGTCGTCCATTTTTTCCTTCCACGGATTGTAATTGGCAATCCAAAATGGATGATCCTCGAATTCGTCTTTTAAAAAATCTTCGTAGTATTTTTCACCCGAATAAATAATAGGTTTGACTTTGTAGTGTTTATAAACGTAATCAACCCAGCGTTTCAATCCAACTTTTAAACTGTCAATAGACTGTGTATTAGGCAATTTTTCAATATCGAGAACTGGAGGCAAATCGCCTTTTTTTAATTGAACTGTTTGGATAAAATTTTTGGCTTGCTCAATAGAATTTTCATTCGGACGATAATAATGATAGGCACCACAAATCAAATTGGTTTTTTGGGCTTTCTTCCAGTTTTCTTTGAACTTTGCATCGACTTTATCACTTCCTGCCGTGGCTCTGATGAACACGTAATGCAATTGATGCATTTCAACAGAATCGACTTCTTCCCAATTAATTTCGCCTTGGTATTCTGACACATCAAAACCCACAACATTGTCTTCGTGACGCTTGAGTATTTGATAAATACGAGCACCATCGATTTTATCTTGACGCAAAACTTTATCTGTTTTAAAGCTAAAATAATAAAGAATCGCATTTCTGTAATGGTAAAGCGTAAATAGCAATGCGAAAAAAATCAGAGAAATGATAGTAAACTTGGTCCAAAAACTCGATTTAGAACTAGATGATTTGCGCGAATTTTTTTTCCGTAAGGTAGTTTTTGCCATAAAAATTTGTTCTCAAAACACTATAACTATTTTTTTGACAACATAGTATTCAATATAGACAACAAAACGTAAATTAGTATAATTAAAGGAACTGCTGTAATTTGAAGCCAAACCAATAAAATTAATGAAAGTGCTAAAAACCCAATTTGCAATTTGTATTTCTGAAAAGAAAAATCTTTAATTTTTAAGGAAAACAAAGGAATTTCAGCGTTCATTACATAAGCACTTAACAAAGTAATCACAATCAAAACCCAAGTATTGTGCACAAAATTGTATAAATCGCCAGTTAAAAAGGGCAAACTTGTAATAAATAAAGCATTGGCTGGAGTTGGCAAACCAATAAACGAATCCGATTGTCGTGTATCAATATTAAAATTGGCTAATCGATAACAAGCTCCCAAAGTAATGATGAAACCTACATAAGGCAACAGCAACATTGGATTGTCATTGTAAGACGGGAAACAACTTGTTATTTCACTATTTTCCTTAAACATTTCCATAGAAGGAAGCATTTTATACATCACAAAACCCGGAACAACGCCACTCGTCACCATATCGGCTAATGAGTCTAATTGCACTCCTAATGGCCCAGCAACCTCAAATTTTCGGGCAAAATAGCCATCAAAAAAATCGAAAAATATGCCCAAACACACAAAGAAAAATGCATATTCAAAAAAGCGTTGCGCTACAAAAACAACGGCTATGCATCCGCAGAAAAGGTTCAATAGCGTTAAGATATTCGGAATGTGTTTCTTTAGGCTCATCGGTATAATTTTAAGAAAACAAATTTAGTACAATAACTGAAAGAGAAGTACGTTTTATTAGAGATTTTTATGAGCCAGTTCGACAACTGTTTTAAATATGTTAATAGGACTCGTAACCCAATAAAAATTTATACTTTTGAAAAAAAATCGCAAACTCAGAGTTTACCAAAAACAATTGCTTTGAAAAAACTACTTTTTTTGTTCGTTGTATTTACCTCAATCGCATATAGTCAGGGCATTAGAAAGTATTCTAATGAATTCATGAATATTGGAGTTGATGCTGCTGCTTTGGGAATGTCAAATGCCGTTGTTTCAAGTACAGATGATGTAAATTCAGCTTATTGGAATCCTGCTGGTTTGATTCATTTAGAAGACAGTCAAGCTTCGTTAATGCACGCCAGTTATTTTGCCAATATTGCTCAATACGACTATGCGGCTTATGCAAAACCTATTGATGACCGAAGCGCTTGGGGAATTTCACTAATTCGTTTTGGTGTCGATGACATTTTAAATACCACAGAATTAATTGATGCCAGTGGAAATATTGATTACAACAGGGTGAGTTTATTTTCTACTTCCGATTATGCGTTGACGTTGTCTTACGGAAGAAGGCTACAAGTTCCTGGTTTTCAATACGGTATTAATGCTAAAATTATTCGTCGCATTATTGGCGATTTTGCTAATTCGTGGGGCGTTGGATTTGACTTCGGACTTCAATTTGAACGCAACGATTGGCATTACGGCTTGATGCTGCGCGACATTACTACTACTTACAACATTTGGTCAATTAACGAAGAAGAATACGAAAAAATAAAGAATGCCATTCCTGGTGAAAACACTGAATTACCTGAAAGTACTGAAATTACAGCACCAAAAGCACAACTCGGTATGTCAAAGAAATATGAATTTCACTACGATTACACACTTTTGGCCGCATTGAATTTGAACATGCAATTTGCCAAAACCAACGATATCATTTCAACTGATTTTGTGAGTATAAATCCCGCTTTAGGATTTGAATTTGGTTACACGGATTTGGTTTTTCTGCGGGCTGGAGTTGGTAATTTCCAAACCATTACACAAATTGACAGTTCAACTAAACTAGGTTTCCAGCCCAACATTGGGCTCGGATTCAAATACAAAGGAATTCAAGTGGATTATGCTTTGACCGATTTAGGAGATCAAAGTGCTGCTTTGTATTCCAATATTTTCTCTGTAAAAGTAGATTTAGGTATTTTTAGATAATGACTATGGTTCGTAAACTACTTTTCTTCTTTTTATTTATCACCACAGTAAATGTTTTTGCACAAGCACCAATTCTCTCTGAAAATGCAACTGTAAGTGTTTTTACTTGTGGGCGTGGCGAACAGCTTTATTCTACTTTTGGACATACAGCCATTCGAATCAAAGACGAAGCCAATCAATTGGATGTGGTTTATAATTATGGCGCATTTGATTTTAATACTGAAAATTTTTACTTCAAATTTGTCAAAGGCGATTTGCAATATTTTATTGTAGCTACTTCTTACCAAGAATTTATTTACGAATACCAATATGATAATCGTGAAGTCATTGAACAAACGTTAGACTTTTCAAAAGAAAAAAAACAAGCTCTTTTTGAACGATTGAATGCTTCTTTATATTCCGATGAGCGAAGTTATACTTACAAATTTATTGATCGCAATTGCACTACCATGGTGGCTGATAAAGTCAATCAAACCATTGGTCAAAATTTGATTAAAAAAGTAGATGACACATCAATTACCTATCGAGAAGTTTTGTATCCTTATTTTGGCAATTATTTTTGGTACAACTTAGGCATCAACATCATTTTTGGAGCCAAAACCGATCAAAAAGCTGAACAACTATTTCTTCCTATTGAATTATTACATAGTTTAGATAAAACGCAAGTTAACGGAAAACCGTTGGTTCTTAAAAAACAAACTTTGGTTCCTGAGATAGAAAAAAGTCATGCTTTTTCGTTTGTGAATAGCATTTACTTTGTTGCGCTTATTTTGTTGATTTTATTAGTTGTAAGAAAAACTTTTGTATATAAAACCTATTTGTTCATTGCTGGATTATTAGGTGTTTTTCTTTGCCTTGTTGGATTGTATTCATTTCATCAAGAAGTATTGTGGAATTACAACGCTTTGTTGTTCAATCCACTCTTTATATTGCTTCCTTTCATCAAAAATGAAAAGCTTAAAAAACTACTTTGGATTTGTTTTGGGTTATTGGCTATTTACCTAATCGCCATCATCACAAAACCTTTTCTAGTATTGATGATTCCGTTTATTGCAACACATCTTATAATGTTGTATAAACTTTTACAAACAACAAAAAAAGTCTAAAATTATTGTCCTCTGTAAAACAGAACTGTACTGAAAGTTTTGACTAAAATATTGATATCCAAAAAGATACTTCGATGCTTGATGTAATACAAATCGTATTGCAATTTGACCAAACTATCAGCTATTGAATCGCCATAAGAATAATTTACTTGCGCCCAACCTGTTAAACCTGGTTTGATAATGTGGCGCGTTTCGTAAAAAGGCATTACTTCAGCAATTTCATTCACAAAAACGGGTCGCTCTGGTCGCGGACCAATAATCGACATATCGCCTTTTAAAATATTGATAAACTGCGGAAATTCATCCAAACGTGTTTTACGTAAAAACTTACCGAAAGGCGTAATTCTAGCATCATTAATTGTAGTAAATACAGCGCCATTGGCTTCTGCATTTTTGACCATTGTTCGGTATTTATAAATTTTGAAGGCCTTTCCGTTTTTACCGATACGATCTTGAGTGTAAAATAACTTTCCCTTATTTCCTACAAAATTTCCTATAATAATTAATGGTAAAAAAACAAGTCCAAATGACAAGCCTACTACTGAAAAAAGAACGTCAATTATCCTTGAAACCAACAAATACAATTGATTTTGATTGTTTCTGCTAAAGGGGAAATAGCGGTAAAAATCACGCGAAACATATTGCACAGGAATTCGTTGCGTAATGGTTTCATACAACTGCGTGTATTCTTTTATAATAACACCATTTTCTAAAAGGTGAATCAATTGGTTGTATAAATTCACCGTAATTCCTTCTGTTTTTTGAGAAGCTACTACAATTTCCGAAACAGAGTGATTTTTGAAAAACTTCTCTAAATCATCGGGCTTAATATTTTTAATCGAATTGTAATTAATTTTGAAATTTTGCTCTCCGTCAGAATTAACAAAACCAATAAACTTATAATGCGGATCTGCACTTTCCAAACTACTTACTAACTCTTGTAATTGTTCTTTATCACATACTATAATTGCTTTTTTAACAAATCGATGAGAAGCAAGAAATTTCACATAAAAAAAACGCCATATCAACAATGAAAATAAAATTGTGATATAAAATATAATAATTTGAATACGATTGGAAGGCAATTCTGGTGTATAAATAGGTGTTAACAAATACACCAAAACCGTAGTACTTGTAGTTAAGATAATGCTTTTAATAATTTGAAACTGATTGCTCGCCACTTGCAAATTGTACATTTCAAACACAGAGCCAAAAAGGTACAAATAACCTGCTAAGAGAACAAACCAATAGTAATTTGTTGACGAAAAAGTAAAATATTTGAAATCGTAAACGGAACCAACAAAATACAATGAAAACAGTACTACAAAAACATCAAAGAGTTTTAATAGTACCTTTCGCTCCGATATTTCAAAGTGTATTTTTTTGTTACTTGTCATACAACTATACGCGTTTGGATGTGCAAGTTACTAATTTTAGAGTAAATCACTATACTATTTTAAAATATCGAACCATTTGTGCTTTACAATTTCCCAATCAAAATCTTCAACAGTGTTTCTGGCATTTTTTATAATACTTTCCCTTAAAACAGAGTCATTCAGCAGCTCATCAATAGCTTGCTTCATAGCTTGAGAATCATTATCTTCAACCAACATGGCATTCTGTTTGTGATGCAAAAGATAAGGAATTCCGCCCACATTGGTAGATACAACTGGAATTCCTAAAGCCATAGCTTCGATTACACTAATTGGAGTATTATCAAAGTGTGTTGTATTAATGAAAATGTTGTAATCTTTAGAAAGTTCAATCCACTCTTCCTTGGCTAGTTTTCCTGTAAAACGAACCTCAACATTTAGTTTTTGAGCAAATAACTTACAATCATTAACCAAATTTTCTTTATCAGGACCAACCATACAAAGTAAAGCGTTAGGATAGTCTTTTTTGAGTTCAGCTACTACTTTAATTGCCATTTTGGGATTGTATATTTTAGAAAAAGACCTTACCCAAAGCAGTTTTGGTGTTGTGAAACTTTTAGTTGTAAAACTATAATTTTGGACTTCAATTGTATTAGCAATATAAACCAAATGCTGTGGATATTTATCCATAAAAGCATTTAATAAATAAGCAGATGGAGCTGTTATTTTATATGCGTTTTTGAATAATAAATCACAAAAAAAAGGGCTTCTTTTCAATCGATTCGGAAGATCTCCACCGTGTAATTTAGTAACGTATTTTACATTCAAAATTCTACACAATTGACTTATAACAAATGCAAACCAGAAATTTTGAGTACTGTAAGTATCAATCAAAACATAATCTAATTTCTTTGCATGCCTTATGGTACTAAAAATCATGTCTAAAAGTCGGAGAATTTTATTTTTTTGAGATGAAGCATAATACAAGTTGTACCCTTCGTTCTCTAAAAAAGACCCTAAAGTTTCTATAGAAGTTGCTGTATTTCCGTGTTCAGAAAGTTTATTTCCGATGTAGAGAAGGTTTTTCTTCATTTTGGAAGCGTACTTTTAGTAATGTTAAAGCATAAACAAACGATGGAGCCGCCGTTCGCATCGCAGCATGATTGATTGTAAGAAGCCAAAAAAGCAGAAAACAAAACATATAAATATTTTGTTTATTATCAAGATACAAAAAAATGGGAGTTGCAAATAATATCAATAACGCTAAAATACCTAGCGAACCGTGTTCGCCAAGCATTCTTGTCACTTCATTATGAGAAGCAGTTATTTCACCCATCTCATGGGTTCTAATTTCTGTTCCTTTTCCCGCACCAACTCCAAAAAATGGATTACTTAAAAACATTTCTATTTCTCCTTCAACTAAGTTTTCTCGTCCTGTAAACTTACTTTCTTTTACCCTTCCTAAGGCATCTCTGTTGGTGTAACGCTTACTCATTAAACCTTCAGTTCTCGTTTCAGTAAATAACCATGTAACGATTAGGAGCGAAATCATGAATCCGATAATGTACAACAATTTAAAACGACCAATATTTTTTGAATAGGTATAGATAATTGCCAACAACAATACCATCATCACAACACCCGTTATTATACCACCTCTAGAAAATGTAATTAACCCACGATAGGTCATTGTAACCATTATCAAAACGTTTATTATTAAGAATAATTTATTGCGCGACACTAAAATAATTCTAGAAAAAAAAATGAACATACCCAATCCTAAAGCAGTTGCTACTTGGTTTGGGCCGAATCCACCTGAGCTTTCAGTATTAGAACTATTCCCGTTACTTAAAACAAATTTCATATCTGGCATATATAAAGTCAAATAAACGGCACAACTCAAAATGGGCAATCCCATTAAAAGCAAAATATTATTAAGTTCATCAATAGTAATTTTCCGATTGTAGCAATAGAGCGCCGAGAAGCCCAAACAAAGCGGGCCAGAGATATTGAACATAATTGTTTTCCTGATGTTTGGAGCATCCAATCCTATGCTTTGAGTGGCTATTACTACACCTGGAATTAATAACAATAAAAATATCCAATACGGAATTGCATTTTTAGAAAAACCACTGTAAATCATTCCAATGACCAGATATATTATCACCGAATATTTTGAGAATTCATGGTTTGGATTTCCATTGGTCATCCTCAAAAAAACCTCACTTCCCACAACATAAGCTGCAGCATAAAGCACTTCATTATTTCGGTTTTTAGTTTTAATAATAAAAAAGATACTAACAAAAAAAATGGCAAGTCCATACACTTTCGATACTATTGGAGCAGAATAAATCACCACTCCAAGCACGGCGTGAAATAGAATTAGAAATAAATAATTTTTTACTTTATTTTCCATTACAGAGTATTGAGCCAATTCAAATAAAAGCCAATTATAGCTTCTTGGGAATGATTTTGTTGAATCGTTTGGTATAAATTAGTGCCTATTTTGTGCCTTAATTCATCGTTTTCTATCAATTTTGTTAAAGCTTCATAAAAGGATTTTGCCTCGTATTTGGGAACTAAAAACCCATTTTCACCATTTTTTATTATCATTGGAATTTCTCCAACACTTGTTGAAACAACTGGTTTTTTATTCAAACCATATTCCAACAAAGCTACTGGCAAACCTTCTGATTGTGAAGTTAAAATAGCAATATTTGCTTGCTGGATTATTGCATTGGTGTCGTTTTTTGAACCGTATAAAAACACATTATCATCTAATTTGCAATCGTTTATTTCATTTTTAACTTTTGCCGAATAATCATCATTAAAATCTTTTCCAATCAAATGAAAGCTCCAATCAGGATGGGATTCTTTGAGCATTTTTGCAACTTCAATCAAAAGAAAATGGTTCTTTTGAAATCGTAAGTTCGCAACACATACTATTTTTTTCCCTTCAATTCCATGCAATTCTGTTTCCTTTTTTTGATTACTATCAACAATTGTAAAGTTAGCTAAATAAATTACTTGCTTGCAATTGAGCTCTTTGATGGCCCAATTTTTCAATTGATAATTCACAACTACAATTCCTTTAAAGAAAAATGAAGCCAACTTCAACACCAATGATTTTCTCTTTGAAATAAATTCACTCAAACCATTGTGATCGTGCCAAATAATATTGATTCTAAAACAAAGCAATTTAACCAAAAAAGCGGTAAAGAACGAGCTACTATGCGCTTGTAGAAAATCAATTTTGTTTTCTTTGCAATACTTTCTCAATTTAAAAATAGCTTTAAAATCGAGTGTGTTTTTTCTGTCTAGAAATAGATAATGTACTTTATTGCTTAACTGCGACTTTAGATTTCCTTCTTTTCTAGTAGCAATTAAGCCCGAAAACTCAATATCTTCAGCTAATGCATTAGCATAATTGACAGCCATTTTTTCAGCACCACCAATTTCTAGCGAGTCAATAATTTGAAGGATTCTCATTCTTGCAAAAGTTTCTTAATTTCGTTTTCAAATTTATCAATTGTAAACTGACGAGACCAATTAATTCCGTTATTTATTTTACTAGTATAATCATCCGAGTTATGGATTAATTGCTCAACATTGCGAACATCTTTATCCAATTCGAGCGTAAGCAACAATCCTCTTTCTTGATGATCTAGCATATTGGCCACACATGAAACTGGCGTTGCAATAGGCAAACATCCCCAAAACATTGCCTCTGCAACTACTTTGGGCCAACCTTCACTTTGTGACGGCAAAATTAAAAAATGGCTTTTTTGGTAAATGTATTTAATTGCTTCTCGATCTACATTCCCTTTGAGAGCAATAAATTCATGGCAATTATTTTTTTTAATGTAATTTTGTAATGTGCTTTTTTCTTTCCCTTCACCATACAAATCTAACTGAACATTTAATCCTTTTTTATGCAAACTTTCAACCATTTGAATTGCATAAATAGGTCGCTTACCCGAAGTTAAAGTTCCGACAAATATAAATTGAATTGTTGATTGGAATGATTTTACAGGAACTGCTATTTTTTCATCTTCAGCATAGGTCGCTGTGAAAAAAGGTTTAATGTTGGCCGATTGATTTTCCCATTCGCCATAAACCAAAACTTGCATTTTTTTGGTAAAAAGGGTGTTACTCAACAATCGCCTTTGCATTTTATAACTCAACGGTTGTTTGGCTTTTGCATCCCAATTTCCAGCATATTTAGCTGTTTTTCTTTTGCTTGGAAAGAAAATTTGAATCCAACTTCCCAATAAACCCATATTGCCTGGACATCGCAAATGAATATGATTGGATTTTTTCATAGCCATCGCAATTCGAAAACAAATTGAAGGAATAACTACTAACGCAAATACTATATTTTTGAAAGAAGTGAACGAAAAATGCGGCACTTCAATAAACTCAATATTGTTGTGGGCATAAGGTTGCATTATAGCTCCCACTTCTTTTTTTTGCAAAGGGGCAACAATGATGATTTTGTCAGCACTTTTTAGCCAAATGTTCATTTCATTCACGTAAGGCGCATAACCAAAATATTGATTACCTTGCTGTGTATGAATCACATGTGTAATAATGCAAAATGTCATTAGTTGCTCATTTTTGGTTTGTTGTAAATTAGGCTAAACCAACCCATTAATCTTCCCATCGTTTCAGTAAAAGCTTCTTTTTTACTTTGGGTTGTCAGTACATTAGTTCCTCGAATTATGGTGAGCAATAAGGCAATACTATTCCATTTTAATCGCGCAATGAATCGTGGTTTTGGATATTTTACGCGCCAAACATACCAGCCATTTCGAATAACCATTTTACCATAATTGTATTTATTCGGGCGACCCGAACCATCATGATAATGAGCAAGTTGTGCGTTCGTATTCAAATACAACTGGCCAATATTGGACAATCGTAGTGTATAATCGGCATCTTCATACAAACCATAACCTTCAAAATAAGTTGAAAATTTATGCTGGTCTAATACTTGCTTTTTAAAAGAAGATACGCCACCCATAAATTGTTGCACTTCGTAAATTTTCCCAGAAGGTGGCAAAAATCCAACGCTTCTTCCGTGTGAAAATTCAGGCAAAAAACAAGGTGGCAAATTGGAATCAAGTCCCAATCGCTTGCGAATCACAAAACGACTCCCGTCTTTTCGTTTCCATCCGTCGTAAAAAAATTCATGTAGGCTAGGCTTATAATCTTCAGTTACTTTTTCCCATTGGGTTTCATTACTGATATAACCGCCAACACCTAAAGCATCTGGAAATGTTAAATAAGTTCCAATTAATGCTTCAAAATAATTAGGTTGTAAATACGTGTCATCGTCTAAAAAACAGACTATTTCAGAATCATTTGCAACATGTGCAATACCAAAGTTACGTTGTTTGGTCAATCCACGATTTGCTGCATCTACACCATAATATTTTAGATTGGAAATAGTGTAATGTTCCAAAGCGACTCGAGTTTCCTCATTAGCAGAACCATCAATAATTAAAATTTCGTTTGGAAAAAGCGATTGACTTTTAACAGAATCTAATAAATACAGCAACGGTTTAGCACGCATGTAGGTGCAAATAATAAGGGAAAATTGTGGATAACTTCGCACGGAAAATTAGATTTTAGAAGCTACAAAAATCAGGTTATTGTATCCTTTTTTTCGGTTGTATTCGATATTTCTTTTGGCGTAAAACTCTTCTAACGAAAGTACTTCAATTTGTGAAAACCCCGATTCAGTCAAGTCGTTGATTAGTCCTTTTTTGGTATAATAATAACCTGGCACTTTGAAACCATTAAAACCTGTATTTCGATTACCTGCTTTTTCAGCTAATAAAAAAGAAAACATATTTCGCATTTGAAAATACAAAGTCTTGGCTGTTGTACCTACTTGGTTGTGTACGGTTCCTATTATAACACCATTTGGTTTTAAAACTTGATGTGAATTTTTAAAAATGGTCAAACGATTTTTACGTTCTGGAACGTAAGTCATCATACTATTTAAAATGGTTACCAAATCAAATGTTTCGAATTCTTCATTAAAATTGGTTGCATCGCCAACTAATGTTTCCGTTATGGCATCTATTCCCCACAACTTGATATTCTCTTTACATTTAGCAATCATATTTTCAGAAATATCTGAAGCTAAAATACGATTCGGTTTAAAGAAATTAGCAATGGATTCCAATTCTCTTCCTGTTCCACAACCAAAGACTTTTATCGATTTTACTTCACCAGAATTAGCTTTTCTTTTTTGAGCATCATCAAACATATACATCTCAAAATCAGAAGCCCATTTTAGCACTTCTTGTGTGGCAATAATGTTTTCTTTTTCCCAAAAATCTTTGTTTTCTATCTTCATTCGATTGGAATTATAATTTTCTTATAATTATTTAATTTTCAATAAAGGTCAAAGATAATTGATATTAGAAAAAAAGAGAAGTTATGGCTTAAACTTTTTTAACTTAAATAAAAGAGCGGCAATTTTTGCTTTATGCGATTTTAGCTTACTCGCCAACAATTCATATAACTTGAATGTCATTGGTTTTAAAATCCAGTGTTTGGTTGGTACAAATTCAAATAATTCGCTCCCAAAGCCTTCTTTAAATCGAATAACACCTTCGCTTCCTCCTACTGATATATCATACGATTTGTAGTTTTTTTCGATAGAATAGTTAAGCATAGAATAATGCATAAAATGTGATGGACTCAAATGTTGGTACTCTTTTACTACTCCACCACTAATGTAAATCAAACGATTACCGCATTTGATCGTATAAATAGCACTAATGATTTGGTTTTGATATAAACAGACGCCAATTTGAGCGAAATCTTTTTTTAAATAAGTAAAAAGTGTGCCTTTAATCGACTCGAAACTACGAACCGCAAATCCTTTCTCATTGGCGTTATTTACTATGCATTGGTAAGCCTCTTCCACCAAAGTTGGCTCATTTACTAACTCAAAACGAATTCCCTCAACTTGCGCTTTTTTGATATTTCGCTTGTGATTTCCTGAGAATTTCGACAAAACTTCAGTAATTGTTTTTCCCTCTAAATCAATTAATCGCATGCCATGCAGCGGAATTACGTATTTGAATTTAGTTCCTTCATTTCCTGTAACATATACCTTACTTTGCAAATGAGCAGACAATGTGTAATCCAACTTGGGTTGTGTTCCGGCTACGATTGGCAGGCTGATTTGAAAATAGCAGCAACCCTTTGCTTTAGCATTTTTTTTTAGTTCTGTAAGTATAAAATCAATTTGGTTTTCATGCTCTTGTACCAAAACTGGACCACAAGGAACAGTATAAAATTTAAAGAAAGAAAATTTCGCAATCACAATTCCGCAACCTCCAACAATTGTATCGTTTTCAGTTAAAATGAACAACTCATAATCAAAGCCATACACTTCATAAGCACGAATCCAATCGGAAAGTTGGTTGTACAATCCGCGTTCGGTTTGCTGTAAAAACAAATCCCAACGTTCCAACCAATGTGGTTCTTTTGTGAAAAATGATTGTATCATACTGCCTTTCTTGAAGAAATTTGTTGGTTATTTTTTTGAACAATCTGACCTTGACTATTGATGTCAAAAATGGTGTTTTGGTAATCGTTCCAATATGAAATTAACTCTGACAACGTTGGATTCCAAACTTTTTTATCATGAATTTTATTTGCTAAATATTCAAAATTACGTACAACTTCCTCGTCCAATTGGGTTTTATTTTTGAATAATTTTCCAGAATAATGTTCCATATTGACTGAAAAATATGTGTGTGCAATAAAAACGCCCGATTCTGAAATCAAACTGTCAATATTTTTTGATTCTAAAGCCATTTTAAAATCGACCATTTCGAGTGTTTGAAAGATATAAAATTGGTGTTGATCGATAGTATGTTGAAACAATAATGGTGAAAATTTTGCCACTTTATACGGTTTGTTTTTGACAGCATTCCACATAATCAATACTTTAGTCACCATTCCAACTAAAGGTAGAATATTCAGCAAAAGGCTCCAAACTGCTTGTATCTTTTTCTTTTGAATAATGGCTCTCACATTGGCAACCGCATCGATATAATTTCGAATTCGTTTGGGATGATTATCGTAATGAAAAATAATGTTCTTGAAAAGTAATACCATTTGCGATTTCAACGAAAAACTTTTAATTGCCGAAGTAAAACTTTGCATTGTAAATTGTTCCGCATTCAGTTGGTTAATTACGCCTTTGGTTGCGGTTCCAGCATCGATATAATTCCACAAAGTGGTAATGTTTTTTTGTTGCAACACCATCTCATATTCGTTGGATTTCCAATTATTATTTTGAAACAACGAAAAGTTATAAGGCTGAAAACCATGATCTATCCATACTTTGATATCAGTATAAGGTGGCTGAAAACTTTCAAAATCATGACGACTTTCTTCATCTGATTTTATCGATTGTGAAAGCGAATGATACGCAAGTTCGTGACCATTTTCTCTCCATCGAGCAATAGCTTCAGCGTTATTTTCGAAAGACGCATTATCCTCGCGTTTAGAGTAATGATTTAAAAAGAAACCTTTGGTTGTTTTTAGAGCAAGTTGGTCAAAAAACAAGCGTTGAATTTCTAAATTTTCTGGTGTATCATAATCGCAATGATCGGTAAAACAAGCAATTGCAGAAAAAGGAATTTTGGAACGACTTATTTCAAGTGGTTGATTTGTAAAAAGCAAAGCTGGTGATTCAACAAAAGAAATAATTGAATTGGCTGCATCAATTACTTTGGTGTTTTCTTTTCCATTGTATTGCGTAATTCCGTTAGAAAAATTGGGATTGAACCGCCAAATGAGTTGATTAGATTGCTTTTTATTGACTTCCCAAATTCCGGCTGTTGTGTTGGCTTGCACAAAAACATTTTGATCCAATTGGATAATTTTTGGACAAAAGGAATTGGCAACTCTATCTTTTTTCAAATCAACCCAAGCATAGTCGTGATTCCGAAAAGATACAATTGGTTTTGAAAAAGTGATTACAATATCAAATGACTGATAACCTTTTTGAATGACTGAATCACAATTGATGGCAATTTTAGTTGCATTCGTATTCGACAATTCTAAAGATTGTTGGAAAGAAGAAGCCAAAATGCGGATCGAAGTAATCATTGTAATTAGTTGGAATCTTTTAAATAATTAGCCCAAAAAACACTTTTTTCCCATTGCTTTTTCATCCTTGCTACATAAGCAAAAGGGTTTTTTATGTTTTGGTCACGATAGTTTTTGATAAACAATCGAATTTGGTAACCTTGTCGTTGTTCTACTGTTTTATTCAACAACGCGTATAACATAATTGTTGGGCTAGGTTTGGGTTGAATTTCTTCATCATGCCAAGCCAGAACAGGTTTGGTTCTGAATCCGCCAATTGGTGCTTTGAGATGCAATATATTAGGATCAGGAAAATAAATAATATCGTACCCTTTATTGCGCAATTTCATTCCAAAATCGGCATCTTCACCATAACCAAATTCTAAACGTAAATCGAAACGAACGTCTTGTAAACATTCGCGCAGCACTATACTATTTCCAGCACCAAATGTATGCCATTGCAGCACTTTATTTAGCACTTGTTTTTCGTTTTCCTGCAAATACGAAGTAGTTAGCACTTCACAACCGTATTGCTTTATATTTTGATAACATTTGGCAAGTAGATCAGGTTCAAATCGATTGTCATCATCGGCTAAAAAAACCCATTTGCTATTGGTGCGATCTAATGCTAAATTTCGGGCATTACAAGCTCCATTTTGATGAATAAAAAGATGTTCGATTGGAAATGGCCACGTTTCATTGGCAATGTAATCCAACTCTGAACTACTTTCTGGCTGCGGATTTTGCTCAACAATAATGATTTTTTTGGGCAAAATGGTTTGCTTACTAAAATCTTTTAAAACATCATGCAAATAGTTTCTCCTTCCAATGGTAGGAATGATTACATCGATTTCAAAATCATCAGGAAAGCGTTTGGATGTTTGTACTTCAATAGTATCAAAAAGCCCTTTTTTGAATTTTCTTTTCTTATAAAAAAGGGAACCTACAAACTGAAAAAAAGGAAACTCCTTTTTAAATATAATATAACTTAAAAGTAAAAAAAATGTCCATTGTAAGCGTTGGTGTTGACGAACAAAACGAAACAACTCCGTTTTAGAAGCCGTTGGAACAATAACTTCATTAGTCGAAGTAATTAACAATTTGGGATCGCTATAACAAAATAATCCTTCAGTATACATACCGATTAAGGCAATAGAATACAGAAAATAATTAAAGTTATCACTTTTATAAATAGCAAAATTCAGCTGTTTAATGATTGATAAATGAATACCTCCGACAGCCGAGACCATAAACCAAGTGGCGTATTTTACATTTTTATTGATTTTGGCATTGGGAGTTGCATCATGAACAAAGCCTAATTCCTTTGGAAAATACTCATTTGACGCAAACGATGCCATTATTTTTTTATGATGAAAAATAGACGACAGTTCATTACTATTGAGGTTTGAAAGATGATCAACGTGGATCCATACAACAAAATCATCATGCTTTTGGGCCAATTCAAACAAAGTAGGAATAATCAAATTACTAGTAAAAGCTATTGAATCATCACTTTCGAGATGTTTTACTTCAAGTACTTTTTGATTATTATGAACCAGTAAAATCATGTTGTTTTTTGAATTAATTGACTGTAAAAATCAATATTTTGTTGCACACATTTTTCAATTGCGAAAGTATCTTTTACTTTTTGTAATGCTTGATTGCGAATTTGTTCATTAAGACTTTCATCACTAATTAAACTTACAATTCGTTGCGCATATTCAGTATGATTTTTTGGGTGCACTAAAAAACCGTTTTTTCCATCATCAATGAGTTCTTGAGCCCAACCTATACTGCTGTTTACAACCGCTTTTTGCATCGCCATTGATTCGATAGTCACCATTCCAAGTGTTTCAGCAAAGGTAGGAAAAACGCAAACATTGGCTTTTTTGATGTATTCTTGCACTTCACTGTAAGGAATTTTACCCAAATACGTCACATGCTGTAAATCGTTTGTATCAAAACTATTTTTCACCATTTGCCAAGCGGACGAATTTCCTGTTTGAATGTCGCGGGAATCATTTCCTATTAGTAATAACTGTGCTTGAGGACATTCTTTTCGAACTTTATTGAAAATTTCGGGCAACTCAAAAACACCTTTTTTTCGGATAATGGTTCCCAAGTATAAAATCAGTCCTTTTTGAAAGTCATTTGGGTTGGAATTATGGAATTTATCTAGCTCTAAACCATAATGAATAGTTTGAATTGTTTTGTTTTTGATGGAAAAGAGTTTTCGAGAAAGATCACCTGCAAATTGCGTTGGAGCAATGTAAGCCTTAGCGCCATTGACAGCCAATTTTTCGAACCAATAATTTTTTTTCTTCTGTTTTCGATTTTCCAAATGGCAAAAATAGGTATCACTTCCGTGAAAACGCAAAACCAATGGAACTGAGAATTTCATAAAAGCCGTAATTCCGGTCCAATCTGGCGCTTCAACAGCATCAATTTTTTGTGAAGCAATAATGTGATTGACTCTTTTTTCAATGTGTTTTCGATAGAAAAACCATTTAGCAAAAGCGTATTTTTGATCTTGAATCAAATAAACAGTGATGTTATTTTCCTGTATGACTTCATCGGTTTTTTGACCGTATACAATGACTGACACTTTTTCAACACGTTGCGCTAGTGCTTGTACCAAATTTTTGATACTTGTTCCTAAACCGCCAACATGAAGCGTTTTTGGATGCGGAAACTCAGGTGTTAAAAAAGCAATATGCATCTTTTATTTGTTAAATAAATCTTTCAAAATGTGTTGTGTAAAGAGTGTTGCTCCGTCATTATTCAAGTGTCCACACGATGAGAAATAACGATCCTCTTGAATGACTTGTTCGTAATTTCGAACTTCAGGATACACTTCTTTAACTTGTTTAAAATAGTTAAAATTAACTGTATTTTGGCAAATTGGTGTTGTAACAGCGATTAAATTGATATTGTTCTTTTTACAAATTTGCTTTATTTCGTCAAAAGCGACATTTCGTGTAGGTTTACGTTTAGACAAATCATACTTCATGTCATTGGTTTGGGTAAGCAAAGGATAATAACCCAAGTTATCCAAATCATTTGATTTTTTATTGATGGCAGAAAAAAACATTTCTCTAAATCCAATTTTGGCTTCATAATTAATGTAGCGATAAAAAGGTATGTAATACAATGTATTGAAATTGGGGATTCTATTTTTGTAATGCTGTTCAATAACATTTGAATCGTGAAGATAAGGCATAAAACGCGCTCTTGTTCCTTCTGAAAAACCGTTAGAGCTAATATTTAAGTCAATCTCTACTATTAAATTTTTTATTTTATAGTTTCTTTCTAACATCAATTTTAACATCAAAACAGACTCTTCTAATCTCGATCCGCTCATTCCATAATTGAATGATGTAATACCTTTATCGTTAAACAATTGTGGTACAAAATGATTATTGGCGCGAGATGAACCTAAAAAAACAACATCAAAATTTTTATTCTCTGTATTGTAAATATTAACAATTTTATTTCGGTATTTCGTTTGTTTATATACAAAAGTATAAGCCAAATCGAGTACTACTGCGCTGATCACAATAGCAAAAAAAACCTTGACTATGTATACTAAAAACTGTTTCATTAAAATTGAAAATATATAAATGCTTTATAATCTGAATAAACTCCCAAGGCCATTAATGCCATTATGCTAGCTACCATTTTAAACCAACTCCATTTTCCTGATAGTGGTTCTATTTTGTTACGATTATTCCATTCGATAATAACAAAAAAAGCAAGTAACACTACCAATTCGTAATTGTATCGTTCAAAATTAAAATATTGCGAGCCGAAGGAATGGTTGGCAAAAATTCGTTTGATGTATGCAAATGCATCAGTGATGGTTTTGGATCTAAAAAAAATCCAAGCCAAACAAGTGAGTGCAAATGTAATAATGATGGATAGAACGGTTTTAACAGACGAAAAATTCCAGTTTAAAGTAGCCGATTCTAAATGGATTCTGTTTTTGTTGAAAAGTAGTAAAGGTAAAAAGTAAATAGCGTTGATCAAACCCCAAACTATAAAAGTCCAGTTGGCGCCATGCCAAAATCCACTGACTAAGAAAATGATGAATGTGTTTCTAACTTTCGACCCAATTCCACCCTTACTTCCGCCCAATGGAATATACAAATAATCTCTAAACCAGGAGGAAAGCGAAATGTGCCAACGTCGCCAAAATTCAGCAATATCTCTCGAAAAATAAGGATAATTGAAATTGCGCAACAAATCAATACCAAACAACTTAGAAGTTCCTAATGCAATATCGGAATATCCCGAAAAGTCACCATAGATTTGAAAAGCGAAGTAAATAGCGCCTAAAACGAGTGATAAGGAATTCATCGTATCATAATGATCAAAAATTTCATTGGCATACAAAGCACAAGTATCTGCTATGACAATCTTTTTAACCAATCCCCAAATAATTTGATGAACACCTTGTTTGGCTTTCTCGAAATCAAATTCTCTTTTTACTTTGACCTGAGGCAATAAGTGAGTTGCTCTTTCAATTGGTCCAGCAACTAACAAAGGAAAATAGGATACAAAGAGTGAATAATCAATAAAATTGGTTTCGGCTTTAATCTTTTTTTGGTATATATCGATAACATAAGACAATCCGTGAAAGGTATAAAACGATATTCCAACCGGAAGAATCACTTGAATTAGTAATGGATTAGCATGAAAACCAAAGTTGTTCAATAAATCGGCAAAAGAAGTAACAAAGAAATTATAATACTTAAACACGCCTAAAAAACCCAAATTGACGATTATACTAAGCCAAAACCAAAATTTTCGATGGCTTTGTTGGGTGCTTTTTTCAATTTGAATGGCGGTAAAATAGTCTAGCAAAGTTGAGAAAATCAATAAAAACAAGAAACGCCAATCCCAACAAGAATAAAAATAATAACTAGCTAGAATAAGAATAACGTTTTGTGATTGCTTAGTCCGATTGCCTACCAACCAATACAGTAAGAATACTATTGGTAAAAAAATGGCAAAACTAGACGAGTTAAAAAACATTTAGTTACAGCTTTTGTTGATGTTTTCCCAAATGGCCATAGAAGCCTTTGTAGGTTGTGGTCCAACAATAATTTCAAACCATTTTTTTCCTTCTATAACATTTGATTTTTTTCCGTCAAGAATATCTTTTACAATTGATGTTAGATCTTTTTTGTTGTGTACAAAAAGCGCCGCTTCTTTGGAAGGCATTGATCGAAAATGGATATAATGGTAATTCTGACCAATATCACGAATCCCTTTTTTCAATTGCGGTTGTTCGTAATCAAAAAACAAACATGATTTGTTGTGTGCCACAAAGTCGAATACCATCGACGAAGCAATATTGCCAACAAATTCGGTATGTTCGCAGATGTTCGATTGCAAAGCAAAATCTTCTTTGGTGGGCATAATTTCATTCCAACTCGTTCCCACTGGTCGCCATAAAGGGTCAATTGAAACAATAACGTCTTTGTACTTTTCGAGAATAGCGTTGTAACGATCGGTAAAATCAACTGGGCATTTTCGGTAAATAATGCCGAGTTGTTCGCCTTGAGCGTTGAGTTCTCTTACTGACAAAGCCAAATCTTCCAAATAGTATTGATCTAATGGAGAAGTTACGATATCGTCACCCGAAAAACAGATGTATTTTTTTGAATTATCCAAATTATGTGACTTGAAAAATTCTTCTCTTGATTGCAATAAAGAAGCATCAAAATGACTTTCAAACTGTGGTGTTCCAGTTACAAAAACGTTTTCTGGTTTTACATACGGACAATACATCAATACTTCTTTTTTCATGTGTTCGCTCCACACAAAATAATAATCGGTTTCGACCAAAGTAGTTGCTTTTGGCAGATTATCCCACGAGAAAACGAATGTAGCAGTAGGAATTCCCAAATCTTGAGCTGCTAAAATCGGAGCAATGGCTTGCGAGGGTCGTTGATTAGTACAAAAAATATAATCGGGTTTGTGCTGCAATAATTGCTCTTTACAATACTTGTATTTTGGGGTTTTCCGTTCCAGTTTTTTGATTTGATTGCGCACAAAACGCACACCAGTTTCATTTGAACCGAAAAGCACTAACGCATCAACAGCAAGACTTTTAAAGGCATTGGTTATTCCTTTATAAGATTGCGGAAAATTGTAGGTATTGTAAACCGTTTCGTTGTATTTTTTATCAAAAAGATTGAGTTCCATTCGTTTGCGCGCTCGAGTAAAAATAGTCGTCAATGGATGGATTTTTTGGTTTTCGATTTTTACTTCATCAAAACCAATTTCATTTTTTATGGAGAATGGTGTATTGTTCCAATAGACAATTTCGTAACCTTTTCTATCACCAATTTCTTTAAATTGCGTGAAGGCAAAATTGCGTAAACCAACGCCGTCGGGTAAGAAAATAAATATTTTTTTGCTCATAAATCAGTATCAATCTAAAAACGGACAAGCTTTTAGCAAATCATTGCGAACTTGCTCTACTTTTTCAAATTTAGGTAAATTAGGGTATTTTTGAAATAATTCATCCAATTGTTCATTCGTAAAATTATCCGATTTAATTTCGGGAGAATAAAACGGAATATCCAACGACTCCATATAATCGCGGTATTTAACATCATCGCCAAATACTTTATCAGAAAATTTTTGCCAAACAGCTGGAATTCCGTAGGCATGAGCGATAATAACACCATGTAACGAAGATGAGATAATGCGTTCACACTGCAAAAACTCGATGGTTTTAGATTCGATATCATTGGTCATCATATCAATTACATGGATATCGTTGCGATTAGCGAATTGATCTTTCACCAAATCCCAATCAACATAATGTGGTACGATTCCGAAGGTGTATTTCTTTTCTACTTTTGGTAAAAAATAGTTGGGCAAAAGCAATGCGGGATCACCGTAAACTTCGGGAACTTCATAGCCAAAACCTAGCAAATAGTTCCGAGTTTGTGGTCCGCGAACGGCTAAAAATTTTGCTCTTTTAATCGGAAATTTAGTATTGATAATTCCGCTTCCCCAAACAATACATTTGTGGTTGACATTGGTCAGAATACTTCCAATAGTAACATAAATTGGTAAAAAAAAGTCGTAAACCGAAAACTTTTTAGGATGTGCAAAAACCACTTTTTTTTGGGCAATTTTTTCTACCAAATAAGCTCCTAATAAATCGCCATAGTTTTCCTTGGTTTTGCCATGAAACAACTTTTCATTCCACCAAAAAAGTCGGATAGTGTTTTTGAACATCGATGCTTACACCTTTTTGTTTTTCAATTTATCACGTTGCACTTGTTCGATAGGTAAAATATCTTGGCTTTTGAACGACAGTGATTCGTAAACCGCATTCAAGTCGCGAGACAACTTGCGTAAACCCATTGGTTCTAATGAAGCAGCGTGATCCGTTCCTTTCCAAGTTCGGTCAATGGTATAATGGCGTTCGATAATGTTGGCTCCTAAAGTGTAGGCTGCAACATCAACGGCAATTCCTAAATGATGTCCTGAAAAACCAATGTGTTTTACTTTATCGCCGTATTTTTCGGTCAACAAGTTGATATCCAACAAACAAACATCTTTAAACGGAACTGGGTAACCCGAAGTACAATTGTACAACACTAGGTCTTTGTTTCTTCCTTTTTGTATAAAGAAATCCACCAATTCGTTGGTTTCGTTTTTGGTTGTCATTCCGGTAGAAATGTGTATTTCGCCTTTGTAGTTTTCACACAACCAAGTCAACATATCAAAATTGTTGTTACAAGCCGAAGGAATTTTGATGAATTCTGGATTCAAACTTGCAATTTCTTTGGCCGAAGTGGTGTCCCAAACTGAAGTCGAATATACGATTCCGATTTCTTCACAATATTTTTTTAACTCAGCATGCTGATTGACATCAAATTCTAAATATTCGCGGTGCGCACCATACGTATCACCATAAGAATTCTGTGGGTTGGGATGTGGTGCGTTGTATTGCTCTTCTGTAAGCAACTCGATGTTGTTTCTTTTTTGGAATTTAACAGCATCAACGTTGCAGAAAATTTTAGCAATTTTGATGAGTTCTTTGGCGATTTCCATTTCGCCTTTATGATTACAACCTATTTCAGCAATTACATAGGGTTTTTTATAACTATTCATATCGTTTGTTGTAGTTTAATATCCATTCGCAGGCTTCTCTGATAGCACCTTGACCTGAATTTTGAGTCAAAACATTATCTACATTATTTTTTACAATTTCGGTTGCATTATTGGGAGCAAATGACCATCCAACACTACATAAATTGGCTAAATCGTTGACATCATCACCTACATAAGCAACGGCGCCAAAGCTACTATTTTTATTGCGAAGAAAATCTTTTAGAAACGAAAATTTGTCTTTCACACCTAAAAAAGTATTTTCAATTTTTAATTTTTGCATTCTTTTGGCTACAAGCTCAGAATTTTCTGATGTTACCACAACAACTTCAACGTTATTTTGCCGAAGAATTTCCAATCCCATTCCGTCGCGCATGTCGAACTTTTTCATTAACTCGCCCTCTTTGGAATAGTAGACACAACCATCGGTAAAAACACCATCCACATCCAAAACCAGAAAATCAATTTTTTTCGATACTTTTTGCCGTTTTTGTCTATCGATTAATAAATTTTCCACCAACAACCAATCGGTTAAACTATCAATTTCAATCAATGTTTCTTCTGGCATTTCTACCACAGCAATTGTTCCACTGATTCTGTTCTTTGAAGTTAAAAAAGCAGCTTTTGTTGAAGCATAAACTGCGCCATTTTCAATTAATAAACCATCGAAATCTTGGCGACGTGGACGGTTCAAATAATCATAATTTTGTGGCGTTCCGTTGGCATTCCACGTAAAACGATGGGTTTTCACCACACTCAATGCTGCATCGTAATTCTCGTTGGTAATTTTATCCAAAACCAAATTGATGTCGTTCGCTAAAGTTAAGGGAGAAGTAGCCTGAAGCAAACACAAAACATCAAAGTCATGGTTAATTTTTTCAGCAAATTCAAGCATTGCGCTTTCTGTTGAAGCCGTATCATTGGCATTACTATCATTACGCAATAATACTTTAACTTTGGTCGTCCAATGGTATTCGGCATTGATAAAATCGATGATTTCTTGATCGTCAGTAAAGACATAAACTTCATCTAAACCAGAAAAAATAGCCTCTGATAAAACCCATGTAAACATTGGGCGTCCGAGCATTTTCTTTTTATTTTTACCAACAATACCTTTGGAACCTTTACGCAAAGGAATGCATCCTATTTTTTTCATTATTTATTTATTTTTACTTGGGAATCTTTTGTCTCTCATGGCAAGAAAAAAAGCTTCAATATAGTGGGTCATCAAATTTCCTAAAAGATAACTAATTACAAAAACTAGTAAAAAGTTAATGTAATGATTTTGAAATTTAAATTGCTCAACCGCAAATATAACAAATGTATGAATGACATAGATAGAATACGAGCAAAATCCGATTTTAGCAACAAAATCAACTACTGGTTTGGTTAAGAATCGATCTAATTTTAGGTTCAAATTGGGCGTAAAAAGAAAGTAACAAAACAATATCCCGAATGCCAGGTAAACCATTGAAAATCCGATTGTTTTAACAAAAAAAGAGCCAATTGGTTCGACAAATGGTGTGAACGAAAGTAAAACTATGATTAATACCCAAGCAAAACGAGCGTATTTTTGAAATAAAGCGCTAAAATAGTCTAGCTTGTAATGGTACAAATAGGAAATTAAAACCCCGAAAAGTAATGCATCAATTCGCAAGTGTGTCATGGTAAAATTGCGAATCGTCAATTGTTCCAAATAATAGTTAGAAGCAAATCGAAGCAAAAGAATTAGTACTAAAATTGCAATTATCACTCTTTCTGTGACAAAATTCTTTGGGTTTAAAAAATGCTTTTTTAAAGCAGTTGATTTTGTAAAAAGATAAAAAATGAATACTAAAAGAAAATAAAAATGCTCTTCAACAGCCAATGACCAACTGGCTGGATAGGCATAACCCCAATCGCGAGCATAATTTTGAATAAAAACCAAATCATATACCATTTTGGTAAAATCCAATTTTTCGTTTCGCATCAAAATTGGGATGAAATAGACGATGTAGAACAAGTAATAAATGGGATAAATTTTGAAACCCCTACGGATTAAAAAATTTTTCCCATCAATAGTTTGAAACTTTTGGTATTCTTTGAAAAGTAAACTTGAAACTAAAAAACCACTTAACACAAAGAACAAATCTACGCCAATCCAACCCATTGCAGAAGTAAGGGCAAACAGAAATTGGTGTCGAAGCAAAACCAAAATAATGGCAATTCCCCTCAAAAAATCGAGTTCACGTAATCGGCGATTGTCTACTTTGGGTTGATTCATTTTTATGATACTTGTGCTTAGATTTTCTGAATTAAATGATACAACGATTGGTTTCGCCATTCTTTATAATCGGCAATTTGATAGTTGTTTTTTTCAAATATAGCTTCTAATTCTGCTTTGGTATAATCGCTCAACCAACCGTTTTGCGTTCTAAAATTTTTAAAATGATCTAAGGCACAATAGGACAATATGATTCGTTCAACCTTGGAAGACAATTGATTGAAAACCGCATCGATGTCGTACACATATTCTAAAACGCCACTAAAAACCGCAACATCGTAGGAAGAAAGCTCAAATGAAATGGGTTGATTCAAGTCGCACACAACTGTTTCATCAAATCGTTTTACGATATCGGCTGGCGTATAACTTTGGTAATTAGTGAGGTATGTTTTTAGAAACATAGCGCCTGCACCAAACTCGATAATTCGTGAATTGGAAGGAATAAAATCTCCCAACAAAGCCGTTCTTTCGTTCCATTCGCTATCCAACTGACTATTTTTTTTCCATCGCTGAATATCCGTTGATTTTGTTTGGCGTAATTTTTTACTACGATATGGCATCAAAGCTTCTTCTACTCTATCGAAACTCAAATAATACACCAAATTGATCCATACCAATTTTAAAAAGTTAGTCATAAAGTTGTGTTATTTTACTTTTTAGAGACATTCTATCGTATCGTTCTTTGATAAATACTTGGTTGTATATTCTGGCTTTTTCCACCATTTCAGGATGGGAAAAAACATATTTTATATGCGCAGTTATCTCATCAATATCTTCAGGGTTAGAGATTAATAGACCATTTTTCCCATGCTCAATCAGCTCGGTGGTTACATTTCCAGGATTGGACTGGATGGGAAAAGCGCCCATTCCCATGGCTTCAATAAGTGAATTGGGCAAACCATCGGAGGCACTATTGGCTATATGCAAATAGGCCTTGCTCATATAAACTAACAGTTCACTATTGGTAATAAATTGCCTATTGGTAAACACTTTCAAGTTCAAATTGGCGAATCGTTGTTCTTCTTTCACATAATTTACAAGTGTATGATCGGCTCCATAGATGATGATTTCATAGTTTTGGATTAGCGGAATAATTTCGTCAGTCAACGCTTTAATAATTTGAAGACCGCGTCCTACTTTGAGATTGTAACCTTTAATTAAAATGATGTTTCGATCATGTTGGATTATATTTTGATCAAAATTAACGCCACCATTACCTGGGAAAACACCTAAAAACTTTTTCTGAAATCCTTTTTCTACTGCAATTTTGTAATCTCTTTGGCAATCGGTAATGAGACAATCGATGCGTTGTAAAGCTTGAATCATTTTGTTTTTTTCAATTTTTAAATAGTCTGAAAAAAACATATCGCTTCCCCAAGATGAATACATCCACTTTATCGTAGGATATTTTTGCATTACCTCAAGAATTGGAATGCACGACAATTGCATAGCAAAACTATGCACAACATCAGGTTGAATTTCCAACAACTTCTTTTCAAAAACTTTATCAATTTGGTTGTCATTGTATTTGTTTACTAAGCGATATAATCCAGGAAATTTGTGTTTAAGAAAAGTTCGCCCAGGATAATTTACCTTTTTTTTCCAGTTGTAAATTTGATGCGTCCAGTTGAGTTTTTCGACCTCTTTTCCGAAATCAAGCACATCAAACCAGTATACTTCATGACCCGCTTCTTTCAATTGGTCAGTCCAACTGAAAAAATGAAGCGAATGCATTGACACCATGAGTATTTTCATTTACAAACTAATTTTTAAAGCAATTTTTTCTTCCATTTGAGAAAAAACATATTGGTAGGGTTGATTTCTGAAATTGGACACGATAAGCAAAAGTAATTTATCGTTAATTTCGTCCATTAGATAATATTTTTTCTTGTGCTTTTTTAATGCATTTTTGATTCGATTTCGAGTCGATTGTTGCTTATCGCTTCGTTCAATATTGATTTGGAAAACGCCTTTTTTCTCATTCAAACTACTCAAAAAAGCCTCAACATCATTGACTTCATTACTTAAATCCACAATATTATCTGGATTTTCGAGAGAATCGTAAGACGAAATTTCAGGAATTTTTCCCCAATCAAATTTCAAATTTGCTTGAGTAGTATTGTTCTTTTTGGTTTGTGTTAAATAATAGTGATTTATTTTTTCGAGCTGCGAATGAAAAGGTTCTTTACTACTCTTAGAGCGGTAATTTTTAGTGTGCCATTGGTGCAAAATAAGAACTTCTTCTTGTTGAAAAATAACAGGAAAATTTAGCTTAGCCATTCGAACATGAACATCAGTGTCTTCAGCTCCCCAACCATGATAAAACTCATTATAACCATTAATTTTTTTTAGCAAATCTGTTGGATATAAGGTCATCCCAGTAGCAGCTTCAGTCGAAAGAAAATTCACTTTATAATCTGAAAAATCGATTTTCTTTTTTGATTCTTCTTCACTCAAGAAACCAACTTGGAAATAATGTACTTTTTGTTCATTTTTATAGTGATACAATTTTTCAATAAAATTTGCTTTAAAAATCATATCCATATCAGCTACAAAAAAGTAAGGCGTGTTGCATTGTTTAAGAGCGATATTAATGGCTCGGCTTTTGTTCCACAATTGTTGGCTTACCATTTCACAATTAATCAATTGAATGAAGCTGTAATGTTGCAGTAAATCGAGTAACTGTTGTGTATAACTTGGGTTGCTACCATAATTCACTAAAACAACTTCAAATCCTTTGTTGGTTTGATTTGCCAACGAATCGAGACAGTTTTTGACTAAACTGATAGCACGGTTTCGGTAAGTAAAAACAATTGTAATCAAGACCAGTTCGTTTTTAAAGAATAAAAATACAATTTTAATGTGGTAAAATTGGGAGAACTCATCATAATTCTCAACAAAGTAACGAAGGCTTTTCTATATTTTTTTTGTCGATTATAAACTGTAATGTATTTAGTTTTATTCTTGTTTAAAGCCAATTGAATTATTGACTTATAGTTTTGAAAATGAATATCCTTAGCTAATGTAATCAATATATTATCAATAATTTTAAGTTCTTTTTCGCCATCTTTTTTAATTCCAACGGACATCCCAAGATTGGGTCGATATACTGCGGTAATATCGTTTAAATAAATTGCTTTTTCTCCATCGCGCATCAACCAAAGATACAAAGGCCAGTCGCCAATAACCAATTGCGTAAACCATTCGGGCAGGGGAAACATTTTTTTTGTTCGGAGTAAAACAGACAATGTTGTGATGTAATTACCCTGAATTAAATTAGAGAAATCAGTTTTTAAGTGGTTTGAAGTTGAATTTGATGTACTGCTTCCATTTGATTTAGTAATGGCGGTGTAAGCAATACAACAATCACTATTTTGATCAAGAATATCGACTTGTTTTTGGAGTTTTTGTGGGTCAATCCAGTAATCATCACCTTCTAAAATTGCAATATATTTGGCACCACTTTGATGACAAGCATTAAAAGTTTGCAAGGCATTTTGATTGGCACCAATATTTGTTTCGTTAAGCAATAGTTCAATTTTGGTAGGATACTTTTGTTTCCATTCTAAACAGATGGAACGCGTGTTATCTTTTGAAGCATCTTCTCCAATAAATAATTTATAGGTAAAATTAGTTTGTTGCATCATAACCGATTCTATTGCATCAGCGATAAAATCAGCATGATTATAAGTAATCATATAAATGGCAACAAGTGGATTATTGTTTGATTGCATAGCCAAAGCCTTCCTTTCCGAAATCATTACCGTTGTACAACATATAGGTTATTCCTTTGTGATCAAATACATGACAATACTCCATCATTTCACTATCCCAACCCGATTCTGACAAATCAATACCTGTAGAATTGTATTTTTTTTCCCACACTTTACCATCCAGAGATTCCGCCAATCCAATTTTATAGCCATTCCCTTTAGTAGTTCTATAATTATCTACTTTACGATAGGAAAAATACATTTGATAGATATTATTTTTTTGGATAACCGAAGGGCGACCGAGTGCTTGAGCAAATTCATCGTAGTCAACACAAACTATACCCTCTTTGTTCCAGTGAATTCCATCGTTGGATTCGGCATACTTAATGTGATAAGACGGTTCTGGATAATCATTAATTAGTTGCCATTTTGTACAAGAGATGTACCACATTTTCCATATACCATTTTCAAAAATAACATAAGGAGCAGTATTGAAAAAAGGTTCATTTTCACTTCGGTCACATACTGGTCCTTTGGAATAGCGTTCAAATGTTAAGCCATTGTCTGTACTTATAGCCAAGCCAATTGACAAACGATAAGAAACTGTTACTTGAGGATTCCAACCAATATAATACATAAACAAAGTGCCATTGTGTTCGATCAATGATGAAGGCATGATACCTGAGTCATCAAAAGTTCCTAGTTCGCCTAAAGTCAAAATAGGCCCAACTACTTTTCCTTTTAATTCAATTGCACCATTGGTTATAGTAGCCTCAATATAGTATGGAAGTGATTTTCCTTTTTCGTTTCTTGAGCTAAAGTAAATACGATATTCATCGTCTTTCAAATGATAGGCAAATGGAATAGAAGCATGAGAGCGAAGAAATTCACTTTGGAAATTTTTGACTGAAAAAAGAAGTCCTTTTTTTTGCCACATAATTACAAGTCCTTGGTTGATTTTTCAGATTTAACAGCTGGATTTCCTTTGTAAAGGCTCCATTCTTCAGTGTTTTTGATGATACTTGCCGCCATAGCAACAAATGTTCCTTCGGCTAATGTGATTCCGTCTCTGATGGTCGAATTTACTCCTAAAGTACAGTATTTTTCAACCACACAATGTCCTGATAAAACAACATGAGAAGTAAACATTACATGATCATTAATTACACTGTGATGCCCGATATGATTGCCACTCCACAAAATTACATTATTCCCAATAGTTACAAAAGGTTGAATTGTATTGTTTTCAAAAATAAAACAATTTTCACCAATAGGATTATTAAACCAAGTAGCTTTACTGCTAATATAACTGATTAATTGATAACCTTTGCTTTTGATTTCGAAATATATTTTCTCTCGAATACGATTCATTTTTTGGGGTGATAAGGGCGCAAAAAAAAGAAAATCTGTAGGTGGATATAATGCCTCAACATTTTCAAAAGCTACTATTGGCAAGCCTTTAAATAGTGTTTCTTGTGGCAGATATTGTTGATTTACACAAAAAGCAACCACTTCATGCTCGGAATCATTCTCCAAATAAAAATGTGCTAGTTCTGCAAAGTCTTGAATTCCAAAAATGATAATTTTTGCCATTATTTTTGACTATTTATAAAGATAAACGGTGTATTCATATAAACCATAATCGTTGCGAATGACATAATTTCTGCTCAGGTATTTACACAAAAAATCACTCAAAAGATCGTGTGGAACGTGAAACAAGTCATCGCGTTCCCAATCGACATTTTTTGACATTACGTTAAAGGCAATTCCAACATTACATTTTTCAAAAACAACCGTTATGAGTTCAGTGAAATACGTCCACATTTCTTCAAAAGAGAGTTCTCTTTTTTCAGTAAAAACGCCGTTCATCACAATGTAATCAAAATTTGGAATAGCGTTCTTGTTTTCTAAAACATCGACACAATAGAATGTGTTTTCGGGAAATTTACTTTTACAAACAGCTACAAATTTTTGCGAGATATCGATTCCGCTGTAGCGAATGTTTTTCCAATTATTTTTATTACAATAGGCTAACAAATGTGCTGTTCCACAACCAAAATCAAGAAGAGAAACCATTTCGGTTGCCTTATTTTTTAGTCGTATACAATCGAGCATAACCTGATAGCGTTTATCCACATCTTCCATTTTTGGCCAATCAACGCCCAAATGCGTATCGCCATGCTGTTCAAGACATTTTTCGTAATGTTCGATTATTGTATTGTATATTTTTTTCATATTAAACCAAATCGTAATTGTTGAGCATTATTTTAACTTTTTCAACGTCATTAAACATGAGAACATCAATTATAGATAACCATGGAACAAATTCATTTTTAAATTGAGTGTACTCAATAGGATTTGTTTTGATAAAATGCAATTGAATATTTTGCTGTAAAAAATCATTTGTATTATACAACTCAATTCCACCAATTGCATTGATATAGCTAGTAGCATTGCATTTTTTACAAATTTCAATAATTTTATCTTGCCCTTTCAAATCATTATTTTTTTCAATGTCAGATGAAATGATAAAGTTAGTTTTTATTGTCAAATACTGCGCAATAGTTTGTAAAGAATAGGTGATAAATTTGGATAAATTAGTTTCATTTTGAGTTAAAACAGAATTGATAATCGGAAAAACAGCACTGAAAAAAGGTGCTTTTTTGTATGAATATTCAATCGTTTTGAGTAGTTCATTTTGCCAATTGGCGTTTGTGTCAATAAAAATTTCGTTGATGCGTTTGTTTTGGCTTACTTCTTTTAATGGTGCGCTAAATAGAAAGCTCTTATTATTAACCAAAATCGAGTTACGGTTAATCCATCCTTTTTTGATGAAATTAACGTCGTCATAAATCACAAAGGTATCTACTGCATTTATCAGCTGAAAATAGCCAATATAGGGAAAAAGATACGGTTGCATGATTGCTAATTTCATACTTAACGCTCATTGATTAATTGCACAATTTTTTCTAAATCGGTTGTTTCGATTCCTACATACAATGGTAAGCACAGAACTCTTGAAGCCGTACTTTCAGCAACTGGCATTGTATTTCCTTTACAATAAGGCACAGTATTGAGCGATGGATAAAAATACCTTCTTGGAAAAACATCGTGATCATTAAGCAATTTTTCGACACGCAAAAGTTCCTCTTCAGAAGCAAATAAAACAGGATAATAACTGTAATTCCATTGCGTGTTTTCTCTAATCTTTATTTTTTGTAAAGAGGAAAAATCTAAATTTTCATTATAAAAGCCAACTACTTTTTTCCGTTCTGATAGAATAAAATCTAAATAGGGAAAAACAGCCAAACCCATGGCTGCTTGAAGTTCTGAAATTTTGCCATTAATCCCTAAACCATGAAAATCAAGTGGTCCATTGTGTCCAAAATTATGGCTATAAAAAAGTTGATGCTGAATCGTTGGATTTTGGCTAAATACAGCACCACCTTCACCTGTATGAAAGAGTTTTGTTGCATGAAAGCTACAAGTACTAATATCCCCGAAATCAAAAAGCGACTGATTTTTATACTGTACACCAAAACTATGTGCGGCGTCATAAATAACCACTAAATTGTGTTTTTTAGCGATCATTTCAATGGCTTCGACATGACACGGATTTCCAAAAACATGGGTTGCTAAAATAGCTGTAGTTCTAGGAGTGATGGCGGCTTCTATTTGAGTTTCATCGATGGTAAGATATTCTGGGTGAATATCCACAAAAACTGGTTTACAATTTTCCCAAACAATCGCTGCAGTAGTCGCAACGTAGGAAAAAGGCGTGGTAATAACTTCACCGTTTTTGGCAAATAACTTCAATGCCAATTGCAACGGAATAGTACCATTGTTGGTAATCAGCATGTTATTGACGTTGAGATACTTTTTGAGTTTCTCTTCCAATTCTTTGATTAATTCACCTCTGTTGGTTAGCCATTGATTGTCCCAAGCCCGTTGCACTTGTTGCATGTACTCATCAATTGGAGGCAAAAAAGTTTTGGTAACTGTTAGACTCATAATTAATTTTTCCAATTGAATATTGGTTTGATGTAACCTGGTTCTCTTCCCATATAAATGCCTAATTCTCTGCCTGCGTCAACGACCGAGAAAGTCAAAATATCTTTTTCAACAAATGAAACTGATTTTCGGTCTTTTACCAAAAATAAAGCTAAAGAATACTCTCCTGATTGAAAAAAACTTGCCGGAATATAACATTTCAAATGGTTGATACCTTGTTTCAAATGAGTTGATGATGTCATGTTAGAGAAGGAAAACATTGGTTCGCCTAACTCATTGTATAAATGGTAAGTAATACCGTATTGTGATGGATTGTTATCTTTTATTTCAATGGTTGTTGTTAATTCAATCTCTTCTGCTTCAGAAATGGCTTCTGACGGAATTTTGCCTGTGTTATTTACCGAGAGTGAATGCAATCTGAATTCTTTGGTATCATAGGAAGAATCAAAATGTTTTTCGTTTAACGAATCACCTCCGCCTTTGAGATAATAACTTACGGCATTTTCAACTATATCATCTTTGACCACTAATCCGTTTTGCAATACGATTCCTTTGGAACACAAACTTTTTACAGCTGCCATGTTGTGGCTCACAAAAAGTACGGTTCTGCCCTGTCCTTTACTAATGTCTCCCATTTTACCAAGGCATTTCTTTTGAAATTCAGCATCACCTACGGCTAAAACTTCGTCTACGATTAAAATTTCACTTTCTAGATGCGCTGCTACTGCAAAAGCTAGTCGTACATACATCCCTGAAGAATACCTTTTTACAGGTGTATCTATATAACGTTCAACCCCAGAAAAGTCAATTATTTCGTCTAATTTTCGAGTGATCTCTTTTTTACGCATTCCCAGAATAGAACCATTCAGATAAATATTTTCTCTTCCTGACAACTCTGGATGAAAACCAGTTCCTACCTCGAGTAAACTTGCAATCCTTCCTTTTACTTTAATAGCGCCAGTAGTTGGACTAGTTACACGAGAAAGTAATTTGAGTAATGTACTTTTTCCAGCTCCATTTTTTCCAATAATACCAACTGCTTCACCTTCGTTTATATCAAAATTGATATCACGTAATGACCACACAATATTACTTGTTCCTTTAGTACTTCTATCATTTGTTTCACCAACGCTTAAAAAGGGATCTTCCTTACGCAATACTTTGGTAATAAAAAACCGTTCTATATCTTGCGAAATAGTTCCAGTACCTATTTGACCAATCTGATAGGCTTTTGAAAGATTTTCTACTTTTATAATTGTATGACTCATTAAATGGTATCTACGAAATTCTTTTCTGTTTTATTAAAAATAAGTATTCCTAAAAATAAAATTACGATTGTAACAATAGCTGAATAACTAATACTAGCAATTGAAAACTCACCTTTCCCTAAAAATGCGTATCGAAAAGCTTCAATAATACCAGTCATTGGATTCAACTCAATTAAATGTCCATATCCTTTTTCGCGAGCATAACTCAACGGATAAATTACGGTTGTTGTATACATCAACAATTGTACTCCGAAAGTAACTAAAAACGTTAAATCTTTGTATTTGGTTGTCATTGCGGTTATAATAAGTCCTAGGCCCAACCCGAGTAAAGCCATTAATAAAATCAAAATTGGAAAAAGCAACAATCCGTAGGTAAAATGAAAAGAACTATTAGCAATAGGATAAATAGTGAAATAGAGCATCATAAAAACAAAAAGTAACAATTGCACCCCAAAGCGAACAAGATTACTGACAACAATACTCAAAGGCATTATTAACCTCGGAAAATAAACTTTACCAAAAATATTGGCATTGTCTTTAAAAACAGTGCTTGTTTTAGTCAAACAATCTGAGAAGTAATTCCAAGAGGTAATACCTGCTAAAAAAAATAATTGTTTCGGAATACCGTCAGTGGTAATTTTAGCTAAATTCCCGAATACAAAAGTAAAAACCAATGTAGTAAAAATGGGTTGAATAAAAAACCACAAAGGACCTAAAATTGTTTGTTTGTAAAAGCTAACAAAATCTCTTTTTACAAACATCATTAGCAAATCTCGATAACGCCAAAGATCACTGAAATTGACGTCAAACAAAGAAGTATGCCCTTTTATGACTAAATCCCAATCTTCTGAATCTTGCTTAAAATCCGTTAAATCTCTATTGTTTTCTGTAGTCATTATCTAAAATAATGAGCAAAGGTACTAATTAAGCAGAACTATTTCTGTAGTAATGTTAATTTTTTACCAATAGTTTGTTACTTTGCAGCAAATTCAAAAAGTATGTTTTTTTTCAGAAGAAATATCCCCTTATTATCCGACTTGATTCCAAATGATTATGTTGATATTCATTCTCATTTACTGCCCGGAATTGATGATGGTGCCAAAGATATGAATGACAGTAAAAACCTACTTGAAAGTTTAAGAAAAATTGGGTTTGCTCAATTTATAACAACTCCACATATTTTCTCGGGTGTTTGGGAAAATACTGCTGAAATTATCACTTCAACTTTAGCCAAAACTAAAATAGAATTACACGAACCTAACTTGCGTGCAGCTGCCGAATACATGTTGGATTCTAATTTTTTTGATCGTTTGAAAAAAGAAGAATCACTATTGACTTTGAAAGAAAATTTAGTTTTGATAGAAATGTCGTACATCAATGCGCCAATTCAATTGTATGATATCATTTTTGAAATGCAGTTGCAAGGTTACAAACCTGTTTTGGCACATCCCGAAAGGTATTTATTTTACGGAAATCGATATGATGAATTTCACAAACTCAAAAAATCGGGTTGTTTGTTTCAGCTGAATTTGCTTTCTACAACTGGTTATTACGGATTAGGAGTAACCAAAATTGCACAAAAATTATTGGATGATAAATTATACGATTTTGTAGGATCAGACGTGCATCATGAAAAACACATCAATGCGTTTGGAAGTAAAATACAGGTTAAAAACTATGCTAACTTGCAATCCATTGTAGAAAACAATCGTTTTTTTAGTCTTTAATTTTTTTGAATTTTAATACATCGCGTAAGCGTTCAAAGAAAGTTTTCTTTTCTACTTCTACTCCATAACCATAACCGTAGCCATAACCGTAGCCGTAGCCATAACCGTAACCATAACCGTAGCCATAAGTTCGGGCTATCTCAGTATCGTTCAAAATCAAAGACATATTCGGTAGTTTTTTGTCTTTGTATAAGTTTTCCGCTATTTTCAACATACGCTTATCCAAGTAATTGGCACGAACCACATAGATGAATGAATCAGCATTTTTGGCAATCAACAATGTATCGGTAACCACAGTCACAGGAGCTGTGTCAACAATAATGTAGTCGAATTTTTTCTTTAATTCATCAAACATTATTGAAATTCTGTCATTTAACAAAAGCTCAACTGGATTAGGTGGAATAGCACCTGAAGGCAACGCATAAAAGTTTTCAAATCCTTTTACATTGACAATATAATCGTTGATGTCTTCATTATTTTTAGACAAGAAATTGGTCAATCCTTTGGTTGGTAAATCGATGTAATTATCCAATTTAGGGTTACGAATATCCAAGCCAACAATCAATACTTTTTTGCCTGACAATGCTATGGTTGTAGCCAAATTAATCGCACAAAACGTTTTCCCTTCTTTCGGAATGGACGAGGTTACAAAAATTGTTTTACATTGATTTTCAGCAACATGAGAAAGCATGAACTCGAGATTGGTTCGAATCATTCGAATGGCTTCTGCCGAACTTGAACGGCTATTGGATTGAATAATTTGCTCGTTGGATTCTGATTTAGGCAAATCGCCCAAAAATGGAATCGTTACTTTTCCTTCAATATCGTGGCGCGATTTTACTTTGGTGTCTAGCATTTTAATCAAAAAGACTATTCCAGCTGGGATAATCATTCCGATTAAAAAGGCAATTAAGTAAATTGCATTTCTATTAGGAGAAACGGGGCCAGAAACAAAAGCAGCATCCACAATTTTTGCTTTTGGCGATGTTATGGCTAAAGAAATTTCCGTTTCTTCTCTTTTTTGCAAAAGATACAAATACAACGACTGTTTGATTTGTTGCTGACGATCTATCTTGCGGAAGTTCTTTTCGTTGGTTGGCACTTCGTAGACCTTATTATCGTAACGGTTTTCAAGTCGAGAAATGTCGTTTTTTGAAATGTTTAACGAAGCTAATTTGTTCATTAAACTTTCTCTTACAGATGCTTTGTATCCTTCAATTTGCAAATCGTACTTTTGAATTGCGGGGTTAAAGTATTGTCCTTCAGGCGATGACATTAAACGCTTTTTGGTTAAAACCGCTGTATTGTATTTATCTATAAATGAAGTAGATACATCTGCATTAGACAAAAGATTGGATGGAATAATTTCATCTTCTTTCAAGTTATCCACTACATTGAGCATGAAATTGATTACTTTAACTTGTGTAGCAATATCCAACAATTCTCTTTCATAATCTGTTACAGAAGAAAGACTGATTTGTGCATCGGATTCTACATCTGTAATTCGCTTACTCTTTTTGAAGCTTTCGACCTCATCTTCAACCTCACTAAGTTCTTTTGCTATAATGCCTAATCTTCTTTTTATAAAACTAGACGTACTATCAGCAATAATATTACGGTCTTTTATCGCATCATAATTGTACTGCTCAATAATAGAATTAAGATAATCTTCTCCTCTTTGTTTGATTGGATCAACAATATTCAAATTGATGATATTGTTTTTTCCTTGATTACTAACGTTCAGCCTTTTAGCATAAGAATTAGCCACATTGTAACTATTTCTTTTCGAAACTAAAACCTTATTGTCTATAGAACTTAAGTTTTTAACATTCACAATAAACTCTCCAAAATCAGCCGCTATAATCTGACCTATTTTGTATTGTTTTCCGTTTTGTTTATTGAAATCTGAAATTATAACGGTGTTCTTAGAATTTTGTTCAATGTTAAATGTGGTATCCTTTTCAACGTACTTTTTTGATTTGGATAGAAACTTGATTTCAATTGGCGAATCATCGTAGACTTCCGATTTTTTCACTCTTCCGTCTACAAAATAGGAAACATCGAGATTCAGTTCGTTGACCACATTCAATGACAATGTTCTCGATTTTAAAATAGCCATTTCGTTTTCGACATTGCTTTTGCCTGAAAAAATATTTAAATCGCTGAATGCGGATAACTCACTATTACCACCTTTTTTATCGTCTTTAATAATAATAGAAGCGTCAACACCGTATTGAGTTGTGGTATAACGCAAGTAGAAAAAAGCAAGGAAAATACTAATAAGAACTGAAATCAAAAACCATTTCCAATACACAATATAACCTAAAATTAGGTCTTTAAGGTTGGCTTCGTTTAAAGTTGAAGTGGCGCTAGAATTAGTATTTTGAGGTAATTCTTGCATATTATCTTGTTAAAAGTAAAGTAGTTGTAATGACAAATCCTAGGACTGAAATTATTGTTCCAATGTTAGAACCAACAGCGGTTGAGTCAAATTTGGCTCTTCGTGGTTCAACATAAATTACATCATTTTGGTCAAGATAATAAAAAGGTGAATTCACAAAGTCGGCTTTAGTAATATCAACTCTGTTATAGGTTTTGGTTCCTAAATAATCACGAATGACTAAAATGTTGTCTCTTTTCCCATAAAGCGTTAAATCGCCAGCATTAGCTAAGACTTCTAAAAGTGTGATTCGATCACCAGTGAGCTGATAGGTTCCTGGCTTGCCCACTTCACCTAAAACAGAAACTTTATAATTGAGAATTCGAATGTTGATAATTGGGTCTTTTAAATAAATGGCCAACCGATCTTTTAAGTACAGTTTGAGTTCGGTTTTGGTATAACCTGTTACTTTCATTTTACCTAAAATAGGAAACTCTATTTCGCCTAGATTGTCAACCAAATAAGTCGCTTTCGCTAAGTTAGTACTTCCAGTAACTCCAGAACTTTGTATTTGTTCTATGTTGAATGGTGCGGCCAATTCAGGTTCGCTTGACATTATGGTAATGCTAAGCATATCGTCATTTTGAATCATTGGTTCGTAATTGACCTGATCACTTGATTGTGATTGTTGTCCTTGTAAGTACACTATTTTCTTTCTTGACAAACAAGAACTTAGTGAAACCAAAAGTAAAAGGTAAATAATGATATGACTTTTATTCATTTTAAAGCGTTATTGAAGAACTAAATTAAAGTTTTAGAGAGCAAATATAAACATACTTTACAATTATGAAGCACATAATTAGCTTTTAAAGGTATAAATATCTTTTACTTCAATGTCTAAGGTTTCAAAAACGGAGTTCATACTTTTAAATTCGGGAACGATTTTTTTCATTACGCTAACAATTTTGTCATTGTTGGCCGATTTAGAAGCCACAATCAATTCATCAACTTGTGAGGTAATGACTTCAAATTCTTCACAAACTTCTTCGGCCACTGTAATCTTTTCGTGGTGCGTGGCTAGGTTTTTAGCCGAGTCATTGAGTAATTCTTCGTACAATTTTTCACCTGGCCGTAAACCTACAATTTTAATTTCGATGTCTTTATCGGGAACAAAACCAGCTAGTCGGATCATTTTTTTGGCCAAATCGATAATTTTGACTGGTTTGCCCATATCAAAGATATAAATCTCACCACCTTTTCCCATTGAGCAAGCTTCCAATACCAATTGACAAGCCTCAGGGATGGTCATAAAATAGCGAATAATCTCAGGATGCGTTATCGTTACTGGTCCGCCTTCTTGAATTTGCTTTGTAAACAACGGAACTACAGAACCATTAGAGCCCAAAACATTTCCGAAGCGAGTAGTGATGAATTTGGTGTAGCGATTGGTTTGTAATTTTTTATGTTTGAAGTGTTTGGATTGCACATACATTTCGGCAATGCGTTTACTCGCGCCCATTACACTACTCGGATTTACTGCTTTATCAGTAGAAACCATAACGAAGGTATCAACGTGGTACTTTTGCGATAAATCGGCTACGTTTTTGGTTCCGAGCACATTGGTAAATATGGCTTGCGCTGGATTTTCTTCCATCATGGGAACGTGCTTGTAGGCTGCTGCGTGGAAAACAACATCGGGTTTATGGGTTTTAAAAACACCTTCCATTACATCATAATCTCTGACATCGGCAATTAAGTTGGAAAACTCTATCGACTCATTGATGGCTGAAATTTCGAGTGAAAGACTGTTCAAAGGCGTTTCGGCTTGGTCTAAAAGAATGAGTTTTTTGGGATTAAAACCTAAAACTTGACGTACAATTTCGCTTCCTATTGAACCTGCTGCTCCAGTAACCATAACTACTTGATTGTTCAATATAGAAGAAATTAATTTCGTATCTAAAACGATTGGCTTGCGTTCTAATAAATCTTGTATTTCAAAGCTTTTGATGTTTTTGGAAATCTCTTTTTGATCGTCCCAATCGGTGATAACTGGAATTGTATACACTTTGAATCCATAGTCAATGCATTCGTCAACGATGATTGATTTTTCTTCTTTTGACAGACTTTTATCCGCAATAATCAAGGCTTCAGCGTGAATGTAACGCATCAATACGGGAACACTTTTTACAATTTTATAAATCGGAAGGTTGAGGATACGTTTGGAGGTGTTCAGATTATTCTTATCGATAAAACCAATCAATTTGAATCGCCCTGGATTTTCAGCATTCAACGCATTGGCTACAGCAATAGCATTGGCGTCAGAGCCATAAATAATGGCTTTTTTCTTTTTTACACCGTTGGAAGCTGACATGTATTTTTCGAACACTTGCTTGACCACAATTCGATAGAAAAACAAAAAACAAAAAGACAACACTGCATTAATAAATAAACCTGTTGTTAAATACAGTTTGTGTTTATCCAATATCAAAAGGGATAAATTGACAATGAGCAAAATGACGAAAGTGGAAAACTGAGAAAAGAACAATTTTATACCATCGATGTAGGAAGAATGTCGGATGATTCCTGAATAGGTACGGTAAATCCAAAAGAAAAACAAGTTAACCACCAAATAAAAGACGATTCCGTAGGCGATGAATGGCTTGGGAATGAAATCTAACTTTATCCCTTTAAGTAAAAAATAACTGATAACGCCCGACGATAATACAATGAACAAATCGAGTAACAATATCAACCAACGCGGTAAATACCCAAGGTTTCGGATTTTGAACCCAAAATTGATTTCAGAAAAAATAGTAAACAAAGGCGGTCTTTTTTCTTTCAACTTTTTATTCAAGTATTAGATTTGACGTGTTAAGAAAGTAAAAATAGTAAAAAAAAGGAAAATGTTAAATAAAATATAAAATTATAACTAGTTTACTAGTAGTATTCCCTTTTTTTTGAACTGTAATTTACTTTTGGGGCAAAGTTACACAAACCACCCGATGAAATAGTTGTATTTTTAGTAGATTTGTTTTAGTAGGATTGCAGCACGGATTTGCAATCCGTGCTAGCGGGAAATTGGCTTTTAGTACAAGCAACTACTGTACGAAAAAATAAACTCCCTGATGGTATTGTTTACCCATTTTTAGTATATTTGGTTTTTTACAGCCGTTATTTTTTTGAGCCACTTCATTTTGAGTTTTGTTTGTGCTTTGTTCCTAATTGATTGTATTTTGAGGGAATAGATTAGCGCAAAGGGTACCACAACTACGGAGTAAATACGACGATACTATGACGATACTATGGAGTAACTACGGCTTATAGTAGGCTTTATAGACTATTTGACTCGTCCTCAAAACAACTACTATTGGGCACGGATTAAAAATCCGCGCCATCAGGTTAAAAATCCGCGCCATCAAGGTTTTCTTTTTATGTACTATAATGCCACATTATGTTACTAAGCTTTTGGGGGAAATTGCTGGCGCAAGTCACGCAGTGTACGTGTTATTGCACCAATAACTGTGACAGTATTTTTTTTAGGAGCGCTAGGAAGGAGTGGCTGAGTAATAAATTATATGATTATTCGCAAGTGTTTTTTCTGAATAAAATAGGGTGTTTTTCCTGTGCCAAAATTCATTCAAATTGAGTAAAATTTTTTGATATTGTTTTTTTGAAAATGTACACTTTTTGTGTACCTGAGATATTTGAACAATTATTAACTTTGGATAAACGGCATTTTATATGACTGAATATTAACCTATTACTAATTAAAAAGACTACATTATGAAGGCAAGATTATCATTTTTACTACTTTTTTATTCGGTGCTATTAATTGGCCAAACGGGGAAAATTCAAATGTCTTACGATATTGGTGGCAATCAAGTAACAAGACATTATATAGTGGTCACAGACAGATCATCAAATAATATTAAAAGCTTTAAAGATATTACAGATTCTGATTTACTTAAATCTGATATTTATGAAGATATTAAGTATTATCCTAATCCAGTTAAAGAAGAATTGCTCATACGATGGAATGTTGTAGATCAAGATGCAATTACTAAACTGAGTGTTTATTCTATTTCTGGTCAATATATTAAAGAAATAAAAAATTTAGCTAAGGAAAATAGTATGGTTGTCTCTTTTAATGATCTACCAGTTGGCTATTATAATGTAATCTTAGTGTATAATTCCGGTAATCAGAAAACTTTAAAGGTTGTTAAAAACTAAAATTAAATCTCATGAAATCAAAATATATTCTTCCAATAGTACTCTTGTTATTTAATTGTGCATCTTCTCAATTTTATCACGATACTCAGGGTAAATTAGATATAACAAATTCAGGGCAAGTTACCTACACGCTACCAATTGCATTACCAGCAAGTATTCAAAGTGTCGGACCTACAATTAATATTACATATTCGAGTGGACAGCCTTCTGGGATAGCTGGTCCAGGTTGGAATATCTCAACCATTTCATCAATTGCAAGGATTTCAACACGTAAAGATATTGATGGATTTATTGATGGAGTTGATTTCGATGACAATGATAAATTGGCTCTTGATGGTCAAAGATTACTTATTAAACCGACTACAGGCAATTATTGGCAAGACGGAGCAGAATATGAAACTGAAGTTCAAAGTAATACAAAAATTCAACAATTTGGATCTGGTGATAATATCTACTTTATTGTTACTTCACCAGACGGTGCTCGTTCTTGGTATGGTAAATATAATAATGTTTTAGGTAAAGATATAAATGCCTATTATATTGTTCATTATGAAGATTCAAAAGGAAATTTTATAGATTACAACTATTCAAATCCATACGATGGAGGTTCAATACGTATTTTAAATATAAAATTTGGGGGAAATATTTATAGTAATCCTACTGCGATTAATAGGATAGATTTCATATATGTTGGGATTGACCGAGCAGAAAAGGCTTATATCAAAGGATTATTACACACCAAAAACGTCCTATTGGTTGGGATTGAGGTTTTTACAAATGATTTATTATTTAAGGCTTATGAGATTTTGCATGAAACTGATCAATTAAATCATCAAAGGATAGTTAGTATTCAGGAGTATAATTCAAATTATGAGTACGCTAATCCTATAGTTTTTGAATATAATAAAACATCACCTGGTATAACCTTAAAGCCTAATTCTTTAGCATGGGGAGACGAGATTGACATAAATGAAAATATTCTATTAACTGGTGACTTTATGGGAGATGGTTCTATTGGTTATGTTCAGAACAATAGAGTTTTTAGGAGTCTTTTAGATGATTGTAATACTTGTAATGGAATTGAATTACCATTTACTGCCAATAAGAGAAAAACTGTATTGGCTACTTCTATAATTGAGGGTAAATTAGCATCTCAGCAATTGATTGTTAATTTTGATGAATTAATCAATGGTTTGTCTATTAACGTTTTTAATAGTAAATCACCATCCACCTCTTATCATAAACATATTGACTTTGATAATTCAGCAAATTGTGAGGACACTTGTAATCCTCCTTTAGAAGATGAAAATGGGGGATTCCAACCTAATCCTAATAATAAATGTTTAAGTCCAACTTACAATAAATCTTCTAACAATTATTTAGAAGGAGATTTTAATGGTGATGGCATTTCTGAAGTATTGGTTTTTAGCTTTAATGAGGTCAGAAAGTTTGAAGTTTATGAAGGTAATTTAACGCTTGACCCAATCAGTAATTTAGATGATCCTGAAGACCCTAATAACAATCCAAACGTTCTACCACCATCAACTACTTGCCATTGGAGAGTTTACAAAACAACACTGAAGGAAGTTAGATTAATCGATTTGAATCCTAATAGTCCCGTTGAATTGGGTAGTTATGGAAATGTAGCCTTGACTAACTTTACTTATCTTGAGGGTAAAAACAAATATGTTGGTGATTTTAATGGTGATGGAAAATCTGATGTTTTTGTTGTGGATTATAATGGAAGTTATAAGGTAGTAACTTTTAACCAGCTAAATGTGGCACCATGGGTTACATTAGAAATATTAGGTAGTGGGTTAATAAGTGAGTATAATGTAACTAAACAGCTTTTTTTGGGCGACTTCAACGGTGATAGTAAAACAGATTTGATGTTACCTAATTTTAGCGGAAATAACTGTGCTGGTCAGGAAGGTAATATTGAATGTTCCAAATGGTTTATCTTTTACAGTAATCCAGTACCAAATTCGAATGTACATATGTTTGTTAGAGCTGAACATTATATTACTACTTATCTGCCTTTTGACCAATATCCTAATTCACAACAAACATTCAGAAACATGTATTTTGCTGTGGATTCAAATAAAGATGGTAAAACCGATTTAGTCAAAGTTGAGATATGGTATCATGATGTTGGAACTTTTTGGACTGGTGCACATTGGCGCTACGAATACAGAATATATAATTATTCTAATCTCGGAACCCACTTTGCAATAGATGTTGCAACTGATTGGAAAGATTGTCAAGCCAATGTAATACCTATGGTTACAAGTGTAAAAAATAAAGGGAAGGGAAAAACTTATGACTTGGTCGTTTTGAATTGTCGTGAGTGGGGACCAGGATTTGAGGGCTTATTTTATAAATATGTTCATCATTATTCCTTTGATAAAAACTACCTAAAGGATAATACGATAAAAAAAATAACATCAGGCGGAGGCTTTATAGTTGATGAGTTTGCCTATGCACCTATGGAAGTATCAACTGAAGGAGATAGCTTTTACACTTATACACAAGCACTTGAATATCCCTATGTAGAAATTGCAAAACTACCAAATAGCTATCTACTGAAGCAATACCGAAATACTACACTAGGAGTTACTAAAATTCAAGATTTTAAATACCATAATTTAGTGGCTAAATTGGATGGCTTAGGAATTATAGGATTTAGTAAAACAGCTCGTTCAAGTTTTTATGTGCCAGGATTAGGTGATAAAACATGGAGTATAACAACTAATGATCCAAGAAAAAGGGGAGCTACCATCAAAACTGAGATTAAAAAGAGACCACAAAATGAAAATTTTAATATTCAAATAATAAATAGTAACATTAGCCAAACCGATAATTTGTATACTGAAAACCTTGATCAGAATTCTCACCGATATTCCATTTTATTAAATAAACAGACTGTTAGAGATTTTATTTCGGGGCTAAAAAATGAGAAAATATATGAACAATATACTCAAGATTATTTTTTGCCAAAAATTGTAACGGTAAAGAACTATCATAATGATGTCCTTCAAGGAACGACAACTAGTGATACGAGTTATGAATCAAGTACTACTGGTGTAGGTTATAATTATTATATAGGTCGACCCACCTTGACAGAAACAACTATTCAAGCTTATGGCGATACCAAAACAAAGTCAGAGAAATTATTCTATACTAATGGTAACTTAACTCGTGTTGAAAAAAAATCAAATAACGATCCAGTTACAATGGTCGAAACCATGACTTATTACAGTAACGGAAACTTGGAGAGTAAAACTATTTCTGCTGAAGGAACTAGTCCAGTTAATTATGTCGAACCTAGAACAACGCAATACAAATATGATCCAACCAATCGTTTTATTAATGACATAGTAGATGCGCAAGGGTTAGAAATTAAATATGAAGACTTTCACCCTATTTATGGATTGCCGCGTAAAGAAATTAATCCGTATGGGTTAATTACTACAAGTACTTATGACCATTGGGGCAAAAAAACTCAAGTTACCGATTATTTAGGAAAAACAGTTAACTACCATTATTCAAAATCAAATGGACAAGCAATAACTACCGAGACAGTTTCGTATGGGGCTGAAGGAATTTCTTCTTCTACTGTGATTACAGATGTATTGGGTAGAGTAGTTAAAAAAGGTACTACCGATATCAATGGGCAATGGAGTTTTGTTAATACGAAATATGATCAATTGGGAAGAAAATCAAGTGAAAGTGAGCCTTATTCAACATCACCCTCACTGTGGAATGATACTTTTTATGACAATTTCGACCGTCCAATTTTGATAAAATCTTACACAGGTAAAGAAACAACTATTACTTATGAAGAATTAACAGTTACCAGCAATGATGGTATGCTTACAAAAAGCGTCACTAAAAATGGTAATGGGCATGTTATTTCAACTATAGATGAACCTGGTGGAAGTATTGTTCATTCCTATTATGCAGATGGTAACTTAAAAGAATCAATTTATGAAAATACTTCTATTCAATTTTTTTACGACAATTGGGGAAGAAAGATAAAAATTAAGGATCCTTCAGCAGGCATCATTGAAACCACCTATAATGCCTTTGGAGAAGTAAAAACAGAGACTCGTCCTAAAGGCACAACAACATTTGATTATGATGACTTTGGGAAAGTGATTCAAAAGACAATAACTGGCGCCACCAGTAGTGAGAACACTTCAATGACAACGATTTATCATTACAACACAGACAACCAATTATTGGAAAATATTGAAGTGCATAATAGTTTTGATGGTGATAGTAGCTATTTGTATGAGTACGATAACTTTTATAGGGTAAAAAAAATAAAGGAAAATGTTGGGGAAGCCAATTTTGAAAAGACCTATGAATATGATGCATTTGGTAGAATTGAATCAGAAGAAAATAAGGGTTCGGTAGCAGGTAAAGTAGCTGGAAGTAATATCAAGTATTTTTATAAAAATGGCTTGCTATGGAAAATAGCTGATTTAAGTAATAATCAGTCATTATGGGAACTAAATGAGGTTAATGCCCGTGGTCAGATTAAAGAAGCTTTATTTGGGAATGGAGTAATGATCAAAAATGATTATGATAATTTAGGTTACTTGACCAAAGCAACGCATGAAATTTCTTCAAATCCAGAGGATTTAATAATGCAATTAGAAACAAATTTTGAACATGTAACTGGAAATTTGCTAGGGAGATATACTAGTTTGTTTGATTACAACGAAAATTTTGGTTATGATGCGCTTGATCGTTTAACTTCGGAAACTATAGATACTAGTACCGTGCTTGTTGATGCTACCTTTGATAATGATATTGAAGGTTTTGAATATACAGGGGCTAGTAGCGGTTATGTTACAAACCAAAATGAAGCTTTAAAAGTAAAACTTACCCCAGAAGGTTCAAATACTAAGAAACTAATCTATGAGAATGCTGTTGAGGGACAGGTATTATCAATAAAAGCAGACACAACTTTAGGCAATTTGGGTAATGCCTATGTAAGCGTGAAAATTATTGAGGTTGACCCAGTTACTCAAGATATTTTGTGTTCCGAATTTTATCCTTACATGAGTTCAGAAACATTTAACTATTCCTATACTGTTGCTAACAACAATATGAATGTATTTCTTCTTTTTCAAGTTGATGATTATGATATAATTTCAAATCCTAATATTCTAGATCCAAACACTTTTATTAGTGATGAGTATGGTAATATGGTGCCGCCAGTAATGTATGCTAATTTTACACTAGACAACCTTATTGTTAAACTTGTTAGTAGTATTAATGCAAGCCAAGATTACGATGATAAAGGTCGAATTTCTTCGCACTCTGCTATTGGAGACTATGTTTATGGTGATGACGTTCACCCTTTCCAAGCGACTGAAATCAACAACATTCAAGGCCCCGCAAATGAGTATTTTGCTAACAATCACGATATTAATGTTACTTATAATGCTTTTAATAGTCCCATTGAAATTGAAAATCAAGATAAAGAACGTATAGGTTTTGGGTATAACTTTATGGAGCAACGATCTGCGATGTATTACGGAAGCTTGGATGTTAATAGAAATGATCGCCCCAATAGAAGATATTATAGTAGTATCTGTAATATGGAAATTGATTATTCAATACCAACTGATGAAGTTATTTTTACTATATTTGTGGGTGGTGATGCCTATACTGCACCTGTAGTAATTAAAAATGACGGTACAAGTGCTAGTTATTTTTATTTGCATCGCGATTACCAAGGTAGTATACTTGCCATCACTAATGAGGTTGCCAAAATTGTTGAAAAAAGACTTTTTGACGCCTGGGGCAATATTTTGAAAGTGCAAGATGCTGATGGAAATGATTTGCCCGGATTAATGTTCTTTGATAGAGGGTATACAGGACATGAACACATCGAAGGTGCAGGATTAATTAATATGAATGCCCGTTTGTATGACCCTAAAGTGCACCGCTTTTTACAAGCAGATAAGTATATTCAAGATCCGTACAATACACAGAATTATAATAGATATAGTTATTGTATAAATAACCCACTCAAATATACTGATGTAACCGGTAATGTATTTGGAGCAGATGCAGCCGTGTTAATTGGAGTTGGAATAGCATTAGTGATGTATTTTGGCAATGCCATAATTAATCAAGAGCCTGTATATATTGATGGCGTAATGTCGACTGTTATCTTTGCTGGTTTTAGCTCGGCATTAACTTTTGGGATTGGAGAGTTTGCTACCACTATAACGAATTTCTTTGTAAGGTCAGGGTTTCAGGCTCTCGCTCACGGAATGGTACAAGGAAGTTTGAATTACATTCAAGGGGGTGATTTTTGGAGCGGTGCCGCGGCAGGTAGTATTAGTAGTATTGCTTCCAGTGCCTGGACTGGTGGAGGTACCAGCGAATGGCAAGGTGTTGGTGGCAAGTTTGCTGATAGTGGCGCAGGTATGATAGCTTTTGGTACAATAAGTGGAGGTGTAGCAGCGGAATTAACAGGAGGTAATTTTTGGCAAGGGGCTTTAAGTGGATTTATGGTGAGTGCTTTGAATCATTTTGCACATCGAGCGTTTGATGATTTTGAGCAAGAAGAGCCCGATCCAAATCGTAAAAATGGTCAAAATATTCAAAAACCTAATGTTGAAGACATGGATCCAAAATATAATATTCCTAAAGGAACAAAATGGAAAACAGTATCTAATAGAGCTACAATATATACTAAAAAAGAAATTTTGCAATGGAGTCCTGAGGGTGAAGTAGAGGTTTATAGTAGAGGTGCTAAAAAGCATTTGGGAGGCTTTCGATATAATGATAGATCAAAACAAACAGGAGAGGCAGATCCTGGTAGAAAACCAAATGGAGGTTGGAAAATTCAAAATACTAATACTTCTCCTAAACTTAAAAATATTGTAAACCCTAAATCGACAATAACTGATTTCACATTATTCGGTCCCTTAATGCAATGGCAACTTCAAGATTTGATGATAGAAACTGGTCATAGTAATTATTACTCTGGATTTAACTAATATGTATAATAAACTTTTGTTTTATAATGATGAGAATTTGAAAAGTATTGAATTAATCTTTACTAAAAGAGAGTTTGATACTTTAAAAAATAATTTGGAATGGATTTTTGATTCAGATTCTAGTGTAATTAAACCTAAAAATGACTCATTGGATCAAATTTCTTTTTCATATTTATTAAAGATATTTCCTTCGATTGAAGAAATTGGTTTTGAAAACTTTAATTATGTGAGTTTTGATGATTCATGCTTAAATCCTTTTACTTTGTATGCAGAATTTTGGAAGCATAATGTAGGTTTAGAAATAGGACCAATTACCAGTGCGGATGGTATTTTCTTGACTCCCAAGGAAGGAAGACAAAGAATAGAAAGAAAATTTTCAGTGAGCAAAAATAAGTTATTAGAGTATTCATTGTGGTACGATGAATATGGACTTTATGGAATATTCAAAACAGATATAAATTTGTTTTCTGGTTTTTATCATCCAATTAATGGACTTTTTATGATGAAGAATGAGTCTGAGTTCTCTTCCCTCCAAAAGAAAATTGAAAAATTTAAAAATATAAAGATGAAAAAATATAGTAATGATAAACGATTATTTCTTCGAGTCATTTCAGTTTATGACTTATCTACATCAGAACTGAAATATAGAATTTTAAATAATAATTTCTCGATATTTCCATTGATTAATTATATAACACCATATAAAGGTGATGAATTGTTAATAAAAAGTTATGAAATTGATTCTGTTATTTCAGAAGATTATTTGATTTATACAAATGAAGGAATAGATTTTGATTTTGCTAAAAACAGGTATTTTTTTGAAACAATCATTGCTGATGAATTCATTTACAATTATAATGATTTAATTAACGGACTAGAATATGAAGAATAAGCTTAAGTCAAGTTTTAATTGTAAAAAATATAAGCCTACTTTATAAATAGACAATCAATTTGATTTTTTATAAAAGTAAATGTATCAAAGATATTTTCTGTTTTTTAATTTTATTTAATTCAAACTTTATTAAGATATAAATTATGAGAAAAATAGTTTTTTTATTTTGTGTGTTATGTTTTAGCGTCTCCTGCAACAAAGACGAAGAAGACCCAAACGCAGAATACGACGTTGAAGCTAAAGCGGGTAACTTAATGGGCACATGGTATGATAAAGAAACCATAAAAGCGGATGGTAGCGTTGTAACTTACACTAATTTGTGTACATCTAAAAGAGATAATCTCACCTTGCGTACTGATATCAAAGCCGATTTGCATCGCTATCTTGCCAATTGTGATGAAGGTGGCTTTTTGAATGTTTCGTATTCTTTTGAAAATGTGACACCCAACATGACTGTTGGCGCTTTAGGTTTTTCGGGAGTGATTCCTAAAAGGCAAATAGTTCGCTTAACTAACAAACGGTTGATTGTTCGGTATGATGAAGAATTAGTAGGTGGAGGTACTGAAAGTATTCAAAGAGTTTATACCAGGGAATAAATTTTTATAATTAATCAGATGAGGTTAACCGCATTAACGATACTGATGTTTTGCTTTACGCTCGCTTTTTCACAGAAAGAAGCGAGCGTTTGGTATTTTGGAAAAAATGCGGGTTTAAAATTCAATGATGATGGTTCAGTAACTGCTTTAAGCAATGGCCAACTCAACACTTATGAGGGTTGTAGCACTATTGCTGATAGTAATGGTAATTTGCTTTTTTATACTGATGGTAGAACCGTTTGGGACCGAAACCATGTAAAGATGCCCAACGGTGATTATTCAGCTGGAACTCCATTATATGGCGATTCGTCGAGTACGCAATCGGGGATTATAGTACCTAATCCATCAAATCCAGATATTTACTATATTTTTACTGTTGACGAACCCCATCATCAAAATGCAACTGCTTATCCCAATGCTTTTTCTGGAGTTTATGATGACGGCACTTCAACACCTTCTGGTGACGATGGTTTCAATAGAGGTTTTAATTATTCTATTGTTGATTTAACTGTTGTGGGATCTAATGGTAGTATTGGTGATGTAACCACTAGAAATAATCATTTAGTTACTTACGATACCAATCCCTTGGGTGATGAAATCAAATACAAATGCGGAGAAAAAATAACGGCAGTTAAAGATTCATCTGGAAATGGAATTTGGGTAGTAACACAATTTATAGATCGATTTTATTCGTTTAAAGTCGATGCTAGTGGTGTAAATGTTAACCCTGTTATATCAATCACAAGCCCAACCATTCCTTTAAGCGGCTACAGAAGAAATGCTTTAGGCTATTTGAAAGCCTCACCCACTGGAGATAAATTGGCCGTGGCTCATATGCAAAACACAACAGTAACAGGTTCAATTAATTATGACACTGGCTCTTCGTATGTCTATGATTTTAATAATTTGACTGGAGTAGTTACGAACCCTACATTAGTTATTGACAATGTAGCTTGTTATGGAGTTGAATTTTCAAAAGAGGGAAACTTATTGTATGTTAGTTATGAAGATGACTCAACATTTCCACATTATAAATTAGCTCAATTTGATTTACAAAGTAGTAGTGTGCCCAATTCCAAAATAGTGATAAATTCACAGAATACCATTTATGGTGCTTTACAATTGGCCATCAATAATAAAATTTATTTTTCATATCAAAATAACAAACTCGGAGTTATCAATTCACCTGATGTGCTTGGTGTAGGATGCAATTATGATCCTAATGGCCCAAACTTGTCACCAAATACGCAATCGTATTATGGTTTGCCACCATTTATAACTTCATTTTTTAATGTTTCATTTACTGCTCAAAATTTATGTTTTGGTGATATTACTACATTTACACTTAATACTTCAGAGCCCATTACAAGCATATTGTGGGATTTTGGAGACGGCGTTACTTCCAATTTAGCTAATCCAACACATCAGTATCTTGCTGTTGGAAATTACAATGTTACAGTGACTGCTACAACTGCAACACAAACTACAACCAAGTCCCGCATTATAACTATTTCTCAAGCACCCTCTGTAGCGAATAGTGTTCCCAATCAAACCGTTTGTGGCACCAATGGAATGAATTACGATTTGTCACAATTTAACTCGTTATTACTGGGTAGTCAATCTACTACTGATTTTGGGGTAGCCTATTTTTTATCCATGACTGACGCTACTAATCATTTTAATGTTATAAGTTCGTTTACTAATCTTAGTATTGGAACAACAACCCTTTATGCAAAAGTATATAGTAAGAATAATTCTAAGTGCAGTTCCATCACTAGTTTTACAATAAGTTTATTTAATCAGCCAATAGGCAATGCAGTTAACCCTATTTTTGCTTGTGATGATGTTAGTAACGATGGTATTGCTAGTTATAACCTTGGTAGTTTAAACAGTGTAGTTTTAGGAAGTCAAAGTGGAGCTGATTATACCGTTAGCTATCATTTGAATCAAGCTGATGCAGATAGTAATAGTAATGCTTTGGCTTTTAACTATCAAAATATAAGCAATCCACAAACTATTTATGTACGAATTGAAAACAATTTGAATGTTAATTGTTATGCAACAACTAGTTTTCAAATAGGAGTTAACAAAATGCCTATTGCGAATAGTTTACAAGATTTATATACTTGTGATGATAGCAGTAATGATGGAATAGAAACTTTCAATTTAAGTTCGCAAACTTCCGCCTTATTGGGAACTCAGGTTCCTTCTGAATTTAATGTGAGTTATCATTTGTCTCAAAGTGAAGCCGACACTAACACATTTCCTCTTTTATTAAATTATCAAAACATAAATAATCCTCAAACTATTTTTGTTCGAATAGAAAACACAATTAACCCTAGTTGTTATGACACGACTTCATTCCAATTAAAAGTAATGCCCAAACCCAATTTAGTGATGGATGCCACTTATACCATTTGTGAAGGAGTTCCAATCAATATTGAAGCACCACTTGGGTTTAGTACTTACAATTGGTCGACAGGCTCAACAACTAATTCAACTATAATTAATCAAGCTGGAACTTACACTTTGACTGTAACTCAAAATTACGGAACCATAATTTGTGATGATAGTGAAACTATAACCGTTTTGAATTCCAATGTAGCCACCATCACTCAAATCGAAACAGTGGATTGGACTGAAAGCGAAAACAGCATTGGTGTCGTGGTTACGGGCGATGGTGATTACGAATATTCATTAGATGGCTTATCCTATCAAGATAGTCCCAATTTTTATGGGTTGATTAGTGGTGAATACACTGTTTTTGTTCGTGATAAAAAAGGTTGCGGCGTTTCAAATGAGACCGTTTATTTATTGATGTATCCAAAATTCTTCACTCCCAATAGTGACGGTGCCAATGACAAATGGCGCATTAAAAATAGCTCTGTAGAACCCAATATGCAGCTCTTTATCTATGATAGATACGGAAAATTACTCAAACAACTATCCAGTTTAGGTGAAGGTTGGGATGGAATACACAATGGAATACAAATGCCAGCTGATGACTATTGGTTTGTTGTGAAGAGAGAAAACGGGAAAGAATATCGTGGGCATTTTTGTTTGAAGAGGTGATGCGAGTAATGGAAAATTATTTCTATTTTGTCTAATTTTCTATATTAAATCAGTTGTCATATATACCAACTGCCCTAGCCCAGATTGCTTCGCCAGTTCGCTTCGCTCGTGTGCAGAGGAAAGCCCGGAAGACTAGAAAGTAGTTTTTGTTGACTTGCAAGAGCGACCAGAGGAAGCTGTTGTAAGGCTTACAAAAACACTTTGTAGACTGAGGTCCCTGCCTACCGGCAGGCAGGTTGTAATCTCGTCATTTTGACGAGACTGGAAATAGCTTCTAAAAAACCAATTACAATTCGCGTTGCAAGACGGTTTGAATTCGATTTCGGTCGTCATCTGACAAATTGGAGCCCGACGGCAAGCACAAGCCATTTTCGAATAACTGCTCGGCTACAGTTCCGCCATAATACGGACAATCGGCAAAAACAGGTTGCAGGTGCATGGGTTTCCAAAGTGGGCGACTTTCGATGTTTTCTTTTTCGAGTTGGAGGCGTAATTGCTCTCGAGTGTAGCCGTTTTTTTGCTTCGGATCGATCACGATGCACGACAACCAATGATTGGAATGATAATCGGAATTGGGTTCGGAAAATACGGTCACTCCTACTTTATCTTGGAGTATTTTGGTGTAAAAACTATTCATTTCGCGACGCAAACCGATGTGTTTATCTAAAACTTCCATTTGACCGCGACCGATTCCTGCGCAAATATTGCTCATGCGGTAATTGTAGCCAATTTCGCTGTGTTGGTAATGCGGTGCGTTGTCACGAGCTTGTGTAGAGAGGAAAACTGCTTTGTTTTTTTCTTCGCTAGTTTTGGTTACTAAAGCGCCACCGCCCGAAGTGGTGATGATTTTATTTCCGTTGAACGAAAGGATTGAAATGTCTCCGAAAGTGCCGCATTTTATGCCTTTGTAAGTACTTCCGAGCGCTTCAGCACTGTCTTCCACAATTGGAATTTGATAGGTTGTTGCTACTTTTTGGATTTCATCAACTTTAAAAGGCATTCCGTACAAATGCACTGCAATAATGGCTTTGGGCTTTTTCCCTTTGGCGATGCGGTCTTTGATGGCTTCTTCTAAGGCAATCGGACACATATTCCACGTTTCGGGTTCGCTATCGATAAATACAGGTTTGGCACCTTGGTATACAATTGGGTTGGCCGAAGCTGAGAACGTCATGCTTTGGCAGATGACTTCATCATCGTGCTTTACACCCAGTAAAATCAATGCTAAATGCAAGGCAGCTGTACCTGATGAAAGTGCTGCAACGTTGCTATTTTGTTGTAAGTAATTTTCTAAATCTTGTTCGAAACCCGTTACATTTGGACCCAAAGGCGCTACCCAATTGGTATCGAAAGCTTCGTGCACAAAGTTTAATTCGCTGCCGCCCATGTGCGGCGATGAAAGCCAAATTTTAGAAGTACTCATGTTAGTTTGTTTTAATTATTTTGCCTGGATTTCCTACTACAACGCAATTGTCTGGAATATCTTTGATAATGACAGCGCCTGCACCAATCATACACCATTTTCCGATTTTGATTCCTTGAATTACAGTAGCGCCAATGCCAACTTGTGTACCTTCACCTACTTGAACGCCGCCAGCTAATGAAGCATTGGGCGAAATGTGTACAAAATCGGCAATGAGACAATCGTGTTCGATTACGGCTGCCGTGTTGATGATGCAATGTTTTCCGATAGTTGCATCAGGATTGATGATTGCATCCGCCATAATTACAGTTCCTTCGTTGATGGTGGCATGCTTTGAGATAATAGCTGTAGGATGTATTGCTTTTGCAAATTGTACTTTGAGTTCAGAGGACAATTTTTTACGTACTTTATTGTTGCCTATTGACAAAATCACTTCGTCGGTTTCTTGCAAGGTAATTTGGCTAGAGTGAACGACTGGTCGGCCTAAAATGGAAGTGGTATTTGGGTTGTCATCGACTATAGTTTCTATGGCCATTTGAGCACATTCTAAAGTATCAATAATGACTTTGCCATGTCCGCTTGCGCCGTATAATATTATATTAGTTGCCATCAAAAGGTTCTATTGTAGCCGCATCAGCAGCGTTTATACCATCACTTTTAATCACTTTTATAATTGTTTTTAAAAGTATTTTCACATCCAAAGTAAACGAAATGTTATCGACATACCAAACATCGTAAGTAAATTTTTGATCCCACGAAATGGCGTTTCTTCCGTTGACTTGCGCCCAACCTGTGATTCCGGGTTTGACTTCGTGACGACGGTTTTGGAAATCGTTGTACAAATGCAGATAATGCGTGAGTAATGGTCGCGGACCGATAATGCTCATATCACCTTTAACAACATTGATTAATTGTGGAATTTCATCGAGTGAAGTGCGTCGCACAAAAGCGCCTATTTTGGTCAACCGTTCGGCATCGGGCAATAATTTTCCGTTGGCATCTTTTTTGTCGTTCATGGTTTTGAACTTTACAATTTTAAAGATTTTGCCGTTTTTACCGGGACGAAGTTGAAAGAAAAACGGTTTTCCGTCGTTAGCGAAAGCTAAAAAAACAGTCACCAAAATAAACAATGGCGACAGCAACACTAATCCAATAGCAGCAGAAAGACAATCAAAAAAAGGCTTGATAAAATGCTTGTACATGGTTGCTTTTTAGACCTCAAAGGTACGATATTCTTTCAAAATAGCATCCCAAACTACCTTTTGTTCGTAACGGGAGACAATCAAAGGTCGGGCGTTTTGGGTGTGTTTTTGAATTACAATATCGTTTTGAGCATAATTTTTCATTGCATTGAGAAGCGCATTTTCGTCTTTTACAGGAATAATAGTTCCGTTTTCCCCTTCGATAATAATTTCGTTACAACCGTTGATATTGGAAACAATACTCGGTAAATTCATCGCTCCGGCTTGCATGACAACATTGGGAAAACCTTCGCGGTAACTTGGAAAAACCAAGGCATTTGAAATCGCAAAATACGGACGAACATCGTTTTGGTAGCCCACTGAAATAAGGTTAGAATTGGTTTGAATTTCTTTCATTGTTTCGGGTTGCAAGGGATTCAATTCTTGTTCAAACGGACCAACCAACAACAGTTTTACATTGGTGATTTCGTTTTGCAAAGTTGAAAAAGCAGCGACTAACTCGTTGATGCCTTTGTCGGCTACAATTCGGCCTACGAAAATGAATACAAAATCTGAATTGGCTATGCCTAATTTATTTTTTAAAGTATTGTTTTGCTCAGCAGAAAAATGGCTTTTGTCAAAATAGTTGGTATCAATTCCATTGGAACTTCCGTTGCCAATGACTTTCAATTTTGAAGCCTCGCAATAGTTGTTTTGTTGAATGATGTCGAGCAAAGCTTTCGAATTTGGGTAAACTTTGGTCGCACTTGAGTACGTTAATTTTTCGACAAAATCGAGTACTTTCCGTTTGATTCCGGTAGCTTCTAGCAAAGGTAAACCAGCTACTGTGTGCAATCGATGCGGAACACCAGCCAATTTTGCAGCTAACATGCCTACAATACCAGCTTTGGGCGTATGCGTATGAACGATGAATGGTTTGGTTTTTTTGAAGAAAAAGTACATTTTGATGACTGAAATTACGTCTTGAATAGGCGTGATTTTGCGCGTCATTTCGATGTGAAAAGTGGGAACGTTTTCTTTTTGACCAATTCTTTCTAAATACTCTTTTTCAGACGAAACGGCAATTACTTCATAAAACTCGCTCATAAAACGCAACTGACCTTCCAAGAGTTTGTCTAAAGAAAGTGGCACAGTCGTAATTCTGATGAGTTTTTCTTGGGTCATGTTTTACAAATTACGGTAAATATTGATGTATGAGTCTACCATTTTATAAATATCAAATTCAGCTGCTTTTTGTTGGCAATTAGCAACGGTTTGATTGTAATAAGCATCGTCAGAAAACAGTTTTGCAATAGTATCTGCTAATGCTTTTTCATCTCCAAAAGGAAATAAAATTCCGGCGTTTTCAACCACATCTTTCAATCCCGGAACATTGGAAGCCACAAATGGTTTTCCCGAAGCCATGCCTTCGATACACGACAACGATAAACCTTCGTGTTTGGAGGATAAAACTATTATATCAGCGGTTTTTAACAAGGCTAAAACATCGGTTCTGACGCCCAGAAATTGTACTCTTTTTTGCAAATGTAATTCGGTTACCAAGGCTTCAGATTCCGTTTTTAAATTGCCATCACCGACCAAAAGTAATTTTACATTTTCGGGCAAATGCGTTAAGGCTTTAATAACTGTTTTGTGGTCTTTGGGTTCAAAAAAACGAGCGACTTGAATGACGATTTTGGCGCTTTGATCTTCAAAAAAATCAGATTTTGGATACGGAATCGCTTGCCTTATTTTATTTAAATTCAAACCATTCCCAATAATTTCAAATCGGTTGTTATTTTTAAAAAGCAAATGATTTTGGAGATTTTCAAGTACTTGAGGTGTGATTGCGACTATTCTATTGTATTGTGAATAAACTAGTTTATCAACTCTTTTTAAGATGAAATTCTCGCGCCTTTTGTTGGATGTACTGTGTTCGGTGTACACCATTTTGACTTTTGAAAACGACACCATTTTGGCCAAAGCAGCCCAATACAAACTTGGAAAGATATGCACGTGAACTACATCAAATTGTTTTAAAAAAGGGATGATTTTAAAAATGTGCATCGGATTGTAAACCGAACCTGTTCCGAGTGAATGAATCGTGCAACACTTTTTTGCCTTGAGTTCTTCTAAAAAAGGATGTGACGAACCGTTGAGCAGTACTATATGTACATCTATTCCTTGCTCAGCATAAATAGGAATGCTTTCGAGTAGCAACTTTTCGGCGCCGCCTGTGGCTAAACTATTGATGATTTGCAGGATTTTCATTTAAGAAGAAGTTTTGTAGCGAATGTAAAAATTAAGTACTACTCCAAAAGGAATGGCTACTAGTGTCAAAATCAAATTAGGAGATTGAAACAACAGTTTGGCATCTTTGGCAAAAATAGCTGACGAAACCAAATGAATAGCGCTCTTGATTTTTTCCGAAAATGTGGGTGCGTATTTCATTTTTACTATTCGTGAATAGCCAAAACCTCGCGGACTCACCTTGTATTGTTTCAAAATAGTATTGGAAGAACCGTCGGGTAAATATTCCACTATACAAAGTACATCGTTGGTGCACAACCATTGAAATTGTTGGTCGATGAGCAAATATAATGTTCCGAGTGGCACTAACTTTTCACCTTTATAAATAGGATATAGCGGAAATTTTTTCACAACTTCCGTTTTGATTACCACTTTTTTATCGCCCGAAACTTGGTGTTTGTAGTACAAATCGTTGAGTCGAGCGGTTTTGATTTCGGCTGGGATTTGTGTTCCTAAAATTGTTCCGTTCTTGTTGGCATCCAAGCCAATTAAACCCGCAAGTTGATTGTTTTTCAGTTCCTCTTTGTGAGAAAGAATACGTTCAATGGCATAGTTGGGCATAAAATCGTCAGAATCGATGCAAACATTCAACCAAGTCGTAATGTTTTGGTAGGCTGTATTGTGCGCGCCGTGCATTCCTTGGTTTTTTTGATAAATGTATTGAATGTCAATTTTTTGTTCATCTATCCATGTTTGTACTAATTCATTGGTGTTGTCGGAAGAACCATCGTCGATAATCATCCAAATAAAATCGGAATTAGTTTGACGCACCAAGCTTTCGTACAATTGTCCCAAACAATAAGCACGATTGAACGTTGGCGTAAAAACCGTTATGGATTTTTGTTCTGACATTACTTTAACCAATTAGAAACCGTTCGAATGAGGGTTTTCTTGAATTTTTCTTTGTTGTAAATAGCCGTTTGAATGGCTACTAATTCGGGTTTATTTTTTTCAACTAATGCTTTTACAAAGGCATCGTTTTTATAATGTTCGTAGTCTTTGGCTGTAGCAATAACTTCTTTAATTTCATCTCGTTCCAGTAGTTTATCAATGGTTTTAAAAATAAAATCTGGTTCGTTGCTTTTGTATTCCACCAACATTTTGACATATGATTTCAAGTAGTTAATCATTTCGATGACAATCCATTTGGTGTAATCGGGTTTGTGGTATTGTTCGATTGTTTTTTTCTTCAAATTGTACATTCCGATGGCGGCTTCGATGATTTTCTCGTTCAATTTGGTTGTCATTCCACCAAAACGATAAAAATAGATGGGTGTATTGATGAAATGGAATATCGCAGCTTTGGGAAACATTTGAATATTGTAATACAAATCTTCACCCATATCAAAGCCACCAATAGCAATTTGTTGTTGATCAATGAATGATTTTTTGTATAATTTTCCACACATCGAAACCGAGAACTTGTTAATTCCGAAGAAATTAATAAAGTAATTGTTCATGAACTCAGTGTGATCAATAACCAAATTATCGGGCAAATTGTAACTTGATTCTCTCTTAATCAACCCAAATCGGTCAATTACGCGTGTAAATCTGGCCGTTACAACATCTGCATTCGATTGTAAAGCAGCCGTTATTAAGCGTTCAAAAGCCGTAGCATCAATCCAATCATCGGAATCAACGTGAGTAACATAATCGCCTTTTGCATGGCTTAAACCTACCCTTCTGGTTTTTTCTAAACCTTCATTTTCCTTGTTAATTACAACTATACGCTGGTCTTTTTTAGCATATTCATTGCAAATTGCCAAACAATTATCGGGAGAACCATCAACCACTAAAAGCAATTCAAAATTAGCATAGGTTTGATTGAGTATTGAATCAATACACTTTTTCAAGAACTTTTGCGTGTTGTAAATTGGAACTATAGCGCTAATTTTTGGGTTTCCCATGGTCATTTATTTAAGACAAATAAATATTAACTAAATATGTAAAGAGGAAGTAAATTAACAAAATATTCCCTATTACTTTGTTTTGTTCAGCAAATAAAAAACGTTTCAACAGCGGATAAATAATCACCAAACCCAACATAAACCAGGACAAGTAGGCAAATCGATTGGAGTAATTGGCACGAATTACCAATACCCAAAAAGTATTGGCTATAATATACATGTTAGCCATATTGGTGTAAAAAGGATCTTCTAATTTGCGCTTAAAAAGATAGTACCAAATGGCAAAGATTCCGAAACCGCTATAAACTAGGAAATCCCAACGGAAACCTACATCTAAATTTACACCTTCATTGGTAGCATCGAACTCACCCAAATACAATTCGAGTTTTTCATCTCCGAAACCGAGTCCTAGAAATAGTGATTCAAAAAAACCTCCCGCAACAAAAGCCACAGGAACAGCCAAAACCCAAAATGCAAAAAGCACTTTGGTATTTTTATAATATTGACTAATATAATAAGCAAAAATTGGAATCGCCATCGATTTATGAAAGAGAATGGTTGAAAGTAAAATAGCATTTCTGTTCAATGGCTTTTCGCGTGTCATTCCGTACAAAAAGATAGAAGTTGCTACGCCATTCCGAACTCCATTAACACCATAAGCCCAAAATGAAAACGATGTTATAAACATGATAAATGCGTAAAACCAGTAATCTTTAAAGAGTTTTTTACTAACCGAATACAATGGAATAATGTATAAAGCGGCACAAAAAAAGAAGAAACTATCGGAACTCAAATATTTGGCAAAAAAGTACTTCAAACATTCGAATAGAAAGTCTTTACTAAAATCAAAAGGTTCTCCCATTCGGTACATTTCGAGTTCGCGTTCGTAAATAACCATATCACCAAAACGATAGTTGAGTGGTCGAGTTCCAATGAAAACAAGAATTACAATTAAGATAAAAAGTCCAAAACCATTGGTCGCCGATTTGTTCGATTGTGAATCCAATAAACTAGTTTTGGTTTGGATAAATGCAAGCAACGTAATCACTAATAGTGAGTTAAAAAAAACCATGTGATAATAGGCAACTGGTATAAAACTCATGATTTACTTGCTTCTAAAATTCGAGCTGGATTGCCAACTGCGATACAATTTTCGGGAACATCTTTCACTACCACAGCACCAGCGCCAATAATGGCATTATCGCCAATGGTTACGCCACCAATAACAATACAACCAGCGTGAAGTTGCACATTGTTTCCAATGATTGGTTTTTTACCGTCTTTTTCTCCTAAAGTCACCAAATGATTGACATAAACGTTTTGTCCGATACTTTCGGCATTTAAAATTGTTGCGTATGGATGAGCCAATTGCAATCCGCCACCAATTTTAGTATGTATATCAATAGTAAACGAAGGATATTTTGGATAAAAAATGCGAAGTAATTTAGCACCAATTCCGTTGGTTCTGAAGTAAAACAAGGTTCTGAAATAGCGACTTAGTAAGAGTTCTAAACTCAAATAATAACAATGATTCAAGACACCTTCTCTTTTTACTTTTCGCGCGTAAATGTCGTCAATAATCAGCGCTTTGTTAGAAGAAAACAGAAACAAAACCACGTGTGGAAGAAACAATAATTGTCCGAAAAAATACAGTATTGTTCGCATCATTTAGTAAATATTAAATCATTCCAACGGTTCATTATCGTGTCAATATGGTAGTTTTTGGCATTTTCAGCAGCATTTTTCGAAAGCAAATTTTGCAAAGCGATGTCTTCATCAAAACGAACCAACGTTTGTACAAAGCTATCAATATTATTGTATTCTACTAAAATTCCGTCGATATTGTTGTGAATAATATTCCGTGGACCCGTTGGCGAATCAAAAGAAATAACAGGAATTGCGGCTGCATGCGCTTCTAAAATTACCATTGGAAAACATTCTTGTTCTGAGGTCAACAACAGTACTTTTGCTTTAGCTAATTCTTCAGCAATTTTGTTGGATTGTCCTTTGAAAATAAAAGAATCTTGAATTGCGTTTTCAACGACTAATTGCTGAATTTTCTTAGAATAATCATCGTCTGTAGACCCAAACAAATGTAATATCCAATTGGGCTTTTGTTGGATGAATTTAGCCCAAACTGCAACTAGTTTTTCCAATTGCTTTACAGGAGCTGGTCGACCCACAAACAAGGCAATGTTTTCGTTTTGCGAATAATTTGAAGCTACTTGCGATGATGATTCAATTGGATTGGCAATAACAACCGCATTTGGCGAAGGATAAAATTGACGTTCCTCGTTGCTCAAAACGATTAAATAGTTGTATTTCCCTTCAATAAAATTAAGTACTTTGGCTTTTATACCTACTAAAGGTCGACTGAATTTGGTAAAATGAAATTCCTTCATTGTTTTGGCTTTGGTCAACAAAAAAGGAAGAAAATATGTAATTGGAATATGCGAAGCCACATTGATGAAGTGTGGTTTATTTTTCAAAATATACGATTGAATCAGCCAAATATTTCGTAGAAATTTCAACACATTGGCAGGCGAAAAATAGCTTTTTGTACGGTTGTAATTGACCGCTAAATCGATAAATTTAACTTTGCTCGAAAGTGGGTAAATAATCGGTTTTTGATGTTGTTCGGTAGCAATAATCGTTACGTCGTACTGAAAAACCTCTGCCCAATAATTGGCTTTTATGGCCACTAATTTTTCAATTCCGCCGTGTGAATTCAATTGATCGACTAAGATGACTATTTTTTTCAAACGTTGACTGATTTAAACAATTCGTCCCATTGTTGCATGATAGTTGAGGGTAAAAAACGCTTTACATTTTGTTTGGCTTTGCTTCCCATTTCGGTGCGAACCGTTTCGTTTTCCATCAAAAATAACAATTTTTCAGCCAATTGATTCGTGTTGCCGTTTTCGACTAAAAAACCATCAATTCCATCCGCAATAATGTCACTCGGACCATACGGACAATCGAATGAAACACACGGAACACCACACGCCATTGCTTCAATCAACACCATTCCGAATCCTTCAAATCGGGATGAAAGCACGTAAATGGAACTTTCTAAATATTTCTCTTGGATGTTGGAAATAGGCTCAAAAAAACGCACGTTATGCTGTACATTCAACTTTTGCGCCAAGACTTCTAATTGTTGTGTAGCATCTAATTTACCATAAATTTCGAGTTGCCAATCGGGTTGTTGCTCAATTACTTTTTGCCAAGCAACAAGCAATCGATCGTAGCCTTTTTGATGGCTTTGCTTTCCTACAGCGATTACTTTTTTGTTGGTTAAAGCGGAACTTTCTGTTGGATAAAACGATAACGGATTCGATATAATTTGAACGTTTTGACTTTTCCACTCGTTAGTATTTTCTTGCGTTAATACGACAAATTGAGTGAAAGTCGGTGCCAAAATGTCCATCAACTTGATTTTTAATTTTGAAATTAGGGTTTTCAAAACTCCAGCATCTTGTCGAATTTCGATATTTTTAGAAACATGTCGTTCGTAAATAATTGGCTTTGATTTTCCTAAAATGGTGGGTAAAAAGAACGCTTTGAGTCCGTCATCACAAACAATAATACAATCAGGATTGACTTTGGCAATTGTACTTTTCAAACCTGAAACATAACTTTTGAAATACGAAATTGGATTTCCATCAACACTAATTTGATGCAAATGAATTTTAGAACTGAACGTATAAAACAAATTGGTCGTCGAATCATTCAAACCTAAAATATGTACGTCATAATCCAATTTATCAGTCAAATAGCTCGCTTTGATGGAAAGAACACGTTCTAATCCGCCTGAGCCATTGATTCCGTTGGTGATGTACAATAGTTTCATTTTATTTTAAAATCTTAGTGTAACTCTAATTTCTCTGAACTTCTTTGTGTAATATTCATGGCACTAAGTTTCACAAAGGCACCACAGAGTGACACAAAGAGAGTAATGTGTACTACTTTTTATATTTTCCTATTATTTTTTGCAACATCGCTTTTATCAAACTGGCTAAACCACTATATTCAGCCGTATTTTTACAAAATAAATAAATCACAATATTAGGAATTATCAAGCACAACAGCACTTTGACTATAAAAATCAAAAAGTTGGTCTTTGGTAAAAATACATTCAATCCAAACAAAATAGCTATTGTTACAGCAATAATTACAATATAAAAAGTGTATTTTTTTAAATATTCAATCGGATTCAATTGCAATGCGATTTTATATACCAAATACGGATCGTACCAGCAATTGGTTACCAAACGAGCAATTGCAGTAGCAAATAAAATGCCTTCTAAACCGAAAATACTTCCCAACCAAAAAGCCAAAATCAAATTAATTAAAGCCGTGAAGAATACTACATAACGACCTTCTTTGAAGATACCGAAAGTCGATTTGAACGTCCAAACGGCATTTTGCATTCCCAACATATAAAAATTCAAGGCCAAAGCTACAACTGCCCAAATGGATAACACATATTTTGAACCGATCCAAATTTGGATAAAATCATTCAGCAAAAAAATTATTCCGACAGCAACCCAACCGTAAATCCAGAAATTGGCAAAATTGATGGTGTTGAAAGTAGCAACTTTCTTTTCATGACTTTCGGTAACATTGATATGAGCTATACTCCCGCGAATATTGGCAAAAACCTGCATAATTACTCCAGAAGCCAAACCAATCAGCAAATTGTAATTAGACAATAATCCGACCATAACCAAACCCGAAAAATAGTTTAAAATAATGTTGTGTGTACTGTTGACCAACAAACCACTTACTTTTACAATGCCAGTAGATTTTACATTTGAATAAATTTTGGATTTGGTTTCAGCATCAATGGTTTCTGATTTGTATTTTGTTAGAAATGGATACAAAATACTGACTTTTCGAGAAATCATAATGTTCCCAAAAAGCTGCATTACCGATTGAATAATCAGATATAGAATAAAATTTTGGAATAACACTAATACAAGAATTTGCAGAGTGTTTTGCAATAAAAAAATAAAAATGTTATTTTTTGATACTTCATAACTTTTTTGATCAGCATGGAGTATACTTGCTTTGTATTGTAAGAAATAAGACGAAACCGTATTGAAAAGAAAAAGCAGATAGATGAGTATTAAATCTTTCTCTAATTGCAACGGCGGATTTTCAACAATTTGATGTAAAAAAGGAATTAATGACAAACCTATTACCGCAATTACCAATGCAATATTTCGGTAAACCTTAGCAAAAAAATTGACTAATCCAGCTAATTTTCGTTCGTCTTTTTCTGCCAAAGGTTTGTATAATGAATACAAAATGGCACTAGTAATTCCGAGCTCAGTCAAAGATAAAAGAGAAAGAATATTGCTAAACAAACCATTGACACCTAGATACTCAACCGCAAGGTATTTGATAAAAATTGTTCGACTCACAAAGCCCAAAATCATCTGCAATAGTTGAGCAATCAACCCAAAAGAGATGTTTTTTATGGAATTGGAAAGTCGGGAATTGGTGTTCATTTTTTGTAAATTGTTCTCAAAACAAATCCTTGTGTAAACGGTAAAATATCAAAGCGTTGCGAATGAACTCCAATGCCTTTGGTGTCGCCTTGTGAAAAATCGATAGCGCCGTTGCGACGAGTAACTTTTTGCAAATACTGTAACGCGTTTTCTTTTGCAGATTTACATTCGCTCGAAATCGATTCTATGGTAGAAGCATTCACCAAAAACCAAGCTAAAGTAGCCGCAGTTGACGAATCAAATTGCGAAGATTTATTGGTAATGAGCCAATGCCAACCTCCATTTTTTTGTTGGAATTGCATTGCCATTTTAGCAAACTGAATCACATTTTCTTCCAATTGCTTTTTAGCTAAATAATTTTCTGGCAACGCTTTCCAAGTATCTATCAAACCGATTGCGTACCAACCTAAACCTCTTCCCCAACCGAATAATCCAACTGGTAATTTGGTTTCTAAATTGTAAGTATGACATGGAATAAATGTATCGTTCAACAAAGCGTATTTGTTAAATTCTGTAATTTGTGAAATTGCCAAGTTTATAGCTTCTTCAGTATTGAATTTCACACCATATTCAACCAAAAACGGACAAATAAAACCGATCGTATCCACATAACGAAATTGCTTGCTGTGCTTTTTGTACGCAATGGTTCCGTCTTCACCTTTCAAACTCAAAATCAATTGATACAAAGCGTCAAAAGCAGGCTTGTTTTTACCATAATCCAACCATGGAATGGAAATCAAAGCATAACCCAAAATCACACTATCGATTTCTGTGGGAAGTTGTTTCCAAATGCCATTAGCGTCTATTTTGGAATCAAAGTAATTATTGATGATCACTTTGGTCGTTTCGCTTTTAGACGATTTATATTCTTCGATTAAACCTAACAATAAAGCAGCTTCTTGCCAATGTTGAATAGCGTTTTTTCTGTAATTCCCTTTTAAAATATCAATAATGATAAGTCTTGAATTATCAGTGATTGTAATTGTTGGTGTTTTGAAAAGCCATTTTTTGGAAAGGTCAAATACTTTATTTCTCCAATCCACCTGACTTTGAAACTGCCCAATTTTAATGCGACTTTGCCACGTATTGAATTGTGGAATCCAGTCGATTAGGAAGATAAAGAGAAAAATTATTACAAAGAGAACCATATTAAAAAAACCGAAATTTATAGCACAAAGATACTCAAAGGAATCTCAAAGTTACACTGAGAAAAGGAAGACATTAATTCTATTTTATTCTGCGCAACTCTGCGTCTTCTTAGTGTTCTCTGCGTAAAAAAACTAGTTATAGCACAAAAATACTCAAAGGAGCCTCAAAGTTACACTGAGAAAAGGAAGACATCAATTCTATTTTATTCTGTGCAACTCTGTACCTTCTTAGTGTTCTCTGCGTAAAAAAACTAGTTATAGCACAAAAATACTCAAAGGAGCCTCAAAGTTACACTGAGAAAAGGAAGACATTAATTCTATTTTATTCTGTGCAACTCTGCGTCTTCTTAGTGTTCTCTGCGTAAAAAAAACTAGTTATAGCACAAAGATACTCAAAGACACAAAAAGTTAATCAAAGTTTTCAATTCTTAATTAATGACTCTTTTAATACCGTTTTTAAGAACCGAAACGTGAAAATTCAACAATAAACCTAATTTAAAATTACCCAATCGAAGATACGTCAACACTTGAGCTATATGAACATCTGTAAATTGTTCAACTGTTTTAATTTCAACTACTACTTTGTTTTCAACTAAAATATCCATTCGATAACCATGATCCAGCTTTATCTCTTTGTAAATTATAGGCATCGCCTTTTCTCTGTGTATTTGCAATCCTTTATTTTTCAACTCATAACACAAACACTCTTGATAAGCTGACTCAAGTAATCCTGGACCTAATTGCTTGTGAACCTCAATTGCACAACCAATAACAATTTTTGTAATTTCATTTACTTCCATACTAACTAATTTTATGTGGCTTTTACTAATTTGTCTTATGACAAATTTATTTATAAAAAATTTGTGGCACTCAGTGACTTCTTTGAGCACTCTGTGGAACAACTTACTTCTTTGAAATCATCAAATTAAAATACTCCGAAAACTTCCTTGCTCCTTTGTAATTCAAATGATCAAAATCACCCATTTCATCGTGGGTTAATTTAAAATCATGAAAATCCAAAAACGGGATTTGAGCAAATTTTTGTTTTCGTAAATTTTGGAACTTTTGTTCGTCGTATTCGTTAAATAAAATAGGATGCACAGGCGTTCTGTAGAATATAATCTTCACTTTTTTCTGTTGACAAAATTCCACTATTTTATTGAGATAACTCACATTTATCGTTGAAACTGAATGTGAAAACTCTTTTTTGATTGTTTGAATGAAATTTACTTTAATGATAGAATCCAACTTGTTCCTTTTTAAATACAAATAACCGCCCCAATTGTTGTTTTTTAAAAAATTAGTTTCGCCTTTGGCTAAAAAAGTCAAGTTGTTTTTCAACGCTTTCATTTCGCCCGACAAAACCGCTTTGTAATTGTGTTGTAGCAAAAGTGTGTAATCTTCACCATCCAATTGACCTGCGTATTTTGGAAAATAATTGCCAACGTGTTCGTCGTCATACGTCCATTCATCCATTCGGGGTTCGATTTGGTTGTTGGAAAATGAAATATATACCGTTTTAATTTGTGGATTTTCGGGCAATAACTTTTTGATTTTTTGATACGTATAAAAATAGGCTTCACCACCTTGTGCCATGTTTTTAGTATTGGAAATTAACGAATCATTAAACGCGCATTCAGGCTGGGAATGACCTAAAATTAAACTATGAACTGAATTTGGCAATTGAAAAACAGGTTTACTATTGACTATTTTTTTAGAAACCAATGCAACTCCAATTGCTACTAAAAGCATTGGAACAACGAATAACGAAAGACGTTTTACAAATCGTTTCATTGGTAAATAATGGAATCAATTAATTTAGTATACTTTTCGGCTCCTTTGGCATTGAGATGGTCGTCGTTACTGAAATCTTTCAACTCAAATCGACCCGTGTTTTCAAAATTGTAATAGTGAATTTTATGATTGGCGATTAACTGTTGAATATAGTTTTTTACTTTTTGATCTTTCTTCAGAATCTTATTCTCAATGTACGTTTTGTATAATGGCGAAGAAAAAAAGTAGAGTTCAATGTTGTTTTTTTTACAATATGCAATCATTGATTCAATTCGTCTAACATTATGTTTAAAATTTTCATCAGAAACTTCATTGTGACGTGATTGCAAACGTTCTTTAGCTGTAGCTTCAATCTTGGTTTCATCGTAGTTTAAATCCAAAAAATCATTCGAATAATTGGCTTCTACGAATCCGAATTCATTGATAACTTGTGGTTTATAATTACTCGAAAATTGATCTAAAATAATGTTGTTAAAAAAATCGACATTTGATGAATACAAGGATATTTTATTAACGAATTTGACGGGTTGCACTTCAATTCCATAGTACAAATAATACCAGGGAAAGCGGTAAAAAGTAGGTTCATTTTCAATATCCAAACGATGGTAATCCAACTCGAAAACGACTTTTTTGAGGTTTTTCATTTGTTTTACATTAGAGAAAAACAAAGCTGAGTCGATTTGAATGTCTTGGGAACCATACGATAAATTAGCTGTTTTACTCCTAAAAAACTTCGGATTTACACCATTTTGATTGTGCGACGAACCGAAAACCAAAACTTCAATTTGTTCTTTATTTTTTTGGAAATACTTGGCTTTTGTGATGAACGCATTTTCAGAATTTCGAATGTAAATTTCTATCGCAGTGAAAAAAAGCAACACAGGCAACAAAAACCACAACGATTTGACTAAAAACTGTTTCATTGGTTAGAATTGGAAATAAATAAACTCTTGTTCTTTTCCCATAAAAGCAAAAATCAAGATGATAAGCAAATAGTAAAACGAGAGTCGCAAAAACTTCGGCCATTTCATACCAAAGCGTTGCAATGCGTATTGATGCTCGCGACCAATCCATTCGATAGTAATAAAGAATACAAGCAAAGCAAATATCGAATACGGTAAAACGGTTGGCATTGAAAGCAATGATTTTGTAAAAATGCCTTTGATGTAACTCAACGCGTGAGTCATATTGTTGGCACGGAAGAAAATCCAGGCAAAGACAGTAAGTAGAAACGTAATTCCGATGCTGAAAATCTCGCGCAAATTAGGAAGTATTCTACCTTCGGCAACTATTCCTATATTGTTTCTATTCTTGTTAGCTAATAATAAAGGTAAAAAGTACAACGCATTCAAAAATCCCCAAGCGATGAACGTCCAATTGGCGCCGTGCCAAAAGCCACTGACTAGAAAAATGATAAATGTATTGCGTACTTTCATCCAAGTTCCACCTTTGCTTCCGCCGAGTGGAATGTATAAATAATCGCGAAACCAAGTCGAGAGCGAAATGTGCCAACGACGCCAAAATTCGGCTATATCACGTGAGAAATACGGAAAGGCAAAATTGCGCAAGAGTTCAACACCGAACAATCGTGCTGTTCCCAAAGCAATATCAGAATATCCTGAGAAATCACAATAAATTTGGAAAGTGAAAAACAAAGCGCCAAGAACCAAATTACTGCCAGATTGGTGAGCTGAATCGTTGAAAATTAAATTGGCGTATTCGGCACAATTATCAGCAATTACAATTTTTTTAAACAAACCCCATAAAATCTGACGCAAACCATCGATGGCTGTAGTGTAATCGAATTTTCTTGCTCTTTGAATTTGAGGTAAAAGATGCGTTGCTCGTTCAATTGGACCAGCTACTAATAAAGGAAAAAAGCTCACAAAAACGGCGTAATCAATAAAATTACGTTCGGGTTTGATTTTATTGTAATAAATATCAATCACATACGATAACCCGTGGAACGTATAGAACGAAATCCCGACAGGAAGAATCACATTGAGCATCCAAACGTCGACATGAATTCCGAAATTGGCTAATGCTTCTGCGAAAGATTCGGCAAAAAAGTTATAGTATTTAAAGAATCCTAAAAAGCCCAAATTGACGCCAATACTCAACCAAAACCAGAACTTTTTTCCTATGCTCGTCTTGGCATCAAACATTTTCAAACCTGTAAAATAGTCTAATAATGTGGAGAAAATCAATAAAAACATAAAACGATAATCCCAACACGCATAAAAGAAATAACTGGCTACCAACAACAAAATATTTTGATGCTTGTAATTTTTATTAGCCACAAACCAATACAGGAAGAAAACGATTGGAAGAAAAATGGCAAAATTGATCGAGTTAAATAGCATAACTGGTTTCGGGTTTAGTCTATTAAATCATACAAAACTTTGAGCTGCTTTTGATTGTCAACCAAAGTGTTTTGCAAATTACTAATTAATTTGATTTTTAGTTCATTATCTGCTTGCAAATGTAAAATCCCATCAGCAATAGCATTGGCGTTCATCGCTACAATATAACCATTTTGCAAATGCTGAATTTGGTCGGTAGCTGATGGATAATTGGTAATCAGAATCGGTTTTTGATGGATTTTGGCTTCTTCAATTGCGCGTGATTTCCCTTCAAAACGGGAAGTTTGTACATACAAATCGGCCAATTTAATATACGGATGCGGATTTTCTTTCAATCCGATTAAGATGAAATTATCCTTAACCTTATTTTCTTGAATTAACCGTTCTAATTCTGGTCGTTCTCCGCCTTCGCCAATGATGTACCATTTGATGTCAATTCCTTTTTCTTTGATGATTTTGCAAGCTTCAATCGCTAAATCATAGCCTTTTGCTGGATGCAATCTGCCCACGCTGACCAGTGTTAAATCGCCTTTTTGAATCGTCACTTTTTCATCCGCCATGGCATGCAACGTTTCGGGCGAAAAGAAGTTTTCGATGGTTTTGATTTTTGGAATGAACTGCGGAAACAGTTTTTTTAACGAATTTTCAGCATTGGGTGAATTGGCTAAGATGAAATCCAATTTTTCAAAATAGGGTTCATCAATCGCTTGAATCATTCCCATGGCTTCATAATCGGTACGAATAAAACCCATTTTCTTTTTGGCATCGACTTTATCAACGATATAATAATTGGGTGATTTCTCTAAAAAACCAATCGCAACCTCGTAATTGCCTTTTAATTTGGGAAGACAAATTTTTAAATAATACCAAAACCGCTGTTCGCGTTCGGCTGGATTATGTATTTTTTTGAGTGCTAAAAACTTGAATTTGGTCAAAATAATATCGAAGCGCAATCGCAAAAAAGCGTTGATCATCGCTTTCGCAAAAGAACCATCAAAATAGGTAAATTCTTCAATTGGACCTAAAACACGAACTTCTTGAGGAACATTCTTCAGAAAAAAACCTTCTTTTTGAAACAATAATAAATCGACTTCATACTTGGTATAATCCAATTGTTGGAGCAGCGAAATAAGTGAATTTTCGGCGCCACCGCAATGCAAATTATTGATTACAAAAAGTAGTTTTTTACGCATTCAACATCGAATAAAATTGAGTAATCTCTTCGATACTATTATCGTGGATTTCTTGGGTCAAATGTAAGGATAAATTATTTTGCAGGTTTTTATCGTTTAAAATCATAAGAATATCATTTGCCAATTGCATTGCATCATTACCTGAAATAAAGCCATTTTCTAAATGATTGATTTGGTCTTTAGCTGTGGTAAAATTGGTCACAATAATTGGTTTGGCCAAAATTTTGGCTTCGTCAATTGCGATTGATTTGCCTTCGTAGCGAGAAGGTTGTACATACATTGTGGCTTGTTTGACATACGGATACGGATTGGCGCGTAATCCCAAAAGGAAAAAATGATTTTGAAGTTGGTAATCGGAAATCAGTTGTTGCAATTTGGCTCGTTCACTTCCATCACCAATTACATACCATTTTATGTCTTTATTAGTTTGAACCAAAATTTTACAGGCTTCAACCGCAATATCAACTCCTTTTTCTTGGCTTAAACGAGCAACTGTAACTAGAGTTGAATCATTAGATTGAAATTGTGCATCTTGTATCTTTTCAGCAGCCAATTGTTGCACTGTTTTGGATGAAACAATGTTATGAACGACTTTGATTTTGGATTGAATTTCGGGGAAATTAACGTTTAAACTTTGTTGGCATTCAGGCGAAACCGTTACCAAAAAGTCGAGTTGTGAAAAGTAATTTCGATCAAAATCGGCATTCAAACCTGAACTTGCATAATTGGTGTGAATCCAACCGATTTTTTGCTTGGCATTGACTTTATCAATCAAATAATAAATCGACGATTTTTCTATAAAAGCGATGGCTGTGTCGTATTCTTCTTTTAATTTCGGAATCGCAATTGCTTTATTTTTCCATGTTTGTTGCTCGGCAATGGCTTTGTTTTTGATTAAACTATTTTTGATAAAGAAAATAATTCGATGTATTGCCAAAGCTAGTTTTAATCGACTTACAAAGTAGAGTATCGAACTCAAAATACCTTTTGAAAAATATTGGTAATCGCCTGAAATTTCGGTAATTTTCACTTCATTGGGAACCAAATTAAGAAACAAACCTCTTTTAGCGAACAATCGAACTTCTACTTCGAATTGGTTAAAATCTAACGTAGTGAGCAAGTTGATTAGGCTTTTTTCGCCGCCGCCCGAATCGAGTGAAGGCATGATAAAAAGGAGTTTTCTCTTCATTTTTGTTGTATCAAAACCGTTATTTTTTGACCAATTCGGCTAAATATGCTCCTGCTTTGTATGACATTTCTTTGATTTGCGGAATTTTATTTTTTAGAAGTGATTGCAAATTGAGTTCTTCGTTTTTCATTTCTTCGAATTTGGAAATTAGTTTCTCAGCATCCGAAATTTCAGCAATACTCAACACTAGTTTTTCTTCACCAAAAATATCATACGCAATTCCTTTCGACTTCACGCTGTAACCCAAAACCATTGTTGGAACTCCATACGAATATGCAGCAATAGTTGCATGAGTGCGAGCGCCAATAAACATCCGCATACGCGAAATGTATCCTTTGTATTGAATTGCATTTAACGTATTTGGCAATAAAATAACGCGACCTGTTTTTTGGAAATCATCATAAAAGTGCAACAACGTTTCATAGTCGTCGTTGCCAGAAATCATTACGTGCGGTGTTAAGCAAATGGTACAATTGGTCGTATCTAAAATATGCTGCATTAATTTTTTGGCAGCAGTAACCGACTCTGGATTTCGTTTGTACACCAACGGACTGTAATTGAATCCGATTGTATTTCCGTTTTGCCAACCTTCTGGTAAAGCCAATTCTTCTTTGTCCATTGTGAAAGCGCCATCGGCACACAGTTTTACATTAGAAATACTTTTGCTTTCCAATGCTTTTTGCGAATAGGTTTCACGTACCAACAACAAGTCGAGCGACTGTAAATCGGCTATTTTGGTTGGCGTTAAATCTTCCGCTCCTATCGACGCGCCCCAAAGCACTAATTTTTTACCTGCTTTTTTGATGCAACGATCTACTTCGTACAGCCAAGGTTGTTCACCATAACAATAATTGTCGCCACCAATAGACAGAAAAACGTCGTATTGCGAAATCAAATCGAGTAATTTTCGGTTTTCAAATCGGTGCGTATAGTTGTCGTTTTTGGCTATTTTTACTGAGTAAGCACTTCGCAACCACTGAATTGTGTATTTTTTGATATACGTTCGACGCACATCATGAATTTTATACAACCCAGGAATAATCACATCCGAATCAGGATCGAGCGACGCTAAACTAATTTGAGCGTTGGGAATGTATTTTTGAATGATAGGAATTCCGGATCGCACTATGGCTTCACAACCGCGGTTTTTACTTCCACCATGATAAAACATTAAAATCTTCATACGTTATTTGTTTCTGAATTGGCTGTATTGGTGCATTACAATCAATTTAAGTAGCGATTGATTTCGAATGCAATTTAGGATATTTTGTTGGTATTTTGATTTGCCATTGCTGATTTCTTGGTAATACTGATGGATTACTTTTTGCACAATTGGGTTTGAAATCATCTGCTTAACATATTTTATTCTGCCCAAAAAAGACAAGCCCGAACTGGGTTGCAAATACAAATAAATGTACGAAACCACGCTTTCCATCAAACGAACTGATTTCCATTGTTCAACATTACTTTTATCTAAATCAAAAGAAATAAGCTTTTGATAATCAAAATCAAACACTTCTAAAGCGCGCTTAAAGTAATCCTTTTGAGCAGCATTGCGAGTAGCGCTTCCTTCCACTTCGATGTAGTGATAACCACAATAATCTGCAAAAAAAGCACTATTGGCTTTATTGTAAGCTTGCAAATTAAAAATTCCATCTTCGCCTAATGGAACACCAACTGGAAATTGAATATCTTTCACTAAAACCGTTCTGAACAACTTGTTCCAACACGAATTGAGTGAGCTGTCTTTGATGAATTGTGGGATGATATTTTGGTTAATAAAGTCTTTATCCAACATTATATTAAGAGGAAATTTCGCTTTTACGACTTCTTTTGTAGTGCCAAATTCTTTAAAAAAATGAGAGGAAACAATGTCGACATTCTCTTTTTGAGCTACTTCAAATAAAGTCTGAAAAAAATTACTATCGATGCAATCGTCGGCATCTAAGAAACCTATATATTCTCCTTTTGCTGTCGTAATTCCTTTATTTCGAGCTGCAGAAACACCTTGATTTTCTTGGTGAATCAGATGAATTCGAGTGTCTTTTTTTTGGTATTCTGAAATAATTGACGCCGAATTATCCGTTGAGCCATCACTAATAAAAATGAACTCACAATTAGGCAACGATTGCTGCAAGAGCGATTCGATGCTTTTGTGCAAATGTTTTTCGGCATTGTAAACGGGAATAATAACAGAAACTGCAATCATAGAAAATAGATTTATTCTTTTTGAATGATATAGATTGTTTCTTTATCAATTTGATGCTGGCTAACTTTTAAATCGGCTATTACTTTTTGGTAGGCTTTGTAACTGTTTTTGGAAACTACTAAATATTCGCCTTTATCTAAATAGTTTACAATGGTTGATGTAAACAAATAGCCCGAAAAAGCATAACTCACTTTTTTAGAATCGATGGAATTGAATTGGCAACTGTAATAAAAAGAAGGCATAATTCCTGATAAATATACTTTGGAATTGGGTGGAACAATTGCGTTCAACTGTTTGGCATAATCAAGTTGTGATTGATAAATTTCTCTTTTACTATTGAATGAAGAAGCGAAACTGTAGGTCATTAATCCGATGGAAATTGTGACTAAAATCAAAGCTTTCCATTGCAATAAGTGGGTATGCGTTTGATCGATTATCAAAGCAAAGAGTAGCAAAAGATAAGGAATTACATAAATAAAATAGTGCTGATAAAAAGCAAACAACAATACCATAAAAGACGAAAACAAGGCAACTACTATCATTACAAAATGCTTAGTATTTAAGGCTCTGTTAAGGTAAAATGGAAATAAAACCAAATACAAATTGGTCGCAATAAAAATGAGTAAAAACAGCATTCGGGATTTAAAGTCGAGTTCCAATCCTGTTCCGTTTCCGTTGTCAATTTCAAATCCTTTGCCTAAAATACTTTGTACAAAATCGGCAATTGAATAATTATTGTTGTGAATAGAAATGTAAAAAACAGTTAGCGGAATTAGGCAACCGATAGCAGTAACAACGATTTGAATTAACAAAGCTCTTCTGTTCATCAACATTGACAAACCAATTGGAATTGCAATAAATAGACCGTATTGTTTAGACAAAAATGCTAAACTTATGCAAACTCCCATTACAAACAAACGTGAAACAGCATGCGTTTTGAGGTAATTCAAATAAAAAATTAAAGCCAATAGTTGAAAAACGACAGACAAAGGTTCTAATATCACATGTCGGCCATCGTTATACAAAAGCAAAAGCACAAAAAAACCTGTGAGTAAATAGTTCCATTCTTTTTTCTTTAAGAAGGAAGTTGAAAGCTTGTAAAAACAAAAACCCGCTAGAATAATGATTCCGATATTGATCAGAATATGATAGCGAATATCGGGATTTGTATCAAACAAAAAAGGAAGTCCAATAGTTACAATTGCTAATGGATTGTAGATTGTTCCAATATCAACAAAATAGGTTTTCCCTTGGTAAAATTCGCGTGCAATGGCCAAATAATAACCTGAATCAGCACTTACAATTGGATACAAAATAAAGTTAGTTATCAGCACAGCAATCAGCAGAAAAACTCCTACAGTCAGTACATTAAGAACTTTATTTAGATTAGAATTCATTGATACAGTCGGCTATTGATTTTACATTTTCAACACTGAGTTCGTAAAACATAGGCAAACGAAGCAAGCAATCGGTAAAATTGTCAGAATTGACTAATTCACGACCATCGTGTTTGCTTTGGTAATAATCACTTGAATGCAACGAAATATAATGAAAAACAGCATGAAAACCTTTTTCTTTCAACGCATTAATAAGTTGCGTTCGGTGTTCTAAATTACGTGCTGTAATATAAAACATGTGCGCATTATTGGTCGCATAACTTGGAATATTAGGCAATTGAATGTTAGGTGTTTTTAAGTTGGAACGATACGTTTCCCACAACACTTTGCGTTTGGCTTGAATGTCTTGAATGTTTTCGATTTGTGCCCAAAGGAAAGCCGCAATAACTTCTGAAGGAAGAAACGACGATCCAGTGTCAACCCAACCGTATTTGTTGACTTCGCCTCTAAAAAATTCTGCTCTATTGGTTCCTTTTTCCCAAATTATTTCGGCTCTATGAATAAATCGTTCGTCGTTGATGGCTAGCATTCCGCCTTCGCCAGCGATGATGTTTTTGGTTTCATGAAACGAGAAAGCGGCCAAATGACCAATACTACCAAGCGCTTTTTGATTGCCATTTTCGTCTATGTAAAAACTATCGATGGCTTGAGCAGCATCTTCAATAACGAGTAAATTATATTTATTAGCCAATGCCATAATTTTTCCCATATCGCAAGCCACACCAGCATAATGTACTGGGACAATTGCTTTTGTTTTATCAGTAATTAAGCTTTCAATTTTATCGGCATCAATGTTGGGATTATCGCTGTACGAATCGGCAAAAACGATTTTCGCTCCTTGTCTTACAAAAGCAATAGCGGTTGAAACGAAGGTAAAACTAGGTACAATTACTTCATCGCCCGGACCAATATTGGCCAACATGGCACACATTTCTAAAGCATCTGTACATGAAGTTGTGAGCAATACTTTCTTGAAACCGTATTCTTTTTCAAAAAAGGCTTGGCATTTTTGCGTATAAATTCCGTTGCCCGAAATTTTGCCCGAGCTTACCGCATCGTAAATATAATGTGTCTCTTTTCCTGTGAGATAAGGTTTATTAAAAGGTATCATGTTTAGCGTATAAATCGTTGTGGATTACCAACATATAATCCGTGTTGTGTAATATTTTCTATAACTACTGTTCCTCCACCAATTTGCGTGTTGGAAACAATAGAAATATTATCGATAATAGTTGAGTTAATTCCAATTATACATTGCTCCTCAATGCTTATAAATCCGGCCAAAGCTACTCTTGGAGACAAAAAACAATGTTGCCCCACTTTAGTATCATGTGCAATGGTACAATCAATATTCAAAATTGTATTTCTACCAATAACTGCGTAAGCATCAATTGAACATGAAGGGTAAATAACGCATCCTTCTTCAACAACAGCTGTTGGATCAACCCAACAGGATGAGTGAATCATTTTTCCGAATGGAATTATTTTTGAAAAACGGTCGAATAATTGTTTCCGAACAAGCAAATGCTTATAGCCAATTCCTATTAGCAGTTCATCAAACGAATGATTAGCAAATTCACTCTCAACATTATTTGAGTTACCAATAACTGAAAAACCATTAACTTGTTTTTCGATAGAAAAATCATCAAAGAAAACCACATTGGTATAATGACCATCAGTAATCGCATAATGCGCAATTTGTTGTCCTAAATGACCTGAACCAATAATAGCTAACGTTTTACTCATTACAAATTGACTTTATCTTTCACAGAATACAAAGGACGGCGTTTAACCTCTTTGTAAATGCGCCCAATATAGAGTGAAATAATTCCCATAAAAAACAATTGCAAACCAAATACCGTAACTATTGATGCAATAATTGAAGGCCAGCCAGCTTGAAACTCGATGAAAAATAATTTTAAAATTAAAAGTACAAAAAGTCCTATTAATCCCAATCCTATCAGCATCATTCCGAATTTTACGGTCATTTTAAGTGGTAATTCTGAAAAGTCAAAAATAGCATCAAAGGCTAATTGCATTTTGCGTTTAAAATTGAATTTTGAAGTTCCAGCAAATCGCTCGCGTTGACCAATTTCGATGGTAGTCCAATTTTTCGAAATATTAATAAAAATACCTTCTATAAAGCGATTGGTTTCGTTGTATTTTAAGAATTCATCCGCAAATTCGCGATTAAACATGCGCATGACTGCAATTCCCTTTGGAATATTCAAACCCGTAAATTTGTTTAAAGTTCCCCAAAATATTTTAGAAAATTGCTTGTTTACGAACGAATCCATCTTTTCTTTTCGAATTCCCCAAACCAAATCGTAGCCTTTTTCTATTTCATTGTAAAAACGAGGTATCTCAATAGGAGGATCTTGCAAATCAGGATCCATATACAGAAGATAATCGCCTGAAGCATGCGCAATTGCAGCCGAAACCGCAGATGCTTTTCCATGGTTATAGGAAAAAACCACCAACTTTATTCGATCATCCAACTGGGCTTGTTCTTTAATAATTTCAACTGTTTTGTCTTTACTTCCATCGTCTACAAATATATATTCGTAGGTAATGGGAAGTTTTTCTAGCTCTTCTTTCGTTTCTTTGAGAAACTGAAGAATAACTTCTTGTTCGTAATACACTGGGACAACAAGAGATAGTTTCTTCATTATAAGAATTTTGTAATTTCTGCTAAATTAGAAATTTTATTGTTCAAATTAGGATAAAAATTATCTCTATCAATGATTAAAGCATTCCAACCGAGCTCTGTAGCTGGTTTCAAATCGAGTTTGATGGAATCACCAATGTACAAAATTTGGTTCGCTTCGAACGGAATTTTATCCATTGCTTTTTTGTAAAATTCAATATTAGGTTTGGCTACTCCGAGTTCTTCGGAAACAAAAACATCCTGAAAAACAGGTCCGAAAAACGACTCTAATTTTTCTTTTAAAGTTGAATTAAAGTTGGATATTACGCCTATTGGCAATGGCAATTTGCTTACTATTTCGGCATCGTCAAAAGCTTGCCAAGGCAAATAAGTGCAATTTTTAAAAATAGTGTTTAGTATGTTTTCATTAGGAACAATTCCGAGTAAATACAGTAATTCTGAATTGAATTTTTTGTAAAAATCTTCATCTGTTCTATCGGGAAAATGAATGACTTCAGACAATAGCTTATGTTTGCTTTTAATTTCTTCCAACGCTACTTCAAAGCCAAATTCACTTATTGACTTTTGAATATTAGAATACAAGGTTGGTTTTCCCAACAGAGTTCCAGCAACATCGAAAAAAATGTATTGTATCATACTTAATAAATAATGTGTGAAACAGCGTTGTTATTTAAATCCTCAAAACTTTTGGCATTTGGGTACACCACATCCATTAAAATTCGGGTTGCAATTCCTTCAATTGGTTTTGGCTCGTCCGGTTTTTCATTCAATAAATATTCTTGAATGGCATATTTTACATCTTGAAAACCTAGATTATGACGAATCGAATTGGTTCCAGAAATGCGACAATTGATTTCAAAAGGAACAATTTCACCACTTGAAGTTACAATACTTTGTATATTGAAACTACCAACTAATCCGCCTAAATCAATCATTTTTTGTGCCATTTCACTAACTATTTTATCGTATTGAAAAACCACTTTTGACTCTGTTGTTGTTCCGTTGGTTAATGATCGTTCCATGGTAAATAAACCGTGAAGTTTTCCTTCATTGGTAACATATACAGCTGTTGTAATTTCAATTCCACGATGAAGCGATTGAATCATATAGCCTTCTGGTAATTGCGTAGGGTTCTCAGGATTAAGAATAATACCGCGTGAACCGCGCCCTTCTCGTGGTTTTGCAATAATTTCTTTTTCAGAAAAATCATATTCGCTGGCAATCCATGACTTAGCAAAAGGTATTTTATTTTGGGATAAATACAAATACGTTTCATATTTATCAAGGTAAATTTTGGCTGTTTTAGCATCACTCGCCACAACTTTTGTTTTCAGCTTATTTTTATTTTCTGACAAATAATAAACTTCATAATCTGTTGAAGGTAAAATCAAATCAACTTTTTCGCTTTCAATTATGGATTGAATAGTTGGAATGTAATTCTCATCATAGGAATAAGGTACTTTATACGATTGATGACACAAGTGATTTCCTGGTGAAAAACTTGCAATATCGGTTCCTATCAAACGAATTGGCAAATCCAACGAAGCAATATTTCGTAAAATACCTTGGCCAACATTTCCACCAATTCCGGTAACTAAAACTGTTCTTTTTTCCATTGAATGTAGTTGAAAATGGCTTCTTTAAAATCGATTTTCGGAGACCAATTTAACAATTTCTGCGTTAAATTATTATTATAATACCATGATTTTGAATGATCCTCATTGATAAAAGTCAATTTGGCATTTGTTTTTTCTGCAATAATTTGGGCGAGTTTAGCATTTGAATATTCAATTGAATGCACTGCTAAAAGTACTTTTCTATTCCCTTTTTCAAAATTATTAATGACTGAATTGATGCAAGAAACAACGTCTTCAACATGAATGTAATTTTGCATTCTTTCGCCTTTCCCCCAAACTTGAATTTCGCCATTTAACAAGGCTTGATTAACATAATTTGGAATAATTGTATTTTCTTTCATTCCAATTCCGAATAATGATGACAATCTAATTATGACAGCATTACTATTTTTAAGAGCCATTTGTTCGCCCCAAAGTTTAGAAATTGCATAATCTGATTTTGGAAAGATTGGTGAGTCTTCTTTGATAAGCCCACTATTATCATAGATTGACGCAGAGGAAATGTATATTACAGCAGCAGTTGTGAACTTTTGAACGAGTTGTTCAGTTATTTTTACATTAACTTGAAAAAGCTCTTCAAGTTTAGCCGATGTTTGTCCTGATGAAATGGAAGCATGACAAAGAATTAAATAATCGGGTTGAATTGTAATTTTGTCTATTTCAGAGGAAGAAAAAACAGTAATACCATTCCAATTTTCTGCTATTTTCCCAACTCCATATATAGTATATTCTTCTCTTAACAAGTGCAGTAAATTGCTAGCTAAAAAACCTTTAACACCTGATATTAATATAGTTTTCTTCAAATACCAACTTTTAAAATTTTACGGTTACCCAAATTCCAATCATAATAAAAACTAATCCTATTAATTTACCAAGAGTAAACTGTTCGCCGAGAAACAACATTCCGATAACAAAAACCAAAGCTGGCGCCAAACTCATAAAAGGATACGCTTTGGTGATTTCGAATTTGGTCATGGCTGCCATCCAAAAAAGTGAGGCAATAAAAGCTGCTGCAAACCCTGAAAACACAAAAGGATCAAACACTAATTTTACCAAATAAATAATCTTATCCATCATACTTTCTGGAAGTTCGACTTTCAATGAAGACAGTCGCCATTTCAGAATTATTTGGCCATAAACCGTAAAAAACAAAGTGCCAAATATGTACAGATAAGGATTCATTTGGGTTTAGCTATACTGTTTTTGGTAATACTTTTGGTATTCGCCCGAAGTGACATTTTTGAGCCATTCTTCGTTTGCCAAATACCAATCGATGGTTTTTTCAAGTCCTTGTTCAAAGGTAACTGATGGTTTCCAACCTAATTCTGTATTAATTTTGGATGCGTCAATGGCGTAACGTAAGTCGTGACCTGGACGATCTTTTACGTAAGTGATTAATTGTTCAGACTCGCCTTCACTTCTACCCAACTTTTTGTCCATTTGTTGGCACAAAAGTTTGACCAAGTTGATATTTTGCCATTCGTTGAAGCCACCAATATTGTAGGTTTCGTGGTTTTTCCCTTTGTGGAAAACTAAGTCGATAGCAACCGCGTGATCTTCTACAAAAAGCCAATCGCGAGTGTATTTTCCGTCACCATAAACAGGCAATGGTTTTTTCTGAATAATATTATTGATAAAAAGTGGAATTAATTTTTCAGGAAAATGGTTTGGCCCGTAATTATTGGAACAATTCGTAATTACATAAGGCAAACCATACGTTTCGCCATAAGCACGAACAAAATGATCTGAGCTCGCTTTAGAAGCAGAGTAAGGTGAGTTTGGGTCGTAGGCCGTAGTTTCTGTAAACAAACCTGTTTCGCCTAAACTTCCATACACTTCATCTGTTGAAATATGGTAGAAGCGCTTACCTTCATAATTATCTTTCCATGAATTTTTGGCTGCGTTGAGCAAATTCATTGTTCCAATTACATTGGTCTTAACAAATGCTAAAGGATCAGTTATAGAACGATCTACGTGAGATTCGGCTGCTAAATGCAATACACCATCAAATTGGTATTTATCAAATAAATCATTTATAAAATCCGCATCGACTATATCGCCTTTAATGAACGAATAATTGGGTGCATGCTGAATGTCGGCAATATTTTCAAGATTCCCAGCGTACGTCAAGGCGTCCAAATTGAATATTTGGTAATTTGGGTATTTGTTTACCAACAATCGAACTACGTGAGAGCCAATAAAACCTGCGCCTCCTGTTATTAATAGTTTTTTCATACTACTATAATTTTCCGTCAATAGCATCATTTTGTAAAACTCCTTTTACATCATACACTATTGATTTTGATTTTTTTAATGGTGTTAAATCTAGGTTTAAGAATTCTTTGTGTGAAACGCCCAAAACGATAGCGTCGTATTTATTATCGGGTAAAACATTCGAAGTTGACAATTTGTATTCGTGATTAACTTCGGCAGGGTTTGCCCATGGATCATATATTTCAACTTTAATTCCGTAATCTTTTAGCGCTGAAATTACGTCAACAATTTTGGTATTACGCACATCAGGGCAATTTTCTTTAAATGTAATTCCGAGCATCAATAATTTGGAATTATTAACTGGAATTTCGTTTTTGATCATCAACTTAACCACTCGAGAAGCTACGTATTCTCCCATACTATCATTCAACCTTCTTCCGGCAAGAATAATTTCAGGATGGTAACCTGCTTCTTGTGCTTTTTGAGCTAAATAATAAGGATCAACACCTATGCAATGACCGCCCACCAAACCTGGTTTGAAGTTGAGGAAATTCCATTTGGTTCCAGCAGCTTCTAAAACTGCATGTGTATCGATGTCGAGAATATTAAAAATTTTTGCCAATTCGTTGACAAAGGCAATATTGATATCGCGCTGTGAATTTTCGATTACTTTGGCTGCTTCAGCTACTTTGATAGATGGCGCTAAATGTGTTCCAGCAGTAATCACTGAATTGTATAAATTATTGACTTTGATGCCAATTTCGGGCGTGGAACCAGCGGTAATTTTTAGTATTTTCTCTACGGTATGTTCTTTATCTCCGGGATTAATTCGTTCAGGAGAATACCCTGCAAAAAAGTCGACATTAAATTTTAATCCACTAATTTTTTCTAAGACGGGCACACACTCTTCTTCTGTTAAACCAGGATATACTGTAGATTCGTAAACTACAATATCACCTTTTTTTAGTACTTTCCCAACCGTTTCACTTGATTTGTATAACGGAGTTAAATCAGGTCTGTTGTTTTTATCAACTGGGGTTGGAACCGTCACGATATAATAATTACAATCTTTAATATCTTCAATATTGGTTGAACAATACAAACCATTGGCATCAGATGGCTTTTCAACGATTACACTTTGCAACAACTCTTTACTGATTTCGAGTGTAAAATCATTTCCTGAATTGAGTTCGTTTACACGATTTTGATTGATATCGAAACCTACCACAGGATATTTTGTTGCAAACAATCTTGCAAGAGGTAATCCAACATAACCTAACCCTATAACTCCAATTTTTGTATTCATTTGAAACTATTTTAATCAAGAACCAATGGCTTGATATATAAATCCTATTTCTTTTAACTTGTCAGCATTTAAAATATTTCTTCCATCAAAAATGAAAGCTGGTTTTAACATACTGTCGTATATTTTTTTCCAATCGTATTCTTTAAATTCGTCCCATTCTGTTAGGATTGCAATGGCGTGAGCATCTTTGCAAACTTCATAAGGGTTTTCATAAGTACTTAAATAATATTTGTTTTGATCTGATGTTCGCGTTTCGAGGTAATTTAAATCGAAAAGCATTTGGTCATAATCTACTTTTGGATCATAGACTGCTATTTTTGCCCTTTCGAAAATTAAGTCATCAGCTACATATATAGCCGCAGATTCTCTAGTATCATTAGTATCTTTCTTGAAAGCCCAGCCTAAAAAAGCGATTTTTTTATCGGCAACAGTATTGTACAATGTAGTCACAATATTTTTGGAGAATCTTCTTTTTTGGTGATTATTCATTATAATTACTTGTTCCCAATAATCGGCTACTTCATTTAAACCGAATGATTTTGCTATATATACTAAATTAAGAATATCTTTTTGAAAACAAGAACCTCCAAATCCAACTGATGCTTTTAAAAATTTTGGACCAATTCTACTATCCATACCGATGGCTTTTCCTACCTCGTTAACATCTGCACCCGTTTTTTCACAAAGCTCTGAAATAGCATTGATTGAAGATACACGTTGTGCTAAAAAAGCATTTGCTGTCAACTTTGACAATTCCGAAGACCACACATTTGTGGTTAAAATTTGACTTTTATCTACCCAATTTGCATATACTTCGACAAGTGCATTAATCGCAACTTTCCCTTCAGGAGTTGTATCGCCACCTATAAGAACTCGATCTGGATTTAATAAATCTTCAACTGCAGTTCCCTCGGCTAAAAATTCAGGATTAGAAAGAATTTGGAATTGCACTCCGTTTCCAGTATGATCTAAAATATTTTTAATTGCTTCTGCAGTACGAACTGGTAGCGTTGATTTTTCAACAACTATTTTATTATTTTTTGCGACTCTTGCAATTTGTCTAGCGCAAAGTTCAATGTATTTTAAATCAGCCGCCATCCCTTTACCAGTACCATAAGTTTTGGTTGGTGTATTTACTGAAATAAAAATCAATTCAGCTTCATCAATGGCTTTATCAACTTCAGTAGAAAAAAATAAATTTCTACCTCTTGCTTGTTGAACAATTTCAGCCAACCCTGGCTCATAAACTGGAATATTGTTGGTGTCTACATCATTCCATTTTTCTATTCGATCTGAATTCAAATCGACAACAGTAACTTTAATGTGTGGGCATTTTTGAGCAATAATAGCCATAGTTGGTCCTCCCACATATCCAGCTCCAATACAGCAAACATTTGTAATTTTCATTAATTTAATTTATTTCAAATTTTCCCAATACCATTTAACGGCTTCTTTCAAGCCTTCTTTAAATGAGAATTGAGGATTATAGTTTAATAATTTTTTAGCCTTATTAATACTCGCCAATGAATGCGGAATATCTCCAGCTCTATTAGGTCCATGAATGATAGGAATATCTTTGATTGAATGATCAAACTCAGATAAAAATGCTTTTAGATTGTGCACTAAGTCGTTTAAAGTAGTTCGATCTCCATAAGCCGTATTATATACCGTGTTGACGGCTTCACTATTTTGTGTTAGCATTGCTAATTCATTCATTTGAATAACATTGTCAATGTAAGTAAAATCTCTTGAGAAATTTCCATCACCATTGATAATTGGGCTTTCACCTTTTACTAGTTGCTGAACAAACTTTGGAATTACTGCTGCATAAGCTCCATTAGGATCTTGTTTTCGTCCAAAAACATTAAAATAACGTAATCCAATAGTTTCTAATCCGTAGGTTCTACTGAAGATTTCAGCGTACAATTCGTTGACATACTTAGTAATAGCATATGGAGAAAGTGGTTTTCCAATTTTGTCTTCTACTTTTGGCAAACTTTCAGAATCCCCGTACGTGGAAGAACTGGCTGCATATACAAATCGTTTTACATTCGCGTCTCGTGAAGCCACTAGCATATTTAAAAATCCAGACACATTAACATCGTTGGTTGTAATTGGATCATTAATTGAGCGAGGTACAGAGCCTAAAGCTGCTTGATGGAGAACAAAGTCAACATTTTGAACCGCTTTCTGACAGTCATCAATGTTACGAATATCACCTTCTATTAAAGTAAAATTGGAATGTCCGATTAAATGCTGAATGTTATGTCTGTGTCCAGTTGCAAAGTTATCTAGGCAAACCACTTTATCTCCCTTGGATATAAAATATTCACATAAATTGGAACCTATAAACCCTGCTCCTCCTGTTATTAAAATTGCTTTCGACATCTATTTAAATATACTTTTTTTAATCTTTTTGAACCATTTTATAAAAATATTTTTTGGTTCATCTTCTTCATGGTAACCGTTCGAATAAGCTCCATAACCGTAACCATATCCATATCCATAACCTGCTCCGTATTTAGCTTTATTTTCAAAACCATTCAATATAATACTTACGTTGCGAAGTTCCTCTCTGTTAACTCTATTGTTCAATAGGTTAATCATTTCTTTTTTGGTGAAATTTTGTCTTGTAATATAGAGCGTAACATCAGCATATTGTGAAAGTTCGACAGCATCAGTTACTAATCCAACTGGTGGAGTATCTAGAATTACATAATCGTATCTATCTTTTAACTCATTCATGAACTTCACCATTGATTCTCCCATAATTAGTTCAGAAGGATTAGGTGGAACTGGACCCGAAATAATGACATCCAAGTGTGGTATTTGTGTTTTGTGAATAATTTCATCCATCGACTTTTGACCAATTAGATAATTTACTACACCAACGTCATTTTTAAGATTAAAATCATCAAATATTTTTGGCTTTCTAAGGTCAAAACCAACAATTACTGTTTTCTTTTCACTCATGGCAAAAACAGTTGCAATATTAACTGAGCAAAATGTTTTACCTTCTCCACTGACAGATGACGTAAGCATCAATGTTTTGGATCCCTCGAGATTTTGTTTTTTATACAAAAACTGTAATGACGAACGAATTGCCCTAAAAGATTCTGATAACGCTGATTTTGGTTTTTCAAAAACGGATAAATTCGTATCGGTGTGTTTTACCCCAATAACCCCAATAAGTGGAATTTTAGTAAGGTTACTAATATCGTCAGTGTTTTGAATAGCATTATTGATAAAGAAAATTAAAAACACTATTAACAACGGAATTAGTAATCCCATGAAAATTGCTATTACATAATTCACCCCTGTTCTTGGTCCGATCAAACCGCCACCAATATCTTTTGCGGGATCAATAAACTGAATGTCTGATAAGTTTGCCGCTTTGACTATTAAAGCTTCGTTTCTTTTTTGAAGATACGACTGATAAATACCATTACTCAAATCGTATTTTCGAATTATTTTTGCTAATTCTTGTTCTCCTTCAGGAAGAACTCTCAACTTTCCTTCTGCTTCATTAAGTTTTCCTTGCACTTGATTATTTTCAAACAAAACAGCTGATTTTGCTGAATTAATATTTTCTAATAATACTCTTTTAATAGCAGAAATTTCGTTATCGATACTATTAAACATATCGCCATTTTTAACCGAATAAGCCATTTCTGACCTTCTTACTGATAATGCGATCAAATTGGCAACATTTCCAATAATATTTGGATCGTCAATCCCAGCTACAGCTGGCGCAGGTAATTTGGAATAATCATTACTACTTCTTAAATAACTACTTAATGAATTGTAATAATTTAACTTTCGGTCAACTTGGTCTTTTTGCAAATCAAACTCCAACAATTGCGATTGCAAAGCTGTGCTTCCCGATTTGAGATCAATAACATTATTCTTTCTACTAAAATCTTTTAATTCGTTGTTGGCCGCCTTTAAATCATCTTCCATTATTTTTAAAGTCGTATCAATAAACTTAATGGTATTTTCAGCAAAGAGGTTTTTATTATCGAGTTGTCTTTTTATTAATGTTGCTACTGTTTCATTAAGATAATCAACAATTCTGGCTTTGTTAGTTCCTTCTTGTGATAGTTTTAAAATGGAACCTGCTTTTTCGTCGACATTAATTTTTAAGTTTTTGTAACGCGTAACAACATCATCAAAATTATTGAATCGAATGATATATTCGCTACCCACATAACCGTTTTGAATTCCTTTGATTTCAAGTATCCAGTTCAAAAATGGCAACATCACTGGTTGCCCTACTTTGTATCGCTTGACGAAATCACCGCTTGTAACTAAAACTACTTCTTTTTGGAAATTCAAATAGTTCATTACCGCAAGTGAATTCGATTTATTAGTAATGCGTAATTCGTATTCGCTAGGTGATATAAACTTGATATTAATTGGAGTATTTAATACCTGATTTTTCGATTTATCTATATTTACTACAAAAGGAGTACTTCCGTAAACATCTTGAATAAAATACTTTTGTTGTTGTAAATATTCAATATAAAATTGGAGCTTATCAACTACCAATTCGTTATGTGAGCGTGACTTTAATGTTGTTGATAAAGCTTGAACTTGATCTGAAGTTCCGCCCCAATTGAATACCAAACTCGTGTTGGAAGTAAAGAATGGATTGTTTTCTTCTTTGACAGCAATGGTGGTTTCTAAGGAATATATTTTTTGTTTTCTAATATTAATTTGATGCGCAATAGTTAAGCAGACGATCAAACCCAATAAAAACCACCTCCAATAACTTCCTGTTTTGATTAAAAATCCTTTAAAATCAAAACTATTTTGGTTTTCAAAAAAAGAAAAATCTTTTACGTCTAACATTTTGAGAAGAAATTAATTGTTTTTTAACAGTAAAAAAGTTGTCGTAGCTAAAGACAAAATAGTAATAATTGTTCCTAATGATTCTACACCTGTTTTTCCTGTACCCCATGATTTTTGTTTCAAAGGCTTAATATAAACGTAATCATTAGGTTGCAAATAAAAATAAGGTGATGTCATTGCTTTACCATCCGTCAAATCGATACTGAAAATTTCGGTTCCACTAGGAAATTGACGCATAATCTTAACATCTTTTCTGTCGCCAACAATTGTAATATCTCCTGAATTTGCAATGGCTTCAAAAATATTAACGCGATCTTGGTACAATACTTTAGAACCTGGATTCCCTACTTCCCCATTGACGGTGTATCTGAAACCAGCTAATTTTACAGTAACAAACAACTCTGCTTCTTTTTTGAAATATTGATTGAGTAATTCTGTTTCAATTTTTTTTCGCACTTCTTCCAAAGTACTTCCTAAAACATTGACTTCACCCAAAATTGGAATTCTCACATTCCCATGATCGTCTACTGTATATCCTACAAAATAGAGTATATCAGCTGTAGTTGCCGTTTGATTTTGATTGCTAGAACTATTAAAAATCTCAACCAATTTTGAATCAAGTGCTTTGATATTGATGCTAATAACATCGTTGGTTTGGAGTCGGTATGGTTTGTTTTTTAACTCGTTAATATTTGAATTAGCCGAATTTTCTTTGTTTTGAAGATATACCAAATCTTTGGTTGGAACACAAGAAGTAACAAGCAAACTAAGGCAAAATATATAGAAAAGAATCTTATTCATGGTCGAAATTAAATTTAGCAAACAAAGATAGTTTTTCAATTCAAAAAACAAAAGAACTTGCCGAAATACTTGATTATTTATAAAAAGAATTTTCAAAAGGAACACGTTGTAAAATACTTCTTCCTAACGTTACCTCATCAGCGTATTCTAATTCGTCGCCAACTGCTATTCCGCGTGCGATTGTAGAGGTTTTTACATTAAAATCTTTGATTTGTTTGAACAGATAAAAATTGGTCGTGTCGCCTTCCATAGTAGAACTCAAAGCAAAAATAATTTCTTCAATTGTGCCCGATTTCACTTTTTCGACCAAAGTAATGATGTTCAACTGACTTGGACCCACGCCATCTATTGGTGAAATTTTTCCACCTAACACATGATAAACACCTTTGAATTGGTTTGTATTCTCAATCGCCATTACATCGCGAATATCTTCAACAATGCAAATAATTTTGTGGTTTCGACTTGGATTGGAACAAATTTCACACACTTCAACATCGGAAATATTGTGGCAATTATTACAGTATTTTACTTCCTCACGCATAACAGTCAAAGCTTGCGAAAGATACTGTGTTTGCTCACTAGGTTGTTTGAGTAAATGCAATACTAATCGTAAAGCCGTTCGCTTTCCAATGCCTGGTAATTGCGCCATTTCGTTAACGGCTTTTTCCAAAAGTTTTGAAGAAAATTCCATGGTGCAAAAGTAACTAATTTGAAAATGAGATTATTTGAAAATTTGAAAATTAATTCACTATTTGATTTACAAATTGAGACATTAATTTCGTATTTTGGCACAAACAAAAAATTCATTTATGTCATCAACGGCTATTTTAACCATTATCATCATTTATTTTGGGGTTTTGATTTTCATCTCTAACGTAATCAGTAAAAAAGACAGTAGCAATGACGCGTTTTTCAAAGCCAATAAAAACTCAAAATGGTATTTGGTAGCTTTTGGAATGATTGGAACTGCGCTTTCAGGAGTAACCTTTATTTCGGTTCCAGGCGAAGTGGGAAATCCTGATTTGCAGTTTAAATATTTTCAGTTTGTACTCGGAAATGCACTCGGGTTTATCATTATTGCAACCGTTCTGCTTCCGTTGTACTACCGGATGAATTTGACTTCGATTTACAGTTATATTGAGCAGCGACTTGGAGTTGTGAGTTATAAAACTGCGGCTACTATTTTCTTGATAAGTAGAACAATTGGTTCGGCTTTTCGATTGTATTTGGTGGTAATTGTTTTGCAAAAATTTGTATTTGACGATTACAACGTTCCTTTTGCTATTACGGTTTTAATTTCGCTCGGATTAATATTTGCCTATACGTATCGCGGCGGATTGAAAACGATAATTATTACAGATACTTTACAAACATTTTTTCTAGTTTCGTCTGTGTTTTTGACCATTATTTTTATTTGCCAGAGTTTGGATTACAGTTTTGTAGAGGCTTTTGAAGCAGTGAAAAACAGTAATTACTCTAAAGTATTTTTCTATGAAGATTATTTGAAAGGTAATTTTGTGGTAAAACAAATTTTGGGAGGCATGTTTGTTACTATCGCAATGGTTGGATTGGATCAAGATTTGATGCAGAAAAACCTCAGTTGCAAAAACATTAGTGAAGCGCAAAAGAATATGTTTACGTTTACTGGAATTTTTGTCATTATCAATATTTTCTTTTTGAGTGTTGGTGCTTTACTGTATTTGTATGCTGAGAAAAATGGTATCGCAATTCCGATGGTGGATGATGTAAAACGTACGGATTTATTGTTTCCCGAAATTGCATTTAATCATTTGAGTATGATTCCGTCGGTAGTATTTTTACTCGGATTGACGGCAGCGACTTTTGCTACAACTGATTCTGCTTTAACGGCTTTAACAACGTCTTTTTGTGTGGATTTTTTAGGTATGGACAAAAAGCAGTCAGCAGAAAGCAGTCAGCAGTTGGTTGCTGAAAAAAAACTAAAAAGAACACGCCACCTTGTTCATATTGGATTTTCGGTTTTGATGTTTTTGGTGATTGTAATTTTCAATTCGCTCAACGACAAATCAGTAGTGACGATGATTTTTAAAGTGGCAAGTTACACCTACGGTCCACTTTTGGGTTTGTATGCTTTTGGTTTGTTTGTGAAAACCAAAACGGTTCACGACAAGTTAGTCCCTATTATTTGTGCTTTATCGCCCGCTGTTTGTTTTTTTATTAATAAACATTCGGCTGATTTATTCGGAAATTATATCATTGATAACGAACTGATTATTGTAAATGGATTGATTACCTTTTTGGGGTTACTGCTAATTAGCAAACCAGCAACTTCGGAGACAAGGTTTTAAAAAAATAATAACCCTTTCAGAGTTGTAACTATGAAAGGGTTTCTATTATAAATTGATTATACTTTAATATTGATTCGTAGCCAACAAAACCAACGTACAAGAGACTTCAACTTCAATCCCATTAGCTTTTAATAGTTGATAAAACTCAGGATTTTCAGTACCTGGATTAAACACTACTCTTTTGGGTTTGGTTTCAAGAATGTAGTTATAATACTCCCGTTGACGAATTGGATTCAGGTAAAGTGTAACAGTATCAATATTTTTGAGTGGAATGGTTTTGGTGTTGATTTTAACTCCTGCAACTTCTCCGCTATTTTGTCCAATAGCAATAACCGAATGCCCTTTTTCAGTGAGCATAGTAATCGCTTTAAATGCATACCGATCGGGTTTGGTGGAAGCACCGAGAACGAGTGTTTTTTTATTTTTCATAGCGCAAATTTACAAATTACTATTTTTAATTTAACTTGAAAAATTTTTGTTTGAGTATCTTTGCCTAAAATTAACTTTATTTCGCACAAAATGGATGTTTTTTTTAATACTTTTTTTGTTTTATTGGGCGCACTATTTTCAGTTTTGAATCCGTTTGGAGCCATTCCTTTTTTTGTAGGTTTGACACAAGATTACAGCAAACCTGAGCGTTCGCGAGTGTCGCTATGGACGGCTATTAACGTTTGCATTATATTATTGATTGCTTTTTTTGTCGGCGAATACGTGTTGCGCTTTTTTGGTATTACAATTTCAGCTTTGCGTATTGCTGGTGGTATTTTGATAGCGAGTTCTGGATTTGGTTTACTCAACGCCAATCCGAAGAAACGCAAAGGAATTAGCAAAGAAGTAGAAGAAGATTTACAAAATCGTAATTCAATTGCCTTAACTCCTTTAGCTATGCCAATGTTAGCTGGGCCTGGATCGATTTCGTTGTTAATTGCGTTCAATCAAGATCATCATAACACCAATGAAATGTTGGCTTCGACTTTTTCAATATTTGTGGTTTCGTTGGTTATCTTTTTGATCTTACGAAGCGCACATTATTTGGCTAAATACTTAGGAGCATCTGGTATTGTAGCAATTTCACGCATTGTAGGTTTTTTGACTGTGGCAATTGGAATACAATACATCATTAGTGCGGTGTTAACTATTATTAGAGGGATTTAGAAATTAGAAATTAGAAGTTAGAAATTAGAAATTAGAAATTAGAGATATGAAAAATAGTATTTTGTTATTGTTAACTGTAGTTATTATTAGTTGCAAATCAACTAAGACAAGTACTGACAAATCAGTTGCAAATTTGGATGAATTAGTCACCATCATGCAAGGACAGTATTCGTCAGAAGCGCAATCTAAAAAAGACACGAGTTATTTTAATATTTCGCTTCGAATGGTTCCTATTTGGAAAGATAAAGGTCATTATTTGTATGTGGAACAAGCCATGTTCAGCAAACAAGAAAAGCCTTATCGTGTACGAATTTATAAAGTTTCACAACGTGGCGACGAGTTTGTGAGCGAAATTCACACCTTAAAAAACGAGAAGGATTGGATTGGAAAATGGAAAACTCCCGAAGCATTCGATGCTTTAACTGAAAACGATATTGAACTAAAACAAGGTTGTGAAGTGGTGCTAAAACGTATTGGTAAAAATAAATTTGCAGGACAAACCGGAGTTAAAACTTGCCCAAGTGAATTGAGAGGTGCTAGTTATGCCACTTCAAAAGTAACTGTAACAGAAAATGAAATTTTGTCGTGGGATCAAGGTTTTGACAAGAACGATAAACAGGTTTGGGGCGCAGAAAAAGGCGGTTATGAATTCGTTAAGTATTAAGTTAGATTTTAGAAGTTAGATTTTAGAAGTTAGATTTTAGAAGTTAGATTTTAGAAGTTAGAATATTTAAAAAAACAAGTTCGATTGAACTTGTTTTTTTTTGTTATTTGTTTTTTGTTATTTGCTTTTTGTTATTTGTTATTTGCTTTTTGTTATTTGGAATTTTTACCTCTATTCTTTTGGCAAGAAGATTTCGGCCATCATGCAACGAGCGCTTCCACCACCACAAGCTTCAATTGTGTCTAGGCTCGAATGCAAAATCGTAATGTGTTCTTCCAATTGTGCAATTTGTTTTTTGGTTAAACTATTAAACGCTGATGTACTCATTACTAAGTAGCGTCGATCATCTGAGCCTTTTACTTCCAGCATGTTTCCAGCAAAATTGTTTACTTGATCCTCGCTAATGAGAATGATTTCTTTTTCGTCACCACGCAAACTATCGAGTACCATTTTGCGCTCTTTTTTATCATCGATACAATCAGCACAAATTACAGCAAACGTATCGCCCAAACACATCATCACGTTGGTATGATAGATTAATTTTCGTTCGCCATTTACCGTTTGAAACGCTTCGAAAATAACCGGTGTAAATTCAAAATCTTCGCAAAATTCAATCATCAGCTCTTCGTCGGCACGAGGTGAAAGTGCACAATACGCTTTACCATTTTCGCGATCGAGCAACAAACTTCCCGTTCCTTCCAAAAAAAACCTCATCTTCTTCAGCCGAAGTATAGTCCATGATTTCGTTGATGACAAAACCTTTGTCTTCCAAAATGTCTAAGATATCTTCTCTTCTTTCGCTACGACGATTTTCGGCAAACATTGGATACAAAGCCACATCGCCACTTTCGTGAAATGATATCCAATTGTTTGGAAAAATACTATCGGGAGTATCTGGATCAAGCGTGTCATCCACAACAGTTACATCTACCCCAACCATGCGTAATTTTTGCACAAAAGCATCGAATTCAGCTTGGGCTTTGGCATTGACCGTTTCTGGCGTTAATCCGTCGAGTACTTTTTGATAGTAATTATTAACGGCAGTTTGCTCGTTCATTCGAAACGCGACAGGGCGAATCATGAGGATGGAATTGGTGGTTTGGTTCATGGTTATTTTGTTTATAGTTTATTGTTTGTAGTTTATTGTTTTGGCTCTTTTGAGAACCCTAAACCCTAAACTATAAACCTATTTAATCTCTTATCAATGGCAAAGTTGAACAGCGCAACAATCCTTCCTGTTTGGCGATTTCGGCATAGGGAATTTCTTCTACTGTAAAACCATTATCGCGCAACCAATTGTTTAATCGAGTGAAATTGCGTTCGGAAACGACTACATTTTCATCAATTGAAAAAACATTCGAATTCATGTGGTACATTTCGTCGCGCGTAATGTGAAAGAGATTTTCCTTACCGAAAAGGTTGACCAAATAGACGTAATCAGCTTCTTCACGGAAACCACTTTTGTAAATGATTCCTTTGTTTTTTCCGACTGGTTGAAAGCAACAATCAAGGTGCAACGCATTATCTCTTGCTTCTAGTTTTGATTTTACTAAATCGAACTCTTTCACGATTTTGTTTGGAAATAACTCTTTAATGTAATTCACACCAGCCATATTGGTTCGAGCTGTAATAAACGACGAATAGTCTGAGCCTTTGTAAGTTCCAATAAAGATATAGTCGTTCCATAGCATTACATCGCCGCCTTCAATATGAACATCATCAGGTGGACGCACTACTTTTTTGGGATCGATTTGGTCGATGACGTACTGAATTGCTTCGAGTTCACGGTTTCTATCGGGCAAAATATTCGCTTTAATGAAAACATCATCAATCACAAAACCGATATCGCGCGTAAAAATTTGGTTGTAGTTCTCGATCATTTCGGGGCGATACACTTTGACATCGTATTTTTGAAACACTTGATTAAAGGCTTCCATTTCAGCTACCATATCAGCTTCAATTGGATAAGTTCCTGCTAAAATGTGTTCCAATGATTTTGGATCATAAGCTTCTTCTGCCGTTGGTGTTGGCCCATTATTTACAGCCGAACCTAGCACAACAGCTCGTAATCTTGAGGTTTCGTTTTTGACGTTTAATTGTAACATAAAATTGCTTTTGGCATTTGGCAAATATAGAAAATGCAATGGGATTTGTCTGTTAATAACCTTATTTAATTTTGTCCATTATAAAGGAAACAAACGTACTGTTTTTGAACTAGTTGACAATATTTTGATTCACACCAATCGTCAATTCTCCATTATTAAAATAGGTAAAATTATAGTCAGATAGTACTTGGTATATCATTTCTCTACAGTTAAATTCGTCGTGAATTTCAATGGCAATGCATTTGGTTTTGCTTAAAAAGCTTACGTCCGAATTTTGCACATCGAAAATTTGTTTTTCTGAACCTTCTATGTCAATTTTTAAAATATCAATACTATTCCAATTGTTACTTTTTAGTAAGCTATTGATACTATACGCTTTGATATCATTGGGGTTATTGGTTTCTTCTACTCGGAATGACCAATCGGATTGATCTCTGAAATCGCTCACAATTTTCAGAAAAGTATCCGAACTCCAAATACCTCCATTGATTTGTTGCGTTTGACATTGTTTAGGCAAGTTTTGAAGATTGGCTTGCAATACTTTAAAGTTTTCTTTTTCGGGTTCAACGCTAATGAGGTTTACTTGTTTGAAATAATCTAAAAAGTACAAACTAGTCAAACCTATATTGCTTCCTGCATCAATAATATTGATTTCATTTTCAGGATTAAAATTGAAACTATTTTTGTAAGTTTCTACTACTTTTTGGTATTCTAACCAGCCATATACTTGATTAAACACAGCCAAATCGCTGGATGGATTTTTGCGTAAAATTATCTTTTTTTCTCTATTTTTTTTAAAAATACAAGTATAGGAAGTAGCGGTTTCCTCTTTGAGATAACCGTCATTTTTCAATAGATAATTATACAAAATGTACATTTCATTTTCGGTTGAGCTGACTTTAACTCGAAGTACTTTTTTGCATAAATAAACCAAGACAACTAAAGCAGATTTGGTATTTAGGCGGTAAAGATTAGACAGTTTATTTGTTTTTTGCATACGATTTGAGTCGGTTTCTGATTTCGAACTTTGTTTTTAATAAAGTGACATCCTTTTGAAATGTTGTGAAGAAAGTTACTACGTTGGTTACCATTGTTTTCTTTAAGAATGATAAAATAATCTTTCCTGACGAAGGCCCGATTTGATTGTTTAATTGATAGTGCGCAATGGTTTCGTTTTTGTAGCGATTGATTAATCCTGTTGGGGTTGGTTTAGCAAAATAAAAGAAGGTTTGGTTAATGTCTTTCAATTGAAATCCAGCGTCAACAACTCGTTTGGACCAATCTTTATCTTCGCTAAATACCATTTCTTCATCAAACTTAATTCTTTGCCAAGCAACTTTATTGATCATGGCGCAAGCTGTCATTAAGCCATATTGAATCGGATTATTGATGACAAAATTATTTTCGATAGCGCGAGTGTAATTAGCTAAACTATTGATATAACGTAAACCCGCAATATTCTCGTTGGATTGCATCACTACAAGTGAATCCTTAAAGAAACTATTTCCAACAGGAATGGCATGAGCACTCAAAAGAAGAACATAATTGGAACTGGCGTTTTGAATGCCTAGATTGGTTGCTTTACCGTAAGTAAAATCTTTTATTGGGACAATTTTACAACCGTAGTTTTGTGCTATTTGCAAGCTATTATCGGTAGAATTATTATCTACAATAATAATTTCGGAAAAATCATTTTGGTATTGGCTATGCAAAATTTGCAACACTTTTTCGAGTGCTACGGCTTCGTTTTTATTTCGTATAACAATTGAGACCATACTGCAAAGATCATTTACCTTATGGAGCAAATATAAAAAAGCTCCGCTGAATGGCGAAGCTTTTGTTGAGAAGTATTGAAATTTATATTGAATGTATAGGAATATAAAATTTAAAAATTTAATTTTGAAAAAACTTACTTAAATTTTGTATTCTAATTTAACCAATCCTGACACCAAAGCTAAATTTTCTTCAAAGACAGAAACCTATATTTTGTTTGAAGATGGAACACAATTCACCATTCATAATGGAACTCCCATTTTGTTTGGAAAAGATTCCATTTTTGATGAAAGTGAAATCTTGAACAACAAAACCACTACGCAAGATGCAAAGCATTTAGACACTAAGAACTTCAAAAACTTTGTAAGAAGAAAATTACTCCCTTCATTGTGTAATGACTTTGATGTGCAAAAGAGATATAAAACCCTATCGAAGCGTTTGGCATCAGGTAGCAAATTGCTAATTTTAGGAACAGGTGAAAAAAAACTCTATTACAAGAATTTATTTCCCCATTGTGAAGTCATTACTTCTGATGTTCACAATTCTTTTCAACCCGATTTTGTTTTTGACGGACATGCTATTCCTTTTCAAGACGAGTGTTTTGATATGGTTTTGGCCGCTCAAGTAATCGAGCACACTATTAATCCGTGGTTATTTTGTAGTGAAATGCAACGCGTGACCAAAGTAGGCGGATTGTTGCAGGTGGAAGCACCACAAAGTTTTCCTTACCATGCCGAACCGTATGATTTTTTCCGATTTACTTTTACAGGCATGCGAAGTTTATTTCCAAAATGCAAAGTAGTGGAAAGTTCAATTACCGAGGGAAATGCTTCAATAGTTGCTGTAACCATTTCCAATTATTTGGTCAATGTAAGTTCTATTGGAATTATTAGAAGCGGCTGGCTGTTTGTAACGAGAATACTACTTGGCTGGATGAAGTATTTGGACAAGCTGCAACCGCATCTCAACAAAAGAACAGTTACAATGCCTAAAGGTTATGCGTTTACTTTTCAAAAAGATACCATTCAACGAACGCCAAAAGAGTTGTTAAATGAATTTTATCAATTAAAAAAATAAAAAGCTTCCCAATTACGAGAAGCTTTCTTTTTTAACTAACTACAAAAATTTTAATTTTTAACCAATTTCCCAGAAAGAGATTGACCGTTTTCAGAAGTGATATTGACAATATAAACACCCTCTTTGTAATCACTAATGTCTATCATGACTTTGTCTGTGGTTTCAAAAGTATTGTTGAAAACCAGTTTGCCATCAATGGAGATGATTTGCACTTTGTTGAATTGGATGTTACTTGTTTGAATTTCAATTGAACTTGAAGATGGATTGGGATATATCCTTACTGCTCCTAAATCATTTACCAAACTTGTTGAATCTGAGTCATTATTCGAACTTGATTGTTTGTAAACATAACTTTGCGGTTCGGTACAACCCTGAATATAGGCTGCAAAATTAGATGTAGTTCTTGATTCAAAACCAGGCAGTAAATCAATGAAATTGCCTGCATGATAGATTACACCATCATTAGTTGATGCATTGCCAAAAGTAATAACATCTCTGGAACTAATCCAGTCCGATCTTTCTTCATGAAGGATAATAGGTATTGTAATTGCACTGGTTAATGTTTGATTACAATTTTGCCAAACCCATTGAGGTAAGCCTGTTATGCATCGCTCTTCAATAGGAAAATCACTATCGAAATCTAAATCATGTGTAATAGTAGCTTGATTTAATACCGGAAAATCAGGATTATTAATGACTGATAAAAAATTATCCCCTTTCCTAGCAACATATAAATTTCCATCGATTGCCCTTTGTATAGCTCCTGCAGATAAAATGTCGTTATTAATAGTGAACTCTACTGTAGGATTGGCAACTGAAACAACCATAAGATCAAATGCTCTCTTGAAAAAAAGATTATTTCCTGTTGGCGAAAACTCTAAACCATTACAGTAATTATAAATACCAGTAGGAGGAACTTGTCCAATCAAATTTAGATTTGTTATAAAACCATTTGCAGGGTCAAAATTTCCAAGAACAGGGTTTACTCCATCTCTAGTCAATGCAATCCTATCAAGATTTGATGAAATCTTAATTGCCAAAGAAGGGTTATCAATGTTGTTAACAAAATTTAGCTGAAATTCATTTTGAATAGTATTTTCAGCTATTCTATAACTATATATAAAAGATCTAGTTAAATTCTGAACATGAGTAATCAACCAATAATCCCCATTAGTTGCCGGTGCGGTCGTTAATGCTTCACATAAATTACCATAAGCATTATTAATTGGTGTGCCAAAAGCATCTAACAAGGGTGTGTTTGGATTCAAAACAACATGATTAACAGTATCAACTTCCGCACGATACAAACCCGTTACCTGATTTGCTTGAGTTGATGTGTAACCGCTTATGTAAAAAATATAATACCTGCCAGGATGATTAGGTCGAGGTGTGATAACCACATTCTGAAAAGAACTTCCATTACCAAATAAAAGAGCAGGACTATTGTAAACATTAACAGTTGCGCCATTAAGCCAATAAACTCTGGTTCCATCTGTCCAAAAAAGAAGATTACCATCTAAATCAGACACAGAAGCTACACCTTCCTGACTATCAATGCTATTGGGAGGAAGAACAGTTTGATTTTGGACACCTGTATTGTCAAAATTTAACCATAGATTATCTCCAAAAACCCAATTGGCATTCTGCAAATCTTGTTGCGAAAAACTTTTTGCAAAAAACAAAAAGACTATAAATAAATATAAGTTTTTCATAATTAATTGATTTAAATTAAACTTATATTATTTTCTTTCTAACAAAGCTTTCACTTGTGCTTTTAGTTCTTCAATCTCTTTGTTTTGATCAATTACATACAAAGTAAGCTCTTCAATTTTAGCCATTTGTTTAGCTTGCATTTCGGCAACATCAAGACCCTTTTTAACCAAATCATTAGCCGAATCAATACCTGGTAAATGATTGTTTTCTTTTACGAAAACTTCTACTTCACTTAATGGCATTAATTTATAGTCTTTATTAAAAACATAATCCGCCCAGTTTCCAGTATTTCTTAAAGCTACTTTAACTCTTTCTGTTAATAGTCCCCCTTCAACATATAATCTATAATCTCTAACATTTTCAGGATTAATATCATTAAACGTTACAAAATTACCTCCAGCACCTGATGTAAATTGACTGGTATTACCAATGTATACTCTTCCTCCAGTTGTTGTTGTACTTCCTCCAGTATTAAATATCAAATGATTATTATTCATATTAACTAATCTATTACTTGATAAAGTTCCATCACAAGAATATAAGTTACAAGCAGCAATTGTGTAAGGATCACCTACAACTCCCGAACCATTAACAGTAACATTCGTTCCTGCTTGAATAAGAGTAGAACCACCTGAACCTTGGTCAGTAGTTAGTACTACATCGCCATTACTATTAAGTGTTAGAACCTTTCCGTTGGGATTAGCTAACGTGTTATTAAATCCTCTAAAACGCAATCCTGTAGTTCCAGCTACTGATCCAACAGAATTTATTTCCAATCTGTTTTGAGGAATTTGATTGTTTCCGAGAGCAATACCGGTATAACCATTTTTTATATGACTAGGATCTCCTCCGTGAATAAACAACCTTTGATTCCCTTCACCATCCGCCAAAATAATAGTATTACTCGTATCTGTACCCGCCAAACTTGCAGTTGATGGAGAATTTGGCACTACTTTAGCTGAACCCAAAAAAGTATTATAATTTCCTGTCAATACTCCTTGACCTGATGTATATCCTATGTAAGTGTTGTTAGTACTAGAATGCGGTGTTGGACTATATCCAGTTGCTCGTCCAATAAACAAATTATTTTCTCCAGAAGTTACACCATAACCTGAGTAAAATCCTGAAAAATAATTATAACTACCTGTACTTGAACTAATACCAGCCCCTTCTCCAATATAACAGTTAAAATTACCCTTTGAACCTTTCCCTGCTGAATTACCAAATCCAATGTTGTTACTTCCCTCAATATTATCCCTTAAAGCCCATTTTCCAATAGCCATATTTCCATTTCCTGAAACATTTGCTTCTAGTGATGTCCCACTTATAGCAATGTTTTCTGACCCATCAACATTAAACCCTAACGCATATCTACCAATTGCTACATTGTTATTTCCACTTGTGTTACCCGTTAAAGAATAAGCTCCTAAAGCAGTATTAAAAGCCCCAATTGTATTATTTTTTAATGAAAAAAAGCCAACAGCTGCATTTTGACCTGAAGTACTGGTAGTATTAGCCCCTGAACTAGGACCTAAAAACACATTGTTATATCCACCATCTCCTGCACTTGCAGGTTCAGAATAATTTTGCCCACTACTCTCCACTACCGCACCAAATAGCGCTGCCATTGTGACTAAAAAAAGATTTTTTGTTTTCATAATTAATCGATTTAAGTTATTGATAATCAAAATTAAGCCCCTCAAAATGAAATAGTATACCGTGTTTATGGTAAATTTTGGAAAACAAAAAAGCTTCCCAATTACGAGAAGCTTTCTTTTTTAACTAACTACAAAAATTTTAATTTTTAACTAATTTTTCTGAAAGTGATTGACCGTTTTCAGAGGCTATATTAACTATATAAACACCTTCTTTATAATCACTAATGTCTATTTTGACTTTGTCTGTGGTTTCAAAAGTTTTGTTGAAAACCAGTTTGCCGTCAATGGAGATTATTTCTACTTTATTGAATTTAGCGTCTTTCATAACCAGCTCAATAGTTGAACTGGACGGATTGGGAACGATGGCAAAACTTCCTGAAAGTTGAATTAAATTAATAGTATCAATTTCGAATATTTCCTGAACCTGTGAACTCGTAGTTTCATTGGGTTGACGGTACAAAAAGTTTTCCGTACAACCTTCTGGATATGCGGCAAATTGAGCACCTAAAACAGCTTCAAAACCTGGATTGAGTTCGACGTAATTTTCAGCATGATACACTACTCCATTGGACAACGCATTATCTCCAACTGCAATAACATTGGACGCTTTGATCCAATCCGAGCGTTCGCGTTGTTTGACAATTAGTGGTGCTAAATTATCCGTATCATCAGCTGGTGAAGTCAAGGTTAAAGTTGGCGTACAACAATTGATGAATGTTACGTCAGGACCAATGGCAGAAGAATAATCAGAAATTTCATAAATAAAGGTTCCCGCTGGGCAATTGGTTTCGAAATTGGCATGAATTTGAAATTCAAAATCACCCGAAGGATTGGTTCCAAATAAACCTGGAGCAACACTAAAACAAAATGTAGTAGCGGTCAATTGTGTTGGCGCATTAATAGTTCCAACAACAGTTCCGTTTTGCACAATATCCAATACTAAAGTACTTAAAGTTGCATTAACTGGTGGCTGATAAGTTCCGCATACTTCAATTGGAGTATTATTGTAAATATCGGGGCAATTGTATTGTTCTGGATTTAAGTTTAATGCCCCTAATTGCGGATTAGCACAAACCAAACCACAAATATTGTCAATATATACTGTCCCAAAATGTGCTGATGGCTGACAATCGCTAACACTGAACTCAATTCTTCCAGGTTGGTTTAAGATTTCACCTACATTTAAACGAGCACAAATCCAACCTGTGTAAAGTACTCTTCGTTCATCATTGACATAAATAATATTGAATAAGCAATTTTCGGGGTTAGCAATGATGCATATTTCATCCACTACATTATTATTTTGGTCGTAAGCTCTTACTCTAAAATAAGGTTGAATGTCTTGCCCGTGTTGCGGTTTGTTGTCCATTACCAATGAAAAATTGAAATCAATTGTTGGTTGGTTTATTGTTGTAAATGAACGCGACATGGATGACAAATCAGACGAACCAAAACCACCTTGATTATTCAGTTTTACACAACGATTTCCTCCGTTGGTATTTAGAGTTGGAACATTTACACCTAAGCCCGCAAGCACTGGATCAAATTGTTGGTATCCGCTCGCGGCACTATTAATAACAGTTACTCTTGAGTTAAAATTATTGGTTGTAGGCGTCATTACGTTGGTTGCTGATAGCGCAGTTGGTGTAGCACATGACATAAAAAAATTAGTTCCTGATTGCGGTTGCGCATGCATATCAGACCAAAATGAGTAACCTGCTGTTCCCGATTCGAAGTCGCCATTGGCACATAACTCTGAAACCGAAAACGGAACAGGTGGTGCAATGTAATTCTCTTTTTTATCTGGATTTTTGGCGAAAAACAACTTTCTTAACTCGTGCTTTTTGGCATTAACCATTGCCACTTCTAGCTCAGCATCTGTGAAATTTTCCTCTTTTCGGAGATGACCAATTATATGAGCTGTATTTTCTTTGGATAATTTGTAGTTATTGAAATTTTGCTTAATAAAACTTTCAATTTCGATTTCTGTCTTTTCAGAAATTAAAATTCTATTGTTCTCCGATTCGATATACTCGTTGAGTTGAGCAGAAAGAATACTTGAGGAAAAGCAACAACAGCAAATGATCACTATTTGAATTGTTCTAATCATCTTATTTTGTTTTTTCGATTAGTGCTTTTACTTGTAATTTCAATGCTTCAATCTCTTTGTTTTGAGATTCAATGGCTTTATTTTGACTAATAACGTATAGTGTCAACTCTTCAATTTTTTCCATTTGTTTGGCTTGCATATCAGCAATATCAATTCCGTTTTTATGTAACGTTTCTGCCGAATCAATTCCAGGTAAATGCTTGTTAGTTGCTATAAATTGTTCAACTTCTGTTAATGGCATTAACCGATAATTTTCATCAAATACATAATCCGCCCAATTGCCTGTAGAACGTAAAGCAACTTTTACTTTTTCAGTCAATATTCCACCTTCTACAAACAACTTATAATCACCAGTTGTTGAAGGATAATTGGGTGTTGAGCCAATGTAAATTTTGCCATTAGAAGAACTTGTTGATGTATTGAACCAAATATTTCGATTGTTCATGTTCACAATTCGGTTGTTGTTGGTTGTTGTTGCTGGGTTGATGGTACCATTAGCACTATACAAACTGGTATCATTAGCTGCAATTACAAATGGGCTTGCTACTGTTCCTGCTCCCGAAACAATTACGTTGGTCCCTGCTGTTACATTCGTTGTTGGAAGTGTTACTGAATTTCCGTTTGAAATGGTCAAATTATTTCCAGTTAATGTTAACGACTGCGCATCAGTATCGGTGTAAGTTGGTAAAACTACCGTATTTCCATTAGAGATAGAAAGATTGTTGCCTACTAATGTAAGCGATTGTTCGTCGTCATCTTGGGCTGCAATTTGGAATGGCGATGTTGTAGTTCCATTTCCGGTAACGGTAACATTAGTACCCGCAATTACATGAGTGGTTGGAAGCACTACCGAATTTCCATCAGCAATTGACAATGTATTTCCGGTTAATGCTAAGGTTTGATTGTCTGTATCAACTGGCAAAGTAAATGATCCTCCACCATTGGAAAGCGAAATTGTGTTTCCCGTTTGAGTTAATGTTTGCAATTCGTTGGTTACACTTCCGTCAACTTCGGTAAACGTTGGTAAAACTACTGTATTTCCGTTAGAAATAGAAAGATTGTTGCCTACTAATGTAAGCGATTGTTCGTCGTCATCTTGGGCTGCAATTTGAAAAGGCGATGCTGTAGTTCCATTTCCGGTAACGGTAACATTTGTGCCTGCAATTACATGAGTAGTTGGAAGAACAACCGAGTTTCCATCTGCAATTGATAATGTATTTCCAGCTAAGGCTAAGGTTTGATTGTCTGTATCAACTGGCAAAGTAAATGAACCGCCACCATTGGAAAGCGAAATTGTATTTCCCGTTTGAGTTAATGTTTGCAATTCGTTGGTTACACTTCCGTCAACCTCAGTAAATGAGGGTAAAACTACAGTATTTCCGTTAGAGATAGAAAGATTATTACCTACTAATGTAAGCGATTGTTCGTCGTCATCTTGGGCTGCAATTTGGAATGGCGATGCTGTAGTTCCATTTCCGGTAACGGTAACATTGGTCCCTGCGATTACATGTGTAGTTGGAAGCACTACCGAATTTCCATCTGCAATTGATAATGTATTTCCAGTTAATGCTAAGGTTTGATTATCAGTATCAACAGGTAAAGTAAATGAACCGCCACCATTGGAAAGCGAAATTGTATTTCCCGTTTGAGTTAATGTTTGCAATTCGTTGGTTACACTACCATCAACTTCGGTAAATGTTGGAACTGGTAAATTAACTGGATTACTTGCAACACCATTTACTTTGGTAATTAATTGATTGGTTGCTGTTATTGTGTTTGAAATAGAATTTACAATACTCGCCGATGAAGAAATTGCATTTACTTGACTAGTCATTGTGTTGTCCACAGAGCTCAACGAGTTCGTTAAGTTGGTATTAGTTGCATATCTTAAAACAACATCGCCATTTTCGTCAACAGTCAAAAACTTTCCGCTTGTTTGATTAGCAGCTGGCACAAAGTTGCTTGTTAAATTAGTTAATCGTAAACCCGAAGGCGAAGGACTGTTGAAGTCACTCTTAATTTCCAACCTTGATTTTGGAGTTACTGTACCTATTCCTGCATTTCCAAGATTATTGATAAAAAAACGGATCGTTCCTGCGTTTTTGTTGTGTCCGCCATCACCCAACATGATACAGTTATCTGCTGAGTAATCAGGTAAAACGATATTATTTCCTATTACAATGTTACCTGAACCTGTTCCGCCTTCGTTATAAGCATAATGCCCTTTACCTAAAAAGATATTATTTGATCCTGTTGTATTTGCAAAGCCAGCTAAATTTCCAACACCGATATTGTTGCTTCCAGTGGTGTTGTTTTTAAAACTTGAGTTGCCTAAAAAAGTATTATCTGAACCTTCATTAACATAACCCGACATCCAACCCAAAAATATGTTTCGTGTTCCCGTATTATTTAAAAACCCAGCGCGATAACCAATTCCGATGTTAATTGCATTGTTAGAGTATAAGGATTGATAACCAATACCTATACTTTGGTTACTAACCAACGACATCGCCATACATTCATAGCCAATAGCTACACTATTTGTTGCACGAAAGGAACTTCCCATAGAGCGATATCCAACGGCTGTATTGTTGGAACCTCCATTTTGAATTCCGTCTGTACCAATTAGCATTCTGAGTGATTCGCTTCCAATTGCAACATTATTATTTCCATCAATACTGTTGCTTAATGTATTGCTTCCAAATGCTGAATTAAACTTTCCAACTTGGTTATTCTGACCCGAATTCTCACCAAAAAAAGAATTGTTTGCACCATTCGTAGTGGCTGCTGTTCCATTTCCAACAGCTGTGTTGTTTTGTTGTGCTCTACTGCTCGAAACACAGCTTAAGAAAATAAAAACGGATAGATAAAAGAGTAATTTTAATTTCATAGTTGCAAAATTTAGTAGGTTAATAAATCAATCAAATATTATGTTTACGCAAAATCAGTTGCACTAATTTATAAGCGAGTTTTATTTTGATTTGGTGTTGATTTATAGGGTATTACAACACAAAATTTTTATTTATTAAAGTTCAACATTGTAGGGATTCGTCAAACTTTTAAACAGTGTAGAATTTAGGGTGATTCTACATTTCAAATGTATATTTATTTTTTCAAAAAAAATCCATTAAACACACATATAATCGTTGAAATACATAATTTTAATATATTATATACGTATTTTCTTATTTTTTTTGAATTAGATATGCAAAAAAAAAACGACTCCAATTTGAAGTCGTTTTTTTTTATTTAAATTATTCTTATCGATTTTCCATCGCCACAAAATCTCTTAACGGATATCCTGTGTAAACTTGTCGAGGTCTTCCAATTGGTTCTTTATTGATTCGCATTTCTTTCCATTGCGCAATCCAACCTGGCAAACGACCAATAGCAAAAAGAACGGTGAACATATCGGTTGGTATTCCTAATGCACGATAAATGATACCTGAATAGAAATCTACATTTGGATATAATTTTCTTGATACAAAGTAATCATCAACCAAGGCTGATTCTTCTAATTTTTTGGCAATTTGCAAAATAGGATCATCAACACCCAAAGTATTTAATACTTCATCGGCAGCTTTTTTAATAATCTTAGCTCTTGGATCAAAGTTTTTGTATACTCTATGTCCAAATCCCATCAAACGGAACGGATCATCTTTATCTTTGGCTTTCGCTAAATACTTATCAGCATCACCACCGTCTTTTTGAATATCTTCCAACATTTCTAATACGGCTTGATTTGCTCCACCGTGCAATGGGCCCCAAAGTGCTGAAACTCCTGCAGAAATTGAAGCGAATAAACCAGCGTGTGAAGAACCAACAATTCGTACAGTTGAAGTAGAACAGTTTTGTTCGTGATCAGCGTGTAAAATAAATAACTTATCTAAAGCATCAATTACTTTTGGATTTGAAGTGTAAGGTCCGGTTGGTAATTCAAACATTAAACGCATGAAGTTTTCAACATAACCTTTGGTATTATCATAATAATTCAACGGATAACCCATCATTTTGCGGTACGTCCAAGTAGCAATTACAAGGAATTTTCCCATTGTTTTGCAAACTGCTTCATACATTTCTTTTTCGTTATCTACATTAACAACTTTCGGATTGAAAGCGGTCAATGCTGATGTTAAAGAGGACAAAACGCCCATTGGATGCGCCGTTTTTGGGAAACCGTCAATGATATTCTTCATCTCTTCGTTGACCAAAGTATACTTTCTGATATCGGTTTCGAATTGCGCTAATTGCGTTTTAGTTGGCAATTCACCAAAAATTACCAAATAAGAAACTTCTAGGAAATCGGCTTTCTCGGCTAAATCTTCAATAGCATAACCACGGTAACGAAGAATTCCTTCTTCTCCGTCAAGGAAAGTGATATCACTTTTACAAGAACCAGAGTTTTTATAACCTGGATCAAGCGTAATGGCGCCCGTTAAAGCACGTAATTTTTCGATATCAATGGCTGGTTCGTTTTCGCTTCCTACGATTACAGGAAACTCATACTTGTTACCATCGTATTCTAATATTGCTGTTTTTGACATGATATAATATGGAAATTAAGTCTCATAAATAATAATTTAACAAATTTATGGAATTCCAAATGAATTAAAAAACAAATATGACAACGAAATCGTTAATTTTTTTATAAAAAATGCAAGATTGGTATAGCTCAAAAAAAAGCGCTCCGAAGAACGCTTTTAGTAATTTTAAACTTGTTTAGTCTTTTATAATTTTTTCAACTTTACTTCCTTTATCTGAAGTTATTTTAAGGAAATAAATACCATTTGATTTTTCCGAAATATCAATTGTAGTTTGCACTTGATTGATTAATTGAGTTTGTAATAATCGACCTTGTACATCATACAACTCAATTGTTTTGATTGTATTATTGCAATTGATATTGACATTTCCATTAGTAGGATTGGGATAAATCGAGATGGAATTATCAATTTCAAAAACACTATTATTTAACACTTCAAAAGTAGTGTTGGCCATTCCGGTGTCAATTGGTGCGTTGTAATCAAAGAAAATATCGGCGCGTTTGGCAACAGCATTACCTTGAACTAGATTGTTGTTGGTTCTAATTTTGAATAATAAATTACCATGACCGCCAGAATCTAAATTAATTTGCTGAAAAATAACTTCCACTACATTACCCGAAATTCGAGTATACGAATTATGCGAAACATTGAGCAATTGCAACGAATTTATATTGTATTTAGTGGTATCAATGACTATTTTAACCACGATATTTTCGGCTGGATAATTGCCTGTGTTTTCAAAATTGACTGCATAATGCAAATATTGTCCGATATAACTTGGAGCCACTACTTCACCTTCGAGACATTCAATATTGTTAGGATCAAAGCTTCCGACAATCGTTTGTACATAGTTAAATGCATTATCATTTGGTAATTCATCACCAACAATTGGACTTATTGCGGTTGTAAAATACAATACATCTCCAATATTGACTGCTGGAGTTTCGGTTGGACCATTTACATTTAAAGTTAACAGGATTTCTCTATTTTCAAACGGCAATAAGTTGGTATAATTCCACGAAAGTGAGTTAAGATTTAAGTTATCTGGATTCGGATTGGAAGAAACAAAGTCCGTTTTATCATCATCAAATGTTAAACTTACATTTCCGGAAAGCGTTTGGTTACCTTTGTTTTTATATGCTATTTTATAAGTTGCATCAAAACCAGGGCGTGCAGGTGTAACAGGAGCAATAACCACTTCTAAATCGTTGTGAACGCCAATGGGAGCGATGCAAAAGTTTTGGGTGATTGTATTGTTATTGTTGTTGGCAAAAGGAATAGTAGCCGTTGCTGGCGAGAAATTAAACCAAGTAGGATTTTCGATATTGGGTGTTAAAGTAAAACTTCCTGCTTGAGTATAAAAATTGTAATTTCCCGAATTATTAGTAAAAGTAACACCTTGATTGGATCCGTCGTTGATGTTGAGTTTGATGTTGGGTTTAGGTAAATCGTTCACATCACAACCGTTAGTATCACTATCAAAAGTAGTTACACCTGTGATGGTGTTGTAATTGCCACCTGGCGTAAAAGAGCAATAAGAATTTACAGTACAATTTGTCAATCCTAGAATGTTTTGTACATACGCTTGAAGGAAATTTAAATCTGCATTATCACCACAAATGTAGGTCAAATTTGGACAATTCGTCAAAACAAGTCCATCGTTTTCTGTAAATCCGTTTTTTAATAACAAAGTGGTTAACTGACTATTATTAGCACCAAATAATTGAGGCATAGCTGTAGCATTGTTAGACAAATCAATGGATTGAATCAGATTATTGCTAAAATCTAATCTTATTAAACTGGTCAGATTCGATAAATCAAGACTTTGAATTTGATTATTTTCAATATACAAATAATTAAGATTAACATTGTTGGATACATCTAAGGATTGAAGTTGATTATTTCCCAAATAAAGCGTTGTTAAATTTTGAAATGCAGCTACATTAATACTAGTCAATTGATTATGATCTGCCCAAATAGCTGTTAGTTGGTTTAAACCCGACAAATCTATGGTTGAAATAAAATTATAACCACAGCTTATAAATTCCAAGTTCACAAAACTTGATATTCCTTCCAATGAGGTGATGCCAGATGATCCAACATACAATCGTTTAATAAGAGCTGCCTCGCTCACCTCAATTTCACCATTATTATTGGTGTCAATCCTGTTAAAATTATTAGACGTAGTGTAGGCAATCTCATTGATAATGCTTGCTTGCAGCAATATTGATTTAAAATTCACATCTGGGAAATTGATGATTTGGGCTTGTACACTATTTGCTAAAAACAAAAAGACGATGAGTTTGAAAATTGTTTTCATAGGCTTTATTTTATTATTTATGTTTCTATCTTGTTAATTTGGTTATGGTTTGCAACAATACTTCTTTTTTACGGCTTGCCACTGGCAGAAGATCGTTGGTGTTGAGTTGTAACATGTGTTCCATTTTATCAAAAAACTGTGCGTATTGAATGTTAACTAAATACGATTGATGAATGCGCAAGAACCCTTTATCGGCTAATAAATCTTCGTATTCTTTTAGTGGTTTTGAGACTATAATTTGCTTTTTATTATGGAGCACAATCGTGGTGTAATTGTTGTCCGCTTGCGCATAAACGATATCATCAATTAAAACAATGTGAATGCCTTCTGCTGTGGCTAAAGCTATTTTTTTGTTCGTGTTTTGCTTGCTCAGTTGATCCACCAATAACTCAAAGGATACAGGACTGAGCGCTTTTATCTTTTCAATTTTTCTAATTACTTCTTTCAACTCATCGGGATCAATAGGTTTTAACAAATAATCTAATGCGCTCATACGAAATGCTTTAATTGCATATTCTTCAAAAGCCGTGATAAAAACCAATTGAAACTTCGGAAAACCGATTTTCTCTTGGTATTTTTTCAACACATCAAAACCAGTTCCTCCAATAAGCATAACGTCTAAAAAAACAACATCGGGTTCGTTTTTTGATAAAATTTCAACTGCATTAGCCACCGTATCAGCCTCAGCAATCACCTCAAAATTAGGCGCATACAACTGCAACATTTGGTGTAATCCTTTGCGAAGAATTTCGTCGTCTTCTATGAGAATGGCTTTTATCATTTTACTATTATTTTATCGGAATTACCAGTAAAACCTTTGTTCCTATACTTGTTGGTTGGTATTCTAATCGTGTTTTTTGATGGCTGTTTTTTTGCAACATTTCCAGTCGCTCTTTGATGATACTCAAAGCCAATGATTTATGCAATTCGACTTGTTCTTGTTTTTCTTCCATCGATTTTTCAATTCCAATTCCGTCATCACTAACTATTACTTGCAATTGATCTTCTAGAACATCAAAATACAATTCAATTTTTCCTTTGGCTTGCTTGGGTAAAATACCGTGAATAATCGCATTTTCTACCAAAGGTTGAATCAGCATGGGCGGAACGAGCATATCGTCTTCTACTGAAGTGGAACGATTGATAGTGAAATCGAATACATTTTTTAATCGCAATTGTTCGAGTGATAAATATTGGTTTAAACTCGCCAACTCTTTATCCATCGTAATCCAATTTTCTTTGGATGATTCTAACGTAAATCGCATCAATTTTGAAAACATAGCCAAATACTTTGCTGCAGCTTCTTTTTCATTTTGCATGATATAGGAAGAAATAGCCGCCAAACAATTGAACAAAAAGTGTGGATTCATCTGCAAATGCAAGGCTTTTTGTTTGTAATCGAGCAATTGGTTTTCGAGTAGCAATTGTTGTTTTTGCTGTTCTTTTTTATTTTGAAGGTAAAACAATCCAAATAGCAGTACTAAAATAAGTATTCCCAATGCCCAAAACCATTGTTTGTTATTGGCTTTATTCAAGGCTTCTTGGTGGTTCAATTTTTCTTTTTCGAAAGTAAAATCCATCTCGACTTGCGCCATTTTTCGAATGTTTTCTTGATTCACCAAACTGTCTTTTAACACCTGATGTTTTTTAAAATGTTGTAAAGCAAGGTTTACATCCTTGTTCATCTCATACAATTCGCTCAAGAGTTTTTCAACTTTGGTTTGGTGTTCTAATACCTGAGTTGCATCGGCTAATTCTTTGGCTTTAAGCGCCATTTGCAATGCCAAACTAATTTGATTTTGTTTCTTTTTTAAAATGGCTAAATACCAATACGTATCAAAACTCCCAAATTGATCTTGTATTTTAACAAAACTTGACAAGGCTACATTCCAATGTTTTTCGGCACTACTAACATCATTGGTTTTAAAATAATACGAACCCATATTGTTGTTCCACTCGCCTATTGCTCTATAATCTTGGCTATTTTTCAATTCGACATCAGCTAAATCAAGGTATTTTTTTGCTTGATTGTTTTGGTTCAATTGTTCGTAAATAGTCGCAATATTTGTCAAAGTTGTCCCTCTTCCTGGATGCTTTGTTTTTTGCTGCAACAATTGTGTTTCGTTCAATATTTTTAAAGCATCTTTGTAGCGATTAGTCGATTTATAAATCACTCCAATATTATTATTCAAAATGATTTGCAAAGCAACGAGTTGGTGTTTGTCGGCTATTTTTTTACCTTGAAAATAATACGCTAGTGCTTTGTTATAATCACTTTGCTCAGAAGCTATTACACCCAAACTACCCAAAGTTTTAATTAGTCCTTCCTGATTTTGAGGAAGATGGTTCTCGAAAATATTTTTTGCTTCGGTAAAAAAAAGAGTTGCTTGTTTATAATTTCCTTTGATGATTGCTGCATTTCCTAAAAATTGAATAGCTTTTACTTGTTGCTCAAAATCATTGCTTTGTTTGGCAATTACATATCCTTTTTGAGCATAAAAAACCACTTCATCCACATTTGTATAATTAATTTGCTCAGCAATTTGAAGTGCAACTTTAGCTCGAGTTACTTCGTTTTTTTCATTATCAAATTGTTTTTTCAGGCTTTCAATTGAAGCCGTGTCGTTTTGAGAATACCCAAAGAAGGTAAAAACTAAAAAAAACAGACAATATATTTTTTTGAATTGCATTCGCTTTGAGTTTATTTCTAAACAAATGTAAAATAATATTTAGTGCAAAATTTACGAATGAGAATTTGCTTGGATTGAATGAGAATTTGTTTGAAAGCTATAAAAAAAGCTTGATGTATACACCAAGCTAACTATTGTTGATTACGGATAAAAAACCGCAGACAATGACTAACTTACACTATCTGCGGATAACCCAACTAACTATTCTTTACTGATTTTTTCGACTTTTACTCCATTTTCTGAAGTGATTTTGGCGAAATAAATTCCGTTTGTTTTATTTGAAATATCCAAACTTGCGGTAGTGTTATCTACAATTTGAGTTTGCAACAATCGACCTTGTACATCGTATATCTCGACCGATTTGATATTGTTATTGCAATTGATATTGACAATTGAATTTGTAGGATTAGGGAAAACAGTTATCGATTCATCGATTGCAAAATTACCATTGCTCAAAACTTCAAACGTAGTGTTGGCAATATTGGTTTCGATAGGGAAATTGTAATCGAAGTAAATATTGGCTTGTTTGGCTACAGTGTCGCCTTCTAAAAGATTATTTTTTGATTTAATTTTGAGCAATACATTACCGTGTCCGCCTGTGTCAAGCCAAATTTCTTGGAAGATAAATTCAACTTTATTGCCATCAATTCTGGCATTAACACCATGAGAAGTGTTTAGTAGCTGCAATGAATCGATATCAAACTGATTTTCATCAACCTCAACTTTTACCACTATATTTTCAGCTTCGGCAGTACCTGTATTTTCAAAATTGATGATGTAATGCAAATACTCGCCTATTTCACTTGGTGGAACTACTTCGCCTTCAATACAAGTAATATCGTTAGGATCGTAGGAACCTACCACAGTTTGATTGAATACAAATATGTTATCCTCACTATTTTCGTCGGCCAAATCGGTGGTTATTATTGCTCCAAATTGTAGTACATCATTGATATTGACTGCAGGAATTTCCTGAGGCGAATTGACGTTTAAAGTAATTTGAAAACTCCTTACTTCTAAGGGTTGTAAATTAGAATAATCAAATAATAACACTCCTAAATTTTGAGTGGTTAGAGTTGCGGTTGATGAAACAAAGTCTAAAACTGCATCATCAAAATTAAATGCTATTTGACCATTTACAATTGTATTTCCTTTGTTTTTATAAGTAATCAAATAAGTCGCATTAAAACCTGGACGCGCGGGTACAATCGGGGCAATTACAACTTCCACATCCGTATGCGGTGGAGTTGGCGCAATACAAAAATCGATGACCTCAACGTTGCTATTGGTATTGGGAAAAGAAACCGTTGCATCTGTTGGAGTTGAGAAAAACCAAATTGAATTTTCTAAAATAGGTGTTACACTATAATCACCTTGCAAAACATAGCGTTGGTACTGGCCTAAAGAATTGGTAAAAACAGCTTGATTGTTGTTTGTACTACCAACATTAATACGAACCAACGATTGTAGGGCATCATTAGTATCGCAGCCGTCACTATTGGCATCGTATCGTACGGTTCCAGAAATAGTATTGTAATTTCCGCCTGGAGTAAATGAACAATATGAATTACAAACCGTAGATGTTAAACCTACACTATTCAAATCGGCTTGGACTGTTGCAACTTGTGATTCATCAACACAAACAAATTGAAGGTTTGAATTTCCTGAAAAGCTAATTGTTTCATTGGCCCCATTTTTAGCAAATAAATTTACCAAAGGATTATTGCTAAGACCAAGTAGTTGCAAATTGGGATTACCACTTACGTCTAATGTTGAAAGTTGATTGTTATCGAGATAAATCTCTGTTATAGCGGGTGAATCAACAAAATTGATTGAAGTCAAATTGTTATTACTGAAAAAAACGGCATTCAAATTAAGGCATCCACTCAAATTAACCGAAGTCAATGAATTATTATTGGCAACAATATTTTGTAAATTAGCCAATCCAGAAAGATCAAGTGATGATAGCGAAACTAACCCTGATAAATTAACCATGGTTAGTGCTGCGCAACCTGATAGATTAAGGGATTGTATTTGAGGAGTGGCAACATTGACTTGTTCAATTGAAGTACAATTACTCAAATTTAAGGATTGTAAGGCCGATTGAGATATGTCATCAGCAGAACCTCCATCAGCTAATAAGCTTGGACAATTAGACAAATCAACACTAGTCAAAAATTGATTTAGTGAATAATTTACAGTTTCCAAACTCGCACAATTGGAAGCAATAATAGATGAGAAATTGTTATTATTGCATTCTAAAGCAAACAATTGCGAAAAATTAGACACATTCAATGTGCCGGTTAATTGGTTATCATAACAAGCCAAATAAGTCAAATTAATGCATCCATCTATATTTAACGTCGTTAATTGATTATTTACACAAATCAGTTGTGTTAAGGAAATCAATCCCGATAAATTGAGAGATGTTAACAAAGAATTATTGTAACAATCAAGTGAATTTAAAGCAAATAAATCTGTAAAATCTAATGAAGTGAGCTTTGAGTCTTGAATTACCATTATATTCAAACTAATACAACCCGAAGTATTTAAATTGACTAAATTGGGTTCAACAATTCGAAAATAAGTTAACGACGAACAATTCGAAATATCCACGGATTGAAGTGATGGGAAACTTGAAGGTGAAACATTAGATTCATACAAACTCAAGAGATTTAAACTTAAACACCCTGATGCATTAATAGTCACTAATTGAGGATTATTTTGCAAATAAACATCGATTAAATTTTGAAGTCCAGCAATATCTAAATTAGTTAGCAAATTATTATGACAATCCAAAGTCATTAAACTAGCACAACCTGTTAGATTTAACGTACTTATCAAATTGTTCTCACAACGCAATTGTTGCAAGTTGTTCAAATTAGAAACATCCAAACTGGTTGCCAAGTTATTGTGACAAAAAAAATCGATCAAATTAGTAAAACTCTGAATCCCTGTAAAATCAGCAACACCAGCGCTAACTACTGTTAAGCTAGTAACATTCATTGCCTCAATCTCTTGAATTTCACCATCTGAATTGGTGTCAACTCCTTGAGCAATTAAAGCAGTTTTAAAATTCGCATCTGGAATAGTTACAATCTGTGCATTTACACAAAAAGGCAACAGCAATAAAATGTAAATTAACTTTTTCATACAATTATTCTTTACTGATTTTTTCGACTTTTACTCCATTTTCGGAAGTGATTTTGGCGAAATAAATTCCGTTTGTTTGGTTTGAAATATCCAAACTTGCACTAGTGTTATCTACAATTTGAGTTTGCAACAATCGCCCTTGTACATCGTATATCTCGACCGATTTGATATTGTTATTGCAATTGATATTGACAATTGAATTTGTAGGATTAGGGAAAACAGTTATCGATTCATCGATTGCAAAATTACCATTGCTCAAAACTTCAAACGTAGTGTTGGCAATATTGGTTTCGATAGGGAAATTGTAATCGAAGTAAATATTGGCTTGTTTGGCTACAGTGTCGCCTTCTAAAAGATTATTTTTTGATTTAATTTTGAGCAATACATTACCGTGTCCGCCTGTGTCAAGCCAAATTTCTTGGAAGATAAATTCAACTTTATTGCCCGCTTGACGAATGTACGAATTGTGGGAAGTGTTGAGCATTTGCAATGAATTAATATCAAATTTTGTTGGATCAACCTCAACTTTTACAACGATATTTTCAGCTTCGGCTGTGCCTGTATTTTCAAAATTGATGATGTAATGCAAATACTCGCCAATTTCACTCGGCGGAACTACTTCGCCTTCAATACAAGTAATATAGTTAGGATCGTAGGAACCTACTACAGTTTGATTGAATACAAATATATTATCCTCACTATTTTCGTCGGCCAAATCGGTGGTTATTGTTGCTCCAAATTGTAATTGATCGTTGATATTAACTGCAGGAGTTTCCTGAGGCGAATTGACATTTAAAGTTATATAAATACTTCTGTTCTCAAATGGTTGTAGGTTTTGGTAATTCCAATTCAACAGACCTTGACTTTGAGCGTCGGGCGAAGTGGTGGCTAATACAAAATCTAAAACCTCATCATCAAACAAAAAAGTAATATTACCTGAAACGGTCAGATTACCTTTGTTTTTGTAGACAATTTGATACTTCGTATCAAAACCTGGTCGAGCTGGTATTATGGGTGCAATAACTACTTCAACATCAGGATGAACTCCGTTAGCAGAAATACAAAAGTTTTGAGTTGTAGTGTTATTGTTATTATCTGCAAAAGGAATAGTAGCTAAAGTTGGTGAAAAATTAAAAAACGTTGGGTTTTCAACATTTGGAGTCAAATCAAAACTTCCTGCTTGAGTGTAGAAATTATAATTTCCAGTGTTATTAGTAAATGTCGCTCCTTGATTGATCCCATCGTTAATGTTGATTTTGATGTTGGCTTGTGGTGTGTCGTTGGTATCACAGCCGTTATTATTTGCATCAAATAGCATTGAACCTGTGATGGTATTGTAGTTTCCGCCTGGAGTAAACGAACAATAAGTACTTACTGTAGTATTTGAATTAACTTGTGATAAAACATTATTTATTTGTAATTCATCAACACAGATTCTATTCAAAAAATTATTAGTGAAATTAATTAAATTTTCGTTACTTCCATTTTTAAGATTTAAAGTATTAAGATTATAATTATTATTACATTCTAAATTTGTTAATAAATTATTATTACTCAAGTCTAAATTTGACACATGGGAATATACAATTTTAAGATTATGAAGTTTAATGTTCTCACTTAAATCTAGCGTAGTGTAATTATCAGCTCCTACGGATAAGTTTTCCAACAATATATTATTGTTCAAATTCAAACTATTAACATTAATATTATAACAATATAACGATTTAAGATTAACATTACTATTAAGATTTAGATTAGGTATATTATTTTGCTCAATAAATAATGTTTCAAGGTTTATATTATTAGTTAAGTTCAAACTATTTAATGGTGGATTACTATCGCACTGTAAATATTTTAAATTTAAATTATTTGACACGTCAATATTGCTAATAGAATTAAAACCACAATTCAAATATTCAAGATAAGATAAACTAGAAATGTCCAAAGTTTGTAAAAGTTCATTATAACAAGTTAAATGAATTAAATTAATAAAACTTTCAACTCCCGATAAACTTGTGATTGAAGGTGTAAAATTATTATATAGTCTTAAATAACTTACTTGAAGAGCCTCATTAATTTCAATTTGACCATTGTTATTAGAATCAATTTTAAAATAAACACCTGATAAATTTTTTGCAATATTATTCCAAGGTTGAGCACTCAACAACTTTGCTTTAAAATTCGCATCTGGAATGTCTACGATTTGTGCAAACGAATTCATCGATACAAACATTACTAGTAATAAAATGTACTTTTTCATAATGATTCGAATTAATGGTTCAACTGTTTGGTTAAAATTTCTTGTAGGCTGTCTTTCTTGCGCTGTGATATTGGCAAATTACTATTATCAGCCATAATCACATAACCACCGTCTTTTTTAATAAATGATTTCAAAAAGGCCAAATTGATTAAATGCGATTGGTGAATACGGACAAATCCGTGCTCGGTGAGCAATTCTTCGTATTCTTTTAAGGTTTTTGAAATCAGGATAGGTTTACTGTTTTTGATGTAAAACTTGGTATAATTGTCTTCACTTTCACACCGAATGATATCACTTACTTCAAACAGATGAATTCCATCAGCATTGGACAGTGCAATCCGTTGGAATTTGTCGACTTTCTTTCGGATGTTTTCCAACAGTAAATCAATGTGAGCGTAGTTGTTGCTTTTTTCCAAAACTTCATGGATTTTGCCGATTACTTTTTTCAACTCGTCTGGGTCAACAGGTTTTAGCAAAAAATCCAATGCACTGAATCGGAACGCTTTTATGGCGTATTGTTCGTGAGCTGTTATGAATACTATATGCGAGGTAATTTTTCCGTTTTTTAAGGCCAACTGCTCCAAAATGTCAAAACCAGTACCGTCATTGAGCTGAATATCTAAAAAAACAACTTCTGGTTTTAGTTCGTCAATGACTGTAATTCCAGTTGCTACACTATCAGCCTCGCCCAAAATTTGAATTTGAGGTGCGTACAAATTGAGTAATCCTTTCATACCATTGCGAAGGTTGCCGTCGTCATCTATTAATACTGCAGAGATCATAATTAGTTTAAATATTGAATAGGTAAATGCAATACTACCTTAGTTCCTTTAATATGGTTTTCTTGTACTAGTTCTTCAATGGTAAAATCAGCCTTTTGATTGGTGGTTGATTCTATCATTTGCAAGCGTTTTTTTGTAATATCCAGAGCCATTGACTTATGAATTACGACTGTTTTTTCTTTATTTAGTTGCGACTGTTGAAAACCAATTCCGTTGTCTTCAACAGTGCATACTAAATGTTCTTTTTCAATATAAAAATGAATAGCAATTGTTCCCAATTCTTTCTTTGGAATTACTCCATGTATGATGGCATTTTCTACAAAAGGTTGCAATAATAAGGGTGGAATTGCCATATCGTCTTCGATGGCTTTACTTTTATTAATAGAAAAACTAAATTTGTTATTGAATCGCAACTGTTCAAGTTCGAGGTAATTTTGCAACCCTTCAATTTCTTTGTCTATTGGAATTAAGGATTCCTTCGAATATTCTAAAGTCAGTCGCATAAGTTTTGAAAACTTAGCCAAGTATTTTATTGCCGATTCGTTACCATTATTGACAATAAAGCTCGAAATTGAACCCAAACAATTGAAAACAAAATGTGGATTCATTTGCAAATGCAATGCTTTTTGTTCGTATTCGGCCAATTCTTTTTGCAAGACGAGTGTTTTTTTCAACTGAATTCGACTGTAAATCAGAAAACCTACACTAAATAACAACACACCAAACAATAGCGCAAAAAACAACTGAAGTTTGCTTCGTTTGGATTCTTCTTTCAGTAAAAGTTCTTTGTTTTCAAGTTCTTTTTTATGAATGGCTTCGCGCTTTTCGAATTCAAAATTCATTTCTGCTTCAACACTTTTGCGGGTATTTTCTTCATTAACCAAACTATCTTTTGCTGTATTGTACAATTTGTAATGCAACAAGGCCAATGAAGCATTATTCTGTTTGGAGTAACAATCACTCAACAATTTTTGTGACAACATTTGCTGCTCCAAAACACCTAGCTCGGTTGATAACTGCAAGGCTGTTTTGGCCATTTCAATTGCTTTTGCAGACTGATTTTGTTCTAAATACAATTGTCCTAAATGAAGATACGTGTCGGCCACACCAAATTTGTCATCAATAGATTTAAAAGTTGCAATAGCTAAATTCCAATTTTCTATGGCTTTGGTGTGATTATTTGTTTCTTTAAAAAGCAAACCAAAATTATTGTACCACTCGCCTAACCCACGAGGATTAGGAAATTTATCAAACCATTTTTTGGCTTGAATATAATAATCAAAAGCCTTGTCGTAATTTTTTTGTTTTAGGTAACAATTGGCTATGTTAGTAATGGTAATGCTAATCGTAGGATCATTTAATTTTTCTTTGATTTTTTGTGCTTTAACAAAATACTCTAAGGCTTTAAAATCGGAAGATTGCGATTTAAAAATAATTCCAATGTTGTTGTAAATTGTAGCGCACCGAGCTTGGTCATTGAGTGCCTCGTAGATTTTTACCGATTTCAAATAAAAATGCAACGCTTTGGTGTAGTTGCTTTGCTCAGAAAAAATGATTCCTTTACTACCGTAGGCTTTGGCTAAACCTTTTTTAATTGCAATGGCTTGTTCTGGATTTGCGCTACTTAGATTTTCAAAAAGAAAAGCAGCCGAATTGAAATTTTGCAATGCAATACTATAATTTCCCGAAATAATATTGGCATTTCCTATATTTAAATAAGCATTTCCTTCGGCCGCTTTGTGTTTAATTTTTATAGCTAGTTGCAATGCTTGTTGTGCAAACTGCAACATTTTTTGAGGATCAGAAGTTTTGTACTCATCAGCAATGGCATTGAGTGTTTCTACTTTATCAATATCATTTTTTGCCCTTTTTAAAGCTATGTTTAAACTATCCATTCTTTCATTTTGAGCCAACATGAAAGAGGATGAAATAAAAAAAAACAATAAAATGAGTTGTTTTTTCATTAACTAAAAACCTTTCTCAAAGATACTATTTCATTTGTCGGAAAAAAGAGTGATTTAGAATTCAATGGTTTTGAATTAGAATTCGCATAAAAAAACCTGACTAAAACAATTAATCAGGTTTTTAAATTGAAATAACAACCTCTATTCCTTGATAATTTTCTCAACTTTACTTCCTTTTCCGGTAGTTACTTTTACAAAATAAATACCATTAGTGTAATTAGAAACATCCAATACTGATTGCGAATTAGTTACAATTTGCGTAGTCAAAATGCGTCCTTGCACATCAAACAATTGGACCGATTGGATAGTGTTATTACAATTGATATTGACAATGTTTTTGGTTGGATTAGGCGCAATTCCAACTGAATTATCAATCTCAAATTGACCACTTGTAAGCGTTTGAAATGTGGTGGAAGCTATATTGGTTTGTATTGGAAAATTGTAATCAAAATAAATATTTGCGTTATTGGTTACAGTATCTCCTTCAACCAATGTAGTTTTTGTTTTAATTTTGAATGCAACGTTTCCATGTTGGCTTGGATCAAGGTTGATGTTATCAAATACAAATTCGACTTTATTACCAGTAATTCTAGTTGTCATTGAATGTGATGAATTTATAATCTGTAAAGAAGTAATGTCAAATTTTGTGGTATCAATCATATCTTTTACAACAATATTTTCTGCGGCTGCATTACCAATATTTTCAAAGTTGATATTGTAATGCAAATAATCACCAATTTTGGATGAGTCAACAATGGTTCCTTCTAAACAATTTTTATCGTTTGGATCTAAACTGCCAACAACGTTTTGATTGAAAGAAAATAAATTATCATTAGGAATCTCATCACCAGAAACTGGTGTTATAGAAGCCAGCAAATTTATTATATCTCCGATATTTACTGGAGGTGTTTCTGTAGGTGAGTTTAAATTTAAAGTTACATCTATACTTCTAGTTTCAAAAGGCATTAAATTAGTATAATCAAACCCTAAACTTCCAGTTGCAGTACTATTCGGAATAACTGTAGAAGACACATAATCAAATATAGCATCATTATAGTTAAACTCTAAAATACCTGAAAGCGTTTGATTTCCTTTGTTCTTATATACTATTCGATAATTAGAATTATTTCCTGCTCTTATTATTGAAGTAGCAAGAATGATTACTTCAACATCTTGATGAATACCATTTGGTGAAAGGCAAAAATTTTGAGTAAAAGAATTATTGTTATTATTAGCGAAAGGAACTTCAGCCGTAACGGGAGAAAAATTAAACCAAGTAGAATTCTCAATATTCGGTGTTAGAATAAAATTTCCTGACTGTGTAAAAAACGAATAATTTCCTGAATTGGTTGTAAAACTTGAGCCTTGGTTAGTTCCGTTACTAATAGTTACTTTGATATTGGACCATGCCAAATCTGATGTGTCACAACCATTAGAATCAGAATCAAATAATATTGAACCCGATATTGTATTGTAATTTCCTCCTGGAACAAATGAACAATAGGAACTTACTAAAACATTTGGACCTACAGAACTTTGCGCAAAACTAACTTCATTGTCATCTGCACAAATAAAATGCAAATTTGGATTGGAATAAATTGATGATCCTGGCCATCCATATTGCGAACTTCCGTTTTTAATATTCAAATAAGTCAACAATTGATTATTACTACAACTTATGTTTCCTAAATTAGTATTATTAGAAAGATCTAACGTTGCTATTTGTGTGTTCTGAACACCTAAATAACACAACAAGCTATTTTGACTAACATCTAAATTTGATATTGGCAAATTTGATATTGTTATATCAATCAAATTACTATTTAGCGAAACATTTAAAGTTGTTAAAGAGGCATAAGAAATGTATACTCTTTTTAAATTTGTACATTGAGACAAACTAAGCGATGTTAGTAAGGGTGAATTAGAACATTGTAACACTTTTAAATTTTGAGAAAGAGTTAAGTTACTCAAAATTTGACTACCACATATTAAGCTCTTTAAGTTTAAATTTTGGGAAATATCTAAACTGGAAGTTTGTAACCCAAAACAATTAAGGTAATATAAAGATGGATATTGTGACACATCAAAATTTGTTATTGGATTAAATCCACAATCTAATACTCTTAAATTTACATTTTGAGATAAATTCAAACTAGTTAACTGGTTAAGGGAACAACTTAAAACTTGTAAATTAGTAAAAGCTTCTATTCCTGTTAGATTTGTTATATTACTACCAGAAATATTAAGAGATTTAATTACTTGGGCTTCTGAATATTGAATCTGACCATCATTGTTTGTGTCTATTTTAACATGTTCACTTGGGGTTCCTATATCGTTTCCTGTGCAAGAAGGTTCAGAATAATAGTAATTTTGAACTCCAGCCACAATATTATTAACAGTAGCCGACAATAATTTCGCTTTAAAATTTGCATCCGGAATGTTTACAATTTGAGCATTTGTTACTCCAAAAACAAACAACAAAAGGAATACTATTTTTTTCATAATAAATTAATTTAAATGGTAAATATATAAATTTCTTACAAACTAGGCTTTTAAAATTAGAATTCGCTGGTTTTGAATTAGAATTTGATTAGTTTTAAAGAAAAACCCTTTCAGAGTTTAAAACTCTGAAAGGGTTAATAAAAAAGAAAGTCTTATATTTTATTTCTGCTTAAACGCTTTCAATCCTGGAAAATAAGCGGTGTTAGCTAATTCTTCTTCGATGCGTAACAATTGGTTGTATTTAGCCATTCTATCCGAACGCGAAGCCGAACCCGTTTTGATTTGACCACAATTCAATGCTACAGCTAAATCAGCAATGGTATTGTCTTCGGTTTCTCCTGAACGGTGTGACATAACTGAAGTATAACCCGCATTGTGCGCCATATTTACAGCTGCAATTGTTTCAGTCAAGGTACCAATTTGGTTTACTTTTACTAAAATCGAATTGGCAATTCCTTTTTCGATTCCGGTTGACAAACGCGCTACGTTAGTAACGAATAAATCGTCACCTACCAATTGTACTTTGTCACCAATCAATTCAGTTAGGTATTTCCAACCATCCCAATCGTCTTCGTACATTCCGTCTTCTATGGAAATGATTGGATATTTAGAGGCCAATTCGGCCATGTATTCGGCTTGTTCTCTTGATGTTCTTACCTTTCCGTTTGGACCTTCAAATTTAGTATAATCGTATTTTCCGTCTACATAAAATTCTGAAGCCGCGCAGTCTAAGGCAATCATTATTTCATCTCCAAATTTGTAACCTGCATTTTCTACTGCTTTCTTAATGGTATCTAAAGCATCTTCGGTTCCTCCTGCTAAATTCGGAGCAAAACCACCTTCGTCACCTACAGCTGTTGACAAATTACGATCGTGCAATACTTTTTTCAAGTTATGGAAAATTTCGGTTCCCATTTGCATCGCGTGTGTAAACGATGTTGCTTTCACAGGCATAATCATGAACTCTTGAAACGCAATTGGCGCATCAGAGTGCGAACCACCATTGATGATGTTCATCATTGGAACAGGTAATGTGTTGGCTGAAACTCCGCCAACATAACGGTACAAAGGCAAACCTAATTCATTGGCTGCCGCTTTGGCAACAGCTAAAGAGACGCCTAAAATAGCATTAGCACCAAGATTGGACTTGTTTGGAGTTCCATCCAATTCGATCATGGTTTGATCTATGTGATTTTGTTCAAAAACCGATGTTCCTAACAATTCTGGAGCAATTTTGGTATTCACATTATCTACGGCTTTCAAAACGCCTTTTCCCATATAATTTTTTCCGCCATCGCGTAATTCAACGGCTTCGTGCTCTCCTGTTGATGCTCCACTAGGAACCGCTGCGCGACCTAAAACACCGTTTTCAGTTACTACATCCACTTCGATGGTTGGATTTCCTCTTGAATCCAAGATTTGTCTTGCGTGTACTTTGATTATAATACTCATTGTTAATTTTATTATGAATTATAAATGTTGAATTTTAAATTGATTACTACAAATTTAGGGATTCTTAAAAATAGACCCTTAAAAATCCTAAAAACTTATAAACGCAAACGATTTAGTGTTTTTTGAAGCAAAAGGCTTGAGCATTTTTGCAATCCATTTTCCTGCTTTCCCTCCAAGTTGCGTTCCCGAAGTTTCGGGCACACAAGCTTTCCGTCCACACGAGCGAAGTGAACTGGCGAAGCAATCAGGGCTAGAGAGAGCAACCTTAAACCTCTTGTAAACTTTTGGCTTTTTTGATATTGGCAATGAACTCATCAAATAAATACGACGAATCGTGTGGTCCTGGGCTAGCTTCAGGATGGTATTGTACTGAAAAGCAACTTTTCGATTTCATTCGCATTCCTGCAACTGTGTTGTCGTTTAAGTGATAATGTGTAATTTCTAAATCGGAGTGTGCTTCTAATTCTTCTCTGTTGACTGCAAATCCGTGGTTTTGCGAAGTGATTTCACCTTTTCCTGTCAACACATTCATTACTGGATGATTGATACCGCGGTGACCGTTGAACATTTTATACGTAGAAACTCCGTTGGCCAAACCGATGATTTGGTGACCGAGACAAATTCCGAATACAGGTTTATCAGAAGCAATCATTTGGCGAGCCGTTTCTTGTACTTGCTCTAACGGTTCTGGATCACCTGGACCATTGGATAAGAAATAACCATCGGGTTCAAAGGTTTTTAAATCGGCAAAATTTGTGTCATAGGGAAACACTTTGATGTAGCAATCCCTTTTGGCAAGATTACGTAAGATGTTGCGTTTGATACCCAAATCTAGAGCTGCAATTTTGAAAGTTGCATTTTCGTTTCCAAAGAAATAGGGTTCGGTTGCCGATACTTTAGAAGCTAGTTCCAAACCTTTCATATCAGGCACATTGGCCAATTTGCTTTTCAATTCTTCGATTGAAGTTCCGTCGGTTGAAATTACAGCATTTTGTGCGCCATGATCTCGGATGTAACTAACCAATGCGCGTGTATCAACATCAGAAATACAAACTAGATTTTGTTTTTCAAAGTAATCGAATAAATTACTTTCAGAATCGGGACGTGAATGATTGAAGCTAAAGTTTTTACAAACCAAACCAGCAATCATGATTTTGTCGGATTCTACTTCGTTGGCGTTGACTCCGTAATTCCCAATGTGTGGATTAGTGGTGACCATAATTTGTCCGAAATACGATGGATCGGTAAAAATTTCTTGGTAGCCTGTCATTCCGGTGTTGAAGCAAACTTCGCCGAACGTAGTTCCTGAAATTCCGATGGATTTACCATAGAAAATGGTTCCGTCTGCGAGTAGTAAAATAGCTTGTGGACGTGTGTTGTACTTCATTGTGTTGAGTTGTGTAGTTAGTTGTGGTGCAAATTTAAATGATTCATTATAAAATAGAAAACCGATTTATTAAAGGTTATAAACATTACTATGGTTCTTGACTAGCCCCGATTGGAGCAAGTATCCTTTTATTGCTTAGGGAAAAAGCCCTTTGACTGCGCTCAGGGTGACAAAGCAATAAAAGATACTGTGGAAAGCGGGACAACTGTTGTAAAGAACATCTGTATTTCTGCTCCAAAAAAAAAGGATAAACTTAAAAAAAGTTTATCCTTTGTATTTACAAGAGCGTTTTCATTATTCTGCGCTTTCTGTAGTTTCTTCTGAAGAAGTTTCTGGAGCCTCAGGTGCTTTTGCTTCTGGTGCTGGAGTAGCTTCTGGAGCAGGAGTTGATTCTGCTTTCTTCGCTTTACCACCACGACGGCTTTTTGATTTTTTCTCTTCTTTTTTACCACCGTTGTACAGTTCGTTGAAATCCACTAACTCAATCATGGCCATATCAGCGTTATCTCCTAAACGGTTACCCATTTTGATGATACGAGTATATCCACCTGGACGATCACCTACTTTGGCAGCAACGTCTCTGAATAATTCAGTTACAGCGTATTTGTTACGTAAGTATGCGAAAACGATACGTCTGTTGTGAGTAGTATCTTCTTTTGACTTGGTGATTAAAGGCTCAACGAATTGTTTAAGCGCTTTTGCTTTAGCGACAGTTGTGTTAATACGTTTGTGCTCGATAAGAGAACAAGCCATATTTGCTAACATAGATTTTCTATGTCCAGTTTGTCTGCTTAAGTGATTTACTTTTTTTCCGTGTCTCATTTTAAATGCTTTTTAATTTGGATAAAGCGACTAGTCTTTATCTAATTTATATTTTGATAAATCCATTCCGAACGTTAAGTTTTTGTTGGCTACTAATTCGTCTAACTCAGTTAGCGATTTTTTACCGAAGTTACGGAACTTCATTAAATCGTGTTTATTAAAAGAGACTAGGTCTCCTAATGTATCAACTTCAGCTGCTTTTAAGCAATTAAGTGCTCTTACCGATAAATCCATATCAACAAGCTTAGTTTTAAGCAATTGTCTCATGTGTAATGATTCTTCGTCGTAGGAATCGGTTTGTGCAATTTCGTCAGCCTCAAGAGTGATTCTCTCATCAGAGAATAACATGAAGTGGTGAATTAAAACTTTAGCTGCTTCGGTTAGAGCATCTTTTGGATTGATTGAACCGTCCGTTTTGATTTCAAAAACTAATTTTTCGTAATCAGTTTTTTGTTCAACACGGAAATTTTCAATAGCGTATTTCACGTTTACAACTGGTGTGAAAATAGAATCAGTAAAAATGGTTCCCATAGAAACATTTTGCTTTTTATTTTCCTCAGCTGGTACGTAACCTCTACCTTTTTCAATGGTTAATTCCATATTGAAATTAACTTTGCTTTCAAGATTACAAATTACTAGTTCTGGGTTCAAGACTTGAAAACCAGAGATGAATTTTTGGAAATCACCTGCAGTAATTTGTTCTTTTCCAGTGATTGAAATAGTAACTGACTCATTATCGATATCTTCGATTTGACGTTTGAAACGTACTTGTTTTAGATTAAGGATAATTTCAGTAACGTCTTCTACTACACCAGAAATTGTTGAAAACTCATGCTCAACACCTTCAATTTTGGTTGAAGTGATAGCATAACCTTCTAAAGCAGAAAGTAAAACTCTTCTAAGTGCATTACCAACGGTCAATCCGTAACCAGGTTCTAAAGGTCTGAATTCAAACTTACCTTCAAAATCGGTTGAATCGATCATGATAACTTTATCGGGCTTCTGAAAATTAAATATTGCCATAATTTAGACTACTGTCAATTATTATTTGTTGTACAACTCTACGATTAATTGTTCTTTGATATTTTCTGGAATTTGCAAACGAGCAGGAACAGAAACAAAAGTACCTTCTTTAGTATCGTTGTTCCATGTAATCCATTCGTACACGTTTTTAGCATTAGCCAAAGAGCGCTCGATAGATTCTAAAGATTTAGATTTTTCACGAACTGCAACAACATCTCCTGCTTTTAAGTGGTACGATGGAATGTTTACTAACTCTCCGTTTACAGTGATGTGTCTGTGAGAAACAATTTGTCTAGCTGCTCTTCTTGAAGAAGCGATACCCATTCTAAAAACTACGTTGTCTAAACGAGCCTCACATAATTGTAAAAGGATTTCACCTGTTACCCCTTTAGAAGCTGCTGCTTTTTCGAATAAGTTTCTGAATTGTTTTTCGAGAATACCGTAAGTGTACTTAGCTTTTTGCTTTTCCATTAACTGTACTGCGTATTCTGATTTTTTACCTCTCTTTTTTGCTAAACCATGTTGCCCTGGAGGGTAATTTCTTTTTTCGAAGGCTTTGTCTTCTCCGAATATTGCTTCGCCAAATTTACGAGCAATTTTTGTGCTTGGACCAGTATATCTTGCCATTTTAAATTGTTTTTAGATAGAGATTATGAATTCAGGTCTAAATCCTTCGATAATCTGGTTTCTATCTTTTGTTATACTTATTAAATTTATAAAGATGTTGAAATAAATTCAACAATCATTATACTCTACGTCTTTTAGGAGGACGACATCCGTTGTGTGGCATTGGAGTAACGTCGATAATTTCAGTTACTTCAATTCCTGAATTGTGTATTGATCTGATAGCAGATTCTCTTCCGTTACCTGGACCTTTAACGTAAACTTTTACTTTTTTAAGACCAGCTTCTAATGCTACTTTACCACAATCTTCTGCTGCCATTTGAGCTGCATAAGGAGTGTTCTTTTTCGAACCTCTGAAACCCATTTTACCTGCTGAAGACCAAGAAATAACTTCACCTTTTTTATTCGTTAACGAAATGATAATGTTATTGAAAGTGGCATTAATATGCGCTTCGCCAGAAGATTCAATAATAACTTTACGTTTTTTTGTACTTGCTTTAGCCATATTACTAATTATTTAGTTGCTTTTTTCTTGTTAGCAACAGTTTTTCTTTTACCTTTTCTTGTTCTAGAATTGTTCTTAGTTCTTTGTCCACGTAATGGAAGACCTGATCTATGACGAATTCCTCTGTAACAACCGATATCCATTAAACGTTTGATGTTTAATGAAGTTTCAGAACGTAGTTCTCCTTCAATTTTGTAGTACGATACAGCGTCACGGATTCCACCGATTTCGTCATCGTTCCAATCTTGAACTTTTTTATCTTGGCTAACTTGAGCTTTTTCTAAAATCTCAATAGCTCTACTTTTACCTATTCCGAAGATATAGGTTAGTGCTATAACACCTCTCTTGTTTTTAGGTATATCTACCCCTGCTATTCTTGCCATAATTATCCTTGTCTTTGTTTAAATCTAGGATTCTTTTTGTTGATTACGTATAATCTACCTTTTCTTCTAACGATAATGCATTCTGCACTACGTTTTTTTACTGATGCTCTTACTTTCATATTAAATAGCTATTAGTATCTATAAGTGATTCTTGCTTTTGACAAATCGTAAGGACTCATTTCTAGTTTTACTTTGTCACCAGGTAACAATTTAATGTAATGCATACGCATTTTTCCAGAGATGTGTGCGATAACGATATGTCCGTTTTCTAATTCTACACGGAACATTGCATTCGAAAGTGCTTCGATGATTGATCCGTCTTGTTCTATTGCTGATTGTTTTGCCATAAAAATTAAGCTACTGCTTTTCTATTTTTACCACTTTTCATCAAACCATCATAATGTTTATTCAACAGATACGAATTAATTTGTTGAATAGTATCAATTGCAACTCCAACCATAATGATTAAAGAAGTTCCGCCATAGAACATTGCCCATGATTGTTGCACACCGATATTAACAATTAAAGCTGGGAACACAGCAATTAAAGCTAAGAATAATGCACCTGGGAAAGTAATTAATGACATAACTTTATCTAAGAAATCAGAAGTTTCAACACCTGGTTTAACACCTGGTATAAAGCCACCGCTTCTTTTTAAATCATCTGCCATTTTATTAGTTGGAACAGTGATAGCAGTGTAGAAAAAAGTAAAGATGATGATTAACAATGCAAAAACTAAATTGTACCATACACCAAACATATTACTAAATGCACCTGCAATAGATTGAGAGGTTTCTGACTTAGAAAGACCAGCTAATGCTGCGGGAATGAACATAATTGCTTGCGCAAAAATGATAGGCATAACACCTGCAGAATTTAACTTTAATGGAATCCACTGTCTGTTACCACCCATCATATCTTGTTCAAAATCACCTGCAGTAGTTCTGCGAGCGTATTGTACAGGAATTTTTCTAATAGCCATTACCAATAATACACAAGCTATTATTACTAATAGCCAAACTATAACTTCAATGGCTAACAACATTATACCACCATTATTATTAGTTACTCTAGAAGTAAATTCTTGTATTAAAGATTGTGGAAGTCTTGCTAAAATTCCCACCATAATTAAAAGTGAAATACCATTCCCAATACCTTTATCTGTAATTTTCTCACCCAACCACATGGCAAAAATTGTTCCAGTAGTTAAGATTAATACTGATGAAAATAAGAATGGAAATGAATCTGACCCTAATAAAAAGGCACTATCTGGAATTGTTCTGTACAAGTTGTAGATGTAGCTTGGTCCTTGTAGTAAAGTGATACCAATAGTCAACCAACGTGTAATTTGGTTGATTTTTTTTCTACCACTTTCACCATCTTTTTGCAATTTTTGCAAATACGGAATAGCAATACCCATTAATTGTACGACGATTGAAGCTGATATGTATGGCATAATCCCCAAGGCAAAAATAGAAGCCTTTGAGAATGAACCACCTGTAAACATATCAAGAATAGAACCAATTCCATCTTTAGTTTGTCCTTGTAAATTAGCCAATTGAGTTGCATCGATACCTGGAAGGGTAACGTGAGAACCAAATCGGTAAACAAGAAGTAACCCTAAAGTAATAAGAATTCTATTCTTTAGTTCTTCAATTTTCCAAACATTTTTTAATGATTCGATAAAATTCTTCATATAGTCAGAAAATTATAATGTTACTGCTTCACCGCCAGCTGCTTCAATAGCTGCTTTTGCAGTTGCTGTAAATTTGTGAGCTGTTACTTTTAATTTTGATTTTAATTCACCTCTACCTAAAACTTTTACAAGCTCATTTTTAGTGGCCAAACGAGCACCAACTAATACTGAAAAATCAACAGTATCAGTAACAATTCCGTTGTCGACTAATGATTGAAGTGTATCAAGATTAACACCTTGATATTCTACTCTATTAATGTTTTTAAATCCAAATTTAGGAACACGTCTTTGAAGTGGCATTTGTCCACCTTCAAAACCGATCTTTTTAGAATATCCTGAACGAGATTTAGCTCCTTTGTGACCTCTTGCAGCAGTTCCGCCTTTACCTGATCCTTCTCCTCTACCTACTCTTTTGTTTTGGTTGTGTGTAGAACCTTCTGCTGGTTGTAAGTTACTTAAATTCATAGTTTATTGCTATTATTTAGCTTCTTCTACAGAAACTAAGTGTTTTACTTTATTTACCATTCCAAGGATAGTTGTAGAAGCATCATGCTCAACAGTTTGTCCTAGTCTTTTTAGACCTAAAGCCACTAAAGTTCTCTTTTGTGTTTGAGGACAATTAATTTGACTTCTTACTTGTTTTACTATAATCTTTGCCATTTTTCCTTGAATTAACCTTTAAATACTTTTTCTAAAGAAACACCTCTTTGTTTAGCAACTGTGACAGCACTTCTCATTTGAAGTAATGCGTCAAAAGTTGCTTTTACCACGTTATGTGGGTTAGATGATCCCTGAGATTTTGATAATACATCGTGAATACCAACTGATTCAAGTACTGAACGAACAGCACCACCAGCAATAACTCCTGTACCATGAGATGCAGGCATTAAGAATACACGTGCTCCACCAAATTTACCCTTTTGTTCGTGAGGAACAGATTGACCACTTAAAGGAATTCTAACCAAGTTTTTCTTTGCATCTTCTACTGCTTTTGCAATAGCTTCAGAAACATCTTTAGATTTTCCTAATCCGTGTCCAACTACTCCGTTTTCATCACCTACAACAACAATAGCAGAAAAGCCAAAAGCTCTTCCTCCTTTTGTTACTTTGGTAACACGATTTACACTTACTAAACGATCTTTTAATTCAAGACCGCTCGGTTTTACTAACTCTACGTTTTTGTATTTATGATACATAATTTCTTAGAATTTAAGTCCAGCTGCTCTAGCGCCTTCTGCTAATGATTTAATACGTCCGTGATATAAATAACCTCCTCTATCGAAAGTTACAGTGTCAATCCCAGCTTTTAACGCTTTTTCAGCAACAAGTTTACCTACTTCAGTTGCAACCTCTACGTTTGTTCCAGACAAGTTAACTCCTTTATCTCTTGATGAGGCAGCTAACAATGTAACTCCATTGACATCGTCAATAAGTTGGGCGTAGATTTCTTTATTACTTCTGAATACCGAAAGTCTTGGTTTAGTAGCAGTACCACTAACAATCTTTCTAATTCTAAACTTGATTCTTTGTCTTCTTTCAGATTTTGATAATGACATAATCTTAATTTTTAAGCTGATTTACCTGCTTTTCTTCTTAACTCTTCTCCTACAAACTTGATACCTTTTCCTTTGTATGGTTCTGGTTTACGGAAACCTCTAATTTTAGCCGTAATTTGACCTAAAAGTTGTTTGTCATATGATGTAAGTTTTACGATAGGGTTTTTACCTTTTTCAGAAATAGTTTCTAAAGTAACTTCTGGAGCCACTTCTAAAACGATATTATGAGAAAAACCTAAAGCTAAATCAAGTTTTTGACCTTGATTAGATGCTCTATATCCTACACCTACTAATTCTAATTCATTTGTGAAACCTGTTGACACACCTGTAATCATGTTATTGATTAAGGCACGATACAATCCGTGTTTCGATCTATGATCTTTGCTATCAGAAGGTCTTTCAACAACTACTTGACCTTCTTCAACTTTCACTGTTACATCTGCGTAATCTTGCGTAAGTTGACCTAATTTTCCTTTTACAGTAACTGTGTTATCGTTAACATCAACAGTAACACCTGCAGGAATTGAAATTGGATTTTTACCTATTCTTGACATTGTTTAACTGTTTTTTAGTATACGTAACAAATTACTTCTCCACCTACATTTAATTGCTTAGCTTGTTTTCCTGTCATCAAACCTTTTGAAGTAGAAACAATAGCAATACCTAATCCGTTAAGGATTCTAGGCAACTTTGAAGCACCTGCGTACTTACGTAAACCTGGTTTACTAATTCTTTGGATATCTTTAATTACAGACTCTTTAGTATCTTTATCATACTTTAGAGCGATTTTGATTGTACCTTGAACAGTACTATCATCAAATTTGTAGCTTAAGATATACCCTTGATCAAATAAAATTTTTGTGATTTCTTTTTTCAAGTTAGATGCTGGAACCTCTACCACTTTGTGGTTAGCTCTCACTGCATTTCTAACTCTCGTAAGATAATCTGCAATTGGATCTGTATACATATTTATTAAATTGTGGCAACGGTTTTCAACAGAACTATTCTACTGAACCTGAAGCCATTAAACTCTTATTTTAAAGCAGATAATTGCACGTTACCGGCAAAAATCCGGCAAATGTACAATTATCTGCTGAAATATACTAACTACCAGCTAGCTTTTTTTACACCTGGAATTAATCCTTGGTTAGCCATTTCACGAAAAGTTACACGTGAAATACCGAATTGACGCATATACCCTCTTGGTCTTCCTGTTAATTTACAACGATTGTGTAAACGAACTGGTGAAGCATTTTTCGGTAATTTTTGTAGGCCTTCATAATCTCCAGCTTCTAATAAAGCCTTTCTTTTTTCAGCGTATTTTTCTACCGTTTTTTGTCTTTTCACCTCGCGGGCTTTCATTGATTCTTTAGCCATATCTTAATTCTTTTTAAAAGGTAAACCTAATTCTGCTAATAATGATTTTGCTTCTGTATCTGTTTTTGCAGTAGTAACAAAAGTAATGTCCATACCTGATATTTTGTTTACTTTATCAATATCAATTTCTGGGAAAATGATTTGCTCCAAAACACCTAAGTTATAGTTACCTCTACCGTCAAAACCAGTTGACTTAATTCCGCTAAAATCTCTAACACGTGGCAAAGCTGAAGTAATAAGTCGATCTAAAAACTCATACATTCTTTCACCTCTAAGCGTTACTTTAGCACCAATCGGCATTCCTTTTCTTAGTTTGAATGACGCTACGTCTTTTTTAGAGATAGTTGCTACTGCTTTTTGACCTGTAATTTTTGTTAGTTCTTCTACTGCGTAGTCCACTAATTTTTTATCAGACACAGCTGCACCTACTCCACGGCTAATAACAATTTTTTCCAATTTAGGAACTTGCATTACATTTTTGTAGCCGAACTCTTCTTTAAGAGCAGCAATTACTCTACTCTTATACTCTTCCTTTAGTCTAGGTATATATGCCATAACTATAATACTTGATTAGATTTTTTTGAAAATCTTACTTTCTTATCTCCTTCAGTTTTCATACCTACTTTAGTTGCTTTTTTAGATTTTGGATCTATCAAAGACAAGTTTGAAATATGAATAGGAGCTTCTTTCTTTACGATTCCGCCTTGAGGTTTTTTTGCACTTGGTTTCGTGTGTTTTGAAACCATATTAGTACCTTCAACAATCGCTTTATTATTCTCACGGTCAACTTTAAGAACTTTACCTTCAGCACCTTTATGGTCTCCAGCAATAACTCTTACAACGTCTCCAGTTTTGATTTTTAACTTTGTCATCATTAATCGAATTAAAGCACTTCAGGTGCTAATGATACAATTTTCATGAATTGTTTTTCACGAAGTTCTCTGGCAACCGGACCAAAAACACGAGTTCCTCTCATTTCACCAGCAGCATTCAACAATACACATGCGTTATCGTCAAATCTGATATAAGATCCATCAGCTCTTCTCACTTCTTTTTTGGTACGTACAACAACTGCAGTTGATACAGCACCTTTTTTCACGTTTCCGTTTGGTGTTGCGTCTTTAATTGAAACTACAATTTTATCTCCAACAGAGGCATAACGACGTTTCGTTCCTCCTAAAACACGGATAGTCAAAACTTCTTTTGCTCCTGTGTTATCTGCTACTTTTAATCTTGATTCCTGTTGTACCATAACTATTTCGCTCTTTCAATGATTTCAACTAATCTCCAACATTTTGATTTTGATAAAGGTCGTGTTTCCATGATCTTTACTGTATCGCCAATGTTACAGTCGTTTGTTTCGTCGTGTGCAACGTATTTTTTAGTTTTTAACACGAACTTACCGTATAATGGGTGTTTTACTCTACGAGTTTCAGAAACAACAATAGATTTTTCCATTTTGTTACTGGTTACAACACCAATTCTTTCTTTTCTTAAATTTCTTTTTTCCATCTTTTCAGCGAGATTATAGTTCTCTTTTGCTTAATTCAGTTACCAATCTTGCTACCGATCTTCTTACAAATTTAATTTGCAATGGGTTTTGGATTGGTGAAATCGCGTGAGCCGTTCTTAAGTCGGCATATGTTTTTTTTAACTGACTAAGTTTCTCTTGTAACTCAGCTGTAGACAGACCAATAATTTCTGATTGTTTCATAATTTTCTTGATATTATGCTTCGAAATCTCTAGCAACAACAAACTTAGTTTTAACTGGAAGTTTTTGAGCGGCTAAACGCAATGCTTCTTTAGCAACCGCCAAAGGAACACCTCCAACTTCAAACATAATTCTTCCGGGTTTAACAACAGCAGCCCAATACTCAACTGCTCCTTTACCTTTACCCATACGTACTTCAAGAGGCTTCTTAGTGATAGGCTTGTCTGGAAAAATATTGATCCATAATTGACCTTCTCTTTTCATAAAACGAGTTGCTGCGATACGAGCTGCTTCAATTTGACGAGAAGTTAAAAATGCTGAATCCATTGATTTGATTCCGAACATTCCGCTAGAAAGCATATGACCTCTTTGAGCCAAACCTTTCATTCTACCTTTTTGTACCTTACGGTATTTTGTTCTTTTAGGCTGTAACATTTTTCTTTAATTTAAAAAATTACTTTCTTTTACGAGGGTTTGATTTACCATTTGGTTTTCCTCCTCTTGGAGCATCACCACCTTTACCTGCAGAAGCTTGTTTTTTATCCATTCCAACAAGTGGAGATAAATCACGTTTTCCGTAAACTTCACCTTTCATGATCCATACTTTGATACCCATTCTACCATAGGTAGTATGAGCTTCTCCTAAAGCATAGTCGATGTCGGCTCTGAAAGTTGATAGAGGAATTCTACCTTCTTTGAACATTTCAGAACGTGCCATTTCAGCACCATTCAAACGACCCGAAATCATCACTTTGATACCTTCAGCATTCATACGCATTGCTGCTGCGATAGCCATTTTAATAGCTCTTCTGTATGAAATACGACTTTCAATTTGACGAGCGATACTTGTTGCAACTAAATAAGCATCTAACTCAGGTCTTTTAATTTCAAAGATGTTAATTTGAACCTCTTTGTCTGTAATTTTCTTAAGTTCTTCTTTCAACTTGTCTACCTCTTGACCACCTTTCCCGATAATGATACCAGGTCGAGCAGTAGTGATAGTAACGGTTACAAGTTTCAAAGTTCTCTCGATGATTACTTTTGATACACTAGCTTTTGATAAACGAGCGTGGATGTACTTTCTGATTTTGTAATCTTCAGCGATTTTATCACCGTAGTCATTACCACCATACCAGTTTGAATCCCATCCTCTAATGATACCAAGGCGATTTCCAATTGGATTTGTCTTTTGTCCCATACTGTTTATTAATTACTTTGTGTGTTATCTAATTGTCCTAATACGATAGTAACGTGGTTAGAACGTTTTCTAATTCTGTGTGCTCTTCCTTGTGGAGCTGGACGAAGTCTTTTTAACATCATTCCACCATCAACAGTGATTGTTTTAACAAATAAGCCTGCTTCTGCTACATTACCATCACTATTCTTTTGCTCCCAGTTGTTGATAGCCGATAATAATAGTTTTTCTAATTTGCGTGAAGCTTCTTTTGAGCTAAATCTTAAAATATTTAAAGCTCTTTCCACTTTCTGACCTCTTACCAAGTCTGCTACTAAGCGCATTTTTCTAGGTGAAGTAGGGCAGTTATTCAATTTCGCGAAAGCAATCGACTTATTAGCCTCTTTTCTCGCATCTGCTGTTTCTCTTTTACGAACTCCCATTGCTTCTTATTTTTTACCTTTATTTTTTGCTCCAGCGTGACCTCTGAACGATCTTGTTGGTGAAAATTCTCCTAATTTGTGTCCTACCATGTTCTCAGTTACATACACTGGAACAAATTGACGACCATTGTGAACTGCGATAGTTTGTCCTACGAAATCGGGTGTAATCATAGAAGCTCTAGACCAAGTCTTAACCACTCCTTTATTTCCACCGGCGATGTTTTCTTGAACTTTTTTATCTAATTTATAGTGTACAAAAGGTCCTTTTTTTAATGAACGTGCCATGTCTATCTAATTATTTCTTTCTGCGTTCAACAATATACTTATTACTCGGGTTAACTTTAGAACGAGTTCTATACCCTTTAGCAGGAAGGCCTTTTCTAGAGCGTGGGTGACCTCCAGAAGAACGTCCTTCTCCACCACCCATTGGGTGATCAACAGGGTTCATTGCAACTGGTCTTGTTCTTGGTCTTCTTCCTAACCATCTGCTTCTACCTGCTTTACCAGATACAATCAATTGGTGGTCAGAATTCGAAACTGCACCAATAGTAGCCGTACAAGTCAACAAAATTAATCTTGTTTCACCTGAAGGCATTTTGATTGTAGCATATTTTCCGTCTCTCGCCATTAATTGAGCAAATGTTCCAGCACTACGAGCAATAGTCGCACCTTGACCTGGACGCAATTCAATACACGAAATTACAGTTCCAAGAGGAATTTTGCTTAAAGGCAATGAGTTTCCAATTTCTGGAGCTGCATCTTCACCAGACACAACAGTTTGCCCAACTTGTAAACCATTTTGAGCAATAATATACGTTTTTTCTCCATCGGCATACCAAAGTAATGCGATAAAAGCCGTTCTGTTTGGATCGTACTCAATTGATTTTACTGTAGCTGGAATACCCGCTTTAGTTCTTTTAAAATCAATGATACGATACTTTTGTTTGTGACCACCGCCTGTATAACGCATGGTCATTTTTCCTTGACTATTTCTACCTCCTGAGTTTTTTTTCGGTGCTAACAAAGAGCGCTCCGGCTTATCAGTCGTGATGGCGTCAAAACCATTCACAACTCTAAAACGCTGACCCGGGGTAATAGGTTTTAATTTTCTTACTGACATCTTTTAATTCTAGATATTGTTGTAAAAATCGATTGTTTCTCCTTCTTGTACTTGTACAATTGCTTTTTTGTAAGCAGCTGTCTTTCCACTGATTAAACCACTTTTAGTGTATTTAGTTGATCGATCTGGTCTTACATTCATTGTGTTAATCGCTACAATATTTACTCCATAAGCTGCTTCGATAGCATTCTTAATTTGTATTTTATTAGCTCTTCTATCCACAACAAAACCAAAGCGATTTGAAATTTCACTTTCTTTGGTTATTTTTTCAGTAATTATAGGTTTAATTATGATACTCATGGCCTATTACTTGCTTAAATTTTCTTCAATTCCTTCTAAAGAACCCTCTAAAAGCACTAAATTATTTGCATTTAAAATTGCATAAGTGCTTAATTCTGAGTTAGTTACTACGTTTGAAGCTTGTAAATTACGTGACGACAAATATACATTTTTATTTGTATCACCCAACACTATTAAAGATTTTTTATTTTCTAATCCTAAAGCACCTAAAAATGAAATGAATTTTTTAGTACTAGGAGTATCAAAAGTAAAATCTTCAACTACTACCAAATTGTTTTCTTTTGCTTTTAAAGAGAAAGCCGATTTACGAGCTAAACGCTTTAAGTTTTTGTTCAATTTGAAAGAATAGCTTCTTGGTCTTGGTCCGAATATTGTTCCACCACCTTTGAAAACAGGGCTTTTTGCGCTACCTGCACGTGCAGTACCCGTTCCTTTTTGTTTTTTAATCTTGCGTGTACTACCAGCAACTTCAGCTCTTTCTTTAGCTTTGTGAGTTCCTTGTCTTTGATTCGCTAAGTATTGCTTAACATCAAGATACACTGCGTGATTATTTGGCTCTATACCAAATACTGAATCCGAAAGTTGTACTTTTCTTCCAGTTTCTTTTCCGTTGATATCTAAAACTTTTACTTCCATTACTTCTGAATGATTACATAAGAGTTTTTGTGTCCAGGAATTGCTCCTTTAACTACAAGTAAATTCTTTTCAGAAACTACTTTTAAAACTCTAAGATTTTGTACTTTAACATTTTCGCCTCCCATTCTTCCAGCCATACGCATTCCTTTGAATACTCTAGACGGATAAGAAGACGCTCCTACAGAACCTGGTGCTCTTAGACGGTTGTGTTGACCATGTGTTGATTGTCCAACTCCACCAAATCCGTGACGTTTAACAACACCTTGAAAACCTTTACCTTTGGATACACCTTGTACATCCACAAATTCACCTTCGCTGAATACATCCACAGTGATATTATCACCTAATTTGTACTCTTCTTCAAATCCTTGGAATTCAACGACTTTTTTCTTAGCAGAAGTACCCGCTTTTTTAAAGTGACCTAAATCAGCTTTAGTAGCATGTTTTTCTGTTTTGTCATCGAAACCAAGTTGAAGAGCTTCATACCCGTCAACCTCTTTGGTTCTGACTTGGGTAACGACACAAGGCCCAGCTTCGATTACAGTACAAGGAATATTTTTCCCGTTCTCATCGAAAATACTGGTCATGCCGATTTTTCTTCCAATTAACCCAGACATAATTATTATTTATTGATTATTATTAAAAAGAGACAAGTAAATAGTGAATAGCAATTAGTGTGCAACCAATTACTATTCACATTTACTGATCTAAAACTTAAACTTTGATTTCTACTTCTACACCACTTGGTAACTCTAATTTCATTAGAGCATCAATAGTTTTTGAAGAAGAACTGTAGATGTCTAACAATCTCTTGTAAGAACTTACTTCAAATTGCTCTCTTGATTTTTTGTTAACGTGTGGAGAACGTAATACAGTAAAAATCTTTTTGTGAGTTGGTAACGGAATTGGACCAGTTACTACTGCACCTGTACTTTTTACAGTTTTTACAATCTTTTCAGCAGACTTGTCTACCAACATGTGATCGTAAGACTTTAATTTTATTCTAATTTTTTGACTCATCTTGTTAAAAATTAAGCGTTACCTTTTGCTTTTTTGATTACTTCTTCAGAAATATTTGAAGGAGTTTGTTCGTAGTGTGAAAATTCCATTGTAGAAGTTGCTCTACCAGAAGAAAGTGTTCTTAATGTAGTTACATAACCAAACATTTCAGATAATGGAACGTGAGCTTTGATGGTTT